>NZ_JAMXLR010000039.1 GCF_024054565.1 Aeoliella straminimaris
CCTGCGCTACCAACAAAAAACCGCTTGCGGCTTCGTCCCGTGGGCGAAGCCGCAAGCGGCGTGGAACAAACTTCCGGTCAATTGCGACGGAGTGGAGTCGCTCGAAGACAGACGCGAATCGGACGGTGCTGCGCACAGCCATGTGATCAATTCGGGCCAATCGAAATTTTAGGTCCTCCCGACGGAATGTCGACCGGAAAGTTTGACTTGGTAATCGACCGCCCGCGGGCAGTCGATGATTGTTTCGCAGGTAAGTTATCGGGCACTCGTGCCGACTGACTTAAGTGGCTCTGGTGCACTCTAGCGAGTTCGCTGCCCAGGTCAAATGAATTCTCTTCGTCGCGTCACAAATCCGAGCAACGAAATTCGGACACCTGGGGGGAGTGGAAGCCTACTGGAAAATCATAGTTCGGAAAAGGACGGTCGCCAGCGTTTTCCCCCGGAATCGAAAAATCGATGCCGTACGCAAACTCTGTGCCGCCCGAAGAATTCGCCGACTGATCTTGCCGCTGTTGCCGAGTTGCGGTAAACGCGGCACTCGGCCGCTTCGGTGGCCAACGTTGCGATTTCTCCTCTCTGTCACTTCTCCGAAAAAAGTGCGATATGAATTCACTTCGCATCAACTCGTGTCCCCCGTCATTCGCACCCGCCGCCGGTTGGTTGGTGGCCATCGCCGGAGTGATGCTGGCGGTACTAGCAGCATTGCCGTCCGAAGCGGCCATTCCGCGCGGGCCCGTGCTTGAAGAACGCCTGTTACTGGGCCTACGCGTGAAGACGGATGCAGATCGGCTGTTCATCCATCACGTCGTCGAACTGGTCGAAGACGGCAAGCTGCCCATCGGGCTGGTGGATGGCACCTACTTTTGGGCTCGAGAGAAGGCCGAAGAGCATCGCCGGTTGTACAACAATCCGATGGTGTTCTTCCGTCCCGCGCTGCGTGCTCGGGCGGCCCGGCTGGGCATCCGCATCTGACGGATGGGTAGGGCTTGCTTTGCGGAGTCTGCCGCGGAGGTGACCCGGTAGGCATTTCGGCACCGGGCCGCTAAAATCAGGGTTTCCCGGGGCCCCATCACCCTCCCGTCGATCGAAAGCATCCGCCATGGCGCGTAAAGTTGTAAGCCGCAGAGATAAACGAGCCGAAGTCGAGGCTGCCGAAGCCGCCGAGGCAGCGGAACCCAAGAAGAAAAAGAAAAAAGCCACCAAGCGGAAGAGCCGCTCGAAGGCCGCCAAAGAGGTGCGTCTGAAGGCTTTCTGGGGCGTTTTCAACCAATCGCTGCGGCGCGTGGCCCTGTATGAGTTCAACCAGCGAAAAGAAGCCGAAAAGAAGGCCAAGGAACTCAGTGCCAGTGGCAAGTCGCCGCACTTTGTTCAACCCGTGAAAGAAGCCATCGAAGAGGCCTAATTCACCCCGCGTCGAGCTGGTCACTCTTCTCGGCAGACCCTAGCGTTTCTTAGACGCCCCGCAGTAGTGGGGTGGTGCGAAGGAAACCATGTGCGGGGCCGCCAGCTTGAACCACAACGCTTCATCTCGCCGCATCCTGCTTACAGGCGCCACAGGTTATGTGGGCGGCCGGCTGCTACCGCTGCTCTTAAAGCGAGGCTTCCAGGTTCGTTGCCTGGCCCGACGCCCCGAAGCGCTGAGGTCGGAAGTCCACCCCGATGTGGAAGTTGCGGCTGGCGACGTGCTGGAGCGCACCGCTCTCGATCAGCCGCTGCAGGGCATCGATACGGCGATCTATCTCATTCACTCCATGGGCGCCACCGGCGACTTTGAGGCTGAGGACCGCCAGGCCGCCGAGAACTTCGCCCACGCCGCCACGGCCGCTGGTGTCCGTCGCATCGTTTATCTGGGGGGCTTAGGCGAGGATTCTCCTGATTTATCCAAGCATCTGCGAAGCCGCCAGGAAGTGGGACGAATTCTTCGCAGCTCGTCGGCCGAGGTGATCGAGCTGCGGGCGTCGATCGTCATCGGTTCGGGCAGCCTTTCGTACGAGTTGGTGCGAGCTCTGGTCGAACGGCTGCCAATCATGATCTGCCCCCGCTGGGTGCGGGCGCGAGCCCAGCCGATCGCCATTGAAGATCTGTTGGAGTACCTGGTGGCTGCTATCGATGTGGAGGCCGGCGGTTCGCGGGTATTCGAAATTGGCGGCCCCGAACAGGTCTCGTACGGCGACATCATGCGCGAGTACGCTCGCCAGCGGGGCCTGCGGCGGTGGATGATTCCAGTACCGGTGCTGACTCCCTATTTGTCGAGCTTGTGGTTGGGGCTGGTGACCCCCATTTACGCGCGGGTGGGTAGCAAATTGGTTTCGAGCTTGCGGAATCCCACGGTCGTCGCCGACGACTCTGCCCGCGAGGTATTCACCATCGAGCCGCGCGGCCTGACAGCAGCCATTTCGCGGGCGCTGGTAAACGAGGACCGCAAATTTGCCCTGACCCGCTGGAGCGACGCACTGGCCTCGAGCGGCAAACCTCAGGAGTGGGGCGGCGCGGTGTTTGGATCTCGCATCGTCGATTCGCGTACTGCCCAGGTCGGCGCCCCGACCTCCAAGGCATTTGCCCCCATTCAGCAGATTGGCGGCAGCCGGGGCTGGTACTACGGTAGCTGGCTGTGGCGGCTGCGGGGATTCTTGGATCTGCTGGCGGGCGGTATCGGCGTGCGTCGTGGCCGACGACATCCGGTGGAATTGCGGGTGGGCGATACGCTCGATTTTTGGCGTGTCGAAAAGTTCGAGCCAGGGCGGCTGTTGCGGTTGAGGGCCGAGATGAAGGTACCCGGTCGAGCCTGGCTGGAGTTCGACGTCGATCAGGGAGCCGATGGCAGGCATAGCGTCATTCGCCAGACGGCTGTTTTCGACCCGCATGGGTTTTTGGGGCTCGCGTACTGGTATGTCCTGTACCCGCTGCACAATTTGGTGTTTGCTGGCATGTTGAGAAACATCGCCCGCGCAGCCGAGCGAGATGCAGCCTCAACCGCCAATTAAGCATCTTGCCCGCTTGCATTCTGGGGCGAAGCGAACGACCATACAGCTCGTCGTGCCCGCTGCGTGATGCGGTCTGTCCGCCCGCCCCCGGTGTCCCGTCATTGCACCACTGTTTGAGAGAGGATCTTGCCGTGGCCAAGAAGAAAGCTACCTCCGGTTCGAAGTCGACTGCTCCCGAGAAAGCTGCGCCGAAAAAAACTGCTGCCAAGAAGAGCGCCCCCAAGAAAGCGGTAGCCAAACCGGCTCCCGCCCTCACGGCCGAAGAGATTGGCCATGCCGCTGGCCAGGTCTGGGCGGCGCTGGTCGAGGCGCCGGGGCAGACCGCCACGGCACTGAAGAAAAACGTGGACGCCCCTGGCGACATGGCGATGGCCGCAATCGGCTGGCTGGCACGGGAGGAGAAGCTCGAGTTCGACACGTCGGGTCGCACGGTCAAGATCTCGCTGAAGTAGATCTGCCCTTCCGGGAGCCAAAATGGATCGTCGAGTGTTTCTGGGCGCGGCACCTCTCTCCGCGTTTGCCTTCCAGCCGGCACAAGCAGCTGCCACAGTGGCTGCTGGACCCGTGTTGGCGGGACCGCCAGTGGTGCAGCATCCCGGACCTCGCGGATTCACCATTGCATTCGCCCTCGGTGGTCTCGCCACCGGTTGGGTGGAGTGGGGGCTTGCGCCGGACCAGCTCGATCGCCAGGTCATTCCGCGCCGCGGCGGACTCATCGATGCGAGCGATCGCGCCCTGGCTGTGCGTGTGGAACTCGATGATCCGATTTCGGCCGATCAGCCGATTTACTACCGAGTCGCCGCCCAGGGGTTGGCGTACCGCAACGCTTACCAGCTGACGCGTGCGGAACCGGAATTCGGTGCCATACAGAGTCTCCGTCTGCCGAAGACGGACAGCGAGTCGTTCCTGCTGGCAATGGTGAACGACACCCACGAAAACTCCGAAACCTTGTCGCAGCTGCACGCCACGCTCGAGCGACTCGAACCCGATGCCCTGCTGTGGTGTGGCGACACTTGCAACGACTTCGATGCTGCGGACCACCCCGAACAGGTAACTTTGGCGCCACTAGGGCAGCGGGACAGCGGGTGGGCCAGTCGCTGGCCGCTGCTGTTCGTGCCCGGCAATCACGACGTACGAGGGCAGCGTGCACGCGAGCTGCACGACTGCCTGCCGGGCTGGCCCGGTCAAGCGGACCTGCCGTACTGTCAGGCGGTGCGGCTGGGGCCAATCGGTTTAGTGATGCTCGACACCGGCGAGGATAAACCCGATCGCCATCCGGTATTCGCCGGCACCGCCGCCTACGAACCCTACCGTAAGGCGCAGACCGAATGGTTACGCGAAGCGTTAGCCTCGCCCGCCATGGCCACCGCGCCGTTCAAGATTGCCGCCTGCCACATTCCGCTGCGCGGCGTTCCGGGGGAGTCGGATGGGACCACACTCGAAGGCTATGCCAATCACTGTGGCGATGCCGCCCGACAGTGGTTGCCAGTGTTGGCCGAACATGGCGTGCGCCTCGTGTTGAGTGGCCACACGCACTCAACGCGGATCGACGATCCCACGCCTGAAATGCCTGTCATGCAGGTGGTGGGCGGCGGGCCAAGGCCCGCTGCCGCCTCGCTGACCACCCTTCACGCCACACCCGAACGTCTGGTGCTCTCCATCGAGCACCTGAACGGCGATGAGTGGATGCGGCGCGAGTTTCGCGCTTAGCCGACCAATACGCAATCCCCGCGGGAGAGCTTCCTGATGTACCAAGCAACTGAGAATCGCTACGAATCGATGCCTTACAAGCGGTGTGGCAACAGTGGTCTGCATCTGCCGGCGGTGTCGCTTGGCTTGTGGCACAATTTTGGCGGGGTGGACCAATTCGAAAACGGGCGGGCGATCATTCACCGCGCGTTCGATTTGGGGATCACGCATTTCGATCTGGCCAACAACTACGGACCGCCACCCGGGTCGGCCGAGGAGAACTTCGGTAAGCTGCTGGCCACGGACCTGGCCGCCTATCGCGACGAGCTGGTGATCAGCACCAAGGCGGGCTACACAATGTGGCCCGGACCGTACGGCGATTGGGGCTCGCGAAAATATCTGCTGGCCAGCCTGGATCAAAGCCTGAAGAGGATGGGCATCGACTATGTCGACATTTTCTATTCGCACCGCCGCGACCCGGAAACGCCCATGGAGGAGACGCTCGGCGCCGTGGCCAGTGCGGTGAAGCAGGGCAAAGCCCTGTACGCGGGTATCTCGAACTACAACGCCGAAGACACCCGCACCGCGTGCCAAATCCTGCGTGAAATGGGGTGTCCGCTGCTGATTCACCAGCCCAAGTACTCGATGTTCGTCCGCGAGCCGGAAGCCGGCTTGCTGGATGTGCTGGGCGAGGAAGGCGTCGGCTGCATTCCATTTTCACCGCTGGCCCAGGGTATGCTGACCGACCGCTACCTGGGTGGCATTCCCGCGGAGAGCCGGGCGGCCAAGTCGCATGGTTTTCTGCAAAAGAGCGACCTTACCGAGCAGCGCCTGGGGCAGATCAGCCGCTTGAACGAGTTGGCAGCTGGCCGCGGGCAGTCGCTCGCCCAGATGGCGCTGGCGTGGGTGCTGCGCGACGCGCGGATCACCACGGTGCTGATTGGGGCCAGCAGCGTGGAGCAGTTGGAACAGAATATCGCGTGCCTGGAGAAGCGAGACTTCTCCGACGATCAGCTTGCCGCCATCGAAGAGGTACTCGCGTAACATTTAGGCGATTGGTACGAGCGAAGAGGAATATGCCGATGAAAGTGGCCATTGTGGGCATTGGGCACGTCGGGGCCGCCCTGGCGTACTCGCTGCTGGAACTGGAGACCGTGCGCGAGCTGATGCTGGTGGGAAGAAATCTGAGCCGCATCGAAGGCGAGGCCATCGACCTGCGGCACGCAGGTTCGTTTTTCGCCGCGCCGCCTTCGGTTTCTTACGGTCCGGTGAGCGAGTGCCGCGACTCGGACATCATCGTACTGTGCCTGTCTCAGAAAACCACGAGCCTCGACCGCACGCACCTGGCCGTGGACAACGCCCAGTTATTTGCCGAAGTGGTGCCGGTGCTGACCCGCCAGAATCCGAACAGCATCTTCGTCGTGGCCACCAATCCGGTCGATTCGCTGACTCAACTGACGATCGAACTGAGTGACTTGCCCCCGTCCCGAGTCTTAGGGGCGGGCACCGTGATCGACAGTTGCCGATTCCGCCATGCATTGTCCGATCACCTGCGGGTCCATCCCGACGATGTGCGGGCTTACGTATTGGGCGAGCACGGCGAGTCGCAGTTCATTTGGCTCAGTGGTGCCGCTGTCGGGGGGGTGCGGCTCGAGGCTTCGGATATCCCCTTGCACGTAATCGAGTCGACGCGATCCAGTGGTACCGATATTTTTCGGCTCAAGGGAAACACCTGTTACGCCATCGCGCAGGCGCTGAAGTTGATGGTCCGCAGCATTGCGGGTAATCGACTGGGGACGATGCCGGTTTCGACCCAGGTGAACCTGGGCACCGACTTTCCCCTGCTGTGCCTGGCGACGCCTTGCGTGGTGGGCCGTCGGGGTATCGAGCAGGTGCTGAAACCGCATTTTTCCAGCGAAGAACAGCAGATGTGGCTGACCAGCGGGCGCCGCGTAGCGGCGACGTTGGCCGAAATTCACCAATCACTCGGAGTTTAGTCTCCAAAAGTGCTGGAATTAGCCAGCCCATGGCGTTTGAGGCTTCAGAGGCCCGCTCCGCCCGACCGAAACGTAAGTGCTAGTAGCGAACCACCCTTGCGGCTGCTGGTGTCACCTGTATATTAAGCGATTCGCACGATATCGCGAGGATTCGCGCTAGCGTAGCTCAATTGGCAGAGCAGCGGTTTTGTAAACCGCAGGTTGTGGGTTCAAGTCCCTCCGCTAGCTCTCTGGCATTGAGGTGCCACGCCGAAGCGGTCATCGCGAGGGTCTTGCGGCCGTGGCAGGCAAGTTTCTCCGCGATGGTTGGCCGGCAGGTTGGGTACCCACTGGGTTCGGTGGCGGTCGCTCAAGGCGGCTGGCGGCGAGATCGGCCAGTTCGCGGCGAAAAATCCCAGAGATGGGCCCCCTAGGGGGGAGGTTACCGAAGCGGTCAAACGGGTCAGACTGTAAATCTGATGGCTTATGCCTTCGTAGGTTCGAATCCTACACCTCCCACTGAAGAGATCGGAAAGGCGAAAGTGGAAAGGCGAACCAGATAGCGGGAAGCGGAGTTGCGTTTTTCCTTTCCGCATTCGGCTTTCGCCTTTGGTTTGCGGGTGTAGCTCAATGGTAGAGCAATAGCCTTCCAAGCTAAAGACGAGGGTTCGATTCCCTTCACCCGCTTTTGTGGCAATCGGCGTTCGACAGCCTCAGCTAGCCTTCGTGGCGTAAACATGGATAATTTCGTGTTGGCTGGAGGTTGGTCGCTGGCGGCCAGAGGCTAATTGCTGCTGTAGCTCAGTTGGTAGAGCACGTCCTTGGTAAGGACGAGGTCACGCGTTCGAGTCGCGTCAGCAGCTTTAACCGCGGTGACTTTCCGGTTACCTTTTAATTTGTATTTGTCAGCTTCTGTAATTTTCAGGTATTTGTGAGTTAGGGACAAAAATGGCCAAGGATACCTTTACCAGCACCAAGCCGCACGTGAACGTCGGCACCATCGGTCACATTGACCACGGCAAAACAACCACCACCGGCGCCATCGTGGCCGTGCAGGCTGCAAAGGGTCTGGCTAAGGCCAAGTCGTACGCCGACATCGCCAAGGGCGGTACCGTTCGCGATGAAACCAAAACAGTGACCATCGCCGCCGCCCACGTCGAGTACGAGACCGATACTCGTCACTACGCCCACATCGACTGCCCGGGCCACGCCGACTTTATTAAGAACATGATTACCGGTGCGGCCCAGATGGACGGCGCCATCCTTGTGGTTTCGGCGCCGGACGGCCCGATGCCCCAGACTCGTGAGCATATTCTGCTCGCCCGTCAGGTGGGTGTGCCCAAGATCGTGGTTTACCTGAATAAGTGCGACCTGGTCGACGACGAAGAATTGCTGGAGCTAGTGGAGATCGAAGTCCGCGAACTGCTGGACAAGTACGACTTCCCTGGCGACGAAGTGCCCGTGATCAAGGGTAATTCGAAGGCTGCTTACGAGAATCCTAGCGATCCTGAAGCCTCGAAGTGCATCAGCGAGT
Source organism: Aeoliella straminimaris (assembly GCF_024054565.1). Taxonomy (GTDB): domain Bacteria; phylum Planctomycetota; class Planctomycetia; order Pirellulales; family Lacipirellulaceae; genus Aeoliella; species Aeoliella straminimaris. Next base: position 8,184 of record NZ_JAMXLR010000039.1, read on the forward strand.
TGATGGACGCCATCGACACCTACATCCCCGAGCCCACCCGCGAAGTCGACAAGCCGTTCCTGATGGCCATCGAGGACGTTTTCTCGATCGAAGGCCGCGGTACCGTGGCGACCGGTCGTGTGGAGAAGGGTGTGATCAAGGTTGGCGACGAAGTCGAGATCATCGGCCTGACCGATGCTCCTTCTAAGACCACCTGCACCGGTGTGGAAGCCTTCAATAAGACCATGGAATCCGCCGAGGCTGGCCACAATGTGGGCTGCCTGCTGCGTGGTGTGAAGCGTGAAGACATTCAGCGTGGCCAGGTGCTCGCCAAGCCGGGCTCCATCACCCCGCACACCAAGTTCGAGGGCGAGGTCTACGTGCTGAGCAAGGAGGAAGGTGGACGTCACACGCCGTTCTTTAGCGGTTACCGTCCGCAGTTCTACTTCCGTACAACCGATGTGACCGGTACCGCCAACCTGATGGGTGATGCCGAAATGTGCATGCCGGGCGACAACACCCGTTTGAGCGTCGAGCTGTCGAAGCCGATCGCGATGGAAGACGGTGTCCGCTTCGCTATTCGCGAAGGTGGCAAGACCGTCGGTTCCGGCGTGGTGACGAAGATTGTTGAGTAGTTAAAAGCCAATGCCGGATGACCAATGGCCAAACGTGGCCATTGGTCATCCGTGCTTGCGGTTTTGTGATTTATAGGGGCGTAGCTCAATTGGCAGAGCGCTGGTCTCCAAAACCAGAGGTTGTGAGTTCGATTCCCACCGCCCCTGCCATTTTATGTGCGAAGCCGAGGATGGATGGGCGCCGTGCCCGGAAGCCGGCCGAGGCCCGTACGGACATTTATTCGAGTGGCGGGAGACGTCAGTGGGTGCGTTCCTTCAGGAGCTGCTGAAGTTCGATCTCTATAAGCGAAGCCAGGGACGCATCGTCCGCCAGGTGACATTTGCCGCCTGCGCCATCATCGTCGCTTTGGGTTGCTGGTCGTTGTCGTACAGCATGCAGGATGTGGACAATCAGGCGACGCGGTATCTGGTTCCGCTGGGGCTGCTAGCCGCCGGTGTGTGGGCCAGCTTCCGGCTGGTGCAGTTGCCTCAGTTTGCCGACTTTTTGATCTCGGTCGAAGCCGAGATGAATAAGGTCGCGTGGCCGAAGCGGCATGAGCTGATCAACGCGTCGATCGTGGTGATTCTGGTGATATTCATCATGGCGGCCCTGTTGTTCGGCTTCGACCTCGGTTTGCAGTACATCAAAGGAGTGCTCGAGTACTGGGTCACTGGCGGTGCCGCTGGTGAGCCCCCTGCCGGCTAGCCTGCAGGATGGCAGTCGCCCCGGGTAATTCGCACAAGCACGGTTTGCTAGAAAACGGTGGAGTTAGCGTGAACGACGAAGGTCACAAGGTGGATGCCGAGGAGCCGGTCGATTCGGCGGCAGCCGAAGCGAGCAATGCCGCTGCGCCGCAGCCTGCCAGTGATGAGCCCGTCGGCGAGCCTGTGCCCAGCAAACCCGATGAGGAAGCTGTGTCGCAGAGCGATCCGGACGTGATGGAGACCGCTGCCTCGGACGACACCGTGATGGATGCGCCCGCCTCGGCTGGGGACGCAGAGTCGAACGCCGAAGCCGACGAGGATGTCGAGGACGAACTGGACGACGAGGAGGATGAGCAGGACGAGGCCAGTGTCGCTTCGCCTGCGGGGCCCGTTGAGCTCGATTTGCCCGAGGAAGAGGACGTCAGGCTCGACTGGTATATCCTGAAGGTTCAGAGCAATCGCGAGCGCTCGATCGCCGACGCGTTGCGGCGAAAAATCGCCATCGAAGGTCTCGATCACCTGTTCGGCCAGGTATTGGTGCCCACCGAGAAGGTCACCGAGTTCAAGGGCGGCAAGAAGAAGATTGTCGAACGCAAGCTGTGGCCCGGCTACATCGCGGTCGAAATGCACGTGAACGATGACACTTGGTTCGCCATCCGCGAAACCTCGGGCATCGGCGATTTCACGGGCTCGGCGGGCAAGCCGACGCCGATGGAGCCCAGCGAAGTGGCCATGATTCTGCAGTCCGACGTCGAAGAGACCGAAGAGGCCCCCAAGCTGGACATCAAGTTCAGCCCTGGCGACAAGGTCAAGGTGATGGAAGGCAACTTCGAGAACTTCGAGGGCGAGGTCAGCAGCATCGACGAGACGCACGGTCGGGTCACCGTGATGCTCAGCATCTTTGGCCGGCCCACCCCTGTGGAGCTGGAATACTGGCAGGTCGAGGGGCTTTAGGTATTTCGGCCAGCCGAGTGGAGGCTGCCTACAGCCGTGCTCAACCGGAACTTCCGTGCCATTTTCTGGTGCCGCGTAAAAGTTTTCTTGAAAAGTCTCTCGCCCCCACTTCCACCCGCCGGGCTTTGCGGGTAGAAAACAGGGCTCGGCGATAGTCGATATTCATCATCTATAGCCCTCCCTTGGTGAGGTCATGGCAAAGCAAGTTGTTGGCAAAGCGGCGTTTCAGATTCCTGGTGGTCAGGCAACCCCTGCTCCTCCAGTTGGTACGGCGCTCGGTAAGCACGGTATCAACCTCGGTCAGTTCGTTCAGGCGTTCAACGACGCCACGAAGGAAGCCGGCGGGATGATGATTCCGGTGGTCGTCACGGTTTACAACGACCGCTCGTTCGACTTTATCACCAAGAGTCCTCCCGCAGCGGTGCTGCTGAAGAAAGCGGCCGGCCTGGCTAAGGGTTCCGGTGTGCCGAACAAGACCAAGGTGGGTAAAGTAACCAATGCCCAGCTTGAAGAGATCGCCAATACCAAGATGAACGACCTTAATGCCCGTGATCTGGAGCACGCTGTGCGAATGATTGCCGGTACTGCCCGCAGTATGGGTTTAGTGGTTGAAGGCTAGGGTGTGTGTCCGGGTTCACGGGAATTCGGAAACTTGGATTAGAGTTAAACAAACAAAACGTGGGACGTCGGATCCTGTAGTTCCGGCGGTTTGAACCACACTTCTTCCGCGAAAGGGGGAAGCACGATGCCAAAGCTATCTAAGCGACTGAAGTCGTCGGTGTCCAAGCAGCCCAAGACGCCATTGCCGCTTTCTGAAGCGGTGAGTGCCCTGAAGGCATACGACAAGACCAAGTTCGACCAGTCGGTCGAAATCGCCATGCGGCTTGGGGTCGATCACACCCAGGCCGATCAGATCGTCCGAGGCTCGATTGTTCTGCCTCACGGCATTGGCAAAGATCAGCGGGTGGTGGTGTTCGCCAAAGGTCCTCAAGCCGAAGCCGCCAAGGAGGCTGGTGCCGACGAGGTGGGCGAAGAAGAGCTCGCCAAAAAAATTCAAGGCGGTTGGACCGACTTCGATGTCTGTATTGCCGCTCCCGACATGATGAAGGTCGTTGGCCCGCTGGGTCGCGTCCTCGGTCCCCGCGGCTTGATGCCTTCGCCTCGAGCCGGCACCGTGACCCCCGACGTGGCCAAGACGGTCGAAGAGTACAAAGCCGGTAAGGTGGAGTTCCGCAACGACAAGGGTGGCAATATTCACGCCATTGTCGGCAGGTTGAGCTTCGACCCCGAAAAGCTGACCGAAAACGTGCAGGCGTTCGTCGATCGTATCGTTAGCATGAAGCCTTCGGCGGTAAAAGGTGTTTACGTGAAGAGCGTGCACCTGAGTGCCACGATGAGCCCCAGCGTCAGCGTCTCCGTTTGATTTTTTGTGAAATCTCCGGGGCCGCTCGCGAGTGCGGCTCACCAAGACGAGTATAAGTCATGAGCAAGCCAGTCAAAGAATACATCACCAACGATTTGAAGAGTCGCTGGGATGGTGTGAGCGATGCACTGCTGGTCGACGTTGCCGAACTCGAGGCGAACGACACGGTCGCCCTCCGCAAGCAGCTTCGCGAGAAGAGCATCCACCTGTTAGTGGTTAAGAACAGCCTGGCCCGTCGGGCGACCGAGGGTACTTCGCTAGGTCCTGCCTTTGAAGGGCTGGGCGGCACCACTGCCGTGGTGTGGGGCGCTGAGGACATTGTTTCTCTGGCCAAGGAAGTCACCAAGCTCGCCGATGGGAAGGACTTTGAGAAGTTCGAAACCAAGGGCGGCGTGATGGACGGCGCCAAGCTGTCGCCCGAAGAGGTAAAGCAGGTCAGCAAGTGGCCTAGCCGCACCGAGCAACTCAGCATGCTGATGGGTCAGATCCTTTCGCCGGGTGCGACATTGTCCGGTCAACTGCTCGCCGGTGGTGCCAATCTGGCGAGCCAGGTCAAGCAGATCAGCGAAAAAGAAGAAGAGTAGGGCGGAATCACTCCGCTTCTGCCAAACGAGCAAATCCAACGGATGGAATTCCGTTCCACATAGCAACGGTTTAGGCGCAGCCCTGGTAGCGATTGCCAAGCCCAGCGACATCGACAACTACAAACATCCAGTCAGTTTTTAAGGCCTTATCCAGCGAGGCCGGTCCAGCGAGAAAGGGAACCCTACCATGAGCGACGAAGCAGCCGTTGCCGAATACTCCGACACCACCAAGGATCTCGGCGAAAAGATCATCGGCCTCACCCTGAAAGAGGCCAAGGAACTGAGCGATTACCTGAAGGACGTCCATGGCATCGAGCCCGCTTCGGGCGGCGGTGTTGTAATGGCTGCCCCCGGTGCCGATGGCGGCGGTGGCGGCGAAGCCGAAGCCGAGAAGACCGAATTCGACGTCGTTCTCGAAGGTTTCGGCGACAAGAAGATTGGCGTCATCAAGGTCGTCCGCAGTGCGACGGGCTTGGGCCTGAAGGAAGCCAAGGAAATGGTCGAAGGCGCTCCCAGCAAGGTCAAGGAAGGTGTCTCGAAAGAAGACGCCGAGAAGCTCAAGGCCGAACTGGAAGAAGCAGGCGCCACCGTCTCGATCAAGTAACACCGGACTGCTCGCCCCGCCAATGGGGGTGGGGCGAGCGGCTGCGTGTTGATCGATATCGGTCGGGTGACACTCCGGCCACGCCCTGCTAGCACTGCTAGCGACGGCGAGGCTGCGAAAAGCTCAGAATTGAGCAATTTTTGTGCCACCCGAGTGCCCAAGGGGGCTGCGATTTGGTATAACTGCCGTTTCGCGGCTCGCGTTTGCCTGCTCTCCCTCTCGGCTGATTGAATGAGCTTACCGTCCCTGCCCTTCCCAATCGCCCCGCCGGTGAAGTGTGCTGGTCTGTGCTGCGCGCCCGTTGCGCAGTCTCTAACCGCCCAGCGGACGAAGGCTAGAGCTGCGTCCCTCACTCGACTTCTAACGGACCTCGCTGTCCAACCAACGGAGTAGACCCGCCATGGCTGTGCCTGCGCAACGACGTCTCGACACCCCCGAAATCCGTCGCTTCGGCGGAGGTCGTGATCCGCTGGAGATCCCGGACCTCACCGAAATCCAAACCGCCAGCTACGCCCGCTTCCTGCAGTACAATGGCAGCGGTTCGCCGTCGCAAAAGCGGAAGGAAGAAGGTCTCGAGTCGGTGCTGCAAGAGATCTTCCCAATCGAAAGCTATGACAAGTCGATTAGCCTCGACTATCTGCATTACGAGCTGGGCAAGCCGCGCTACGATCCGGACGAATGTCGGCAGTTGCGGCTGACCTACGGACGGCCGTTCCGCATCTGGCTGCGACTGAACAAGGGCGACGAGCCCGTCCAGGAAGAAGTTTACCTGGGCGATCTGCCCATCATGCTGGGTGGTGGTGAGTTCATCATCAACGGTGCCGAGCGTGTGGTGGTGAGCCAGTTGCACCGCAGCCCTGGTATCGACTTCGTCAGCGAGATTGAAGCCGGCGAGCGGAAGGTCTACAGCTGCCGGGTGATTCCCGAGCGGGGTAGCTGGATCGAGGTCAACACGACCAAGAAAGACAGCATCACCGTCCGTATCGACCAGAGTGGCAAGTTCTCGGTGGTCACCCTGTTGCGGGCGATGGATCCCAAGTATTCGCTCGACTCCGATATCCTCAGGGCATTTTCGGACACCAACAAGCAGAAGATCGTCGACGGCCGCAGTGCTACGAAGATCGAAGGCAAGGTGGCGGTCGAGGACATCGTGTATCCGGTTGGCAGCGATCGCGCCGGCGAGATCATCGTCGAATGCGGCAATCGCATCACGAAGAACACCGCCGAGTTGATTTGCACCTCGGGTGTGAAATCCGTCGAGGTAATGGACCCGCCGGTCACGCCGCACTTGCTCAACGCCCTGGCTGACGACGTGACCAGCAGTCACGAAGAAGCGTTGTTGCGAATCTATCAGCGTTTGCGTCCCGGTAACCCGCCGCAGCTCGAAAAAGCCAAGACGCTGTTCCACGAGAAGTTCTACGACACCAATCGCTACCGCTTGGGTCGCGTTGGCCGGTTCCGCATTAATCGCAAGCTGGACATCAATGTCCCAGAGAGCGAGATGATTTTGCGGCCCGAAGACGTGATCAATAGCGTCTCTTACATTCTCGGTCTGGCTGCTGGCGACTCGGATTTTCAGGTGGACGACATCGACCACCTGGGCAATCGTCGTCTGCGCACCATCGACGAACTGGCTTGCGACGAACTCCGCAAGGGCTTCCTGAAGCTCCGCCGCACCGTGCAGGAGCGGATGAGCCTCAAGGATCAGGAGGACATGACTCCGCGGAGCCTGATCAACCCGAAGAGCATCTCGGCAGCGATCGAGTATTTCTTCGGTCGTGGCGAGCTGTCGCAGGTGGTCGACCAAACCAACCCACTGTCGATGCTCACGCACGAACGGCGTCTTTCGGCGCTTGGCCCGGGCGGTTTGAACCGCAAGCGTGCCGGCTTCGAAGTGCGTGACGTGCACATTTCGCACTATGGCCGTATCTGCCCGATTGAAACACCGGAAGGTACGAACATCGGCCTGATCTCCAGTCTGGCGATGTACGCCTCGGTGGACGAGTACGGCTTCCTGATCACTCCTTACCGCGCGATCAAGAACACCAAGCTCACCGACGAAGTGGTGTGGCTGCGGGCCGACGAAGAGCACCGCGCTTACGTGGCTTCGGCCGACTCGGCAGTGAAGGACGACAAGCTGGAAGGCGACACGATCGTTGCCCGGTTCAAGTCCGACTTCGTGTTAGTGCCGACTGAGCGAATCGAATACATGGACGTGGCACCGAGCCAGATGATCGGTGTTTCGGCCGGTTTGATTCCGTTCCTCGAGCATGACGATGCGAACCGCGCGCTGATGGGCTCCAATATGCAGCGGCAAGCCGTGCCGCTGTTGGTGGCTGAGCCGCCTGTCGTGGGCACCGGCTTGGAACGCGACGTGGCCCGTCATAGTGGTATGTTGGTTCGCGCCGGCCACAAGGGCACGGTTACCTACGTGGACGCCGAGCGGATTGAGATCGGTCCCGAGGTGCATAAGCTTCGCAAGTTTGTCGGCCTGAACGAACGGACCTGCCAAAACCAGAAGCCGATCGTCAAGCCGGGCGACAAAGTGGAGAAGGGCGACGTCATTGCCGACGGAGCCGCCACGTTCCAGGGCGAATTGGCCCTGGGTCGCAACGTGCTCGTGGCTTTTATGTCGTTCGAAGGTTACAACTTCGAGGACGCCATCATTATCAGCGAAGAGCTGGTGCAGCGGGACACCTACACCTCGATTCACATCGAGGAGTTTGACGTCGAAATCCGCGAAACCAAGCTCGGTCGTGAAGAGTTCACGCGCGACATCCCCAACGTCAGCGAAAAGATGCTGCGAAACCTGGACGAGAGCGGCATCGTGCAGATCGGCACGTACGTTCAGTCGGGCGACATCCTGGTGGGTAAGGTTTCGCCGAAGAGTAAGACCGAACTGACGCCGGAAGAAAAGCTGCTGCACGCCATTTTCGGTCGTGCGGGCGAAGACGTGAAGAACGACTCGCTGGAAGTGCCCTCGGGCGTGGAAGGCATCGTGATCGATACCCAGAAGTTCTCCCGCCGCATGAGCCTGTCGGAAGACGAACGGAAGGAATTCGAGGCCTCGCTGAAAGCCGCCGAGCAAGAAGGCAATGAAGCGGTCGCCTCCGCTTTCAAGGCGATGGTCGAGGAACTCGAGGAGATCATCGGTCGCAAGCTGACCGACGACGATGGCAACTCGCTGGTTCACGATCAGGATCCCAAGTTTGTCGCCGAGCAGGCACACAATTTCCGCGTCGAAGCGATTGATGTTCGCAGCCCCGACAAGAAAAAGAACGTCGAGAAGTCGTTCAAACAGTTGTGGCCGAGCGTGGAAGATGCCATCGATCAACGCGATCGCAAGCTTAACAGCATGAAGCGAGGCGACGAGCTTCGCAGCGGTGTGCTGCAGATGGTGAAGGTCTACATCGCCACCAAGCGAGTAATCTCGGTGGGTGACAAGATGGCCGGCCGTCACGGTAACAAGGGTGTGATCTCGAAGATCATGCCGATCGCCGACATGCCGTTCCTGGAAGACGGCACGCCGATCCAGATCATGCTCAACCCGCTCGGCGTGCCAAGTCGTATGAACGTGGGGCAGATTCTCGAAACGCACCTCGGTTGGGCCGGAGCCAAGCTCGGCTTCCGGGCCGTGACGCCGGTATTCAACGGTGCCAACGAGGACGAGATCAACGAGTGTCTGGATGCAGCCGGCCTGCCTCGCAATGGCAAGGCGAAGTTGCTCGACGGCCGCACTGGCGAGCAGTTCGAGCAGGCCACCACGGTGGGCTACATCTATATGCTGAAGCTTCACCATCTGGTGGACGACAAGGTGCACGCCCGCAGCACGGGCCCGTACTCGCTGATTACTCAGCAGCCGCTGGGTGGCAAGGCTCGCTTTGGTGGCCAACGTTTCGGCGAGATGGAAGTTTGGGCCTTGGAAGCCTACGGAGCGGCCTACATCCTGCAAGAGTTGTTGACCGTGAAATCGGACGACGTAGAAGGCCGGACCAAGATTTACGAATCGATGGTCAAGGGCGAGAACACGCTGGAGGCCGGCACCCCGGCCAGCTTCGACGTGCTCACCAACGAGATCCGTGGCCTGGGCCTCAACATGCAGCTTGAGAAGCGACAGATTTGATTTAGCGCAAGGGATTCGATGCTCTCACGCAAAGACGCCAAGGCGTTACGGACATCGTGAGAGTGGAGTGACAAGCACTTTGCGACTTCGCGCCTTTGCGTGAAACAAATAATCCAGGAGTTTAAGTATGAGCCTGCTCGAAACTTCCAACTTCGATCGCATCAACGACTACGCTTCGGTCAAGATCAGCCTTGCCCGGCCGCACGACATTCGAAGCTGGTCGTTTGGCGAAGTGAAGAAGCCGGAAACCATTAACTACCGGACCTATCGTCCGGAGAAAGATGGTCTGTTCTGCGAGCGGATTTTCGGTCCTGAAAAGGACTGGGAATGTGCCTGCGGAAAATACCGCGGCATGAAGTACAAAGGTATGATCTGCGACCGCTGTGGTGTGAAAGTCACCCATAGCCGGGTGCGTCGTAAGCGGATGGGCCACATCGAACTGGCCGCGCCGATCGTGCATATCTGGTTCTTCAAGGCCATGCCCAGTCGCCTGGGGTCGCTCTTGGCTATGAAGACCACCAGCCTGGAAAAGGTGATCTACTTCCAGGACTACGTGGTTACTGAGCCCGGTGACACTGCGCTGAAGCCGCAGCAACTGCTGACCGAAGAAGAGTACCGCGCCGCTCGGGAAGAGTACGGCGAGGGAGCTTTCGAAGCCGACATGGGTGCCGATGCGATTCGCAAATTGCTGGGTGCTCTGGACCTGGTGAAGCTGTCGGAAGAGCTGCGTGTGGATCTGAAGGAAACCGGCTCGAAGCAGAAGGCCAAGGACCTGATCAACCGCCTGAAGACCGTTGAGGCCATCCGTGATTCGGACAACAAGCCGGAGTGGATGGTGCTGGACGTCATTCCGGTAATTCCCCCCGATCTGCGTCCGCTGGTGTTGCTGGACAGCGGCAACTTTGCCACCAGTGACCTGAACGACTTGTACCGTCGTATTATCAACCGCAACAACCGCCTGAAGAAGCTGGTCGACCTGAATGCCCCCGAGGTGATCATTCGCAACGAGAAGCGAATGTTGCAGCAGTCGGTCGACGCGTTGTTCGACAACAATCGTTGCAAGCGTCCCGTGCTGGGTAGCTCGAACCGGCCGTTGAAGTCGCTGACCGACATGATCAAGGGTAAGCAGGGCCGCTTCCGCGAGAACCTGCTGGGCAAGCGTGTTGACTACTCGGCACGTAGCGTGATCGTGGTTGGTCCGACTCTGCGTCTGCACCAGTGTGGTCTGCCCAAGAAGATCGCCCTGGAGCTGTATCAGCCATTCATTATCCGCCGGCTCAAAGAGTTGGGGCACGCCGACACGATCAAGTCGGCGAAGAAGATGCTGGAGCGGAAGGACGAGGAAGTCTGGGATATCCTCGAAGAGGTGATTACCAACCACCCCGTGCTGCTGAACCGGGCGCCCACGCTGCACCGCATGGGTATCCAGGCATTCGAGCCGATCCTGGTGGAAGGTAACGCCATTAACCTGCATCCGCTGGTTTGTAAGGGCTTTAACGCCGACTTCGACGGCGACCAGATGGCGGTCCACTTGCCGCTGTCGATCGAAGCTCAGGTCGAAGCTCACACCCTGATGATGAGCACGCACAACATCTTCAGCCCGGCGAACGGTGCCCCGATTATCAGCCCGTCGCAAGACGTGGTGATGGGTTGCTACTACATCACGATGAACGTGCCCGACTCCAAGGGCGACGGCATGGTGTTCAGTTCGCTGGAAGAGGTCGAGATGGCTTACGCTGCCGGCAAGGTCGGCACGCACGCCAAGATCAAAGTTCGCCTGCCCAGTGATCGTTGCCTCCGCGAAGAGATGTACGTCGAAGGCGCCAAGGGCAAGGTGATTGACACCACCGTCGGCCGGGTGATGTTCAACATGATCCTGCCTCAAGGCATGCCGTATTACGACGTGGCCCTGCGGTCCGGACAGTTGTCTCGGGTGATTAGCGATAGCTATGACTTCCTCGGTCGTCGGCAAACGATTGACCTGCTGGACGACATGAACCGCATTGGTTTCCGCCAGTCGACACTCAGTGGTCTGTCCTTCGCTACCGATGACCTGGTGACGCCGGACAGCAAAGAGAAGATCCTGGCCGCTGCCGAAAAGGAAGTGCTGAAGCGAAACAAACTTTACCAACGCGGTATCATCACCGAGGGCGAGCGGTACAACGGTGTTCTCGACGCCTGGACGCATGCTCGTGAAGAGATTACCCAGGCGATGATGAGTGCCCTGGAGACCGACTTCCGCGATGGCGGTTACGTCAATCCGGTGTACCTGATGGCGCACTCCGGTGCTCGTGGTGGCGTCGAACAGATGCGTCAGCTTGGCGGTATGCGTGGTTTGATGGCCAAGCCGAGCGGCAAGATTATCGAGACGCCCATTAAGGCGAACTTCCGCGAAGGACTGACGGTGCTCGAGTACTTCAGTTCGACCCACGGTGCTCGTAAGGGTCTGGCCGATACGGCTCTGAAGACTGCCGACAGTGGTTACCTGACTCGAAAATTGGCCGACGTGGCGCAGAACGTGGTGGTCACAATGCACGACTGCCAGACCACCCAGGGTATTACCAAGGGTATTATCTACCGGGGTGAGAAGGTCGAAGTGAGCCTGGCCGACTCGATTAAGGGTCGCGTGAGCCGTTCGAATATTGTTAACCCGATCACCGACGAGGTGATCGTGAGCGAGAACGATCTGATCACCGGCGAGATTGCTCACAAGATTGAGGAACTGGGGCTGGAGAAGATTCAGGTTCGCAGTGCCATGACCTGTGACGCGCCGCTTGGTATCTGCCGGCTATGCTACGGTATGGACCTTTCGACCGGTTCGATGGTCGAAGAGGGCATGGCCGTTGGCATCATTGCCGCTCAGAGTATCGGTGAGCCGGGCACGCAGCTTACCATGCGTACGTTCCATATCGGCGGTGTGGCCACCGGCGATTTGGAGAAGAGTGACATCAAGGCTAATAAGGAAGGTATCGTCAAGTACGCCCGACTGAAGGCCGTGGTGAACGCCGAAGGCGAGCGAATCGTGCTGGCTCGCAACGGTGAGCTGTCGCTGGTGGACGACAAGGGTCGCGAGCTAGAGAAGTACGATGTGCCGACTGGTGCCCATGTGATGTTCGAAGAGGACACCAAGGTCAAGAAGGGCGATGTGCTCTGCGAATGGGACCCCCACTCCATCCCGATCCTCGCTGAAACGGGCGGTCGTGTCCGCTTCGAAGACCTGATCGAGGGCGAGACGATTCGCTCCGAAAAGGAAGCGTCAGGTCACGTTCGTTACCTGGTGATGGAGCACAAGGGCGACCTGCACCCGCAGATTGTGGTGGAAGATCCCGCGGACGGTAAAATCCTCGACTTCTACTACATGCCTGAGAAGGCGTACCTGGAAGTCAAGGAAGGCGACACCGTTTCGCCGGGCTCGGTACTGGCCAAGACCCCGCGCGAGTCGGGTGGTACGCAGGACATCACCGGTGGTCTGCCTCGGGTAACGGAGATCTTCGAGGCGCGCAAGCCGAAGGATCCTTCGGTGATCGCCGAGATCGATGGCGTGGTCGAGATCATGCAGGAGAAGAAGCGGGGCAAGCGTTCCATTATCGTCCGCAGCGAAGGCGGCATCGAACGCGAGCACCTGGTGACGCAGAATAAGCATCCGCGGGTGCACACAGGCGATAACGTCAAAGCTGGCGACTCGCTGGTGGATGGACCGCTGGTGCCACATGATATTCTGCGCGTATCCGGCGAAGAGGCCGTGCAGCAGTATCTGACTCGCGAGATTCAGAACGTCTACCGCAGCCAGCGTGTGGACATCAACGACAAGCACATCGAGATCATCGTTTCGCAGATGTTGCGGAAGGTGAAGATCGAGTCGCCGGGCGACACCGACCTGTTGCCGGGTAGCGTAGTCGACAAGTACGACTTCCGCATGGCCAACGAAAAGGTCGCACAGTGCTTGAAGATCTCCGACAAGGGCGATAGCGACTTCGAAGAGGCTGCTATCGTTCCCAAGGATGTTCTGGAGCAGGCCAATGCCCAGATCGAGGCGCTTGGTGGATCGCTGGCCAAGGGTTCCAAGCCCAAGAAGGCCACGGCAGCTACTCAGCTGTTGGGCATCACCAAGGCGTCGGTGCAAAGCCAGAGCTTCATCTCTGCGGCCAGTTTCCAGGAAACCACCAAGGTGCTCACCGAAGCTGCCCTGGCAGGACGTACTGACCACCTGGTCGGCCTGAAGGAAAACGTGATCCTGGGCCACCTGATCCCGGCTGGTACCGGTTTCCGCACGATTCAGGAGTCGGAGGTTCGGATTCGACCCGAGGCCCTGGAAGCCTTGGCGGCCGAGAAGGCCTCGCTGCTGGAGCGGAGCTTCCCGCTGCTGGAATCAGGAGTCCCCGACGGGGTCAATGGCGACATTCCTCCCACCGTCGGCACCATCCCGAGCAGTCTGGACGCCCTGTTGGGCAACGACGGCGATTCGGGCGGCGGCGACGATTTGGGCAACGAAAGCCAGGAATAACGGAATTTCGGCCTGCCGCCGGCTCCGAATGGCCGGCGGCGCGGGCCGTCCCGTTGACGCCTGGGAAAAACCCCTTATATTGAGTGATTCTCCCTCGTTCGGGAGAGCCAACCGTAACCATTCAATCAGCGTGCACTGAGAATGCCAACCATCAATCAACTTGTCCGTAAGAACCGCAAAGCCAAGCGGAAGTTCTCCAAATCGCCCGTTTTGGAGAAGTGCCCGTTCAAGCGAGGCGTTTGCCTGCAGGTTCGAACCATGACGCCCAAAAAGCCGAACTCGGCTCTGCGGAAGATTACCCGTGTGCGTCTGTCGAATGGCAAGGAAGTGACGGTCTATATTCCGGGCGAAGGCCACACCCTGCAGGAACACAGCATCGTGCTGGTCCGAGGCGGTCGGGTTCGCGACCTTCCGGGTGTGCGATACCAGGTGGTCCGTGGTGCACTCGACACCCTGGGCGTCAGTGGCCGCAAGCAAAGCCGTAGCCGCTACGGTGCCAAGAAGGGTTAGTCCGCTGCCGGCTGTCAGCAATTGGCTGTCGGCCAGACATTGTTCCTTGCGAATCTAGCGTATAGCTGAAAGCCAATAGCCGAGAGCCAAATATGGGTCGTATCACTGCCAGCCGTAAACAACTCAAGCCCGATCCGATGCATGGATCGCTCTTGGCCGCGAAGTTCATCAACTACCTGATGCTCGACGGCAAGAAGAGCACCGCGCAGCGAGTGTTCTATGATGCCCTCGACGTGATCAAGGAGCGCGTGCCGGACGAGGAGCCGATTGAAGTCTTCACCCAGGCGGTGGAGAACGTCAAGCCGGCCATCGAAGTCCGTAGCAAGCGTGTTGGTGGTGCAGCCTATCAGGTGCCGATGCAGGTCAATCGCACCCGTCAGCAGTCGCTGGCCATCCGCTGGATCCTGATGGCGGTCCGCGAGAAAAAGGGCCGTCCCACGCACCTGAAGCTGGCCGACGAATTGGTGCAGGCATTCAATCGCGAAGGTACCGCGATGACCCGCCGCGAAAACGTGCACCGCATGGCCGACGCCAACCGGGCATTCGCTCACTTCGCCTGGTAGGCCGGTTTCCGCAGCCCCCCGCGAGAAGTCACAGGGTCAGGGGTCAGAGATCAAGGTTCTTGTGGTAGAATCTTGATCTCTGGCCCCTGGCTTTTTTCATGCGCTGGACGGATTTTTATGCCCTACGTCAACCTGCAGCTCACCAAAGAAGGTCTGACGCGTGATAATAAGGCGGAGATCGTTCGCCGTATCACGGAGGTGCTTGTCGAGGTGTTGGACAAGCGGCCAGAGCATACCCATATCATTATTGAAGAAATAGAAGAGGAAAACTGGGGATTCGCCGGTATGCTGACGGACGATTTTCGGAAGCTCCCGAACGATTGAGACTACAGTGCGCTGGGCGTCCTTGGCGGTTAGAGAATTATGGCCACCGACATAACAAAAATTCGCAACATCGGCATCATTGCCCATATCGATGCCGGTAAGACCACCGTCACCGAGCAGATGCTGTGGGTGAGCGGTGTGAAGCATCGCGCTGGCGCCGTGGATCAGGGCACCACCACCACGGATGACGATCCCGAAGAGGGGGAGCGTGGCATCACCATCTATTCTGCCTGCGTGCAGTTTCCGTGGAAAGAAGTGAACATCAACCTGATCGACACGCCGGGGCATGTCGACTTCACGGCCGAGGTGGAGCGTAGCCTGCGGGTGCTCGATGGTGCCGTGGTGGTGTTCAGCGCCCGCGAGGGTGTCGAAGCGCAAAGCGAGACCGTGTGGCGGCAAGCCAACAAGTATGGTGTACCTCGCGTAGCGTTTATCAATAAGCTCGACCGCGAGGGGGCCGACTATTACGCGGTGGTCGATGAGATCGAGAAACGCCTCGGAGCGACTCCCGTAGCGCTGCAGATACCGATAGGGCAGGGCCCCCCCCATACCGACAATCCATTCCGCGGTGTGATCGATCTGATCAAGATGAAGATGCTCACCTTCCCCGGTGGCAAGGAAGATGTTCGCATCGACGTGGAGGACATTCCCGAAGAGCACCTGCCCGAAGCGCAACTCTACCGCGAGAAGTTGCTGGAGTCCCTCTATGACTACAGCAACGAACTGATGGAACTGGCGTTGGCGGAGGAAGAGATCCCCGAGAAACTCATTCATAAGGTGCTCCGCGACGCAACGGTCCACCAGCAGATTCAACCTCTATTGTGTGGCTCGGCGCTGCATGGCATGGGAGTACAGCCGTTGCTGGACGCCGTGGCAGCTTACCTGCCGAACCCGCTGGAGATGCCTCCGGTGGCGGGCACCGACCCAACCGGCAAGGCGGGCAAAAAGAAGGACGACGACGAGCCGAGCAAGATCTACCGTAAGCCTGATCCATCCGAGCCGTTCTGTGGATTGGTGTTCAAGATCTTGCCCTACAAGACGGGCGACTTGTTTTGGGTTCGCATCTACTCGGGCGAGCTGAAACCGAACAGTCGGGTGCTGAACGCCGGCAAGAACAAGAAAGAAAACGTCGCGCAACTGTGGCGGATCCATGCCTCGAAAAAAGACGAGCAAGTGACCGGCGCACAGGCAGGCGATATCGTAGCGATTATCGGTCTTCGCGAGAGCATCACGGGCGACACTCTGTGCGATACCCGCGAGCCGATTTTGCTGGAGTCGATCGAGTTCCCCGAGACGGTCATCTCCATGGCCATCGAACCGGAGAGCACGGCGGACAAAAAGAAGCTGGGCGACGTGCTTGACATGCTTCGCAAGCAGGATCCCACCTTCGCCGCAGTGGAGAACGAAGAGACCGGGCAGACCATTATCAGCGGCATGGGCGAGCTGCACCTGGAGGTGATCCAGCATCGATTGCAGCGCGACTTCAATCTGAACGTAAAGGTCCATCGTCCACGGGTGAGCTACCGAGAAACGGTGGAAAAGGCCGTGGAGGTGACCGGCGAGTGCAATCGCCTGATCAACGGTGTGCAACACGCGGCGAGCGTCCGGTTAAAGGTGGAGCCGTTCGTCGCCACCGGCCCATTGGCTGCCCATGCGCCGCCGGTCGTGGTATCGATCGATCCCAATCAGAATCTACCGGGCGAGTTCCTGAACGTGGTGATGGAGGAACTCGAGACGGCAGCGTCCGGTGGCGGCACAATCGGCTTCCCGCTGATGCGGCTAAAGGTAACAGTGCTGGGTGGCGAAGTGCACGAAACCGACTCGACCGACATCGCGTTCCGTACCGCGGCAAACCACGCGTTCGACATGGGCCTGCGAGAGGCAGGCCTGGTATTGCTGGAGCCGATCATGAAGCTCGAGCTGTCCACGCCCGACGAGCATGTCGGCGACCTGGTGGGCGATTTGCAGCAACGACGAGCCATTATTCACCAAACGGAAACCCGCGGTACGGACACAGTGCTGCATGCCGAGGCTCCGCTAGCCAACCTGTTTGGCTATTCAAGCGCAATGCGGAGTCTCAGCCAGGGACGGGCGGGCTGCTCGATGACCCCCAGTGACTATGGCCCGGCTCCAGACGATGTGGTGAAGAAATTTATGGGCGAGTGACCCGCGCGAACCGTACGGTCGAACCGTTCGTATCAAATATGCCGCGGTAGCGATCCAAAGCCCGCTTCTGAGCGGTCCTGCGCGCTTGACACTCCCGTGAGCACCGCCTACCGTGAAAGTTTACCCCCACCGCCTTTGCGGATTTCCCCGCCGCACGGCGTCGTACCTACATCCTTGGGATCCACGGCGGACCTTCCATGCTCAAATACTTGCCCTTCATCGTTGTCGGCCTTGTCCTCATTCCACTCACTTACGTGCAGTGGCGGATGATGGATTGGGTATGGACTTCGAACGTACCTGCCCAGCAGTGCGCTTACTTGCTCCAGACGGAGATCCCGCAGGAAATTGGCGATTGGGTTGGAACAGATAACCCAGTTGATCCGGAAGTGAGGAAGACTGCTGGTGCGGATGGCTACATCAGCCGCACCTATGTCAATAAGAACTCCCCCGACCAGCGCGTTACTGTCTGGCTCATTGTTGGCCACTTCCGCAATGTGTCGCGTCACACCCCCAACATTTGTTACAGGGGTGCCGGTTACGAACAAGTCGAACGCGCCAGTGTCCAGCCCTTTGTTGTCGAAGGTATTCCAAAATCGAAGTTCCGGACAGCTAAATTCAAGGGAGCTACCAACCAGGGGCAACCGGTCTACGAGCGCGTGTTCTGGGCCTGGTGGAAGCCCGAACCTCTGGGCGATGGTCAGACGGTCGAGGACGTGAACATTGCATGGACCTCGCCCGAAGATCCCCGGCTGGAATATGGATTCTGTCGTGCATTGTACAAGCTGTACTTCACCGCCGTTTCGACGGAAGAGGAAGCTCCCATCGACAGTGTTTGCCACGAATTTGCCGAAGTGTTCCTGCCCGTGGTTCACGAACGCCTCCGCGAGAGTGGTATGGTGATGAGGAACGACGACCTGCCTGACAACTACGAAGAAGTGCTGCAGCAGATGGAGCAGGCTAACGAGCAGGGCAAGAGCGAAGATGCCGAGCCTGCCGAGGCAACCGAGTCTTCCTCTGAAGAAGAGACCGCCGAGGCCGCCTAAATCAAGCCTCACGCAGGCTTGGTGACGTTTCTCCGGACGGAGCGCTTCCATCGTCGAGGTGGCGGTCTGCTGCTTGGTCCGTCTGCATCGATAGATAGCATATTGCCTGCCTGGGCCTCTGTGCAGCGCGCCCACGCATCGGGGGCATTCCTGGGCACCAATTCTGGACACGCCGTAGCTGCCAGGCGATGCCGGTCCGGGCGTTTGGCCCGGCGGATAGGGAACGGGTAGCACTAGTTGGGGAAAAACCCCGCCACTTATCGCATCTACCATGCCCCCCGGAAGTGTGTCCCGCCCACTTTGACTATAATGATATTGCTTGCTTGATTCTTCTCGCTCTCGATTTGGAGCACGACGATGCAGTACGTTTACAGGCGATGTGGTTGGTTGCTCGCACTCGGCGTGATCGTGGCGAGCGGTTCGTTTGCGGCTGCCCAGCCGAATATCGTGTTGATCATGGCCGACGACCTGGGATGGTGCGATACGAGCAATCCGCTCACCACCAGGGGGCATGCCAGCGACTTCTACGAGACGCCCGCCATCGATCGACTGGCGGCCGAAGGAATGGCGCTGACCAATGCCTACACCAATGGGCCAAACTGCGCCCCCACCCGCGCTGCGATCCTGAGTGGCCAATGGGCGCAGCGGCCAACAAACAACATTTACCAGGTAGACCATCTGAACCGCGGCGGTCCGGATACGTTGCTGGTGGGTCCTCGCCAGGGCCTGCCCCGCGGCGACGACGCCTTGCCGACCAAGACGTTTACCTACGCGGAACACCTGCGCGATAACGGCGGCTACGCCACGGCCCACGTCGGCAAGTTTCACGTCGCCACCTCCGGCCGGCCGATCACGCAACAGCATGGGTTCCTGGAGAACATGGGCGGCGGTCGAGCCGGTGCGCCAACCGCATACCATTGCAACGACGGTGAGTTTGGCCCCCACATCAGCAGCTCGCTCGACAGGTTCGCAGGCTTCTATAGTCAGGACTACGTCGACCGACACATCAAGCCTTACGCCAGAAATCAGTCGCCCGAGAGCATCGACCAGTTGGTGGGCACGCCGATTCATGTTTCGGATGCAATGGCCGACGCGGCGACATGGTTCATGGAGCAACACAAGACGAAGCCGCTGATGGTGCAATTTCACCCGTTCGCCGTTCATACGCCCATCGGCAACAAACAGGCACGCCGAGACCTGTTGGCCAAGTACCAAGCCAAGACGCCTGGTGACGAAGATCGCAATGCCTCGTTCGCCGCGTTGATCGAAGGCATGGATCAGAGCGTCGCACGGCTGATCGACTACCTGCAGACGACCGACGACCCGCGTAATCCAGGGCAAACACTCGATAAGAATACGCTGGTCATTTTCCTTTCCGACAATGGCGGCAAGCAACCGCAGTCGAACAATGGTCCGCTGAAGGGTCAGAAGGGCGAGCTCGATGAGGGGGGCATTCGCGTGCCGATGGTTGCCTGGAGCGGCAATCCCACGCTCGTCGACCGCGGCACCGTAAACCACACGCCCGTCTCGGGCATCGACCTCTACCCCACGTTCGCCGCGTTGGCGGGCGCGGGCCTACCTGAAGGAGTAACACTCGACGGTGCGGATTTGTCTGGAATCCTGGCCGATGCCGAGGCGACGCTCGATCGCGATGCCTTGTACTGGCACCTTCCAGGGTATCTGATTGGCGGCGGTCGCGATCAGCATCCGCAATCGGTAATTCGCGCCGGCAAGTGGAAGCTACTGTACAACTACGAAGATCAAAGCTTCGAACTGTACGACCTGGAGGCCGACCTGGCCGAGGCGAACAACCTGGCCAGTTCCAACCCGCAAATGGTTCGCGAACTGGGCGCCAGGCTCATCGAGTGGCTCGCCGACACCGCTGCCCCGCTGGCGACGGTGCGGGCCGGCGAGTTGGAAGTCGAAGCGGCGGGGCCCTACTACGCAGACGGCGAGATTCGCGAGGCCAGTGGAACTCTTACGCTCACGGCCGGAGACGAAGTACCGCTGGTACTACCGGCCGAGTAGTTTTCGCCACGCGATCATCGCAGGCATAAGCCTCCGAACAGCAATCCGCCCCCCCCGCCAGTGCTAGCACTGCCTGCTCGACGTGGGCCGCAGATTCCGCGCAGTTTAACTAACCGGAATATCTCGAACAATGCGAACAAGCCGTATGAGGTTCGCCGAAAAACTCTCGTAGTCGGCAGAACCGGTACAAACCCATAACCAGTGGGTCGCTTGTCGGACGCACAGACCCAATTGGATGCGTCCCACCGGCCAGCCAACTCTTTGGGGTGGTCAAGATTCATTAGGGGGGAATCGAGATGACAATTAGACTTTTCACGACCGGACTGCGGTGGTCGGCCATGTTGCTGACCCTGGCCGGCGGTTGGGCAAATGTTTCCAGCGCGCAACAATTCAACGACTTGCACCGCGGCGGATCCATTAACGAGCCGAAGTGGGAGCAACTGGCCTTCTGCTCCGACTGCAACTCCGGTGGGGCTTATGTAAGCGACGACTATGGCAGCGCCTATGGCGACGCACCAGGCTGCTGCGACGACGGTTGCTGTGGCAGCTGTGACCTGGAGTGCTGCGACACGGGTTGCTGCGATCCTTGCACCCCGCCGTGGGCGCATCGCACCGGGGTGTGGGGTACGTTCCTGTACCTGCACGCTACGGGGGCGGATATGCATCACGCCCAGCAACAGAACGGCACCGGCGGCGCGGGCACCACGCCGTTTGGCCTGATTGGCGTGACCGATCCCGATCACGAGCCCGGCTTTCGCGTGGGGGGCCAGGTGGCTTGCGACATGTGCACCAGCGTGGCAGTGAACTACACGTTCTTCGAATCGAGTGCAATCGATAGCCTCGACATCCCCGCCAACGTGGGTGGTGGTTTGGGAACGGTCGGATCACTGGTTCATCATCCGGCAGCCGACATCACCAGCTCGGCTGGCCCGGTGAATGCCGACTATGACCTGAAGATGCAGCTGTTGGACGCCGACTATCGACGGTTGTTCCGCGCATCGAACTGTGGCTGGATGAACTACTTCGTCGGTGCTCGCTATGGACGTCTGGAACAGGACTTCCGCCAGTTGGGTACTTTCGGTGGCTCGCAAGGTGGCGTGATCGACACCACTACCCAGATCGACTTCGACGGCACCGGCCTGCGAGTCGGCCTGGACGGCGAGCGGATCCTTGGCCATGGCTGCTTCTCGGCCTATGGCAACCTGTCGGCGAGTGCCCTGGTGGGGTCATTCCGCGGCGACTACCGCATGAATAACGCCACGACGGTCAGCGACCTGGCCATCGTCCGCTGGGAAGACGACCGTGTCGCTCCCATGCTTGAGTACGAGGTCGGCCTGGCCTGGACCAGTTGCTCGGGCTGCTGGCGGGCTAAGATCGGCTACACCGCCATTCACTGGTTCAATGTTGCCACAACGCCCGACTTCGTCGACGCCGTGCAGGCTGACAACTACGTGGACATCGGCGACACATTGTCGTTCAGCGGTCTGACCTCCAGCGTCGAATGGCGGTTCTAGGCACTTTTCGAGCGAAAAACCAGAAAAACACTGACAAGCACCAACGCCAGGACCGCCCATTTGGGTGGCCCTGGCGTTTTTTCGTTCGATCGGTGCGCACCACCAGCGACGCCGCCAAAATTTACCCACGCAAAACAGCTTCAATAACCCGCAAGGTCGTTGTAACGGCTTCGGATTTCCGATACTCTATCTGCTTGTGGGGTCGGAGGCCCAAGCCCTGGTATTTCTTTCTCGGGGGCTGGGGGAGGCTGCTCGACCGTGCACGGACGGTCATATATTGCGCGACGGACCGCTTGGTTGTCCGTCGCTGCACATCTCAATCGGGGGAGTTGCGGCGGCGGAACTTGGCACCAAGTTTTGCTGCTTAGAGGTCCACTGATGGCACGCCGTCCGCGCTCGAATTCTGCCCGTCGTTCTCGCCTATTCCGCTCCGTCGATCGCGCAATGGAGTTCAAACGCAGTCGCACCTTGCGCTGCGAGCCGCTCGAAGAGCGTCATCTGCTGGCTGTGGATGTGTTCATCCATCCGGTAACGGGCAACATCACCATCATGGACCAGTCGGCCTTCAGCGAGGGCTCCGAGGTCCAGGAAGACAACAACGTCACGTTGTCGCTGGGCAACTTCGATCCTGACGGCGGCGAAGGTGCAGCGGCACAAGACGGCCTGCTCATCACTGACCCCTCTGGCGTAAATGCCTTGTCGTTTGGGCTACTGCAAGTCAGTGATACGGAGGTTTTCGTACCGCAAAACTTCGACTTCCAGATTGGGATCGGCCAGAATATCCAAGATGTGCTGACAGCTTTAATCGATATCGACCTGCAAAGCGGCGACGACGATCTAACCTTCTCGTTCGACCTGGACCTCGTACCAGTCGTCACGAACTATGACATCCACGGCGGCGATAGCAGTCAGTTTACCGACGTCCTACACATGCAAGGTACCGCGGGTGTGGCCGAGTCGGTGATTATCAACCCTAGCTCTGCCGATCCCGACGTGGTCGAGATCTCCGGCTATGCCGGCGTCGCCACGCAGTCGCAGGGCTTCGAACTCATCGTCTACGACGCGGCCAATCTCGACGACAATCTCGACGTCAACGTCGGTAACGGATCCGCCGCCGCTCGCGTGCAGGCAGCCACTTATGTGGGACGCGACGAAGTGATTTCGGGCACGCTACCCCGCATTCAGTTCGACGCATTGAACCAATTTACACTTATTTCCAGCACCGCCGACTCGACAAACACTTTTGTGCTCGAAGACCTGCAAGGTGCGGAGAACTATCTGTTCGATAGCCGGGCCAATGAGACGCTCATCGTCGAAGGCAGCAGCGATCGCGATGTTCTCACCGCCTCACTTGATGCTGCAGGCGACCTCCAGATCACCGGAGTAGTGAATACTCTCAATACGTCCGCAATGCAGGTCACCGATCAACTTCAGGTACGCACCCTTTCGGGCAACGACCAGTTGATCGTTGATGTCGAAGGCACGGATGTTATCCGCACGCCCATTTTCTTCGATGGTGGAATCGGATCGGACGAACTTCAAGTCATCGGCACATCCACCAATGGCGTGCAACAGATCACCTATACTCCGGGTTTACAACCGGATGAGGGCAAGCTTCTCTACGACACAGATCTGGTTGAGGCGGGGATCGATATGCAGATCGATTTCGATAACCTTGAACCGATCATCGATCTGGTACCCGCTCTGATACTCGACGTGCAAGGCACCGGCGCCGCGAATCAAATCACGTATGGTCCGGCACTTCCCGGACGTGGTTTGGTCTCGATCGACGGATTTGAGACGATCGCCTTCGAAAACAAAACCGGCCTGCAAATCTCCGCCCGCGGAGGCGACGACACCATCGTCATCAACAACTCCGACCTGCCTACGGGGCTCGAGAGCATCCAGGCCAATGGCGAAGACGGCAATGATACTATCCGCATCGAAGCCCTGCCCGATGCCAGTGCCACCAGCTTCGTCGCGCTGGCAGCGGACGGTGCCGGCGGCAACGACACCATCGACGGCAGTGCCATCTTGGTCGATACGCCGCTCAACCTGATTGGTGGCGAAGGGAACGATACCCTGCAAGGCGGTGCCAGCAACGATGGCCTGGTCGGTGAATCGGGCGACGATACCATCATCGACAGCCCTGGCGACGACATCATCAACGCCGGCCTGGGCAACGACACGTTTGTCGTACGTGGTACCTTCCTGGGCGAGTTGATCAGCGTCATTCAGGACGCTCCTTCGTTGGTAGTGGCCGACGACTACACCCTCTCGGTGCTCGGGCCCACACAGGGCGTCAAACAGGTCGGCAAGACGAACCTCGCACTGGCACCCGCCGATGCGGCAAACTCACCTACGCTCGAGCGAATCATCGTCGAAGGGCTCGCCGGCGACGATACCATTCGCGTGGGACATGCCGATGAGTATGGCGATTTGGATGCCAACAATGGCGTTCCCGGGCAGACGATCCCCTACGAGGTCGTGGGCAACGGCCCCAACGCCAGCGATCGCCTGGTGGTGCCGGACCTCGGCCTGGGCGACCTGGTGATTCAGCGACAGGGTGCCGACCAGCGCAGTGGATCGATCACCGTGGGCTCGCTGGCCCCCGTCGACTACTCAGAGATCGAGTTCGTGAACGTCACGCCGCTCGATCCCATTACGGGCGGTACAGGCACCGATGGAGCTGGTCGGTTGGTGATCTTCAAGGCCGATCCGTTCGAGTCGAATGATACCCGACCGAATGCCACCTTCCTGGGGTCTGGACCGACGATCAACATCGACCCGACCATCGATCCGGGCGGCATTCCAGAGTTCGGCGTGCCCGGCGATAACGACTTCTATCAGTTCGTCGCCCAGGAGACCGGCACGCTCGATCTGCAGCTCTACTTCGAAGAGATTGGCACCCTCGAAAACGGCCGCCCTGGCCTGCCGGTGAATGGCGACCTGGTTGCCACGGTGCTCGACTCCGATGGGGTTCCTGTCTCTATCGCCATGGCGAGCGACCTCGACGACCCCAATGGCATCAAGATCGGCAAGCGAGTTGTCGTGCCTGTGGTTCGCAACAACACCTACTACCTGCGCGTCGAAGGCCGCGCCGGCGACCAGGGTGTTACCGGCATCAATGTCTACAACTTCACCGCCATTACGACAGCTGCCCCCATCCCCGAACTGGTCGACCTGCAGGCCGATAGCGATTCGGGACGCAACAACACCGATGACGTCACCAAGATCGAGACGCCCACCTTCAACATCATCCTCGACGACGACCGCATCGACGAGTTCATGAATATCGATATGATGCCGGACACCGTGGACGACGATGCCCCGACGGCTGGTTTCGACTACGGCGTCGAGGTGTTCAACAACGCCACGTCGATTGGCTTCGCGTTCTACACCGGTGTCGGCAACATCTGGGAATTCACCGCCACGGCCGGCGATTTGAATGAAGGCGATTTCAACCACATTGCGGCCGCCGTCTGGATTCGCGACGCAGCAGATCCCGCACAACTGGGCAGGCACCTGCTCTCCGATTCGCTGCAGATCACACTCGACACGATGACACCGCCCGTCTCGTTCGGCCTGCCAAATGGCGTCAACGCCGAGGATGGCCTCGATGCCGATAGCGACTCAGGCGTCACTACCATGCCGATGACTTATGCCGATCGCGTGACGAGCGACACCACACCCAACCTGTGGGGATACGCCGAAGCGAACACCATCGTCCGCCTGTATCACGACGATAATGGCAACGGCATCATCGACCTGCTGACCGACACCTTCCTGGGAATGACCGTCGCGGTACCGTACGACGGCAACCTGGCCTACCCGGACGGGTACTGGGAGATCGAGTCGGTTCTCGACCTCAACGAGATCGTCGGCCTACCGAAGGACGGCCTGCGTCAACTATTGGTCACCGCCGAGGACGTCGCTGGCAACCCCATGCCGATGAACGACCAGATCGAAGATGGAGTGGACGAACTCGACATCTTCATCGACACCCAAGGGCCGCAGGTCTATGACCCGGCAGGCGCTACGGGGGCGGTGCATCCCACCGTAGATCCGGAGTACGACCTGTTCGATCCCAAGCCCTCGGAAAACGGCTTCACGCCGCTCACCAACCAGATCACGATCCATGTGCGAGATCTTCCTGAGCGATCCAATGCCGACCCGAATTTCCTGTACGAGGCCCTCAAGGAAGACATTGCCGAGACCCTGGGCAACTACACCTTGGTGGGAGACCATGTCGGTCACATAGGCATCATCGATGTCGACGTCATCAACGATGCACCGGCGGATGGCCAGGTTGCCACCGCAACGATCATTATCACCTTCGACCAGTACCTGCCTGACGATCGCTACACGCTGACCGTCTCCGATAACCTGGTCGATCCTGCCGGCAACAATTTGGATGGCGAATCCAATGCCACGGGTCCGTTGGACGATCCCACGTTCCCCACTGGCGATGGCGTGCCTGGCGGCGAATTCGTGGCCCGGTTCACCATCGATTCGCGGCCCGAAATTGGCACCTTCGTCCCATCGTCGATCACCATCGACATCAATGGCAACTTCGTCTGGGATCCCTCCAATGGCCAGATCGGCAACGACGCGACCAACGTCGACCTGACCTTCACCATGGACCGCCCCGACGTAGCGCCGGGTGGGTTCGCCACCCATGACACGGTGTTCGCCGGCAAGTTTGTGGGCGGTGGATTCGGTGGCGGTGGTATGGTGGCCGATCGGTACTTCGACCAGCTTGCCGTTTACGGATACTCGGTCGAGACCGTTGAGCATCGCTGGCTGATCGACCTCGACAGCGATGGCGTGGCCGATGTGTACAGTGCGCAGCCGCTGTTGGCCAACTTCAACGTGGCCGGTGCGCTGCCAATTGCCGGCAACTTTGACGACAACCTGGCCAATGGCGACGAGATCGGCCTGTACTACGCCGGCAACTGGGCGTTTGACTTCAACCACAACTTCGTGATCGAAGCGGGTGAGGTGGTCGCCAACACGGGACTATTGGGCATCCCGATCGTTGGCGACTTCGATGGCAACGGCATCGACGACGTCGGCGTGTTCAACAACAACATTTTCAACTTTGCCTTCAGCATCGGTGCTTTCGGGGCTTTTGGTGCGTTCGACTCGCTACAGTGGGGTTTCTCGGGAGTGCTCGAGCGCCCAGTCGCGGCCGACATGGACCAGGATGGCGTCGACGACATTGGCCTGTTCGTTCCACGCAACTCCTCGCAGCCGCTGCGTGAAACGGCCGAATGGTACTTCTTGCTGTCGGATGCTTTCAACACTGTCTTGCAAGAAGGAACGCTCAGCTTGCTCGATCACGCGTTCGAGCCGGTTCCATTCGGAGCCGATCTGTACGCGGAGTTTGGCGACGAGTTGTCACTGCCAGTAGTTGGCAATTTCGATCCCCCCGTCGCTGCCCAAACCAGTCCCAATGAGCAGAGCGTGGATGACCTGCCCGGCGACTACGATGGCAGTGGCACGGTCGACCGATCCGACTACGAAGTATGGAAGGCCAACTTTGGCCTTTCCGGCAGCGGCATCGCGGGCGATGGCAACAACGACGGCAACGTCGACCTGGCGGACTTCACCGTTTGGCGCAATCACCTGGGCCAATCCCTCCCGACTAATACGGTGGCCAGTAACAATCTGCCCGGCGACTTCGATGGCAACGGCACCGTCGATACGGGCGACTACTCGCTGTGGAAGGAATCGTTCGGCCAGGCCGGTACCGGTCTGGCGGCGGACGGCAATGGGGATGGCCAGGTGGACCTCGCCGATTTTACCGTCTGGCGGAACCACTTGGGCACCAGCCAACCCGTTGCGGCACTGGCTGCCCTGTCGACAACTACCGAAATTGTCTCTGCTGCTTCGTCAGGTACGACAACTACCGATGTAGCGACACCCAAGTCCGACACCACTGCCGAAGCCAAGGCCCTGGCGTTGGAGGGACTTGTGGACGACGAGAAGCCCAGCGAAGGGCCAACTTCGTACTTTGCTGACGCCGGCTTCAGTGATGGAGATGACTTACTCTTGCTCCGCACATCGAAGGACGAACAAGAATCAGAGTGGCCCGAAGAAGCCCTGGACGAAGCAATTCAGTCACACAGCAATGAATTGTTCGGACTGGCTATTGACTGGGGATGGTAAACGACCTGGCCGGAGCGATGGGTGATGGTCGCCCCAATGGCGATATTGTGGGCGAGCTACCGACCAACCGCCGTGAATCCGGCACTACATCTGCAGGTCCTTGGTAAAATCCTGCGGCTGCTCCACCTTCACCTGCAGCTTCGTGGTTGTCGCCTGGGTGTAGTCTTTGGGCACCGCCACGGGCGGATCCGGCACTGGGTCGCCCTCCTTCCAGCCTTCTGGTAGATGGACCGACGGGCGAACCACCACGTTATAAGTGCCAGGTGGAAGCGCTATTTGATAGCTTCCTTCGCCCTCCGTGGTGGTGGCAATCGGTCGACCGCCCCCAACAGGGTGGAATTGAACACTACACGGACCGACGGGGGTTGTGCCGACGGTTACGACGCCAGTGACAACGGCCATCGGGTCGGATGTGGAGCATCCGCTGAGCAGTAGCGCGGCGGCCATCGAAAAGGCCAATCGGCTGAAGCCAGGCCTATTCAACTTCGCCCCCGTTTCTCGATGCAAGTGCCAGGTAGACGTTGATGTTGATATCGTCCTGCAGGAAAGTCACGCTCCCATCGCCGTAAGCGAAGTTAACGCCCCCGGGGTGGAAGCTTCCAAATGGCAAATCGTTTACCGACAGCGATCGGCACTGCTCCACCGGCAAATCCTGAGGGCGATCCGTGGCGTTGTCGTGCCCGATATAGCAGCTGACCCTGAGATCAACATTCAGAGGCACATTGGCCGTCACGTTCTTCATCGCAAACAGTGCAGACACCGGCTGCGGACCCTTGGGAGTAGAGGCGCCAAATCTCCCTGGCGGCGGATCGGTAGGCTGGAGCCAGTACGATCCGATCATCCAGGCTCGTACGCCATACCATCGCTCGCCGATCATCATTGTATTACTCAGGCCGTCAGTAGCTGTGCGCAACTTAACGGGCCAATCCTGGATCATCAGGCCATCGTAGTTATTGTTCGCAAACGTTCCCGTCAGCGAGTTGGCAACACAGTAGATACCAGTCTGCCGAGTCTTGGGACACTCGCCCGTTCGACTGTAGTACGAACCCGAAACGCCCGAGTAGCTCATCTGCCGGCGATCTGCAGTTAGGTACTTTTCCTGTTGCGTTTTGATCTCTGGATCGCTGGGGCAGTAGTACATCGGCATGATCATCCGGTTCAATTCATCCATCGCCGAGCCATAGGCGTCACCACTGGCGGCGAATGCATCAATGGCCTGTTCGGTAACCACGCTGCCTTCGCAGTAGGGTAGCACCCACACCGGCCACCCCAGACCACTTTGTTGTTGGCCCGGAGCATTCACTCCACCCGGGGGCAGGGTTCCTTTGGCCGACTCATAATTCAAACAGGCCAGCGCGATGTTCTTGAGGTTGTTGCCACAGCTAAGTCGCCGTGCCGACTCGCGAGCCGCCTGCACCGCAGGCAGGAGCAGCGCCACCAGAATGCCAATAATGGCGATGACCACCAGCAGTTCGACCAAAGTGAAGCCGAACGCCAGTCGATGTCGACAATGGGGTTTTAGACGATCCATGACGAGCCACTTTCGGGAAAGCTGCGTTTGTAGGCGGGGATGAACTTCAGTACGTACATGCGCACAAATTCATCGTAGGTGAATTGCAGCAACTTGCGATGCGTGTTCGCGCACTTTTTTATGCGCGCCGCGCACATTCTTCTCACGCGAGCTGCTCTAGTCCTCGATTTGGACGGGTGTTTCAAGCAACTCGATCACGCCAGAGTCTGCGTCCAACCGCACTTTTACCCCCTCGGGCAGGGTGCAGTTGTTGGGCTGATGTCCCACCGGGAATCTCATCAGCACTGGGTAAGGCGCGTCCTGAAAAAAGTCGCGCAGTACGTCGTCGATGGTCCGTACTTCGCCCGAAGTATCTTCGTCGTCACGCCGGGTAAACGCGCCCAACACGATGCCGGAAACCTCGTCGAGCAAACCACCCGACTTGAGTGTCTGAAGCATGCGATCGACTCGATAGGGAGCTTCCCCAACATCTTCGATGAACAGGATGTTGCCGGCCGTTTCCACTTGGTAGGGCGTACCCATCATCGCGGCAAGCAGCGAGAGGTTGCCACCAATCAAGCGACCTTCAGCTTGCCCTGAAACCAAGGCAAACGGCTCCAGCTTCACGTCATCGCCGGGCTCCACTCCCAACGTGTAAGTCAATTGCGACGGCTTGTAGTCCTTAGCCAATAGCGCCCGCCAGAAGGTTCGCTCGGCGAATGGCGTCAGCCCTCCTTTGGAGCCCAGGCCATAACTGGCCACTGGCGAGTGGAACGTGATGAGCCCCGTCTTTTGGTGAATCGCCACATGCAGGGCCGTGATATCCGAGTAGCCGATCAGTACCTTGGGGTTCTGCCGAATCTTCTCGAAGTCGAGTAAGTCGAGAATCCTCGTCGCTCCATAGCCACCACCTCCGGGAAAAATGGCGTCGACCTCGGGGTCGGTAAAGGCCGCCATCAACTCATCGGCACGCTGCTGGTCGGTGCCAGCCAGATAGCCATGGGAGCGAAAGAGATTGTCAGGAATCTTTACCTTGAAGCCCATCGACTCCAGCTTCTCTTTAGCCCGCGTGATCGCCTCGCGCTGCAGCGGCTTGGCTGGCGCCACGATGACAATCGTATCGCCCGGCTTGAGTGGCCTGGCCTTGATGACTGACGGCGCCTCGTCGCCCAGACTCGTGTGAGACATTGTGGCGTTCAGGGCAGATACCAAGGCGAACAGAACAAAGGTGCGAATCATATCGGAGCTAACCTACGGTACTATTTCACGATCTTGTTGAGCGGCAGTGACTTGTATTGGGTGGACTCGATCTCGGAAAACGCCTGCTGATGAATCGACCGCAGGGCCGTCATCAACGTGACGTAGTGTAACTCGTCCCGCCAGACAGGCTGATCCTTGGGCCAGCCGCCTGCCTCCAGCAGCATGGTCGACGCGCCTTGCGCCTGCACCCACTCGCCGAAGGCGGTGGGCATGTATCCCGCCTCGTAGCGGGTGGAGTGTCCTGGCAAGAGCCGCTGCCCGACTGCAAACATCTCAATTGCCAACTGACGAGCGCGAATCACCGAGGGCGAGTCCGTATCGTCATAGTCGAGCGGGGGCGCCAGCACGCTGAGCACGGCTATCTTTCCCGTGTCGGTGACGGTCTTGTCCGCTCGTTGATTGTGGAGGTTGAATCCGTATTGCGGCTCGAGCTGCAGCACCACTTCGCGGAGGATCCGGCCTTCGGGCGTGTTCAGTTCCACCGCGTCGCGATTGATGTCGACGCCTTGGGCATTCTCTCGGGTCTGGCGGGCGGCCCCATCGGGATTCAGCATCGGCAGGACATGCAGCGTGCAATCCCCCAGAAAATCCGCGCCGCCGAAGGCCTCGTTGCCCAAGTTCACGAGCGTATTGAGTATCGACAGCACCACCGACGTGTGGGTCGATTCATCGCCATGCATCTGCGTCCACATGAAGATGCTTCGCTCGCCGGTTCCAATAGACACCAGGCGAATGGTGCGTCCTTCGAACGACTTGCCAAGAATCTTCTGACGCAATCGCTGGGGCACCTCTTTGCCGGCGCTCTCGCTCAACAGCGTCTGAGTCGCCGCGGCTACGTCCGCCTCGCGAAGCAGTTCGCTACGCTCCTGATCGATCTTGTACTCGGCGTACAGTTGGCGGAACGACTTGTCCTTGGAGACGAGTTCTTCAAAGGGAAACTCACGCATCACAAACTCGCAGTGGATTTCTTCTCGAGCCAAGAGATTCTGACAACCCGGAGACGGATTACTGAGCGGCGGCAGCAGTTTCCTGCACGGCCTCCGTCGACTCGGGATTCATCGACCAGACGTAGCGGAACAGGTTCCGCATGTCGGAATAGCGAGCGTCACTACAACTGGAACCCAGGACGACGCCGAAAGTTTCGCGACCGTTACGTTCGCCACAGGCCACCAAGCAAGCTCCGGCTGCCCCGGTCGTGCCCGTCTTCACTCCCAGGTAGCCTTCGTAACCCAGCAATCGATTCGTGTTGTTCCACACAACCTCTCGCTCGTAGCCCACTACCGAACTGACGGTATAGACGTGCTGCCGCGTGGACACAATCTCGCGAAGCAAAGGATGTTTCATCGCCTCGCGTGCCAGCAAGGTCATGTCCCAGGCGGAGGTCACATGCCCCTTGGCCGTCAGTCCATGGGGGTTCTTGTAGCCGGTGTTCTTCATACCAAGCCGCTCGGCTTCGGCGTTCATTTCGGCGATGAACCGATCGTAGCTGGTGCCATCCTCGTCCGGTCGAATCAACGCACCAAAGTGCTCGGCAAACGCCACCGAGGCGTCGTTGCCCGAGGGCAGCATCAAACCATACAACAGTTCTCGCACGGGCAGTTTTTCGCCCTCACGCACTGCGGAGGTCGAACCGGAAGTTTGGTCCGCCCGCTTGCTGAAGGTAATAGTCTCGTCAAGTGCCTCGGGATGCTCTTCGGCGTACTTCAGCACCAGATGGGCCGTCATGATCTTCGTGACGCTGGCCGGATCGCGGGTGCCGTTCTCGTTATCGCCAGCCAGCAACTCGCCCGTGCTGCCGTCCACGAAGCACCAGGCTTTGCAGGTAACAACCGGCGGGCCATTGAGCGATTCGCGCGGTTGCTTCTTGGTGTTCTTTCGTGCCACGGCTTCTTGCGAAGGTGTCGGTTCGTCTTCTGTCGCCAGCGGGCCCAGCTTGGCCCAGAAGTCGCGGTCGACGACACCAGTGGTCTCCAATCCCTCCTGCTTCTGGAACGCGAGCACGGCCCTTTCGGTGTTAGGGCCGAAATCGCCGTCTACGGACAAGCCAGGCGAAGGCTTCAGGCGGGCATTGAGCGTCCGTTGCAGCGACTCGACTAACGGGCCGGCGGCTCCCAACTCCAATTTGCGGGCCACTTGCACAGTCTTCGCTTCTGTGTCGCCGACGAAGTGCGAGTAGGCGGCTTTGGCGATTTCTGCCATCAGCAGCTTCGCTTCGTTGTCGTCGTCCCAAGTCTTGTCTTCATTGGCCGTGGTGAGCACCGAGATGGCAATCGGACCCGCTGGAGAGTAGATGATGCCCGCCTCGGTGCGGGTATCGCCAACGGCGCCCGTCTTGTGAGCAACCTTGGTGCCGTCGGGCAGGTACCGTGGTAGCCCCACCGTCGAGAGGCAATCGCCCATGTACTTGAGCACCAGATCGCTACGTTCCTTGTCGACGAACTCACCCGCGTCAAGCATCTCGAGCAGGCGGACCATGTCCTCGCTACTGGTGCTGCCGAGGCCGTACTTTTTACTTCGCTCCAGGTTGTTGGTTGTATCGCGCCGATAAACCTTGGAGTTCAGCCGGGTTGCATCGCATCCCAACTCGGCCATCAGTTCATTGGTCGCGTTAAGTCCGACCTGATCGATCACCAGGTTGGTTGCTGTGTTGTCGGAATAGGCAATCATCAGATGGATGGCATCGTGCAACGTCAACTCGAGCCCCGGCGCAAAATGCTCCGTGAGAATACCAGAGCCCGGCACCTGATCTTCTTTAGTTAGCTTGATGCGGCCGTCGAGGGACACGTCGCCCTCCTCCAGGGCCTTGGCGGTTGCCATCAGCAGCGGAAACTTGATCAAACTGGCGGTGGGCATGGCCACCGTTTCGCGATGTTTGAAGGTCTGCCCCGAGGGAAGATGGCGGATCATTACGCCCACCTCGCCTCGATGCCCCTCTATCAAGGGCTTCAACCGTGCCTCGAGTTTGGAGACATCGGGGATGGACTCCTTGCTGCTGGACTCTTCCGCCCAAGACGCGGGCATCGCACCAACCAAAGCCAGTAGCAGAACTGTGCCTGTAGCCAAAATCCAACGCTGCGGATCACTCTTCATATTTTCAATTCCTGTTCCGGTACGAAGGTTGGTGCCTGGAGAGTATCGTACAAGTCATGGCGAGGTTCGGCGTCCCGATTGGCCATCGCGTGGGCGTGTCGACTAGCTGGCGACAGGTGTGCCAAAAATTTCAGCCCGCAGGTTCATCACAGCGGCCGCCAAGGGTTCGGAGCCGTCTCGGAACACGTCGCAGACCACCAATCCGGTTTCGTCTTGCACGCGTTTGCGTTCATCCTCAGCCTGCTCGGGAGTGAGCAAGCGGCCATTCATGGCAAGCCCGATCACCTTCGAGGGCATGTGGAGTGCTGCCAGGTTTTCGTAAGCCTGAATCAGTTTGGGCAAAGGTGTGAGCGGGATATGGGGCATGCCGCTAACCGTCTTGCGTCCCGCCTCGAACACCAGGATCATGCCATGCGGCAGACAACCGTGCAACAAACCTGCCGTCACCGCCGAGTAACGAGGATGGGCCAACGATGCCTGGCCTTCGATCACGAGTATGTCGTGATGCTGATTGGCAAGAATCTGCTTTTCGATCGAGCCATTCACGAAGTCGCTCACCACGCAATCCACGGGACAGCCGTCGCCTTCGATCATGATGCCCGTCTGCCCGGTGGCGACGAATTTGGCGTCCTGACCTTGGCGTTTGAGTTCGTTGGTCAGTTCGACCGAGGTTACCATCTTGCCAATCGAGCAATCGTGTCCCACCGTATGGATGCGCAAGCAATCTTCACGCAGATCGAGCCGGTTCGAGACATCGCGTTCGTTGTTCTTGCGAATATCGACCAGCTCAACGCCGTGCTGCTCGGCGGCGGCCACCAGATCCTTGTCGTTCGACAAAAAGTCATGCAGGCCCGAGATGATGGTCATGCCACGTTCGATGGCCGACACGATGATGGACTTCCATTCGGTTGGCAGCTTGCCACCCATCGGTGCGATGCCGATCAGCAGGGCGTCGGGTTCGGCGACTTCGTCCAGTGAACCAATGATCGGGATGTCGCCGCCCACATTCATCAACTCGCCGGCAGTCTTGCCCGCCTGGGTGGTGTCGAACAGGGCGACCACATCGCCGCCACGATAACGCAGGACCGCCCACGCCGTCTTGGCGGTAATGGGGTTGGTGTGTCCCTCGGTAAGTATCACGATACGTTTGCTGCGCATTGCAGAAGCCACCTAAACGAAACGGTTTGCGTGGATATATTGGTGACCGCCCTTGGTCTGATGGTAGCCCCCCGCCTGTAGAACCAGAAGGGGCCAGTGCGCATTCGATTCCTCGCTTCGCGCAAGCAAAATGGACGACCGTTAACGCCCGAATCTGCCTTGCGTGAAAAAAAGAGAAGTCTGCGCATATCTCATTGTTTGTTCCGCCAACTTCACTATGCTAGAAGCCTGGTGAGAGCTAATCACTCTCCCGGGCAGCACGCCACCTCGCCGCTCGCGACGGGGTGGCGTTTTTTTGTGCGCCGATTGCATGTCGACCGCCTCGCCAAGCAAGCGCGCCCCGATCATTCGGCAAACAGGGTCTTGCGAAAACTCCGTGGAGTCATGCCGTACTGCTTGCGGAAAGCGATGCCGAAGCGAGTGGTATTCGAGAACCCTGAGGCCAGCGCCACTTCTGTGATCGACATCTCCCTCTTGCCCAACAGAGTGCGACCACGCTCGAGTTTCGCCCGCCGAATCTCCTCCGCCGGCGACCGATCCAGGTAGGCCCGGAACTGAATCTCCAGGCTGCGGCGCGAAATGGGCACCTCACGCAAAATGTCGTCGACGCCGATGCCGCGGTGTGCATGATCCTGGATGTAGCGCAGCGCCTGCACCACGGCGGGATCGTCGATCGACAGGATGTCGGTGGAGTGGCGACTGACAACGTCGTGTGGTTTTACAACGATGGGCTCCTTGGGTACCGGAGCGCCGTCCATCATGCTGGCCAATAGTTCGGCCGCCTGATAACCGATACGTTCGCTGGCGGTGGATATGGCCGAGAGCGGGGGCATCGATACGTCGCACAGCAGATCGTCCGAGTCGCCGGCCAGAATCGCCACTTCGTCGGGCACACGGATGTCAGCAAGGTGGCAAATCTCCGCGATTTGGTGGGCGTGGTGAGCATCGACGGCCAAAATCGCCACGGGACGAGGCAAAGAAGCAAGCCACCGCGTGACACGCCGCTGTTGCTCGTTCCAGCTAATCCGTCGACCGGCCCGATAACCTGGACGGTACTCGTGGCAAATGTATCCCGCTTGTTGAACCGCCGCTGCGAATGCCTTGCCGCGGCGATTGCTGTAGCGGTTGCTAGGTGGTGCAAAGTAGGCGTAGTTAACCAGACCTCGCCCGCTTAGGTGCTCTAGGGCGAGCTTTGCCCGGGCTTCTTCATCCGTGATCACTTTGGCGATGTCCAACTGATCCTCAAACACGTCGTCCACGTCCACGACGGGCAGACCACTTGCAGACAATTGCTCATACTGCATGCGGCTGGCAATGCGGGCGATGACTCCATGCCCCCGCCAGCCATCGGGCAAGGCCGAGCGGTGCTCGTGATCGCGGGGGTCGATCAACAGATGCCACGCGGCGTGCTTCTCCGCGTAGCTGGCAATTCCACGAATCACCCGTCGTCCCCAGGTCGACTCCGTCTCGATAAGGATAGCGACTCTGGCCACCCTGAGCGGATCCTGAAGTTGTTGTAAAGTCGGATTGTCCTTGATGCTTGTCGCCATAGACTACTACTGTCGAGAGGAGTACTCACGCCGATACCTACTCCTCAGGTCCGCCACGTGTTAGTCTGGGGAAGGGCCTTCGGTGCGCGAAAGGGATATTCATTTTACGTCGCCGGAGTGAGAAATGCGACCTAAAAGGCCCATTTGGTGAGCTTTTCGACCACATTTTTCTGCTGGGGGGAGCCGCAACCCTGCGGTATATTGCCAAACGGAAGGATATCTAAGTGCCAGCAAAAAAGGTCTACAAATCGATTGGCTTGATGAGCGGCACCTCCGCCGACGGCGTGGATGCAGCGCTTGTCGAGACCGACGGCGAGGAAAACATCGAGTTTCACGGCGGTCTGACTCTGCCGTACGACGAGACGCTACGCGCCTTGCTGTTGGAAGCTTCGCAGCACAACTTGCCAACTACCGAGCTGTTGCGACTGGAGAAACAGGTCACTCAACATCACGCCGATGCCGTTCGCGCGCTGCTTGAGCACTTGGGTAAAGCGGGCGAAGGTGCCTCGGTGATTGGCTTCCACGGACATACTGTCAGGCATTTGCCACAGGAAGACCTTACCCTGCAGATCGGAAATCCCTGGCTGCTGAACGAGTTGGTAAAGCTACCGGTGGTTAGTGATTTTCGCCGTCGCGACATGGCCAAAGGTGGGCAAGGAGCTCCCTTGGTCTCGATGTTTCACCAGGCGCTGTTCGCCAAGGAAGATCGGCCAACACTGGTGCTGAACCTGGGCGGCGTCGCCAACATTACCTGGATGGGCGAGAAAGACGACATCATTGCGGGCGATACTGGTCCCGGCTGCGGACTACTGGACGAATGGGTGCAGGAGATGGCTCACATGCACCACGATGTTGATGGCAAGCTAGCCCTGCAGGGATCGGTGAATCAGGACCTGGTCGACGAGGCGCTAGACCGCGAATTCTTTCGGCGGCCGCTCCCCAAATCGGCTGATCGATTCGACTTCGACCATGTGGATGTCTCCGGCCTGAGCGTCGAAGACGGCGCCGCCACTCTGTGCGCTATCACCGTCCAGGCGGTGGTGCGAGCCGTGGCCACGATGCCCGCCAACCCTACCAGCATTTGGGTTACAGGCGGTGGAGTTCATCACCCCGTGATCATGAAGATGCTGCTGGAGCACTTCTCGGAGGTGAACTCGGTCGACCACCGTGGTTTCAATCCCGATACACTGGAAGCAGAATGCTTTGCCTGGCTGGCGGTTCGTCACATGAGGGACCTACCGCTATCGATTCCCCAGACTACCGGCTGCCGTGAGGCGTCGACCGGTGGTGTATTGGTAGACTGACGCTGCCAGCCCGCAATGACTCGAATTCCTAGCAGCAGATGGCTGCCCAAGCATCCCTCTGCCCATTTGCCTACTCGGCAAATAGGATCGGGCGCGAGAAAGCCTCGTCGTGAAGCAAATGGTGCACGCACTCCAGCGGCTCGTCCAC
The DNA here is from genome assembly GCF_024054565.1 of Aeoliella straminimaris. Taxonomy (GTDB): domain Bacteria; phylum Planctomycetota; class Planctomycetia; order Pirellulales; family Lacipirellulaceae; genus Aeoliella; species Aeoliella straminimaris. The sequence continues at coordinate 46,013 of NZ_JAMXLR010000039.1, forward strand.
GAACCGCACACTTGCATAGCCGGGGGTGCGCAGGATGGCTCGCTCGAGTGGCTGCCGGAGGGGGCTACCAGGTCTGAACATCCCCCCCATCACGGCGACAGGCACGTCGTCGCCGGGCGGCATTAGGCGCGAGACGGCGCGATGGAGCAGTATCAGTAGGTGCTCGATCGTCTGCTCAAGAATTGTGATCGCCGGCTTGTCTTCCGCTTTCGCGCATTGCACTACAGCCGGAGCCAACGACGCCAGCAAGTCGCGATGGTTCTCGGGTTGGTAGACGGTTTTCTTGATGGCCGCTACGGAGCTGGCCTCGAGTTGCTCGGAGACGCATTGCCCTAGAAGCGATAGCCCTGCCCCCATCTCCAACTCAAGCAGCGTTTGCCGAACCGCTTCCCGGCCGACACTGAATCCGCTGCCTTCGTCGCCCAGCAGGTATCCCCAACCTCCCGCCAGAAAGCACTTGCCATATGCGTTTCTCGCAATGGCCGTGGCGCCGGTGCCCGAAATCAGCCCGGCCGCTGTGCCTGTGGTAGCCGCCGCGGAGAGGATGGGCAAGACGTCGGGGAAAACACGACATTCGCCAGCCAGGCTTTGCTGCCGAAGCAAATGCTCGAGTTCCTTGCGGCGCGTTTCGTCCACCGTTCCGGCCACGGCAATGGCGGCTCGCGCAATTCGCGTTTCGTCAGGAAGTCCGGCCGCTTTCCTGGCAGCCTCGATGGCCTCGGCAATCGCGGTGGTGGCGTTGGCCGTCCCAATTGCGTTTGGATTGCATCCGGAAGAACGCCCCTGGGCGACGACCGTAAAGCGCTCGTCATCGCGGCGGACGACCTGGCAATCGGTCTTGGTGCCTCCCCCATCCACAACGAGGCAGAGGTCAGAACTTGAGGCACTAGCATTCATAGTCGCTCACCAAGCACTCCGGAACTCCGGTGGCTCGGCGCCAGATCAGGACGGCTCTTTCGTGGCCAAAGCCTGCTGGAGCTGCCCCTTGCAGGAATGCAGCACTTTGCGGGCTGCATCGGGCGGATGACCACTGTGAAACGACAGTATAGCGGTCTTCACTTCACCGTTGCAGTCCTTCAGGAGTTGCTGGGCCCTTTCCTGCGAAAGCTGCGTGGTCATCGAAACGATCCGCGCGGCTCGCGCCATCAGCTTGGTGTTTGTCGCGCGCAGGTCGACCATCAGGTTTCCATAGGTCTTCCCCAGCTGAATCATCACACCCGTGCTCAGCATGTTGAGCACCATCTTGGTGGCGGTGCCCGCTTTCATGCGTGTCGATCCGCTGAGCACCTCGGGGCCGACAACCGGAATGATGTTCACTTCGCACCGAGTGGTCAGCTCCGCGTCGCGATTGCAAGCCAACCCGACGCGGAAGGCGCCCACTTCGCGAGCGTATTCCAAACCACCCAACACATATGGCGTGCGGCCACTGGTTGCGATGCCAACAACCGCGTCTTGAGCAGTGAGTCCGATGGACTTCAGATCGGCTTCGCCCAATTGAGGATTATCCTCAGCTCCTTCGACGGCACATGTCAGCGCATCGAATCCGCCAGCAATCAATCCAACCACCATGCTGGGGTCGGTATTGAACGTAGGTGGACACTCCACGGCGTCGAGCACGCCGAGTCGCCCTGATGTTCCGGCACCAAAATAGATCAGTCGTCCCCCCGAAGCCAACCTCAAAGAGATCGTCTCGATCGCCTTGGCGATGGCAGCAGACTGTTCTCCTACAGCGGTCGCGACCTTCGCGTCTTCTGCATTGATAAGGTTAACGATTTCAGTGGGACTGAGCGCATCCAGCATCTCCGATGCTGGATTGCGAGCTTCCGTTGTAAGCGAGTCGAGCATGATTGCCGCTGAGTTTTGCGTTTCAGTGGAGACGATTTCTTTCGCCAGTTCCTTGGACTTGGAGTATTCTAGATGATGGTTTTATTCATTCCACTAGTAGTGCGCAAAACGAATACAACCTTGCGCTGCCTTGCCTATAGACTACCATTCTTGAGGAACTTAACTTGAAATTGGTGCGTCAGTTCGATCCATGCGTCGACCCGGCAGGCCAGCTTTACCGAAGCAAGAGCCCATCCTCCAGCAGGATGAGCCATTAACCCCAGGCCGCCCCCGCGCTATATTTTTTCGTCGTCATGGACTCTATCGACCTCTGGATCATCGGCTGCTATCTACTGGCTACGCTAGTACTGGGAGTCTGGTTGGGACGAGGGCAGAAGAATCAGGCCGACTTCTTTCTGGGGGGACGGGACCTGCCATGGGTGGCGCTACTGCTATCCATTGTAGCTACCGAAACAAGCACCGTTACCTTTCTCAGCGTGCCGGGATTGAGCTTCCAGGAAGGGGGCAACTTTTATTTCCTACAGCTGGCAATCGGCTATATCATCGGCAGGCTCGCCGTAGTCGTCATCTTGTTGCCAATGCATTTTTCCGGCCGACCTCTTACGGCTTACGCCATTCTGGAGCACCGTTTTGGCACTGCTACCAGGCAAGCGGGCTCGATTGTGTTTCTGCTGGCCCGTACCGCAGGCGATGGTCTGCGTTTGCTGCTGACCGCCCTGGCATTGCACCACGCGGTTGGCTGGCCGATCGAAGGGTGCGTCGTTGCTATCGCCGGGGTGGCCGGCATTTATTCGTTATGGGGTGGCGTCAAATCGGTTGTTTGGAACGATTGCCTGCAATTCGGAATCTACACGTTGGGGGCATTCGTGATCCTCGCGGTGATATTGGGAAGGTTGCCGAGAGGATTTTCGCAACTGACCGACTTCGCCGTACAAACCGGTCGCGATCACTTTCTCGATTTTACTTTGCCATTTACCGGGCATGTCGACCATATCACGTTTTGGTCCGGTCTCTTCGGGGGAGCGTTCCTCAGCCTGGCTACCCATGGCGCCGATCATTTGATCGTTCAGCGGTATTTGTGTGCGAAAAATCAGAAGGCGGCCGCCCTGGCTTTGGCGACCAGCGGACCGGTAGTGTTTTTGCAGTTTGCCCTATTCCTGCTGATTGGCCTGGGCGTGGCCTGCTATTTCAATGAGTTCGATCCCAGTCGGCTCACCACCCCCAAAGACCAGGCGCTCGCCAGTTTCGTCGTCACCGAACTCAGTCCTGGTGTCCGAGGATTGATCATGGCAGCCGTATTCGCCGCGGCCATGTCGACGCTGTCCAGTTCGGTGAACTCTTCGGCGAGTTCGCTGATGGACGACTTGATCGCTCCCTGGGTCCGCCATTGGTCGGAAGAAAAGGTGATGCTAATGGCTCGCATCCTGACGGCCGTGTTCACCGTTGCCCAGGCGGTTGTGGCAATCGCGGTGTACTGGACTTATAACGACAGCGCCATCATCACCCAGGTGTTGGCCATTGCCGGTTTCGCGGCCGGACTGCTGCTGGGGCTCTACTTCCTCGGCATGGCGGTTGGCCGGGCGAAGAACTGGCAGGCAATTTCCGCATTGATAGTGGGGGCGGCCGTCACCAGCTATGCACTCGCTTGCGAAGTCAACGGATTGTGGTTTCCTGTGATTGGCGCAGGCACGACCATGATGACCGGGATTCTGCTTACACTGATGTTTCCTTCTAATGAACCGGAATCGAATGCCAACGCTTAGAAAGGCCTCGATGAAAATTCTCTCTGCCATGTTCTGCGGATGCGCACTGGTTGTAGCTCTGGGTATGCCAGTTACTGCAGCACCGTTGCCCTCCGCCGCGCCTCAGCAAGTGGGCATGCGTGATGGAATTTCCGCGGATATCGACCGCGCTGTCGAGCAGCAGCTAGCGAAGAAGCGGCTTCCTGGTTGCGTGGTCGTCGTCGGCCGCCACGGCAAGATCGTGCACCGGCAGGCCTATGGAAACCGTCGTTTGCAGCCTTCGCCGGAAGAGATGACGCTGGACACCGTATTCGACATGGCATCGCTAACCAAGTCGATCGCCACCAGCACCAGCATCATGCAGTTGGTGCAAAGCGGTCAGATTCGCCTGCGCGACAAAGTGAGCGACTACTTTCCCGAATTCGCCGCCAATGGCAAGGAAGACATTACCATCGAACAGTTGCTGGTGCACTCCGGCGGGTTAATCCCTGATAACCCAGTTGGCGATTTCCACGACGGTTGGGAGGTAGCCTTCGATCACATCTGCCAATTGAAACCTCTGTCTCCGCCCGGGGAAAAATTCAAGTACTCGGATGTTGGGTTCCTGGTGCTCGGTGCACTTGTGGAGAAGGTCTCGGGTCAACCGCTTAACGAGTACGCGGCGGAACACGTGTTTGCACCATTGGGCATGAACGACACCATGTACAAGCCCAACGATGCATTGAGCAAGCGGGCGGCCACCACGGAGAAGGTCGATGGTCAGTGGCTGCGCGGGGTGGTTCACGATCCCCGCGCTCGCCTGTTGGGGGGAGTGGCGGGGCACGCGGGGCTATTTAGCACGGCCGACGATCTCACGATCTACGCCCAGGCTCTGCTCGATGGGGGAAGCCCTGTCGTCACGGGCACAACGCTCAAGGAGTGGACCACTCCACGCGACGTCGACGGCAACCTTCGTGGGCTCGGCTGGGACATGAACAGCGCCTATTCGAAAAACCGGGGCGAGATGATGAGCCCTCGCGCTTTTGGGCATGGCGGATTCACCGGTACAGCCATGTGGATCGACCCCGAACTCGATCTTTTCGTTGTCTTCCTGTCGAACCGAGTTCACCCCGATGGCAAAGGAGCGATCAACGAACTGGCTGGCCGCATCGGAACCATCGCCAGCAGCGGCTGTCTATCGGTACAAGCAGACACTCCCGCCGAAAAGGCCGAACCGCCGATTGAAACCAAGCCCGTTGTGTTGGGAATTGACGCCCTGGTGGAGGATGGCTTCAAGGCGCTGGAAGGCAAGCGGGTTGGCCTGATCGTCAATCACACGAGCCTCAACGCTGCTGGTCGTCCCACGCTGGAACTGCTGGCCGAGGCACCCAATGTCAATCTGGTAGCGTTGTTCAGCCCCGAACATGGTCTTCAAGGCAAGGCCGACCACGCCAATATTGGCGACACCGTGGAAGAGAAGACCCAACTACCCGTTTACAGTCTGTACGGCAAGACTCGCAAACCAACCCCTGAGCAGATGGCCGAAGTCGACGTGCTGGTATTCGACATCCAGGACATTGGTTGCCGTTTCTACACATACCTGTCGACGATGGGTCTAGCCATGGAAGCGGCCTCCGAAGCAGGCAAGTCGTTCGTTGTGCTTGATCGCCCCAATCCGATCGATGGCGTCACCATCGAAGGCCCCGTGCTCGACGCTGGAGGCGAGACCTTTGTTGGGTTCCACACCCTTCCAGTCCGTCACGGCATGACGATGGGCGAGATGGCGGAACTGCTGATGGCCGAAAAACAGCTGGACCTGGATCTAACGGTCGTGAAGCTGAAGCACTGGAATCGCTCGACCTATCTCTATGACACCGGTCTGCCATGGGTGCAGACATCGCCGAACATGCGATCACTCACCGAAGCAGTACTCTATCCCGGCGTGGGGCTCTACGAGACGACCAACCTCTCGGTAGGCCGCGGCACGGATACCCCCTTCGAGGTTGTCGGAGCGCCATGGATTGATGGTCGACGTCTAGCCGCCGCCATTCAAAAGCACCACCCGCCCGGCGTGCAGGTGGTCCCCGTTCGTTTCACTCCAGATGCCAGCAAGTTTGAAGGAGAGGAATGCGGAGGGGTGAATTTCATCGTCACCAACTGGGCCGATTTTCAAGCGCTCGACCTCGCTTGGGCGTTCGGCGCGGCATTGGTCGAGCTGTACCCCGACGATTGGAAAACAACCAGTTTCAACCGGTTGCTGATCAGCGAGAAGACTTTGGAGCTGCTGCGCAGCGGAGCCTCGCCGACAGAAATCAAGCAGAGCTACCAGCAGCAACTCGAAGAGTTCAAGCAACGCCGGCAGAAGTACCTGCTCTACTAACTCCCACCTACTGTCGTTTCCACCCTTCCCCAAGTGGTCCCACCTATGACGACGAATTGTAATTCGATCCTGCGTTCCGCAGTCTGTGTCGCACTGGGCCTGCTGCTCACGTGTTTGCCGCTGCGAGCCAACACCTTTCATGGCGATGAGTATGTTGTGGCCTCGGTGAATCCGATCGCGACCGATGCCGGCGTGAAGGTGTTCGAAGAAGGGGGTAACGCCATCGACGCAGCCATTACCACGGCCCTGACACTGGCGGTGGTTGACGGACACAACTCGGGCGTCGGGGGTGGCTGCCTGATAATGATTCGCACCGCCGATGGTCGCCTGATCGCCATCGATGGCCGCGAACGAGCCCCTGCTCGGGCAACGGCCGACATGTTCGTCATCGATGGACAGGCCGACCCAAACGCCAGCCAACTTGGCCCGTTGGCGAGTGGTGTGCCTGGCGCTTTGGCGGCTTACGAGAAGGCCCGCGAAGTGTGCGGCACGATGCCGATGAGCCGTTTGCTGGCTCCTGCTATTGAAGCAGCCGAATCTGGCTTCGAAGTCAGCCGCCCGCTGGCGAACTCCCTGGCGGGACACACAGACAAATTGGAGCAGTTCGAAGGGACGAAGGCCGTCTACTTCAAGCCCGATGGCAGCGTCTATCAGGAGGGCGATCGATTGGTGCAGCCCGATCTGGCCAACACCCTGAAGCAAGTTGCCAAGCATGGTGTCGACTGGTTCTATCGAGGCGAACTGGCCGAGCAGATCGGCGACTGGATGGCTCAGAACGGTGGACTGCTAACGGCCAAAGACTTTGCCGACTATGAGGCCGTCTCCAGAGAACCAATTGTCTCGACCTACCGCGGCTACACTATTGTCGGGTTCCCTCCGCCCAGCAGCGGCGGTGTGCATGTTGCGCAGGTGTTGAACATTCTGGAAAACTACGACCTTGCAGCGTTGCACAGAAGCGATCCACTGCGGGCTATTCATCTGGTCAGCGAGGCGTTTACCCGCGCATTTGCCGACCGCGCTTACTGGCTGGGAGATGCTGACCATGCTCCGGTGCCACGAGGTCTGCTGAGCAAGCAATACGCCAAACAACTGGCCGCTTCCATCGATCTGGATCGCGCGGTCGAAGTCTCCACGCACGGCAATCCCCCGCAATGGAAGCAAGACCTGTTTGGCCGCCACACGACCCACATTTCGGCCGTCGATTCCGAGGGCAACTGGGTGGCGATCACCGCCACGGTGAATACTTCCTTCGGCTCAGGCGTGATTGTTCCCGGTACGGGCGTTGTATTGAACAACGAGATGGACGATTTCTCCATTCAACCGGGCGTGCCCAATGCTTTTGGTCTCATCGGGGCAGAGAATAACTCCATCGCCCCCGGCAAGCGTCCCCTGTCGAGCATGAGCCCCACCATCGTGCTCGACGAAGAGAAGAAGCCGATACTCTCGATCGGAGCCGCTGGCGGCCCCAAGATCATCACGCAGGTGTTGCTGGGTATCATCCGCACAATCGACTATGGCGAGCCCCTCGACAAGGCTGTCGGCGATCCTCGCTTCCATCACCAGTGGCGGCCCAACCAATTGGGCATCGAAGATGTTGCGCCGCGGCAGTGGGCCACCGAGCTCGCCGCCCGCGGCCACGACGTGCAGACGTTGCCTTCGGCTGGTGTCTGCCAGGCCATTGCCCTGACGAGCGACGGTCGATTGGTGGGCGTTTCCGATCCCCGCATTCCCGGTAAAGCAGCGGGCAAGTAGGCCAGTTGCCTCTGCTCGCGTTGCGCTTTGTAGATTCCTTCCACACACCACAATCTTCACGAGGTGGCCATGGCGTGCACACGCCGCGTTAGTTGGTTTCTGGCCGAGTTGGCCTGCGTACTCGCTTTGTGGACTGCCGGTTCGCTGTTCCCTCTATCGTCGCGGTGCCTGGCGGCTGATCCGCCGGCGACTTCCCAGGACTCCAACGCCCCAGGCATTCAAGAGTCACCTTACACGCCCGTCGGCGGCCTTAGTGGCAAGATCGTCTACGTCCATGGTGGCCATGGGTACTTTGCCGACAACTTGGGAGATGGCCATTGGGCATTTCAGCGTCCCCTGCTGCACGAGATGATCGAAGACCTTGGTAATCAGGATCAGATGACGCTGCTGGTGGATTACCTGTTCCGCGCGGGTGCCACCGTTGTGCCGCTGCGGCCGGTGGGCCATCAGCCGCAAGAAATCGTACTGGACAACGACGACTCGCCGGTTTCCTTTACCGGCGACTGGAGCGACAGCACCGCCGGCGTCTTCTACGGTTCGCAAGGCGACGTACCCTATCGATTTGCAATCACCAGCGCGACCGAAACCGCCGTGGCGCGCTATCAACCAGACTTGCCCGAGGCTGGTTTTTACCCGGTGTACGCGTGGACGACCTACGGAGGAAACCGGGCCAGCGACCAACTGTATCGGATTCATCACGCTGGTGGCGAGACTGAAGTTACGGTCAACCACCGGCGGGTTGGGAATGGATTGGTCTACCTGGGGACCTACTACTTCACGGCCGGCACACAGGGGTATGTCGAGATAAGCAACAAGTCCAGCGAACCCGGACGTGCCATCATCGCCGACATGATCCGTTTCGGTAACGGCATCGGCGACATCGACCGCGGTGGGGGCGTCTCGGGCCGCACGCGTGAAGACGAGATGGCCGTCTATTGGATACAGTGGCACGTCGACCGATCTCAAGGGATTCCAGAGAGTACCTATCGAGTATCGGAGCGTGATTTTGCCAGCCGAGTGGGTGCACCGCCGCTCTACGCCGCGTACATGAATCGTGAGGCCGATGGAGCCCTCCAAGATCGCGTGTTCGTCAGCTATCACTCAAACGCCAGCGGCGGTCCAGCCACCTCTCGTGGGGTGGTCGGGCTGTGGAATAAGGGCCGCAGGGGCAACAGAGCCACGCCCAATCAGTTTCAACTCGCCGAGATCCTTGGCCAAGAAGTAAACGACGATCTGGTACAACTCGCGGGGACGTTTGCACACGACTGGGCCGACCGCGATACGATCACCTATGGAGCGACGTTTGGGGAAATCAATAATCAACGCATCGGTGACGAGTTCGATGCAACGATCGTGGAATCGGGGTTTCATGACAATCAACAGGACGCCGAGATGCTGCGGGACGCCGGAGTCCGCGACGCCATTGCCCGCGCCACCTATCACGGAATCATCAAGTATTTCCGTGCCGTCGACGGAGACCAGACACCGGCAACCACAGCGCCTGCGATGGTGTCCGGCGTGTGGGCAGCGCCCCGGGAAAATGGCTCGGTGACCGTCCACTGGACTCCTCCTGCGACGAGTCCAGCCTTGGGCGATTCGGCAACCGGTTATCGTCTGTTCGTTTCGACCAACGGCTACGCCTTCGATGGTGGTACTCATGTCGCCGATGGAGACACAACCTCCCACACGGTCACCGGGCTCGACCCCGAAACTGTTTATTATTTCAAAGTAGTCGCCGAGAACGCCGGTGGCTCTTCGCCAGGCTCACAAGTCGTAGCCGCCAAACCGGAGGATGCCGAACAGCAGGTGCTGATCGTCAACGCCTTTGATCGGCTGAGCTTCGCACAGGCTGTTAAAGAGCCCGTTGGGACCAAGGGCAACACGGTCGACCGCGTACGGCTTCGCCAAATCAACTCTGGCGACTATCCCATCGTCGTGGCGAATGCCATCGCGCGACAGGCTCCGACCTTAGGAGTGTCCACGTCCAGCAACGAGAGTGTGGCCAGCGGCGATGTCGACCTGTCAGACTACGATGCGGTGATCTGGATGGCGGGAGAAGAGTCTTCCCATGACGAGACGTTCAGCAAAACCGAACAGGAGCTTTTGGAACGGTACGTCGCGGCAGGGGGCAACCTGTTTGCCTCCGGCTCGGAAATTGGTTGGGACCTCGTTCACAAAGGAAACGGACAGAACTTCTTCGAGGAAACGTTGAAAGCCGAATTCGTATCCGACGATGCCGACACGCACACCGCAACCGGCGTGGAACTGCTCGCGGGCCTCGATCTCTCGTTCGACGATGGCAGCCGGTTCTACGATGTCGACCATCCCGATGTGTTGGCAGCCACCAGTGGCTCCAGCGTCATTGCCACCTACCCGGATGGAGGTGGAATGGCAATTTTTGCACCCGGCACTGCCGGCGCAGGCAATGTGGTGTTGTTTGGCATTCCGCTCGAAAGCGTGCGTTCCACAACGGCGCGCGACGAGTCGATACGCCGCATTCTCGAGGTGTTTGGTCTAACAAAGGCGGCCAAACACACCAATTGATGCTGAGCCGATCGCGATCGGCCGCGAAACGTGACACAACGGTGCCTTCGTCCACCGGCGGCATCGCCAGACTCCGTCGCAGTCGCCTTGGACTTCCCTAGGTAGGTGTTTACCGCAGCTTCGCAAAACCGCAGGCGATGTAGATCACCTGCGGCTTGTCGCCCATGCGGTTGTACGCTACCTCCAACTGTCTGACGTTAGCCGAAAGCACATCTGGGCGTCCCGCATCACCCACGCGGCAAGAACTCCTCTTTGCGCATGGACGTCTACCAAAAGCGCAAAGTCACACGAAGTTTCCAAACTGACAGAGCACACTGAAAACGCCAAAGAAGCCACGTTGCGCAACACCGAGACAGATTCTCGCAAAAAGAGCAGGACAATCGCGCAGTGTATGGCTATACCAGTAACAGAAGCTCGCGGAAGGCTTGTCGACATAGGTTGTCTGACGAGTCTCTCTGAAGGCGAATTGCGACGCTTCGAATGATCTACCTTACTGGTCGCAACTACCAGTGCCACATCAGCAGTGCAGACCCTCTGAAGCGCATTAAGCAGGAGCTAACTATGGGACGACGGGTATTTTCCCTTGCCGTACTACTAACCCTCTCACAGGCATTTGCCGCCACATCGCAGGCCGTACCTTACGCATCCGGCATCCGTAACACATCGGGCAGCACCTATGAGTTTGTCCTCAACGAGTCGGCGGATAGCGTCGTCGTTAAGCGTGATGGCGGGAATGAAGTCGATCTTGGCGCCCTGGCAGCTGGTCGCCACACCTTCGACCTCGAGTCTTTCAGCGACTACAACATCGAGGTTATCAAGCGTGCCCCCAAAGCCTGGACTGAAATTACCGACACGGAGACCAACGGTTACCTTAACGTCTTTCGGGCCACGGGTATCGCCGTGAACAAGGACCCCTCAAGTCCTTACTTTGGTACCGTCTACATCAACAATCCCAATCCCACGGACACCGCCGATGGACGTCCCCAGGGCGACGGCCTCTACGCCTACACGGCTGACATGATCGGCGTTGATCTGGCCAACAACTGGGCAGTACCGGACGTAAATGACGTCTCGATGTTCAAGGCTCCCGGCTTTACCGTCGATGGCAGCACCACTTCGTCGGCCTATCGTCTGACGCTCGACGATTCTGGCAACGTGATTGTTGGCGACTGGTCGGATGCTTCAGGCGGCATCAAGTACGCCTCACCCGACCTGACCAGCGGCGGCTTGGTACTTGGTGGCTGGGAACTGGATCAGAACGGCAACTACATTGCCGAGACCCCAGAATCCGGTCCGTCGGGTGGTGTGTTCAGTTCGGTTTCTGACAATTTCGGCCCGATCCCACTGCATGGTTCGATCGTCTCGCAAGTTGTGGTCACGGGCTCGGTTGGCGTGGACCTCACGGTGTGGGCGATGGACGAAGACCTCGACACCGATCTCAGCGCTGGTGAGAACGCCAATGATGGTAACAGCATTTGGCGATGGGACGTCGGCGCCGAAACCAGCTACGACGTCAATCCCACGCTGGTCGTCGACTCGGGTAACCTGGGAACCGACTCGGATGGCGATCCCTACTTCCTGGCTCTCAATGTGGGTGTGCTGGCCGACATCGACTACTCGGCTGAAAACAACAAGTTTTATATGGTCCAGCAACGTGCCGACGGCAACGAATCCGGACTGATCGTCGTTACGCCCGATGGCGTCGACGGAAGCTCGCCCGTGGTTGAATGGTCCTCGAAGGATTTCACCGTCGAAAACGGGCTGGATGGCCTGCCCGATAACCCAGAGAATGCAGCAACTTTGGGGGTGCAGGACATCTTCCGCCGTATCGGTGGTGTGAAGCTCTCGCCGGATGGAAAGTCGCTGCTGTTGATGAAGACCGTTCAAACCAGTAGCCCTCAAGTCACTACCGATACGAACTTGGACGGCCGCGTGATCGTTATTCCGCTCGACGAGAACGGCATGCCGGACATTTCTATCGATGACAATGGCACCCCAGGAGATCCGACCGACGACATCGTCCTCAATGCTGAGTCGTTTGCCCCGGAGGGCCTGGGAGGACTGGGGTACGGTCTGGGAACCGACTTCGATATCGCTGGTAACGTTTACCATGGCAACAACATCAACGAGTACGTCCGCACCTTCAGCCCTGGTGGCAGTTGGCTGGCCACCACTGGCTCCGACGGCACCTTCGAGCTGGTGGATCTTTCACTTGCGGGTGACTACAACGGTGACGGACAAGTAGACCTCGCCGATTACACCGTCTGGCGTAACAACCTGGGGGGTGACGGTTCGACCTTGCAGAACCGCGACGAATCTCTTTCCGGGCCTGTTGGTGCCGCCGACTACACGTTCTGGAAAGACAACTTTGGAGCCGGTGCGCTGGCTGCGGCCTCGAGTCCGGTAGCCGTACCTGAGCCCTCCACCATGGTGCTGTTGAGTATCGGCCTGCTGACGTTGCTGCGGAAGCGTGCAACTCGATAGCCCCACCGCGACGAGCATCATGCCAACCGAAGCCGACACCTTGCACGCAAGGTGTCGGCTTTCCTGGTTTCTTGCCCCAAGAGATAGTGCGCAATAGGGAGATTAAAACCCGCAAAAGGCGCACGCCAATTTTGCTCCGGATGTCTATGATTGTTGGAGTTGATGTGAATCGTACGGCGGATAGTACTATCCGTGCCTTCGCTAGAAGGCGATGTGAATCCTCAGGCGGAAGAGGAATTTGATGTCCAGCATGTTACGACTCAGGAATTCAACCAGTTCGCACGCGTTCACTCTGGTCGAACTGCTTGTGGTAATCGCCATCATCGGCATCCTGGTTGCTTTGCTATTGCCGGCGGTTCAGGCCGCTCGGGAAGCCGCCCGGCGAGCCAGTTGCCAAAACAGCCTCAAGAACATCGCGCTGGCCGTGCTGAACTACGAGTCTGCGTTTAAGGAACTACCTGTTGGCATGACCTACACGGCATCGGTTCCCGGCACAGGGGTGGGCAACCTGCTGGACTACGATTCCACATGGACTATCGACATCCTGCCACAGCTCGAAGGGGACGCTGTGCACGACGCCTTCGACTTCGACTACCCAATCCGTCACGTCCTCAACGAACCAGCGCGCAGCACGGAGCTTTCGGTATTCCACTGCCCGTCGGACAGCCGTAACAAGGACAAGTTTCAGGGCACCGGCCTTGGTGCCAACTGGGCACGGGGCAACTACGCAGCCAACGTTGGTGCGATGTCCATCGGAAGTGTCCGGCTATCGGCCAATCTGTCTGGCACGACACAACCTAGCATGAACGACGGCAAGGATCCCGCTTGGGCGGGACGACTCAAGGCGGCCAGTTGGCCCGCGAGCACGCGGGGCGCCATGGGGCCGAACGCCAGCGTCAAGCTTTCGCAGATCGTCGATGGAACTTCAAACTCGATGATGCTGGCCGAAATACGCTCTGGCTTCGATGCCACCGACCCACGCGGCGTCTGGGCCCTGGGCATGGCTGGGGGCAACTTGGTCGCCGGCCACGGGGCGGGCGGTGACGACAACGGCCCTAACGCCTGCTATGCCAAAGCCGACGACATTCCCTCGGGCGCGGCGATCTCCTTCTCCTGCGATACAAACGCCCAAGCACTACAAGACGAGTGCATGTCCTGCAATAGCGACTCCTTCGGCTTCGCCCAAAGTACGGCCCGCAGCACCCACGTGGGCGGAGTGTTTATCGCCATGGCCGATGGCAGCGTGCAATTCATCGAAGAAGACATCGAGACCGGCGGCGAGTGGGGCGGATGTTGCAAAGCCTGGGACTACTTGATCATGAGCGCCGATGAGGCATTCAAGCCGACTGGTTTCTCCCGTTGAGTAACTTCCGCGGCACGCTGATTTTAATTCGAACTCATCTTCAAACAACTAAAGCACCGAATCGGATGATTGCAAAACGCCCATTTACCTCCAGCAGCCTGGCGCTAGGATTCATCCTGGTTACTTGCGTCACAGGCTGCGGCGGTGATACGGCGCAAGTGAGTGGGCATGTCGAATACGAGGACGGGTCACCCCTTGTTGGGGCCATCCGTGTCATTCGGTTTGAACCCACCGAAGACTCCAAGGCTGTGGTTCGCAAAGTAGCCTCCAGCCCGATCGCCGACGATGGTTCCTTTGAACTGGTGACCAAACGCCCTGGCGATGGAGTGTACAAGGGCAAGTACAAGGTAACCTTCACCGTACTCGAGAGCCCAGCGACGGGGGTGTCTCTGATCAAACCCGAGTACACAACGGCCATGGATTCGCCGCTGGAGGTAAGTGTCGATCATTCAGGCGCGGACTACAATTTCACACTTGAAAAACTTTAGGGACAGATAAAGTTCGATGAAACTTACCAAGCACAACGCATTTACCCTGGTGGAACTTCTGGTGGTGATCGCCATCATTGGTATTCTCGTGGCCTTGCTCTTGCCTGCCGTGCAAGCAGCCCGTGAAGCTGCACGGCGAACGCAATGCAAGAATCATCTCAAGCAGATTGGACTGGCCAGCCTGCTGCATGTCGACACGCACGGGCACCTTCCTAGTGGCGGCTGGGGGCAATGGTATGTTGCGGATGCCAATCGCGGTTTTGGCAAAGAGCAGCCCGGAAGCTGGTGCTACGGCATCCTCGCCTATCTTGAGCAAACGGCCCTTGCAGACCTGGGTACCGGGATGTCGCCAACGAGCGCCGAGTTCCAGAACGCGTCCACACTGCTAAACTCTACGCCTGTAGACGTTTTCTATTGCCCATCGCGGAGGCCAGCCCGTGGCTACCGCGTTCAGTGGGGAAGCATCAAAGAGCAGCAGTGGGTCACCGAGTTGTACGAGGTCGCCAAAACCGACTTTGCAGCTAACTCCGGCGATTCGCTGCACTCCGCCTCCCGAAGCTCAGGTCTCGCCTTCTGGCAGCCAAACAGCTATCGCGAGGCGGATCAGAACAAGTGGGACAAGACCAATGACATCAACGAGCCTGCCTACTACCAAACGGGTGTGATTCACTATCGAAGTGAAATCAAGCCTCGACAGATTGTCGACGGGTTAAGCAACACGTACCTGATCGGCGAGAAATTGATGTCTCCCAACACCTACCTGGATATCCAGAACACCAGCAGTGTGTGGGTGCAGTACGGCGACAATCAAAATGCCTACGTCGGTTTCGAATGGGACAATCACCGCGTGGCCTGGGCTCCCGATCAGACTTACGCCAACAACCCTGAAGTCTATCAACCGCAACAGGACTCGGTGGAGGATGGCAGTGCATCGGATCGCCGTTTCTCCTTCGCCTTCGGTAGCGCCCACGCGGGTGGTCTGAACATGGCGATGTGCGACGGTTCGGTGGACACGGTCAACTATGACATCGACCCCGAACTGCATCGCTCGAATGCCGTACGGTACGACGAAATGATGCGTCCCAAAAGGTTCTCGCGTTAACGTCTCCTGTGTATTGATGGCCCGGAAGCTACTTAGCGCCGGCCGACGCCTGCAAACACCAGGCCTGCCAGCAGGAGGATCATCCCTCCTGCTGGCTCGGGCACGGTTGTTTCACCAACGTTAGTTGCTGACATTCCAATACCGAAGTTTTCCTTCCAGATGGTGTAGTCGCTGGTGTCGACAGTGCCGTTTCCGTTGCCATCTGCGGCGAGTTCTTCGCCAACTCGACCAATGCTGTTCCTCCACACGGTGTAGTCAGCCAGATCTACCAGCCCATCGCCGTTATAGTCTCCTGCTAGTTTTGGGTGCGATGGTATCACATACACGGCGGCCGCGCGCGGCAACACCTCGACATTGAGCGTGGAAGTGACGCCGGAGAACACCGTCTGTTGCAGGCTGGTGCCACCTTCCATCTTAAAGGCGATACCCTGCTCGCCTGGCGAGAAGCCGGAGATGTCGAGCTGAATCTGTGCGACATTGTCCAGGTTCATGTTGAGGATCATGATCGCCAGCGAGCCATCGGCGGCGATCGCAGCGTGGACGCGTACGTCGTCCGTGTCGGAGTTGCTCTGCACGAACTCATCCCCTGGCTGGACGAGTTTGTCGACCAGCGACACACCTCGGAATGCAGGTCCTTGCTGTAGATCGGCAGAGTCATCCAGAAAACTCTTCGTCAGCAATTCGAGATACTGCACACTGGAGACGCCCATTTCCAGCCAACTGGAATAGGCATCGGCAACAAACAAAGCGTCGGCCGCCGATCGGTAGTTCGTCGCGTGATGCGGGCCGCCATCCCACACTCCACCAAAGTAGTTGAACTCGGTGACCATGATCTCAGCATCCGGATTGCCATGCAACTCGAGCCAATCGCGAAGGCCAGCTTGCCGGCCCGAATCGACCCCGGCAGTGGCACCTTCGATCATCTGCGGAATCTTCTGACTCGGAAAAGCCAGTAGACTGGATCCGTCGTTTACCGGTTCTCCCGGGTCGTGTCGTTGATTGTTGTTTTGGTCGTCGTACTCTTCGCCCACGTAGGGATACCAGTGCACCATCACAAAGTCGATATCGGCGACTGCTTGGGCGAGGACTTCCGGATTCCAGTGCTTGTTGTTGGGGTTGTCCGGTCCGCCGTTCTTCGGCCAGTAGTCCCAATACCAGTCGTCGGGGGGTGTTGTTAACACAGCGCCAATCTTGATGTCCGGATCGATCGACTTCATCAGCTGCGAATACTCAACCACCTCTTCACCGTAATGGGCGGGCGAGAGTTCGGGATTGCCCTGGCGATTGTTCTGGTAGTGCGGGTAGGGCACGTCGTAGTTGACCGAGTAACCGTTGGTGTTCTGCTCGTAGTATCCGGTGCCGAAAGTCTCGTTACCAATTTCCCAGTATTTGATGCCGACAGGATCGTCCCGGTCGATGGCCAGAAAGGCGTTGAGAGGATCGTAGACGCCATCGGCCTGAGCCCAGCTTTCATATTCCAAAGTCGTGGAAGCACGCAATCTCGCCCAGTAGCCGGCCGTTTTCCAATCGTTGCCCTGCTCGTCGGTACCGATGGGGATGTCGTCGTCGGTGCCGTACAGAGACGCATCGGAGTTCGCGTAGGCGACCCATGCGGCCGCCTCTTTCGGTTGACCACCAAAATCAGGTACGACGGATGCGACCCCGGCTGGCTTCGACGCATCGGGTACGAGTTTGAGCGCCGATCCGTAATTCACCGTCACCACGGCCTGACTGCCGGATGTGCGATCGAGCAACCGCACGAAGTTCGCAAAATCGGAGCCTCCCCCCACGTAGCCATACTGGCTGGCGTCGCCAAACCAGGGAGTGAGGCCACCGCCGCAGCAACCTCCGGCTTCGGAGGTGCCGTTCTCCCACGCCGCACGTGTGATGGACCAATGATTGACATCAGCGTATCCGCCACCACCGTATCGCAAGGTGGTGATGCCGGCCTCTTCCAGTCGGTCGTCCAGGCTGGCGTGGGTCAAGCTGTTGTAGTAAGGAGAAGTATGGATGCCGAGCCCCGTCGTCGGCATGGTGGCCAACCTGTTTCCTGCATCCACCGAAAGGTTGGCTTGCAGCTGTGCCGACGACCGTATCGGCGTCAATAGAAAGGCTACAACCAGCACCCCCGACATGGCCGCGTATCGGTGCCGTCTCATCTCTCGCTGCCATTCACCACGGAGGAATACAAATCCATCCAGGTGGCGATCCGATGCCCGCCACGTACGAAAGAGGAAGGACGATACATCACTGCGGGCTTGGCCTTATCGATAGCTGCTTTAGTCGACACCTTCCATCACCACCGTTTCGTTCAAGGCATCGCCATTACGTGTACCGATGCTGTTGAACACGGTCATGTCGATGTCGTAGGCAATGGAGTGGACCGAACCATCGGCAAAGGTGGCCTGAAAGATTCCGGAATGAGCCGAACCGAACATGTAATCCTGATCGGAACCGGTCCCGCCATTGCCGCGATTGTCCTGCGAGTCGGGCTGAGGTGGCCAAGCCGTGGTACGCATGGTGTCGGGATCCCAGCCGTCAATCCACCCCCGGTCATCGGAGGCCCCGTAGTTGGTATCGCTGGGCTGATACCGATCGACGGATACCCACTTTTCGCCAATCACCATCGTCTTGCTGGTACCATCCGTGATCTTTGCATAGGTTACCTTCTTCGGAACCCCTTTGAGAAGTTCGAGTGTGGCGGGACCCTCATTGGCGCCGGGTGTGCTGGTTCGCTTGTACGGCGAGCGGATAATCACCCCATCGAATACCCCATAGTTCTTCGGGTCTGGATAGCCCGTACCACTTGGACTCCAGAACGCTTGATGGGCTCGGGTGTAGGTGCCTGCGGCAACGTGCTCGGGAACATTGAAATACAGACTCGAACTGTTGGCCAGGAACGGATCACTCGACCTGCGGGTGGCTGGCTGAGTCCCTGCATAGTCAATCAGGTAGGCGGGCGGCCAGTTGGAGGCTGGGTTTTTGAAGTACGTGGGGCCTCGCCGCGAGGGACAGTTGTAAGTTGGCACCGCCGTGGCGGCAACTGCCTCGCTGCTGGTAAGATTGGCCAGATTTTCCTGCTCCATGAAGCTTAGAATCTGGTAGGCCCACGACCATCCCTGCCGAGGGGCCGCGTACGCCTTGCTGCCAGTAACGTACCATTCGAGACGCTCTTCGCCATACCGACTCCCGCCCGAAGGAAACAGGCCGTAGGTGTCGGTATGATTGGCAATGGCGAGGCCGATTTGCTTGAGCTGGTTTTTGCACTGCGTTCGCCGGGCGGCCTCGCGTGCAGCTTGTACCGCCGGCAAGAGCAGGGCAACCAGAATACCAATGATGGCAATGACCACCAACAGTTCAACTAAAGTGAAAGCCTTTCGCATCATGCCTTCTCGCTTCTAGGTCCGCCGGGCCAGCCCAGTTGTTTACGTCGACCGGCTGGACGGAGTCGTCAGATCTCGCGATACGATTCAGCCGCGAAACGAAGTTCGACGGCAACACAAGCCGACCAAGGTTGCGGCCAGCACTGCCAACGCAACGGCACCAGGCTCCGGAACTGCAGCAACGACGGTTCCCGTCATCAGTCCCGTATAGTCTCTGCCAAAGTTGGCCTTCCAGTATTCGTAGTCGGCAGCATCGACCACTCCCATACTGCCGCCGCTTTCGTCTCCATTGCCCAATAAGGCGTTGTTATCTCCGCCAAGGTTATTGCGCCAAATCGTGTAGTCCGCCAGATCGACGACATCGTCTCCGTTGTAGTCGCCGGCACCGACAACCACCTCGTTGAAATCAATGATGATATTGTCGAACGTTACCGAGTTATCTCCATCGAAGCCGAATTCGGTGTGGCCGAAATACCAATTGAAGTAAAGGGTGTTCTCGTTGTCGAAAAAGATGTTCTCGGCGGCGACCCCGTCGATTGCCGTGGGGCCGTTGCCAACGGCAACGGCATCCGCCAAATTGATCGACCATGTCTGAAAACCATCGACCGAGGTGTCGATCTGGACGGGAACATCGCCAATGATCCACAAGTCTGCGCCGTCGAGCATGTCGCCATCCGGCTCGCCATTCTCGCCTCCCGTGATATCAACTCCGTAGGTGGCCTCGTAGTCGGCATCGTACTGGCCAAAACCGACGTAAATCGGGACGTCGACGATCTCGCCCACCACATTGACATCCCACGAGAACGTGTAGTTCCGCGGATCGTCTTCACCAAGGCCGGTCATGCCACTGTCACTGGGGGTAAAGAAGCCACCGCCTCCCCCCACGTAGTAGAAATAAGGCGGTTCGAACAGACCGACCATCACGTCGAGGCCCGTACCGTCAAACGTTTGCTGGTAGGCAAGATTGCCTCCACCCGTGTCGACAATCGCGTGGCTAAAGTCGAGATTGTATTCAGGGGTTCCTATGTTGCCCGTCGGACCCTCGAACTTATAGACCAACGGCGGGTTCTCTGACGGATTGATTGGGCCTTCGAATTGGTCGTTGAAGTCAATCAAGACTTGGGCTTGGACCGACCCTGCAATGGCCACTGAGACGCTCAGCAGCAGTATGGACATACAGCATTTCATGGAAAATTCCTGCCTACGGCGGGTCGCCTGACGTTTCTTCGGATCGAAGCAAACGCCCACTCGAACTCGCCTTTTCTAAACCCGACCCTGTTTCCAACAAAGAATGTCGATCAGCTATACTCGCTCGAATTTCAAATCAGAGGGACGGCATTCCCCTGCCTTGCCGTCCCCCTGTTTGATCGCACCATCTACCCAAATCCGGTGCGCCGTTGAGTCCTAGCGTTAGCGAGTCTTGCGCCACCCCAGGCCCATGACTACCAGCCCCAACAATACGGACCCCATGGTCGCCGGCTCGGGCACCGTGTTCTGGACACGGATATTGTCTACCGTTACCGCCACACCCGAAAGCTCGGCGTTGTAGATAATTCCAATTTGGAGGTAGCCCCCGTCGGCCGGAATTCCATCAAAGGTGTAGGGCACCGTGGTTGTGTACGTGCCATCCATGTTGTCTACCGTCGCACCGAACAGTTGATCGAAGTGGTCGTTGTAGTTCAGCCCAACACCGAGCTGAAAGTAACTGCCAGCTTGCAGTGGCGTTGGGAAATCGTGTTCGAACACAAATTCGCCCCCTATCCCCAATGCACTTACGAGTTCTGCATTGCCTTGCTGCCCGGGAGAAAAATGGAAGTTGTAGTTACTGCTAGGCAGCAGCGCCAGCGAACCGGCCGTGCCTGCGACTCCTCCGCCGGCCAGGCCATTAGTGCTGGAACCGTCGAGATCCACACTGTCTTGCGTGGTCGAATTTTCCCAGTCAGTGAAATCTTCAACCGTGGTAAACAATGTGGTCTGAGCCGATGCCGAAGCGGCTGCGAACACCAGGAGAGCGACAGTCGCAGTCGACCGCCAGCAACGATTGATAGTCATGAGCCACACCTCTAAAGAAGTGAAACAAGGAAGAGAGAATACTACCGCTTTGCACAGGGAAGAGCCCTCTGGCACCACCGAGCACCTTTAGCGCTCGCTAAGATTCGCCTGTTTCTTCGCGGAGTGGTAGTGGTCGCTCCGCGAAGTCCTCCGGTTTTCCGCCTCCGGGTTTCTTGGGTTGTAGAAAAGTTCGAGTCGTGCACGCCGCCTGGCAGATTCAAACAGCCCTGCGCCGGCACTCATTTCTACTTGAGCCCCTCCGAAGCGAATCTGACGAAAAAAACCTTTTTAACATCAGATTCTCCGAAAATGGGCTCAGTACTTATAATTCGACAGCAATCAAGTACGCCGAGTTCGGCTTGCCGCATAGAGAACCGACTTTTAAATTACCATGGAAGTCACCGACTCATTTGATCGCGATCGGCGATTTGTCGATTTGTTAACCTCCCACCAGCGTGATCTGTACGTCTATACCCACACCCTGATGGCTGGCGATTCGGCTACGGCCGACGTCGTGCAGGATGCCAACGTCGATCTGTGGGCTCATAAGGACGATTACGATCAATCGCGGCCGTTCCTGCCTTGGGCGCTGCGTTTCGCCTACAACCGTGTGCTTGCCTTTCGCAAGACACGCAGCCGGTCGCGGCTGCTGCTGTCCGACGAGTTTGTGTCCTCCTTGGCCGCTTCGATGGACCACAATCCGTTAGAAGCGGATGGGCGGCTCTCGGCGTTGACTCGTTGCCTGGAACACCTGAAGGATGAGCAGCGAACGCTCCTGCAGGAGCGCTATACTTGCGGCGTTTCGGTGAAGGGACTAGCGGCTCGTCTAAACGCAACTGCGGATCAGATATCCAGCCGTCTGTATCGTCTGCGTAAGGACTTGGGCAGCTGCATCGAGCGGCGCATGGCTTCGGAGGCTTCATCATGACTAACGGAGCAGATGCTCAACTGATGCACTCATTGGACCGAGTGCTGGAGGAATCGTCCAGCGACCAGGAACGCGAGCAGTTTTCGCAATTGCTGGACGAAAATCCAGAGCTGGCCCGACTAGTCATCGATCAGTTGCAAACCGATGCGCTGTTGAAGTGGTCCTTCTCCCCCAGCCTCCCCAATGTCACCGTGGGCAGCCATGAGGCGGATGAGGCAACTACAGCAGCTTGCTCTCCCGATTCACCAACCCGCGTAGCTCGCCGTCGCTCTTGGAAGTTTGCAGTCGGAGTCGCGGTGGCAGCTTCGCTGGCAGGCTTGCTGGCGTTCTCATGGTTCAATCAAACAGCGCCCCGCACGCTGGGCGAAGTGTTGGCATCCAACAACGTGGAGTTTGGCGCCAGCTGCACGGCTATTGGGCCGGATCAGAAGATTACTGCAGGCATTCTGGAAATCACCTCAGGTAAACTATCGCTCGAGCTATCCAACGGAGTGACAATGTCGCTTCGTGGTCCAACGCAATGCCGTTTCGACTCGGACATGCTGGTCGAACTGGTGCGAGGTCAGGCCACGGCCGATGTCCCTCGCTGGGCGCGTGGATTTACCATTACTACTTCCGATATCGAAGTGGTGGACCTCGGCACCAGGTTTGGCGTTGCCAAGCTTGGGGATGCGAATACCGACGTGGTCGTGTTCGAAGGCGAGGTGGATCTCAAGTCGTTGGGCACGGCCGATAAACAGTTCGCCCGTCGGTTGACACAAGGCGAGGCCGCCAGAATCAACCGCATTGGGAAGATCGAACGGATTTTCCAGGTGCATGGCGAAGCCAACGACGACAGTTGGTCGACACTCGAACCCGATAGCCAAGATGGTGTGATTGCCGCGGTGTGGGACAACCTCGGCGCGACGAAGAGCGTCAGCTACTACCAAGTGATCCCCCGAGGACTGGATGAGGATGTGCACGCCTACGTTGATCATCCGCACCAATGGAATGGCCTGACGAGCGAAGGTATACCGCCGCTGCTGCTGGGTGCCGATTACGTTCGCACCGTGAATGACTATCGCTATCTGAACGAGTTATCGATCGAGGTAGAGTTCGCTGCTGACGCCACACTGTTCATCATTTACGACGATCGGTCGGAGCTTCCGGACTGGTTGACAAGTCAATTTGAAGATACCGGCTTCGACATTGGGCTGGATGAAGATGCCTGGGGAGGGAATCCGACATTCACCGTGGCAGAAGGCCCAGCGGAGAGCATTGACAACACATTTTCGGTCTGGCGACGACCTTGTGCCGCCGGCGAGACAATGACGCTTGGATCGATGCGAGTAGGACGTGAAGCACGAGCAATGTACGGCATCGCCGCGACGCCTCGCTAGCCGGCTTGCTGATTCTTACCGATCCTGCTCAGCAATTACCACTCGCGTTGGCCGAATATAAACCGCACTAGCAGCGTACCAATGACGAACACCTCTTCGCCTATTTGGCTTTTGAAGACAGGCGGCCTGCTGACTGCATTACTTTCAACGGTCCTTACGCATGTTTCACAGGGGGAACATCGCCTAGGAGACCGCGTGGACGTTGCCGAGGAGTTTCGCGAACTCGGCAACGTCCACTTTGTTGGAACACGGCTAGCCGACTTCGACGCCTCGACTGGCCGCGGACACATCGAGTGGCAGCGCTACGTGCGTCAGCCCAGCTTGTCGTTCAACAAGCTGGACTTTCCGCTGGTACGAGGCGCCAGCACCGAGTTTCCCGAGAGTGAATACGAGCGCGATCCCCAACTGCCTTTCGAAGTATCGGTGGTGAGCCCTCGGACGTTTCGCCTGCGTTTCCACTCGCGGGCTATCGATGTAGATCGCACTCCCTCGCTGATGCTCGCCGGACCGGTTCCCGCTGACAAGGCCCCGCAGGTGTCGCAGTCGGAGGAAGCCATCACCCTATCGACGTCGTCGGCTGCACTTCGCATCGAGCGTGATCCATGGCGGATAGTCCTCTGCGACGCACTGGGAAACGAGCTCACCCGCACACGATCGCTCAACGACCCGCCGTCGTTTACGCCGTCGACGCCATTTTCGTTCATTCGACGCGAGAAGGACCTGACCCGCCTA
The DNA here is from genome assembly GCF_024054565.1 of Aeoliella straminimaris. GTDB lineage: Bacteria > Planctomycetota > Planctomycetia > Pirellulales > Lacipirellulaceae > Aeoliella > Aeoliella straminimaris. The sequence goes on from NZ_JAMXLR010000039.1 coordinate 70,166, forward strand.
TTCGCCTGCGCCACGACCTTGAAGTACGACGAACAGATCTTCGGTTGTGGCGAGTCGTTCACCCGCTTCAATAAGCGAGGGCAACGTGTCATTGCGATGACACGCGATGCGCTGGGAGCCCAATCGGAGCGGATGTACAAACCTATTCCCTTCTACATGACAAGCGCGGGCTACGGCGTGTTCGTTCACACTAGCACGCCGGTGTCGTTCGATTTTGGCAAGCAATTCGATGGCACCAACATCGCGTACACAGGGGACGAAACGCTCGACCTGTTCCTGTTTGTGGGGTCTCCCAAACAGATCCTGGCCGAATACACGAGCCTTACGGGCCGCAGTCCCATGCCCCCGGCCTGGTCGTTTGGCCTGTGGATGAGTCGCATCACCTACAATAGCGCCGCTGAGCTGCGGGATGTCGCCACCAAGCTGCGTGAGTATCAGATCCCTTGCGATGTTATCCACCTCGACACGGGTTGGTTCTCGCAAGACTGGCAGTGCGATTTTGAGTTTGACTCCGAGCGATTCCCGGATCCCGCGAAGATGATCAGCGACCTGCGCGATCAGGGGCTTCGCCTATCGCTCTGGCAGCTTCCCTACTTCACGCCCAAGAATCCGCTGTACCAGGAAGCAGCCCAGGCGGGTCTATTCGTGAAGAGCCAAAACGGGAAGCTTCCCGCCGAAGACGGAGTACTCGACTTCAGCAATCCGGAAACGGTCGAGTGGTACCAGGAGAAGATACGCAATCTCCTGCGGCTAGGCGTGGCGGTGATCAAGGTCGACTTTGGAGAGGACGCTCCGCTCGACGGGCTCTATGCCTCAGGGCGAACTGGATGGTACGAACGCAATCTTTATCCGCTTAGATATAACCAGTTGGTGTCCGACCTGACGTACGACACCACCGACGAACGTTTAATCTGGGCACGCAGCGCCTGGGCCGGAAGCCAACGTTACCCCCTGCATTGGGGCGGCGATGCCGAAAACTCCTACTCGGCCATGGCGGCGTCGCTGCGAGCGGGGCTATCGTTCGGACTGTCTGGCTTTACCTACTGGAGCCACGACGCCGGTGGATTCGTCAATGCGCCAGACAAAGAACTCTACGCCCGCTGGCTCGCCATGGCGGCGCTGAGTTCGCACACTCGTTGCCATGGCGCTCCGCCACGCGAACCGTGGCTGATAGACGACGAGTTTGTTGATCTATTTCGCCGCACTATCGCCATGCGCTACCGATTGCTGCCCTATCTGTTGTCGGAGGCCGCTGCCAGCTCCGAAGCAGGGCTGCCCTTGTTGCGGCCGCTTTTCGTTGAGTACCCACACGATCGCACCAGTTGGCTGATCGATGATCAGTATCTACTGGGCAGTAAGCTCCTGGTCGCCCCGCTGTTTGCTGACACGGAATCTCGAGACGTCTACCTGCCGCCGGGCCGCTGGGTTGATTACCAGACCGGGAACGCCTTTGAAGGCCCCGGTTGGCATCCGATCACCGCCGGCGAAATTCCAATCGTGGTGCTGGTCCCGGAGGGAACACTACTCGCACACGCCGAACTCGCCCAGCATACTGGAGATATCGACTGGTCGCACCTCGACGTGGTGTTGTACGGCAAGCCCAACGACAAATCTGTCGCCACAATTCACTTGCCTGGACGAAAGTCGATGACAATGCGTGTCGAACCACCGGGCGATGGAATTCGCGATGAACTTCAGCTCTTGCTCGATTCGGCAGGCAACGCGGTAGAATGTCGCTTGAAGCAGGTGCCGGGAGCTCCCCCAACCGATTGAACTCAGCAGGCAAGGCGATGCACATCACTTCTCTTCACACTCGGACAGTCCTTCACCTCGCGATGCTAGTCCTCACCGGGATCGGTGTAGTCACCCCCAGTGCACAGGGTACGACGCGCGATTTCAATCGCGGCTGGAAGTTTCACCTGGGAGATGTTCCAGACGCCCAGGAGCGAACTTGTGACGATACCGACTGGGAGATCGTGCGAACCCCACACGACTGGGCCATTGCTGGCCCCTTTGATCCCGATGAGCACGGATATGCAGGAAAACTGCCCTGGCGAGGCATTGGGTGGTATCGGAAGTGGATGACGGTCGATCGAAGTCACGAAGGCTCGCAGGTCTACCTCGATTTTGACGGGGTCATGTCGTCTCCAAAGGTCTACGTGAATGGAAAACTGGCCGGTGAGTGGGACTATGGTTACACCCCGTTCCGAATAGATATCACTCCCTTCATTCAGTTCGGCCGGGCGAATGTCGTTGCTATTTGTGTTGACAACCGTCGGCACGGTACGCGGTGGTACCCGGGGGCGGGAATCTACCGGAACGTCTCCCTGGTGGTCAGCCCGCCGGTCCATCTGGCACATGGCGGGACGCAAATCACCACTCCCGCCATCGCTGGCGAGCAGGCGACCGTGGAGGTCTCGAACGAGATCGATAGTTTCTTGAAGATCGACCAACCGGTGGACGTGGAGGTGACAATTCGCGAGCCGAGTGGCGCAGAGATTCACCGTCGGCGTATGGCCAAAGTGTCCGCGGCGGGAGAGCGCGTTTCTGTAGCACACGAGTTTACCATCGACCAACCAGCTCTCTGGGATGTGGATACTCCGAACAACTATCTCTGCGTCACGGAACTACGCGTGCAAGACCAGGTAGTCGAGCGTCGCTACACAACATTCGGCATTCGCTCATTTCAGTTCACAGCCGATGATGGCTTCCATTTGAATGGTCGGCGCGTCAATCTGCGGGGCGTGAACCTGCATCACGGCCTGGGCGCTCTGGGGGCCGCATTCAACAAGCGTGCTATGCGGCGGCGACTCGAACTGCTGCAGGACATGGGGGTCAACGCCATTCGCACCAGCCACAACCCGCCGGCGTCCGAACTGCTCGACTTGTGTGACGAGATGGGCATCCTGGTGTGGGACGAGTTGTTCGACAAATGGGACGAAACGGCAGGACGGCACGATGGCAATCCCCCCTTCGAGCAGTACGTTGCTCGACACGCCGAAAACTTCATTCGCCGCGACCGCAATCATCCCTCAGTGGTCGTGTGGTCGATCGGCAATGAGATCAGCAATCAACCTCATTCGCCTGAAGGCAAGTCGCGCGATCGCGTCCGCCTGGCACGAGCAGAATTCTTGCGTCATGACGACACCCGGCCGGTGGGGATTGGCTGTCATATTCCCGATACGGCCAAGACCGACATCCTTGCGGACCTTGATGTCGTGGGCTGGAACTACCAACAGCGGTATGACAAGTTCCGCCGGGCATTCCCAGAGATCCCCATAATCTACAGCGAGACAGCCTCGGCCTTGAGTAGTCGTGGCCAGTACCGCCTGCCGCTGCCCAGTGACAAATGCGACTACGGAACCGATGGGCAGCTCTCGGCCTACGAATTGCTGGCGGCTCCCTGGGCCGATATTCCGGAGATCGAGTTCCATCGCTTGAAGCGTGACAAGTTCCTGGCGGGCGAGTTCGTTTGGACCGGGTTCGATTACCTGGGAGAACCCACGCCATTCGAGCAGGATTCACGCAGCTCCTATTTTGGTATTTTCGACCTGGTAGGTTTCCCCAAGGATCGCTTCTACCTGTACCGCAGCGTGTGGCGTCCCGACACCCCGACCCTGCACATTGCGCCTCACTGGAATTGGCCGGGCCACGAAGGCCAACGGGTGCCGGTAATGGTCTACACCAATGGTGATTCGGCTGAGTTGTTCCTCAACGGAAAGTCGCTCGGCGTTCGTAACAAAGGTGAGGCCCCTCCGCAGCCGATCAACCTGATCGAATCAGCAACCATCAAAGTCAGTTCTTCAAATTCGGAAGCCCTGACTTCGCTTGTCGATGTAGATCCGCAAGGTTGGTGTGCCGAGCAGTCCGATGCTGCCCCACGTCTGACGGCCGATCTCGGAGAGATTCGCCCTCTGCGGTCCGTTGCCATTCAGTTTCCGAAGGAGTCGAAGAACTATGAGTACACGATGGAAGTATCTCGCGATGGCCACGATTGGACCACCGTTGTCGACCAGAAGTCGAGCCAGCACCCCAAGTGGGGTGGCGTGAAGGAGGCTATCCATCAGCTAGACAGCTCCGCACGGTATCTGCGATTGCAGTTTGGGCCTTTGGCCGACGGCATCGAACCCTCCATCGAGACGATGCGAGCCTACTCTGAGGCCGTAGAGTCATCCTACTTCCAGCAGACGTATGACTATCGCTTGCGATGGAATGATGTGCGGTACGAGCCAGGTGAACTGCGGGCCGTGGCCTACAATGATGGCAAGGAGATCGCCGAACAAATCCTCCGCACTGCCGGACCAGCAAGCGCACTGGCTCTCACGCCCGACCGCAACGAAGTGCTTTCCGATGGCATCGACATGGTCTTCATCGCCATCCGAGCCGTCGACGAGAACGGCGTATTTAACGAATTGGCCGAGAACAAAGTGAGCATCTCCGTGCAAGGCCCGGGCACCTTGGAAGCAACCGCTAATGGCGACCCGACCTCGATGGAGTCGTTCCATTCCTCACAGGTTCAATTGTTCGCAGGCAAAGCGATGGCCATCATTCGACCCAAGGAAGGCCTCGGCGGTACGATCACTGTTCGCGTGGAGTCCGAAGGACTCGAGCCGGCCCAAGTGACGCTGGAATCGGGTAGGGAGTAGCAAGCGCAGGGGCCCGGCTACACCAGCAGTCACTCGAAGTGGCCCACTTCTCTCCCTCCGCGTCGAAACTATGGCATGGCCCCCGTCGCCGGCGGGTTTCTGCGAATGGAGATGTGGTTTCGATAGGTCCCGCTTCGGTGACCTACGCACTCCCAACCGCGCCCCACCGAAGTTGCAGCCAGCGTTACCCAGATTTGAATCTCTGAGTCTTTGCGTGACCCGAGCCGCTGAAACTCGATTGCGTTGACAGGCACACCCCATCCCGCTGTGGGCGAAATCGCCGTACTGAGCTGCGACGACCAATCCTCGAGAACCACCGTAGCGATCTGCTGGCGATGGTCGCGGACCACTAATTCGAGGGGGGCGCCATCCCGCATGGGCCCTGAAGCCAACAGTCGGAACGGTCCTTTCTCGCCAGAACTCGCTTCGACGACGCGGAATGTACTGTCTGCGTCTAAATACGCAAAACGTGCGGGCCGCCCTGTGGGATAATCGGCAGGCAGTACGTCGATGTGGGTGTCTCCGCAGGGAGAGAATGCGAGAGAGATGTCTCGGTGCCCGGTGATAGAGACGACGCAGAACGAATTCAGATGAGAATACGTTGCTTGCTTCACGATCGTGGACGCCTTGAGCTCCACTCGCCCACCGATATTCGGCTTATCTATCCGAATGGACGATCCGTCGGTATACGCACAATGGCAACCATCCTGATCGACAATGCAACTGCTGACCTTCCGATCACTGTTTCGGAGCGGTGCGAGTATCGACCAGAAACCGTCTTGCGTCGTACGGTCAAAGGTCAACAAGGGAGAGATATGAAGATTTGCGTTACCGCACTCTGCCGAGAGTTCCGCCATGGCGGGATGAAAGTTGTTTCCCTCCCCAAGCTGCACCAGTGGCGAATTATGCGACGATAGATCTACCTCCGACAAACCGGAGGTTACGCTGGAGGCGGGCCTTGTACTGGGACGAGCAGGCACCTGTGCCCAAACTGCAAAAGCCCCGATGGCCCCACCAGCGATCACGGCCGATATCCAGACCATTGCTCTGAGTTGAGCCACCCGAAAGATGGCGATGCCTCCAACAAGTAGTAGCACCGCGGGAAACACACCCGCCAGCCACAGCCGCTCCAGGCTAACTGGAAAAAGCAAACGCCCGGTTAGAGCCAATGCCCCCCATGCGGCTGCACATCCTGCAAGGCTGATGGCCGGAATCTTGTGTTGGTGCCTCAACGCTGCCACGAGGGAAGCAAGCAGACATAGCATGACCGCCAACGGAACAGCGGTATTCAGCCAGAATCGACAGTGAGTAAGCGGAAACCCTTTTGGACTCAACCACCAGTAGAAGGATACAACGACCAGATGCGCGGCTAGAGCAGTTTCCACGAAGATCCGGCTGAGGACTCCAACCCTTACCCGGTTGACTTCGGAAACGATGGACTCACGCACTTCACTTGCTCCGCATCATGACTGAAATGGAGTCTAGCTCTTCATCGGGTCGAACACTGCAGCAGTTACCGCAAGTACTCTGCAAGCCAGCAAGCTGGGACTTCACCCTAAACTGCAATTCTCGTTAGCGGAAAGAGAGCCAACTGTGCGGGCGATTCTAGCATACCCGTTGGCATAAATAGCACTCCAATTGCAGCGAGAGAAGGATCGTCACCCCACCATGCTAAGCGACGAGTCTAAAGGTGGCCGCATTTTTCGAGTTCTGCTTGACTTCATACATGAGCAGATCGGCACCATGGATCATATCCTCGATCGAATCGGGCAGCGATTGGTAAACAGCCACCCCGATACTGAAGGTCACCGGCCAATTGCTCTGCTGCATTCGCTCGAGCAGACTTTCACGCAGCCTGGAGATCACCAGTTCTGCTTCCTCCAGGCTGGCTTCTGGCAACAGGACTGCAAACTCGTCTCCGCCCATTCGGGCAGCGGTGTCCATCTTGCGAATATTCAACTCCATTGTTTCGGCCATGGCTTTTAGCAGTTCGTCGCCGGCACGATGTCCCAATGTGTCGTTCACGGCCTTGAAGTTATCGCAATCGATAAATGCGACTGCCAAGTAGCCGTTGTTCCGCTTAGAACGCGCCAACTCCCGCTCGGCTGTATCGCGAAAGGCTTTGGAGTTCGATAGACCGGTTAAGGCATCGGTGCGAGCAAACAGCCGTTCCCGTTCATGGGCAACTCGCAATCTAAACAGCATGCCGATGATCACGGTGAAGAATACAAAATGCACTGAAGCTATCCACAAACCTTGCGGACTGACGCTATGCATCTGGAGCACCACCACGTCGTCAATCATCCATGCCGACGAGCAGACGGCAGCCGCGCAGTATGCGACGGCTGGTCGAACGACTGTACAAAGCAGGAAGATGGAAGGCAGGTAGCACACAATCAGCGGGAATCTGTCGCCGGTCAGTAAATCGACCGCCGCCACCAGGGAAGCAATGCCAACAGACAGGAGAAGTGCAGCCCGCGTGTGCTCTTCGCACCATTCGAACAATTGAGGTAGCCGCGACTGAGAATACGACCGCTTCGACATCGACTGCGCCTTACTGTTCGATGGTCCCCTCTAGGGAGCATAAATGGTGAACCGTAGAATTCTAGCTCGCGTACCCCGAATGGGGGACTGGGAAATCGGAAACGCCATAGGAAGCCTGTCTTTTGCCTCCCGCACAATCCATACAGTCGTGCCACCGAACTACCGAGCAGAAGAGGGCGCAGCCTTGCTCACGCGCTAGCTTTTTCGCACCGATGGTTGTTGAGTATGGGGGGGATGGCCATTGAACGGCGTTTGCAGGTCATGGTCGAGCGATGCGGAGTGCTCACTGTGTTGATCCTGTTCCCCATGCGAGTCGAGGTTGTGGTAAGTCGTCGACACCCCGGCGGCCACAGTACCCACCGACCGCGCTATCGATAGGTTCGACATTCGCCCTCTCTTCACGGAGGGGGCGGTCGGATCAACTTCATCGACTTTGCCTTGTTCAGGAACGAGTATGAAGCCGACCAAGGACTGGGCAGCTTCCCGAACATTGGACTGCACGTGCCCGAACCACAAAGCCTGGCTTTGTTTGGCTTGGCAACCCTTCGCGCAGAAACGTGCAAGACTCCGCAACACGCGACGAGGATTCTGCTTGTTTACCATGGCCTTCTCCAAGCTTACCCGGTCCGTAGTTGGGGGCGACTGCTCCGACGACAACATTGAACGTGAGTTCGGACTCCCTCCCCCCAGTCGTTGCGATTGCAGTTATAATGCGCTGGGTCCAGCCTGGGCTTGCGGGGGCTGGCAAAAAATGCAGCGTGCCTCCCCACCACGCGCTCGATGCCGGACGAAGTCAAAGATCAGCATCACTGGGAGTCTTCGAGATCATGCGTACTGTCATAGTGTTGGCGTGCACCTTAGCAGGCAGCTTCGCCGCGGCGGTAGAGCCTGCCCATGAAGCTCAACGCCATCCGAATATCGTCTACATTTTGGCTGATGATCTCGGGTACGGCGACGTATCCTGCTACAACCAGAACGCAGCCTGGCAAACGCCCCACCTGGACCGGCTGGCCACCGAAGGCATGCGTTTCACCGACGCTCACTCGGGGTCGTCGGTCTGCACGCCAACGCGGTACGGTGTCCTGACCGGTCGATATGCCTGGAGGTCGCGACTGAAGCGTGGCGTGCTCAATGGTACGTCGCCGCATTTGATTTCTCCTGAGCGGCTGACCGTAGCGAAGATGCTCCAGCAGAATGGCTATCAAACCGCCTGCATTGGCAAGTGGCATTTGGGCTGGGATTGGCCTGGAACGGACGATGGCAGCCAAGCAATCGACTACTCGAAACCGGTGCAGAATGGCCCGGGGGCCATTGGTTTCGACTACCACTACTGTCATTCAGCATCGCTCGACATGCCCCCCTACGTGTATGTGGAAGACAATCGAGTGACCTCCCTGCCCGACCGAGTCACTGAGAATAAGGACTCGAAAGGATTCTGGCGCAAAGGAGACACGGGAGCTGATTTCACGCACCGCGACGTGCTCTCAAATTTTACCAAGCGGGCCGTGGCATACATCGAAAAACGAGCCTCGAAAGAACCGCCCTTCTTTCTCTATCTCGCATTTCCTTCCCCCCATACTCCAATCCTGCCAACGGCCGAATTCCAGGGCAAGAGTGGCACCAATGCGTATGGAGACTTTGTGCTCCAGACGGACGATGCGATTGGACAGATCTTGGAAGCTGTCGATAATGCCGGCATCTCGCAGAACACGATCGTTATGGTCACCAGTGACAATGGTTGCTCTCCGCGAGCTGACTATGAGGAATTGTCTCGGTTTGGGCACGATCCGAGCAGTGGTTTCCGCGGTCACAAAGCGGACATTTTCGAAGGTGGACATCGAGTACCTTTTGTGGTGCGCTGGCCCCAACGAGTGAAGCCTGGCACGAGTTGCGATGCAACTATTTGCCTCACCGATCTGATGCGTACATGCGCCGACGTGATCGACGTCTCGCTCCCCGACCACGCAGGCGAAGACAGTGTTAGCTTCCTGCCCGCCCTCCAAGAGCCGCAAACCACCGACGGTGTGCGCGACAGCATCATTCACCATTCGATCAACGGATCATTTGCTATTCGTCAAGGCAAATGGAAGTTGGCCCTCTGCCCTGGTTCCGGCGGGTGGAGCAACCCCACTCCAGCCAACGCACGTAAGGAGCAATTGCCTTTGGTGCAGTTATTCGACTTGGAAAAGGACCTAGCGGAAAGCACCAACGTGGCCAAAGACCATCCCGAGGTCGTCGACATGCTGATAGAGAAACTTCGGCAGGATGTCGAGCGTGGTCGGAGCACACCCGGCAGGCGTCAACAAAACCACGGTGCAACGCCCTTCTTGCCCAAGGGCTACGAGCAGGCGGCCTGATCAACTTCGACTCCGCTTCGCCACAAGACAGAGCGGTCGTACTGGAGGACGGTGCTAGTCCTGGTTGGCGGCTGCCTGAGGTTCCGGCACACCTGCGTCAGCAGGCATGTTCGAGTTCCACTCCATGGCAAGTTCGTGCAGTCGCCCGGCCACGTCGGGATAACCACTGACAATGTTCGTGGTTTCTGAGGCATCCACCTTCAAGTCATAGAGTTGGCGGTCGCTACCATCGCAGTTCACGTAGTACTTCCATTTACCGTCTCGCACCGCCAAGTCGGGATTGTCCTGCTTGCCAGCCTGATCAAAGCCAGGTCGGTCGGGCGGGCGGCGCCAGACGATGGGAGCCTGGCGGCCCTCAGTGGAGTTTGCGAGCAATGTCTCCGACACGTCCTCCCCATCCAACTCGGCCCCTTCCGGCAAAGCCACGCCGCAAATCTCATAGAGCGATCGATTGATATCAATCGAACTGAGCACCGCCTCGCCATTGGTCGTGCCGGCGGAACCATCCGCAAGCAGTCCTGGCCCCCATACGATCAGGGGAGATCGAACTCCCCCTTCATAGAGCCAGCCCTTCGACCCGCGAAGTGGTTGCGAGGTACCGGCCCCGTCCTCAGGGCCATTGTCGGAGCAGAACACGATGAGTGTCGAATCTCGAAGTGCCTTATCCCCTCGAATCCTCTTGAACAGCGGACCAAGCTGCTCGTCCATCGAGTCCAGCACTCCTTCGTAGAGCCCACGCTTGTCATCAGCCCAACGATCAAGGGGAGGATAGAGCGGGGTGTGAACATCGTCCGGCCAAACGTTCACGTAAAAAGGCTCTTGGCGACGTTGCGCTTCGTCAATGAACGAGATCGCAGTTTGCACAAATCCCTCGGTCACGTGAGAGCGAAGCTTCCAAACGGGAGGCCCTCCCAAACGAATGGCGTCGCCCCAAATTTTGCGAGGCTTCTCCCATTCAGGCGTCATGGCCAGTGGCAACAACTTGGGCCCCATGCCCTCGAAGTTGGTCAGACTCTGGTCGAATCCGTAACTGGAGATGAAGGGTGCATCGTCGACATTTCGTTGTCCGCCCATGTGCCATTTGCCGAAATGACCTGTCGCATAGCCGGCCGCTTGCAACTGCCGGGCGAGCACAGGTGCTTGCGGATCGAGCCATTGCGCCATCTCTCGCTGCTCGTTGCTCTGGCGGTTGTTCAGAAACGAAGTGATTCGCCAACGCTGTGGGTACTGCCCCGTCGTGAGTGCAACGCGCGAAGGACTGCAAATCGGCGAGTTCACATAAAAGTTCGTGAAACGCACTCCCTCAGCGGCCAGCCTGTCGATGTGTTGCGTCTTCGGTCCTGTGCCACCAAAACAGGACAGGTCCGACCAACCCATGTCGTCGATGAACACGACAACAACGTTGGGCTTGGTGGGAGTTTGAGCAGCGACCTGGTCACCGATAAGCGTTGTCGCGATCAGGGTTAGGATGCATATCAACATGAAGCGGAAACTCATAGCGTGCCTTCTTCTCTGTCGTTTTCGCGGTTCGTGTGGTCCTGCCGCGTTCTATTCAGCGGCCGACGGCATGGTTGGCCCCACGTGCCAAGCTGCCTGGGCGACGAATGCGCCCGCACAATCGATGCTATGTCAATTGTACATTGCCGGAAAGGTGGCGTCTCCAACCACGGTGCGAGGCGACCGCAATTCTCGGGAGAATCGCGGGACTACTGATGGGGCGTCGTCACCCACCGAGCAACGATTTTTCTTGCCAATTTGAAGACGACAGTATCAAGTTCCACATGGAAACGCTCCCGCGACGGGACCTGCCTGTCTGGTAAGGAAGAAGAGTCATGGGCCGTGTTTGCAACGGTCTAGGTTGTTGTGTCGAGAATCCATTCGACGTCACTTCTTACCTACCTGAAGGCAGCGAAGGCGGGTGCAGGAACCCGTAATTCCAGGGGCTCTTTCCCTCCAAATCGTGGTCCATCTGTGGTTCGGCATCGCTCCATCTCCACTCTATACTGGCACGACTCGGGTGTGGTGCGCCCTTTTTGTTAGCATCCGGCTGCAGTCGAGTCATCCGATTCGGACCCTCCCGATGGTAGAATTCAGTTCGACTTACATACTCACTTCCGGCAGACGACGTTCGTCAGGTAGTGACAGTATAAAGAACGACCCCCGACTGGCAGGCGAATATGCATAGTAGAAGCGAACTCCAACGGATTACCAACTTAACCTGCATCCTTGTCGTCACGCTCTGTGTCGCAGGCGCCACCGGGGCCGCAGAACGTCCCAATATCATCCTGGTGATGGTCGATGACATGGGTTTTTCCGATCTGGGCTGCTACGGAGGAGAAATCGACACACCCAACATCGATGCCCTGGCTGCGGGTGGAGTTCGCTTCTCGCAGTTCTACAACACGGCTCGCTGCTGTCCGACCCGGGCCACATTGATGACCGGCTTGCATCCGCACCAGGCAGGCATCGGCCACATGACCAACGATCCACACAACGTCCGCGACGACCGCGTACCGGCCTACCAGGGATACCTTAACCGCAACTGCGTGACCATTGCAGAGGTACTACATCAGAGTGGTTACGATACTCTGATGACTGGCAAGTGGCACCTTGGCTTCCACGACCAGGATCGCTGGCCGCTGCAGCGAGGATTCGACAAGTACTATGGCTGTATTCCCGGTGCCACGCGGTTCTTCTATCCCGAACACCCGCGGGGAATGACTTTCGGCAACGAAGCGATCGAGACTCCCGAGAGCACCACCGACGAGGCCTTTTACACGACCGATGCCTTTACCGACTATGCGATTCGTTTCATCGACGAACATGAGCAGCAGTCGGAGAAACCCTTCTTTTTGTACCTTGCTTACACCGCCCCCCACTGGCCCTTGCAGGCCTTTGAGGACGACATCGCCAAGTATCGGGGTCGCTACAAGATTGGTTGGGACGAGCTCCGCAGGCAACGGTATCAACACCAGATAGAACTTGGCCTGATTGATCCTCAGTGGAAACTATCGCAACGGACCAACTCCATTCCGGCCTGGGACTCCCTCGATGAAGCGAAGCAGGACGAGATGGACCTGAAAATGGCTATCTACGCTGCGATGGTTGACCGGATCGATCAGAACATGGGCAAGCTGACCGACTATCTCACCCAGCACGACTTGCTGAACAACACTCTGATCATTTTCCTGTCCGACAATGGGGCCTGCGCCGAGGGAGGCATTCTCGGGCGGGGTGAATTCTACGATGTCGAGCGTCGCAACCAGCAACCCGCAAATTCGTACGGAGAAGCCTGGGCCAACGCCAGTTGCACTCCGTTCAGACTATACAAGCACTTCGCTCATGAAGGAGGGACATCGACACCTTTCTTCATGCACTGGCCGGCCGGAATCAAGCGTCAGAACGACTGGTACACCACCCCGGGGCAACTGGTCGACGTGATGCCGACCATTCTCGATGTCGCCGGCGCGGAGTATCCGACGGAGTACGAAGGACACGAAATCCCGCCCGGCAGTGGCGTCTCGTTACGTCCCGCCTTCCAAGGATCGCGGCTGGAGAGATCTGCTCCCATCTGCATCGAGCATGAGAATAATGCCTTCCTGCGAGATGGCAAGTGGAAACTCGTCGGGCGAGGCGTGGCTGGACGCCAAGGAGTTCGGGAGGATCGCTGGCAACTCTATGACATGCAGGCCGATCGCACCGAAACAAACAACCTGGCCGATGAGATGCCGGAGAAAGTCAACGAACTGGCTGCAATTTGGGAAGCCTGGGCCAAAGACGCGAAGGTCTACCCGAAACCCTAGGCCCGCGTAAGTTGCCACCTGGCCCGCAGGCTAGTTTCCTTGGTCGTTCTGCTCCGCCATCCATTCGTCCAGCGAGTGCCGCATCTCGTCCAGTACTGATGCATAGGCGGGATCGTCCACCAGGTTCCGCAGCTCCTTCGGGTCCGAAGCCAGATCGTACAGTTCCTCGGGCACGCGATGTTGGTACCGATGTACAACGGCTGCCGCATGGTCGTCGGTCTTGGCTTTTTCGACCCAACTTGGCCAGTAAGGGGAGTCGGCCACGACGTTCGTCACATGCGAAGTGAATACGTGATCCGACTCGAGATTGCGAATGTACTTGAACCGGTCGCCTCGGACGGTGCGAGAGGCAAAGTCGTTGTGCTTGCCATCACCTGAATGGGTGGCAAAGATCAGGTCGCGATGCGTCTCTGCCTTTCCTGCAAGCACCGGCAGGAACGACCGGCCATCGAGATCGTCGGGAGTCTCGCCACCAGCAACATCGACGAGTGTTGGCAATACATCGACCCACGACACCTTGGCCGGCGTCCGCACGTTCTTCTCAATATGTCCCGGCCATACGGCAACCATCGGGGTGCGGATCCCCTCGTCGTAGAGATTCCATTTGGCGAAGGGCCATTGAGCGCCATGGTCGCTGGTGTGCAGGAATAGCGTGTTGTCGCCCAACTTGGCGTAGGCGGCATCAAACACCTGCCCCAGCTCACGATCCATGCGATGAATCGCCTGATAGTACTTCGCCCGCGCCTTGCGCGTGGCAGGGGTGCGGACGTGATGATAGGGAATCTCAATATCCTTCGCGCGAATGTCTTTGGCTTGTGGCCAGGGCACATGCGGCCAGTTGGTGCCGACGAACAGGCAAAGAGGTTTGTCGCTATCCCTGGCTTCAAGCCACTTCAGCGCCTCCTCGACGCATTGGTCTTCGTGGTAGTTGAAGAACTTCGCGATATCGAATCCGTACTGCGTCGTTTGGCGATAGTGCCCCACCTTGCCGAAGGCAACGACCTCATAGCCCAGGTCGTGAAGATAGGCCGGCAGCTTCTTAATTGCCGGCTTGGGGCGTGCATGGTTAAACTCGGCTCCGTTCCGCGCCGGCATTAGACCAGTTAGCAGTGCAGCTCGGCTCGGAGCACATGAAGGCGACGCAACGAAGGCTCGATCGAACGTTATCCCCTGCTCTGCAACGCGTCGCATGTTGGGCGTGTCCAGGTCGATCGCCCCATACAGAGACGAGTCTGCCAACGTATGGTCGTCGGAAAGAAACACCACAATGTTGGGCGGAGAGGTGGCACAAGCAGTCAGCGACAGGAGACAGCAGACAACACAAGCAGTAAGTCTTAAGATCAAGTGCATGGCAATTCGAATGGCTGGAGGAAGAAAAGCAACCTTTTCTATTCTATGCCATTCGCACTCCGCACTACACACCCGACCGATAGATTGCCGCCCGTTTCGATGTGATTTAATTCCCGATTTTTGGGGAGATTTTCAATCAGATTTCGCGGCCCCTGCGTTCAGAGACCACCGGGTGCGCTTACAATCTCGATGGACCAACCGGTCGCTAAGTGAGAAGTAAGAAACGACGTCCCTTCGCCTTAAGAACTCTTTCAGAATTGGTGGGCAGGCTGGGGCGCCGGTGAGCAAGTCCGTGGTACGGAGGCCGAAGCGGGCGAATTGTGCTGGCCGACACAACAAGCCAAACCGGGATGCCAAATATGAAAGGAATCTAGGAGGTTGAATTGCGACCAGTGAGTCTGAAAACGACCACCTCCAATCAAAAAACATCCCGCTGTTGGCGGGATGTCGTAAT
>NZ_JAMXLR010000003.1 GCF_024054565.1 Aeoliella straminimaris
AAATGGTGGGTAACTATCGATGTGCCAGGGACCGTTGTCAGCGACCTGGGAACATGGGAAAGTGAAACGCATGAGCGAACCAGCCCCCACAACCGAAGACTTTGATTCCCTCGCCGACGCCGTGACGTGGGCCGGACTGGAAATTCCCGCCGAACATATTGCCGGGCTGGACGCCTATCGTCAATTGTTGTGGCAATGGAACGAGAACATCAACCTTACGAGGCACACCACGCTGCAAAAGTTCGCGGGGCGCGATCTGCTGGACACGGTCCGGTTGTCCGAACACCTGGACAAGGGCGACCGTGTACTCGACATCGGCTCTGGCGGCGGCGTGCCTGGCTTGCCACTGGCCATTTTGAGGCCCGACCTCACCGTGTCGGTGTGCGACTCGGTGGGCAAGAAAGCGAAAGTTCTGGAAGATATGGTCCAATCGCTGGGCCTGCCCGTCACTGTTTATCCAGCACGTGCCGAGCAGGTACTCGAAATCACCACCCAGGGCACCTTGATCGCCCGAGGTGTGGCGTCGTTGAAGAAACTGCTCACATGGCTGGAGCCGCATTGGGAAGCGTTCGACCAACTACTCTTGATAAAAGGGAAAGCCTGGGTAGAAGAACGGGGCGAGGCGAGACACCACGGTTTGCTGAAAGATCTGGACTTGCGACGCGTCGCTTCGTACGAAAGTCCACTGGTTGGCGAAAGCGTGCTGCTTCGCATCACTCAACGCGACTCCCAATGACCTCGCACCGCTAGTCGGTGGGCAAAGAGTCCACTACACTCACGGTATTGCGCAAATACGCAGGCGACCGACGGCTTGCCAACGGTCTGCCATTGGTGAGATCTTTTTCTGTTCAATCCGGAGACAACATACCATGGCCGACAAGCCAACTACACCAGAAGAGACCAAACCAGCCGAAGGCGGCGAAGCTCAAACTCAACAACGTGCCCGCGTGGAAGTGAGCGACAAGAACGCCATTTGCACCTACGCTAATTTCTGCCGCGTGACGGGCACGCCCGAAGAATTGATCCTCGACTTCGGCCTGAACTCGCAACCGTATGGCGTGCCCACCGAGCCGGTGGAAGTGAAGCAGCGCATCGTCACCAACTACTTCACTGCCAAGCGGATGCTGCAGGCGTTGCACCTGTCGGTGCAGCGGCACGAGCAAGCCTTCGGCGTGCTGGAGACCGACGTGCAGAAACGCGTCGTGACCAAGACGCAGAGCTAAGAGAGCCCTGTAAAACAAGAGCCCAGCCGGTTCTGAATCAGAATCGGCTGGGCCTTTTTTGTGGGCCTGCGGTTGGCTTTTTCGCTTACCGCTGCGACTGCAGAATGCGGCTCTTCTCCATGGCTTCTTCGGCCATGGCGATGTATTGCGTGTCACCGGTGCCAGCGTAGGCCCGCTGGTAGGTAACGCTCATGGCCGCGAAGCTGAACGGATCGTCAGGCTCCAATTCGCAAGTCTTCTGGGCGTGGGCGATTGCTTCGTCGTGCTTGCCCATCTTCTGCAGCGTAACCGCCAGCGAGGAATGTGCCAGTGAGTAGGCGGGATCGATCTCCAGTGCCTGCTCGAGCTTCGCAACCACCTCCTCCAGCTTGTCCTCGGCTTTCAGTTGTTCCGCTTCGTTATACAGTTCAAGTGCAGTGGGCATGGCAGATCGGGAGGGCAAAAGGATGAAAACGGCTCGTCACCAATTCTGGTTGGATCGGGCCCCATCGGCAAGTCGGGCAACGACGTCGGTTTGCCGACAATGCTGTTAGTTGGTGCTCTTTATGCTAGCACTCCTCCCCGCCACGAACTACCCAGGCACAGTGTTTTGCCGGGGCCAACTGCTCGAATAGGCAAAATCGATACCTTCCGTTAAGGGGGTACGATTGGCGAAACCGATAACCAACGCATGAGAGGCACCATCACCGGATGACCTCGGCGAGCGGCCGACAGTCCCGCAACTGCCAGCACTCGCAACAGCAACCTGCACTAGGCCACCCGCGCAACCGCTGCGCGTCCGCGGCCGCACCATCGAGGGGGCCCACCTGTGATGATCCACCCGCTTGCCGAAGTCAGCCCGAGTGCCAAACTGGGAGCCGACGTAACGATCGGACCTTTCGCCGTGGTGGAAGACGACGTAGAGATTGGCGACGGCTGCCAAATCCTTGCTCGCTCCAGCATTAAGCGTGGAACCACGTTGGGCGAAGGAAACATTGTGGGCGAAGGCGCCGTGGTCGGCGGCCTGCCACAACACCTGCAACAGCCTGAGCACCCCGGCCGCGTCGTGATAGGTTCTCGTAACATCATTCGAGAGAATGTCACTATTCACCGAGCCTTCGTCACCGACACGGCCACCACGATTGGCAATGAATGCCTGCTGATGGTCGGTTCGCATGTGGCGCACGACTGCATTGTCGGTAACAATGTCGTCCTGACCAACAATTCCCTGCTAGGTGGCCACGTGATCGTCGGCGATCGGGCTTACCTGGGCGGTGGCGCAGCGGTGCATCAGCACTGCCACATTGGCCGCGTCGCCATGGTCGGTGGTCTGGCTCGGCTGGACCAGGACGTACCACCCTTTGTGATGGTGGACGGCGAAACCAATCGCATTGTGGGACTCAACCGCGTCGGCTTGCGTCGCGCTGGTGTGAGCCCGCAACAACGGAGCGAGATCAAAGACGCCTATCAATTGATCTTCCGCACCGGGCTCGCCTTCAACGACCTGCTCGAAACACTCGACGAGCAGTTTCAGGAAGGACCGGCCGCCGAGTACGCCCCGTTCCTGCGGGCCGCCACTCGCGGGTACATCCGCGAACGTCGCGATCCGCCGAAGTCGTTCCGCCTGGTCCGCGAAGATCCGGCTTCGGAAGATGCCGTAGTGATCGAACCAGTCAAGCAAGCAGGCTGAGGCTCTATGGAGTCTCGGCTGGTTGCTCGTCGGCCGCTGATTTTTCGTCGTTAGCTGGTTCGTCGCTAGCGGGTTCCGCCTCAGAATCTTGTTCCGTTGGCTCTGTCTGCGGGCGATCCTGCTTGGCGAGCTCCTTAGCGGCCAGGTCCTCTCGGTTGAGCAGTGCGTTGATCGACTCGGTCAGTTCGCCTTTCAGGTCGTTGGGCAAACCAACGTGCACCACGTGCACCCGCCCATCCAGACCGATGAGGACCGTTTGCGGAATGCCCGAGACATCGTACTTCTCCGCCACCGAGGCTTCGGGGTCGCGGAGCACATTGATTTCGATTTCGCGGTCCTTCAGAAACTTCTGAATCGTCTCGACGTCTTCCTGCAAGTTCACGGCGTACACGCCCACGGGCTTGCCCTTAAAGTCGGCTGCCACCTCGGCCAGTTGGGGCAGTCCCGCCACGCACGGCGGGCACCAGGTGGCCCAGAAATCGAGCACGATTACCTGTTTGCCGATGGCATCTTTCAGCGAAAACGCTTCGTCGCCGTCGAGCTTCACCAAGGCAAACGTGGGCGCTGGCTGACCGATCAGCGGGTTGACCGTGACGACGGGCGGCTCCACCGGACCCGGCATGTTAGGGGTGAAGCTCTCCACCAATTCGGCACTGGCGGGTGGGGTAAAGGCAAAGGTCTCTTCCGCCAGTTGTGGATCGAACTCCCAGTTCTTCGTCCGAAACGAAATTTGCACGGTGTAGCCAAGCTCTTTTTCCTCTTCGCCCAGTTGCTTCGATACGTCGGGAAGGATGCGGCGAATGATCGGCTGGTCTCCGGTGGTGACCCAGATGTCGTAGTCCCACTCTTTGGCGATGAATTTCAAGTGGTGACACTCTGAACCTTCAAAGGTCTCGATGCCGATGTACTCGCTCGACGTGACCTGGCCGGTGAGTCGCTCCATCGGGTCGTCGGACAGCAGCGCCATCATGAATCCCCCCATGCCGCCATCGACCAGCATCATCCCTTGCACGCTGGTGCTGAACTCGTCGAGCGATTTGGGCGCCTCGCCCTCGGTGTATTGCCGAAGCTCGGACATGTACTGAACCATCTTCTCGCCATCCGAGGCCACGGTTCCTCCCAGGTCGCCGTCGGTGCGAAGAATCAGGAACCGATTGGGACGTTCGGCGGCCACTTCGTAGTGGGCCGATTTGCCGTGTTCCAAACCGGGCAAGCCAACCTTCACTTCCAGGTCCATCTCGGCGGTAAACGACTTGGCGTTTTTCACCAGGTCGGTAGCTGCTCGCAAGATTGCATCCGGATCGTTCGCTTCGTCTGCCGCACGTGCGCTGGACGAGCAGGCCACCAAGGCCAGCACGCCTGCCAGGAAGTGTGCTTTCGATACCATCTGCCTCTCCTCGCGTAACAGAAAATGATGACTGATCGCGACCTGGACTAGCCCAGGTCGTCGCCGAACTTGATGCCTTGCGCCAGCGGCAACTCCGAACCATAGTTGATGGTGCAGGTGGCTCGTCGCATGTACTGCCTCCAACTGTCCGAGCCACTTTCGCGGCCGCCGCCGGTGTCTTTCTCGCCACCAAACGCGCCACCGATTTCGGCGCCGCTGGTGCCGATGTTTACACCGACCAGACCACAATCGGAACCGGCCGGGCCAATGAACTGATGGGCTTGGCGAACATCGTTCGTGAAGATGGCCGACGACAATCCTTGCGGCACCGCGTTGTGCATCTCGATGGCGTCGTCGAAGTTCTCGTACTCCACGATGTAGGTCAGCGGCGCAAAGGTCTCTTCGTGCATCACCGGCGTTTGCACCGGCAGACGAACCAATGCCGGCTCGACGTACACTCCGCCCGCGGGCACCCCTTCGGTCACGCGGTCGCCACCACAAATCAGGGTTCCCCCCTGGTCGTGCGCGGCCGCCAGACTGGCCTGCATCGTGTCGAACGCCCGTTCGTTGACTAGCGGACCCACCAGCGTGGAGGATTCCCGTGGATCGCCAATCGGAAGCGACGAGTAAATAGTCTTGAGTCGTTCGATGAGCTGTCCGGAGATGTCCTTGTGCACGAACAGCCGACGCAAACTGGTGCAACGCTGGCCGCAGGTTCCCACGGCCGCGAAGGTGATCGCTCGCACGGCGATGTCGAGGTCGGCCGACGGGGTGACAATCATACCGTTGTTGCCGCCAAGTTCCAGCAGGCTGCGACCGAGTCGTGAGGCGACTACCTGGGCCACGGCGCGTCCCATCGGTACCGAACCAGTCGCCGAGACCAGCGGCACCCGCGGATCGGCCGCCAGGGCCGAACCCACGTCGGCCTTGCCGATGACCAGGGTCGACAGCCCTGCGGGGGCCTCGCCACCAAAGCGGGCAGCGGCCAGCGCGACAATCTGGTTGCAGGCCAGCGCCGTTAGTGGGGTTTGCTCCGAGGGCTTCCAAATGATGGGGTCGCCACACACTAGACCAATCATGGCGTTCCACGCCCACACAGCAGCGGGAAAGTTGAACGCCGAGATCACACCCACTGGTCCTAAGGGGTGCCAGTTCTCGATCAGACAATGCTCGGGCCGCTCGGTGGCGATGGTCAGGCCATGCAACTGTCGCGACAGTCCCACCGCGAACTCGCAAACGTCGACCCATTCCTGAATCTCGCCTTCGGCTTCGGCAGGAATTTTGCCTGCCTCGAGCGTGATCAGCTTGGCGAGTTCCTTCTTGTTCTCCCGTACCAGGTCGCCAATTTCACGAACAAATTCACCACGACGCGGCGGCGGCACCATCCGCCACTGGCGAAATGCGTGTTCGGCGGCGTGCACCGCTTCGGCAACTTGCGAAGGAGCCGCCGCGCGAATGGGGCAGGTCGGCTTGCCATCGATCGGCGAACATGGTTCCAGCAGTTCACCACTCGCACCACGCGGCAATGGGTCGATGCCCCAAAAGCCGGAGTAGTGATCGCCATCGGTAGGGGGAAGAATGTGCTCGGGCAGCTTCATGATCGGTCCTTCGGAGGCACGACGTCGGTGTGATGAAACATGGACTTCTGCAATGCGAAATGCCAGTTGATAACGGCAACGATACGACGCAAGCAGGGAGGAAGGGGCAGGGCAGGCGGGCAGCAATACCCTATTAGAACAAATCGGCCCACCTTTTCCACAGTAGATTGGGGGCAGTTTCTAAAGTGCAAGCAGCCTGGAAGAGATTTGGACCCATTTCCAAATCTCCCGCGCCCCATGCACGAATTGCACGAAACGCCAATTCATCGGGTGGTCATTCAGTTTCGGCGATTCACTCTTGCTAAGGCTGCAACTCAGGCCGGGTATCGCTGGCGATGGGCGCCCGCACGTGCGTGGCCTGGGCATAGGGAGTACCGAAGCGGTTGGCGAGGAAGTCCGCCAGTTTTACGTCCTCCTGTCGCACGAAGCCGCGTTCGGGAAGCTTGCCGTCGCGCCACAGGTCGACCACTGCACACAAGCTCGTCGCCGTGGTGATCTGAATGCTACTGGCGGACAGGCCGTGGATGTCGCTGTGGTAGATCTTCCGAGCGTCGGCCACCTGCTGGTACTCGCCATCGACCCAACCGGTCACCGTGCTGAATACCAGCACCACGTCCTGATTGGTGCACGGCACGGCTTGTTCGAGCAGCTTTTTCAGCAGCGGTCGCTGATCGTGGAACCGCAAGCCGGAGAGCAGGAAGCTCATCAGGTAGCGATGACCGACGTAGCGGACCGTTTTGTAGTCGAGTTCGTTGACCTGGCCCTCGAGCGTCTCGCACAAGGTGCCCAAGCCGCCGGAGGTATTGAAGGCCTCGTAGTCGACTCCGTCCAGCGCGAATTGCTCGAGTCCCTCCAGCGGTTGCAGCGAGACACGCTTGCCCTCGCGAATGGCCTCGCACGGGTTGCAGTACTCGTTGATCAAGCCATCGGTCGACCAGGTGAGGTTGTACTTCAGCATGTTGTCGGGATAAAGCGGCAATGCGCCCACACGCATTTTTACCCGGTCCAACTGTTCGAAGTGCTTGCACAAGTCGTACGCCAGGATGCCTATAAAGCCCGGAGCCAATCCGCACTGCGGCATGAAAATTTGCCCCGGCTTGGCCTCTTCGCCGATAGCCCGAATGGCCGCCGTGGTTGCGACATCTTCCGTGAGGTCGAAGTAGCTGACACCTGCCGCGTGGGCCGCACGGGCGATTCCCTCGTTCACGTCGAATGAACAGGCGGATACCACCGCGTCGAGTCCATCGAGAAACTTGCCCACTTCTTCGGCGCTGGCTACGTCGAGCACTTGGGTGTCGACCGGCGTCTGGCTCACTAGCAGATTGAGCGCCTCGTCCGACACGTCGCCTACGCGAACTTGATAGTCGCCTGCATGTTGCAGCAAACGAGCGATCGCCCGGCCGATCTTGCCGGCGCCGAGAATTCCAATATTGGTTTGTTTGGCCATGGGGAACATCCTTGTAGAGGAACAGCCGAAGTGGTAGGGAGATAGTCGAACTGGTGAATCAAATAGCGGAGCAAGAATGAACCCACGCTCAAGTTTCCAGGTCCAATATAATTAGACCAATGGATCTAGGAAACTTGAGCAGGGAACTTTGCGGCCGTTACGATTTCTTTGTATCCGTCGACTCAAAGATCTTGTCAGCGCTAGTGGCGACGAAGCCCTGGAATAGATTGCCGTCCTTGTCTGGATATCGCTTGGCGAACTCGTAGTAACAGGTGGGAACTTCGTGCGTCTGGTCGTCCGCAAACTCCACTTCCATCTTGTCGGCCATGGTCGACCCCTGTTCCAATAGTTGCTCGGGCGAGCCTTTCACACGGCCACCCGAATCGTTCACCGCCAGACCAAGCGACTCGACGACTTGCAGCACCCCTTCCACCTCTGTGGTTTTCTGCAAGTTGTTCACGCTGATCGTAAAGTGGTTGGGCCGCAAGCCGAGCGT
Organism: Aeoliella straminimaris; assembly: GCF_024054565.1. Taxonomy (GTDB): domain Bacteria; phylum Planctomycetota; class Planctomycetia; order Pirellulales; family Lacipirellulaceae; genus Aeoliella; species Aeoliella straminimaris. The sequence continues at coordinate 7,821 of NZ_JAMXLR010000003.1, forward strand.
GGCCACCCACGCGGCGTACTCGCTCTCGGCGACCAGTGTCTGGTAGTCGTCCCAGCTGATAGGGTCCCACAGCCGGCCACTCCACAGCACCTCGGGCTCGGCGAGTTCCGACGAGTCGACCCAGGCCGCGCATTCCTTCAGGATGGCGGCCGACTTGCTCGATAGCTCATCAACCTTGAGCTCCGAAAGAAAAATCCGCGGAGCATTGGGCTCTTCGCTCACGTAGCCGAACGCCCGCAGCTTCTTGGCCGGAAACTCGTACGGCTCGAGCTGCTTGTAGCCGAGCGCCAGGATGTGGGGCTCCAGCCGCTCGATGCCAATCGGCTCGAGACCTAACGTACGGAACGCGACGTGGTCGTTTACCACCTGCTCGCCTCGCGACTCGAACTCCTCACGGATTCGAGCGGCCTGCGGCGCCATGGCCACGTAGTCTTTCCAAAGCGCATCAAAGAATTCGTCGGGTGACATGTTTGATAGGGGATAGAGAATTGGGAGGTCGGAACACTTACGATTCTATCAACAATACGTCCAGCGACCGGGGCCCCTGGGCGCCAATGACCAACGACTGTTCGATATCGGCGGTTTTACTCGGTCCGGCGACAAAAGTACCAAACGCGGGGCGGTCGTCCGATCCCCAACCGGCGATGCGCTGGTACGCCTGATGCATGTTGTGCAGCAGTTGACTGGTTGGCAAAACCAACACCAGGTGTTCGCACAGAAAGTATACCGCGCGGTGGCATACCTGATGATCGGTCACCCAAATCGCGCCGTTCTCGGCCACGCCAAACTCGGCCGGCAGCACGGCCCAGTCCAGCCCCGATAGTTCGTGTGGCGTATCGAGTTGGTCGAGTTGCAGCGTCGACTTACCGACCCCCTCGACCAGGGAAAGGGTCGACGCCGACTGGGTGTAGTCGCTCCGCCCTTCCAGCCAGGCATCGGCCGCCGCAGAGTCGGGCAACAGTTCGCTCGAAGCGCCGATGCCGGTGAGCATCTGGCGAAAATGGGTAAGCGGTTCGTCGAACGTTTGCCACACCTGCTCCATCGACGGCAGATCCATGTTCGCAGCCCGATTGGCTCGTACACTGTTCAAGATGTCTTCGCGAGCAGCCATGAGGGAGATTCTAGTTCGACTTTTCTTGATCGCTTCGCGCCTGCGGGGCGCGTTTCTTGTACGCCTGACGGAACGACTCTTTCGGGGCCTCAGGCAAATCGCGCTGTCGGCCCCAAACGTTCAGGGGATTGTAAATGAGAAACCTGGGCAGCCACCGCAGCGAGACTCGCCCCAGCTTGCCCATCGTACGGTAAAGCCACGGCCTGCGCAACACTGCGCCGGCCACCTTCATCGGCACCGTTTTGGCCATTGGCAGCAGGTGTCGTTTACCAAGTTCGTGTCGCATAGCGAGCAACTGGTGATGCAGCGGAATCTTCACCGGACAGACTTCCGTGCAGGAGCCACACAAGCTGCAGGCGAATGGCAGGCTCTCGAATTTCTCCGGATCGCGCGCCGGGTTGATCACCGAACCAATCGGCCCGGCCACCGTGGCGTGGTAGCTGTGGCCGCCGCTGCGGCGATACACGGGGCAAGTGTTCAGGCATGCCCCGCACCGAATGCAGTTCAGTGCACGATTGAATTCGCTTTGGCCCATCATGCCACTGCGGCCGTTGTCGACTAGCACGATGTGCATTTCCTGCCCTTCGCGCGGCGTGTGAAAGTGCGACGAATAGGCTGTGATGGGCTGTCCGGTAGCCGATCGCGCCAGCAGCCGGAGGAACACCCCCAGGTGATCGAGCCGGGGAATCAACTTCTCGAGCCCCATCGACGCGATGTGCAGCGGCGGTAGCGCCGTACCCAGGTCGGCGTTGCCTTCGTTGGTGCAAACGACAATGCCCCCGGTCTCGGCAATGCCGAAGTTCACGCCAGTCAGCCCGGCGCCGGCCGATATCAGTTTGTCCCGCAAGTGATTTCGCGCCGCTTCAGTCAGATAGTCGGGGTCGCTCGCGCCGGCTTCGGTGCCGAGTTGGTCGTGGAACAACTGGCCCACTTCCTGCTTTTTGATATGAATTGCCGGCAACACGATGTGGCTGGGGTGCTCATGCCGCATCTGTACGATCCGCTCGCCCAGGTCGGTGTCCACGACCTCGATGCCGGCCGCCTCGAGAAACGGATTCAGCCCGCACTCTTCGGTAAGCATCGACTTGCTTTTGACCAACAGGTTGACGTCACGTTCTTTGAGCAGGCCGAGAACGATCTCATTGTGCTCTTTGCCATTCCGCGCCCAATGCACCTTGATGCCATGCCGTATGGCGTTGGCTTCGAACTGCTCCAGGTACTCGTCGAGTCGCGACAACGTGTGCCGTTTGATCTGCGAGGCCGTCTCGCGCAGCAGTTCCCACTCCGGCACGCTGGCCGCTGCCAGGTCGCGTTTCTTGCGAACAAAGAAGATTGTTTCGTCATGCCACTTCGTTCGCTCGGCGTCGGCGATGAACTCGGCGGCGGCTGTAGCGTGGGACATGATGGAGCAGTGGTCGGGATTCGGGGGACTAGGGAGTAGGCGTCGGTTGAGTCTTTGTGCTTTGGGCAAGGATCTCCGCGACGTGCATTAGCTTAAGCGGCAGTTTCTTGCGGCGGGCCAGACCTCCCAGGTGCATTAGGCAGGACATGTCCGCCGAGGCAATCACCTCGGCACCGGCCGACTTGTGATCGGCCAATCGGTCTAGCCCCATGCGGCAACTCACCGCCTCCTCGGCCACGGCGAACGTACCGCCGAAGCCGCAGCACTCGTCGGTACGCTCGAGCTGTACCAGTTCGATACCCTCGAGTCCGGCTAGCAGCTTCTCCACCTTGTTGAAGGGCGTGGCCATTTGCTCACTCGGTTTACCCAACCGCAGTTCGCGCAGGCCATGGCAGGCGTTGTGCAAACCAACCCGATGGGGAAACTCGCCCTCGATCGAGTCGATCTCCAGCACGTCGGTCAGGAACTCGCACAATTCGAAAGTGCGACTGCCGACCTTGTCCACCCGCGGGTCGTCGGGCAGCAGGTCGTGAAAGTGATGGCGTACCATGGCGACACAACTGCCGCTGGGCGCGACGACATACTCGTACGACTCGAATACGTCGAGAAACAATTTGGCAACCGGCCGAGCGTCTTCGGTGCAACCGGTATTGGCCATGGGCTGACCACAACAAGTCTGGCCGGTAGGATAGTCGACCGTTGCTCCATAGCGCTCCAGCACCTCCACGGTCGCCATGCCGACGTGGGGGAAGAACTGGTCGATGTAGCAAGGAATGAAGAGTCCGACTTTCACGCTGCGTCCATGATAGGCTGGCGGTGGAACGGGTCGGCGACGACTTCGCTTGCACCACTGGTCGAGCAAGTGTGTCGCTCGGCGGGCTCGCTGGGCCGCACTCGGTCCGTTAATTCGCAAGTTGCAATATACACTCTTCCCCGGTCCGGTTGCGAGTCGCCCAGGCACTTCGCGTATCGGCAAAACGTAATAGCCACCGCACCAATCCGGGCAACTGTTCCGGTTTATCCTGGTTGTTTTTCACCTTGATTCTCACGAACTCCTTGGACCTTGGATTCGTGGCGCGAATCGGTGAAATAATTGCGCAGAGCGTCATCGCCCCACCCTACTATAGCGCCTTCGGCCAGAATGGCATCGCGCTCCGGCCAATCGGCCGCTGAGATGTCGGTCGTGTCGAGCAACGGATAACAGGCCACCGGCCACGACCGATGCATCCGGGACGCGCCCACCATGACCTGGGCGGCGAGAATTACCGCGCCTACCACCAACAGCGGCTTGGCCGACCAGCGGATCGCCGCCGTGGGGGCCTCGTCGCGCTTAATCGGTACGCTGCACGCGCGGTTGTCGGCCACATGGCGATAAATCTTCCGGCCCAGCGAAGCGACGGGCGGTAGGTAAATGACCAGCAGGGTCGGCCATAGCAGCGGTACCCGCCACGCGATTCGCTGGTAGGCGTCGAACCCTTTGGTGGTGTGCCACTCGCGCTGCGGGGTTCGTTCCGCGGCATGCATGTCCCGCATCAGGGCGTCGTCTTCCAGGTATCCCAAGCCCATCGCGGCGAAACGCTCGCGATCGAACGCATTGACCGGGTGAAGTTGCTCGAGCCAATCCAACGTAAGGAGCATTCCCATGGTGCGGCGACACATTTTGCAGTTGCCATCGTACAGCACCGTGATCGGCTGACGAAACAGCTTCCGGCCCAGCAAGCCGAACAGCCGCTGCCAATCGACGAACATCACATACATCGCCAGCAGGGTGGGGGCATGGAGCGTCGAAAGCAGACGCGTCGTGGCGTGAAATAGCAGTCCCAGGCCGGCCCACACCAACCGTGTCGGCTTCCACCACACTGCCAACGGCCAGCCAATCATCCACACGACGGCCATCATCAACACGGCTGTGAGATTCGCAGCGCCACTCACCGCCGTCCAGAACCCGGGAAAAAAGTAAGTGATTGCCACCACCAACATCGCCAAGCGAATCGGCAGACCGTAGCGAACCGAGTGGGCGACCCGCTGGACGCGACCGTGATCGGCGTTACGAAATGCCCGCCACAGCGAGTCGATCGACAACGCATCGCCCGCACGACTGCATGCCAACAGTGTCCCAATCAATACCACATGGTGCAGGGCGTAGTTCGCCGCGCCTGAGCATTGCGCAATGCCGAGCAGATAGAAGGATAGCAGCACGGCGATCCAGGAAGCCGTCCGTGTGAATAGCCCAATGAGCGCGAGCGCCGTTGCGGCTATGGCAACCGGAAGTAACCAGTCGGTTATCTCGACACCAATGGGAAGATGCTGCAGCACCGCGCCGGCGATGCTGGGCCACTGGAGGTTGTCGCGCGGCCAACTGGCGATCTCGCGAATCGGCTCATTCAGCAGACCCAACAGCAATGTCGTGAACACCACAACGCGCAGCACCGCCAGGTTTAATGCCGCCCCCGGCGCAAACAAGAATCGCCATAACCGCCGAGTTAGCGCGGCGAGCGACCCATCTGGTCGATTGCTAGTAAGGGAGGAGGGCATAGGCGGGGGTAGTGAGCGGAAGGACACGAGCGGTACATGAATTGTAGTTTCCGCTATCGGTACGTCCAACCGCAGGGCCGATTCCCCGAAGTTTTAGAACCAGAACGCTCGACTTTCGAAAAAGACGGTGAGCACCAGCCGAGTAAGCTCTAATAATGCGGCGGCTTTTCGTGGGGCAGATCTTCGCCCGACCGCTCGACGAATTGGGCCAGCAACTTGAGTTTCGCCTCGAGCCGCGCGACAGCCCCCGAGAGCCGGTCGATTTCCTTGCGTTGTTCGACCGCTTCGGTATTGAGCGTATCGATTAAATGCTGCTGGTGAGCGAGCAATTCTTCGAGTCGGGTTTGGCGTTCGTCAGACATGCAATGGTGCTTCATTCCGGCCGAGCGGCTAATTGTCCTGGCGCAATCGATACCACCCCGTCAGCAGCATGGCAATAACAATTAGTAACACAGCGATGCCGCGCTGCCCGGCATTTCGCCAGCCTACTATCTGGGTGAAGAATCCGATGAATGCCGCCAGCAGTGCGCAACCGGTTGTGATTGCGAGTAGCTTTCGCGTCGTGAATCGAGGCACACCCATGCGGCGTTCACCGGTGAAGTCACACCGTTTGCTGCGGCAGGTTCAGCCCCGGAGCACTCATGGTGGTCGAGCCCATCAGGAATTCGTCGATGGCCCGTGCGGCGCCTCGGCCCTCGTTGATCGCCCACACCACCAGGCTCTGTCCGCGACGGCAGTCGCCAGCGGCGAACACGCCTTCGGCACTGGTAGCGAACTGGCCATGCTCGGCACGAATCGTAAGCCAGCCGCGGCGTGGTTCCTGGGTTTCGAGCCCCAACAACTCGCCAACCTCCAGTTCGGGGCCAACAAACCCAGTGGCCAACAGCACCAGATCGGCGGGCCACACTTTTTCGCTATCGATCACTTCGCTAAATGGTGCCATCTCGGTGGGCTTCGACCAGTCGACTTCCACCGTCTTCACGCCGGTGATGTGACCATTCTCGCCCACGAACTCCTTGGTCAGCACTTGATACACTCGCGGATCGCTGCCAGTCCGGGCTTCGACCTCGGCGTGCGAGTAGTCCACCCGATAGACACGAGGCCACTCGGGCCAAGGATTGTTCGGAGCCCGGGTCGCTGGTGGCTTCGCCAGCAGTTCGAAGTTCACGATGCTTGTCGCTCCGTGACGCAGCGAAGTGCCGATGCAGTCGGCGCCCGTATCGCCACCGCCAATGACGACGACGTTCTTCCCCTTGGCGGACAGGAACGCACCGTCTTTCAGCTCGGAATCAAGCAAGCTTTTGGTGTTCCGCGTCAGGAAGTCCATGGCCAGGTGGATGCCATCCAGATCGCGGCCAGGGCAGCGCCCCGTCGGATCGAACGGCTTGGTGGCTCCGGTGGCCAGCAGCAAGGCGTCGTACTCTTCCATCAGCTCGTTGGGATCCACGACCGCAATCTCGAGACCGCGTTCCTTCATGATGCCGGTCATGTGGCCCGACTCGAACTCCGTGCGACTGCCAACATGCGTGCAGGTGCGGAACTCGACACCTTCTTCGCGGAGTTGGTTGATACGTCGCTCGACGACGTCCTTGCCAAGTTTCATAAACGGAATGCCGTACATCAGCAGTCCCCCGATACGATCGGCCCGCTCGAAGACCGTCACCGCGTGGCCGCGGCGGCGGAGTTGCTGTGCGGCAGTCAATCCGGCTGGGCCGGAGCCGACAATGGCCACCCGTTTGCCTGTTTCCTGCTCCGGCGGTTGCGGCACAACCCAGCCTTCTTCGAAACCGCGATCAATGATCGCATTCTCGATGTTCTTGATCGTGACGGGCGGTTCGTTGATACCCAGGACGCACGCCCCCTCACACGGCGCAGGGCACGCCCGACCGGTGAACTCAGGGAAGTTGTTGGTCTTGTGCAGACGATGCAGTGCGTCGCGCCATCGACCCTGGTAAACCAGATCGTTCCACTCGGGGATCAGATTGTCGATCGGACAACCGCTGTTCGACTGACAGAACGGTACACCACAGTCCATGCACCGCGCACCTTGCGTGCGCAACTGCTGCTCCGGCGCCTGCGTGAAAATCTCCAAGTAGTCGTTTGCACGCTCCAGCGGATCACGATAAGGCACCGCCTGGCGCTCGTACTCTTTAAAACCGGTTGGCTTACCCATGGTTCAGGGATCGGGGGTCAGGGGTCGAGGATGGAGGAAATAAGCTGGATGCTCTTGCCGACGTACGATACTGTCCCGTCGGCAGAGGCGGAACGACACCAACGCTCGTTCAAGCGCCTGCGGCCACGGTCTTGTTGGCCTTTCGCTCTTCCAGCACGCGTTTGTAGTCGGTGGGCATCACCTTGACGAACTCGCCAAGCACCTGGTCCCAGCGGTCGAGGGCATCGGCGGCCACCGTCGAACCGGTGTGGTTGACGTGGGCTTCGATCAGGCTTCGCAACTCGGCGATGTCCTCTTCGTCCACCACGTCCTCCAGTTCCACCATACCCAGGTTGCACTGCACGCGGAAAGCGTCGCGGTCCGGGGCCCAGACGTAGGCCACGCCGCCGCTCATGCCGGCGGCAAAGTTGCGGCCCGTGGGGCCGAGGATCACGACGCGGCCGCCGGTCATGTACTCGCAGCCGTGGTCGCCCACGCCTTCGATCACAGTGCTGGCGCCCGAGTTACGCACGCCGAACCGCTCGGCCGCTCGGCCGCGGAAGTACGCCTCGCCACTGGTCGCCCCGTACAAGCAGACGTTACCGACGATGATGTTCTCCTCGGGAGCAAACTTCGAATTCGCCGGCGGGTAGACGATCACGCGGCCACCGGAGAGTCCCTTGCCGATGTAGTCGTTGCCGTCGCCTTCGAGCTCGAGCGTCACGCCCTTGGCCAGGAACGCACCGAAGCTTTGCCCTGCCGAGCCAAGGAACTTGAAGCGGATGGTATCGTCGGGCAACAAGTCCTGGCCCCATTTCTTGGCGATTTCGTTCGACAAGATGGTGCCGACCGTGCGGTCCGTGTTGACGATCTCGAGTTCCGCCCGCACCTGTTTGCCATCCTCGATGGCGGGCTTCGCCAGGTCGAGCAGCTTGCGAATGTCGAGCGAGAGGTCCAAACCGTGGTCCTGAGCCATCGTGCAATAGGTGCCGGTGTCGGGGCGGGGGCCCTTGGCCGGTTGCAGCAACTTGGTCAGATCGAGCCCATCGGCCTTCCAGTGCTTGATGGCATCGTCCGTGTTCAGGCAATCCACCCGGCCGACCATTTCATCAATGGTGCGGAATCCAAGTTCGGCCATCAGTTGTCGCGTATGCTCGGCCACCATGAACAAGTAGTTCACCACATGGTCGGGCTTGCCGTTGAACTTCTTCCGCAGCTCGGGATCTTGCGTGGCGACACCCACCGGGCACGTGTTGAGGTGACACTTCCGCATCATGATGCAGCCCAGCGTAATGAGCGGCGCGGTGGAGAAACCAAACTCTTCGGCCCCCAACATCGCCGCAATCACCACATCGCGACCAGTCTTCAAACCGCCATCGGTCTGCAGCACCACGCGACTACGCAGGTCGTTCATCACCAGCGTCTGATGTGTTTCGGCGATACCCAACTCCCATGGCAAACCGGCATGCTTGATACTCGTCAGCGGCGAAGCACCGGTGCCGCCACCGTCGCCCGAGATCAGGATGTGGTCGGCGTAGCCCTTGGCCACCCCAGAGGCAATCGTGCCGACCCCCACCTCGGAGACCAGCTTCACGCTTACCCGCGCGGTGCGGTTGGCGTTCTTCAGGTCGTGGATCAGTTGCTTCAGATCTTCGATGGAGTAGATGTCATGGTGCGGCGGCGGCGAGATTAGGCCCACGCCCGGCGTCGAGTACCGGATGCGGGCGATGTTGTCGTCCACCTTGCGGCCGGGCAGTTCACCGCCTTCGCCCGGCTTGGCGCCTTGCGAGATCTTGATCTGCAACTCGTCGGCATTCGTCAGGTAGTTAATCGTCACGCCGAAGCGGCCGGAGGCTACCTGCTTGATGGCACTGCGGCGGCTGTCGCCGTTTTCGTCGAGCGTCCAACGGGCCGGATCCTCGCCTCCCTCGCCGGTGTTGCTCTTGCCGCCCAGGCGATTCATGGCGATCGCCAGCGATTCGTGGGCTTCGGCCGAGATCGATCCGAACGACATCGCACCGGTGCAGAACCGCTTGACGATGTCCTTGGCCGATTCGACTTCCTCCATGGGAATCGGTCCACCGTTGCCGTCGGTCTTAAACTTGAGCAACCCCCGCAACTGGCAACGGGTGCGGGCATCGGCGTCGATGTGCCTGGCAAACCGCTCGTAGGCACCGGGATCGCCCGAGCGGGCGGCCACCTGTATATCGGCAATCGCTTGCGGATCCCACATGTGGCGTTCGCCTTCGGCCCGCCAGTGGTACTCGCCAGGGTTGGGCAACACCGGCAGTTTGGGCGTACCCGCTGCTGGGTAACCCAGGGCGTGACGCCGCAGCGCTTCTTCGGCCAATACGTCGAAGCCAACCCCTTGAATGCGACTGGCGGTGCCGACAAACGAACGCTGAATCACTTCGTCCTTCAGGCCGAGTGCTTCGAAGATCTGTGCGCCTTTGTAGCTTTGCAGCGTGGAGATACCCATCTTGGCCATCACCTTCAGCATGCCCTTGGCGACACCCTTGCGGTACTTGGCCACCAGATCGTGGTCTTCGCGGCTAAGCGGATTGAACATCTCGGTATCTTCCGCCACGGCGGGATGGTTCTCACCTTCGCCGGCTTCCCCTTCAGAAATCTGCTGGTCACCGCTATCCAACAGGCCATCGCGGCGAGCCTGCCAAAGGGCCTCGAACGCCAAGTAAGGATTAATGGCGTCGGCACCGTAACCCACCAGCAAGCAGTGGTGGTGCACTTCGCGAGCTTCGCCGCTTTCGACGACAATACCGATTTGAGTTCGCTTGGCAGCCTTCACTAAGTGGTGATGCACGGCACCGGTGGCCAGCAACGAGCTCAGCGGCACGCGTTCGGAACTGATGGCCCGGTCCGACAGCACGATGAGGGTGTAACCGTCGTCGATGGCCATCTCGGCCTCGGCGCAGATGCGGTCGAGTGCCTGCTCCATGCCCTGCGGGCCGGCGTTGCGGGACCAAGTGATGTCGATGGTCCGCGTCTTCCAGCCTTGCGCGGCTTCGCCCGCATCTTCCATATGCTGCAGAGCGGCCAGTTGCTCGTTCGACAGGATCGGGTGCGGAATGCGTAGCCGGTGGGCGTGCTGCTCGCTGGTCTCCAGCAGGTTTTGCTCGGGACCGATGTAGCACTCCAGCGACATGATCACTTCTTCGCGAATCGAATCGATGGCCGGGTTAGTAACCTGAGCGAACAACTGCTTGAAGTAGTCGTACAGCATCCGTGGCTTGTCGGACAAACAGGCCAGGCACGAGTCGTTGCCCATCGAGCCGATGGGGTCCTTCTCGACCTTGATCAGCGGCAGCAGCATGAAGTGCATCGTTTCGAGCGTATAGCCGAACGCCTGCATCCGCTCGAGCAGCGAATTGGGGCTGAACCCATGCGGCTCTTCGTTCGGCCGCAGGTCGTTTAAGTCGATGCGTTGACGCTTCAGCCATTCGCCGTAGGGACGGCGGCTGGCGATCTCGTGCTTCAGCTCTTCGTCGGGAATCAGGCGTCCCTGTTCGAAATCGACCAGGAACATACGGCCCGGCTGCAGGCGTCCCTTGATCTTGATGTTGTCCGGTTCGATGCCTGGCAGCACACCTGCCTCGCTGGCCATGATCACGCGATCGTCATGCGTCACGTAGTACCGGCTGGGCCGCAATCCGTTGCGATCGAGCGTGGCGCCAATGTACTTGCCATCGGTAAAGGCCACCGAAGCGGGACCGTCCCATGGTTCCATCAAGGCCGAATGGAACTCGTAGAACGCCCGCTTGTTCTCGGGCATCGTGGCGTGGTTCTGCCATGCCTCGGGAATCATCATCATCACCGCTTCCTGCAGCGTCCGGCCGTTCATCAGCAGGAACTCCAGAGCGTTATCGAATGTACCCGAATCGCTGCAGTCGGGCTCGATGATGGGAAACAGCTTGGGCAACCGGTCGCCAAACAATTCACTTTCCACCACCCCCTGGCGGGCAAACATCCAGTTGGCGTTGCCGCGGACGGTGTTGATCTCGCCGTTGTGGCTCATGAACCGCAGCGGCTGGGCGCGGTCCCACGACGGGAACGTGTTGGTCGCGAAACGCGAGTGAACCATCGCCAGATGGCTGGTGAACGACTTGTCGGCCAGATCGGGATAGTACTTGAACAACTGCTCGGTGGTCAGCATGCCCTTGTAGATGATCACCTTGGTCGACAGCGAGCAGATGTAGAACATCTTGGCCTGGCCGAGCGACTTATCGGCCCGCAATTGGTTGCTGGCTTGCTTGCGAATCAGGTACACCCGGCGTTCGAACGAGTCGCCCACAAAGCCGTCGGCCGCGGCGATAACCAGCTGTTCGATGTGCGGTTCGGCCGCACGAGCGGTGGGGCCCAGGTCGGCACCGTCGGTGTCGGTGGGCACGTCCCGCCAGCCAACCAGGATCTGCCCCTGCTCTTCGATCAGCTTGTTCACCACTTTCTTGCAGTGTTCGCGCTCTTTGGCATCGCGAGGCAGGAACACATTGCCGGCGGCGAACAACCCGGGCGCTGGCAGGTCGACTCCCAGGTCGGACTTCACCACTTGGGTCAGAAACTCGTGCGGCAGCGCCGTCAGAATGCCGGCGCCGTCGCCGGTGTTGGGTTCGCAGCCACACGCACCACGGTGGTCCATGTTGCGCAGCACGGTCTCGGCATCGAGCAGAATCTGATGGCTCCGCTCGCCTTTGATGTGCGCCACAAAGCCAACGCCACACGCATCGTGCTCGTTGGCGGGATTGTACAGTCCGTACTCTTGTGGCAGGTGAATGAGTTGGTGTCGGGTGTCCATGGATTGGGTCCTTCTGCGGGATCCTTAGGTTCCGCCAGCGAGAGCTCTGCCGCGAGGTGCGACTTTGCGAGTCGCACTCTGCCAGAGGCCGCACGCCGCCGGGCGACCTCTTACGCTAAGACTGTCTTTTTATTGGTACTCGAGGAGACCGACTTGGCGAGCACCAGCTCGTCGTCGGCGTGGGATTGCAGGTACTCGATGAACCGACGCGAGGCACCGCTGAGTTCGCGATTGCGCCGGTACACAAATCCGAGCGGCCGAGAAAGCTGTTGACCACTCAACGGAATGGCGACCAGCGTGCCCAGGGCCACTTCGCGGGCGACCGTCGGCTCCGGCAGGATGCTTACGCTCGAACCTACCTCAACCGCCCGCTTGATTGTTTCAATGTTGTCAAACTCAAACTCTACTACGACTTCGATTCCGCGGAGGTCGAATTCCTGATCGATCTCGTCGCGGATACGCAAACCTTGCTGGAAGGCGACAAACGACTGACCGCGAACCGCCTCGAGTGGCGCCCTTCCCCGCGATGCGAGCGGATGCGTGGGGGGCGCCACGATCACCATTGGCTCGTCTCGCCAGGCAACGGCCGCCAGCAGTCGCGACTCCTGCGGGTAGCTGGTAATGCCAAAGTCGGCTTGCTCGGTTTCCACCACTTCACGTACCCGATCCGGGTGCAGGTACTCCAAGCGGATATTGCAGTTGGGGTTTTGGGCCGAGAAGTCGCGGAGGTACTGGCTCATGTGCGCCAGCCCCACCGAGTAGATGGAGGCCACATTCACTCGCGCTTCTTCGGCTTCGTGCAACGAGCGAATGTCTTCCTCCAGCACATCGTACTTCTGCAGCAGGTCGAGACACCCCTCAAAGTATCGATCGCCTTCGGGTGTGAGCACAAACGGTCGCCGCGAACGATCGAGCAGTTGCACGCCCAGGTGTTCCTCAAGATGCAGCACTACCTGGCTGGCATTGGATTGCGATACACCGTTGGCATCCGCAGCTTTCGAAAAGCTGCGGTGCTTGACCACGTCGCAAAATATCTTGAGGGATTTGATGTGCATCGTATTTTCGAACAGGTTTTGCGCTCGTTGGGCGCCGTGGGTCCACCTCCCTGGATTGCTCCAACCGAAGGGCCACTTGCGACGCGCCGAGTCGGAACTCTGAAAGCAGATAAGCCTATTGCAGGTGCCGATCTGCCAAGACAATCATGGATGCAAATATCGGCGATCAGCAGAATTCCGAAAACGAATAGTACAGCCTGCCTGCACTGCTTGTCAATCAGCCACACCCAGCCAGCGGCCCCTCGCCAACTCCCACCCCACCCTCAGCGCTGCGGTATTCCACATCCGCATCTCGGAGAATTGCCTTCTTCAGCAATGTTAAGCATTTGTGAAGAGATCGCTGGCAAGCTGTACCGCTTGTAACAGTCCTAGCGGCCAGTCCCGGGTATTTGCCGTTACAGCCGGTCGATTCGCTACGTCCGGCACCACTGCTGCAACCGATTAAGTGATTGTTGCCCGCACTATCGGGCAATCGCTCGGACCCTCTCTATCCGCAGGTTCCGCCCCCTCGGGCCTGCGGGTAGCCCCCTCGTTCGTTGCACGTCCCTGATTCACTGACCCGATTGAGAGAACGTATAGCCATGAATGCAGTCGCGTTGCGAATGAATTTGTCAGCGCTGGCGACCATCCTGATCAACCTTGGATTTTGGGGCGCCATGGCTCAAGCCGGGGGGCCGTTCGAGGAAATGTCCAACGTCTATGGAATCCAGCAGATCTCTTACGATGCCAGCAGCGGCTACGACTGGCTAGCCGAGCAGGACGTGGACGCTCCCGACTCACTCCCCCCGCAGTTGCGACAGGAAGCATTTGCCGCCAATCAGGATCTCTTTCGCGAGGTCTCCACCGAAGTCTCGCCCAGCGATGAAGTAAGCACCGAAGACGTCGAACCAGACGAGTCGCTCGCCGATCGCTTGAGTGCTCTGGAGAAGAAGTTCGACGAAATGGACGACGCCCAGGGCGAGTTGAAGTCGAGCCTCAAAGGCTACGCCAGGAGTGGTAACAGCGGTGCGACCATGAAGGTCAGTGGTCGTATACACGCTGACCTGTGGGGCTACCCCGATCCTTCGCCCGGCGTAAACGGCTTCGAGACGGGAGACAACAACGATCCGCCCGCAGCTCGCCTCGGTTTCCGTCGAATTCGTTTCGGCGTGGCGGGAGACCTGTGGAAGAACACGCTCTACAAGGTTGAAATGGAGTTTGCCGGGGGGAATGACGTAGAGTTTCGGGACGTATATCTCGGCCTTACAGAGCTGCCCATCTTACGGACCTTGCTGATCGGCAATCAGAAGCGTCCCTATGGCTTGGACCATCTGAACAGCAGCCGCTACAACGTGTTCATCGAACGACCTTTTGTTGTCGAGGCGTTCAATCAGGACGCTCGACGCTTTGGCATCTGCTCCTACGGAGTGTCCGAAGATGAGGCGTACAACTGGCGATACGGGGTATTCAACCAGCGGTTGATCCAAGACGAGGGAAACTACATTAGTAACCACTGGCAGTGCCAGATCGCCGGTCGACTCGCTAACACCATCTGGTACGACGAATGTTCCGACGGCCGTGGCTACGCCCACGTGGCCGTATCAGGCACCTGGGCCGACACCGCCGGCGATCAGAATACGGAAAACTATGCCGATTCCGGCATCAATGAAGCTCGCTTTCGCACGCGGCCAGAGGCTCGCACCGTATCGCGTTGGCTCGACACCGGCGTGATCGACGGGGCGGACGACTATTCGCTGTTGGGCCTGGAGAATGTGATCAACGTCGGGGCAGTGCAGTTCTGCGGCGAGTATGAGCAAGTGTGGCTGCAGCGAGATGCAGCCAGCGAATTGCAATTCCATGGCGGGTACTTCTACGTTTCGTACTTCCTTACCGGCGAGCACATGCCGTGGGATCGTGAAACGGGTTGCCTGGGCCGTGTCGTGCCGTTCGAGAACTTCTTCCTGGTCGACACTTGCTGCGACGGCGTTCGCGGCGGCTGGGGAGCTTGGCAGATCGCCGCCCGCTATTCACGGCTCGACCTCGCCGACAACGACATTCAGGGCGGCATCGGTGATAGCTTCACATTCGGCATGAATTGGTATTGGAATCCCTACGCTAACGTACAGTTCAACTACATCTACGGGAACATTTACGACAACTCTCTCAATGCAGCCGGCGGTATCGACGACGGCGACTATCACGTGCTTGGGCTGCGTTTCCGTTGCGACTTCTAGATTCCCATTCGCTCCAAGTAACACATCAAGCTCTCAGCCAACTACCGATGGAGACTCGATAAATGTCCACGTCCAAATACGCAGCTGTGAACTACTTGGCGTTTGCCCTGCTGGCCGCTGCAACCAGCGCCATGGCCCAGTCACCCTTGCCAGATGCCCTGGTATCCTCGGCCATCTGCTGTGGTTCGGCATGCGACGAACCGGCCTGCGGTGCACCCGCTTGCTGCCCCAGCGATTGTTGTGGACCCGACTGCTGTGACGAGAAGTATCGCTCGGAGTGCTGCGGCAAGGGTTTTCTGCTGAAGAACATGCGGTTGCATGAGGGCTGTGGCAAAGTCTGCATGTCGAAGGTCGAAGAGGTTACTGAAGAGAAGTCGTGCTGGAAGATCGAGTGCGAGGAGATCTGCGTGCCCCGCGTGGTGGGGCCCTGGGCCGAAGGTGGTTCGGGCCTGACCATCTTCAACTTCTTGAAGAAAAAGGGCCACGCCGCCGGATGCGGCGACTGCTGTGACACCTGCTGCGGTAGCGATTGCTGCACGGATGGCTGCTGCCAGCAACCTCGATGCGGCGATGTACGCTGTGTCCGCACGCTGGCAAGCGAAAGCTACGAGTGCACCAAATGCCAGTGCAAGTGGGACATCAAGGACGGCTGCTACCGCTATGGACCGGGTAGCTGTGCCGGCGGCTGCTGCGGCAGTGCCGGCTGTGACTCGGCGGTGGACTGCGGCGATGGCTGCGGAAGTATCCCCTTGAAGATGAATCCTCCAGCGATGCCCGTCGAAGTGCCCCCTGCCCCGGCGTCCGCCGCGCGGTCGGCCAACGGACAGTATCGCGTGACCATTGCCCAGGCGTTCGGCATTAGCCCCGCCTCGTGTGAAGAGCCCGAAGGCGAACAGTCGGTACCCCCAGTTACCCAGGCGAAGATGCCGAAACAGCAGCCCAAGAGAAAGTCGCCTTGGAGCTTGTGGAAGTAGCAAAGCCAAGTTGCGTTCAGCGAAAACGACCAGGGCCGTCGATGCCGTGAACATCGACGGCCCTAAGTCTATGCAGACCTTGGCGATTCCCTACCGCCGGGTTGGTCTCTATGGCTCGGGCGAGTTGTCCTTTATTACTTCGCGCACCCTGTCCATGTCGAACTGGAACTCCCGCCCCAATCGGCCCATGCGCTCGTCGGGTGAGACGTCAGCGGGCAAACTTAGTTCGCGTTTGAAGGCCTCCGCCGGCACGCCCGAGAGCTGCGAGATCTCGGCCACCGACATCGAACCGCGGATGCCCATGTCGTCGTGCTCGATGGCTTGTTGCTGCCGATGAGATGTTTCGCCGGCAGCGGTGGGGGTTACCTGTGGTGTGGCGAAGAACGGCGCAGCAGTCGCGGCCACCAGGACGACCAGTCCCACGCAGGCCACCCACACCCGCCGTCGCGTCAGCGAGCGGACCTTGCCTTTAACCATGGCGACAATCCACGGCCAGTGCAGCACCAGGTGAACGCCAATAACGACAACGAGCCCGATCGCCATCCAGAAGTGCACGTCGCCCCACGCGTGGCGATCCAGTCCCCACAGCGTCTTGAAATGCCCCGAGCCGGGCGGCAAGGTGTAATGAATTAAGAGCCCTGTCGAAAGCAACAGGGTGGACAGCAGAAAAGCAATCAAGTCGACGGAGAAGTTGACCGTCCCTTTCTTGATTTTCATCGTTCGATCCTTCGTTATCCGAATTTGCGCCACACAGATGAGCGTGCAAATCACATTCCTGCGACCGACAAGTCGGCCGAAGCTAGGATACGTGAAGGTTCGACACAAAAAGCAGTCGCGCAGCGTCCGCGTCCGCCCAAACGGCCGTGCGAAGCCGCACGATGAAGACGTCTGCCATAGCACCGAAGGCAGTAGCTACTCGAGCGGCGACAGTCGGAACCACAGTTCGTGCGACTGGTTACCTGGCAGCGTGTACTCGCGGTGCGTCTTGGCGCCCCACGAGTTGTCGCCACCCACGCCGTGCAGATGCGAGTCGATGAATACGGTGTTGAAGTCGCGCCGCGGCAACTCGTGCGGATGCGTGGCCTTCATCAGATCGTCTAGCGTGTAGGGCAACGCACTAAAGCTCACTGGTTCCTTCATCGCTTCGAATTTCAGTCCTTGGCCCGACTTATTGGCGATGGTGAACCAACGCACGTCGGTCCGATTGCCGGTGTCCTGGCTGCGAACGTAGTCGTACGGCATCTCGTCGGCGGTGGTCTGGTAGATGGCAATCTCGCCACCCGTCTTGCGGTCCCAGTAAGTTTCCTGCGGACCGCGGCCGTACCACTCTATCTGGTCGACGCTCTTCGGTACGGCCAGCATCATGCCGAAGCGAGGCAGCAGCGGGTACTCGTCGCGCTGCTTGGGATCGAGCTTCAGGTGGACGTCTACACTTCCTTCACCATCGATTGCGTAAGCGGCAGTTAGCTCGGAGTCGCTCGCCGTAGGTAGCGTCCATTTACATGTTACCGTGGTAGTGCCAGCGGAGGACGAAGTGTCTATGCTTTGGAGTTCGGCACGCTCAGCCGCATTCCTCCAACCGCGGAAGTCTCGACGATAGATGTTTTGCGCCCGCTGGTTGTCGTTGGGCACCTTGAAGAAGTTCGGCGCCAGCGGGGCGGCCAACAACTCTTTGCCATCCAGCTGATAGGAGGTCAACGCTCCGGTGGACTTACTGAATTGCAATTCGAAATCGCTACCCCTAAAGACTATTTGCTTGCCATTTTCTTCAACGGTGGCAGCGTTAGGCAATTCAGCTGATTTGTCATCGCTAGCCTTGTCACTCACCAGCATCTGGTCCCACGCCACGGTGTGGCCGGCTTCGGCCCATTCGGTGTCTTCCGGCAAGTGGAACGAGACCGTCACCAGCGCTTCGCCGGCATCGACTTCGCGCAGGTCGAGCTTCACTTCCTTGCTCTCCCCCGGCGCGATGTCCAGCTTGCCAAGATCGCCTGTGGCGACCTCTTTGCCGTCGACTCGCAGTGTCCACTTCGCTTCGTACTGGTCGATGTTCTTAAACGTGTACTTGTTGGTCACCTTCACGGTGCCAGCGGCCAGGTCGACCGGCTCGACCTTGATATTCTGGTAAACCTTCTTCACTTCCCACGCATGGGGATTCAGCGTGCGGTCGGAGCGAATTACACCATTACAGCAGAAGTTGTTGTCGTTCGGCTTGTCGCCAAAGTCGCCACCGTAGGCCAGGTATCGCTCGATACCAAGTTCATTGTCAGGGGCTTCCGCCCACAAGGCCTGATCGACCCAGTCCCAGATGCAGCCACCCTGCAGGTAGGGCGACGCCTCGATCGCATCCCAGTAATCCTGGAAGTTGCCCACGCTGTTGCCCATGGCGTGGGCGTACTCGCACTGAATCAGCGGCCGCGTTTGCGGTCGACTGCCGTAGTCCCTAATGCGACCGATGCCAGCATACATGGGGCAGAGGATGTCGCTGTTGGTGTCGCGACCTTCGTACGCTTGTTCGTACTGCACGGGCCGGGTGCCGTCGATTTTCTTGAAGAAGGCGTAGGTGTTCTCGAAGTTCGAGCCATTGCCCGCTTCGTTACCCAACGACCAGATGATCACCGAGGGATGATTCTTATCGCGACCGTACAGGTTCTTGGCCCGATCGAGGTGCGCGGGGCCCCAACTTGGCTGCTTGGCCAGAGAATCGCCGCCGTAGCCCATGCCGTGCGACTCGGTATTCACTTCGTCGATCACGTACAAGCCAAGTTCGTCGCACAACTGATACCAGTACGGATCGTCAGGGTAGTGGCACGTTCGCACAGTGTTGATGTTCAGCTGTTTCATCAATTTGACGTCTACGAGCATCGACTCACGCGATACGTAGTGCCCGGTTTCGGGATCGTGCTCATGGCGGTTGACGCCCTTGACCAGGATCGGCTTGCCATTAACCTTCAGCTGACCATCGTCGATTTCCACCGTGCGGAAACCAACGCGGTAGCTATTGGCTTCGAGCGTCTCGCCCTGCATGCCGATCAGTCTGGTGACCACCGTGTAGAGATTAGGTGTTTCGGCGGTCCATTTCTTGGGATTCTCGACAGGGATCGTCTCGGTACGGACCACAAACGAATCGGGTCCGACTGCCAGATGCTTGGTGACGGACTTACCAACTACCTTGCCCGCATCGTCGCGCAGTTCGACGTGCAAATCGACGTGCCACGTGTCGGGCGCGTAGTTCACCAGTTCCACCTCGGCGTAAAACTCACCGTCCTGGTAGTTCTTGTCGAGCACAGGGTGCAGCGCCACGTCACGCATGTGCGTCTTGCCGGTGGTGTAGAGCATTACGTCGCGGAAGATGCCACTCAGGCGGAACATGTCCTGATCTTCCAGGTAGCTGCCGTCGCTATAGCGATAGACCTCCACCGCCAAGCGGTTTTCGCCTTCGTCCAGGTACTTGGTGATATCGAAGATGGCCGGCGTCCGACTGTCCTGGCTGTAGCCCACCTTCTCGCCATTCACCCACACGTAGAACGCCGAGTCGACGGCGCCAAACTGCAGGAACACCTGCTTGCTGTCCCAGTCGGCGGGAATTTCGAACGTTCGCACGTAGGAACCAACCGGATTGCGATCCTTGAAGTTGGTGTAGTCGCGAGGTGGGGTCCCCATCACGCGTGGCGGATCGACTTTGAACGGATAGGTGACGTTTGTGTACAGCGGCACGCCATATCCTTGCGTCTGCCAGTTGCCGGGCACCTTGATGTCGCCCCAGTCCGAGGTGTCGAACTCCGACTGGTAGAATTCCTCCGGGCGACTATCGGGGTCGGGCGACCAATGGAACTTCCAGGTGCCATTGAGGGACTTTACCCAGGGGTTGCTGGCCGCGTCGGCTTTGATTGCCTGCTCGACTGTGGGAGCCGGGAAGCCCGTCGCGCGGGGCAGCTCCTTGCCAACGCGGAACACCCGCTCGTTTTCCCAGTCGTGCTGAGCCATGGCCACGGCGGGCAGTAGGAGGAAGAGACTTGCAAACAGCGCCTGATAGGTAGTGGATTTCGACACGAATTTCACCTTCGAGTGTGGTGGAATAGCGGTGGTAAGTTACCTAGTCTGCAGAGCTTACAGAATAAATTGCCCCTGTTCCCAAATATAGGGCTAGCCAGAGCGAAGTGGCCCAATGGGTCGTTTTTCGTCGCGTATTGCCGCAACATTCTGTAGACTGAAGTCCTCTTTGGGCCTGTTTACCGCCATTTCGGCGGAGATGCCCGAAGCTGGATTCCCCTACGTTTGCCGTGCGGGCTTGGGTTCGCGCTGGCGGGAGCACGCGGAGGAGGTGGACATGAACAGTCGAGTACCTGCTTACTCTATCGTAATTTGCCTGTCGATTTTTAGCGCCGCTGTTGTCGACGCCGCCGGATCGACCGATCCAGATGCGATGGCCGCCCGCGTGGACGAAATGCTGGCCGCCGAATGGACCCAGGCCGGTATCACGCCTGCCACGGCCGCGACCGACAGCGAGTTCATCCGCCGGGTGTATCTCGACCTGGTAGGCGTGGTCCCGCGGGTGTCGCAGGTCCGCGAGTTCCTGGACGACGACAGCCCCACCAAACGCATCGACCTGGTCGAGCGGCTACTGCGTTCACCCCGCTACGCCACGCACATGGCCACCACCTGGCGGAACCGCATTGTGCCCCCCGAAGTGGAACAGGCGAACATGCGCGAGTCGGTGGCGCTGGAGAAGTGGTTGCGCGAGCGATTCGAATCGAACCTGCGGTATGACAATATCGTCGGCGGACTGCTGGCCACCGGCGGCGACGAGCTCGGTCCTGCACTCTACTTCCGCGCCAACGATTTCGCGCCCGAGAAACTGGCCGCCAGCACGTCGGAGCTGTTCCTGGGCGTGAAGCTCGAGTGTGCGCAATGCCACGACCATCCGTTTGCCGACTGGAAGCAGCGAGATTTCTGGGGCCTGGCCGCATTCTTCGCCCGCATCGATGGCAGCGAGGCCATGCAGATGAACGCCAACTTGCAGGTGCGCGATAAGGACTCCGGCGAAGTGATGCTGCCCGACACCACCGAGGTGATTCCGCCCAAGTTCCCTGGCGGCCCAGTGGTGGAAGATAGCGATCGACGTTCGCGGCGAGTGCAGCTCACCATCTGGATGACCGAACGCGACAACCGCCTGTTCAGCCGTGCGGCCGTCAACTGGTCATGGACCCACTTGTTTGGGCAGCCGCTGGTCACGGACATCGATTTGCCCCGCGAGCAGCAGTCGTCCATTCACGCCGACCTACTAGACGAGCTGGCCGACTACTTCGTGGCCACGCAGTTCGACCTGGCCAACCTGTGGCGAGTGCTGGCCTCCACCCAGGCATACGGGCTGTCGGGCGAACATCCCGCACCGCCCGATCCGCATTACTTCGCGGTGATGCAACCCAAGCCGCTGACGCCCGAACAGTTTTACGACAGCGTGGCCTTATTGTCGCCCACGATGTCGGGCTCCATGTTCCCGTCCACGGGCGACCAATTGACCGAAGATCCCGTGCGAGCCGAGTTCGTCCGTCGGATGCGGAGCCCGTCGGAAGATCCACTGGAGTACCACGCCGGCACGCTGCAGGCGTTGCTACTAATGAACGGCCCCACGACCACGGGACTGACCGACCACCAACAAGGCCGATTGCTCACCGCGCTGACCGCGCCGTACATGAGGTCGGGCGACCAGGTGACCACGCTGTTTCTGGCCACGTTGGCCCGCGAGCCCGATTCGTTAGAACGCGAGTCGTGCGAAACGATGCTGCAAGACACAGAAGGCGACGAACAACGCATGCGAGCCCTGAGCGATCTGTTGTGGGCACTCGTCAATAGCACCGAGTTCGCCTTCCGAAGATAGTTCAGCGTCAATCGGTTTTCCCTTGGAGACTTCCATGTTCCAACCAATCGATCGCCGGCAAATGCTTGGGGCTTTGGGCCTGGGGGCGTTGGGCACGTCCTGCGCCAGTTGGTTCGCTCCGCTGGCCACTGCAGCCGCTTCGCATCCAGGACGTCGGCGGCACTGCATTCTGCTGTGGATGAACGGCGGACCGAGCCAAACAGACACGTTCGACATGAAACCGGGCCACGCCAACGGCGGGTCGATTAAGGAAATCCCCACCAGCGTGCCGGGCTTGCGGTTCAGCGAGCACTTTTCCCGTCTGGCCGAGCAAGCCGATCAGCTGGCGGTGATTCGCTCGCTGACCACCAAAGAAGGCGACCACGCCCGCGGGGCCCACGTGGTCCGCACCGGCTACACTCCGCAGGGCGACGTGGCCCATCCGGCGATGGGTTGCTCACTGTCCAAGCAGCTCGACCATGGCGACACCATCCTGCCGGCGTACGTGAGCATCGCGCCGCAATCGCAGCTCAACCCCGCGGCCTTCGGCCCGGGCTTCCTGGGTCCGCAATACGCACCGGCCGTCGTGGGCGGACAACCAACCGATGGCACCCGTGAGATGGCCGATCTGCGACTCGAAAATGTCGAGTGGGCCCAAGGCGTTAGCGAGCGACAAGCTGCGCGGCGGATGGAGATGTGGCGGGCCTTGGAGGGCCGGTTTCTGGCCTCCCGTCAGCAAAACTCGCTGGCAGCGCACCACGCTCTCTACCGCCAGGCCGCCGAAATGATGCGTCCCGAGGTTCGACAAGCGTTTGATTTAAAGGAAGAACCTCGGCAGGTGCGTGAGCGTTACGGCCGGGGACTGTTCGGTCAGGGTTGCTTGCTCGCCCGGCGACTCGTGGAGCGCGACGTACCGTTCGTCGAGGTCGCCCTGGGGCAAGGCCTGGCCTGGGACACGCACGCGGACAATTTCCAGCAAGTCGCCCGGTTGTCCGAGGAACTCGACGCTGGTTGGTCGAGCTTGAT
Organism: Aeoliella straminimaris; assembly: GCF_024054565.1. Taxonomy (GTDB): domain Bacteria; phylum Planctomycetota; class Planctomycetia; order Pirellulales; family Lacipirellulaceae; genus Aeoliella; species Aeoliella straminimaris. Next base: position 30,959 of record NZ_JAMXLR010000003.1, read on the forward strand.
GATCGAGCTGTCGAATCGTGGTTTGCTCGAGAGCACCACCATCGTCTGGATGGGAGAGTTCGGCCGAACGCCGATGATCAACTCCAACGCTGGTCGCGATCATTTCCCCAACGCTTGGAGCTGCGTGCTGGCGGGCGGCGGCATCGCCGGCGGGCAAGCATATGGTCGCACCTCAGAGGACGGTATGAAGATCGAAGAGAACCCGGTGCAGATAGGTGACGTGCTGGCCACCCTGTGCGAGGCGGTGGGCGTCTCGCCCTACCATGAGAACATTACCCCTTCGAATCGCCCAGTGAAGATCGCCGAAGGCTCGGCGATCACGGAACTGTTAGCATGAGGGTGCATTTCGAATGCCTTGGATTCGCTACTGCAGCCTACTCCTTCTGATCGCCGTGTCGGTCGTGGCGACGGTCGGATGCCAGCGCGCCAAGGTATCTCAACCTGCGCTACCGAAGGCAAAACCAAAAGCGGAACCCGTTGCCATCGTGCAAGAAGCTCCCGCACCCGAGCCGGAACCTGCCGAACAGCCTGAACCCGAACCACCGCCCGAACCAGCCTACACATGGCCTGAAGAAAAGCTGCGCGAACGCGTGGTGTTGCTTTCGCCGGGCGGGCCGCTGGTGGCGGATCTATGGATCACGGTTGACGGCCGGCCCCATACCGAGGGCGTGGAGCAGCTTGTCGAAGCGGCATACAACGCGGGCGATACCAACGGCGACAAACGGCGAACCTGGAAGGAATGGCGGGCGAACAACGAGTACTTCGCCTCCTCCATGCCCGGCGTAACACCTACCTCCAAACAACTCGACGAGTGGGAGGAAACCTACGATCGCAACGGCGACCATCGCATCCAGCGAGGCGAGATGGCATCGTGGCTGGGCCGCGACGCGGGGCGCAGCGTCGCGCCGCTGACGGTCCGCAGCACCCAGACGCGAGGTGCCAGCGAATCACGCTTGTGGGAACTGCTGGATGCCGACGCCAGTGGTGGGCTGTCGCCCGACGAACTGGCGAGCGTCGCCCAACGTTTGTGGGCGTATGACGCGGACGACGATCGCACGCTGGTCGACGCGGAGCTGGCCCCGCTCGAAGAACAGTTGTCAACGCAGGGCAATCGACGGATCTCGAGTCGCGTGGTGCAAAGACATGCGGCCCTGCACTTGGGCGGCTCGTTCGACATGGGTCGGCTCGGTTACCTGCTGGCCGACATGTACGCTCGCCAACAGTCGCTGGGCGGCGAGTGCTTTCGTGAGCTGCCAGGTCTGTTTACTGAACTCGACGACGGCGACGGGTGGCTGGGCGACTCCGAGATCGCGCGACTGGCCACCATCGAGCCGCACCTTCGCCTGGCTGTGGGCTTCCGCGACGGCCGTCCGCCTGTGATCGAGCAACTCGAACTGACCGACCGCGTGGAGTCGCTGCGACTCGTAGCCCACCCCACCAAATCCCGCGCTGTGGTGCAACTGGGCGACTGCCGACTGGTGCTGTCGATCCACGACCTGGCCGTTCCATCGAGTCCCAACAACAGCCTGCGGAGCATCCAGACGCAGCTCATGGTGCACGACCAGTGCGACGTGTTGTACGAGTCGCTCGACGCTAACTCCGATGGCCGCCTGGGCGAACGAGAGGTGACCACCGCCAGCGAGCGACTCAAAGCATGCGACCTCGATGGCGATGGCCTGCTGTCGGCCGCCGAATTGCCGCAGGTCCGCATCGTGGCATTGCTGCGCGGGGAAGATCCCTCGACGGTGAACTTCTACGTCCCCGATGCAGCGCCCACCAGCGGCAGCACGAGCGATGCCCCCCGCTGGTTCGCCGCCGCCGACTTCAACAACGATGGTGACCTCAGCCGCCGGGAATTCCTCGGCCCTCCCGAGGCGTTCGATCAGTTGGATCTCAACGGCGATGGGTTTATGGATGCCGAGGAGGCTCGGGCGGCGGACGGCGCGGAGTAAGGTCCCTCGCTTCCCTGAGCTATGAGTGTCCTAACTACCTCAAGAGGTGCTGGATCGACAGGCACTGGCCGGGAGTGGCCAGCTTTTTTGTAGTCCATGTCATCGGGCTGATGTTGATGCCCGACTCCTTCTTCACCGACGGTCCGCGGGGCCGCAAGAATCTGGCACGTGCAGAAGTTCAATCCGTCGCCTCGCTGCAGACTCTGTGCCTTGTCCTGGGATTTATCCTTGTGGTCGTGCTGCTGGTAGGAGTGGCCGAAGTGATTGGCACGGCTATGAACGGCAAGGGCTAAAGTGCGACCATTCCACTTTGGGACTCGTCACTTCTCCGAAATCCGCGACTCCGCAGTTAGCCGACGCACGACTTCCACCAGGTCGCCCGCTTCTTCAAAGATAGCCAACTGTTTGTTGGCACAACTTTGCGCACGGGCCAGTTGTTCGCACTTTGCGAGCCAGTGGTCGCAGTTCAGGCGTTTGGCGGTGGGCATCAGTACGTTGGTCAGCTGTTTGACAGCGGTAGAAACGGGCCTCGGCAGGTAAGTGAAGGAGTCGACCAGTTCGGCGTCGACGCCGTACCGCGCGGCCCGCCACTTGTTCTGCCGCACCATCATCGGGTGGCAATCGTGCTGGTACGTACCGTGGTCGATCTCGTCGGATAGCGACTGTACCAGGCTTTGCGTCATGGCGGCCAGGGCCAGGGCGTGTTCCAGGTTGCCCGGCATGTCGTACACGCGCACTTCCACGGTGCCGAAGTTGTGGTGCGGGCGGACGTCCCACCACAGTTCGCGAATGGTATTGATGAACCCTGTGTCGACCATGTGATTCACCAGCCAGACATACTCGCTCCAGTTGCGCATCAGCGTCGGCAGTCCGGCAGTGGGCAGACCCTCCATTACTTTCGAGCGATACGACTGCAACCCGGTAACTCGCCCTTCCCAGAAGGGACTGCTGGTACTCATGGCCAGCAGGGTTGGCAGGTGCCGCATCAGCCGGTCGCAAATCATCACGGCCTTGTCACCCGAGTCGACCCCCACGTGCACGTGCATGCCAAAGGTGATCAGCCGGCGGGCCATGTCCTGCAGCAGTTGTACGAGCCCCAAGTAGCGTTCGTTTTCGGTTACCTGTTGGTCCAGGCACAGCGAGAACGGATGGCTGGCCCCCCACCATAGCCGCACATCGCACGCATCGCAGGCGGCTTCGACACTGCGGATCTTATGCTCCAGGTCCGCCCCGGCTTCGTCGATGGTTTCGCACACGCCGGTGTTGATTTCCAGTACGCACTGCATCAATTCGTGTTTCACGCCCTGGACCGAATCGTCCAGCGCCGTAGAGACGCGATCATACGCACTGGAAAGCGCCATGGTCTTGGCATCGACCAGGCCCAACTCCAACTCAATCCCCACCGTGGGATAGTCGTTGCGGGTGAATCCAATTTTTCCCATAAGAAGAGGTTCCCGTCATTGGGGGCGGGTCAACTGTCGAGACAAGCTTCCACCACGGCGGTGGCAAGCACCTTGGCGCCAATGGCCAGGCAACGCTCGTCGATATCGAACAACGGAGTGTGCAGGCCGCTGGCAGGGGTGTTGTCGCGCGACGAACCAAGGCGGAACATCACGCCGGGGACGTGTTCCTGAAAAAAAGCAAAGTCTTCGCCGCCCATACTGGGGCGGTCGATCCATTGTACGCGGTCGGTGCCCAGCAGGCTGCCCGAAATGTTGGCGACCAGGTTGGTCAGCCGGAGATCATTTTCGACACCGGGAATATGCACGCCGAAATCGATATGAATCTTGGTGCCGGTAAGTTGTCCCACCGACTCGGCCACATGGGCCACATGGCCCACCACGTGATTGCGGACGTCGCGGCCCAAGGCGCGGATCATACCCGACATGGTCACTCGGTCGGGAATCACATTGGAAGCGGAGCCCCCTTCGATTTGGGTAATCGCCACTACGGCTGCATCCTGGCTATCGATGCCACGCGGCACGAGTTGGTAGATGGCCGTGACGAACTGCGCGGCCGCCGCGATGGTGTCCTTTGCCAAGTGCGGCCGTGCGGCGTGACTGGCCGCACCTTCGACTTCGATCCGCATGGCGTCGCAGTGTGCAGTAAAAGTGTTTGCCCTCACCCCCACAGTACCCACGGCGCGCGTGGGATCGACGTGCAGCGCGAAGATGCCGTCGACTCCCTGCAACACGCCATTGGCGACCATTTCGCTCGCGCCGGTGGCGGTTTCTTCGGCCGGTTGAAACAGGCCTCGCCAGGTGACTGGACAGGGCAGCGCGCCGGCCTTGGCCAATTCGGCCAGCGTGACAATCGCCCCATACACGCACGTGGCGTGGGCATCGTGGCCGCAGCCGTGCATGATGCCCTCGTTGCGGCTGCGATACTCCACCTGCTTCCGATCCTTCAGCACCAAAGCATCGATATCGCCCCGCAAGGCGACTCGCTTCGCCGCCGATTGATCCTCGCTGTCGGCGATCACTCCTCGACGATGTTGCGGCACCACCGAGGCAATGCCATGCTCGGCCAAACGCATCTGCAGGAACTCACTCGTGGCGTACTCCTGATTGCTCGGCTCGGGATGTCGATGCAGGTGACGACGGACCTCGATCAGCTCGTCGGCGCGACGATCCACGGCGTCCCACAGCTGTTGTTGCCAGTCGGGCATCTGATAGTGGCAAGAGGCACGTGACGGGTGGACGCAAGCGACTGGCCCCATGCCACACGTCACTCGCCACCCGTTGTCTATGTATAGCCTACCACGTTATCCGCACGTGCGGCTATGGAGCCGATACGCCGAAGCACGCTTTTCGGCAGCTATCAACCAGCACCAACGGTGCGAGCGTGGTCACCGGGCACTCACTCCGACCTTTGCTTGACCGCCAGGCACAGCCCGGCCGTTGTCGACTCGCCTGGAAGCAGCAGGCTGAACAAGTAACCGGCCACCGTGGTGACGATCACACCGATCATCGAATACAAGAAGAAATGGACATGGCCATACACGAAGTAGAGTGCCACGGTGCTGCAAATCACTCCCATGATGGCGCCGGAGGAGTTTCCCCGCGCGGTGAAGATGCCCAGCACGAACAGCCCGGCGACAATACCAATCGTGAGTCCTACGATGGTAGTAAACAGATCGAGCGACGAGAGAATGCCAAACTGCTTGACGAGAATCGCCGACACCGTGGCCAGGCAACCCAGCGCGAGTGTAATCCAGCGGGCCATGTGCAGTCGCGCAGCATCCGAACGCTCAGGTCTTAGCCGGGCGTAGAAATCGGTCACCAGTACCGTCGCCACGCTGTGCATCGAGCTATCGAGACTCGACATCGCGGCGGCGAAGATCGAAGCAATGATGAACCCCGATAGCCCCGGTGGCAGTTGTTGGGCGATGAATAGCGGGACAATGCCATCCACCCTCACGCCAGGATCCATGAGCGCCGGATTCGACCGATAGAACACGTACAACGCTGTGCCCAGCAGGTAGATCAACACCGCCCACGGCACCGACACCGCCACATCGGTCCACAGTGCCCGCGTTGCGCTGCGTTGGTCCTTCGTCGCCAGGAAACGCTGCACCGAAGCCTGGTCCGCGGTAAGCATGGCCAAGCGTTGGAACAGATTGCCAACCAGCACGACCCACAGCGCGGTGGTGGTGAATTGCCAGCCGGGATCAACCATGCGAAACTTGTCGTGCTCGCTGGCCACGGCGAACAGCTCGCCGAGCCCGCCCTCGAGATCGAGAACCACCACGGTAATGCAAGCCAGGCCACCCAGCAGCAACATGACCGCTTGTAACACGTCGGTCCACACCACGGCCTCGATGCCGCCGGCAATGGTGTAGGCCGTGGCCAGGCTTCCCATCAGTACGATGCACCACACGACATCGATGCCGGTCACCGCGTTCAGCGCGATCGCCGGCAGGTACAGAACGATGGTCATGCGTCCCAGTTGGGTGAGTACAAAAGCCGTGGCTCCCAACATGCGCACCGCCCCATTGAATCGCACCTCCAGGTACTCGTAAGCACTGGTGATCTTCAAACGACTGAAAAATGGCAGGTACGCGCGAGTGACAATCGGCACCACCAGGAACCACGTGGCCACGCCGGTGAAGTACACCCAATTGGTGGCGAACACCTTGCCAGGGATCGCCATGAAGCCAATGGAACTAACCTGCGTGGCCATCAGGCTCAGCCCAATCGCCCACCAAGGTAGCCGCTTCCCGCCCAGAAAGAAGTCGGAAGAGGAATTTTCCCGGCGCGAGCAGTAGAATCCGATGCCCGCTAGCGACGCCAGGTATAGCACCAACGCCACGTAGTCGATCATCCCAAACTTTGGCGGGGCCGGTTGAGGGGTTACCTGCCATCCGTCGGGGGTGCGAATCCGCGGGCGCAGCTCGCCGCCCGGCAGAAACAAACTGTTGTGCCAGCTGACCGCGTACGTCCCGGCAACTCCTTGTGGCATTTTGCCCATGGTCGACCAGGTGTCGGTGATCGTATGGTAGACGAGCACATCGCGGACGAACTGGTAGTCGGGCTGCAGCTCCGCGATGCCATCGACGTCGTGTCCGTCCGATCCACTGAACACCATCAGGTGCGATTGCCCCACGGCTGCAACCGGCGCAGCAAACGCAGCCCGCGGCACCTCGGCTTGCTGTCGCCAGGTACCTTCGCTGGGCGAAAAACTGTGTACGTCGCGGAGGTACTCGCTGCCGTGTTTGCCACTGACGAGGTACAGCCGGTCGGCGAAGCCATCCCACTGCGGCACCAGCAAAGCGCCGCTTCGCGGTGGTCCCTCCCAAGTTGGCAGTCGCTGCCATCCGCGTTCATTGCGGGGTGCGTCGAGATCGAGACAAAGAAACTCCTCGAGTTGCTTCCCTTGGTGGTTTCCACCGGCCACGTAAACCTTCTGTCCCAAGATGGCCGCCGCCAGATATGAACGCGGCGAGGGCAGCGCCGCGGGCTCGGTGACTACCTCCGCCGAGTTGGTATCGCCGTGCCACTCAATCCAGAACGCCTCGGCGGTCTCCCCGGAGGCGTCTGTACCGCCCATACAAAACAAACCTCGCGGCGTGCCGACCGCTGCACCATGGGCCAAGGGCCGCGGCAATCGCCCCACCAACCGCCAGTCGGCCGTTTCGCGATGGGCAAGATCTAGTGCGTAGATCGTATTGAGATACTGTTTGGGATCCTCCCAGTCGGGAAAGTTCGAACCGCCCGCCACGATCAGTCGATCGCCAACCATCCCCACGTAAGCCCCCGCGATGCCCAGCGAGTCGGGCAGTTGGGGGAGCTCTTGCCAGTGCAGAAGATCATCTGGCGGGGCGGTGTCCGATGCTCCAGCGATCGCGCCAACACCGGCGGCGAGCAGTAGCACTAGCAGGCAGTTTCGTGATATCGGGTGCATATGCTGTGAACGGGAGCATGAAGAGGTAGCCGCCTGCAGTGGTCCCAACGCGTCAACTGCGGCGTGGCTCGAGTCACTTGAGAACAAGGTTGATGTTGACGTTGAAGCGAGCCTGCTCGCCTTCGACCGATCCCTCGAGCCGCAGCCAGCCGCCAAAGTGAGTGACGCGTACAAAGCTTACGCCCAATTGGTCGATCCGCTGGAACTCGGTACCTTCGTCAGCCCAATGAATACCGTCCGGCGAGACTTGCACCCGGGCCTGCAGGGCGGGGTTCTCTCCTTCGAGCTCCTGAACGCGGATAAAGAATATCGCCTCGGTCGCCCAGGCGCATTCGTAGGGCTCCGTAGCAAAGCTTTGGGTGTAGTCGCGGTGCCGTTCCAAGGCGGCCGTAATCGAGTGTCTCATCCTCAGCGTACTTTCGAATGGATAAGGGAAAGGCGGAACTCACTCCGCCGAGATCAGCACCGAATCGACGAAAAGAAACACGCGGCGAGTCGTATCGGCTTCGATCCAGATCACCGGATTCAATAACGAAGTAATGCCGCGATACGGTGCAACCAGCGTCGGCTGCACACCCTGCAACGAATAGGTGCTCCGGCCCGACTGCAGCTCGCAGTATTCGCGACGTTGGGTATCGATAGTCAACCGAAAGTAGGACCAGTTGATCTTGTCGTCCGACTCGTTGTAGCAGAGCACTTCCTCGCCGCCCGGCACCCACTTGAACGAGTCGGCGTCGCCATTGGACTGGCGCTTGCCAAACCACACTGGGTCGATACCGCGCTTGCACCAATCGCCTTCGGTATCATACGCCCACTCGCTGTCGGTTACATCGGCAGCCTGAGCGTACTGCCATTTACGGGCGAGCGTGCCGTTTACGGAGTTCACATAGCGGGCGGCGGAGAAGTAGCGATGTTCGGTGTCCTGGATGTCGAACAGCGCGCCGAACGCGCGAATGTCTTTTTCGCCGATGCCGGCGCGATCCTGCTCGGGCGTGTACGCATACCACATCTCGAGCTGTAGCTTGCCGCTGTTGGCGAACGGCAGGGAGGTCATTCGTTTGATGGCCATGCTCATAGCGCCGGGCGCCGGTGGCTGTTCGTACGGATTCGCCTCGGGGCGAGTGGCCAGCTTTAGCGAATACAACCCGTTCATCGCGCCGTGCGTCCCCGCATAGCCGAAGTTGGCGTTCGACAACATCACTGGCCCCCAGCGATGCTTGGTCACGATACTGGGTCGCGGCTTGTGCCCTTCCAGCACGAAGTTGTTCATCAGGTCGATCCAGCCGCACTGTCCCTGATTAAAATCGTCGTAGGCCAGGATGTTTTGCAGCGGCCGGTAACGGCCAGAGAGCAATAGCGGATGGGAAAACTCGTTCATTGTGCCTGCACACGCTCCTTGCTACGAAAGGGCTCGGCGGCGGCACTCGACATGTTTTCAACAACGCCCGAGCAGAGGAAGACCTGCGCGGAGAATCCTCGGTGCGTTTGCCGCCAAACCCGCCGCCGACATATTACTGAAAAACCAGAAATATTCTACGCATCTTATTACCACAGTCGTGGCCATGCAAGCACACACCGAAGGCGACAGCACGAAAGATCGCCCAAACCCGGCATTCTTGACCGCAAAATTAGCCCACAGCCCCGACTACCGACGGAGCGAGTCGGCCAAGTACACCGCGATCGGGCAGAAGATGATCAGCGGCAGCCACGCGGCCAGCGTCGGGCGGATCCAGCCCGAATTACCCAGTGACTGGCAGCCAATCGTCACGGTAAAGTAGGCCGCTACGACCAGGGCTGCCAGACCGACCGCCAGGTACAGATTGCGATTGCCGCGCGTTACCACCAGCGGCAGTCCCAGAAACAGCAGCGTGCAGTCCAGCAATGGCTTCACCAGCCGCGAATGCACCTCGACTCGCAGGTCGTTGCCCAGATCCACACTCGGACTATGTAGCTCGTCGATTAGTTCGAGCGTCGAGGCGTGTTGCCTCCACGCGGTGCCTGCCAGCAGTCGCTCGAAGTCGACATTGCTCACCAGAAACACTTCATCCGACTTCAGCCACCCCGCGTCGCACGGCATTACCAGCACGGGGAGGTCGTCCTGCATCAGCGAGGGTCGCTCGCTGAGGTGCTTGGGGGTAACCACGCCACTCAGCAGGTAGCCACCCGGTTTGGAGTCGTCGGGCGGCTGGTATACGGCACTTTCGGCGTATACCAGCTTGCCGTACCTCGAGAGGTGAGACGGCAGAATCAAACTCACGCCCGCCAGGGTTTGTGTGGCGGTCACGGCTTCTTCGGCGTCGATGCGGATGCCGGTTTGCGTGTCCTGTCGCGAAGCCACTTCCTGGGCGCGATTGCTACCCAGGTTTTTGGCGTCCGAGGCCAGCTTCTCGCGAATCTGGGGCAGCACCACCTCGCGGTTGGTGGCCGCCAGAATGCATACTACCACCGCCGCGATAATCACCGGTCGCAACACCCGCAGGCGCGACACGCCCGCGGCCATCAGGGCGGTCATTTCGTTGTACCGTTCGATCCAGGTGATAGTGAACATGGCCGCCACCAGCGGTAGCACGCCACTTATGATCTCGAAGAAGTAAATCGACTTGTAGCCGTAGTACTGCAACATCACCTGCGCGTAAGACTGATTCATCTCCTTCGCCACGCGGCTGAAGTCATCCAGATTCTGAAACGCATCAATCACCACAAACAGCCCTGTCAGGCTGACGTAACAGATCAGGAAGATCTGCACGAACTGCCACAGCAGGTATCGATCGATGATTCGCAGCATGGCGGACGGCACTCACAATTCGGGAACAAAGTCGCAGAACAGTAGTGGATGCATGCGCGGTGCGTCAAGATTGGGTGATTATCGCCGTCAGTTGCCAACAACGGCCGATTGCTGGCGAATTTCCCCCCAGGGCGAATCTCCGCCTGCCCCCGCGGTGCTAGCACGTCCGGCTCCCGTAAAAACTCTGCACTCCTTCCCCCGCTTAACTACAATGCTAGCACTACCTTGCACGGCACCATTGGCATGTCTCGCTCCGTATTCTCCATATCCCGGCTTGCTTCGTCGTGTCGCTCGCGGCTATTGGAACTATTGTTCCCACCGGCGTGCGTCGTGTGTGGCGAGGCGCTCGATCGGCCCACGCCGGCCGCCTTCTGCAGGGCGTGCCTGCACGAGTTCGCCGAATTCCACCCGCCCTACTGTCCGGGGTGCGGGGCCACGGTGCCGCAGCCGCTCGCCGCCGGTAAGACCTGCGGTCACTGCGGCGGCGGCAAGACTCGCTATGACCTGGCCGTGAGTCTCGGCCCCTACGAAGGCTTGCTCCGCGAGCAATTACTACGCGCCAAAAAGCCAACCGGCGAACAAGTGGCCGTGGCGCTCGCGCATCGATTGCTACAGCAACACAGCGAACAACTCCAAGCTGCCGACATTGATGTCGTCTGCCCGGTGCCGATGCACTGGCGGCGTCGGTTGCGGCGGATGACCAACTCGCCTTCGACCATGGCCAGCGTCATCGCGCAGCAACTGGGCGTGCCATTGGCCAGCGGGCTGTTGGTGCGGCGACGTTACACACTGCCGCAGTTCCAACTGTCGCCTACCGATCGGCTCACGAACGTCCGCAGCGCGTTCCGCGTGGCGGCCGGGCATCGGTTACAATCGGCGCACGTGCTGCTGGTGGACGACATCCTTACAACCGGCGCCACCGTCACCCAGTGCTCGCGTGCGCTGCGCCACGGCGGCGCCGCTCGGGTGACCGTGGCTGCCGTGGCGCGCAGTTATTCGGATCGTTAATGCCGCGCCGCCGCCCGCGCTTGCCAACGCCTCAATTGTCGGGAGAATAGTGCTGCGGCGTGGCCCAGTTTTGACGATCGGGTAATAAAGCCGCCCCCGCGCACCCATCCTATCCGCCCTTCCCTTCGCGTGGTGAATATGGCCCCTCAGACCCAAGTGAGCCTGCAACCACCGAAACGGCCCCTCGATCCGTTTCGCCGGGCCGTGCTGCGCGGACTCGCTGTGCTGCTGCCGCCGCTGCTCACGATCGTCATCTTCGTGTGGGTCTACAACACGGTCATCACCTACATGCTCGAGCCGATGGAGCGTAACGCTCGTGCGGCACTGATGACCTATGCCACGGACATCCAGCCCGACCGGGCCGATGCCGAGCAGAACGAAGACGATCCGAATCAGTACACCATCGAAGACAAGCAATACGTCCGCACCAAGGACGATCGCTTCATACCGCTCGACGTCTACAAGAAGGTCAAACCAAGCGTCGGCCGCAGCACCTCGCGCGATGCCGACGTGATCTACGAAGAGTACATCGACCAGGAGTACCTGAAACGATGGTTCGTCATCCCCGTGTTTCTCGGGGTGTTGATCCTGGTGCTGTACCTGCTGGGCAGGTTCCTGGCGGCCGGCGTGGGCCGATTCCTGTGGGGGCAACTCGAACGCGTCATTACCCGGCTGCCGCTCATCAGCAAGGTTTACTCGTCGGTCAAGCAGGTGACCGACTTCATGTTCTCCGACACCACGATCAAGGCCACCCGCGTCGTGGCCATCGAATACCCCCGCCGAGGCATCTGGACCCTCGCCATGGTGACCGGCGAAAGCATGCTCGACATCCGCGCCGCCGCCAACGAGCCCGTGCTCAGCGTGCTGGTACCCACCTCGCCCATGCCGTTCACTGGGTTTACCATGACGGTACGTAAGAGCGAAACCATCGACCTGAACATCACCATCGACCAGGCGATCCAGTTCATCGTCAGTTGCGGTGTGGTGGTGCCGCCGGGGCAGGTGGCAACCGATGTCGACGAGCGGGATCGGCTGATCCTGCCCGACACGGCACACCCGCCCTCCGGACCGAACATGACGCCCAAGAGCGAGTGAGGAATCCCGTGGCCAAGCGAGTGCTGCGACTAGGAACCCGAGGCAGCAAACTGGCCCGTTGGCAAGCCGACTGGACCGCCGCGCGACTCACCGAAATCGGCCATCTGGTCGAGATTGTCGAGATCACCACCACCGGCGACGCCAATCAATCGACCGACCTCGGCGCCATCGGCGGTGTGGGACTGTTCACCAAGGAGATTCAGCGGGCGCTGCTGGACGATACCGTCGACCTGGCGGTGCACAGCCTGAAGGACCTGCCAACCACGCCGGTACCGGGCCTCACCCTGGCCGCTGTGCCCGAGCGGGAAGTGGTGGCCGACGCCCTGGTTTCGAACACGGCCCGTTCGATCGACGAACTGCCCGCTGGCGCTCGCGTCGGCACTGGTAGCCTGCGTCGCCGCTCACAGCTCTTGAAGCTGCGGCCCGATCTGCAGCTGTGCGACGTCCGCGGGAACGTTGACACGCGACTCCGCAAGCTCGACGCGGGCGACTTCGACGCGATGGTGCTGGCCGCTGCCGGGCTGACGCGGTTGGGTCTGGACGAGCGGATCGCCCAGCAGATACCGTTCGACCAGATGCTGCCGGCCCCGGGCCAGGGTGCCCTGGGCATCGAATGCCGCGCGGATGACGGAGAAGCGTTCTCGGCCCTCGCCCCGCTGAACGTTGCCGAGGCCCGCGCCGCGGTGACCGCCGAACGAACAATGCTGGCCCACGTCGAAGGGGGCTGCCTGGCCGCCATCGGCGCACATGCAACGGTCGACGACGATCAGTTGCATCTTGTCGCCCGCATCCTTAGCGCTGACGGCACGGAGTGCTTGGCTGCCAAGTCGACGGGAGCGATGGATGATGCGGAGATGATTGGGCGACAGGTGGGCACTGAGTTGCTCGCCCAGGGGGCGAAGCGATTAGTGGAAGAGCGGCGGTAGAGGGGGAGTCTCAGTTGCGATCGACCGCCGCAACGTCAGCAACCAACTTCTTAGCGTTTCTAACATTAATCAGAATTGCCACTGTACACATTCGATCAATGCGAAAGACGCGCATAACGTCGAAGCAGTTTTGAAAGTCAATGGAGAGCGGTCTTCCCTGGTATTGCATCAGGACAACATGCTTGGTCCTTGATCGGCCAGCCACTACCGCAATAGCAGTGCTTCCATCAGGCCTGCCTGCTGTCGCGAATGCACCCCAGACAGCCGAATCTACCAGTGCTACCACCCAACAATCGCAATCTGAACAATTCCTCCAGAATTCACTTTGAATAGAGTCGGATTGCTTTAGAATCGACAGGCGACCTCTCGTGAAGCGGCCTCGGTGACGACTCTTCCGCCATTCACCAGGTGTTCTGCGTTCTTTGAGCGTGAGCACTTCAAAACCGCACTCCCACTTGCAAAGGAGTGCTTTGATCCGCCACGCCTTCTTTGTGCGATCTCGGCCGAATCACAATGACATAAGGAGTTGCCAATGAGGTGTATTTAGGTGCCTTGATAGACTGGTGTAGTGCTTCATTCGCTTTGCAGGTTGCCCTACTTCCCATTGGCGAGTTTGTGGAGGTGTCGTACCTGTTCGAAGCCATACTCCACCAAATGGGCATTCGGAAAATGCCATGCGTGGCATCCGGCCCAGTGAAGTCACTCTGTGATCTCAAGTCAGCACCACTTCAGACGACAGGAGAAGATCCCATGTTGTACAAGTCGAGCGATTCGTCGAACGCCAAGCCTGTATCGTTTCGGATTCTCCTAGAAGGTAGCATTCTAGCTTGCTGGGGGGGCATCATCGCATGCCAAGTCGCGACGGGGAGTTCACTTCCCATGCAGAACCAACTGGATCCCCGGCACTTGGATCTTGATCCGGCTGCAGGGGGATCGGGTATCTTCGTGGCGCCGGGGGTTACCTACGAGCAATCGTTTGGTGACGCTCTGGACAGCGCCGAAGACTGGTACGCTGAGTTTCTGATTGGAAACCCGATGGGCAGTCAACCCGTTGCATTCGATATGAACCTCGTGTGGCCTGGCGGCAATACGCAGGGCCCTGGGCTACTGCAGCCTGGCTTTGCGTTTGTGTTGAAGGTAAACCCGACTGACATCCCTGAAACGAGGCCCAACTGGCTGTTTACCTTCACGAATCCCACCAGCCAGGATCTCATCGTCGATGCGTCGGTGAGCGAGGCACTAAGCCTGACCACACCGCCGGAAACCAGTTACGGTTTCTTTACTCTCGCTGGCGAGCCCGCAGGTTCCACAGTGGATAATCGATTCACTCCCGGTGACATTGGCCCAAATCCGGTAAGACTTGGAATAGTACCGGAGCCAACGGCATTCGGGTTGGCACTGGTTGGAGCGTGCCTCCTACTGGCAGGTGGATATCGGGCCGGGAAAAGCTAAACCACCATTCCCAACCTAAAGTGCGAGTGCCTATAGAACCTCCGGACGAAGGCATCAAATCGCAATTGGCCTGAGTCCACGCTGTTCTGTGAAGCAATTGGACCGCCGTGCTGCTATCGGTCCACGCCTCCGGATCTGGCAGCGCGGTGGTTGCTTGCTTTGACAACCCTACGGTTCAACACCGCCATTTGAACAGTTCAAAAGGGCTATTTCTCGCGCATGACGGGATGTCTTGCGGCTGAGAAAGAACTAGCTTGTGTTTGTGCGTAGGAACGTCTTTTGCGAAAAGACCTGGTTGCGATTAGCAACCCCTTCGCGATGACTCCAGACTACGGACCTGATCTATCTCCGGCATGTGGCCAAAGGGGGTTACGATGGTTAGCGGTTGCTGTTTGACACCTCGCCTGCTCTCGGTAGTTCTCTTTGCGTCACTTCTCGTGCCCACGTTCTATGCAACAACCAAGGCAGTGACCATCAATGTCTCATTCTCGCAGTTTACTGATGCGCCCAACTTTGATCCGACGGGAGATAAAATGCTGGCCATCGTCAACGCGGCTGCCAACTACTGGGAAGATATCATTGAAGATCCGTTTGTTCTCGATGTGGAAATTGGCTATGAGAATATCGGCGGTAATGGACGTGCGGCGTTCGCCTGCTATGCCACGGGACCGTTAAACTGTATCGACGGCGACGTACAACCAAGCACGCCCGATTTTGGGCTCATCCGCTTTGATACCATGCAGACTGTCGGGAGAGCTGGCACGAATGCCGACGGAACGTTGCGGTGGTTTTTCGACAGCACTCCACTTGATCATTCTGAATTCGAGATGCAGCAAACGTTGGTGAGGTCTCTCTCACCCCTCAATGTCGCATTTGTCTATTCCGAGACCAGTCCGCCCGAATTGATGGAGGCGGGCATGCTAGGCAATGCAAGTAGTCCGACCAACGAATTCGACGCTTTCACGATTGCAGTGCACGAGTTGGGACATCTGCTGGGTACGCTGAACGAAATCTCGCTGCCAGAAACGGCAACTGACGACGCTTACGACGTGAATCCCGATTTCGTATACGGGGCAACCGTTGAGATTGCCACCAATTCCGGCGATGGCGAACATCTGGCAAGCACCATTGGCCTCATGCGGTCGACTGTATCTGTGGATCAGCGTTTGCTTCCCTCGGCGACTGACGTGTTTGCCATAGCCGCCGGAGCCGACCCCGACTGGGCATTCATCGATTTGCCAAGGCAAGACTTTCTCGGCGGCACGCTGTGGGACATTCTCGCAAACTGGGAGGGCAATAGCATTCCGGACGAAGACGATAGTGCATTCATCCGCCACGGCGGCGACGTGCGAGTACTGGCAAACCACGCAGTGGCCAACTTGCTGATCGCTGAAGGCAGTAGCCTCGAACTGGATGGAAATGGCAACTCACTAACCGTCGGCAACACCCTGACCATCGGTGGCGAAGGTGGGGGTACGGCGGTCATGTCGGTACTTGGTGACAAGTCGATTACCGCTTCGGTGGTCCGCGTTCGCGATGACGGTCGCCTATTCACATCAGGCAGTATTTTTGACGTCGACGTTGATGCCGCGGAGGTGATTGTCGAGCAGGGTGGGCTCGTTTCGGGGACCGGGCGCATACGAGCTGACAACATCAGGCTATCGGGCACCTTAACGGCCATTGCTCCCGTCGGCAGTTTGATGAATGTACTCACTCTCGATGCCAATCCGGGGGGAGAGATCGATCTGGACGGTACTGGAAGCGGACAGGTGTTTGCCGTCCTGGCGAGTGTCAGCATCTCCGGCCCGCTTTCCGACAGTTTTGGTGGCGAAATCACCGTCGGTGCCGGGCGGTCGGTTTTCTTTGACGAGCCGTGGACATTTGGCACCCCTCAGCTAAATGGAGACGGAGTGGGGGTCCTCAATCTAAATGGGGGGAGTAGCGATACGCAGCTAGCCACTCTCGACACCCAGGGATGGACCGCCCGGGATGGGCGAATAAACGTGTCCGGGCGAGCCAACATTCTGAGGGCAACGGAATTCCTGCAGGGGGTGGAAGTGAATGTGGCGACCGACGGCTTTCTTGACCTCGACGGCGTGACCACTTTCAGAGGCGGTACCTACACCGGAGGCGGCAGCATCGTGTTGAACAATGACACTGCGGTGGAATCGGACACCACTGTCGAAGTCAGCCGATTCGACCTCGACGGCGACAGCTTCGGTCAAACAGTGACACTCAACGCACCGCTTACGTTAAATGTTGACTACATCGATACCGGCAATAACAACTTCAATTTTGATACGATCGACATCAACTTCAACGGTCGGTTGGCAGTGAATCTCAACACCTCGAGCGCCTGGACCATGGCCAGTACGTTGAACATCAACTTCGGACTTTTCCCGCAAACGGTGCTAGACGGGGTCGGGGTCAACATCACCGGCACGCTCAACGCCGACGGATCGAGTGTGGTTGCCGCCCCGCTCGATGTGTCTGGCACATTCCACTTCGTCGACACACAGTCGAGGGTCACTCTTTCATCGGCTCCGTTTGTAAGGCTCAGCGAGCATGTGATACGTACCGGGGCTACGATCGACGGCGGTGGCACACTTGTAATCGGCAGCACCGCCCTGCTCACGCTGGAAGACGGCGTGCAGATTGGTGAAAACGTCGAGAACCAGGGGGAGTTGCAAATTGGCAATTCACCCGGCGCAGCTCAAGTTGGCTTCTACTCGCAATCGGCCAATGCGTCATGGCATGTCGAAATCGCCGGAACACCCAGATCGGGCGAGTTTGATCAACTCGACGTCGTCGGCCAGGCGGACCTGGCTGGGGTGCTCGACGTGCTTTTGAACGACGAATACACACCGAATGTGGGGGACGAGTTTACTGTTCTCACCGCCAACCGGATATCGAATACATTCGACGAGCTCACGGTTGCCGACGAAGCGGATATCCTGAACGTCACCTTGGTTGCCTTGTATTCTCCGAATACGGTTGTACTTCGCATCGAAAACATAGGACTTTGGGGCGACTACAACGGCGATGGTGTCGTCAACGCAGCCGACTACACCGTGTGGCGAAACAACCTTGGGTCGCCAGCAGGTACGCTGCCCAACGACCCACATGGATCACCGATTGGCACGTTTCAGTACGAAACGTGGAAGTCTAGCTTCGGAAACACCTTGCCGGAGTCAGCTCTACGACAGCTGTCCGCTGTGCCGGAGCCAAGTGCTATCGCATTCGTTGTACAAACCGGCGCGTTACTGATCATGTGGGCTTGCCAGCGATGCACCGCCAACAAGGCCCGGCAATAGTCCTCCGCAAACAAGTCGGGCGGTCCCGTTGCCCCTGTTCCGCAGCTGCATTCCTGTTAGTACACAGATTCCATGCAAGGAAGTTCGGCTGGACCCACATCCGCAGATTCTCCAGACGTCCAGCTGTGGGTGGTGTCGCAGACTTCTGCCGCTGTGTCGTCATGGTGACGGCGCGGAGGAATTGGAGCACAGGCAACGTCCTTCCCACGCAGTTGGCATGCTATCCAGCGGCTGACAGGGGAACGGAACAACTCAAGAAGCACGATGCTTGCTATCTTCACGACTGCCAGATGATTTATCGATACAAACACCAGAGAAACACGCTACAATGCGCGTGGGAGGCCGGGGACCGTGAGCAATTCAAAAGAAAGGAACCCCGACATGGCTGGAGAGTTCAATCGGAGAAGATTCTTTTCGACAACGGCAACTACCGGAGCTGCGATCGGCCTCGGTGACCTCGGTTTTCTATCTGCCTTGAACCCGGTGTCGGCCGCAGAGGCAAAAGTGGCCCCCGGCGCAATTGAGTTGAACTCCGAGATTGCCCCCGTCGTAAGGTTGATTGAGGAAACACCGCGAGATCGCTTGCTGGAGGTAGTCGCTGAGCGACTGCGGCAAGGCCTGAGCTATCGCGAGCTACTGGCGGGTCTGTTGCTGGCGGGCGTGAAGAATGTAGAACCTCGACCCAGCGTCGGACACAAGTTCCACACCGTGCTGGTGGTCAACTCGGCGCACCTGGCGAGCATTTCCTCTCCGCCCGAACATCGATGGCTTCCCATCTTCTGGGCACTAGACTACTTCAAGAGCGCCGCGGCGCGTGACGTGGCCGAGCGTGGTGACTGGTCCATGAGTCGGGTCGACGAATCGGCCTTGCCAACTCCTCTGCAGTCGCCGCAAGCTTTCGCCACGGCCATGGACAACTGGGATGAAGCAGCCGCGGACACGGCCATCGTTGGCATGGCTCGTCACGCTGGCGCTATGGGAGTTTATGAACAGTTATTTCACTATGGGATGCGAGACTTTCGCTCCATCGGGCACAAAGCCATTTATGTGGCCAACAGTTGGCGAACGCTC
The DNA here is from genome assembly GCF_024054565.1 of Aeoliella straminimaris. Lineage (GTDB taxonomy): Bacteria > Planctomycetota > Planctomycetia > Pirellulales > Lacipirellulaceae > Aeoliella > Aeoliella straminimaris. Next base: position 49,965 of record NZ_JAMXLR010000003.1, read on the forward strand.
CAATGCATCGGATGGCAGCATGCCGAACCCGTATTGCGATCGTTGGCCTACGCCCTGTTGATGCACGAAGGAGGCAATCCGAGCCAACGTGATGCTGAAGCCGACCGTCCCTATCGCCAGAATCTCGAGATCGTCGACTCGATCCGTCGCGACTGGCGAGCGGGGCGTGTAGATGGGGTTGCTACTCGAGATCTCGTTGCAACCTTACGGACTGCTTCGAGCCAGGAAGCGAGTCAGCACGTCGTGGATTTGTTGAACAGCGGCGTCGGTCCCCAGTCCGTGTGGGACGGGCTATTGGTCTCCGCTGGAGAACTGCTGATGCAACAGCCGGCGATTGTGCCACTGCATGCGGTGACAACGACCAACGCCCTTCATTTCGCTTACCAGACCAGCGGTAACGATCAGACTCGTCGGCTGGTATTGCTCCAGAATGCGGCGTTCTTGGCGAAGTTCCGCGAAGCGACTCACGGGCGAGGTCAGTTGAAGGATGTCTGGATCGACGATCTTCAAACTGCGACGGCCCCTGCCCCCCAAAATGTGGCCGAGATTTTCTCCGACCTGAGTAGCAAACCTGAAGACGCTGCGGCAAGCATGGTAGGTTATTTGAATGAGACGGAGGACCCAAGAGCGCTTATGGATGCCGCCCGTGTGTTGATTTTCCTCAAAGGCAACAATGCACACGACTACAAGTTCAGCTCGGCAGTGCTAGAAGACTACTATCACGTGTCACCTGAGTTCAGGAACCTCTATTTGGCCTCGAATGTGTTCATGTTGCGCGGTTCGCAGGGCCCAGATAACGAACTCGTTCAACGGACCCGCGAAGCCTTGGGAGCATGATGGCGAGGACCACTGGTCGGTTCTTTCGCGAGCAGGTCAGCTGCTAAGCAATCGCCCTACGCGGCGACGCGAATCCAGACAGTTGGAATCGTCCACACAATGGATCTCTCTGTCATCGATGCGATGATGCGGAGTGCTGAGGTGAACGATACCGCAGGCAAGTGAGCCATATGCCAGTCTGCCGCAGATGGACCCACGGCGGCAAAATAGCGAAGCCGTAAACACCAGCCGAGATAGAGCGTTTGCCTCTCCCAATTCCGCACTCTGTCAAACTTCGCCATAGATCCCCACCTGCCATCGGCTCGAATGGTCCGTAGGGGGCGGAGTGGGGAACAACTCGGCGGCCTCGAGGCAGTGGCATTGCTGTAAGCCTATACCACAAAACGACTTGCGCAAAACACAAGCCCACAATCTCCGGTGGTTTTGGGACCATTGGATCGAATTGGCCAACTACAGCCAGCGCAGCCAAACGACGTGTGTGGGCAAATCTCCCAGAAAAGACAGGTGGACATATCGCAACATTCCGATATAATGTCTGTGGAGGTGGAAGATGATCGACAAAGCCCAAGCACTCGAGGATTCACGACCGAAGCGTCGCCTATTGCCAGTCGACGCCGAAGCATTGGGGCAGGCTGCCGAGTGCCTGCGGACGCTGGCTCACCCGGTGCGGATCCGCATGGTGCAGCTCCTGTTGCACGACCGGTATACCGTAGGCGAGTTGGCCAAAGACTGTGGCGTGCTGGAAAACGTCGCTTCGGAACACCTGCGGCTGATGCAGCGATGCGGTTTCTTCACCAGCGAAAAGGTGGGGCGGCGAGTCTACTACAAGGTGGCCGAGCCGCATCTCGAGCGAATGCTGGATTGCATCGAGAACCGCTTCCAGCCTTGCGCGGCGAGCTGAATCGTATTTTTTTACCACCATATATCGCACTCTCGCTAGGTATTGATATGTTTGCTTCCATGTCCGAGAAGGCATCAATAGTCCGCGTCCTATCGACTGCTGCCAGACTGCCATTCCAGCGGGGAGTTTCCTCATGCCAGGTATAGCCATTGTCGGTGGGATAGCCATTGGCTTTGCGCTGGGACTCACCGGCGGCGGGGGCGGCATCTTCGCCGTGCCACTGCTGGTGTACGGACTGAAACTGCCGGCGCGAGAAGCCGTGGGCGTCTCCCTGGCAGCCGTCGGCACCACAGCCCTGCTGGGCGCCCTGGGACGACTCCACCAAGGGCAGGCCGATCTTCGTACTGGACTGATCTTCGCGCTGGCAGGCATGATTGGCGCTCCCCTTGGCTCGCGACTCTCGGCACTGCTTCCGGAGTCGATGCTGCTGGTGCTGTTTAGCGGTCTGATGTTAGTAGTTGCCGTGCGAATGTGGAACGCATCGAGAAGAAACCTTGCCAACGCGCAGTTCGTTTGTCAGCGCGACGAATCCGGGCGCCCGACGCTCGGCCCGCGATGCATTGCTCTGTTGAGCGCGCTGGGGCTGTCGACCGGCGTGCTATCGGGCATGTTTGGTGTGGGTGGTGGATTTGTCATCGTGCCGGCACTGGTCCTGCTCGGTGGACTGAGCATCCATGTTGCGGTGGCCACCTCCTTGCTGGTGATCTTTCTGATCAGCATCTCGGGCGTCACTTCCTACGTCCTTGGCGGTGGCAGCATTTCCTGGGCACTTACCGGTTTGTTTACCTTGGGAGGCGTCGTCGGGATGCAATTCGGCTCGCGCCTCTCCGCCCGCGTGTCGGGCCCCGTACTGCAACGAGTATTCGCCGCTGCGATGGTCGCGGTGGCCTGTTTTGTCGTCGTCAAATCCCTCGCCTGAGGCAGGCGAGTTAGAAGTTCCCATACCAGGCCAAAGGAGTTAAGTCATGTTACTTCGTTACTTCTACGATCGCACGCTGGCCCACGCTTCCTACATGGTGGGATGCCAACGAGCCAAGAAGGCCTTGATTGTCGACCCTGGACGAGACATCGATCAGTACCTGGGCGCGGCGAAGCGGGAAGGCATGGAGATTGCCGCCGTGGCAGAGACGCACATCCATGCCGACTATGTCTCCGGTGCACGCGAGTTGGCCGACCGAGTGGGCGCGAAGCTGTACGTCTCGGACGAAGGACCCGACGACTGGAAGTACGGGTACGTCGCGAAGTACGACCATCACTTGTGCAAGGATGGCGACCGCTTCCAGTTGGGCAAGATCGAACTGCAGGTCATGCACACACCGGGGCACACGCCCGAGAGCATTTCGTTCGTTCTCACCGACCATGGCGGTGGTGCAGATAAGCCGATGGGCATTTTTACAGGCGACTTCGTGTTCGTCGGCTCCATCGGGCGGCCCGACCTCCTGGAGGAAGCTGCCGGCATGAAAGGCACGGCCGAGATGGGAGCCCATCAGTTGTTCCACTCGGCTCAGAAGTTCCGCGAACTTCCCGACCACATGCAGATGTGGCCGGCCCATGGTGCGGGCAGCGCATGCGGCAAGGGACTGGGGGCCATTCCGTCGTCGACGGTCGGCTACGAGAAGCTCTTTAACCCGGCACTGCAATTCGACGACGAAGAAGAGTTCGTAAAGTACATCCTGGCCGACCAGCCCGAGGCGCCAAAGTACTTTGCCGTGATGAAACGCGTGAACAAGGAAGGTCCTACTGTGCTGGGTGACCAACCGCTGCCACCGCACGTGGAAGCCGACTTGCTGGACGCCGCCCTCAAGGACGGCACGGTGGTCGACCTGTCAGAACCGAGTCAGTACGCTGAGGGGCACGCAGCGGGGACGCTGAACATTCCCGCGGGCATGCTGGCCAGTTGGGCAGGTTGGTTGGTCGACTACGACAAGCCGGTTTATCTCATCGCTGGCAACGATCAGTTGCCCGAGGCCGTGCGGGTGCTAAACAAGATTGGCGTCGACCACGTGAAAGGAGTCTTCGCGCCGAAGGATCTCACCGCGGCAGGCGCCATGGGGCAAACTTACCCCAACGCGACCCCCGAGCAGCTGGCCGATCGCATCGCTTCGGGTAAAGTCAGCCTGCTGGACGTTCGCGGACAGGGTGAATGGAACACCGGGCACATTCCGCAGGCCGAGCATCGCTTCCTGGGCAAGCTGCCTGACAACCTGGCGGGTATCGATCGCAGCAAGCCGGTGGTGGCCCAGTGCCAGAGCGGCCGACGGTCGGCCATCGCCACCAGCGTACTGCAAAACGCCGGGCTGGAAGTCATCAACATGGCCGGCGGTTTCGGCGCCTGGAGCGAGGCTGGTTTGCCAGTCGATCTCCCCAACGGCGCTTGCGACTCCGTCGCATGTGCGTCGGTGTAATCATTGGCCGCCCCCCCTGCGGGGGCGGCGTTTCTTCATACAAGGCCTGTCGCCATGAACGATCTCGCAACCAATCCCAGCGACGCCGCTTGTCTGCCGCCGTCGGCTCGCGACGTCGCGCGACTTTCCGAGCAGTTGGACGAACTCAATGCCCGGCTACTGAAGCTCGACCATGTGCAGCAGTCGCTGGAGTCGATTGCGGCTATTTCGGTCGACGTAGCCGACGAACAAGCCCAACGCTGCGGCGACACCGATCGGCGTATCGCCCAGGCCATGGCGCTCGTCGAACGGCTTACCCGCCCCGAAGCGTTGGCAGCTCTCAACAATCTGGCTGAACGTGCGCCACAACTCGAGTACCTGCTGTCGCTAGTCGACACTGCACCCGACGCGCTCGCCATGTTCACCGACGTCGTAGACGACTGGGCGCAGTCTTATAGCGAGCAAGGTGTCGATCTGATCGAGGCGGTGCGGCGCGGAATTCGCGCAGCGGTCTGGCTCGGCGAGCGGATCAGCGAGCAGGAACTCGAACGGCTTGGCACGCTACTACGGTCCGACATGCTCGATCCCAACGCCCTGGCTGTCGTGGCTAACGCCGCCACCGCACTGGCACAGACCCAGCAGGCCACTCACCAGTCCGATCGGCCACAAAAAGCGGGTCTGTTGTCCGGACTACGGGCGTTGTCCAACCCACGAACCCAACAGTCGCTGGCGTTCGCTATTCAATTCTCCCAAGCGTTTGGCGACTTGGTCGGCCAATCCTGCTGCGGCTCCACGGAAAGTGAGGATTCTCGATGAGCACACACCATCACATCGTCGTCGTCGGCGGAGGGGCCGCGGGCATCTCCGTCACATCGCGGCTGCTGCGGGCGCTACCGGACGTCGACATTGCGGTCATCGATCCGGCGACGTACCACTACTACCAGCCGATGTGGACTCTGGCCGGCGGCGGCATCTTCCCCCGCGAGAACTCGCGCCGCAACGAAGAGGATGTCATCCCTGTCGGGGCCCAATGGCTACAAGATGCGGTCGAGTCGTTCGACCCCGAAAACAACCTGCTGCGTATTCATGGTGGCAGTCAGGTGAGTTACGACTTCCTGGTCGTCGCACCGGGGTTGCAAATAAACTGGGACGCCATTCCCGGCCTGCGCGAATCGATCGGTAACAACGGCGTCTGCAGCAACTATTCGTTCGAGACCGTTCAGTCGACCTGGGACAACATCCGCAACTTCCAAGGTGGTACCGCCTTGTTCACACATCCGGTGGGTGCCGTGAAGTGCGGCGGCGCACCGCAGAAGATCTGCTACCTGGCTGAAGATTATTTCCGCCGCGCCGGTATTCGCGACCGCTGTAACATCGTCTTCAGCATCGCCAAGAATGTCATTTTCGACTCCCCCCGTTACGCCCAAACGTTACTCCAAGTGGTTGAGCGAAAAGAGATCGACGTGCGATACAGCATGGAATTAAAGGAAGTGCGAGGCGAACAGCGTCAAGCCGTGCTGCAGCAGGTGGGTGGCGACGAGCGCGTTGTCATCGACTACGACATGCTGCACGTCACGCCCCCCATGGGCCCACCCGACTTCGTCGCTAACAGCCCCCTGGGCGACGAGTCGGGTTGGGTCGATGTCGACAAGCACACGTTGCAGCACACACGATACCCCAACGTCTTCGGACTAGGCGATGCTTCCAGCCTGCCGACGTCGAAGACGGCGGCCGCCATTCGCAAGCAGGCGCCCACACTCGTGGCCAACCTGCTGGCCGCCATCGACGGCGAGCCGCTCCGCGCCAGCTACGACGGCTACACCTCCTGCCCGCTGGTAACGGGTTACAACAGTATGGTGCTGGCAGAGTTCGACTACGACAAGCAGCCGCAAGAGACCTTCCCATTCGACCAGTCGGAAGAACGGTTCAGCATGATGCTGCTCAAAGAGTACGGTCTCCCCGCCCTGTACTGGCATGGCATGCTCAAGGGCCGCGCATAAGCGGCTGGCAACACCAACGGCGACTTCGGGATTTCGGGTTCTACCGTTGGCCAGCGAGCCAGCCGCACTTGATCGTGGCGCCAGTATGAACACAATGAATAGTGTCCACTCGCAGTCCCCACTGCCGTGTCCACAACAGTGCTGCGGTGTGACATGCTTGCGGCGACATGCCTCCATTTAGTACGTGTAAGCTGAAGGGAGTGCCAGAGGCCTGGGACGAAAGCAACATCAACCACGACCAGGTGGTTCGTTGTCGCCACGAATGGAGCGGAACTCGCAATGGATACTCTCAACCAACTCCGCTCACTGCATCATGGTGATTGCGTGGTGTGTGGTGATTCTCATGAGCATGGGTTGAAGCTACAGTTTCGCGTCACCAATCCACATGAGGTCTCGGCATCGTTCGATTGTGATGAAGCATTCCAAGGCTATGCAAACATGCTGCACGGAGGTGTCATCAGCGGGCTATTGGACGGCGCCATGACAAACTGCTTGTTCGCCCAGGGGCACGTTGCCGTCACGGGCGAGCTTCGAGTGAAGTTTCGACATCCAGTCGCGACCGCAAGCAGGGCCACGATACGAGCGTGGATTGTCGAGAACCGACCGCCGTACTACTTGCTCAATGCCGAACTGACCCAAGAGGGGCAACTAAAAGCCAAGGCGGAGGGTAAGTTCATCGAACGCCCTGCCGCTTAGCATCACCTCTGTTTCAAACAGTCCGCCGGTCGGATTCGCAATAAGACTGGTACTGCACCGACATGCTACGGCTCCAGCAAGCTTGTCCAGGACCGCTGCAATCGACGGCGCCCAACATGTAGTCGTTGCTGGAATTATCTAGCCCCTTGTGCAACAATGACCGCGCACACCGATGCGAGTGTTTTGGTGGCGGAGAGTCTATGTGTCGCTGCCCGAACTTCTGGGTTCTCTTTTCCAGTAGGAGGTGGAAGATGTCTGGGCCAGTCGACTCAGAGCGCATGGTACGATCATTGAACACACTGTTGGTGCTATTGGCATTCTTCTTCGCTGCAGCGAGTGCCACAGCGCAACTGACCGCGACCTGGACCGGCGCCGGCGGCGACAACAGCTACTCCAACGCGGACAATTGGGACACGGCCCTGGCGCCCATTAACGACCTGTCTAACACGTACAACGTCGTCATCCCCGCGGGCGCGACAATCAACTACGACGTCACAGGCACTGGCAATCAGGTGGACAGCCTTGCCCTGGCCGATGGAAGCACGCTCGTAATGGGTTCACCCAGCCTGGCACTCGAGGTGCTCGGCACCGCGAGCCTGGCTGGAACAATCAACGCAGCGGACGGTAGCCTGACGGCCGCCGCGTTAAGTTCGTCATTCACTGGCACACCACACCTGATGGCCAGCGGTGGCGGAACCATCCACGTTGCGGCCCCCACTTTCTCGGCGACTTACACCGGCACCCAAGTCATCTTCGACGCCGACGGTGTCGGCTCCGTCATTATGCTCAACACCATGGACGCGTTGATCGTGGACGAGTCGACGTCGTTCACCGATCCGCTCACGATACGCGCCACCAACGGAGGCGTTATCGACCTGTCGGCCGTCGAGTCGGCCACCAGCAGCGACCGCCTCGACTTTGTGGTTGCCACGGGCGGCAACATCGACCTGCCTTCGCTACTCAGCACTTCGGGCGTGCGATTCCAAATCGACAAAGCAATTTACAGCCTTCCGGCATTGGGCAGCTCCACGAACACCATCTTCGACGCAGCTTCCGGTACCACGCTCAGTGCTCCGCAACTCAGCAGCATGTCGAATTCCACGGTAACCCTGGCCGATGGCGCCGCATTGGACACACCAAACCTCAGCAGCTTCCAATCCAGCACGATTACCCTCACACCTACTCGCACCTTTACGACGGACGGACTGGTGAACATCGACAGTTCGCGTTTCTTTCTACAAGCCGGTGCGGTATTCGATCAGGTCACGGCCACCAGCTACACAGGCAACTTCTCAGGTGCCCAAACAATGCTGGATTCCAATGGACCAGGCAGCGACCTAGACCTCTCGTCACTTACCAGTCTGACCGTAAATGAGAATACTTCGTTCGAAGACGTCATAACCGTCCGCGCCGCGGACGGAGGGCTCATCGACCTGTCGAACGTTACGTCGATTCAGGCCAATGACCTGCTGGAACTGGAGATTCAAACTTCAGGCCACATCGACCTGAGCGCGTTGACCTCCACGCAGCGAGTGCTGTTTGACATCGACGTGACTACCTACACCACTCCAGTACTCGCAACCGCAGCCAACACTCGCTACGAAGTGGGCCCCGCGGCCACGCTCGACCTGCCGATGCTCTTGCAACAGGACGGCGGCAACATCACGCTGTCCGCCGACGCGACGCTCAACGCCCCTTCGCTGACGCACCTGAACAACACCACGTTTACCGCCGAAACGAATGCCACGTTCAACGCGCCACTGGTAACCGACTTCGCAGGCAGTACGGCGACCATCTCACCAGATTTCACCTTTACGACCCGCCAACTCTCGCATATCGATAACGCGCGATTTTTCGTCGAAGGAGGAAAGGTGTTTGGCGAAGTCACGGCCACTTCGTACACGGGCAATTTCTCCAACGGATCACAAACGCTGTTTCAAGCAGACGGAGCCGGCAGTCGGCTGGACCTTTCCTCGCTGACCAGTTTCGAGGCAAATGAAACGACCTCGTTCGAAGACCCATTGTACGCCCGAGCTATCAACGACGGGATCATCGATCTCTCGTCAATCGAGTCGGCAGTGAGCAGCGACCTGCTGGTTTTCGAGATAGCGTCGAGTGGGCAAATCGATCTCAGCTCGCTGATCAGCACCAGTCGAGTGCGATTCGATGTTGATGTGGCCACGTTCGAGCTTCCTTCGCTGGAGACGGCCGCCAGTTCACAGTTTTTGGTTGCCACCGGCGCAACGGTCGATGCGCCACTGCTTGCCGCGGTCAGTGGTTCCACCCTCGATGTTTCCGATGGCGGTGCCCTGCTTGCGACCAATCTGACCAGCCTGACGGACAGCCTGGCGACGTTCACCGCGTCCAACTCGATCCAGACCGCCAAGCTGATCAACATCGACGGGTCGCGGTTCTTCGTCGAGGCAGGTGGCGTATTCGATGCCGCGACTGCAACTGGTTACACCGGCAACTTCAGTGGCGAGCAAACCATCATGCAGGCAACCGGCACCGGCTCGGTGCTCGATTTGTCCTCGCTCAGTAGTTTGGTGGTGACCGAGAACACCTCGTTCGACGACCCGCTTACGGTACGAGCGGCCGACCAGGCGACGATCGACTTGTCCAGCGTGGCCAATGCTTCCAGCAACGACCGCCTGCGTTTCGTCGCCGAAAGCAATAGTCGGATCGACCTGGGAGCACTGCAATCGGCCAGTCTGATCGATTTCCATGTCGAGTCGGGCGGACGCATCGAGGTCGGCTCCGTCTCGTCCGGCGACTCGGTAAATATCTTGGTCACCGATTCCGATAGTCGCTTCATCGCCCACGGCGACGTGCTGATCGACCCTGACAGTACGCTCAGCGTGAGCAATGGAGGGGTATTGATCCTGCAGGGCGATTATCGCTTCGAGCAGATCGACGAAGGCAACATTGCGTTCGACGCGGGCGTTTTGCGGTTTGAAGGATCCGGCGTGCAAGAGATGGAAGTCGCCGGCCTCGACAGCGGTGTGGGCGGTGCAACCAGCGGTAATTTTGGAACGGCGCAGCTCGTCATCGGAACCGCCACGGAACGCAACTCTGTCGAATTGATCGACGCCATCGACAACGGCAACCGGGGCATCGGCGGTGAGGCCGAGGCGCTCTACCTCTACGGCCTCGGCGGACCGACCGGCCTAAAAATACTCAATGGCTCCGCGTTGGTGCTCAACGGACTGAACGTGTATGCGTGGGACCCAATCCAAGGGCAACAAGTGCATCTGAACAGCTTATTCGGTCCGGGCGAATTGCGCATTCCTTACGACGATGGCTACGTGCAGCTTGTACCGCTTGATTTCCATTGGGACAATAGCGGGGGTGGCGACTTCCAGGTGGAAGGCAACTGGAGCGATGGCGTGACCCCGATTCGATCCGATGCCGCCGTCTGGGACCTCGACAGCATCGCAGGGTATGTGGTGCTGTTCGGTGCCAACGTGGCAACCGATAGCGCCGCGATCAAGACGGACCGTGTGACTTTCGATCTTGGTGGATTTACGTACGAGGTTGCCGGCTTGCACGCAGCCGACTCGCTGATTGTCGCAGAAAGTTCCGGCGACGAAGCCTCGCTTACAGTCAGCAATGGCCAGCTCGTCACCAACCGCGTGCTCGTTGCGCCCGAGTCGGGCTCGATCGGGCAACTCACCATTAGCGATACCGGAACATTGCAGGTCGACCAAGACCTGGTCCTCGGCAGCGGCAGCGCCACGCTTAGCGTGAAAGCAAATGGTTCGGTTGCCGTTGGCGGCGAGCTATGGCTGGGCAATAGCAGCACGCTCAACGGCTCGGGCACTGTCAGCGGCGAGGTTCACAATCAGTCCGGTGTCGTCGCACCCGGTGATTCGATTGGGGTTCTATCGATCGAGGGGTCCTATGATCAGGCCGCCGATGCAACGCTCGCCGTTGCCATTGCCGGCGATGACAATTCGAATGCGATGAATCCCGAGCACGACCAACTGGTTATCGACGGCCCGACGACCATCGCCGGTACCCTCGAAGTCCAACTAGTTGAAGAGTATGCGCCTGCATTAACGGAGACATTCACGATACTCGCCTCTACGGGTGGGCTGACCGGCGAATTCTCCAATGCATTACTGCCCGATCTTGGTCCGCTGCTGGCGATGGACGTGTTCTATAACCCCAACGAAGTGATCCTGGCAGTCGTTCCGGCCCTCGCTGGCGATTACAACGCGGATGGCTTCGTCGATATCGCCGACTACACGGTGTGGCGCAACACCCTGGGAGCCGCCGGCACGGCCCTCGCCGCCGATGGCGATCGCAGCGGCACCGTCGACGCTGCCGACTACAACCTCTGGCGGTCGAACTTTGGCAACACGGCCTCTTCTTCAGTTGGCGATCAAACCGCCGTGCCAGAACCCAACACGCTGCTGGGATTCGCGCTGGCCATGACGCTCGTGGGAGGCACGTATTGGCGAGCCAAAGAATGAAATTGACGTTTGGCTAACAGAGCGTTTCTTGTTGGGTGCCCTGCCCTAGCGTGCTGCACAAAGTCGCTGTTCTGTTGGCATTCGCGGAGCCTACTGATTCTGGTTGCTGAGCAACTTACCTGCTTCGTCGAGCAGCCCGGCCTGGCGGAGATACTCAGCACCCTGCGCGGCGTCGAATAGCACCTCGCTTAGGACTAGCTTGCCGCGTTGGAACACGAACCGGTGGACCAATTGCATTGGCTGGGTAAGGGGCTGCCCGATTGGCCCCATCCAGTTTTGCCCCCACACGATCACTTCGTTGCCATGGCAGGCGAACTTGTACCAGGGCCGCCAGTCGTGGTTCGCCGGGGGCTCGATGATGGAAAAGAAGATACTGTACGCTCGCTCAAGGCCGTCGATGCCGTAGTGCTCGCCAGCAAATGGAATCACCTCAGGGTCGCCGTTCAGTCGAGTGACCAAATCCTCGTCGAGAAAATGACGGATCTTTTCGACGTTGTTGCCCGGATGCTCGTACTCGGCCGCGATGTAGGCCTTGGCCAATGTAACCGGATCACAAATCAGGTCTTCAGGGTGCACGGGCTCTCTCGGCGTGGCTAGCGTATCCGCCAGGTCGGCCACCGTACTGGCCGAAATGGACTGGCTGGCCTCAGCCTTGGAAACAAGCCTTTCGCTGTAGCCCGATTCCTGAGCTAGTTCTCGCTGTGTCCAACCTCGTTTTTGTCGAAGAAATGCAACTAGCTCGCCATTGCAGGCGTACGCTTTTTGTTGTGGCGGTTCTTGCCAGGGCATAGAGTCATCCCATGTTAATGCTGGCAGGAATCGTGACAATTCCTAAATGTTCCACCCTAGATACCTGTTCAAGCCTAGTTTTCTTCGGGCGAAAGGTCAACGTGCGTGTCGCGTGCGTGTTCACCGCAGGGTCGCGACATTAGACTGAAGAAGATTCGCCATTGGCGAATCGGCCAATGTCAGTCAGCAGATATCGACCGGCCCCGAGTGCGGCGGAAATTCCGACATTTTCCGCATTTCGAGCCCACGCAGGCCTTAGGCGTCCTCCGTTTATCGGCCAAAACTCCTCGATACCAACCCAGTGAGCTTCGCGTTTGGATCGCGTTGCAAGTTCTCTACGGTGGTTATCACGCGACCCATCCAACCCTTCCACGGAAATATCAAACTCGGTGCCGGCGGCACTCTGCGAGCGACGCCTCCAGAGTACGGGGACGTCGCCGGCACCGAATTTAAATCACGCCCCTGACACACGCCCCCCCGCTCGGGTGAGCGGCCAGAAACGGCTGCCGAATCGCGTGTTCGCTCGACCTCGAGATGTCTGTTTTTCTTTTCGACGCAGGCCGCCTGAGGGCAGCCCGCCTTAGCAACTTTGGCCGTTGGCGGTCACGACTTGCCCGTGGTGCTATTGAGCGAGAGTCGTTTTCCAATGGCATGGCGTGACAAGCTCGATTGGCGGAGTATAATGCGACCGCGCCACGCCCGCCGCAAGACTGGCGCGTGGTTTCTCATCGACAGGCGACGGGGGAAAGTCGATGCCAGACTTCTATGTCTACACTAATCGCAAGCGTCCAGGTTTGCATGTCTGGCGCGAGGGGACCGCGCTGAAGCGTTACCTGGTTCCCAAGAACCTCGGACCGGGGTGGGTGAAGTTCGAGTGCGACAATCTGAACGCCTCGATCGAGAATCCGGTGCGATTCATGCTCTTCTCCTTCACCGACAAGGATACCTTTGTTGACTGGGAGGATGGGACATTCAACCGAGAGCTGCCCCGACTGCCTTCCGGCGAGTTCCCGCCCGATGTCTGGTTTGTTTCGGGGGCACCGCGCATCACACTCACCGATCCTCGCTTGAGATCGGAAGCCAGTGTCCGAGTGCACCTGATTTCTCAGACGAGATTTCGCCCCGCCGAAATGTACATTTGGGATCCAGCCCTGGGGGTCGCCCGACGCGAATCACAAACCGGCGAGGATGCCCTCGGTCCCTACTTCGACATCACACTATCGGACGATGAAAAATCATTCTTCAACTTCAAGTTCATCCGCAAGAAGGGCGAGGATTTCACAGAGTTCGAACCGAACAGCGCCAATCGGTGGTGGGTCAGCAGCGACGGCGCCGAGGTGTGGACGCATAGCGGCGATTCAGCGGTCACGACGACCCAACCCGTCAAACGCACTCTGACGATGCACGTCCGTCAATGGATAGACATGCCGCCCGTATTGCACCTGTGGGCACAAAATGGCGAGTTTGTCGCCGATCTGCCAGGCAATACCATAGCCGGCTGGACTACATTCAAAGCCGACATCTATTCGCACCTTCCGTATGGTTGCCTGATTCGCAACCCCGGCTACGACGTCGAGTGGGAGCACGAAGAGGCCAAACGCACCCATCTGGTGGTCGACGATGATCAAGAATGGTGGACCCTCGAGGGGGATCGAGCTTTGTTCTCCGCCGAGCCGACGCCCAATGCGCGATTGGACCTGACGATAGCCAATACCGACCTCAGCGACCTTGGGGAAAGCAGGTTCGCCCACGTGTGGATCAACCGAGCTCGTGGCCCCATGCTGGACGATGTGCCGGTCGATAACGCCGGAAAGGTCTCCCTGCATGTCTACCCGAAAGTTAATACTTCTATCAAATTTCATGACGAACACGGAGTCTGGGAGAACCTCCGCCATGTCGCATGCGTGCAGGAGGCAGACTCTCCCCTTCACCGCTACGTGGTTCTCGAGCGTCCGCCGCTGCTGCCGGAAGCCCCTCCCAACGACCTGGTACAGGATCCACCGTTCCGCATCCTCCGACCCGGCGCCTATGAAGAGGCAGGCAAATTGAGGTTCGTGGTGCATTCGTCGCACGCCGCGGACATGAGCCTGATCGGAGAGTGGACCAACTGGCGGGATCATCCTGTGCAAATGAGAATCACTCGCGACGGCACCTACTGGTGGGCGAGCGTGCCCGTCGCCGATGTGCTGGCCGGCGTTGCAGGTGCAGCCGACTACCATGGCATCAAGTATCAACTGCTGCTAAATCAGGTTGATGCTCGCCAGGACCCGGGGGCTGGTTGGGTGGAGAAGTCGTCGATCGAAGGAGCATCGCGGTTGGTCAACCATCAACGCTTCGACTGGGGAAACGCGTCGTGGCAGCGGCCCAGCACGGATCACTACATCATCTACCAATTGCACCCCACTCGCTTCACCAATCGCTTTCAGCACGAGCGCCCGCTGCGGCGGGTCGCCCAGGAGATCGCCGACCAAGCCGCTTACTTCAAGCAATTGGGAGTCACGGCCATCCAGTTGCTGCCCATCAACGAGGTCAGCAGCAAGAATTCCTGGGGATACGACCCCGCCTACTTCTACGCAGTGGAAGGCGACTACTGTGGGCCGGATGGGCCAGACGACCTAAAACACTTGGTTCGAGTGGCCCACGAGTACGGTCTGGCAGTGATACTGGATGTCGTCTTCAACCATGCCGGTGGCGACAACATCCTGTGGGAAGTAGCCCGCGACAGCTTCTTCGATGGCGATACGCAATGGGGCGCACTGGTAAACTTCGATCACCCGCAGTGCTTGCATTTCTTCGCTCAGAACCTGGTGTACCTGGCGAACGAGTATCGTATCGATGCGTTTCGGTTGGACCACACGGCCACCATCGTCCACTCCGCGGCCTGGGATCCATGGAGTGGCTCGGTCCGGAAACTCGGCTCCGGTGGCGGCTGGGAGTTCCTGCATGGACTTCGCCATGCCGTGCAACATCAGGTACCGGGCAACTGCCCCCTCATGGCCGAGCACCTACCCAACGAGTGGAGCATCACCAACTATGGCGGGCCGATGGATTCGCAGTGGGGCGACGACTTCCACGATCGGTTGGTGGACGCCTGCCGTCGCCAGTTCGGCGTCATGCCCCGCCTGGCAAACGCCATGCAACTGACTCACCGGCAATGCCATCAGTGGTACAACGTAGTCAGCTATCCGGAGAGTCACGACGAAGTGGGCAACGTGCCGGACCGGATCTCGCACGTTGCGGGTTACGGACAAGGCTTGCGGATGTCGAAAGTGGCCGCGGCGGCCACGTTGCTTTCCAGAGGGATTCCGCTGTACTTCATGGGAGCCGAGTCGGGCGAGCACAAGCAGTTTCAGTTTGGCAGCGACGAGCAACTAGACATCGATCTGTACCTGACTGATCCGGACCGCCAGCGCATCCGTGGCTGGTGGCGCGAACTGGGTTGGCTGCGCCGCAACCCGTCGATCAAGGGCCCTGCCCCGCTGGAGGTGCGATTTGCCGCCGAACAGATGCTCGCCTTTACCCGTGGCCAGAACGGCGATTTTTTCGTCGTGCTGAACTTCGGCGGCTGGTCCGGACACAAGAGCCTGGCGTCGCTGCATCTGCCATGGGGCGAGTACCGCGAGTTGTTCAACTCCACCTGGCCGGCGTTCGCCGTTCACTCGGAAGACGAAGGGGAACACACCAACGGTGGCCGTCACGCTCGGTTGCACGGCGGCCACGCCCTGAACATTCCAGACTACGGTGCGGTCGTATTGGAAAAGGTTTAACTACTCGCACCGGGCAGCATGTGGATCGAACGTCTCAACGTGTGGCAGCTCTTTTTCGAGTCCGATACCGCAGCCCACACGCTGCCAATGCTGCAACAACCAGCGTGCTCGTTGCTGGCTCCGGCACCTCGGTCGCCTGACCTTCGAGCAGTGCCTGCAGGCTCACTCCATCCGCCAGGCTTGATCCTTGTGTCTCGTTGAGAGAGTCGACCAGCAATTGCCAATCTGCCAACGTGGTTCGGCCGTCGAGATTGATATCGCCGTTCATCAATCTGTCCAGGTTCGTGGTGTGCCCCCCGGTTCCCCAGCCAGCGATGAAAGCGGTGATGTCATCCGTCTCCCACGGGCCGGTTCCATCGCCAATTACTATTCCGTCCTGGTTGATATCTGCGGAGAATACCGGCGGCTCGAACACATTCTCGAAGAAGTCGCCGAGCGCCCAGTCGGAGTAGGATTGACCGGCAATCTCAAAATTCTGCAACGTGTCCGGTCCAACCGTCGAGCGATACAAACCCCACCATTCGGTGTGGTGGCCATCATAGTTCTCTCCGGTGCGGAACACGGTCGAGACATCGGGGCTGCCCTGCGAAACGTGCTCGTCCAATCCCAAGTCGGCCACCTGTCGAGGCGTCGCGTCGAGAATACCGTCATTGTCGGTGTCGATCGAGACCACTTCGGTGTAGTCGTGAAACAACCAGTTTACAAAATCGTATCCGGGAGTGCCCAGGCCGTTGGCTTGCGATTGATGAATGTAGTACTTTTTTGGCTGCCAGGCGTCGAGCCCGGCCACGTCGACCAGAGGGTTCATCGCCATTTCGTAGCCGCTGACCGCCGACAGCGACGTCGCGCGATGGTTGTTGTGCCCATACTCACCATCCAAGTCGGACACGACCAACACCTCTGGCTGAAAGCGGCGAATCTGTTCGGCAATGTAAGTTGTGGCCGCGTTCTTCCCTTCTTCGATGTCGTCTCCATCCAGAACACCATCTGCCCAGTAGTCCCAAGTCTCGTCCATCGTGTTGGTGGGTGCATCGCGAAAGCGGGGGAACAATGGCTCGTTGCGGAATCCATAGACCCAATCCGCCGCCCGCATCTCCTGCTCGCGTCGCCAGTCGGGTGCACCGTTCTCGGCCAACCAGTCGCCGCTGGTCATGGAGATGTGTAGAGCTTCCACTTGCCGCACCTGGGTCATGTACGGGAGGACGCTGCCCATGAAGATGCCCTCGTCGTCAGGGTGCGTCGAGATCACTAGCACATCGACCTTGTCGGGTGTGGGATTCCAGTCGAGGGTGTCGCCGACAGCCTGCATCGAAAATGATACGATCACGGCCAAATAGAACGCTGCAAGTAGCCTTGTCATCTCTGCTCTGTATCCGAAAAAATGGCGGGAGCGAGCAAAGGCTGCCCTCTTTGCTCGTCCCCCGCGCTCAGGGAGGATGCCTCGGATGGCCCGCGCGCGCTCGTTCATTCGAACAATTCGCGCACCGTCATCCGGCAATCCTTCGAGAATGCCGCTGTCGATACTATGGAATGGGACGTGTTGGCGAACTACCGTCGAAGCCGATGGCCACAGACCACGACTCCCACCAGGGCCAACAACATCAGCGACGAAGGCTCGGGGACAGGTTGTCCGGCGAGCAAGGCACCGAGATTCAGCGCCGCGGAGCCCGTGTAGTTTTCGGTGAGAATTTGCCAGTCGTCGAGATCGACTGTCCCATCGATGTTAAAGTCGCCGGTCATGCGAGTGGCCAAGTCTCCCACTTGCAGGTTGTTCACCAGATTGGTGCTGCCCCATTGGCCAATGAATGCAGTCACATCCGCATTCGTGGTGAGGCCATCACCATTAAGGTCGGCAGGACCAAAGCCGGTCAAAGCGTCGGCAACGAATTCGTTGTCGGTGGCGAGATCGAAAGTGCCGTAGTCAACACCACCGATGCTCGTTCCCAAAACGAACATGCTCATCTCGTCGATCGTTCCCGCGAAGTAGTTGGAGGTTCCACCAGAATACACGGGATTGGGAGCTTCTACCGTAGGGTCGAAGACTCCATTGCTCGCTCCGATCACTAATGGAAAGTCGCTGTTGATATACCCTCCGGACTCGGCCGCCACGGCCAGTCCATCGACGTACAGAATGCTGCCCACAAAGGCACCATCGTTGGGGCTGACCACCATCACATGCGACCAGCCGTTGTCAACCGAATTGCCCTTCACTGCCACACCCGAATCGACGTTCGTGGCGTTGTACGACAACATCCAGGTGCCGGTGTCGCTGATTAACACACCGTGCTGACTCGAATCGAGCACCACGGTTTGTTGGGCGGTGCCAAACACCGCGTTCGATTCGTCCGGATTCACCCACAACTGGAAACCGCGTCGGGTAATCCCGCTGTAGTCAAACGGGCCAGTGCCGGCGCTTCCTTGCGTGGGCGGAGTTGTATCGCCCGTGAGACTGGAAGCGGACGACTGAGGAAGTCCCAGCCGCGCACCGATCAGCAAGTCGTTCTGGCCATCGAAACGCACTCCGATGGGAGATCCAGCCGCGAGTGGGCGACCCGCCACGCTGGTGAACTGAGGCCCAGCCCCGCCGGGAGCTTGAATCGCCTCCGTGCCGTTGTATTCGAACGGCAACAGGTCATGGGCGGTACCCGTCAGGTTGCCACTTTCGTACTCGTCGTCGAAGGTAGCCTGGAAGTTGCTATCGACCACGTACACCCCGTTGGCTCCGCCATCGCCCGAGCTTTCGCCAAACGGATAGAATCGGTCGTTGGTCGACGATGCCGATACCAGCGGGGCGGCAACAACAGCCGCTACGCATGACAGTATGGCTACCAGCGAGTGCCGAACGGCGCGACGACTCGCGGCGACCCGGCGGCGGGAGACCAGCAGCCCTACGGCCGTTACGCCGAGCAGCAACAGCGACGATGGCTCGGGCACGCTCGTCCCCGCTTGCAGGGATCCGCCCACCAGTTCAATCGCCCCGGTTCGCAACCCGGACTCACCCACCACGTGGTACTGGAAGACTAGGTCGGTGGTGGGATCTGCCGAACTGCCCTCATTCCACAAGTCGCCAAGGCTAATGGAGGTGCCGTTGTCGAACAACGTAGAGCCAGTGAGATACGATTCGCCCACGAGCGAACTCGACAAGACTCCTGCCTCGGCCCAACCAGAAGCACCTACGGTGCCAAAGTTACCTTTCCAGAATTCGTAGTCAGCGGCATCGACAACTTGGTCACCATTACCATCGGCGGCCAGTCCGGCCCCCGTGCTACCGAGGGTGTTTCGCCACACGGTGTAGTCGGCAATGTCGACATTGCCGTCACCGTTGTAGTCGGCCGGACTGCTGCCACCTTGACCGCTGTCGGCAAGGCTTTCCCACGTTTCGGTGGTCAAGGCTCCACTAGCACTGGAGATTTGATAGAAGTCGATCTCGCGGCCATCAGGCAACAGATCGTTCGGCAAATGCGCGATCGCAGTCTCGCCTGTCGAGGCATCGATCGTCAGCCGCATCGGTTCTTCTGCCTTACCTAGGTAGACGGACGGATTGAAGATCAAACCTTGGTTCCATTCGCCACCGCCACCACCCCATCGGTTGATGCCGATAGGTCGGTCGAGGCTATCGCCAAAGGAAGTCTTGGTCACCCCGAATGCCGAATCGACCAACTCACCATTCACGTACAGGTACGCGTCCCCCAGCAGGTCGCCATTGGCATCAGTCTGGTTGCTGCCACTGTCGAACACGCCTTGGACGTGGTACCACTCGTTGGCATTGATCGTGTGGCTGAGAAGCGTATTGCTCACGCGAAGATATACGGGCGTGGTGCCGGCTTCAGTATCGCCGCCCTGCGTGTAGATGAACTCCGTACCGGCATAGTCGATTAACTTTCGGCCGTTCGTGTAGGTTCCCTCCCACTGCATCCAAACGTCCATCATGTAACCTCCGTGGTCATCGACAATGGAGTTCTCCAGCAGGTCGATCGCGTCAGTATCTCCGTGTCCGCCGTTGGCACCGGTGAGCGACATCTGCGACGAGTCGAACCCTGCTGGACGGTCGTCTATCAACGCCGCGGTGTTTGTCCCGGCATCAAGCGCCGCATTATTGCCCGCCGACGACAAGTCGGTAATGGCACTTTCCGGCCCGGTGTTGTTGTAGCTGGCGGGGAAGCTGTACTCGAACACGGGGGTGAAATCGGCCAAGGCCGCATTACCGGAAGCGACGTACAGCGTCGCTGCCGCAGCTACTCCCATGAGCAGTCGCCCAACGCGTCGCCGCGTGTGAAGCAACAGGCCAAGGGCCGCCACCCCCACCAGTGCGATGCTGGAGGGTTCGGGTACCTCAGCATTTCCCAAGTAGACTGCGGGCTCGAAGATCCAACCTTGGTTCCAGTCGCCACCGCCGCCGGCCCAACGATTGATGCCAATCGGACGATCCAGGCTGTCGCCGAACGACGTCTTCGTTACTCCCACGGCATGGTCCACTACCTCTCCATTTACCAGCAGATAGGCATTGCCGACCAAGTTGCCGTCGATGTCGGTCTGGTGGTTCTTGGTGATGAACGCACCTTGAACGTGATACCACTCATTGGCGTTGATGGGATAGCCAAGCACCGTGGCGCTATTGCTCAAGCCGAACTGCACCTCTCCACCGGAAGTACGAATAAACTCCGTACCGGCGTAGTCGATCATCTTACGAGTATCTGTGTAAACCCCTTCCCACTTCATCCATACATCCATCATGAAGCCGTCGTAATCGTCGATTACGCTGTTTTCCAACAGGTCGATCGCTTCGGTAGCACCATGGGCTCCATTCGATCCTGTAATCGACATCAACGAGGCATCGAATCCTGCAGGGCGATCATCCACCAGTGCCGCGGTACCGTTACCAGCATCGATTACGGCATGGTTCCCAGCTGCCGATGTGTCGCTAACCGTGCTTTCCGGGCCACTGCCATCGTAGCTGGCAGGAAAACTGTACTCGAAAACTGGCAAGAGGGCCGCCTGCGAACTAGCCGAAGCCGCCGCTAGGACAACCACCGCCAGAGCAGAGGTGAAGATGCGATTCCATTTCCTAAGTCCAACCATTCCCAGGACCGCAACCGCCAGCAAGGCAGTGGTCGAGGGCTCGGGCACAGCTGCGCCAAACGTCAACGCGGCTGGATTCCCGCCCGCGGCCACGTAGGCATTCTTGAACAGCAGGAAGTCGAAGAAATCGTTGTCCTGATCACCGTCCAGGTCTCCCATCAGGTAGGAATCGGAGAGCTCTGGATCGATTCCGGTGGTAAACAGTCCGGCGTTGTAGATGGAGTAGTCATCCAGGTCGATATCATTGTCGAAATCGAGGTCACCCTGCTGCCAAGCTACGCCTCCGTTGCCGGTGTACTGAACAGGCACTTGCAGGGACGTACCATCGGCGAGCAACACCTCGGCCACGACATCCTCGATGGCCCCCTTGCGCCAGGCCGTTCCCAGGTCGAGCACCTGGCTTCCCGACAAGACCACCTCGCCCTGTGTACCTTCGCTCAGATCGGACGCGCCGGCACTGAATTCCAGCCATTCGTCATCCGGATCGATGGAAGATCCGCCGTTGCCCTGGTCGTAGTTATCGGCGATCGAAAGCCACGACGACGAATCAAACCGCGAAGAGTCGGAGGTAAGTGAATAGCCCCGCACTTCGGCGCTGAAGGCGCTGTCGTTGGTCAAGGTCACGGAACCAAGGTCGCGGTCGATCGAGAAGAACAGCCCCTGCTGTCCGCTGCCGCCGGGACTGGCCAACGCGGCAATTGCCGAAGCGTCGAGTGCTTCGTCATACACCCGCACATCGTCCATCAGCCCCGCGAATGAATCGGTATTGCCACCGCCCGATGCGCCAACGTGGAAGGGATCAGTCGTTGGATTCGGATTGCCCCCTTCGAGGGAACCGACGCTGACCCCATTGAGATAGAACTCGGCGGTCGCGGGGGTACCTTCGGTCACCACGACGGCTACATGAGCCCACTCGTTGTTTTCCAGAGGATTGGGCAGGCTTGCGGCCGTCATGTCAAAGTCGGCTACCAAGAAACTCGTATATCGCAGCCCCCCTTCGGAGCCGTAGTTGTAGACACCGAATCCGTAGCCGTTGCCGTCGCCGAATTGGGTCCCCCCCGGGGCATCCGCACCAACCGATCCGAAGACTCGACCTACCGGCACAGAACCGCCGCCCCAGGTGGCACTGTTGAGATCGGGACGCACAAAGGCAGCGATCGTGAATGTCGTCAGGTTCTGAAAGTCCGCCGAGTTATCCAAGCGGAGCCCCGTACCTGTACCATCCAACGAGAGAGCCCCTGAACCCAGCCGAGAAGAGGTGGAGTAAGACGAGTCGCCTCCCGTTTGGACACCGTTGTTATTACCGCCAGCGGAGTCGAGCCCTAGTATCGAACCTGAATCGAATTCGTAGTGGGCCAGCAGCACGGCCTTGCTTTGCGGGATGGCGGCCGCCACCAAGGCGGTGGCACAGGCGAAGGACAGGATGCGAATCATTGGTCTTACCTCTTAAGTAGGGCCTGTAGTATTGGGCAGCTAATGTTGAAAGTTCTGTCTACAATCTGGTCGTGCAGGTTGAGCAAAAACTAATGAAGTCAGAATCGCCTGATGGGTAACCTGCGCGTGCGTCGCGCCATGCGGAACAGACCACACCTGGCCCGCACCGCAAACGTGTTCAAGTTCGTGTTGCTGCCACCTTCAACGACAAGCTAAAGGCCGGGGTAAGCAGCAATCGGAAATAGCGAACCATATAATCTCAGTCCGGTGGTTGGGTACGTAATGAAAGTCCCAGGACGCCGTTTCGGCGACTCGCCTAACCGCGTCCTCCACCACCAGCGGAGCGAAACTCGGGCAAGCCATCTCGCGTGCCCAGGTTCGTCCAGACATCGGGATCGATATCCTCCGAGACCGACTGCACGCTGCCGTCGCACATCACGGAGTTAATGACGCCGCGGTGGTAGCTCGAGGCGGGACTCACCAGTTCCCACCATTCATTGTCCGTCCTCCAACAGACCGATCCCGGTGGTAGCAAGTGGTTGTACCAGGTACGCCACATGGTCCCTTCCGACCAGGGATGGCCCCGCAATCGCCAGAAGTCACCCGCGTAGGTGGGGATGCTGGCGTTGCGCCAGTCCTTGTTCATAAACGCTGCACGAACGGTGGCAAGATTATTCCCCGACGGAGCCGATCCGAAGTCGAAGCAATCGGTCAACTCGTCCTTCTGGTCGCTTCCACTGAGTTCGGAAGCCTTGCCATTGCGCACTTCGGACAGAGCCACGGTGTTGGATGTGCCGTCCAGGATCCTGGCGAGCTTGATACCTTGCAGCGGTCGATGTCCCGCCTCTTCGATAATCGGTCCGAAAACGCCATCCCAACCGGCAATCGCCGACCAGCTACCTGCATTGGCGTGGTAATTCGTCCAGCCCGCTTCCAGGTTGACTTGTCGCTGTTCGGAGGGACACACGATAATCTCCGGCTGGGTTGCCGTTACCGTGTAGTTGGGTTGGTCGTAGGAACCTTTGGAAAAATCCAAAGCGTCCTGCAGGTTCGATTCTTCAATGAATGGCAGAATCATTGGTAGCGTTCCCAAACAGCCCTGGTTGCCATTCACGCCGAATCCCATGGCCTGCCCTGCCGGGAAACGCTTGTGGGCGCTCTCATAATTGTGCAACGCCAGCCCAAGTTGCTTCAGGTTGTTCTGGCAGCTTGAGCGGCGAGCTGCTTCGCGAGCAGACTGCACCGCCGGCAGCAACAGGGCGACGAGAATGCCAATGATGGCAATCACCACCAGTAGTTCCACCAGGGTAAAAGCCGACTTTGCCTTACTTGCCAGCTGGCTGGTTTGGAAGTTCTGCTTGTGACAATGGGGGGGGGAGTAGTCCGTCATATCTCTCCTAAGCTTCACCTGCGCCTGACCTAGAAAACTAGTCCGTTACGTTACTTCCTACTCGCCTGGTAGTGCTCCAATATCTCCGCCGGAGTGAGCACTCTCGTGAATACAGCCAACTCGTCAATCGATCCGTGCCATGCTTCGGGGGGATTTCCCTCGTTCGCTATGGGTGGGTGCCTGCCAATCAGGAACGGGTTCTTGCTCGTCACATCGACATCAGTGTAGTTGGCGTTCTTGGGGATCGGTTTGTAACTGTCCTTGTTGGTCTTCCAATCCCGACAAAACTCGATGACCTCTGACCCGTTGATGTACATTGCCGGCTGAGCCCGCGAGTCCACCGTCACCGCCAGATGGGTCCACTCGCCGAAGGTCATCGTCTGCGTCGAGATGGAGTCGTAAACACCATGCATCGTGAAGAGCAGGACGCGACGCGGTATCTGGGCACCGACAAAACGCTCGTCGGCCACGCCAAATCCCCAGCCACAACGTATGCCCGCTGAACTATAGAAGTTCGAAAGAATACGCATGGCCCCGGTGGACTCTGGAATTTCGGTTGGCTTGACCCAAGCTTCGAGCGTGAAGTCGCGTTTCAGCGACTCAGAGGCCAGATCCGACAACATAATTCCGTCGTGTGCACCCGAAAACTCGGCCGCCGCACTCCCCACCAGGGCTTGGCCGGCCAAACCAACCAGGGAGACCCCCGATCCAAGCGGGGAGTTTGACTCCACTCGACCGATGCTCTCGACGGCATTGCCCGTGCCATCGAACCTCCAGTAGGCAAATGGCCTGTCTCGCATGACCGCCAACTCATAGGGCGACGAGGGCACATTGCGAAGGTAAGCCTGCTCGTCGAATTCGAGCTTGCTGATCTGACTGCCTTCTGCTTGTATATATCGAGCCTGCCCTTCGGTGAGGGTCAATCGCGGCACGTTTTCACCACTACTCTTTGCCGCCAGGGCAACGACGCCTTGCATCACCTGCACTTGGGTGTCGCCGGTGTCGGTCACGCCCACTC
Source organism: Aeoliella straminimaris (assembly GCF_024054565.1). Taxonomy (GTDB): domain Bacteria; phylum Planctomycetota; class Planctomycetia; order Pirellulales; family Lacipirellulaceae; genus Aeoliella; species Aeoliella straminimaris. The sequence goes on from NZ_JAMXLR010000003.1 coordinate 74,735, forward strand.
CAAACTCGGTTCCCAGATCGACAATGGATCCCGCCGCGGTCGATACGGTGAAGCCAATTGCCTCTTCAGGCACCTTGGCCACCATTTTTCCTCGTTGCAACCACAGGCGACTGGCCGACACCAGTTCGACTTCAACCGGAGCTTCCAAGACCACCTGCGCACCATCGTCGAACGTCAACTCTACGGCGCCTTCAATCAGATTCAAACGGCCAGCCGGCAAGCGTCCACCGGGACCAATCGGCTTGGCATTCCTGGCCCACACCGCGGCGACCGAATCGGAGACCGACGCAAAGGTCTCCGCCGGTCGAGTCTCTACCGGTGGGGCAACTTGCGTCATATCCGCCTGCTGCTCTTGCTGCAGCATGAGCGCATCGACAGCGAGGAAGACAAAGGCGACGCCAACTGCGATGGCTGCCCATAAGGCGCTGCGGGGAATCTCGATCGGTTGAGGCCGGTGGGGACGATCGAGTCGCTCCTGTTCCAACTGCTCCATCCGCTTGGCCGCTGCCTCGGCCGCGATCTGCTTGGCTCGTTGAGTAGCTTCGATTTCTTCGCGTCGCCGCTCCGCTTCGTCGAACTCAACCAACATCTCTTGGATGTTCTGCGGGTCCACGGTCAGCTCCAAGCTTCCATCGCTGTCCTTCGCGGCCAAGAATTCACGCAAGTCTTGCTGCTGCAAAGTCGTCCGAAGCCCACTATGCAGCGAGGCGACTCGCGCAAACCACATGGCGTTGTCCGGCGATGCGGCGATCCACTCAGAGAGCAATTCGAACTCCTCCTTCAGGATCGACTCATCCAGATAGGCATTGATCAGCCGCAGCCACTGATCGGCAGGTTTCTGTGGTAGCCGGGGGTCCAACGTCATTGCCTCCCCCTCGGCAGGTGATTGCCACCATACAGGCCAGGCAACTGATCCTGCAGGCACTGCAGCAGTGACTTGCGGATCCGATGCAGAGCCACCCGCACGGCGGTAGACGTCATTCCCGTGGCTTGCGCCACGTCTTCGACGGAAGTCTGCCGCAGGTACCGCATTTCCAACAGCTTGCGCGGCCGGCCACGCACACGCGATACGCACTGCTCCAGGGCAATCTCGGTATCGCTTGCCTTGATCTGCAATTCGCTGAAGGCACCAGCAATCGACTCGGCCACTTCCTCACTGAACACCAAACGATCACGTGAAGAGGAGCGGAGGTACTCCAGCACTTTGAACTTGGCAATCCCCAAGGCCCAGGGAGCGAAAGGAAGAGTGCGATCGTATTCGTCAAACTTCTCAGCGACCGTAGCTGCAGTTTCCTGCAAGACATCATCGGCCCGATGAAAGTCGACCACGATCGAGCGAATGTAGCTCAGCACGGCCCCATGCGACTGGGTCCACAAAACGTTTAACTCGCGCATAGCACCCCGCCTTTTGTCGGAGTTGCCAGGTTGAGTTAAGTCGTTCCGCTGCATCAGCTACTCGGGAAGTCATTCAGTTTAATTCATGCGGAACCTCGCCCAAGCCCCCGGCATTCCGCATTCTCAGTAGCCGCTAGGCGGGCGATTATTAGGTTTTGGCCACCTAGGACGTCAGCGTTACCAGAAACTCTAATTTCTTTCCGAAGTTCTCTAATCAATTGCCAGTAGCCCCGCGTCGACAGTGCAGGGAGCTAGCCCGGATGCGGCGACCGACGGGCGGTCGGGCTGGAACGATGCCCTTTCGGGAGACCGCGGATAGAGAACTAGAGGAGATAGCTGGTGCCGCTCGCTCCGGCTCCATGGTGCCGGAAGCGAGCCTCTTTTGCACTGCGGTCAGCCGAGCGGAGAAGCTCTTAGTATTTCGTAACCTGGAGAGGCCGCCGCCGCTGGAGCGAGGTGGAATACCGTAGTCGCTGCCGGCCGAGTCCGCCGCACGGCAACAACCGGTTGCCAGGCAAGAATTGCCAAGGGCGTGCTACTCCACCCGGGCGTCGAGTAGCACCAGATTATTGAAGCGATCGACGTTGCGGTGACCACTCCAGGCGATGCCTCGCATGAGCAACAGTCGAAACGCGGGGTCGTCGAACGACCACATGTAGTGCCCTGGCACGGAGACAAACACGCGGCCCTCGTCGGTTGGCTGATAGGTCCAAAACTGCGGGGTGTCGTCGCCGTCTTCGCGACTGGTGCCGAGCAAAGAAATCTTGCTCGCATCGCCACGCAGCCGCCAGTAGGTCTCGTCGTACCACTTCACCCTGTCGAAGTTGCGTGCCACGGGGTGGTCGCCCGCCGGAGTGAAGTCGATATCGAGCGGCCCGTGACGGAATCCAACGGCACCGGCTTTGGAGGCCATGCCAATGCGCTTAGCAAACTCGTGCGGATGATCCTCGCCATTCACTGCCCAATGAATATACACGAGCCCGCCCCCGCGCGCGAGAAACTGGTCGATCAACTCGGCGCGTTTCTCATTCCACAAACCTTTCTGGTAGAAGACCATCACGTCAGCCTTCTCGGCCTCTTCGGGCGTGGGAAACATCCAAGCCGTTTTCACTTCAGTGTGCGGAGCCTTCGCCAACAGCCGACTCCAGACATCGAGCCAGGCGGGGTAGTCGTGTTCGCCCAACTTGTGATCCTTTGGTCCAGCAACCAGCAACACTTTCAGAGGCTTCTCGCTGGTAGGTGTTGGATCCTTGCCGGCCAGCAAGGCGTCGACATCGCTCTTCGGGCGTGGCGGCGGGGGGTTAACAACGTCGTTGTACGTCGGCATGCGATACGACTGTGCTTGCTCGGCGACAGCATTGCCAATTATGCCCACGAAGATAGCCGCAGCGAAAAGGATGCGATACATTGGAATACCCCGATGAAGTCGTGTTGCAGCCAACCTCCCCATGATAACTGGCACCCGCGCAACAAGTCCATCATCCGGCCCCCGCATTACTAGCCCACCGCAAGCTACACGCACCCCAAGGAGATTGAAATGCCCCACCTGCCACGACTCATTGCGTTTTCCTTCCTCCTGGTTTCGCTATCCGCCTCTGCTCAGGAGCCCGAAAAGCCCCTGTCCGATCAGTTGAAGGAGATGACCGAGGGAGCCAAGCAGCGAATGCCAGCCGAGATGCTGAAGACCTTCGGCAACGCCATCGACGAGGTTCGCGAAACGGGAATCGAGAAAACCGCCAAGAAGGTGGGCGACAAAGCTCCAGACGGAACGTTGCTATCATGGGATGAGCAGAAGACCACGCTGAGTGATTTATGGAAAGAGAAGCCACTGGTTCTTACCTGGTACCGCGGCGGTTGGTGCCCCTACTGCAATCTGCAGCTACGGGCGATGGAGAAGAAACTGGCAGAGCTCGAGGGAGCAGGAGCTCGCTTGGTTGCCCTGACCCCCGAACTGCCCGCCAACGCCAAGGAAACGGCCGCGCAAAACAAGCTGAGCTTTCTCGTCCTGCATGACAAGAAGAACAAGCTAGCCCACAAGTACGGCATCGTATTCAAGCTGCCCGAGTCGATCGTGCCCGTCTACCGCGACCGCTTGCAACTGCCGAAGGTGAACGGTTACGACAAACTCGAACTGCCAATGGCGGCCACCTACGTGATCGACCGCAAGGGAGTGATCCGCTACGCGTTCCTCGACGCCGACTACAAGAAACGCGCCGAGCCGGCCGCCATTATTGAAGCAGTGAATAAGCTGGCGGAAGACGAATAGACCTACGAAGCGTCGCCAGTCTTCTGCTGGCGGACTTTGTCGAGCATTTGTTCTAAGCGTTCAGGTTCGGCGCTGGCGCGATTGTCCTTCTCGTAGGGATCGTCTTTCAGGTTGTACAACTTCCACTCTTGGTTGGGACCATCGCGGAGAACCTTCCAATCTCCAGCGCGCAGGGCAACGCGATTTCGCTTCGACCCCCAAACCCAGTAGAGTTCGCGGTCACTGGCTGGCTGACCGTTGAGTTGCGGCCATATGTCCTGGCCATCGAGTGTGGTGTCGTCCGGCAAATCTGCGCCGGCCAGCGTAGCAAGCGTCGGCATCCAATCCACGGCGTGCAGCGGAGCATCGCAGACCGACGGCTCCAAATGCCCGGGCCAATAAGCAAACGCGGGCACGCGTATCCCACCCTCGTAGACATGTGTTTTGGAACTCCGCAGGGGCGCGTTGCTGCTGAAGTTGCGCAGCTTCGGGTCGGGCGGCGGATAGGCGTTGCCGCCGTGATTGATGACCGCACCATTGTCTGAAACAAACACGACCAGCGTATCGCGACCATTGGGCATGTCTTCCGTGGCCTCGACGATCCGCCGTACGCAATCGTCCAGATGAGTAACCGCGGCGGCGTACAAACGACGATCGGCCGACTCGATGTGCGTGTTCTGCGCGAGCCACTTTTCCTCCTCTACCAGGGGCGTGTGGACTGCGTGGAACGGCACATACAGAAACAACGGCTGGTCGCGGTCGGCCTTGAGCAGCTTCACTGCCTCGGCAGTTACGAGGTCCGTGGCGTGCCCTTGCTCCTCGACGAATTCGTGATTGCGATGCCAGGTCTTGGTAAACGATGTACCCAGCCGGTACCGATGGTCGAGCATTCCCACCGCTCCGGCAAGCGAACCGTAGGAGTGATCGAAGCCATGATGGTTCGGCCCCCACTCGGGCTTGGAACCCAGGTGCCACTTGCCGCACAGAGCCGTTTCGTAGCCGGCCTCCCTGAGCACCGATGCTAGTGTTGGCGTGTCGAAGTCAAAGGCATGGCTGTTGGAAGCCAAACAGCAGTGGTTGCCAAAGCGACTGGGATAGCGCCCCGTCATCAGACAAACTCGAGTCGGCGTGCACTGAGGCATGACATAATGCCAGTCGAAACGCACTCCTTCGGAGGCCAATCGGTCGAGCGTGGGGGATTTGATTTCCGAATTATGATAGCCAACGTCATTCCACCCCTGGTCGTCCGATACAATCAGCACAATGTTGGGGTGCGATTCGGCCGCGATGCCAACGGAGTCAAGCTGCAGGCCTACAACAAGAACCAGCAGGCACAACCAAGTAGGTAGTGAAACAAGACGCGAGCTAGAGATGTTTGTCATGTTGTTCGTCTTGCGATATGTTGAAGGTGGTAGAGGCTTCAGCTTGAGTATCCTCCGATTCTAAGTCAACCTGCAAGCAGAGTCCACTTTTCATGTCTTGAATCGAAAAGGAGGTCCGCCATGAAATGCCCCCGCGATGGCGCTGAACTGACCACCGTACGCATTGGCGACGTAGAAATCGACAAGTGTCACCATTGCGACGGACTGTGGTTTGATCAAGGCGAGCTCGACCGAGTGCGCAAACTCGACCGCACTGAGGTTGAAGAACGTCTGGAACAGCAGTACGGCAGTCCCGAAGTGGCTGCTGGCGAAGTGAAAGGATACATGCGCTGCCCCCGCTGCTCGGAAGGCCGACTGCAGGAGTTCACCTACACCTATGGCAATCGCGTGCGAATCGATCGTTGCAACGAGTGCCTGGGGATGTGGGTGGATGACAAGGAGTTGGATGCCATCCTGGGGGAACAGAAGCAACTTGAAAAATTGGCCGACGATAGCAAGCTGAAGGCCTTTATGCGGGCGATGTCGAACCTGCTGACCAGCCGATAGACTCCGGCGCGGCGGGCTACAGCAAGGCCTCTTCGTTTTCCATGGCGTCGCGCTGACGCGAGACCATCTCGTAGTAGGCGCCCCGCTTTTGCATCAACTTGGGATGGGTGCCTCGTTCGACAATGCGGCCGCCTTCCATCACCAGGATCAGGTCCGCGCCGGCCACCGTCGATAGACGATGGGCAATGACAAATGTCGTTCGCGAGTGCATCAGCTCGTCCAACGACTCCTGAATGAGCTGCTCGCTCTCGGTATCCAGGTTGCTAGTGGCTTCGTCGAGTATCAACAGGCGTGGATCGGCCAGTATCGCACGCGCAATCGAAAGCCGCTGTGCCTGTCCGCCCGACAACCGGACGCCTCGCTCGCCAATCATGGTTTCGTAGCCGTCGGCAAGATCGACAATAAATCGGTGGGCATTCGCCCGGTGCGCGGCGTCCAGCACTTGCTCGTCGGTGGCCTTGGGATTGCCGTAGGCGATGTTCTCTCGCACGGTGCCATCGAACAAGAACACCTCCTGTTGCACCACACCGAGCAGTTGTCGATACGAGGCCAGACGATAATCGCGCAGGTCGACATCGTTCAGCAAGATACGGCCGGACGTGGGGTCCTGGAATCGCGCGAGCAGATCGGTAATCGTCGTCTTGCCCGCCCCACTGCGCCCCACCAGCGCCACGGTGCTGCCGCCGGAAACCTCGACCGAGAAATCGCTGACCACCGGCTGTCCTTCGTGGTACTCGAAGTTCACATCTTCAAAACGAACCTCCTCCACGTGATCGGGAGCTTCCAAAGCGTCGGGACGATCGGGCTTGTCGACGGGGGAGTCAAGCACCTCGAACACCCGCTCCATACCGGCTAGCGAACGCTGCATCTCCGAGAAGGTGTTGACGATCTGCCACACGGGGTCCAGTAACATCAGCGTGTACCACTGAAACGCCATGATGTCGCCCACGGTGGTCTTGCCACCAATTTGCATGGCCCCGCCCATCCACACGATCACCACGTTCGCCGAAGCCAGCAGGAACCCCCAGAAGCTCCACAACAGGATCTCCCGCCAGTGGGCGAACAACTGCTCGCGGACAATAGTGTGGCGGTTGCCGATGTACTCGGCCTCCTCGTTCTTCTCGCGCTGGAACGACCGGACCACACGGATGCCGCCAAACGTCTCGCTAACACGGGCGTCGCTTGCGGAATTTTCTTCCCGCATCGCCCGGTAGATGGGTCTCACGCGCTTCGCGATATACAAACTAAGCCCCAGTGCCGGCGGCAGGATCATCATGGCCAACAGTGCCAGCTTCCAGTTGATGGCAATCAGGATACCCACCGCAATCAACAGTCGCACTAACGACACCCCAGGCGAGATGATAGCCAACTGCATCAGGCCCGTCGTCAGATCGATGTCGCCGCTGAGCCGGCTGATGATACCGCCGGTTTTCATGTCCGTCAGATCGTTCAGCGGCAGGCCGAGCATCCGCTGGAACAAGGCCTTGCGGAGCGACATCAGCACCCGCACGTTGAGTATCCGCTGGTAGAAGTTCTTGGTCGAGTCCAGCAGCCTGGCCAGCAGAATGACCCCCAGGAAGGAGAAGCCGGCAATGTTCAGCATCTGCATCCGAGTGGAAGCATCCAGCCCCTCGCTCAAAAGAACCTTGTCGATGATGTACCGCATGAACAGCGGCTGGGCCATGTCCAATGCGGCCACCATCAATGCCAGCACCATTAGCCCCATCGCCATTCGCCGATAGGGGGCCAGCCACGCAATGTAGTCCCATAGGTACCTGCGCCGCTCCGATTCGGGTGGACGCTTGCGATTGCCGCGCCGGCGCTCGGCCAGTTCCTTCAGCCGCCCCTCGCGGTAAGCCTGACGAAATTGCCCGAAACGTACTCTGGATGAACGAATTTTGTGCACGGAAGCTTTGAAAAGGTGATGAACACCTGTACCTAACGTAAAGAAAGTGACCGCTGCATCCTATGCATCGCAGCGGCCAGGGAGAAGGCACAAAAGTGGCATTCTCTCGGACACGTCCCGCCAGAGCGAACCAATCCACGAACCAGAGGGGGCCCGTCTACTTGTGCTACTCTCTCTCGCCGCTGGGCTGCAGATCCAGACGCTCGAGTTGGAGGTTGCGAAACCGAATCGGTTTGCCCCATATCGCTTTGGCCTCGGGGTACTTCTCGATATGCGCCGGGTTGGGAATTAGCAGGATGTCGCCGTAAATCGTCTCGGGATCGATGCTCTCCAGCTCACCACGATGTTCGCTGCCATTGGACGCTCGGCCGTCGTCCCGCAGCAGTACAAACGACTTGCCAAGCTCGACCTCCTGCCCGTCCACCACGGCCACCACGTCCATACTCACCGAGACCGGCAGGTCCTCTCCGAAATGCAGTTTGGCCGCCACGGAGTACCCTTTGTCTGCCTTCTGAACCACGAAGCGGTCGACACGAATACTGCGCCCCGCTCTCGGATCGAGCTGGGGATCGGTGGTCAGCTTGACAATCTGCTGACCACCGGCGTAAACCTCGAACGGCATTTCGAGCTTTTTCGTCCACCGCTTCAGCGCGGTAGGCCAACGATCGGCGGGCAGATTCATCGTATCGAGACCAAACAGCTTGTCAGCTTCGATGTAAGCACAATCCAGTTCGATGTCGAGTTTGTGTTTCCCGGCCGCCAGCTCGCGATCGAAATAGGTGCTGAAATCGGCGGATCGAACATTGTGGTTACGGTGACCAAACTCGATGGGTTCGCCATCGATGGTTGCCTTGTTGATGGTCCACATCAAGTGAACGGGCAGTCCAGAGTGTTGGCCCCAGGTGGAACCGTAGTGAACTTCCAAATTAATGTTACGAGTCAGCCCCTCACGCAAACGCTGAAAAGACTCTACGGTAGGGGTGGTTCCATAGAACGCGTCGCAGAACTCTAGAATCGCTTCATCGGACAACAACCCCGCGTTGCTGGCAGCCTTGATGAACTCGTCCTGCCAGTGCATAGGGCTGTCCCAGCCGGCTGGCTTGGCTGCCTTCATCTGCTTGGCCAACTCCACGACCGCTGCATCGGCTTCGGCGGCGGTGAGCTTGCCATTCTGAAGACGGGCGTTCAGTTCGTTCCAGACCCATGGTTCGTCGTACTTCTGAGGCAGCTCCGTCGCGATGATCTGTTGCGTGGTCATCACTCCCAATCCACCTGGACCAGGGCGCACGAACAATTCACTCAGCATCAAGGTCCCGAATCCAAGCAGCGGCATGCACAGGATGGCGATCGCCCAGAGAATGAGCGGCCGACTACGGTCTCGGCGTCCACGGGCAATGAGAGTAATGATCGCTAGCAGGAACGGGACAATGGTGGACAGGATGCCCACGACCACCTGGAAGATCTCATGATGTCGGAAAAACAATCGACCCAGCAGCCCCAAGGCGGCTCCCAGCAACACTAGTCCTAATAGCATCCACTTCAGGCTAATGCGGACACCAGATTCAGCGGACTTCTCGTCGACAACTGCATTCATACAAGTTGTGTTCGCCAGCAGGCGAACGATATCGGAAAGAATAGATCAGAATTGCTCTTCAACCCAAACGCTGCGCGTCGGTCAATCAGCCGCCATCGCCCGGGTAGCGCAGGAAGCTGAAGTGCAGCTCGGCGTGGCGGAGGTTCAGCTCAATCCGGTCTGCCATCGACATCTCACCAAATGCCGGACTGTGGAACTTCGCAGGATCGTCGCCCCGCATTCGTTGAATGCCCCTCCGCATCTCGCTCAGGCCCTGCCCGAACTCGACCGGCTCGATGCCGGTGGTGCCGCCTTCCACACCCGGGATGCGAACCCCACTCGGCATGCTACCCTTTAGCATCTTTGGCAAACGCCAACGAAGAAACCAGCGCACAAACCGGGGAGGTGGATTGATAGGATAGCCTTCCCAACCGTAGTGAATCCAGGCCGCTACGTGGCCGAGGATCTGGCCCGGCGTCCAGCTGCCCACTGCCACTAACTGCCCCGCCTGCTCGGCCGACTCGATGCGATCGAGTTCGACAGACAGTGCGTCAAGGTCCGCCAACTGCAGCGTGCGGCGGTCGGTACTGGGTGGCGATGAGCTCATGCCACCATCATCCCGCAGGACGTAGGGCACCGCAAGTGTTTCTGCCGACGAACGCAATGCAGGTGCTAAAGCACCAACTAGTCCAACTCGGCGATACGGATCTTGCGAAAGTCGATGCCCATGTCGCGATCGGGGTGCAGTTGGATGCCGATGGGCCCCCGCTGGCTGGCCGTATCTGACTGATAGCTGACTACCAGCTTGCCGTTCAGCCAAACGGTGTAGGTGTCGCCCATGGCGACGATGGTCATTGCGTTCCAGCCATCCGGCTTGAGCAAGTCGGCCACGCCCTCGGCCTCTTGAGGATACCCTTTGCCGGGAATGTAAGGCGACGCGGTCATGTCCCGCTTCAACGATCCCGATTCGCCAATCTGAATCTGGTCATGCTCGCCACGGATGAAGATACCGCTATCAACGGTGCCTTCGCCCAGCTTGAACTCCAGCTGCATGACGAAGTCGCGGTACTTCTGTTCCGTGAACAGGACCGACCCCTTTTGGCCGGGATCGCTACGAGCCTGCAGCACCCCCTGATCGACCTTCCACCACAGGTTCCCAGCGGGTACTTTCCAGCCTTGAAAGTCCTTGCCATTAAAGGCGGAGGGAAGACCGACAGCCAACGTGCCAACGGCTGGAAACAGGCAAACGGTGAAGAGTAAGAACCGAATGAGCATGGCAGAGCTTTCTAGCGAAGATCAAAGATTCTGAGTGCGCATACCTCTATCAGGTAAAGTCCCATTTTCGCCTGATTGGACAATAAAAACGGTCAGAACTCCGCATTTCCCGGAGTCCGCGGAAATGGAATCACGTCACGGATATTGGACATGCCAGTCACGAACTGCACCATTCGCTCCAGGCCCAGGCCAAACCCTGAATGCGGCACCGTGCCGAATTGGCGAAGCTCGCGATACCACCAGTATTCGTCCAGGTTCAGATCCTGTTCGCGCATGCGAGCTTCCAGCACGTCGATCCGATCTTCACGCTGGCTGCCACCGATGATCTCGCCAACGCCTGGCGTTAGTACGTCCATCGCCCGGACCGTTGGACGATCGGGCGCTGCGTCGTCGTTCACCCTCATGTAGAAAGGTTTGATCGTGGCCGGGTAGTCGTACAGGATCACTGGCGACTCGAAATGCTGCTCGGTAAGGAACCGCTCGTGTTCGGCTTGCAGGTCGGCGCCCCAGGAGACGGGAAACTCGAACTTCTGCCCCGACTTCTCCAGAATCTCGATAGCCTCGGAATACGGAACGCGCTGGAACTTGCCGCCGGTCACCTTTTCCAACCGGGCGATCGTGGTGTCGTCGATACGCTGCTGGAAGAAGTCCATATCCTCGCCGCAGTCCCGGAGCACATCGCCTACGATCCGCTTCAGGAACCGCTCGGCCAGTGACATGTTGTCGGTCAGTTCATAGAAGGCCACCTCGGGCTCTACCATCCAGAACTCGGCCAGGTGCCGCGAGGTGTTGCTGTTTTCGGCACGAAACGTAGGTCCGAATGTGTAAATCTTGCCGAGCGCCGTGGCGTAGATTTCCCCTTCCAGTTGCCCCGACACCGTGAGGTACGATGCCCGGCCAAAAAAGTCACGGGCGTAGTCCACTTCGCCCTTATCGTTGCGTGGCGGATTGGCCGGATCGAGCGTCGAGACGCGAAACATTTCGCCCGCCCCTTCGCAGTCGCTAGCCGTGATGATGGGGGTGTGAATCCACAGGAAGTCCTCTTCCTGGAAGAACTCGTGGATCGACCGGCAGATGCGATTCCGCACCCGCATCACAGCGCCGAACGTGTTGGTCCGCGGCCGCAAGTGGGCCCACTCGCGAAGCTTTTCGAAGGAGTGCCGCTTCTTCTGCAGAGGGTAGGTCTCGGGATCGGCACCGCCATGTACGGTAACGCTCGCGGCGTGGATCTCGGTCGCCTGCCCCTTGCCGCCCGACGCTTTGACCTCGCCCTCGACGGTGATACTCGAGCCGGGCGACAGGTGCTTGATCTCCGACTCGTAATTTTCCAGGTCCCCATCGGCGATCACCTGGATATTGCCCAGCGACGAACCGTCGTTAATCTCGATGAAGCTGAATCCACCCTTGGAATCGCGGCGCGTCCGTACCCAGCCCGACAGACGAACCTGCCGGCCAACGGATTCGGGCTGTCGAGCTGCTACTACAGAAAGTCTGTCCATGACGCGCTGGTTCTCCATCTGCCGTGGGGCTATTCTTCTTTGCTGGTTTGGTCGCTACCAGTCGGCACAGTCACCGTTTCTGACTTGGTAAACACCTTATCGATCACGCCACCTTTGATCTTGATGATCGACCCAATCGTAGCCACGGCAAGGGCAACCACCAAGATGGTGTTGAACACAATTCGGCTAGCACCACTGCCAACCGCATCGCCGATGTAGCTCCGCTTGTTGTTCATGATCAGGAACAACACATAAGCGATGGGTAGCATAGTGAAGCAGACCGCCGACGCGGCAATCGGAAACCAAATCGGCAGGTTGGTCACCACTCCAAAAACACCAATTGCCGGCACCATGGCGAACATTCGGAACCGCCACTTAGTATACTCCAGGCCGAACATCTCGCAGATCGTGAAGCCGCAGACCACCATGTGGGCGCTAATTGCCCCGCAGGCCATGCCAATCAACCCCAGGTCGAACACGATGCGACCGGCGGCATCGCCCATCACACCTTGCAGCGAGGCGGCCGCGTCGAGTGGCTTCATGCCCGAGTGAACGTACTCGTCGCCGGGCTGGAATACCCCGCTGACAGACATCGCCACGATCACCAGCGAGGTCACCAATACGAACGGCACGAACATGCTCATGCCGAGATCCCAGCGGGCAAGCTTCTTGTGGTGTGGCCCCCAACCCTTGGCCAGCAGCGAGTAGGGGTAGAGGAAGGTCATGTTGATGCCCACCGCGGCACCGAGCATACCCAGCACCAGGGTAAGCGTGTCCATCGCGCCCTCTTTGTTTTCGGGCTTCAATTCCCCAGCTTCGATGGCCGCATCCACTACCTGTTCGTCCACTTCAGGAACTCCGTAGTAGCCAATGAAGCCCTTGCCTAGTTCTCCCCACTCGATATTGGAAAAGTTGGCAAACACGACGATTCCAAAGGCGAGGATCACTAGGCCAATCACGCCGCGGAGGAACCATTCGTACAGCTTGATGCCCCAGGCACTGCTGCCGTAACTCCAGGTGGTTCCCATATTGATGAGCAGAATCAACAGGCCCGCGCCAAAGCTGATAGCCAGACCTGCCGTGGTGTAACCAGCGAGGGCTCCCGCGCCCTCAGCCGCGCGACATTGAATGTTCGCCAGGTCGGCCAGATCGCGGGCCGCTCCGGCCACGAGGCCATACTGCGGAAAGTGCCAGATGACCGAGGCCATCACGGTGCCCAACGCCCACAGGAACACGAGAAACTTGCTCGACTCGCGACCGAAGGCCCCGTATGGCCGTTCCTGTGTAGTGAGCACCACGTTGCTCAGGGCCGCCATCATGCAGACGCCCAGGAACATGGCCACTGGCTGAATCCATAGCAACTTGTATCCAAAGGAAGCCCCCGCCACGACGGATGCCGCGGCGCTGCCGGCGCCGAGCGTCATGGCGCTCTGCAGCAACCCGGGCCCGGTACGCTTGAGGTATCCGCCCACACGGGAAAAGAACGGTTGGGATTCGAGGGCATCGAGTTGGGCAATTTCGGCCTGAACACGTTCGGGGTCCCACTTGGCCGTCATCGGCAAGCCCTTGGAATCATCCGCCATGCTGTTGCTCCATGTATGTGGAAGTAGTTGCTAATTCGAACCGCGGGGGCGCGCGATGTTCCTTTCACGCGACCTGCGACACGCACTCTTTCATGTAACGAATGCTGTCAATTGCCAGCTTCTCGGGTCCGGGGGTATAGTCGAACACTTCGACCGACACCCACTTGTCGTACTTCACGTCTTTCAGTGCCTGGAAGATTGGTACAAAGTCCAGCTCGCCAAAGCCGGGTCCTTGGAGGTTGGGATCGTTGGCGTGGAAGTGTCCAAACCAATCCTTGTAGCGATGAATCACCTCGGGAATCGGCTCCGGCTCCATGGCCCACATCGCTTTGCAGTCGATCATCATGCCAACGTTAGGCGAGTCGACCATCTTCACCAGGTGGACCGCGCTGCGGGCGTCCATCAGGAAGTTTGTCTCCCAAGGGGCGAGTGGCTCCATCAGCACCTTGACGTCCGTCTCCTCCAGCACGGGCACCGCCGCTTGCAGCGTTTCGGTTGCATTCTGGTAGGCTTGAACCAGGCTCATGGTCGTAGGACGGCTACGCTGCATGGGCGAACCGAAGATCATCACTTCGCCACCCAACTCGCGACAGAAGCGGGCCAACTCTCCCAGGTAATCGCTGGTACGCTGACGGACCGCTTTGTCGTCGGTGGTCAGGTGCAGGCCTTCGGTCTTCGAGAGAATCCAATGCAGTCCACACACCTGGATGCCCGCCGCATCGGCCGCCTTCCGCAGGCGAGTCCGTTCGGAGGCCGAAATCTTGGTGACATCGGTGTTGAGAGTGAACGGCGCGATCTCAACGCCCTGGTAGCCGCACTCGGCGGCAAACTGAAAGATCTTCTCCTGCGGCCATTTCAGGTCGAAGAAGGTCTCGTTGCAGATAGAGAACTTGGTTGGCTTGGCAGATTCGGCGGCCATGGCTGGTTTCATCCCCACGGTTGCCGCTGCGGCAACCGCGGCGGCTCCTTTCATAAAATCGCGACGCGTTGCTTGATCCATGATCGGACCCCCTGTGGAACGAGTAGTGTGGTGCAGGAGAAGCTAGCCCTTAGACAAGTTGCCGTCTGCTATGCTCGTTGCTCTCCAGCCCTGTGTCAAACGAGTCCTTTCGGTCTGATGATCTCCCTTCGGCGTCGAATCTTGTCAAACGCGGCACGTAAGTTCGAAGTGGTGGCCCCTTAGTGCAAGCCCTGAGCAGCCAGCCAGCGCTCCGCATCTAAGGCCGACATGCAGCCTGTGCCGGCGGCCGTAATGGCCTGGCGGTAGTAGTCGTCCGCCACGTCGCCCGCAGCGAACACGCCCTCGACGCTGGTGTTGGTACGGAACGGCACCGTCCACTTCAGGTACTTCTTCTCCGTCATATCGATTTTGCCTTCCAAGAAGGCAGTGTTCGGTGTGTGGCCGATGGCGACGAACATACCGCCTGCTTCCACTTCGCGATCTGGTTCGCCCACGGTGGACGTGAGCCGCACGCCCGTCACGCCATCGCTTTCGGTTCCGAGCACTTCGCCCACTTCGGTATTCCAGAGGATGTCGATCTTCTCGTTTTTCATCGCCCGCTCGGCCATGATCTTTGAGGCGCGGAGTTCGTCGCGGCGATGGATCATGTAGACCTGGCTGGCGAACTTCGATAGGTAGTCGGCTTCCTCCACAGCCGAGTCGCCACCGCCGACCACGACCAGCGGCTTGTTGCGGAACCGAGGTAGCGCCCCGTCGCATACAGCACAGGCGCTGACGCCGTGGTTCTTGTATTTGTTCTCCGACTCCAGTCCCAGGTAGTTCGCCCGCGCCCCCGTGGCGATGATCACCGCTTCGGCTTCGACCTCTTCGCCGCCGAGACTCTTGAGCTTGAACGGCCGGTCGCTGAAATCGACGTCTTCAATGTCATCGGTGATGATGCGGGTGCCAAAATTCTTAGCCTGCTTGCGCATCAGGTTCATCAGCTCGGGGCCGCTGCAACCTTCCTTCTGGTGCATGTCGGCCAGCCAGGCATTCTCTTCGTCCAATGCACCACGGAGGTAGTGGCTCAAGTCGCCGGCGGGAAAGCCCGGGTAGTTCTCGACTTCGGTGGTCAGATTCAACTGGCCCAGCGGCAAAGTACCGTCCTGGCGGTTCTCTTCCGTAACCGCTCCTTCGAACACCAAGGGCTCGAGGTTCGCACGGGCGGTGTAGATGGCGGCGGCCCAGCCGGCGGGGCCGCTGCCGACGATTACAACTTTCTCTGGCACAACATTATCCTCTGCTGCAGGGTAGGACATCGAAGCCCGCATTATAGGTGCGCCGGCACTAAGGGTAAACAAGCCGCGGGATCGGGCGACTGGTTTGCGGAATTGAGGATCGCCATTTGAGGTAGTTGCCTAACTGCGCGTTTTCGCTTGTTCGGCCACCCGGCACCGCGTTATCATGCACGTACGAGTCTTTAATCACTTCTCTGACCCTATTCAGACTGCCTTCGATGCTCACCATTGCCGTCGCAATTGGTTCCTTTTTTGCGTTCATCGTTGCGTATAACACGTATGGTCGCTGGCTGAGCCACAAGATTTTCGCCCTGGACGATTCCCGCACGGTGCCCAGCCACGAGTTGCGGGACGATGTCGACTACGTGCCCACCAAGCGATCGGTGGTGTTCGGTCATCACTTTACCAGCATCGCGGGAACGGGGCCCATCGTCGGGCCGGCGATTGCCGTATTCTGGGGCTGGTTGCCAGCCCTGCTATGGGTGGTGTTGGGATCCATTTTCATCGGCGCCGTCCACGATCTCGGCGCATTGGTGGTCAGCCTCCGCAACCGCGGCCAGACCGTGGGCGAGATCGCCGGGCGCGTGATTTCGCCCCGGGCCAAACTGCTGTTCCTGTTGATCTTGTTCTTTGCCTTGTCGGTAGTGATCGCCATCTTCGGCCTGGTGATTGCCAACATCTTTGCCCTCTATCCTTCCTCGGTGCTCAGCGTCATCGTGGCCGTACCTGTGGCAATCGCCGTGGGCTTGTTGGTTTACCGTGCCAACGTGGGGCTGTTGTGGCCATCCCTGGCGGCGCTGTTCATCCTGTACGCTGCGGTTTACCTCGGCACCTATGTTGAGTTCCTCCAGATCAAATTACCGACGATCGGAACCTATGGCACTCCCGTCGTGCTCTGGACAATATTGCTCCTGATCTATTGTTTCGCAGCGTCGGTGCTGCCCGTGTGGCTGTTGCTTCAGCCGCGCGATTACGTGAACAGCCACCAGCTGCTGGTGGCGCTGGCGTTGCTGGTGGGCGGCTTAGTCGTGGCTGCGGCGCAGGGCAAAGCAGAACTGCAAAGTGCCCCGGCCATCGCCCAGGAGGTACCTATCGATGCGCCGCCGATGCTGCCGTTCCTGTTCATTACCATCGCATGTGGAGCGTGCAGTGGTTTCCATTGCCTGGTCTCCAGCGGTACCACTAGCAAGCAACTCAACTGCGAAACCGACGCCCAGTACGTGGGCTACGGCAGCATGCTCTTGGAAGGCGCCCTGGCGGTGGTGGTCATCCTGGCGTGCTGCGCGGGAGTCGGCATGGGCGTGAAAGGGGGCACCGGCGACGAGCAACTCACCGGTCGCGCCGCCTGGCAAAGTCGATACCAACCCAAAGTTGTCACGACCGTTAATGCCGATGGCACCGAGGTTCGCAGCGGCGGTTGGGCCAATCAGAAGTTGCCCCAATTGGTGGGCGCGTTTGTCGATGGTGGCGCGAACTTTGTCTCAACCCTGGGCATTCCTCTGGCGCTCGCCACGGCCATCATTGCGGTGCTGGTCGCCTGCTTCGCCGCTACGACGCTCGACACGGCCACGCGGCTACAGCGGTACGTCATCCAAGAACTGGGCGCCTCGCTGCACATGCCGCCACTGACCAACAAGTACGCGGCCACCACAGTGGCCGTGGTGACGGGTGGAGCGATTGCCATGATGCCGAATTCGCTCGGCGAGATCGGCAAGGGCGGCCTGTTGCTGTGGCCTCTGTTCGGGGCCACCAATCAACTGCTGGCCGGGCTGGCGTTCCTGGTGCTGGCATTCCACCTTCGCCGCCGCAACATCGCCACCTGGTTTGTCGTGGCCC
This sequence comes from Aeoliella straminimaris, assembly GCF_024054565.1. GTDB lineage: Bacteria > Planctomycetota > Planctomycetia > Pirellulales > Lacipirellulaceae > Aeoliella > Aeoliella straminimaris. The sequence goes on from NZ_JAMXLR010000003.1 coordinate 92,213, forward strand.
CCATGGCAATGATGCTGCTGATGCCGGCCTGGGCAATGGTGCACAACCTGACGCATGACTGGCAAGGCAACTGGCTGCTGATGAGCTTCGGCATCGGCATCCTGGCCCTCGAAGCATGGATGATCGTCGAAGGACTTCTCACCTGGCGCCGCGCGGCGGGAGTGCTCGAGCCAAGCTTGCCCAGCGTGGGCGCCATGGCGGGTGGCGGAAAGTAGGCACCTGGCCTCCACATCGTATAAACCAGACTATTCCGCCTCGCTGGTGGGCACTTCCCCAATGGCCACATGATGCTCTTCGATTTCGTCGAGCACTCGAATGGCCTTGCGACCCTTGAACGCACCGATGGACGTGTGGAACTTCGGTTGCCCTTCCACACGCAGCACCAGCGGCTTGTGGATGTCTTTCTCGGTGGTCACGATGTCGCCGACGCGAAGACCGATCAAGTCGGCCGTGGAGATGTTCGTATCGGCCAGATCGACGATCAGTTCCACCACGGCGCCGCCGATCTGGTCGGAAAGCCGTTGGATCGACTCGCGGGTGGCGGGGCGTTTGCTGATGGCCACCCAACTGTTGGCGCTTAGCTTGTTGCCGATTCGCTCGATAGAGTTGAACGGGATGCACAAGTTCATCATGCCCCGAACGCTGCCCACCGTCAGCTCGAAACTGATGAGCACCACCACTTCGTTCGGCGGGACGATCTGCACCAGCTGAGGGTTGCTCTCCACGCGGTCGACGCTGAGCTCCAGCTCCAGCACGTTTTCCCAAGCCCGCCGCATCTCGGTGAGAAATAAATCGGTAATCCTGCCTACAAGTCGCAGCTCAATTTCGGTCAGCGGACGACGGGCGGCTGGCGTGGGCGTGTTGCCGCCGCCCAGCAAACGGTCGATGATGGGAAACAGCAACGAAGGATTGATATCCAGTATCAACTGGCCTTCGAGCGGCTTGGCCGTGATCAAGTTGAAGCAGGTCGGGTTCTCGAGACTGAACACGAACTCGCTGTACGTGAGCTGATCGACGCTCGTGAGCTTTACCTCGACAATGGAGCGCAACATGGCCGAAAGACCCGCGCCAAAGTTGCGCCCGAAGCCCTCGTGCATTGTCTGCAGGGCACGCATCTGCTCCTTACCGACGCGCTCGGGGCGTTTGAAGTCGTAAGGTGTGATTTTTTCCCGCGGCCGCATCGGCACGGGGCCGGCGGCCGGCTTGGCAATGGGTGGCGTTGTCGAGGCGGCTGCAGCAGATTCCTCTGCAGAGCTCACCTGAGCCACCTTTGCTTCACTCAGCAGGCTTTCAACTTCCTCTTGGCTAAGTATGTCGCCCATCGTGCCAATCCGTTAGCAGGGGGGGGATTAAGGGTGGCCTGGCAGCGATCAGCTTCGCACCTGACCCGTTCCTTGCACCACGTATTTGTAAGTCGTCAACTCGTCGATGCCGCAGGGCCCCCGGGCGTGAAACTTATCGGTGCTGATACCGATCTCCGCCCCCAGTCCGAACTCCCCGCCATCGTTGAACCGCGTGCTGGCGTTGATCATCACGGCCGAGCTATCCACCTGGTCGGTGAACTGCCGCGCGGCTTCAAGGCTGCGGGTCACGATGGCGTCGGTGTGGCCCGATCCGTAGCGGTTGATGTGGGCCATGGCCTCGTCGAGCGATGCGACGACCTTGGCCGAGATCACAGGGCCCAGGAACTCGGCGGCATAGTCTTCTTCGGTCGCCGGCTTGGCGGCTTCGATCCATTCGCAGGTGCGAGGGCAGCCACGCACTTCGACACCCTGAGCGGCAAATGCCTTGCCCATACGGGGCAGGAACTCACCCGCCACGTCGGCGTGCACCAGCAGCGACTCGCAAGCGTTGCAGACACCCATTCGCTGGCACTTGCTGTTGAGAACGATGGCTTCGGCCATCTCCAGATCGGCGTCGGCATCCACGTAGACGTGGCAGTTGCCGTCGAAATGCTTGATCACCGGCATCGTGGCTTCGGCCACCACGCGGCGAATCAATCCTTCGCCACCGCGGGGAATCGCCACGTCGATCAGATCGTTCATCTTCAGGAAGTGTCCCACGGCGGCCCGGTCGGTGGTGCTTACCAACTGCACCGCGTGCTCGGGCACACCATGCTGCTTGGCCGCCTTCGCCAACAGATCGACAATCGCCCGGCTGGAGTGGATTGCTTCCTTACCGCCGCGCAGAATCACGGCATTCCCCGCCTTGGCGCATATCGCGGCGGCATCGGCCGTTACGTTGGGGCGTGACTCATAAATAAAGAACACCACCCCCAACGGCACTTGAACCTTGTTGATTCGGAGGCCGTTAGGACGCACCGTCGAATCCATCACGCGGCCAATTGGGTCGCCGAGTGCGGCCACTTCCTCCAGCGCCTTGGCGATGCCCTCGATGCGATCCTCCGACAGTCGCAGCCGATCGATCATCGCATCGGTCAAGCCGTAACCGGGGGCGGCTTCGATGTCCTGGGCGTTGGCCTCGAGGACTGCACCGCTCTCCTCCCGAAGCAACTGTGCCGTGGCATTGAGCCAGGCAATCTTGGTCGCACCGGTTAGCGACGCCATCGCTCGCGACGCCTCGCGCGCTTGTTGGGCGACGGTGCGGGTGTAGGTTTCCAGATCGAGTTGCGCTGCGGTCGACATACCGTTTTTATCTGTATTTGTAGAGGGCGGAGGAGTATCGCCAGTTTTGCCAGCGGGGTCAACGCTGGTTGGCAGGTAATTGTGGAGGAGCTAAGCCAATCCACCCGTGGCGGCGAATGCTAGCACCGCTTCGCGGGCCGGGCGGACGTCGTGCACGCGGATCACCTGCACGCCCTGGCGGGCGAGTGACACGGCCGCCCCCACGGTGGCGGGCAGGCGGTCGGCGCTTTTGTCTCCCACAATTTTACCCAAAAATGCCTTGCGGGAATGCCCCACCAACAGCGGGCAGCCCAAATTGTGGAACTCGATGCAGTTGGCCATGAGCTTCAGATTGTGCTCGTGCGATTTACCAAACCCAACGCCCGGATCAAGACAAATTCGCTCGCGGTCGATGCCAGCGGCCAGCAGGGCGTCTCGCCGCTGGAGCAGGTAGTTATAGATCTCCGGCACCAAATCTTCGTATTGCGGGTTATCCTGCATGGTCTGCGGCGTGCCCTGCATGTGCATGGCGCACACCCCCACCCCGGTCTCCACGGCCAAGGGCAGCATCTCGGGGTCGCCCTCCAGGCCCGAGATATCGTTGATGATCTCCGCCCCAGCGTCGATCGCCGCGCGGGCTACTGCCGCCTTGCTGGTGTCGATGGAAATCGGCACACTCGTCTCTCGAGCCACCTGCTCGATCACCGGTACCACTCGGCGGATCTCCTCGTCCGCCGACACGGGATCGGCATAGGGCCGGGTGCTCTCGCCGCCGATGTCCAGGACATCGGCCCCCTGCTCCACCAGGTCGAGGGAGTGTGCCACGGCCGCCGACGCAGCGAAGAATTCTCCCCCGTCGGAAAAGCTATCGGGCGTGACGTTTACAATGCCCATCCACAGCGGCAGCGGCGGCAACTGCAGCGTGCAAGTCCGCAACTTCCACACGGCGGCCCGGGGCGACACCGGCCGAATAGGGAACGAGTTCGATGAGAAAGGATCGGGCATACGACTAAGCGTAGTCCAGCCTTGCGATCCAGCCAAGCGACGCCCTGAGTGTCGCTACCAGCTCTCTTCCATCGAACCCACAATCTGCTGGGCCAAGCGTTCGATGGCTACCTGCTGGCTAGAGGAGACCGTTTGGCCCACGGCCGGCGCCAACAACGATGTTTGGCCCACGATCTCCGGCGGCATCGGGAACACCTGGGGACAAGCCGCGTAGCCGGAGCGGCGATGGTTGACGAAGGTCACCTCGGCCCGCAGGCGATTCTCAGCAGCTCGAACCTGATCGAAGGCATCTTCGACCGTGGTGCGGCGAATATCGTTCTGCAGGTGCACCGTCAGAACGGCGTCTGCCGATGGGTTGCCGACCACTTTGTAGGGAGTCTTCAGTTCGATCTCGTTGACGATCGCCTCGGTCAGTCGCTCGCCCAGATCACGGCGGTAGCTGTCAGATTCGATCATCGGCACGTAGATGGTGCGGATGTCCGGCGCGTACAACGATTCGGCCCCCATGCGATAGGCAGCGCAGCCCAGCGATGCCAGGCCACAGGCGGTAATCAGCAGCAGGGTGGAGATTTGTCGCATGAAGTGCTGCAATCGTGTTGGGCGTAGCCGGTGCCGATGGGGCAGCCAGTTAGCGCAACAAGGTGCTGTCATCGTCTTTTTGCTCAGGAGCCTCGTTATCGCCGCGCGAGTCGCGCAGTTCGGGCACACGAGCAACGCGTGTCCGCTCGGGGTTCTCTGGGAACATGTCGATCAGCCATTTGACGGGCTCTTCCGGCACGGCTGGCTCGTCGGCAATTTGGGCCAGGCGCGTGCGGGCGTCGGCCGCCAGTTGCGATTGCGGGTGCTTACGCAACACTTCGGCGTAGTACACCTTTGCCGAACCGTATTGCCCCGTGTTCTCGTAGTGCCGGGCCATCGACATATCGCGTTCCACAATGGCGCGGGCCACTTCGCCCTGCGTTTCGCGCAACCGCTCGCGTTCTTCAGCGTTCAACTGTCGCGAAAACTGGTTGCCCAGTTGCTTGGCCAGTTTCTTGGCTTCCTCGAGCGGCGCCCCATCGTATTCCGGCCCCTGGTACTTCCGCAGTTTCGTTTGCAGCCCCAGCAGATGCGCTTCGAACTGGAAATCGCTGCGGGGGTACTGCTGCCGCAGCAGTTCGTAGTAGTGGTCGGCGTCGCCAAACCGGCCCGTGCGGAAGTGAATTCCAGCAATGGCCATGATCGAATCGTCCGCTCGCGGACCGGTGGGATCGTACAGTTGGATGTCTTCGTAGGTCTTCACGGCGTGGCCCATCGTGTCGAACCACGGCCGAGTCTCGTCGATGAGGTTGGGGGTCACCGCCCAATGCGGTTCGTGCTTCTGGTGTTGTTCCCAGTACTGGGCGATGGCCCACATCCGCTCGATCACACTGTCGACTTGCGCCGAGTTGGGGTACTTGTCTAACAGCTCGACGTACTTATCCCGCGCGTCGATGTACTTATCGTCGTAGAAGTAGCAATTGGCCTCCTGGTACATGGCCTGCTGCTCGAGCGTCGAATTGGGCCAACGGCTGGCCGCTTCGGAGAATCGTTTAGCGGCCCGGCGATACTTCTCCTGGGCATACAATTCCTGCCCCGCCTGGTAGGCGTCCGTGGCCTTCTGCTGATTCGGTCCCAGCCCCACGGCCTCCTTGGCCTTGCTGTATTGTTTCTTTGGATCGAGCCCCGGCAGCAGCCCTTCGTGGGAGTTCTCTTCTCGCGAGAAGACGAGCGCTTCTTCTGCCATGGGGGCATCCATCGGCTGACCATGGCTGTCGTAATAGCCTGGCGCACCCTCTACCTGAAAGCCTTTTCCGACGACGTACTCGGCTTTGTTTTTATTTTTCTTCCACCACTCCTTGGTTCCCGGTTTGGCTGCCGCACCAAACGTAGGCATGCTAGGCATACGTGTTGGCAACGAACTGCAGCCGCACGCTGTAAACAGCGTCAGGGCCAAGACCGTAGTGAGTAATCGGTTGAGACGAGTCATAAATCCTGCGAACCATCGGTGGAAGGACCGAAGCACGACCGCACAGCTGGTCGTAAGACAAGGCGGGGGAAGTTAGTCCACTGGTCGCAGCGGCGTCAAGTGCAAACTGGGCCGCAGCTACCTTGCAGCCAATTGCCGCCGGCCCGGCTCGTCCCAAGGATCGGCCGCGGGTTGCGGAACGCCTACCGTGGCGGGCTCTTCCGACTCGGGGAGATCGCCTGGCAACGGGAAGGCGTAGATTGCTAGCACGAAGAACATCACGCTGCCAAACGCCAGCTTGCTCACCGTGCCCCAGAATCGCCCCTTGGCGGCCCCCACCGCGATGTTGCCTGCTTGCTGAACGCTGGCTTTGCCACCAGCCAGTTCGAGCATGCCGGCACCGATGGCTGCGCCCAGGATGGCCCCCAGGACGGGCCCCACGATTGGCACTGGCACGCCGATGATGCCCCCGGCGACGCCCCCCACGACGGCTCCGGTCACTCCTCGCCAGGTACCGCCGGCGTTCTTGCTGCCGGCCGCGCCTGCCAGGAACTCCGCGATCTCCGACCCCAACGCTAGCGCTGCTACCACGGCCACCGCCTGCCAGCCCAGCACCGATCCCCCGGTGGCCAGCGAGAAGCCCACGGCAGCCGCGACCATCAGCCACAGCCCGGGCAACCCCAGCACGCTAATGGCCAATCCCGCCAAGGAGATCAGCATCAACAGCACGTAGTACAGCAGGTAGAGCCAGAACATACAGAATAGAACCAATCCGCGAGTTACTACGACCAATCGTATCGAACATCAAGAAGTCGCGACATGGGCCTTGGCACGTTCGGGCACCTAAGCAATCTCGCGGGCGCCCGTTTGCAGGCGTTCAAGCCGGACCCGGTCGATCCGGCGGCGGGTAGCTTCAAGCACCGTTATCTTCAGCAGGTCGTTCCATAGGAGCGACTCGCCCACCGATGGCACTCGGCCGAACTCGCTGAAGACAAACCCGCCAATAGTGTCGAAGTCGCCATCGTCTGGCAGTTCGAGACTCATGGCCGTGTTGATCTCGTCGACGTGCGCCCGCCCGGCCGCCTCGAAGACATCGTCCTCTTTCTGCTGGATGGCGTCTTCGACGTCCTCGTCGTACTCGTCGACAATCTCGCCAACGATCTCCTCCAGCACATCTTCAATGGTCACCAGCCCCGCCACTCCGCCGTACTCGTCCAGTACAATAGCGATGTGGGTCCGCTCCTGCTGGAACATCTTCAGCAGGTCGTCCACCGCCTTGGTCTCGGGCACGAACAGCGGCTTGCGGACCAGGTCGCGGACCGGCGTGGGGGGATCGTTTCCCTCGCGTGCCAATTCGGGTAACAGGTCCTTGCTGTACAGCACGCCCACAATGTCGTCGCGATTGGTGTCGTACACGGGGATACGAGTATGGCCCGACTGAATCACATCGGCCAGCAACTGGTCCCAGGGCAACTCTACCGGCACCATGTGCATGTCGGTTCGCGGTGTCATGATTTCGGCCACGTCGGCGTCGGCCAGTTCGATCACGCCCTCAATCATCTCCCGCGCTTCCCCCTCCAGCAGGCCTTCGCGGTGCCCCTCGGTGACGATGGTGCGAATCTCTTCCTCCAGCGACTCCTCGTCCAACTGCGGCGCGGTGCGACCGAACACCCGGTGCAGCACGGTGTCCATCAGTTGGGCACAGCCAACAATGGGACTGGCGAGCACGGCCAACGCTCCGAACAGCGGCCAACAGTAGTACAAAACGTGCGCGGAGAACAGCCGGGAGGTCGTCCATGGAACGGCCACGCGGATTAGCGTCAGCACGAGCCCCAACAGCAACCCATGCACCAAGGCTCTGGTCCAGTCGAGCGGCATCTGGTGATTGCCCTCGCCCCACAGCCAGGCAACCGAGCTGACGATAAACGTGGTAATCGCGAGCACCGCCAGCACGTCCAGTCCGAGGGCTACGCGGTCGTGCGACCGGACTACCTCGCCGAACAGTTCCACGTCCTCACGTTTTTCGCACAGTTCGCGCAGGTCATGGCGCGAGAATCCTCGCAGCACCCGCGTGCCAACCGAAAAGAAACAAACCAGGGCGGCACTTACCATCGCCACCCATAGCAGCGGATCGAACGTCACCGCGTGGGTTCTCCATCACAAGTAGTTGGCTCCGAGGGATACACCAGCGCCCTGGCGCGATCGTCGGGTATGCCCAAGTCGGTTAGCCAGTAGGCTTCCGCAGCTCGCATCTTCTTCGCGGCATCGGCCGTCTTATCGTCCAGCCCCACCAGATGCAGGGTTCCATGCACGACGTACAGCAGTAATTCCTCTTCAGGACGGTTGCCATACTCCTGGGCGTTCGACGTCGCCGTGCCGGTACTGGCAATGATTTCGCCCTCGAGCGGTTGGCCAGGTTCCGAGAGGGGAAAGCTCAGCACGTCCGTCGGATAGTCGTGATCCAGATGTTGACGATTCAACTCGTGCATCTCGTCATCTTCGACCAGGGTGACGCTAAGGGCCGCCTGCGAGTGGCCAGCGCCGGCGACAATGCGACGGCAGGCCTCTGCCAGCAGTTCGGTGTCGATAGATAAGAGGTTTTGGCGACTGGTGATCGCGATGTCGATCATCGTTCCATGTTGGTTGCGTACCCACGTACCCGCCACGTGAGCCTGTTCCTGCGGGGTACCTCCCGCATGTCAGCCGGTTTTGGCTTTCTTTTCCTCTGGGTACTTCACTCGTCCATGATACACGGCCGTCAGCGATTTCACCAAGCTATCGCCTATTTTACGCACCTCTTCCAAGGTGAGTCCACATTCGTCGAATTGCCCGTCCAGCAAGCGTTTCTGCGTCAGCTGCTCGACCAGGTTCTCAATTCGCGAGGGTGTCGGCTCCACCAGCACTCGGCTGGCGCTTTCCACCGCGTCGGCCAGCATCAGCACTCCCGCTTCTTTGGTTTGCGGCTTGGGGCCCGGGTAGCGGAAGGAGCTCTCGTCCACTTCGCTGGCGTCGGGATCGTTCTCTCGCCGGTCGGTCGCCTGGCGGTAGAAATACTCCACCAGCGTGGTGCCGTGATGTTGCTGAATGAAATCGATGATCGGCTCGGGCAATTTGTTCTGACGCGCCAAGTCGGCACCGTCCTTCACATGGGCGATGATCACCAGCGTGCTCATGGCAGGCACCAGCGAGTCGTGACGATTGCCGCCGGCACTCTGGTTCTCGACAAAGTACCCTGGCTTGAGCATCTTGCCAATGTCGTGGAAGTACGCTCCCACCCGCACCAGCAATCCGCGTGCACCGATGGCCTCGGCGGCCGCCTCGGATAGCGACGCCACGTTGATCGAGTGATTGTAAGTGCCAGGTGCACGTCGCACCAGCTCCTGCAGCAGGGGATGCGCGGGGTCGCCCAATTCCAGCAGGCTCAGGTCGGTCTGCACGCCGTATAGTTTTTCGACCAGCGGCAAGATGCAGGTCATCAGCGATCCAGCGATTACCGCCCACAGGGCCAGCCAAAGAGCAACCTGCAACGTGTTGGAGAATGGATCGCCGTGCAGGGTGCCAACACCCAGGTTGGTGAAAAATGCCACGCCTGCCGCGGCGAAGCCGACGCTCAGCAGTTTGCTACGGGTGCGAATCGAATCGAGCACGATAATCGCGCCGGCCGTGGTAGCCATCAGCACCACGGCTTCGTGCAGGTCGGCGCCAATGGCGGTTACACCAATCAGCGTGACCGCAGTGGAAAGCAGCAATGCCAGCGGCTGCGAATAAGCAACGGCCATCGTCATGCCAAACAGCAACAATGGAATGACTTCCGCCTGGCGATGATAGCGGAAGGTCAGCCACATCAGCGCCACGGCCAGCACCACAGCCGCCAGCACGCCAATGAACCGCGCCAGGTCGCGCAGGATGCGGGGCTCCATCTTGTAGATGTAAAAGCCACACAGCGTATACAGGGCGATGTACATGCCGAAGTTCGCACCGGTATACGCCAAGGTTTGCTGCCAGGTGAGGTTCTTAAGACGCTGCGTGTGGCCCGCCTCCAGCAATTCAAACTCTGCCGCGTCGATGGGCGAGTCGCCGTGCGCCAGCACGTCCTTCCCCTTCACGTACTCCTTCATCACGGATGTCACGCCCTCGGCCGCAGCCTCCCGCGCCGCCCGCGTGGCGTCCTCGTTGAGGGTCAACGTCGCCGGCAGATCGTCATACAGCCGGGCGAAAATGCGATTGGCCAATTCCAGCGAGGGCAACTCCTGCTGCAAACGCCGCTGCACCTGGTCGCGGACGTTGACCAACAAAACGTCGTTGATCTGCTTAATGACGGGGGCCTGCGGGCTAGCGGCGTCCTGAATCTCGATCTCGGTACTGGTGGCCAGATCTTCGCGGGGCAGGTCCTTGAGGATCCCCCACTGCTCGAGCGGCTTCAGCACAGTGGACAGCGCGGTAGCGATCTTGTTTTCGGTGTCTTCGGTCAGTTGCTTGTTAAACGCCAAGAACTGCTCTGCCCGTTCCTTTTCGGTGGGCGCTGGCGTTCCTTCGGCGAGATTAGGCTGGTAACTGGCCCAAATCGCGGCGTCGGCTTCGTCTATCGACTTGGCACCGGCCAACTGTGCGAGCTCATTGAGCACCCGATTCTTGACTTCGATGATGAGCTGCGGATTCTGCGTATAGACGGCCGTGGCCGTATCCATCGCCTGTTCCACCGCCTCTTCGGTGGCGTCCGCGTCTTCCACCTGGAAGGTTACGCGGGCGACGATGTCGCGGTGGGGGATTTCGCCCAGGTGATATTCCAGCGGCGGCGCCCAGCCACCGGTGATGGTCCACAACAATAGCGCCGCCAACGCACAAATCGCCAACCGCAGCAGCACCGGCCCCCGACGCAGGTTGTGCGCAAGAGCTGTCCACCTTCCTGGCGGCAGTTCCACCGAAGCTACTCGCTCGCTTCGCGTTTTCTTGGGGGTGGCGGTGGACACGGTCTAGCTGGGTGGATGAAGAACGGCAAACAACAGAAATGAAAGGTCCGAGACGTCCGCTACAGCCGGTCGGTCTCGCGTCACTCTGCGAAGGTCTATCCAGTTCCTTCCTCGTAGGCTTTTACGATGGCTTCCACCAGGCGGTGGCGGACAATATCGTCTCGCGACAGGATGACCTGTGCGCAACCTGGAATCCGCTTCAATCGGGCGATGGCGTCGGTTAGGCCACTTCGTGTATGGGAAGGCAGGTCGACTTGCGAAGTGTCACCCGACACCACGACCTTGCTGTTCGAGCCCATGCGGGTAAGGAACATTTTCATTTGCGAGACCGTGGTGTTCTGGGCCTCGTCCATGATGATAAAAGCGTTGTTCAACGTGCGACCACGCATATAGGCCAGCGGCACCACCTCGATCACATCGTCGGCCATGTACCGCTTCACCTGGTCGTAATCGATCATCTCGCCCAACGCATCCAGTAAAGGTCGCAGATAGGGATTGATTTTCGACAAGAGGTCACCCGGCAGGTAGCCCAAGCTTTCGCCCGCTTCGACCGCCGGGCGTACCAGCACAATTTTACGAATTTGCTGCGCTTTGAGCGCCTCAATGGCGGTGGCGACCGCCAAATAGGTCTTTCCGGTGCCCGCTGGACCGATGCAGAACACCAGATCGTGATTGCGAATGGCTTCGATGTACGCCTCCTGACCAGGAGTGCGGGCTCGAACCGTCCGTCCGGCCCGCTTCACGTCGACCGGCTTGGTGTTGCTTTTAGGCGAATTACCGACCACGTTGTTGATGATCTCGTCCACTTGGTGGGGCATCAGCGCCCCCTCGCTGCCGATGGTCGATCGCATTTGTTCGAAAATGGCGGTCGCTTGAAGCACAGCACTTTCCGGACCGCTGAGATGGATTTTCCCACCGCGCGTGGAGATCTTCGCCTCGGTCGATTCGCGAATGCGCCGGAGATGCTGATCCGACGTCCCGAAGAGGAGAATGAGTTGCTCGGGGCTGCCTACCGGAATTGATGCTTCGATCATCAAGAATCGCCGCAGCACTCGGGCCACTGCGCAAGGGTCAGGAAACTGGCGGGGCGCGCACGGTGCCGCACCCGACCAACAACTATACCTAATGAACCGCCACAACAGCTAGCCGCACGCTGAGCATCCGACGCAAGTCCTTACAAGCATTCAGATTATGACGAATAGCCCTATTATACCCCAGGTGGAGAGCTGGGGAGGGAGTTCGAGATCCCCCCGCAGCCATGCCATACCCTTGGCACGTTTGCGATTGCGATTCACTCGTGCGGGGGGCCGGCAGCTTAGTCGTCCGTCTCGCAGTTGGTTGAGGCAGGCTGCGGCGATTCGCGGAGCGAAATCCGATTTTCAACCCGCTGAACCTGAGGCACGCTCCTCGCAATCGTTTCTGCGACTTGCTTCAAATGCATTGTGGACAACTCGCCGTAGAGAATCACAGTTCCTCGTTCCAAACGGCACCAGATAGCCTCTAGCTGGGGATATCCGTAGCGTCGAAAAGCAGAGCGAATGAGCGAATTGATTCGTTGCTGGGTATTCATTTCCTTGGGGTGGTCACTAGGAGGTTTCGATTCAAGCAAGGCGGAGAGATAGAGGTGATGTGTCGCCTTTACTGTGTAAATCGCTTCACGACCTACCAACCTTAAGCAAAACACGTGCCACAGAGCATTCAGTAACGATACCGATGTCGCAGGGCGAGTTAGCGTAAAACAGGGTCGTCTCCAACCAATCGGCCAACACAGCTGCTCGCCAGTCCACCAGAACGGTCGCCTGGCGCTCACCTATCTGAAACAGGTATCACCGGGCGCATTTCTGGCCTCCGAAACATCAGCCCCTGGATTGCACTTCGGGCGAGGCATTTCGACGCCTTTCGGAAGTTTCTCGGCAGGTGGTATGAAGATTGCTGATAAGTAGACGCCCGCCCCAGTGGTCCACTCCAATTCCGCCTCAGTGCGCCGCACGGACTTGGCCGCTCGCTGAGTATTTTTTCGCCACTAGAACAGGAGACGCAAGCACGCGTCCTCTTCAAGTTACGTTTCTTGGGAGTTTGAATGACCGCGCCGGCCGACGATAGCGAAATGGCGTTGGTCAAAGCGGGCAAGGCTGTCTGCGAGCACGCTGACCGGATTGTCTCGATGTGGATCGACCGCGCCCAGCAGACGCCGGAAATTCCCTACGCCCATCGCCAGCAGCTCCGCGATCACCTGCCCACCCTGCTCGAGCGAATCGGCAAGCAGCTCGCTGCGGGAAGCACGAGGTTGGATGGGCAAACCGAGGAGGCCGCGGAGAAGCACGGTCGCCAGCGATGGCAATTAGGCTGGCGCTTGGACGACGTGGTTCGCGACTATCAGACGCTGCGGCCGGTAATTGCGGAATTCCTGCTCGAGCAGGCCAACCTGGAGATGGAGCCCGAGTTGCTGTCGAAGATCGCCGAAATCACGGACGATGCCATCGTCGAATCGGTGCAAAGCTTCCTGGAGTTTCAAGACTGTTTCGACAGTGTCTCGCATCGTACTGCGGCGGAATTCGCGGCCATCATCTCGTCGTCCACCGATGCCATCATCAGTATGGACATCGACGGAACCATCCAAAGCTGGAACCACGCCGCCCAACGCATCTATGGATTCACCGAAGCCGAAGCGGTCGGGCAGTCGGGCAAGATCATCCATCCTGAAGATCGGCTCGACGAGTTCGACACCCTGCTGAACACGGTCGTGCGGGGGCACTCCATCAAATCGACCGATACCCGGCGCATGACGAAGAAGGGGCGTGAGGTGGCAGTGGCGGTCTCTGCCTCGCCGATTCGCAATCGCGATGGCGATGTAATCGGCTGCTCGACCATCGCCCAAGACATCTCCGACCGAGTACAGGCGGCCGATGCCCTGAAGCGAGCATTGGAAGACGCCGAGGCTGCCAATCGCACGAAGAGCCAGTTCCTGGCCAACGTGAGCCACGAGCTCCGCTCACCGATGAATGCCGTCGTGGGCATGGTATCGCTGGCCCTGGATGAGGACCTCTCCGCAGAGACCCACGACAACCTACAGATGGCCAAAGAAGCGGCCAGCCAGTTGAACCAGCTGGTCGACGACTTGCTCGATGTGTCGAAGCTGGACGCCGGGTCATTCCGGCTGGAAGATGGCCCCTTCAGCTTACGCACCGCGCTGGACGAAACCATGCGTCTGGCTGGATTGAGGGCCTACCAGAAGGGTATCGAGATTGCTTGCCACATCGACAACGATGTACCCGATGCCTTGATCAGCGATTCGTTGCGGCTGCAGCAGGTCATCAATAACCTTGTGAACAATGCGGTCAAATTCACGGAGAAAGGCGAAGTGCTGGTCGAGGTCAGCCTGGTCGAAGCGGACGATTCGCAGTGCCAGATTGCCTTCCGAGTGAGCGATACCGGAATCGGCATCTCGCCGAAGGACCGCGAGAAGATATTTGCTCCGTTCGCGCAGGCCGATGCCTCTTCCACTCGTCAGTTTGGGGGCTCCGGACTGGGACTCTCGATTGCCTCGCACCTGGTCGCTTGCCTGGGTGGCGAATTGACAGTCGACAGCACGCTGGGCGAAGGCAGCGTATTCAGCTTTGTCGGCCACTTCCGCCGCAACGGCGACCATCCACCATTCGAGACGCCGGCGGTGACCCGACATCACATGCAGAGCGTGACTGCATTGGTGGTCGACGACCACGAGGCGAATCGTTCGATCGTACAGGAACTGCTCCAAAACTGGGGCATTCGGGCCGTGGGTGTCGAAACAGCCGAGCAAGCCCTCGATAAACTCCAGCAAGGCAAAACCCAGGGTCGCCCCTTCCAACTGGCCATTGTCGATGCCTTGATGCCACGCAAGAACGGCTTCGATTTGATCGAAGACATGGCCGCTCTGGAGGAAGAGACCCCCGCCAGCATCCTGATGATCTCGCCCAGCGATCGAACGTTGCTGCGCGAACAATGCGAAAACATCCCGGCGGACGCCTTCGTCGAGAAACCGATAAGTCAGTCCAACCTGTTTAATGCCATCGCCAGCATTTTGACCGACGGGGACACGGTTGAGGAGAAGCCTATGGGATTGGCAAGCATGTCTGGTGCACCTCGATCGCTATCCGTGCTGGTGGTGGAAGACACCAAGGCCAATCAACGAGTGGTGCAACGCGTCCTCGAACGGCGCGGGCACCAGTGCACGTTGGCCAACAACGGACGCGAAGCCATCGAGTTCGCGCGTCAACAAACTTTCGATATCATACTGATGGACGTGCAGATGCCCGTGATGGATGGCTTTCAGGCGACGGCTGCCATTCGTGAATGGGAGTCGAAATCACAGGTTCTGCCGACCCCCATCATCGCCATCACGGCCCACGCCATGCAAGGCGATCGCGATCGATGCCTGGCGGCGGGGATGACCGACTACATCGCCAAGCCGCTGGATATTTTAGAACTGGCCCAAATAGTCGAGAAGCATGGACTCGTAGCCAAACCAACCCCCACGCCCACGATGAGCCCACCCACCCCCAACGAAGACCAACAGCCAGCCTCGGACCCAACTGTCTCCGAAGCCTCTGAAACCATCGATCTGGGCCCCGTCCTCGATCGCCTTCGTGGCGACCGGGGCCTGCTGGCCGATTTGGCTACCTGCTATCTGGAAGACTACCAGCAGCTGCTGCAGGGGGTGGAATCGGCGGCCCAGGCGGGCGAGGCAGCAGAGGCCAGACGACATGCCCACAGCCTGAAGGGCCTGGCCATGAACTTCAACGCCAAGCAAACTTCCCAACTCGCGGCCGAGATGGAGGGAATGCTGGCGGCTGGCAAGGTGCAAGAAGCGTTGCAGCGGTTGCCCAGTCTCACGGAAATGAGCAACCAATTGGCAGAGTTGCTGCGGCCCCACGCCAGTGACACCGCGTAACCATTCGGCTGCACGCTACCAGCGGGCGCAGTTCAGTCTGCCATTCGGTGACCGCCGTGCGGATCGACGGCCCCTCCCACTTCTATTCGGCCGCCACCTTTAAGCCTTAGGTGGTTGCCACTTCGTTGGCATCTTGCTCGGCTTCCTCTTCGACGGGGGCGTCGGCGGAATCCACCTCGTCGTTCAGGCTAACCACTTGCGAGATCGAGATGTTATGTGAGCGGATCTTGTTCCGCAGGCTGCCGCGGGTGATTCCCAGCAGGCGAGCCGCTTCAGATTGGTTGCCCTTAGTGTGCTGCAGCACCCTGCTAAGCAGGTTGGTTTCGAGCCAAGCCAACATGTCGCCGTACAGGTTGTCGGGATTCTTTGCCAAGTGCTGGTCGATCAAGCTAGTGATCGACCACCGCTCCGAATCGCCGGCCTTGCCATGGGCATTCGGCCCCGATGTCCGCTCCGACAGCGCTTCGGAGATATAGTCCGGGAGATGCACTGCCATTAGCACCGAACCGGAAGCCTGCAGCATGGCCTGCTTGAGCACGCTCTGCAGTTCGCGAACATTGCCAGGCCAATCGTACTCCATCAACAAATGCAGGGCGTCGGGCGCGATGCCTTCCACCTCGCGCGTGAGCTCGCGGTTCAACAGGGCGAGGAAGTGCTGAAACAGCATTACCCGGTCGTCGCCACGCTCATTAAGCGTGGGCAGATTAATCGTAAATCCATTGAGTCGATAGAACAGGTCGGAGCGGAACTCGCCCTCCTCGCACATCTCCTCCAGGTCGCGGTTGGTCGCCGAGATGATGCGGACGTCGGTGCTGATCGTTTCGTTGCCGCCCACCCGCTCGAACTTCTGCTCCTGCAACAAACGCAGAACCTTGCTTTGCACCAGCGGAGTCATGTCGCCCACTTCGTCCAGGAAGATGGTTCCTCCGGAGCACTGTTCGAACTTACCAATGCGGCGTTCGTGGGCTCCGGTGAACGACCCCTTTTCGTGGCCAAACAGTTCACTTTCCAGCAGGGTTTCGGACAGGGCTGCACAATTCACCGCCAGGAAAGGGCCGTCGGCACGAGCTCCGTGCTGAAACACGGCTCGGGCCACAAGTTCCTTCCCCGTACCGCTCTCTCCACGAATCAACACGGGAATGTTCTGCGGTGCCACGCGGCCAATGGCTTTGAACACTTCCTGCATCGCGGCACAACGTCCGACGAAGGCATCGCCCTTTTCTTCGGGCTCCAGGATGTCACGCATTCCGACCGGCACCGTCGCCAGCCGGCGGGAGGCCACCGCACGCTCGACGAGGGCTTCGAGTTGGTCCAGGTCGATCGGCTTATGGACGTAGTCGAAGCCACCCAGTTTCATGGC
Source organism: Aeoliella straminimaris (assembly GCF_024054565.1). GTDB lineage: Bacteria > Planctomycetota > Planctomycetia > Pirellulales > Lacipirellulaceae > Aeoliella > Aeoliella straminimaris. The sequence continues at coordinate 109,089 of NZ_JAMXLR010000003.1, forward strand.
CTCGATGGCCGTGTCGCTGGTACCGCTACCCGTGATAAAGATGACCGGCAGGTGGCTGTCGCGTTGGCGAATCTGTTGAAAGGCCTCCAGCCCCGAACAATCGGGAAGGATGATATCCAACAGCACCACATCGGGCCGAAGGGTCTCCATCGCTTCCAGTGCGGCCTGCTTGGTGGTAACCGCATGGACATCGAAGCCAGCATTTTCCAGCGCTCGGTTTACGAGTACATGAACCGCGCGATCGTCGTCTACAAGTAGGAGCTTTTTCATGGCAAGCCGTAATAGCAAAACCGGGGCCAGTCGGACGCTCAATCGTGGTCATTCGCCGACAAACCGAAGTAAATAGTCTCTTTCTTCAATCCTACGGGGCTTTGAGATTGGCTGACAGGCGGCCAGAGGTCAGAAAAATGGTTGCCTGGGAACCAGGCTGGCAGATTCGCAGACAGCAGGCATACGTGGAAAAGCGTCAATTCTCTCGAAATAGCCCTATTTTCCCAAATGGGCACGCAACGTGCGGTTACCTATCCTCACGTGCCCTTTTTGAGCACGCCCTTGCCTGACATTCCCTGGAGAACAGAACGATGAAATCAGTTGTAAACGTCTTTCGCCACACTTTTGTAGCTTGTGCTCTGGGTGGACTGACATTTGGCAGCCTGGCCATGACCGCCGGTTGCGACACTAAAGATGAAATCATCGATGTCGAAACGCCTGCCGGCGAAGTCGAGGTCAACGAGGATAAGCTGACGGATGACGTCGAGGTCGACGTTTCCGATAACGAATAGTCCTGCACGTCGACTTGATGAATCCCCCCAAGGTCGGGCGTGGCGGGTCGGTACTCCGACTTGCTGCGCCCGATTCGTTTGCGCACTGCTCTTTTGCGCACTGCTACTTGTCTCTCCCCGAGCGATTCTGCTCCATGCGAGCGACGGCCGCCAGCCTGTCGCTGCTCTCCGCTCGAAGGTGAAGCTAGTGAGCATTACTTGCGAGCGTGCACCCCAACTGTTCGCCACGCACCACGATGCGCGCGCAGGAAGTATGTTCCGTTTTTCGCGCGGAGAAGCCATGTATAAGTTCAATGGAAGCCGCGCACTCTGCCAGGTGGCTGCTTTCATCTAGCTCGTCGACCTTGCTCTGCCGCCGCCCAGCGCGGTGCAAAGAGGACCAATTCGTCATGGTGTAGCCAGCCATTTCTAGCGGCTTATGCCCTTTTTGGACTTTGGCATCGCAATTGCATTTGTTCTCCAGCATCAGCAACTTCGAGTCGTCCGCACCAACATATGTGTGGCGACACATCCCTTCGAGAAAGGAAGGCACACTATGTTAGGTTGGGCTATTACGTTTTTGGTTATCGCTTTGATTGCGGGCCTCTTTGGGTTCGGTCTTGTCGGCGGAATGGCGTATGGTGCAGCAAAGATCTGCTTCTTCGTCTTCCTCGTGTTGTTCGTTGTCAGCCTGATCTTCCCGCGACTGCGGCCATCGGCCTAGCAACCTAAGTTGGTGAGCAATGCTCACCAGCTTATTCGACTCAAGCGGCGCGGGCCGGGGCCAGGTTCTTACCCCCTTTACTTGCCCCGGCCTGACTGCCGTCGTTAGCCCTTAGGCAAATTGGAAAGGAGTGCTGAGGTCATGGGAATTACCACTCAGGAAACCAAGACATCATTACCAAAGGAAACAGTCAACAAGCTGTCGCAACTTGTCCAAATCAACCGCGACAGCGCAAGCGGATTTCAGGAAGCGGCTGACGCCATTGACGACAAGGCACTGGCCTCCGACTTCCGTGTCTGGGCAGTTGATCGCACACGACAAGCAGACGAACTTCAAGCCCTCGTTGAGTTTAATAATGGCGAAGCTCCCGAAGACCGTAGTTGGTCCGCAGCCGCACATCAGGCATGGTTGAATTTTCGCAGTGCCCTGTCCGGCGGCAACACTTACACCGTGCTGGCGGAAGCCGAGCGCGGCGAAGACGCCATCAAAGAACGGTACGAAGAGATCCTAAAGGACGTTGCCGGCAGCGCGGCGACTGACCTGCTGCAGCAGCAATATGCCAGCGTGAAAGCCGTGCACGACCGTGTGCGTGACCTTCGCGACGCGCGGAAGAGCAAGAAGTAATTCGTACGTGTCGGAACAATTGAAATATCAGTAAGACGCCGGGAGAGTCTACCCGGCGTCTTCTTTTTTTGCCTTCCGGCGTTGAATCGCACGGTCTTCGATGTGGCGGGTCATCTCGGCACCCAGCAGAAAGACAATCGCACTGTAGTAGAGCCAGGAGAGCAACACTACAAGCGACCCAGCCGCCCCGTACGCCGAACCGATACCAAGACGGGCGATCAAAGCTGCCAGTACCGACCTTCCCACCCAGAACATGCCGGCGGTCAGCAGGCCGCCCCGCCAGGCATCCTTCCAACCCACCCGCACATCTGGCAACCATTTGTAGATGGCGGTGAATACCAACCAGCTAACTAACAGGTTGGTTACCGTGCCGGTGAGCCATTGGGCACCATGAACCACCGCTGGGGGAAGCAACGGATCGATGGTTTCGCCAAACGCGGCAAACAATGTACTCATCACCAACGAGGCGACCAGCAGCAACGCCATGACCATGACCGATGCGATCGAAAGCAATCGTTTGACCAGGAAATTGCGATTGCGTCCTCGAGGCGACTCGCTCGCTTCGCTCCAAATGGTGTTCAGTGCCACTTGAACCTGGGCCACCACGCCCGAGGCACTGATCAAGAGCACGCCGACGCCAATCAGGAATCCCACGGTCGACGTGGGCATCTTCTTGGAGTGGTCGATGACCTCGCGAATCTGATTGGCGTTAATCGGCCCCACGGCCGATTCAATCTCGTCCACCATCCGTTCTTCCACTTCTTCACTGCCCCCCAGCGCCCCGGTTCGGGCGACGTAGGCTACGGTTGTGGTCGAAATAAGCAACAGCCCAGGCAGGGAGAAGATCATGCCATAGGCAATCGCGGCGGCCATTTGCATGCAGTGATGCTTGTTAAAGTCGATAGCGGTGGAACGGATGAACGCAAACATAGGGTGCCCGGGCAATGTCAGTTGGCGGATGGCGATTCGCCCTATTTTGCTAGGAACACACTGATCGGTTCAAGCGACTCATTGGTATCGCAGGCAATCTTGGCCATTAAGAGCAGCGGAACCGAGAGGAAAATCCCCCCAATTCCCCACACCCAGCCCGCCAGAAACACGGCCATCAGGATGACCACTGGGTTCAGGCTGATCGATCGGCCCAGCACGGCGGGGGTAATGAAATTCGCCTCGATGCCATTGGCGCCCAAATAGATGGCCGGCGCCAGCATGGCATGGCTCATCGAATCGAACTCGCCGATGGCCACGATGGTGACCGTCAAAGATCCGATTACCAGTCCAGCGAAGGGAATGTAGTTCAGCAGTGCGGCCAGCACGGCCCACAGCAGGGGATTCGGCAGACCAATCATCCACAACCCGCCGCCAATAACGACTCCCAATCCAATATTGATGATGGTGATCGCCCCCAGGTAGGACGACATCTTCTGCTCCACCTCTTTGATCAGCATTACCAAATCCCGCTTCTCGCGCCAGGTTCGTCTGAGCTGAACCGCTTTCTCCATAAACCGATCGCCGGCCGCCAGCAGGAAGAACAATAGCGATAGCGTGATGATGCACGCCGTCGCAAAGCCGCCTGTGGTGCTGAGCATCTGATTGGTCAACTGGGGCTGTTCGACATGTACTGAGACCGGCGGCAGGTCCGGAAGGAAGTCGGAATCGGTCTCTTCGCTTTCGGGTACCGAGGTTAGTTTTTCCACCTCCGATTTGGCCTTCATCAGGTGCGACAGCGGTCCCCCGCTGGATGCCACCTGTTGGCGAACCTTTTGCAGGCTCTCGGGCACCTGCTCGATCCAATCGTTGGCGGGTTGCCACAGTGCACGGGCCCCGGCCGCTACGACCAGCGAAAACGCTAACATCACCACGATGGTGCTGGCAATTGGCGGTATGCCCAACCGGGTGATTCTTTTGGTCAATGGTTTCAGCACCAGGGACAGCACGATGGCCATGGTCGTAGGAAGCAAGATGGCCCGCGCGAAGTACATGGTGTAGAAGATGGCCAGTGCGGTGAGGATCACCAGGCATGTCCTCTCGAGCCGTCGCCACGAGTGGGAGGTATCGTCCCTGTCGCCAGAATTCACGGTAACGACCTCCGAGCTATCGACTTCTTGCCGAGGAAGAACATCGATGCGAACATGATGCACCCCTGGTTCTTCGGACGGCTCGTCGTTCGCGGGGGTAGCAGAAAGAGACATATTACCACCTTGGTGGTGAGAGAAGGAATGGGAGGGCATTGTTTGGACGTCTACAGAGCGAATTGCGTGCCTGCGGCCCACATCGGATTTTTGCGGGCCGCCTGCACCTCGGCAACACCGGCCCTGGTTCGCAACCAGCCAGCATGGCAGACGGACCCTCACAATTTAGCCCGACGGCTGCCTGACTACTGCCAAATCTGTGGGCAATTCTTCATTCCAACGCCATGGCGCGCCACTTGCATCAGGTTTCCGGTGGCTGATTCCTGAAGCAGCCCCAAGCCGAATCCCCCCTCCCGAAACAAGACTGAGGAGTTGAGCATGTTAACGCAATCACATATCGAAGGTGGCTGGACGGAACTCAAAGGCAAAGTGAAACAAGTGTGGGGCGAACTCAACGACGATGAACTCCGCGAGTTCGAGGGCGATCTCGAACAACTTGTGGGTTACATCCAACGTTCCACTGGCGAAGCCCAAGAGGAAATTGAACTCCGCTTGGCGGAGCTCGATGCCCGTTTCCGCCCGATGCTCGAGCAGTTCAGCCAGACTGCTCGCGACTATTACAACCAGACCATTGAATCGACGACCGAGGCGGCCGAGCGGTTTCGCCAACAGGTGGCCGAACGACAGGCACAGGCAGAAGCCGTGGTGCGCCGCCGCCCATTCGAATCGGTCGCTATTGCGCTCGGTGCGGGGCTGGTAACCGGTCTGGTGGTTGGCATTCTTAGCAGCCGCTCGCGGTAAGAATCTGAGAAGTCTCAGCCTAGAACCTTCAACAAGTTAGGAACCTGTCATGTCAACTGCAATGACTGAGTGCTGCTCCGACACCTCGGATCGAGCACGAGAAATAGTTCAGGAACATCCCGAAGAATCCATTATCGCCGCATTCGTGACCGGCGCCGTCGTCGGTGTCGCGGTCGGAATTGCTCTAACCGCGCGTATCGATGGAGCCTCGCGGTCGCGCCGCGGAGTGACCGATCAACTGAGTCACGAGATGTCGAGGCTCGGTGGGCAGATGTCGCATCTGGCGGAGAAACTGATTCCCGACACCGTGTCCAAGGCTTTCAGCAGGTAATCACTCATGGCGCATCGCCCCATCAATCGATTGACTCCAGCGTCTGGGCAGATGCCTCCCGTGAATGGTAAGCATCCCGAGGACATCGCGGACGCCATGCAGCGTGTGCGGAACGACCTGTCGCGAGATGTTGAAAACATCTCGCAACAGGTGCACGACGCCACGCAATGGACCACGTACGTCAAGCGATATCCCTGGACCTGCTTGGCCGTGGCGGCGGCCGTGGGCTACAGCCTGGTGCCGCGCCGCAAGCAGGAGGAAACGGTCGCCTCGCCCGACACCGTGGAGAAGTTGGTCAAGGCCGGCAAGCTTCGCATCGAAGCCACGGAAAGTCCCTCCAATAAGCCAACGTTCGCTCAGCAAGCGATGCTTGGCCTGGGGACGGTTGCCGCCCGCGCGCTCATGGCCTACTTCGGCAAGCGGTTGGGCGACATTATTCCTACTGGCGATGGACCAACGAATCCTGCTTCGTAACTTCAACTGAATCGAAGCCATGCAAACAACCCACCCACCGGAACAGAGAATCATTCCAGCCTCGCACCGCAAGATGAAGGCCCAGGGCTCTTCCGACTCCTCGCTCGGCGACCGCATTGCCGAGTGGGCGGGAAATCATCCGCGGCTGATCGTGGGTACGGGACTGGTCATGGGAGGTCTACTCGGATGGTTATTGAAACGAAAGAACTGAAACAACCGCCCATGAACCCTGACCTCAAGCCAAAATCGAGCCCCACGCGACAGTTGGTTTCCGACATTGTGGAACTCGGCGAACTGCAGCTCGAGTTGCTCAAAGCCGATGCCAGCGATGCCGCGAAGAACATGCTGGCAAGCCTGGCAATTGCGGTTTTTGCAGCGTGCCTGATACTCGCCGCGGCACCTGTGCTGCTCACGGCCGTAGCTCACTGGCTGACCCAGCAGACGGAATTGTCGATGGCTGCAAGTCTGGCCAGCGTGTCGGCGGTGACCGCTGCTATTGCTGGCGTGCTGGGTGCCTCGGCCTACCACCTGGCCAAACGCGGAGCGAAATCGCTCGAGCGTTCGCGCGGCGAGCTGCAACGCAATCTGGCGTGGCTCAAGAGTTCACTCACTTCCGACGATGCTGGCCACCCGCCACGCAGCGCCAAATAAATAATCCCTTGCAGAGAAAGGTTTCGCCATGTCCGCAGCTACTACAACCAACGAAATGGACCGTTCGACCAAAGTCTCCACACAGCAACAGAACCAACTGACTGACGAATCGATGCAACCCGTGCCCGATCTAATTGACTACGTCCGCGACTACGCTCGACAGAAACCGAAGGTGGCCGCAATGTGGTGCTTTGGACTGGGCTTCGTGCTGGGCTGGCGCTTGAAGCCGTGGTAAGGCGGTTCAGGGGCCGACCACGTGTCCCATCCACAAGGCATAGCTCACCGGCGCTGCCAGCAGAATGGAGTCCAACAGGTCGAGAAAGCCCCCGAAGCCGGGCATCCAGGTGCTGGAATCCTTCACACCGGCGTCCCGCTTCAACAGGCTAATGGCCAAGTCGCCAAGCACTCCGGCCAATCCCACGATCAGTGCATAGATGACGACGCCTGTCATCCACTGCGTGGAGGTTTGTTCGTGCTCGCACCCAAGCCAATGGGCGACCGGCCCCAAGAAGAACATCGCCCCGGCAATCGATCCGATGAAGCCGCCAATGGTGCCTTCCCAGGTCTTGCCGGGGCTGAGTTTGGGCGTCATCTTGTGGCGCCCAAACGCGTGGCCGGCGAAGTAAGCGCCGGTGTCATTCATCTTTACCGTGGCAATCGTGGTGAGCAGGGCCAGCATGCCCCAGCGGCAGTCGTCCGTACCATCGGGCTGCATCCACACACCACCAGAGATGATCCGCAGCTGCACGAGGAAGCCCATCAATCCGCCGGCGTAGCTAATGGCGAACATCGTGCGGGCCAGGCGAGTGGCAATGGTGCCTGGCGGCTGGTCGGGTCCATCGTAGGTGGCCATTTCATATATCAGGGCCAGTAGCAAGCCGCTTATCAGCCCCCACGCGATCCAGCCGGTGCGACCGCTAACGCCACCATCCGGGTAGTAGAGCGTCATGGGCGCCGTGCTGGCCAACACCGTCAGCATGGTGGCCATATAAACCAGAGGGCGCCAGGGAATACTCTTGGTGCGATCCTGCTTGGCTTCTTTGACACTGCCACCCATCCGCTGGGCGGCGGCCTTTTCGTTGAGCCCCATCAGTTCGCCCGCGCACATCCATGCGCCGACCAACGCCAGCGGTAACATGAAAATACCAGGCCGAGGGCCAAACTGATCAAGCCATGCCAGCCCCAGCACCAACGAGATGGCAATCGCCGCCAGGATAAGTCGCCAGTGGAGCATCGATGCGGGACGTTACAGGAGGAATTCGGAAACGAAGGATGCCCAGCTTCTCGCAGCGATCGAATTCATGGCTGGAGACTATTCAGGCTAAATCGGGGAGTCCACCGAAGCGTCGATCTCGGGCTGCGTAAGCGCGAATCGCTTCATGCAACGCCGATTCATCGAACTCAGGCCAGCAACGGTCGGTCACCCAGATCTCAGCATAGCTTATCTGCCAGAGCAGAAAATTGCTAACGCGCATTTCGCCGGCCGTACGAACCAGCAAGTCCGGATCGGCCAGGCCAGCCGTGTACAGATGGCCCGAAACCGTATCCTCGGTGATGTCCTCGGGCTGCAGCGCGCCGTCTCGCACCCGGCCGGCAATGGCGCGAACCGCGTCGACAATCTCGCCCCGGCCACCGTAATTGATGGCCAAATTGAGCCACATGCCCGTGTTGCCACGGCTCATTTCGATGGTTTTGTCGAGCTCTTCCAAGACATGATCGGGAATGGCGGCCCGCCGGCCCAGCATCCTCACCCGCAGGTTATTGCGCATGATCGGTTCCCGCTCGTCGATGATGTACTGCTTGAGCAGCAACATCAGAAACGAAATCTCGTCGGCGGGCCGTTTCCAGTTTTCGCTGCTCAGGCAGTAGAGCGTGAGCTGGCCGATGCCGAGATCGGAACAGAGCTCGGTGATTTCGCGAACCACGGCAGCCCCCCGCTGATGGCCTTCCACCCGCGGCAGTCCCCGCCGTTGGGCCCAGCGACCGTTGCCATCCATGATCATGGCGATGTGGGCGGGGCGGCGTTCGGGGGGAACGTCGGAGAGCGGTCCGGCGGCATCGGCTGGCAACATGACGATTCGCTACTAGCTGGTCTGGGTGAGCGACTCGTTGAGCACGATAGTCTGGGCGCGACCCGGCCCCACCGACACCACGTCGACCGGACATCCCACTAACTCGGCGATTCGATCGAGATACGCATGAGCCGCGGCAGGTAGATCGTCGTACGACTGCGCGCCATCGATCTCCTCTTTCCAGCCCGATACGGTCTCGTAGATCGGTTTGACGCGCCGCAGATCGTCGACGTGGCTGGGGAACACGTTGGTCTGCTGCCCGTCGATCTCGTAGGCCGTGCAGATGTGGAGTTCGTCCAGCCCGCTGAGTACGTCCATCAGCATGATGCATAGCCCATCCACACCGCCCAAGCGAGCGGTGTAGCGGATCGCCACGGCGTCGAGCCAGCCACAGCGACGCGGACGACGGGTAACGGTGCCGTACTCGTTGCCACGGTCGCGCAGGTACTGTCCCGTGTCGTCGTGCAGTTCGGTGGGGAAAGGTCCGCCGCCGACTCGCGTGGAGTAGGCCTTCACGACGCCCAGCACGCGATCGAGGTACTTGCCCGGCACGCCCGATCCGTTGGAGATACCGACGCCGGAACTGTTGCTGCTGGTCACATAGGGATAGGTGCCGTGGTCGACGTCCAGCAGCGATCCCTGCGCGCCCTCGAACAGCACATGCTCGCCCTGCTCCAGGGCCGAGAGCAACAGCTCGGTGGTATCGTCGACGTAAGGCTTCAGGCGCTCAGCGAAGTCGGAGTATTGCTTATAGATGGCGTCGGCCTCGAGCGGCTCGAACTCACCATCAGTAACCATGGCGGCCAGCACCTGGTTCTTCGCTTCGGTGATGTGAAAGATGCGTTCTTTGAAATCGTCGCGGTACATGTCGCCCAGGCGGATGGCATGGCTGCGAGCCACCTTGTCGCGATAGCAGGGGCCGATGCCGCGCTGGGTGGTACCGATGCTCTCGCCGCCGGTACTGGTATCGAGCACCCGGTCCTCGGCGAAATGCCAAGGCAAGATGACATGCGTCCGATTGCTGATCTTCAGGCTGTCGCCATCCAGATTGATGTCGCGGCCGACCAGTTCTTCGATCTCTTCGAGCACCTTGGCGGGGTTCAGCACCACGCCACCGGTGATCAAACAGGTCACGTCCGGCGTCAGCACGCCACTGGGCAGCAACGAGAGTTTGTAGACCTCGTCGCCCACCACCACCGTGTGGCCAGCGTTGGCTCCACCTTGATAGCGAACGACATAGCGACGGCCCGCCGTAAGCAGGTCGACGATTTTACCTTTGGCTTCGTCGCCCCACTGCAGACCAATTACACATGTACCCGGCACGCTACTCGCCCTCATTTACGCGAAGAAAACCGCACAAACCCCGGATTTTAGGGCCAATAGGTGGGGGCGGTCAAGCTGCCGGGCGGGCGGGCTACTTAATCTCCAGCGAGAAAGGCATCATCAGCACCACCGGCTCGCGGAATACCCGCCGAACCGTCTTGGCATGGCCGATCAACTTCTTGAATTCTGGGTGCAATTCGCCCAGCCCCAGGTCGACCTTCACCTCGACCTCCTTCTCGGCTTCATTTCCCCCCAGGAGCGACTCGAACAGATCGGGCGACTTGGGCAGGGTGATGATTTTGACCTCTTTGTCGGAATCGATCCCGGCCAGCTGCTTGGCCGCCGCAATCGAATCGTCCAGGGTGCCCAGCTCGTCGACCAGGCCGTTGGCCAGGGCCTGACGCCCGGTATAGACCTTGCCACCCGCCAGCTTTTTCAGCTGCTCGACCGGCATGTCGCGGCCAGCCGCGGCCTTGGAGGTGAACTGCTCGTAGGTGTCCTCCATCATGCTGGTGATGGCTTCGCGTTCGCCTTCGGTGAACTTGTTGGTGGTGGAAAACACGCCGCTGTTGGCGCCACGGCTGATAACGTCGATCGAAATGCCTAGCTTGTCGTACAGGCCTTTCAGGGCGATCTTGCCACCCACGACACCGATCGAACCGGTGATCGTAGCCGGCTCGGCGTAGATTTTGTCGGTGCCCATGGCAATGTAGTAACCGCCGCTGGCAGCCACATCGCCCATGCTGGCAACAACCGGCTTATCGATGCTCTGAATCTTGCTCCACATCAGGTCGCTGGCGATCGCCGAGCCACCAGGACTGTTGATCCGCAGCACGATGGCCGCCACGTCTTCGTCGTCGTTGGCCTCACGCAATGCTTCGACGATGGTGCTCGACCCCATGGTGCTGGAGCTGCCAAACAGATCCGACTGGCTCTTGCCGGTGGTGATGGCTCCCACGGCGTAGACAATGGCTATCTTCTTGCCGCTCGATTTGCTGCTGCTCGAGCCACCCGACATCAGCTTGATCAGCTTCAGCACGCCGGTGGGGCCGGAAAAATCGGTGTCGACCTTCTTCTTGCCATAGTTCTGCACGTAGACCAACTTGTCGGCGTTCAGCGACTTCTGCAGGTCGGACTTCAACTCGCTGGGGTAGGCCACGCGGTCGATCAAGCCGAGCTGCTTCGCCCGACCGGCCGTCAACAGGCCCTGGTCGATGGCTTCGGTGGCCTGCTTGCGGGTGATGGGACGATCGAACGCCACGGTGGCGATCATTTGCTCGTACACGTCATCGGTCATGGAGGTCAGATTGGCCCGGACCCCTTCGCTAAAGCTCTCGCGGGTCATCGGCTCGGCAGCCCCTTTGGCTTCCCCCATGTGCACAAAGTCGGCCTCGACGCCAATCTTGTCGAGCAGTCCCTTATAGAACATGCCCTCCATCCGCACGCCTGGCAGAACCAGCGTACCCGACTCGGGCATTACGATTTCGTCGCAAGCGCAGGCTACCAGATAGTCGGTCGGCATGGCCATCGTCAGTTGGGCGTACACCTTCTTGCCGCTCTTGCGAAAACGCTTGATGGCTTCCCGCACTTCGTTGATGGTGCCGCGTCCCAGCGATGGATTCTCGATGGTGAGGACCAGCCCGTGAATGTCGTCGTCCTCGGCCGCCCGCTCGATGCGCTGCAGCATGCTCCGCAAGTCGACTTGGATGTCGGCAAACAGTCCGGTGCCACCTGGCCCCTCGGGCAGGCTGCTGGACAGCAGCACTTGGGCCAGACGGGCCTTGGCCAGCTTCTTGCCCTTGGGGGCCTTGTCTTCCGACGCGCTCTTGGGCTCGTCCTGTTTGGCCTCCTTCTTGTCCTTCTTATCCTTGGCCTTCTCGGCAGCGGCTGGTTTCTCCGCCGTGGCGGTGTCGGCACCAGCCGGTATCGTGGCGCAGGCTACCGACACGAACAGCAGCAGAGCAAGAAAGCGAGCGGCGCAGGTGGCCTTACTATTAGACATGGTTTTTCCCTGTCAATTCGGGTGTTCCGGAATCAGATATCAAAAGCATAATGCCAATTAGACGCCCGCTGGCCAAGCTTGGGACACTGGCAGGGCGGGCGGAACAGTTTGCCTACATTACCGCAATTCTTGCTCGTGGGTTTCAGGTTTGCCAGGGATTTCGCCATCCCAAAGGTGCAAATTGGGTTAAATCTCCGCATTTCGAGCGAAATTCTCTCTGGCTGCACGGCGACAGCTTTGGTAATTTCCCGCTCCTTGTCTGCCGCCCGCCCGACGCCGCCTGCCAGCGGCGGGGCCGGATGCTGGCATTTTGCTGCTCCTGGATTCCGAGGAAATACCATGCGATTTCGCGGTACGTACGCACTGATAACGATGTCCCTGATCGCTGCCTGCACCGCCCAGGCCGAACCGGTTTGGCGGATGTTCATGCCGACCAATCGTGTCGAATCGAACGTGAATGCCGACTATACCCTCAGCCAGGAGAGTGGACCCTGGATGGTCATGGCTGCCACCTTCAGTGGCAGCGGAGCCGAACAGCAAGCCCGCGAACTGGTGCTGGAACTTCGTAAGCAGTTCAACCTGGAAGCCTATCACCACTCGATGACCTTTCAACACACCGGCGACGAGCGGTTGGGGCGGGGTCTCGATCGCTATGGCGCACCGTTGCGGATGCGGTACCAGAGTGGTGAGCAGAGCCAAGAGCACGCTGTGCTGGTCGGCAACTTCCCTGCCATCGACGACCCGGCCGCCCAGAAGCTTCTGGATCAAGTAAAGAAGCTCCGCCCCAAGACCCTGGACCGTGACTACAACGAGACATCGCAAAACCTGGCCATCGAACGCGACTACTACAACAAGGCGGCCGGCGGTAAGGGGGCTGCCCCCATGTCGAAGGCCTTTTTGACGCGCAATCCAATACTGCCCGAAGAGTACTTCAATCCCAAAGGCGTCGATCCCTTCGTGGCCAAGATGAACGCCGGCGTGGAACACTCGGTGCTCGATTGCCCCGAGCGGTACACGGTGAAGGTCGCCACGTTCAGGGGCAAGGCGGTCCTGCAGGGCGCTTTCAGCAGCGGCAGTAAGAGTCGCAATCGAAACAGTGAACCCGACGTCGATCCGCTGGTCGAGGCAGCCTTGAACGCGCACCGCATCGTCGTGTTCCTGCGGGCCAAAGGCTGGGAAGCTTACGAGTTCCACGATCGCACCGAGAGCTACGTGACGATTGGCTCGTTCGACAAGGTGGCCAATCGAACGGCCGACGGTCAGTTGCAGCCCACAGGCGATGTCGACGTCATCCTGCGCACCTTCGGCGCCGCGTACAAGACGCCCAGCGCCCTGAGTGTGGGCGCGAACGTCCCCATGCAGGACCGCATGCGGGCCGAAGAGGTTAAACGCAAGTTCAACAACTTGTTCTCCAACCAGCACGGGCAGATCGCCACGGGCCTGGAGCCAAAGTACATCGAGTACACCAAGAACAAGTTCGTGCCGCTCGATATCACCCCCGAGGTGATCGAAGCACCGCGGAAATCGATTACCAGTGCCTATGCCTGGGGAAGGTGATCGGCAAACGACCAACGTCGAATGCTCATTGACCACGCCGCGGTTCGCCACCTGGGGAATTGCACTTCGGTCCGGGCCCCCGTTACACTTCTCGCATGAGCAAGCGAGTGGTCATCGGGACCCACAACAAGAAGAAGGGCGTTGAACTGGCCGAGATGCTCGGGCCGTACGGGCTGGAGGTCGCGACGCTCGACGATTTTCCCACCGCGCTCGACGTGGTGGAGGATGGCGATACGTTTGCTGCCAATGCCCGACTGAAGGCCACGCAGCAAGCCGTCCACCTGGGCGAGTGGGTCCTGGCCGACGACAGCGGCATCGAGATCGACGCCTTGAAGGGCGCGCCGGGAATCTACTCCGCCCGCTTCGCCGGCGAGCAGGCCACCGACGAGGACAACAATCGATTGTTGCTGGAGAAGCTGGGCGACCTACCCCCTGAGAAGCGGGGAGCTCGCTACTACTGCCACGTGACGCTGGCCAATCCCACCGGCAAGGTGCGCGCCGAAAGCCACGCCACGTGCCGCGGAATCATCCGCCGCGAGCCGGTGGGCGCGAACGGCTTTGGCTACGATCCGCTGTTCGAGGTACGCGAGTACCACCGCACCTTCGGCGAGCTCGGCCCCGCAGTGAAGCGGGCTCTCAGCCACCGCTCGCGTGCCATGCGGGCCATCGTGCCGAAGTTGGTGGCGCTGATTTCCGCGTGAGCACCCTCCTTCTGCTCGCAGTACGCCCGTTTGTGCGCTACAATTTGGGAACGTCGCCTCCGCTTCCCAAGTTTCTCCCCAGAGTTCCACCATGTTGTTGCGCCTCTGTTGTTTGCTACCTGTGTTGTTTGCTGGTCTGGCCGCGGCGAAAGAAGCACCGCCCAAGACCGATGAACTCGCCAAGACGTGGGCTGCCGAACATCTGCCCGAAGTGGAAACGTTATACCGCGAGCTGCACCAGGCGCCGGAGCTGTCGTTCGAAGAGAAGGAGACCGCCGCCCGCATGGCCGACGAGCTCCGCGCGATCGGCGCCGAAGTGCGGACCGATATCGGCGGGCACGGGCTGATTGGCATCCTGAAGAATGGCGAGGGCAAAACGCTGCTGTTGCGGGCCGATATGGATGCGCTGCCGGTGGTGGAAGAAACTGGCGTGCCATACGCCTCGAAGGTGCTGACCACTAACGAGCGTGGGCAGACGGTTGGGGTGATGCACGCCTGTGGTCATGACATTCACATGTCGAACCTGGTAGGCGTTGCCCGCCTGCTGGCCGACAACAAGGACGCCTGGCAGGGGACGGCCATCTTATTGTTCCAGCCAGCCGAAGAACGCGGCGCGGGGTCCAAGGCCATGCTCGACGATGGCTTGCTCACTATGTTTACGCGGCCCGACTTTGCCGTGGCGATGCACGTGGCGGCCGACACGCCGTGCGGCACCATTGGCTATCGCCCTGGCTATGCTTGTGCCAACGTCGATAGTGTCGACATCACCATCAAAGGCCGCGGCGGCCACGGGGCGTATCCCGAAACCACCATCGACCCCATCGTGGTCGCTGCCAAGTTGGTGCTCGATCTGCAAACGATCGTCAGCCGCGAGATCAAACCGACCGAACCGGCCGTCGTTACGGTCGGAGCCATCGAGGGAGGCACCAAGCACAACGTGATTGGCGACGATTGCAAGCTGCAACTCACGGTGCGCAGCTACTCTCCGCAGGTTCGGCAGCAACTGGCCGAGGCGATTCAGCGCAAGGCCAAGGCCGCCGCAATGAGCGCCGGCGCACCGGAACCGGAGATTCTCATCTCCGAAGGAACGCCTTCGCTGTACAACGATCCCGAACTCGCCGAGCGCGTGGCCGGCATCGCCAGCCGCATCCTCGGGGCCGATCAGGTGAAACAGAGCGACCCGACCATGGGGGGCGAAGACTTCAGCCGCTACGGCCTGGCCGGCATCCCGATCTGCATGATAAAAGTTGGTTCGGTGAGCCAGGAGCGGCTCGACCAGTTTAAGCAGCAGGACACTCCGCCCCCTTCGCTGCACTCACCCCGTTACTACCCGGATCCGAGTGCTACGCTCGAGACCAGCATCAGCACCATGGGCGCCGTGGCCCTGGAGTTGCTTTCGCCGGAGGATGAATAGCGCGGTGCTTTGGCTGCGTCGCGCGTGGCCTTGACTTCCCAGCGCTAAACCCGTCCGGTGAGTAACAACACCAGGAGGATCAGGAGCAGTAGGCCACCCAACCCGCCGATGTAGACATTCTGCACCAGGGCAGCCACCAGCAACACGATCAGTACAACGCCGATTAGTCCAATTCGCATGACAATACTCGCTTGTTCAAAAAATGAGAGATAGTGGATTGGGGGTCGAGTTACGGCTCAGGTGGTCGAAGTAGGACCGTACTGTTCGACATAGAGTCGTCGAGCCGAATCTGCACCGAGCCATCCGCCACCAAGCGAGACGGCCAACGCCAAGGCACTACCAGCAAAGGTCAGCCACAGGACTTCCTGGGTGTACGTCGAAACTGCTTCGGCGGCCTGTTTTAGCTCTTGCTGATAAGCTTCGATTTCCTGCGAAATGTCTTCTTCCACTCCGCTATAGATGGCGTTGATCTGTTCCTGCGACAAATTCGTATTGGCCACCAACGCGCGTTGAGCGCCCTGGGTGTCGCCATTGATCAATCGATTGGAGATGGTCGTCATCGTTTCGGAGTCGAGCTTGTCGATAGCGGTTCGCACGTCCTTGGCCGTGACCTCAACGCCGCCCTGCGAATCCAACGACGCAATGTAGCCATCGACCTGGCCGGCTAGCTGGCCCTTCAAGTCCTGGGACAGCGACTGCTCGTTATCGGGATTGCCAAATTGCTCTTCCAGCTCCCGGTAGGCCCCATCGATAAGTGCTTGTGCATCCTGTTGCGAGAGTTCGGACGAATCAGCCAACAACTCGGCAGCACCCTCCTGGTCGTCGTTCATCAGGTCCTGCGTCACACGGCGCAACGTTCGCTGGTCCAGCTCGTTGACCGCAGTACGAATGTCCTGCTCAGAAAGTTGCTCGTCCATATCGGCTGCAGCCTCGATGGCACTTTCGCTCAATCGGCTGCGGATATCGCGAGCAATCTTGGTATCCATGGCTTGCGAAATGCCACTGGAGACGGACGTTGTCGCGGTACCGATTCCGCTCGCCACTCCAGACACGGCCTGTGCAGTGCCGGCCACCGTGGCAGAAACCAACTGCTGCCCGGTATTCAGGACGGACATCACGCCGCTGTATCCAAGATAAACCGCGATAATGGTTCCTAATCCCCAGAGCACTAAGCCGTGCAGCATTCCACTAAAGTCTTCCAGGCTGCCGGCCAGCCTGGCAGCGACTAGCGAGCCAATGAAGAAGGAGATCAACCAACTGAGTACGATCCAGATGGCGACTCCGCCGGCGACGCCCTCGCCCATGGCAACCGTGTCCGAAGCGTCGGCGATGCTCACGCCGATGGAAGTGCCCAGCAGGTGCAGCAGCCATGACAGCGCGAGTGTGACCACGACGCCGGCAAAGATGGCACCCCAGCTAATCCTCGGCAAACGGCTGCCAGCAGCTACCGCGTACTCTCCATTGGCAGGATGATTGTGTTCGTGATGGATGTGTTCAGTGTGTTCATTCATGATTGGTACCCCTAAAGAAGTGGTAGTTGCTCGTCCTGGTTTGTTGCGCAGCGACCAGAGAAGACTCCATCGAGCCAGTCGGCTGCTCCCCCTACAGACAGGAAGCACATGCCATACCAACTCCGCGATACCTGCCAGTAGAAAGGGCGCAGCAGAGCTTTGACTCTGTGTCACAGGTAGTCAGCCCACGGCAAACAAGTGAAAGAAGCGGATTGCCGTCAATGTCGATTGGGTAGCGGTTGGGCAAGAGAACCGCTACGTGGTGACTCTCCGACCACCGACTTGGGTCGAGAATCACCCGTTGAGGAGATTCACACTGTTTTTGTCGCGTCGGGCGCGTTACTCCGGCTGTGCCGCATCGCGATCGGCTTTGGCTTTCTCGACGCGGGCCCGCTGCTCGGCAATCTCGGCATCCAGTTCGGCGAGCTTGGCTTTGAAATCCTCGCTGTACAGGGCCTCGATCGACTCGCGGTCGAGCGGTTTTCCCGCACTGCCAGCAGCCGCCTCCAGTAGCTCAGCCGCCTTGGCGTCCATGTTCTCGGCGTTGGCAATGGCGTTGTCCAGCAGTTCGTTGGGATCAGCCGTACTGAGATCTGGGGTCGTATCGTTCTTCAGATCGCCAAGCATGCCGCTCAGGGCCTCGATGGCTGCATCACCGCTTGGCTGCAGCGTTGCTTCGTACTCGGCAACCATCGTGGCCCGTTGGCGTTCGAGTCGCTCGAGCGTCTCCGATTCGGCGTTGTAGATCACCACCAGGTCGGCGTACGAGGGTTTTTCCTCCTTAACCACGCAACCAGCAGTGGCCATCACAACGACACCGACGATCAGCAAAGGACAATAGCGCATGAAGACCTCCCCAGTGAAGAATGAAAAGTGCCCCCTACAATTCTCGCCAACCCGAGCGGCGATAGCAAGCTGTCTACCGCCCTTCCCTGAGCTTCGGGTCCAGGGCGTCGCGCAGCGCGTCGCCGAAGAAATTCAGGGCGAACAGCGTCAAACCAATCGCTATGCTGGGAAAAACCACGAGCCACCAGTACGTACGAACCGGGTTGATGACGTCGAGCCCCTCGCTGGCGAGCATGCCCCAAGACACATCAGGCGATTCGACCCCCAGCCCCAGGAACGACAGAAACGCCTCGAACAGCATCACCCGGGGGATGGTGAGCGTCAGGTACACGATCACCACGCTCATCACGTTGGGCACGATATGCCGGGCGATGATCTCCATCTGGCCGGCGCCCTGGGCCCGCGCTGCCTCGACGTACAGTTCCTTCTTCAGCGAAAGCACCTGCCCCCGCACGACGCGCGCCATGGTGAGCCAGTAGATGGCGCCCACCACCACGTAAAAGATCGTAATGCGGTCGATGCCGTACTCGGCCAACTGCTTCTTGGTCTGCTCCTCGCCCAGGATGGTGAGCAGGAAAATGACCACAAAGATGAAAGGCACCGAGTACAAGACGTCCACAATCCGCATCATCACACCATCGACCGTGCCGCCAAAGTAGCCGGAGATCGAACCGTAGCTGACCCCGATCACCAGCGAAACCAACGTGGCCACGATGCTGACGATAATCGACACCCGCGCGCCCCAGAAGACGCGAGACAGAACATCCCGCCCCAGGCTATCGCGACCGCAGAGCGAGGGAATCGACCAGTTGCCAAAGATCCTCAGCCGCATGCGAGTCATCCAGCGGCTGAAGGGTCCCATGTTCGTGAAACCGGCTTCCAGGTAAGGGCGTTGCCGGACATCTTCGATGGAGTTAAGCACACGCTTTCGCCGCTCGTGGTCGCCCGAGTCGATGTCCGCAAGCTGCTGCTCGACCTTCTCGGCCTTGGCATCGGCCTCGGCGATGACTACGAGCGTCAGCGGAACCACTTCGTCATTCCTGCGGACCTGCAAGTTGTCGCTGGGCTGGTGCCGAAACGTGGGGGGCTCGAAGTCGCGACTGGTCACCGCTTTGTCCGATGGCTGCAGCGGCAGTAGCGGTGTGAGGAACGCCCCGCTGGCTACCAGCGCCAACACCACCATGCAGGCCACCGCCAACCGATTGCGCAACAATTTGCCCCAGGCGTCGCTCCACAGCGACTTGCCAATGCGGGGGGTCTCGGGCTGGGGACCGGTGTTCTGCATGGACCTAGGAAACGTCCTCCCAACTCACCCGCGGATCGAGCCATGTGTAGGCGGCGTCGACCAGCGTGTTCATCGTGAACAGCAGGATCGTGTACAGCACGACGATGCCCATCGCCATGGGCGTGTCGTTATCGATGGCGCTTTGCACGAACGAGTAACCGATGCCCGGAATGGCGAACACCTTCTCGATCACCAGCGACCCAGTAATGATGCCGGCCACCGCGGGGCCAAGGAACGACACCACGGGAATCACGGCCGTCGGCAAAGCGTGCTTCATAATCACTGCCAGTCGCGAAAGCCCCTTCGCCCGGGCGGTGCGAATGTAGTCTTGCGACAGCACGTCCAGCATGCCGGTACGGGCGATGCGGGCGATGTACGCAGCGTACGGCGCACCCAGGCAAAACGCGGGCAGCAGCAGATAGCGGGGACTGCCCCAACCGGCCGGTGGCAGCAGCGGAATGAGGAACGAGAACAGCAGGATCGCAAATCCGGCAATCACGAAGTTCGGCAGCGCAATGCCCACCGTGGCGAGCGACATCAAACTCAAATCGGCCAAGGTGCCGCGCCGCGACGCGGACACGACCCCCGCCACCAGCCCCACGACGGCCGCCCAGGCCAGCGCGGCCAGGCCCAAGGCTGCGGAGACGGGCCAACAAAGCGAAATCAGCTCGTTCACCGTGAAGTCGACCTGCTTGGTCGACACGCCCATGTCGCCGCGGACCAAGTTGCCCAAATCGAGGGTGTAGCGGACCAGCGGCGGCTTGTCCAAGTTGTACCGGCGGCGCAAATTGGCTTCGATCTCCGGCGGAAAGCTCTTCTCCGAAGTGAACGGATTGCCCGGCGAGTTGTTGGCCAGAATCCACGTCACGGTAAACACCACCCAGACGGTGATGAGTAGCCACACGAACCGTTTGGCGAAGTAGGCAATCAACGCTCCGCCCCCTGCATGTATTCGTTCACGACGCCCGGCTCGTCGTCGATCCACATGGCGTGCAGCGGATGGAAGTCTTGCAGGTTGTTATAGAACCCTCGCACGTGAGGCTTCACCATGTTGCGCGAGAAGTAGTAGTAGATGGGCACCAGCGGCACTTCATCCAGCAATATCTCCTCCGCCTGGTACAGTAACTCCGCCCGCTTTTGTTCGTCGGACTCGGCCTCGGCGGCCGAGATCAGGCGATCGTACTCGTCGTTCGCCCAGTTGGTCTGGTTGTTCTCATTGTCGCTGACATACATGTCGAGGAACGTGTTGGCGTCGTTGTAGTCGGCAATCCACGCCTGGCGGCCGACGTCGAACTGCGACATCCGCAGGCGGTCCTGGTAGGCGGGCCAGGCTTCGTTGCGAAGCGTGACGGTGATGCCCAGCTCGCGCTGCCACTGTTTGCGAACCAGTTCGGCCACCGCCTTGTGGGCTTCGTGCGTGTTGTAGAGGATCTCCAGCGACTCGAAACCCTGGCCGCCCGGATAGCCCGCTTCAGCCAGCAGTTCTCGCGCCCGCTGGGGATCCGAATGGGGAATTTCGGGCGAGGTGTACCCCACCACACCCGGCGGCACCAGGCTGTAGCCCGGTTTTTGCGGACCGCGGACGGCGGTGCGGATGATCTCCTCGCGGTCGAGCGCCAGGGCCAGGGCCTGCCGCACCCGCTTATCGGCCAGCGGGCCCCGTTCGACGTTGAACTTGTAGTAGTAGGTCCCCAGTTGCGGCGCCGGATTGAAATCGTCGCGCGGCGGGTCGGCGTTCATGAACTCGCGGATCAGGTTGGGCGGCGGCTCCTCGATCCAATCAACGTCACCCAGCATGTACATGTTCAGCGACGTGGTCGACTTCTCCACGCACAGGGCGTCGATGGTCTCCAGCCGCACATTGTCCTTGTTCCAGTACGACTCGTTCTTCACCAGCCGCACCCGATCGCGGGGACGGCGGAAGCCAATGCGGTACGGACCGTTGGTCACAATGTTCTCGGGGCGGGTCCAATCGGGCGCGCCGTGCTCTTCCAGGCAACCACGATGCACCGGAAACAACGGGTAGAAGCCCAACAACTGCAGCCAGAATGGCGTGGGATTCTCGAGTTCCGTCACCAGCGTGCGGTCGTCGACTACCCGAATGCCCACCTCGTCGAAGTCGAGCGTCACCATCCGGCAGGGCTCGGCGTCGTTTGGAATTTCGTCGCCGCGACTGGCGTCGCCAATCACGTAGCACCGCTCCTCGCCATCTACATCGATGTAGAACCTTTGCGTGATCTTGTCCCGCTCCTC
The DNA here is from genome assembly GCF_024054565.1 of Aeoliella straminimaris. Taxonomy (GTDB): domain Bacteria; phylum Planctomycetota; class Planctomycetia; order Pirellulales; family Lacipirellulaceae; genus Aeoliella; species Aeoliella straminimaris. Next base: position 130,551 of record NZ_JAMXLR010000003.1, read on the forward strand.
TTCATCCTCCGGCATCTCAGGCGGGTCTTTGCGGACGAGTACCCCTTTCACCAGTTGGCCGATGCGTGTTTCGTGCTCGCCCGGCTTCAGGTTCAATTCCACCTCCACGCGGTCGCCTGGCTCGAGGTAGGCGCCGGCCGAGTTGTACTTCTTGCCGTTCTTCAGGTACCAACCTTGCTTGGCGTACTCGGCGGCCGTGATGGGGCTCAGGAATCGCCGCATCGAGTAGCGGTAGTCTTCCGCCGTGACCGGATCGCCATTCGACCAGCGGGCGTCCTCGCGAATATGGAAGGTATACGTCTTCTGGTCTTCGGAAATCTCCCAGCGCTCGGCGGTTCCGGGCCACTCCTCGGGACCGCCTGTCACCGGCAAACGCTCCTGCGGCGTCAGCCGCACCAGGCCTTCGAACAGGCCGTTGATCACACGCCCCTCGGGCTGACCGCTGACCAACGCCGGGTCGACGGTCTTAATTTCCGTGTGATTGTTGAAGGTGAAATCCGCCGGGGGAAGTCGGCTGGCGGTAAGCGACCATGCCACTCCGCCAAGGAGCAAGGTCACCAGCACGATGGCGGGTAGGTTGTTGCGGAGTTTCATCGGCACCAGGCGGGACGAATGGCGGAAGGCAGGCAGAACTGATAGCTTACGCAGTATTCGCGTTAATTCCAACTGGAATTGCGTAAGTAGTGTTTGCCGAACTTCGTAAACCTTCGACTTCCGTCGAAGGCTCACTGCACAATGCCGCGATTTGAGCATCTTCGACACAAGGAGCCCCGCACGCTTACCCAGCCCCGGGAGCTTCTGCTTGCATGCGCGCCGACGCGGAGCAATGTGAACCTATCGCGCATCGCCAGGGCGGCTGGCTGCTGTGGGGTGACGCGGATCGTCTGTGCCGGCCGCGTGAAGCTGGACGCAAAAATCGCCCGCGACGCCGCCCAAACACTCAAGCTGGAATCGCACAACTCGTTGGTGCCGGTACTCAAGAAGCTCAAGGCCGAAGGCTACACCCGCGTGGGCCTCGAACAAACCACCAACTCCTCGGACCTGCACCAATACGCGTTCGATCGCCGCACGGTGCTCGTCATTGGCAACGAACGACAAGGTCTGACCGAGGACGTACTGGCCGAACTCGACGCCGTGGTCGAGATACCCGTCTGGGGGATGCCCTACAGCTACAACGTGGCCACGGCCACGGTGATGGCGATGTACGAGTACTGCCGACAGTTTCCGGATGGATAGCGGGAACTCGGTGTGAATTTGGGGCGTCCAAGCTACAGCGTGTGCAATCCCTCGCCCGTCCTGTAAGCCTGAGGTCCCCACCATGTTTCGCCTGACACTTGCCCTCGCGTGCCTGGCCGCGACCCTTGGTTGTGGTCAGTCTGCCTCCCATAGGATATCTTCCGATGCGCCCAAAGTCCCTCGCAGCGAGGTAGCAAATAAACTCAAAGAACTGGGGGTTGCCTTCGAGAGTTATCGAGAGAACGGCGAGGCTATTTCCTCTCCCAGCGAAGCTGCCGACAATCGCAAAATCATCTACACCGCGTCGCTTTCGATCGTGGTCGATGACTTCACCGGCGTGGAGCAGTCGATCACGTCGCTCGTCAAGCAGTATGGCGGATTCATTGCCAACGCGAACCTCGCGCTCAATCAGGGCAGCGAACGCTCAGGCACGTGGACAGTACGGGTACCGGTGGCATCGTTCGAGTCGTTCCTCGACGCCTCCGGCGACCTAGGTGTGCCAGAACGCCGCGAGCAGAATGGTCAGGACGTGACCGAAGAGTACGTCGACCTCGAAGCCCGCATTCGCAGCAAGAAGAAGCTGGAAGAGCGCATCCTGGAACTGCTGGCCGCCAACAAGGGCGAGATCAAGGATGTGATCGAAGTCGAACGCGAACTGTCGCGCGTACGGACGGATATCGAGCAGATGGAAGGCCGCCTACGGTACCTGGCCGATCGCACCGAGCTGACGACCATCACGCTCTATGTCCGCGAACAACAAGATTACCAGCCACCCCAAGCACCGGGCTTTGGCACTCAGATCGCTACCACCTGGACAGGTTCAACCGGTGCCATCTTCTCACTGGCCAAAAATGCCATGCTGGCCGTGGTGGCGTGCGTGCCGTGGCTCCTGATCGCAGGCCTGGTTGTTGGGCCCTGGTGGGCATGGCGGCGTAAGTGAGTGCCGGACGTAAACTCGTCTGATGACCGGCCGCGGCACACCGGCCACCACGCGAACCACCAGCCAGGCGAACCACTCGGCTGGCTTCAGGGTGAGGTACACCACGTCGGCTAGCCACGCGAACCTGATTCGCCGGGCAATGGCAGGGCCTACGCGGTTGTAAATTCTCCGTAGCCGCCGGTGGAAGCTCGGAAGGGTGGTGTGCAGCAACAACTCGAGCGCCTTAAGTAACTGCAACTGGCGGGTTACTCGAAACGACTGCCCAACGTCACGGGAACCAACGAGCGACGCATGCCCCTGGGCAGCGGCCGTGATGATGAAGCACGGCTCGGGAGGCTCCGTGGGCAGGCGGTTGTACTCTTCCACGGCCACCAGCACTGCTCGCCGCCAGGCCGCGAAGTTCACCGAGAGCCAGACGAAAATCGTCAAAATGCCAGCGATAGATATTCGCCAACGTTGGCGATTGGCTGTGATCACCTCCGCACTCGCCCAAACGTAGGCCGACAGTGCGAGTGGCGCAGCACAGATGATGCTTGCCACCAGGTAAATGCCATACCACGGCAGCGTCACTGCAAAGAGTAGTAGTACTCCCACGTACGGTGCGTTGTCTATGAGGTCCATGGCGTTGCGAACTCGTATCGCCAGGATGCCAATAGCGATCAGAGGCTGAAGAAACAGGAACCCAACCAGGGGGGCAGCAATGACGGTCAGCACGCTCCAAAGGTAGGGCGAAAATTCGTGCGACGTCGCCCCGCACCAGGCGATCCACAACTCGAACCAGATGAACGCGCCCGACAGAATCGCAAACTTCAGCGCTAGGGGAGCGGCGGTTTGGCGGTTGCGAAAAGTTTGATAGGCGAGCCCGCAACCACTAAAAGCCACAAGCGGGTATAGCCACACCATGGCGCGGGCTTTGAATACCAACACGCAACAGGTGCCGAACTGGCCCGATTGCCACAGATCCATTCCGCCGTAGATGCTCGATGCCGCTAGAAAGGCGGTGGGAACCACCAAGCCCCACAGAATCAGAAAGCAGTAGCGGAACAGCCGAGCATACAGCGTCCCTTGGATCCTGATGGCTGGCGATTCTTCCAACGCCGGCTCAGTGGGGGTGTCCGATTCGTCTGGCTCTAGCTCAGACATTGCGACGCTGAGCGTATCCGCCCCTCCGCAACCTCACCGGCAATGACTTCGACAAACTTCCCTTCAGCATCGCGCGTGGTCACCATTTCCACTGGCGCGTACCGGCAGGATGTTCCCACGCACGGAACTCCGCCTTCGGCATTCCACCTTCCCCCTTCCACCGGCGTTTCGACCAACACCCGCAGTGGCATTCCGGCCAGAGAACGGAAGTACTCGTCGCGTAGCTCGGCTTCCACTTCCCCCAGCCGATGGACTCGCTCTTGCTTGAGCGACTTGGGCAATTGATCGGGCAGCGTGGCGGCCGGCGTTCCGCGGCGGGCGCTGAACGGGAAGATGTGGATCTTCGAGAAGCCAACCTCGCGCGAAACGTCGATCGTCTCCTGGAACTCCTGCGCCGTCTCGCCAGGGAAGCCGACGATGATGTCGGTGGTAATTGCCGGGCGGTCGAGCTTGTCTTTAAACATGCCGCAGCGATCGATAAACCGCTGGCTGCCCCACCGCCGCCGCATCCGCCGCAGCACGCTGTCGCTACCCGACTGCATGCTGATGTGCAGGTGGGGGCAGATCTTCTCCTGGTGTTCGGCCATCACATCCAACAGTTCGCGCGTCACTTCGGTGGCTTCGATGCTGGAAAGTCGCACGCGGAAGTCGCCGGGTAGCTCCGCCAGCGCGACCAACAGGTGGGCAAGCCGCGTCCACTCGCTCTTCGGCTTCAGGCGATTGAAGTCGACCCCGTAGTGGCCCAGGTGAATGCCGGTGAGCACCACTTCGCGATAGCCGCCATCGACCAGTCGCCGCACTTCGTCGACAAGGTGATCCATCGGCCGGCTGGTAAGCTGAGGGCGGACGTGGGGAATGATGCAGAAGCTACACCTGAGCAGACAACCGTCCTGCACCTTCACGTATGCGCGGTGCCGGGAGCCAAAACCGCTGATGCCGGTCGGCACGTCCGTCACGCCAAACCGCCCCAACAGGTCGGGCAGCTCCCGTTTGTCGGTCAGTACCTCGGTTACGCCGGGCAGGGCTTTGATCTCGTCGGGCGCGCGAGTGGCGTAACATCCCATCACCACGATCTTGGCGGCCGGGTTCTCCCGCGCCATCCGGCGAATGACTTGCCGGCTCTTCGAGTCGCCCTCCCCTGTCACCGTGCAGGTGTTGACGATGCACAGATCGGCCACTTCGTCATTTGCCGCATCGGCGTACCCAATGGACTGCAGTCCCTCGCGGAGGTACTCCGTTTCGTACTGATTGACTTTGCAGCCGAGCGTGTGGGTCTTTAACTTCATAGACGTTCTGGAAGGGAAACATGTCGCGGATGGACGCGGATCGAAGCAGAGGATCGCGAGTAAGATACTGGGGAACGGACACGCTTAGCAAATCCGCGATCACATCGGCCAATCCGCGCAAAACGGTGTCCCACTATTGCAAACCGGCGTCCTTCCTCAGTCTGCAGATTCAATGGTCGCCCACATGCTCCCCTTGCTGCCCTCGAGGTTGTCTTTGCCGTAAGCGTGGATCTGGTCGCGTTTCAGTTCGGCGTGCTCCTTGGTGGTGGTTAACACGATCGCCCTGCCCTCTTCGTCCACGCCCTTGGCGATTTGTTCGCAGTCCTTTTTTGTATGGCCAAAAAGCTCGCGGAGCATCTTTTCGACGTAGTCGAAGGTATGATCATCCGAGTCCCATAGCACCACGTGGTACTTGGGCACTTCGCGGCCGGTCCGCTCCGCCTTTTGCTCCTTCTTGGGGGCCACGACGGTGGACATGCCACCGTCGTCGGGCTGCTCGGTGTCTTCGAAACGGATGTCGTCCATGGTGGTTCCTGCCTGTGGGAAGCCGCCGGGGCGTGACCCGCGGTGGTGAAATGCTTACTCCCCGAGTATATTATGTCGCTTGATGGGCGGCCATCCGCCGCCGCTTGTGTACCCCCTATTCGCCCAACTACAAGCTGCCATGCTCGACCCTCGGTTCATTCTCGAAAACGTGGAGTTAGTCCAGGAGAACTGCGACATTCGCGGCGTAAAAGCCGATGTCGCTCGCTACGCCCAGCTCGAAACCGAGCGGCGGACCCTGCAGCAGGAGGTCGAAGAGCTCTCCCGCCAGGCCAATCAGGTCAGCAAATCGATCGGCAAAGCCAAGGACGATGCCGAACGGGAAGCCCGCAAGGAAGAAGGGCGGATGCTCCGCGAGCAGAAGGATGCCAAGCAGGCCGAGATCGACCGCATCGTGGCCGAAGCCGGCGCCATTTACAGCCACATCCCTAACCTCACCCACCCCGAATCGCCCCGCGGAGGCGAAGAAGACAGCCGCGAGATTCGCCGCGGTGCGGTGGAAGTGCGGCCCCTGCGATTTCCCATCCAGGACCATGTGGAACTGGGCGAACAGCACAAGCTGATTGATTTGGAGGGTGGCGCCCGCATCGCCGGCCACGGATTCTACTTCTTGCAGAACGAAGCGGTGTTGCTGGAGCTGGCGCTGCAGCAGTTTGCCGTGGAGTACCTGATGAAGGAAGGGTTCGTGCCGATGATCACGCCCGACTTGGCGCGGGGCGACATCGTGCAGGGCGTGGGCTTCGTACCGCGCGGCCCGGAGACCCAGATCTACAGCATCGAGAACTTCGACCTCAACCTGGTGGCCACGGCCGAGATCACCCTGGGCGGTCTGTACGCCGGCCAGGTGCTGGAAGAGGAACAACTGCCCATCAAGCTGGTCGGCATCAGCCATTGCTACCGTACCGAAGCTGGCGCGGCCGGCCGCGCGTCGCGCGGACTGTACCGCGTGCACCAGTTCACCAAGATCGAGATGTTTGCCTTCACCGCGCCCGAACAGAGTGAAGACATGCACAACTACTTCCTCGATCTGGAATGCGGCTTGTTCGACGAATTGGGGCTACCCTACAAGGTGATCGACATCGCCACGGGCGACCTGGGCGGGCCAGCCTATCGCAAGTTCGATCTCGAAGCCTGGATGCCCGGCCGTGGCAATGGTGGTGAGTACGGCGAAGTGACGAGCACCTCGAACTGCACCGACTACCAGGCGCGTCGTCTGGATGTTCGCTACAAGAAGAAGGGCGAGAAGGGTACCCACTTCGTCCACACCCTCAACGGCACCGCCATCGCCGTCAGTCGCGCGATGATCGCCATTCTCGAAAACTGCCAGCAGCCCGATGGTTCGATCATCGTTCCCGAGGTGCTCCGCAAATGGGTCGGCAAAGATCGCATCGGCGCCACGGACACCGACGAAGAGTAGCAGCTCTTACCTGCGCAGCTGCTGACGCCGGGCAAAGCGTCCCGCCACGGTGGCAATCGCCAGCACTAGCAGGGCCACGCTCGATGGTTCCGGCACCGCACTCGGCGCGATGCTATCCTCACCTCTTGCGGACTCACCGAAGTAGCTCTTCCAGATCTCAAAGTCACCGATATCGACCCCCGCGAGACCATCGCCATTGAAGTCGGCGGATCGCTCGGAGCAACACTTCCCGTCCAAGTGATCTCGGCGCGCACCACCGTCGCGCTAGCTACGAGCAGCAAAGCAGCAAGAATCACACGGGGCTTGGTCAGTGGCATGGCGGGGCCGGGCAGTATCCGGCGGCGAGGGCGAATGACGAACCAGCAGTATAACCCAAGTTCGCGATACAGGCGGCAGGAAGGGCGAAACCGGACCTGCCGCTCCGCTACTGATTTTCACCTATCCCGAACTGGTGGCTTCAAAACTGCGCGTGTCTAAAAATCGCCGTTGAAATCGATGGGCCAACGGGTCCAATAGGTACGGGGCATTGTGTAGCGATTGGTAGGCGGTACACCAAAGTCGGTGGACGGCAGTCTCCCTGCGCCCCTGCACCGAACCCCCGCCAAGTTTTGTCCCCCTGCGGTCAACCGAGGGACAAAACTCGGCTGGGCTGCAAGCGGGAGAGAACTGTAAATCGTTTGGCAGAAACGACTTACAAATTACCTCCGCAGCGAAACCCCAAGGGTTTTGGTACCACGAATTCACCTGGGGGATTCTTCCCCGCTGGGACAAAACGCAACTGCTTTGATAATAGGAACTTGCGTGATGGGGTTTTGGTCCCGGCGAGCAAAACTCTGGAGCTCAAACAAGACCCTATATAGATAGTCCGGGCGCGCTTCTTCCAGTGAACCCGCTACACGGTGCGGATGTCTTGCTCGTCACACACCTGAGTGAGCACAGCCCATCTCTGGTACCTTTAAGGACGAACAGACAAACTTTCGCGAGGCCCGCACCACGCCAAGTGTCGGGCCTCGCTCCATTCACCCCCCGGGGCAATGGCATGCTCCTGACCATCTCCACCACCCACACACCGGCCACCGACCTCGGTTACCTGCTGCACAAACACCCCGACCGGTGCCAGACGTTTCCGCTGTCGTTTGGCAAGGCTCACGTCTACTATCCCGAGGCGACAGCCGACCGCTGCGCGTGCTGCCTGCTGCTTGACGTCGATCCGGTCGGACTAGTTCGCGGTAAGGGTAACTGGAGCAATGGGCTGCTCGACCAGTACGTCAACGATCGGCCCTACGTGGCGTCGTCGCTCATGAGCGTGGCGATTTCGCAGGTGTTTGGATCGGCCCTGTCTGGCAAGTCGAAGGACCGCCCGGAATTGGTGGACGTCGAGATTCCGCTCACCGCGCGAATCGATGTGCTCCCCGTGCGGAGCGGACCCAACTGCCCGGCCGCCGAGATGCTCGAGCGGATGTTCGGCCCACTCGGGTACGAGATCACCGCCACGCGGCATCCGCTCGACGAGCAGTTCCTCGAGTGGGGCGAGAGTCCCTACTACTCCGTCGAGCTGCGGCACACCACCACCATCGCCCAACTGCTGCAGCATCTGTACGTGCTGATTCCCGTGTTCGACGGCAAGAAGCACTACTACATCGGCCCGGACGAAGTCGAGAAGCTGCTCGCCAAGGGCGAGTCGTGGCTTGGCGATCATCCGGAGAAGTCGACTATCACCCAGCGTTACTTGTCGAAGCGGCACAGCCTGGTGCGACAGGCTCTCGCGCGATTGGTCGAGGAGGAAGCAGTCGAACCGGCCGACGAAGAAGCACCGATCAGCGCTGCGCCTCCACCGACCGAGCGCGAGCTCAGCCTGCATGAACAACGTCTCGGCGCGGTGCTGGCCGCGATTCGCTCCTCGGGCGCGAAAAGAGTGGTCGACCTCGGTTGCGGCGAGGGCAAGCTGCTCCGCGAATTGCTCGCTGACGGGCAGTTCACCGAGATCGTCGGCATGGACGTCTCCGTGCGGTCGCTGGAGATCGCCCATCGCCGACTGAAGCTCGACCGGCTGCCGGAGCGGCAGCGAGAGCGAATCCGCCTGCTGCACGGCGCCCTGACCTACCGCGACGAGCGACTGGCGAACTTCGACGCGGCCGCCATTGTCGAAGTGATTGAACACCTCGACCCGCCACGGCTGGCGGCCTTCGAACGTGTGGTGTTTGAGCATGCCCGTCCGCGGACCGTGGTCCTCACCACGCCCAACCGTGAGTATAACGTGGTGTGGGAGTCGCTCCCCGCCGGAGAGATGCGGCACAGCGATCACCGCTTCGAGTGGACGCGGGCGGAGTTTGAGACCTGGGCGGGCGGCGTGGCCGAGCAGTATGGTTATCAGGTGCGATTCTTGCCCGTGGGTCCAGAAGAAGCGGATTTGGGTGCCCCGTCGCAGATGGCCGTGTTTTCCAAAGAATGAAGGCGGAAGGATGAATGATGAGTGAGAACATGGTTGACTTGACGACGCGCACCAAGCAGTTTGCCTTGCTGATCATCCGGTTGTACGCAGCACTCCCTAAAACGACAGAAGCTCAGGTAATTGGAAAGCAACTGCTTCGCTCTGGTACGTCTGTCGGTGCGCACTGCCGGGAGTCGACACGAGCGAGAACTAACGCGGAATTTGTTAGCAAGATCGAGGTCGGCTTGCAGGAACTTGAAGAGGCGGCTTACTGGATAGTACTACTCGTGCACGCCAACATAGTCGTCGCAGAACTAATTTCAGAGTTGCAGTCTGAGATCAACGAGCTCACCGCGATCCTAGTGACATGCGTGAAGAACGCCAAGGCGCGCAAGTAGCTACGACGTTTTCTCCTTCATCATTCATCCTTTTATGAACTCGCCGGACCTCTTCGACTCAAAGGGTACCCACGCCAGTTGCCAACCAAGCCGCGTTTGACAACTGGATTGACTTGCGAAAGGAACCAACATGATGCCCCTCAGTTACTCTATCCGCATATCGCTCGGAGTGATCACCGCTACCGTGCTCGGGATGTCGATGGCAAGCGTTTCGCGATCGGCCACGCCGGCAACTGATTCCTCGAGCTGGACCATTATCGACGGCGCGGTTTACGGAGCGAAGCCCGATGCCCGTGGCCCGATTGGCGGTGCGGCGGGTTACGTCGACATCGTTACCGGCGGAGACTACACCGTACGCACGGTAGACCAACTGCTTGACGCGCTGACGCAGGCACAGGCGGGTGAGGTCGTCTTCCTTCCGGGCGACGTGGAAGTAAACCTCACTGCACCGGTTTACATCGAGCGATTGGTGCTGGAGATACCCGCAGGCGTAACACTCGCGAGCAATCGAGGCCAGCAGGGCTCGTCAGGTGCTCTACTGTTGTGCGACGCACTCGATACGCCCGTCGTGTTGAAGCCGGTTGGACCGAACGTACGAGTGACCGGACTGCGGCTCAAGGGACCGAATGACAGGCGGTACCTGGATCATCATCGGCGTTCGTTCGGCGAAGGGGGCAAGGGCCGGGAGTACTACTACAAGCTCCCCACGTCGAACGGCATTGTCTGCCATGTACCCAAGCTCACCGTCGATAACTGTGAAATCAAGGGCTTCTCCCACGCGGGTGTCTTCCTTCGCGGCGGTGATGGCCACCATATTCATCACAACTATATCCACCATTGCCAGTACAATGGCCTCGGCTACGGCGTATGCCACGCCGACTCGCAGTCGCTCATCGAATACAACCTGTTCAACTGGAACCGACACTCGATTGCGGGCACGGGTCAGCCGGGGTGCAGCTACACGGCGCGGCACAACGTCGAACTCGGCGAGTCGCTCAGCCACTGCTTCGACATGCACGGAGGACGCGATCGCAAAGATGGTACGAACATCGCAGGTACGACCATCCGCATTGAGAACAATACGTTCGGTGCCGAGAAGCTGCCGATCAAGATCCGCGGCGTGCCGGAGCAAAGTTGCGACGTCTCGAAAAACTGGTTTCCCAATCACCAAGCCCCAGCCGATGCCGTTGTAGCGGCCGAAAAGACGCATGTCTCGGACAACGCTTACGGCGCGCCCGCCGTTGTCAAATGACCTTTGCCCAAACCGCCAGCCCATGAAATCCCGCGTCCACACAGGACCGAACCTCATCTACTCCGTAGGTACCCAGGTCGTTGCACTCAAGGCCGTTCAAGGGTCCGACGGGAAGGCTGTGCACCCGGCGGGGGCAGTGGGCGTGGTGGTGCGTTCGCCGCTGGATCAGAATCACTCCTATCGCATCCGCTTTCCGGATGGCTTCGAAGCGCTGCTGCACCATCACCAATTGATGTTGCTCGCCCAGTGGAAGGCGATGCCATCCGGCCAGGGCGACGTGGGCCACTCCAACCCAGCCCTGTCGACGCACGGGCTGTTCGACCGCGTGATCTATCGGTGCGTGGTCGGCTCGCGGGCGTTCGGGCTCGACACCGACGAGTCGGATACCGATCGCCGCGGCATCTACCTGCCATCCGCCGAGCTCGAATGGTCGTTGTACGGTGTGCCCGAGCAACTGGAAAACGAGGGTTCCGATGAGTGTTATTGGGAAATCCAAAAATTCCTGGTCATGGCCCTGAAGGGGAACCCCAACATTCTGGAGTGCCTGTATACGCCGCTGGTGGAGTTCGCCACGCCGCTGGCCGAGGAGCTGCTGGCGATGCGCGACGCCTTCCTCTCGCGGCTGGTGTACCAGACCTACAACGGCTACGTGATGAGCCAGTTCAAGCGAATGCAGGCCGACCTCAGGAGCCACGGCCGCATCAAACCCAAACACGTCATGCACCTGGTGCGACTACTGCTCTCGGGCATCCACGTGCTCCGCGAGGGTTTCGTACCGGTCGACGTCGGCCAGCACCGCGAGCGACTGTTCGCGATCAAGACGGAGCAGATGCCATGGGACGAGATCGAGGCCTGGCGCAAAGAGCTGCATAAAGATTTCGACCGGGCGCTCGAAGAATCGAAGCTACCGGAGCGGCCGGACTACGAGCGAGCGAATGCATTTTTGGTGCGGGCGCGGAGGTTGGCGGTGGGAGAGGAGTTGCCGTGACAGACAACACACATGCAATTAATGCGAAAAACACAGAGTTCACAGAGAGGCACTGAGCTAAGGCAAGCCCCAAACTCTGCGACCTCTGTGTTCTCTGTGGTTAGATAGATTGATATGAACGCCCAAACCATCGACTACTCCAAACTGCAGCGTCAAGTCGACGCCCACCCGTACCCGCTGCTGTTCGCCACGATCAGCGGCGCGCACCTCTATGGTTTTCCATCGGCTGATTCCGATTTTGATTTGCGAGGCGTGCACCTGCTGCCGCTGGAGCAAGTAGTCGGTTTGGACCCCGGTGAAGAGACCGTCGAAAAAGAGGGCATCCACGATGGGCTGGAGATGGACCTGGTGACGCACGACGCGAAGAAGTTCTTCACGCTGATGCTCAGGAAGAATGGCTACGTGCTGGAGCAGTTGCTCTCGCCTCTGGTGGTGCATACCACGCCGGAGCACGAGGAACTGAAGTCCATCGCCCAGGACTGCATCACCAGGTTCCACGGGCACCACTACCTCGGCTTTGCGGCAACGCAGTGGAAGCTGTTTGGCAAAGACGATCCGCCGAAGGTCAAGCCCCTGCTGTACGTCTATCGCGTACTGCTGACCGGCATCCACCTGATGCGAACCGGCCAGGTGGAAGCCAATTTGCTGACGCTCAACCAGGCGGCCAAGCTGCCCTACATCGACGAACTCGTGGAGCGAAAGCTCGCGGGCGCCGAAAAGGGCACACTCGACACGGCGGACCTCACGTTCCACGAGCGGGAGTATGTGCGGCTAATCGGTGAGCTGGAGTCTGCAATGGAGAAGTCGACTTTGCCAGAACAAGCGACTGGTAAGGCGGTGCTGAATGACTTGCTGGTACGGCTGCGGACGGAACGAAAGGAATAGTAAGTAGGTCAATGCCTGAACTCGCCATCCCCAACCTATCCCTCGTTGTCCTGATCGGCCCCAGTGGTTCCGGCAAGAGCACCTTTGCGCGCCAGCATTTCCTGCCGACCGAGGTGCTCTCGAGTGATTATTGCCGCGGATTGGTGAGCGATGACGAAAACAATCAGTTCGCGACAAACGACGCCTTTGATGTGTTGTACTACATCGCCGGTAAGCGGCTCGCGGCGGGGCGGCTGACCGTGGTCGATGCGACCAACGTGCAGCGGGAGGCGCGGGCGCCGCTGGTATCGCTGGCGAGGAAGTACCACACACTGCCGGTGGCCATCGTGTTTAACCTGCCAGAGGATCTCTGCCAGGAGCGAAACCGCGACCGAGCGGATCGGGAGTTTGGCCGGCATGTCATTCGTCAGCAACGCTCGCAGCTGCGGCGGTCGATCAAGAGCCTCAAGCGGGAGGGCTTTCGCCATATCTTCGTGCTCAACTCGCCTGAGGAGGTCGACGCGGTCACCATCCAGCGAACGCCGCTGTGGAACGACCGCCGCGACGAGCACGGTCCGCTGGACTTCATCGGCGACGTGCACGGCTGCTGCGACGAGTTGGAAGAGTTGCTCGTGCAGCTTGGCTATGAAAGTCAGCCGATCGGAAGCACTGGCCCGGGCTGGTCACCCCTGCACTATGTGCATGCCGCCGGCCGCAAGGCGGTGTTCGTCGGCGACCTGGTCGATCGCGGACCGAGGGTCCTCGACACCGTGAGCCTGGTGCGGAACATGGTCGCCTCGGGCAACGCCCTGTGCGTGCCGGGCAACCACGACACGAAGTTGATGCGCAAGCTTCGCGGCCGCGACGTGCAGATTGCGCACGGGCTGGCCGAGTCGCTCGCAGAAATCGACGCGGTGCCCGAAGACCAGCGAGACACCTTCACTAAAGAACTGGCGGACTTTCTCGACAGCCTGGTGAGCCACTACGTGCTCGACGATGGCAAGATTGTCGTTGCGCACGCCGGGATGAAGGAATCGATGCAGGGGCGTGGTTCCGGTAAGGTGCGCGATTTTGCCCTGTACGGTGAGACCACCGGCGAGACCGACGAGTTTGGCCTGCCGGTCCGCTACCCGTGGGCCGCCGAGTACCGTGGCAGCGCGATGGTGGTGTACGGCCACACGCCGGTGCCCGAGACGGAGTGGCTGAACAAGACGATCAACATCGACACGGGCTGCGTATTCGGCGGCGCGCTGACCGCGCTTCGCTATCCGGAACTCGAGACGCTCTCGGTCAAGGCCCAGCAAACCTACTGCGAGCCGGCCCGGCCGTTTCTGGCGGACGATCAGAAGTCGCCTGCGCTTTCCTCGCAGCACGCGCACGACGATCTGTTGGACCTGGCCGACGTGACCGGCAAGCGGATCATCTCCACCCGGCTGCGGCACAACGTGACCATCCGCGAAGAGAACGGCACCGCCGCCCTGGAGGTGATGAGCCGGTTTGCCGCGAACCCCAAGTGGCTGGTCTATCTGCCGCCGACGATGTCGCCTTCGGAAACAAGCACCAAGCGAGGTTACTTGGAGCATCCCGAGGAAGCACTGGCCTACTACCGCAGCCAAGGCATGCCGCAGGTTGTGTGCCAGGAGAAGCACATGGGCTCGCGGGCGGTGGTCGTAGTGTGTCGAGACGAAGCAGCCGCGGCGGAGCGATTCGGCGTGGAGGGCGAAGCCGGCATCATCACCACGCGTACCGGTCGCCGGTTCTTCAACGACACTGCGCTCGAAGCGGTGTTGCTCGAACGGGTGCGTCAGGCGCTCACGAAGGCCGGTTTCTGGGATGAGTTCGCTACCGATTGGGTGGTGCTCGACTGTGAGTTGATGCCGTGGTCGGCCAAGGCTCAGGAATTGCTAAAATCGCAGTACGCCGCGGTGGGCTCGGCGGCCCGGGGCGCACTACCGGCGGTACTCGAGTCGCTTCGCGCTGCAACTTCCCGACTGCACGGAGAGGAATCCGAACTTCTGGAAGGTCTTCAGGAGCAATTCGAACAGCGGGCCGAAACCGCCGGGCAGTTCGTCGCCGCCTACCGCCACTACTGCTGGCCAGTGGAGTCGGTGGACGACCTTAAGCTCGCACCGTTTCACATCCTGGCCACCCAAGGTCGCACGCACGTGCAGCAGAACCACCACTGGCACATGCAGACTCTCGCCAAGGTCTGCCAGCAAGATCCACAGGTGATGCTCGCCACGCCTTATCGCGTGGTCGACGTGACCGACCAGGAGCAGGTGGCCGAGGCGACCAACTGGTGGACCGAACTTAATAGCCGCGGCGGCGAGGGCATGGTAGTCAAGCCGCTAGACTATATCGCCAAAGGCAAGAAGGGCTTGCTGCAGCCGGCCGTGAAGTGCCGGGGCCGCGAGTACCTGCGGATCATCTATGGCCCGGACTACACGAGCGACGAGAACCTGTCGCGGCTACGCAAGCGGGGGCTCGGCGCGAAGCGTTCGCTGGCCCTGCGTGAGTTCGCACTGGGCATCGAGGCGCTCGAGCGATTCGTCCGCCGCGAACCACTCCGGCGAGTGCACGAATGCGTGTTCGGTGTACTTGCGCTCGAGAGCGAACCGGTCGACCCGCGACTGTAGATCACGAACCCAAGCACATCCGAGTGCCTCGTTTGCAGGCGGCGCGATTGTCTTGCGTTTACTGTCGCTGCAGTTCGGCAATTCGCCCCGCCATGGCCCGTTCGATCAACTCGCAGCAGGTCACCACATCCAGCCGGGCAGTGTCGATGGTCAGGTCGTAGTCGTGGCAGTTGTTCACATCGCGATGGAAGTACTCCCTGACGAACAGTGCACGATCTTTGTCAACCTGTTTGACGTGCTTGATGGCCTCCTGCCGGCTGGGGAAGTTCTCGGCCACGCGGTCAACGCGATGTTCATACGGGGCGATCAACCGGACCCGCAGGGTGTGCTCGGGAGGTAGGATCTGAGCCGCCCCGCGTCCCAGCACGATGCAATTGCCGTGCATGTACAACCCGGCCAGCAGCTTGTGGAGCAAGGCCGCGTAGCCAGCCGCGGTCATCGGCCGATCGGTGCCCAGCGACTTGAGTATCTCCGAGAACCACGCCGGCCGCGACTCATCGAGGTCGCTAAGCATCTTCTCCTGAACACCCGATTTCTCGGCGATGTGCTCCAGCAGCTCGCGGTCGTACAGCGGCCAGTCCAGTCGCTGCGCCAGGTTTCTCGCGACACTACCACCACCGGCACCTCGCTCGCGGCTGATGGCCACCGTCAGATGCGGAGGGGTGGAATCCTGTTTGTGTGAAGTCTCTAAAACCCCACGTTCCCGCCAATGGCGGTAAGCCCGGTCGAGACTCTCTCCAAGCCGGTTTGCATGCGTGGTCATTTGAGCGTCTCCTTTTACAAGGAACCAAACTGACAACTCAAATTATACGCAATCCGTATGCCAAAGCGTCTGCGGCCGCTGTACAGACGCAATGCACGACGAAAACTGCCCGTCGGTGCTTGAACTTCTTCGCATTCTACAGGGCAGTGTGCAAATTCGCTCACATGCCAGGGGCCGCAAGCATCTCCCCCATGCTGGGTAACGGCGAAACTCGCTGTGCGAGTCAGGGGGTGGCGGCCGGCTTCTTGATTTGCACCGTGTCGAACAAACGGTCGTCGAGGTCGTACGATCTAAGCTCCAAGGTTTGCCCATTGATATGCACCATCACGTAGTGATGGCCGCGGCGGACCTGGTTCTGAAAGAACGGACGATACGGCCCCGGGGTTTCCAAATTGCCGCCGCCACCGCCAACGATCATGTAGATCGAGCCCTCTTGGTCGTCAGCCGCCTGACCGTCTTTCACGGGCCACGTTCGCTCGTAGGAATGGATGTGACCGTTCCACACGATGTCGACCTTGTGCTTGTCGTACAGCGTCGAAAGCTGCCTGGCACGCAGATCGCCCCGCGAACTCTTGTTGGTCTTCCACAAGTCGCCGTAGTCGTTCTCGTCCGACGAATAGGGTGGGTGATGGTGGCAAACAAACTTCCACTTAGCCTGCGACTTGCCCAACTGCTCGTCCAGCCACTCGTACTGCTCGGAACCAGGACCCACGTTGCGATTGGAGTCAATCATGAAGAATTGCGCGTCGCCATAGGGAAACTCGTAGTAGTACTCTGGGCTCGGGAGCGACATGTACTCGTAGTAGTTGCGTGCATTCTGCTCATGGTTGCCGAGCACCGGGTACATCGGCACGCGAGAGATCAGCTCGTGCATGCCGGGAAAAAAGTGCTGCGTCCAATGCGAGTCGTTTACGCCGGTGTCGACCAGATCGCCAGGGTGCAACAAGAAGCTCGGCCGCTGGGCCCACGCGAGCTTCGACAGCTTGCCGGCCACCACGGGATGCATCTGCGTATCGCTGATCACCGCAAACGCAAACGGCGTGCCTGGTAGCACCGCGGTCGAGAATGTGGAGACGTCGCTGGTGACAGTCTGGCCCCCGTCGTCCTTCGACTCCACACAATAGAAGTACAGGGTCTCGGGCTCGAGCCCCGTGATGCGAACCTCGTGGATCTCGGCCGCATCGCCCTCCACCTGCTGAGGACAATCGGCTGTCTCGCCATAGTGCACGATCGACGAACCGGGCAGCGTGGTTTGCCACATTACGGTCATGCCATCTTGCGTACCGTACTGCAGGTAAGGCTCGACCATCATCGCCAGGGCGTCGGCTCGGGCGTCGGGTTCGATGGTGGTCAGTTTCACCATGTGCGAAAAAGCGTGCTGCACCCACTGGGCCTTGGCGGCCATATCGTACACGCTGGCCTCCTTTAATCGGCCCCGCAGTGGTGTCGCCTCGGCATCGAGCAGCCCACCCAAGGCGTACTGGGTGCCTGCAGGATTCCAGGAAACACCGTCCGTCAGTTGCAGTTCTGCATCGAGTTGACCGTTGACGTACAGCTCGGCCAGCGAACCATCGAATACGCCCGCCACATGCACCCATTGGCCTTTTTGGTACTTGGTCGATCCACGAAGCACCTGTACCTGACCATCGGCGGTGCGAAGGCGAAACGTCGGCACGTGTTCGTCGTACCCGAGTGACCACGCCAGTTGTGGCTTTCCCTGATCGTCTTGATACGCGGAGACGATGCCCCCTGTGGACTCGGCTTCGTCGATCAACACCCAAGCGGCCACGGTGAGGACTTCGGCCGGCGTGGAGTCAGCATCGCTCGGCGCCGCGTCGGAAACACCCGCCACCTGGCGGTCGTCCGTCAGATCGAGCGACTGCCCATAGGCATCGTTCACCACGCGGACGCTGTCGGCCAGCCTCAGGTCGGGCCCTAGCCGCGCCCGACACACACCATCGACGATCGAAGCGCGTTTGAACGTCCAATGGGCCACGGGATCGGGGCCCTGGTGAGCGAGGGTAACGGTGGTGCAGCAGGCCAGGACCAGCCACGCAAGACTGAAGCGACAGAAGTGCGAAGTCATCGACAACAACTCTTTCTGGAGGAAATGCCAAGAGCGAGGGTGAGAATCAAAAGCTAGGTGGAGTGCGGCTCGGGTACAGTCTCGCCGGCGAGCGAGCGGACCACTCCACAAAGATAGCTACCAAGGCAAACTAGCGGCGATCGGCTCCCCCCGTGGTGAGCACGCGGCTATCGCGGTTACCCATGTCGCTCCAGACCTGCGGATCGATATTCTCCTCGACCTGCTCGAGATGCCCGTCAACAAACAGCATCTGCACGATGCCGGAGTGCTCGCTGCCGAAGCTCAGTTGCAGGGCCTGGCACTGGGGGGTCGCACCACTGGTGCAGATGCCGCGGTTCTCGGCGCTCGAACGCTGCAAGTTGATGCCAACGCCTGTGGAGCCAAGGAACTCGGATGGATCGCTGAAGTCCTCTTCCGAGTTGCCGATCTTGGTATCAATGTCGTCGCTTCCCCCGTACCAGTGATCCTTGCGATTGCCTTCCACGGCCTCCGACTGCCGGCCGTCGGTTTCGATGGTCTCGGTGTCGGACACGGCCTCGCCAACCATCACGGTATTCGACGTACCATCCGTGATGCGCCGCAGCGCGATGGAACCACCCTTGCGATCCTGCTTGTGATGGACACCCACCATCACGCCGTCGGCACCTTCGTATAGCGGATTCTCCTTGGGATGCTTCTTATGGCGAATCCAGAACGTGGGGTACTGCGATTGAATCAACCCCGAGGAGACCCCCAGGTACGAACCTGGCACACGCCGCATCACGAGCCAATTAACCGCCGAGCGATCGTACATATGTTCGGGCAGGTCCATCGACGGGCAGCGGAACACGGGGAGCACGGTCTCGACGAGTGCAATATTGCGGTACTCGTTGGGCAGGTCGCCCACGCTGGCGTATTCGCCATTGTTGTAGGCCCACTGATAGTTTCCACTTTCGTCCTCACCAATCGTGAGGTGCGAAAACAGGGAGCCTTGCTCCAGGTGAGGCAAGATAAATGCCGACCATGCACTGCCTTCGCCCAGGTAGGTGCCCGGCGGCAACACTCCCCGGGTCGACTCGTAATTCAAAGCGGCCAAGCCGATTTGCTTGAGGTTGTTGCTGCACTGGGTGCGGCGGGCGGCCTCGCGGGCTGCCTGCACCGCCGGCAGCAACAAAGCTACCAGGATTCCGATGATGGCGATCACCACCAGCAGTTCGACCAGGGTAAAGGCCGCCTTGCGACCTGTGCTTCCGTTATCTTGGTTGGTCATTGCTACTCCATAGCCTCGATTTGCCAGCCGTTTGGTTAACATGTTTATTCCGTCTGCCTAGCGCTTGCTCCGCTCGGGCCAAGCGATTCTACGCGCACTCCGCCGATCTCACTTGACCGCCAGCGCAAAACATTGGGCGACCTGCCGGCTAGCGGGCCACCGGTCGTCGTATCCTGCCCCACACGAGCGTCACCGTGGCGGCAAAACCCACCAGCACGGTGGTCGATGGCTCGGGCACTTGGGTCGACGAAATCAACCGCATCGCGAAGGCCCCTGCAGCGGGGTTGGCGTTGTTCAGGATTGCCCAGTCTTCCAGATCGACTTTGCCGTTGTAGTTGAAATCGCCCAGCGCCCGCGTCGACAGATCTCCCACCAACCGGCTGGTCACCGACTCGTCGAACGGATCGATCGACTGCAAGCGATTCTCGAACAACCAGTTCGACACAAACAACGACGCATCGGCCTCGCTGACCATGTCGTCGCCGTTGAGGTCGCCGTCCACGGCCGGGGCAAATGCTTGGGCGTAGCCGTTATCGCGTTGAAATACGTACTCGCCCCAGTCGTTTAGTTGGTTATTACCAATGCCGTCGAGGTTGTCGTTGTCGTTCAACCCCATGACGAACATCTCGAGGTCGTCTACTACCCCGTGGAAGTAGAAGTCGTCCTCAGGCGTGCTGCTGCCAAGGTTGCGGTCCAGCACCTCGGCATCGGTCCGGGCACCAACGTATAGCGGGCTGGTGTCCAGGGCGGCGATGTTGGTGAAAAGGTCGCCCTCGCCGATGTTTACCACCGTTTCGATGGCATAGTTGCCAAAACCGACCGCTTTGGCCACGCCGTCGACGTAGAGAATCGAGCCATTGCCCGGCCCGCGTGGTCTAACCACCTCCAGATGGTACCACTGGTCGTCTACCGCGGTGACATCGGTGGTGTAGTCGCCGGGAGTGATCTCCGGCTCGCCCACGTTCAAAACGTCGTCGTCGGTGCCCAACACGCCATCGTCACCGGGAAGCACCTCGATGTCGATGTCGAACTCGCTCGCGTAACGCATGGTGAACTTGCCTTCGTTGTCGATGAACACGCCATGTTGCTGGCTATCCATCACAATGTGCTGTTCGCCAGCGGCTACGTCGGTCGGTTTGACCCACAGGTCAAAGCCGCGGTCGTTGATGCGGAAGAAGTTCAGCGTTCCGCCCGGGTTCACGAGCGACGCAATCGACGAAGGCGACTGCTCGGGATAGTTGAGCGCTTCGCCAAATCCGGTTCGCAGGTACTGGCGGTCGAACGCGTTCTGGTTCAGTGCGATCCCCAAGCCACCGTTGCCGTCGGGTCGGTCGCTGGTGTCGGCATACGTGGGAAACAGATTGAAGCGTCCCTTGGCCACCAGGTCGATCAACTGATTAAAGTTGGCCTGTCCGGCGCTGTCGTAGGTGATGGTGTTACCGCTGTTGTCCGTCAGGCTCATGGCCGCTCCGGCAACTGCCCCTGGATCGTTGTCGCCAAAGCGGTAGTCGCGATCCACGAACGGTTCGGGCGGCAACTGAGCCTTGGCAGCTGCGCCCATCATGCAGGCGATGGCCAGCACCGCGATCGACAGGGTTTTGCCCACGCGGATCCGACGCAGCAAACCACACGACACAGCAGCCACCAGCAGCACCACCGTGCCGGGCTCGGGCACTTGGGAACCAGCCACCAGATTTGACGAGGCGAACGTGACTCCGAAGTTCTCCTTCCACAGGGTGTAGTCGGCCGCGTCGACCACGCCGGCGCTGCCCCCGGTTTCGTCGCCATTGCCGCTCAGATCGGCGGTGCCACCTAGGTTGTTGCGCCACACGTTGTAGTCGGCCAGATCGACGAAACCGTCGCCATTGAAGTCGCCGTCCAGGGAAACCGATATGTAGCTCACCACCGCAGGCGCAAATGCCGTATCGGACGAGCGGGCCAGCACCTGGCCGAACTCGTCCGTCTGCATGAACGAGTAGGCCAGCTGCAGGTCTTCGCCACCCACGAGCGTGTCGTACAGCTTTCCAATCGACAGCGACTGCCCCGGCGCGATGACCGTTTCGCCATTGAGGAAAGCTTCGAACACCAACTCGGGGGTAGCGAGCACCGTGTTCCAAGCATCGCCAGGGCCGCTGCCACCGCTATCGACATTGCGGGCGTCGAGGTTCGAAAGCTGCCAGTCACTGGGCATCAGCGCCCCCGCTTCGCTGCTGATGGAGTAGCCAGTCAGCACCACCGGATCTTCCGATACCGAGACCAAAGCCGCTTGCCCGTTGTTCGCATTGATGTGCAGTTCCAGACTGGCGGGGGGTGGGGGTGGAACGAATCGAGTAATCGAATCGGGATGTGGTTCATGCAACAGGCTTACGGGTGGCACATAGTTGTCGGTGTTCACAATCCAACCCTCGGGCCCCTCCTGCGAATAAACCGCATCGCCCAGGTCTCTGTTTTCATCGATGGCCTCCCCCAGCACTACGCTCTCGAAGTTTTCGAACATGAGCGATCCGGTGCCACCCGATACGGTGATATTGTCGATGGCCCACCACCAGTCGTTCGTGGCGTTAAACAGGTTGAAGCCCAGTTGCATGGTGGTGGCTGCACCCGCCGATGGCAGGCTCACGTTGACCATCTCGTTCGGCGCGTCTTCTTTGAAGTTGGGGTCGGTCGCGTCCGAGCTCCACTGAAACACCTCGGTGGCCACGCCGTCGTAAAACACCTGAAGACTGGCGCCCTGGGTGTCTTCGGGCCGCCAACTCGAGGCGAATGTCAGACTCAGCGAACTCGGGTCGACGCCCGTCAGGTCGATCGCCGGGCTGCGCAACTGGCTGTTGAAAGTGTAGATGCCGCCGGGACCACCGATGTCGTCCCATTCGTCCGGGTCGGCAATCGCCACGACGCCCGACGCATTGGTGAACTCGGCACGCCGCTGGTTGCCGGCTACGTCCGCCCACCATTCGCGGTCGGCGAAGCCCCACTCTTCCCATTCCGTCACGCCCACACCGTCGCTCAAACGCTGGGCATGACTGTGTTCGGCTGCCAACAATAGGCTCAAGCCAACCACTGCCGTGCCAACGATCGTCAGCCCTCGGGCAGGACGGTGGCCAATGGTCCATCTCACTGCCCCGGCAACCATGGCTAGCGCCATCAAGCCAAGTATCGTAGAACTGGGCTCAGGCACGACCGCACCGCTGAGCGCCGCGGCGAATGCTCCCGCTCCCAGGATGGCGTCGAACTCGCGCTGGAAAGCGACGAAGTCGCCCGCGCTCAGCTTGCCATCGTCGTTCAAGTCGCCCTTCAGATAGGCTTGGGCAGTGGTAAGCTGCGAAAGGTCCGCCTGGTCCGTGATGTCGATAAACGCGGTCCAGTCGTCGATGTCGACGGTTCCGTCGAAATTCAGGTCGAGGAACTGATACGACTGTCCGCCGTTGCCTACGAACTCCAGCAGGCCGGTAATTTGGTCGTCGCTACCTTCGACCAGGTAGTTGAACTCGATATCACGATTCTCTTCGAAGTACCGCAGCCAGACGTCTTCGCCCAATTGAATCGAGGCCCCGGCAGCCAACGTGGTGCTGCTCAGGTGCAGTTCGGACAGGTCGTTCACGTCGCCGCCCACCTGCGTGGCTTGCACCCAGTTGGAATCGGACGCCGACAGAAAGTTGGCGGCCGCCTCGTCGAACGCTCCTTCTTCGGAACGAAGAGAGTAGCCCCGCAGCTGAACGGGGGAGCCGGTGTTGTTGAGAATGGTAACGGTGCCGTTGTCGCGGTCGAGAATGGCCTTCAACACGCCATCGGCCCCCTGGTTGTCGCCAGTGAAGACCCGCACGTTGTCGACGGCCCACCACCAGTCGTTATTGCCCTGCAGGCGGAACTCGAATTTCACACTAGAGGCACCGGCCGGAATGTCCTGCAGTTCGTAGGTCAAACTTTCGTCGTGGGCCTGATCTTTGAAGTTGGGATCGGTGGGCACCGATGTCCAGATGTCGAGCACTTCGGGGTCACCAACATTGTAAGTGGCGGTCAAGGTGGCCGTTTGCTGATCCTCGTCGAACCAGGATGAACTGAAATTCAAACGCACCGGATCGGTAACGCCAGCGATCGAGATGCTGGGCGTGACCAACGTGGAGTCGAATACGCCATTCTCGGGCAGCAAGTCGTCTTCCGAACTTTGATCCGGGTTGCCAAAGTCGTCCCATTCGTCGGGATCGGCCACCGCGATGGTACCCACGCCGCTGACAAAGTTGGTGCGGCCCTGGTCGCCGGCAGTCTCAATCCACCACTGCTTGTCGACAAACCGCCAGCCTTCGAACTCGAGCACCCCACTGGCGGGATCGCCCAGCGAACTGGTCAGGTTCACCTCGGTCCAACCGGCGGGACCATCCGGCCCCACGGTTTGCCAAGCGTTGCGGCTGCGGAGCTCCGATTCGAACGTCACGGTCGGCTGCAACGCGACCCCTTCGAAGTCCTCGGAAAACAGGTCAACCGCGGTGGCCGGTCGTGTGGAAAGCGCCAGCACAAAAAGTATCGGCAAGTGTACGCGTCGTGCGATCAATAGCTTCGGCATAGTGGTAAACGTCTTTGAGAACAGGCGGCAAGGAGTAGTGGCGTCCGATGGTCCGCGATCAACAGCTGGCCGCCAGCGGGTGGCAAGCTAATCGCGGGTGTTTGACACAAGGCGCCTCGCCGCCGGTGAACGTGCGGCGGCGAGGCAACCTTCAGCAATTCAGCGAGCAGTTAGCGACGTCGCCGGGTGGCAATGCCCAATCCGCCCAGCAGCAAGCCAAGCATGGCGATGCTGGATGGCTCGGGAACCAGGCTGGGGATGGCGCCCGACTGCACGCGGACGTTGTCGATGGCCCACCACCAGTCGTCGTTGCCCACGTAGCCGAATTCCAGCTCCAACATCGAGGCACCCGTCGTGTCGAGCAGGAAGCCAACGTCTTCGTTCACGTTGGTGCCGTGGTAGTTGGGATCCTGGCTATCGCTAACCCAGTGCAGCAGTTCAGTGGGACTGCCATCCAGGTAAGCAATCAGCGTGACTTCCTGCGAATCCTCGGGACGCCAGCTCGAGTCGAAGTCGATGGTCACAATACCTTCGGCCGAAACGTCAATCGGCGAGGTCTTCATCAGGGTCGTCAGGTCGCCTTGATCGCCGGGATCACCCAGATCGTCCCATTCGTCGCCATCGGCCACGGCCACATTGCCCGTGGCTTTGGTGAACCCATTGCGGGTAGAACCACCCACTT
Source organism: Aeoliella straminimaris (assembly GCF_024054565.1). GTDB lineage: Bacteria > Planctomycetota > Planctomycetia > Pirellulales > Lacipirellulaceae > Aeoliella > Aeoliella straminimaris. The sequence goes on from NZ_JAMXLR010000003.1 coordinate 155,026, forward strand.
CGGCCCAGAACCCCTGCTCGGCAATGCTCCACTGCTCCCACTCCAGCACGCCAAAGCCATCGTCGCCACCGCCGGCGCCGGGGGTGCCCGCGTTGTCGGTCGACCATCCTGTCGGGAAGGTGTGCGTGAAGGCGTTCTCTCGGGAGGTGGTCGGATACTCGGTGCCGAGAATACTGGTTGTGCCATCCGAGGCGGCCTCGAGCGACGAGCCGGCGGTAATGCGCTCGTTCACGCTGTCGCCCAGCGTGACGCCTTCGAAATCCTCGAACAGCTTCTGCCCAGTGCCGCCGGTGATGTCCGCCACCTCGACGTTATCGATGGCCCACCACCAGTCGTTTGCGGCGTTGGCAATCTTAAAAGATAGAGTGGCCGATGTGGCGTCGGCGGGAGCGACAAAGGCGAGCGTTCCCGAGCCTGCATCAAAGTGCTGGTCCTGGGCGTTGTCCTTGAACTCCGGATCATTCGTGCTGTTATCGGAATCCCAGGCAGCCACCTCCACCGAGGTGCCGTTGTCGAACGTGGCAACGATCTCCACCGACTGATTGTTCAAATCGACCAACGTGCCACCGAGCGCACTGTCGTCGAACGCTTCCGGCCGCCAACTGGAGTCGAAGCCCACTCCGTGCAGGGTACCACCGTTTACCTGGAAGGAGGGAGTGATCAGAGCCGTGCTGTAGTAGCCACCATTTACGGCATCGTTCTGGCTACCCAGGTCGAAGTACTCGTCGGGATCGGCAATCGCTACCGTACCCGACGCGTTGCTGGTGGTGCCAAACTGCGAGCGATCCTGATCGCCGGCCGCGGTGGACCAGAAGTCCAAACGGGCGAAGTTCCAGCCTTCCCATTCGTCGACCCCGTAATCGGCCAGGCCAACGCCGGGCACACCAACGGTGACGGTGGGCGCCCCCCGGTAAGTATCGACCGCCTTGTCGACGGTCCAGCCAGCGGGAGCCGTGCTGCTCCACACACCGGGAATCGCTGAAGTGTTTGGTTCGGTCGCCACGCGTTCGGCAATCGAGGTGCCGATGCGTTCGTTGACGCTGTTGCCAAGTACGGCGCCTTCGAAATCTTCAAAAAAGATAACCTGGGCGGATGCCTTCGTGGTGTGCAAACCGAGCACCAGGGCAACTAGACAACAATACCACGCTAGATGTCGCTTCATGAGTTTCTCCTTCTCACACCAAATTTCAGAGCCAAGACAGGTGAACTTCGACAGCCAAGGCAGACAATCATTGAGAGATAGACCAGCCGCCCCCACAGATTCCGCCCCAACGGATGCGTGTGATGGTGCCGACCGACTATGAAGAAAACATGATGACTTCGGTCCATTCGCAGAAGATTCACGAAAAGCAACGGAGGACGAGGTCTCCTTTTGACACTCTGCGCGACTCACGCGAAATCTTCACACACTTGCTGCAAGCAGTTGCATCCTGTGTTTTCTCACTCGAGGTGCGCGTGCGCTTGCGGTCCAGGAATCTGCGCAATAAGGTACCCGCAGGCGGGATACACCGTGGTTACACTCGGTGCAAGCTCGAGGCACCCCCCTTGCGAATGATCGACTGCCCCCAAGAACGAGGAACCGATTCCTATGCAGCCTGCCGACGCTAGTGTTGTGCAACACGAATGCACCCTGCGGATTGAAGAAATGTTCGACGAACAGGGTGACTCGATGTACGGTGGCGAAGACGTCACCCAACTGCAGCATGCCCTGCAGGCCGCCTTGCTGGCCGAACAGCAGCAGGCGGGCGACGCCCTGATTGCCGCGGCGTTGTTGCACGACGTCGGTCATTTGCTGCACGAATTGCCCGACGATGCCCCGCTGCAAGGCATCGACGACCGGCATGAGGACCTGGCCGCGGCGTGGCTCGAGCGGCACTTTCCTCCGGCCGTGGTGCAGCCGGTGAAACTGCATGTGGAATCCAAACGCTACTTGTGCGCCACGGAGCCCGGCTATTGGGATGCCCTGAGCCTGCCATCGAAGCAAAGCCTGGAACTGCAAGGTGGCATCATGACCGACGAAGAGTGCGAAAGCTTCCGCCAGGGCGAGCACTTCGAGGCCGCCATTCGCCTGCGGCGGTGGGACGACGAGGCCAAGGTGGCCAACCTCGAGACGCCGCCGGTAAAGCACTTTCTGCCCTACGTCGACCGAGTCGCGACGCCCGCAAGTGCCTAGCGCCCGCCGTCAGCATGAGGCGCTCGTCTGCACTTTGACCTCCGCCAGCACATCATCCAGGATCGAGAGAAACTGGTCGCACACGGCCTGATCATGGGCCAACGACAGGTAGAGCTTGGTGCCCATCGGATTGAGGAATATGCCGCGGCGGAACAGCTCCAAGGTGATTCGCCGGGCGAGCGAACGATTCATGTGCTGGCTCGACCAGTAGTCGGTGATTCTGGGGTCGGCGTGCCCCACCAGTACCGAGCCCCAGCCCATGGAAAAGTCGAGCATTTTCTGTCCACTGGCGGTCACCAATCGGCAACCAGTGCCCGAGTGAATCACGGTCGCGAGATCCTCAGGCAGATTGAATTCGCCGTTGCTACCCGCGGGAAACACGGCCAATGATCGTTGGCTCCAGGTTGTTGAATTGCTCATCGATCGAATTGCCTTTGATGCTTTCGTCCATTCTTAACATTGAAATACATAATGGGGCCCCACAGGCTTTGCCAGTTATACGGCATGCTGTGAGCCACCTACGCGATTTGCCCGTATTTGTGCGCACAGCGTCCTGTCCTGATCTCACAAATCAGCTGGGGCTTTTCACGCATGAGCGAAACGCTAAGCAATGAACCGTCACGGCGACGATCTCGCGACGGCCGATCGATGAGGATTGCACTGCTGATCGACACGTCGACCACTTGGGGATCGGGATTGATCGAAGGCATCGTCGACTACTCCAAGTCGCGCGGCAAGAGTTGGTTGTTTTCGTTCGAACCGCGTGGCAAGTACGATGACATGCAATTGCCCGAAGGCTGGCAGGGCGACGGAGTGATCGCCCGCGTCACCACGGCCAAGCTGGCCGAGCAGATCATCACGCGGAAGATTCCGTCCGTTAACGTTTCGTGGTTTCGCTATGGCACCAACCTGATTCCTACGTGCACCTGCAACGAGGAGAAGGCGGCCGAACTGGCCGTGCAGTACTTTGTGGGCCAGGGCTACCGGCAATTCGCCTACTGCCGCTCCACGCTACGACCGACGTACTTCGACCGCCTGGGCGATGAGTTCGAACGCTGCATCCAGAACGCCGGTTACCGCTGCCTGGTGTTCGAGCCCGACACGTGCATGGACCAGCTCGATACCGAAGGGCAGCTCATGCGGTTGGGCGGGTGGCTCGATTCGCTCCCCCGCCCCACGGCGCTGTTGAGCTTTGATTCCATCCAGGGTCGACTGATCACCGAGGCGTGCCACCACCAGGGAATCTCGGTGCCTGACGACATCGCCGTACTAGGGGGCGAACACGACGAGCTCTGCAGTCGGGTGTCGCAACCGCCGCTCTCGGGTATCGATCAGGCCCCGCAACTCGTTGGTTTCCACGCCGCGGAGATGCTCGACATGCAGTTGAATCACCGTCCCAGTCGGGCGCGGGATCAGCGGCTGCCGCCGGCACGAATCATTGCTCGGCAATCGACCGACAAATTTGCCATCGACGACGAGATGCTGGCTGAGGCCATTCGGTACATTCACGCCAACTATGCGGAACGGCTGAAGATCTCCGACATCCTGGCGGAGATTCCTCTCAGCCGGCGAGCGTTGGAGATCGGCTTCCGCAAGTACCTGGGGCGGACCCCGCGGGACGAGATTCGACGGGTTCGCTTACACAAGTCGCTCGAACTGCTCTGCGACACCGATTGGAGTGTCACCCGGATCGCCCAGGAGTGCGGCTTCGACCGGCCGGAACTCTACACACGGGCGTTTCGCCGCGAGTTCAAGGCCACTCCGTCGCAGTACCGCCGCAACCTGGCCCACGACATCCCGCCGCCCCACTTCACCCATCCCGAGGCAACGCGGCCGAAAGACGCTTCCAAGCGTCGTAGTCCGCGCGACGCGTAACACGCCATGAGAGGTGGGAGCGAGCGACTTCAGGCGCTCTCCGCCACGGAGTTGGCCGGCGCCGGACTGGTGACCGTCTGCCGCGAGGTGCGCCAATAGAACACGAACAAGGTGGTCGTGATTAGCAGGGCCGCAATGCTGAGCCAGTAGCTACTGGCGGTGAACAGCTCGAGGTAGCCACTCGATCTGGAAAGCTTGTACTTGGCGATGTACACCCCCACGGCACCCAGATAACCCATGGCGTCGGCCAGGTACATCAGATAGCCAATGTTGCCACGATCGCGAAACAGCGCCAGCATCCGCTCGAACACCGTGGTATGGAACGCCACGTACGGCACGTAGGTTCCCAGGCCAACGGCCACCATGAACAGGAACGGCGAAACGATCTGGGCCGAAAACCCCCATAAGCTGAACAACACCAGGACAAACCCGCCGGCGATCAGACCAAAGGAACCCAGAAATGCGCTGCGATTGTCGCGCACTAGGATCGCACTGCCGTTGATCAGCAGCACACCGATCACGATGGCCAGCCCGCACCACGCGTAGATGGCGGGCTCCCCCTCGTACTTTAGATCTTGCCAGATTTCGACGCCGAAATCGTCGCGAATCGAACGCATCACGGTCAGTAGGATGTAAATCAGCACTAGGCCGTTCAAGCCAAACGCATGGCGGCGGTAGAAGGCCCACCGTTCGGCGCGATTCATCGGCAGTCGGCGACTTCGCTCTTCGACGTCTCCCTCGCCTGGCGGCGGAATCTGGCTGAGCATGTACACGCCTAACAGCAGCGGCAGGACAAAAATCATGCCGGTGAGCCACGGCATCGAAAAATCGGAGACTCCAAAGTCGACAATCAAGGTTCGGCCGACCGATTTCACCACGTCCGACGACAAAATGAAGCTGGCGCACAGTCCGGCGGTGAGTGCCTCGGTCACTTGTCGACCTTCGAGGAACGAGAGGACCAGCCCAAACACCATGCCCAGCGGCAGCCCGTTCACGAACAACAAGGGCCAGTTATAAGGAGGTGGCACGATAGCGAACAGCACCAAGGCGACCTGCGCGATGCCGATCAGTGCCAAGATCGCAATCGCCCGCCGGGCGGCTGGCATCTCGCTGATCACCTTGATGCCGATAAACTTGGACAAGGTGTAGCCGGCCAGTTGCGCGGTGACCAACACGATCTTATAGCCAATGCCCCACAGCTCCAGCCCACTGTACTCCGCCGCATTGAATGGTTTGCGGAACGCGTACATGCAGAAATACGTGGTAAAGGCAGCGATAATGCAGTAAGTTGAGAAGACAAACGGGCTCTGGCGAGTTAACCACAGCGATATGCCGTTCAATGGCCGTTGTCCTGCGTCGCGCACTTCGATCGTCACTTTCCTGTCGGCACTGGTTGACCCGCCGCCCTTCGCATCGCCGCCAACAGTAACGCCCCATCCAACGAAATACAAGCAGAAAACGGACGAAGCGGCAGTATATTGAATTCTGAACAGGCAGGTGGCGATCCCCGGCAAACTTAACACAAGCTTCACAAACGTCGGCCCCAGCCGCTTCGATTCATCAAGCGAGCTGCGCAGCAAGTCAGATAAGTGTTCACGACCGCCTGGCGGCGGGCGTGAAAAACCTACCCCCCAAAAAAGAACGACCATTGATGGCATCCCATCAATGGTCGCACTTGGATCTCGCCTTCCGGCCCTGTGGTTGCTCACTGCCCCAAGCAACCAAGGGGCGTTCTTGCGAGGGGTTACTTTTTCCGACGTGCCGCGGTAAGGCCCAACAGGCCGCACGCGCCCAGTAGCAGCCCGAGCGAAGTGGGTTCGGGAACCGCCAGCATGGCGGCCGATGGGGTACCGACGGCGCCAAAATTGTCGCGCCAGCGGGTGTAGTCGTCGCCGTCGACGCCCTCGGTCGGATCGTTAGGCAGGGCCGTCGACGAACCCAGATGGTTGCGCCACACGGTGTAGTCGGCGATGTCGACCATGCCATCGTCGTTGTAGTCGCCAAACAGCAGTTGGGGAGCCACTCCGGTATACATAACACGGGCGTCGTACACGTCGCCGTCGGAGTTCATCCATTGCAGCACCACGTCTTCGGATCGCAACAAGGCGTTATAGCCGGCGCCGAGAGACAGCCCCGTTGTGCCGGCAGCCAGTGTCGACCCATCGGACCAGTAGCCCTCGACCAGGCGGGATTCACTTGACCCGCCGCCAATCTCCCAACCATTGCCGGTGCCGTTGCCCAGCGGGAACGACGCGGTGTCGCCTCCAATGCCATCGAATTCGCCTGGCAGCAACCCACCACCGGCGCTGCTGATGGTGATATTCCGCATCTCGATGCCCGTGGCGCCCGCTTCGTTGTTGCTGAGCGTCATCTCGCCGCTGGCCCGGTCGATCTTCAGCACCACATCGCCAGGCCCGGAGAGCAGACGAAACTCGTGCCCCCCAATATTGTTAGTGGGGCGGCTGGTGGACACTTCCGAAGCCGTGAGCCGTACGGCAACGTAGCGCCCCGCGTGCGTGCCGGAAAGCGTGAAGGGATACAATTTACTGTTGAGTAAACGATCGTCCGTAGCGCCGAGGCTGAAACTCGCGTCGGGCGAGGTTCCCGGCAGAACGCCGCCGAAGTCGGAGTTGCTAAACCAGAACTCAAACTTGCCAACACGGTCGGCCGTCGGATCGGCACCCGATCGCTGAGCGTAGGCAAACCAGTTGGCCGACACCGAGGAACCGTAATCCATGAACAAGGTCATCGGCCCCACTCCGTCGCCCGCGTACTGGTCGAGATCCGCGGTCAGATCATTGTAGTCCAACAGGAACAGCTCGGTGTTGATATTGTTGCCTTCGTCCAGGTAGGTGTCGTCGAACAGCTTCTCGGGCCCCTGGGTCTCTTGGTCGTTAGCCTGTCCTTCGGGAATGGTAATCGAGGGCAACCCTCCCACTACCGAAAACTCCTGTGCCGCAGCGTTATCGGTGGTCGCCAACACACCCACTATCAACACGGCAGCCGTCGCCAAGGCCGCGGCCGCACGACGCCGCATCTGCACCATGCCCAGCGCGGCAGCCACTGCCACCAAGGCCACCGAACTCGGTTCCGGCACGGCCGTGCCGAACAAAGCCGCCATGCCGCCGGCCGAGGTGACCAGCATCTGGAAATCGTACTGATCGCTATCGAAATCGCCATCCAGATCGCCACCAAGGTAGGCCTGCGCGGCAGTGGCATCGAGGTAATCGCTGCCGTAGCCCTGGCGAAACACTTGCCAGTCGTTGAAGTCGACCACGCCATCGCCGGTGTAGTCGCCCGCAACAATCTCGTCGCCAACGTACTCGACGCCGTCCGCGATGGCGGCTCCGTTTTCGTCGAGCAACTGGAAGATCAGGTCTTCGTAGCTGCTGGGAGCAATCGACCACAGGTTGCCCAAACTATAGGTGGCGCCGGCCGCCAGGGTGATGCCGTTGTCGTCGCCGCCCGCGGTATCGGCTTCGCTCACCTTCGCCTCGCTGGAGTCTGGGTCTTCGAGCCAAGTGTCGCCCGGATCGCCGCCGCTCGCCGCGACCGATTGCCATCCAGCGATGTTAATGATCTGCGAGCTCGTCGACGATAGGGAGTATCCCGAGAACGTGACATCCTGGTCGGCACGGATCATCACTTCGCCACTGCTCCGATCGACAACCAGCGTGGCCGGATCGTCGATGAAGAACTCCACTTCGGCAATTTGCATCGAGTTCGTGGCGCCCGCATTGCGGAGCGTGGGAAACACCATCCGGTACGAACTGAACGCCCCGGCTGTGTTATTGACCTCTACGATTGGCCCATTGGCGGTCCGGTCGGTCGGCAGTTCCACCTCGCCCGAATCGATGAGTGTCCAGTTTTCTTCGTTCCCGGCGCTGTTGTCGGTGGAAGTGATCGGATCGTTGGTGCCGTACAGTTCCCAGGAGGTCGGGTCGCGATCGGGAATATCGTTGGCGGTGGTAAGCTGGAAGCTGGTGACCGCGTACGATCCTTTGGAGGGCGTCACAATGAAACCGGAATTTTCTTTGCCGAAGTTCAGGTACTTGGTGCCGTAGTTCTGATCGATGGCCTGGGGCGCCTCTTGAGTTCCACCACCCGAACCGGTTCGACTCTGGGACGTATAGTCGACGTCGCGGATCGAGATGATCGGATTACCAAACGAAAGCAAGTTCGAGCCCGTGCCATCCAGCGAGCTGTAAAACCCGATATCGGCCAGCTGCGTCAGGTTCTGGCCCGGATCCTTCATGCTGGGCCATACCATCTTGTACGAAGCGTAGGAGACCGCATTGCTGAATCCCACCGGTTCGGCGATCGTTTGCCGGGCTGAGGGTAGCGCCAGGTCGCCCATCGAGATTAGCGTCCAGTCTTCATCGCGGCCGTTGCTGGCCTCGGTGCTGGTGATTGGATCGTTGGTGCCGTACAGCAAGTACTCCGCGGGGTCGCGTCCCTCGGCATCGTTAGCCGTAGTCATCACGAAGCTTTGCACGATGGACGAAGAGGAAGGCGTTACGATGAAGCCGGCATTGTCGCCACCACGGTTCAAGGTCTTGGTACCCGAGTCGCCATCCAGCAGCAGGTCGGCCAATTGGCCATCACGCACATCGCTCCCAGTGCTGGCATCGAGGTCAATCGCCAGGATGGGGTCGCCCGGCGAGAGAATGTTAAGCGCCGCGGCCTCTCTGGCCGCCAGCAGCACGGTAAGGGCCGCGATCAGACGCAGCGAATGAGAACATCCCATGGTTGAACCACCTTGTGGTAACAGACAGATACGATGGAAGGAGACTCGAAGGTGAAGAGTGACAAGCCGACTCTCGGAATCTATACGTGGCCCGCCAAACCAACAGCGATCGAGAACAGTGATAGGGGTACGCCAGCCGAGCTATTCGAGTTTGTTGCGTCGGCGCCATGCGAACAGCGATGCCGCCACGCCCAGGCAAAGGACAGCCGTGCTGGGTTCCGGGACTCTGGTCCCGATCAATTGGATCTCGGCAATCTGCATGGAATTCGCACCGCCGCTGTTGCGCAGCGTCGGAAAGACCAGTCGGTACGAGGTAAAGGCACCGCCTGCGTTTTCCACCGACACCAGGGATCCCACCGTTAGTCGTTCGTTGGGAAGTTCCAGCGAGCCCGTGTCGATCAGCGTCCAATCCTCTGACTGGCCATCCGTGTTGTATACCGACGTCACGTCGTCGTTGGTGCCGTACAGCTCCCACGAGGCAGGATCGCGCTCGGGGGCGTCGTTGGCAGTGGTGAGCTGAAAACCGTCGACAATTGATAGCCCCGCCGAAGGAGTCACGATGATGCCGGTGTTGTCTTTGCCGAAGTTCAGGTACTTGGTGCCCGGGTCCTGGTCGATGGCCTGGGCCGCCTCCTGGGTTCCGTCGGACGAGCCGGTTCGGCTGTCGTACTGGTAATCGACGTCGCGAATGGAAAGAATCGGATCGCCTAACGTCAGCAGGTTGGCGCCTGTACCATCCAGCGAGCTATAGAATCCGATGTCGGCCAACTGCGTCAGATTCTGGCCGGTGTCCTTCATGGTGGGCCAGACCATTTTGTACGAAGAGTAGGAGACCGCGTTACTGAACCCCACTGGGTCGGCCACCGACTGACGGTCCGAGGGCAGCGCCAGGTCGCCCATCGAAATCAGTGTCCAATCTTCTTGGCGGCCGTTGCTGGCTTCGGTGCTGGTGACCGGATCGTTGGTGCCGTACAGCAGGTACGAAGCGGGATCGCGACCCTCGGAGTCGTTGGCCGTGGTCATGACTAAGCTTTGCACAATCGAGGCCACCGACGGCGTTACGATGAAGCCAGCGTTGTCGCCACCGCGGTTCAGGGTCTTGGTACCCGAGTCGCCATCGAGCAACAGGTCGGCCAATTGGCCGTCGCGCACATCGCTTCCGGTGGAGATATCCAAGTCGATTGCCAGCACCGGGTCGCCGGGCGAGATCAACTCAATGGCGTGCGATGCCGGGGCCGCGAGCGAAAGCGTGGCCACCGCCATCAGGCAATAGGCCGCATTGGTAGTGAGGTCGCGCAGAGGGTGAGTTTTCTTCATGAGTTCGGCTCTGGAAAAGAGGTGTCGTTCAGAGAATAGAAAATCAGTCGATCCAATTCCGCTACCACGTTTGGCTGCGCCCGCTGCGATGCCCTACCGCCGGCTGTACTCTTTGATCTCGCCACCATCGTTGCGATGGCCCATCTGGCGGAACACTTGCGGGTCGACGTCGTAGTTCACGACGCTTACCGAGCTATCGCAATTCGAGAACAGGCAACCGCCAGGATGTGCGCTGCCGAAGGCTTCTCGGGCAGCCAGGTCGGTGAGCGAGTAGGTTTCGTCGGCGTCGCTGCGAGGAATGTGATCCGCGTTGCGTCCGTCGTAGTAGGTCGATCGCACGGTGTCGTCCTGAAAACCTGTGTACATCGACCAGTCGTCGGCCTTGAAGTAGACTTCGCCCGTGTACGATTGCACTGGCACCCATCGTTCACCGAGTGCGATGGTGTTGCTCAAGCCATCGGTTATCTGGCGAAACTTCACCGCCGTGCCGCAGAACGTCACGCCGTTGAATTCCGATACTCGAGGGGGAAATCCGGCCGGCAACGAAGAGTAGTTACCGGGTGAGATCTCTTGGCACTTCTGGTCGTAGCCGGTGGCGTCGCCCACGTTCGAGGCATAGTCGCTACGAGCGCCCTGAGGTTGGCCGTACGAAATCACTCCTCCCTTGCCGTCGCCAGATCTGGCGGTCCACCCACTCGAGGAATAGGGGCTCATACCACTTTGCGGGTACGGGCCACCTTTGCGGCGCGAGGGACAGTTCAGCACGCCCACCGGCGTGGCATCGCGTTCGGCCAGCAGTACACCACGCGCAGCACCCGTGGCGCCGCTACCGGTGTCGTACAGTGCCTGCTCCTCGATATAAGGCAGCAGTGCGAAGATCCAACCGCCGGGCTGAGTGTGATCGAGCCCTCGGTCGGGGTCGCCCGTCCAGTTTCCTCGCCATCCCGAGGAGGGCAAACGTCCCGTGGCCGACTCGAGATTGGCCATCGCCAGGGTGAGGTTCTTGAGATTACTGGTGCAATTGGCGCGGCGAGCGGCCTCGCGTGCCGCCTGCACTGCCGGTAACAGCAGAGCCACCAGAATGCCAATGATGGCAATGACAACCAACAGCTCAACCAGCGTAAATCCATTTCGGACCGATGGTTTCATTCGGACGAGTCGCATCACGAGTCCTTATCTTTGCCATGCTGCCAAATGGCAGGAGTTTGCCAACTGCAGCACGTGCGGACGAACGCTACTCGCCGCCCGGCTTGAAGCGAAACTAGGTTACAGCTCCAAGGTGCCTGCCGCCTCCATCCGAAACACAAGCCGGGCGGCACGCCCTGGAGCATGGAGAAGCCTTCCCCAACATCTGCTAATACCACCAAGCGCCGTTTTGTGGCGGTTGACTTTGAAAGATTTTCATCCCCTGCAGGGAACCGAGGGCTGCGGCTCCAGAACAGCGGGTAGGTGCAGATTCTGGACGCCCTCCCGCCCGCCTGCCTTCGCCCACCCGACGCCCGGACGGTTGGCGCTTCGCACAAAGAAGGACAAGCTGGGAACCATTGCGAAGTCGCCGTGGGCTACCGACGCGGGGAAATCGGTTTCCAGCAACTAGAAATCGGCAAGTCGACGCTGCTTCACGGCGACCGACCCAGCGGAGTGGAGTGCCAACCGAGTGGAGCGACCTCGCGCGTGCCAGTTATCGAATGGCCAGCCAAACGGCAGTCGCCATCACGGCGACGCACCCCACGCAGAACAGGATTCCTCCGACGCTCTTCGGCAGAAACCTGCGAGTGTAGTGTGGCATCTCCGCACGATCCCTGCGGTTCTTGAGCGCGACCAGCACAAACACGGTCGCCCCGCCCCCGGCAATCGCATTGCCGCTACCATACACGGCAACAACGCCAAGCAGGCCGGCGAACAGGCACTCCACCACAAACAGCGTGTCCTGCAGACGAGGGTTGCCAACCTCCTCCGGATCCCACAAGCCGTTGACTTCCTTCGACTCTCGCCATTCGTTCCCACCGTCCAGGCGCAAGAGTGTCTCGGGCGCGATCTTGTGCTCTTCGACCAGCGTGTTCAACTGATCGTCGCTGTACGGCCCGTACTGCTTGTCGTTCGCGTAAACGAACCAATGCCGTGATCGCACGAACTGCTCTCCCGACTGACCTGGATGAGGCCTTCAGCTTACCAAGCCGTCGGGACGCGGTCCAGCTTCTTTGGGGCAGGTGCCCTCTGCCGTTCTCAACCATCCAGTCCTTCAATCAAACGCACCATCGCAGTCGCATGCGCCAGCAGACAAAGCAGGCCAACAAAGAGTCCAAGAACACACGCAAATGCCAGGAACACGCGGCGCACATTTCCGTGTGGGATCAGAAGGATCCCGGCCAAAACCAGAATGGACAAGTAAGACAGCGGCACGGGCGCGTACAAACGAACCAGCAGCTGCGTGACCGCCGGTAACTCGATGCCAAACTCGAGATAGATGGGCAGTAGAATCTGCCGACCTGCGAACACGCCGATGGGAATGGCGATCCACAGGCCGGCCAGTATGAAGTCGACCAAAAACCACCCGCGTGGTCTTGGTTTCGTCGCCGGCGACTGGTAGGGATTGGAGTCGTTCATCGGACTAGTGAGGACGAGGGCTTCAATCGACAAGTGGCGGGAGTCAAAAAGCGTCTGCCCAAACTCCTCTGTATATTCGTCCGAACGGGCGCGGCAGAGTCTTCAAACGGGCGAGCAACGTGGAGCCGTCCCGCACACCGGCGGTTCTTGGCAATGCGGCGAGGTAGTCACCCAATCCCAGCCTACTGCCGCTACGCATGTCATGACAACTGGCAGTCAACCACGTGTGCGATTCCGCAGACTGCAGCGCGCGGATCGCGATGCTGGCAGTCATCCTCCAAGGCAACTCCCCGGTGACCGTCGGACGACGGATTCAAGGTTCTGCATCGACATCGCTATAATGAAAGATGCATCAGCCGTTGTTGTGCTTACATGCATTTCTCATCCTATATGCACTAGCAAGGAGTACAGAATCATGCTCAAGGCAAGACAAGGTAAAGAGGTGGTGGTGCGAATGGCCGACGAGATCGGCGGGTTAGCCAAGTTTTCTAAGGTCGTGGCCGAAAAAGGGGTGAACACCTTGGCCATGAGCGCCTGGGTCGAGGGTGACGAGGGCGTCGTACGGTTGGTTACCGACGACACACTGCGCACCACGGAGGCCTTGGAGAAACACGGCTACAAGCTCGAAGTTCGAGATGTCGTGCTCGTCGATACGGCTCACAAGCCCGGTGCGCTGCGACACCTGACCGACACCCTGGCGGAGGCGCACATCGACCTGACACATTTGTTCGCGAGTGCGACAATCGCTCAAGACGAGTGCCTGGTGGTGTTCAATTCCTCGAACAACGAACACGCGATCGTGTTACTCGATCGCTGAGCGACTCCCACGCCACCGCGACTCATGGCAAAATGGCACCCACTGCGGGCGTGCTACCTGCCCGAAGGCGCTAACCAGGCGTCTTTCGGCAAGGACGCCACCTGGCGCAGACGAGTTTCCCGCGTTTACAGGTAGTGGACCATTCGGCCTGCAACACGCTTCGGCACCCCACATTTCCGAAGGAAGCGAAAAAACCGGCAAAAAGCGCCCACTTGGCCCCAACCGCCATCTCGGCAATGCTAGACTAGTGAAAGTCCCACGACTAATTTGTCCGCTCGAGGAGGCCCAACATGAAAACCTCACTGAAGTTAGCCACCCTAATGTTCGTCGTGGCCCTGGCTGCGTCATGGAATGGCCATGCCATCGCTCAGGAGCCCACACCGGCCACCGAAGAGTCGCTGGTTGCTCCCCCCGCCCCGCCCAGCGAGGCAACTATCATGGAGCAAGCTCCCACCATCATCCAGTCGCAGCCGATGCCGGCATCGCCGACCTGCTGCCCGATTGAAGTGGTCCGCGACCACACGAAGCTGTCCGCCCGACGGATGTACCGCTGCTACGGACCTGGCGTGCCGCAGACCTTGTGCGTCGACAACCCAGCCGACTGCACCAATTGCCTGTACGCGGTCGACGTGTGCGTGCCCGCCTGCTGCACCGGCGCTCCGGTTTGCTGCGGAACGGATGTCGGCCTGCTGGGTCGCGGCTACGTGACCTATCAATGGCCCTGCGGCTTCGAAGTCAAAATCGCCTTCCGCGTCCACGGCGGCGTGATCTTGACCTATCGCTAACGAGCAGAATCTCGCAGAACACGAAAAGCTCCACCTGCCTCGTTCGTTTGAGGTGGGTGGAGCTTTTTTTGCGCCAGCTGATTACCGTCGATTGGCGTTTCCAGAGAATTCGCGACGGATTCGTTCACAACCGGCGACTCAGTTCCGACATCTAAGTTGGCGAACCAACCTTTGGTGTCACGGGGGGGGTAGTCGGAGGAGTTATAGGTGGGGGCGGAGCCTGCTCCTCGTATCCGGGTGGCGGTGGGGCCTGTTCCCCGGCAGCGGCAAGATGCACGCCAACGTCGTACATCAAGTGGTGCAGTGTCGCTTCGACCTGCTCGCACTTGGTGAGCAAGCCACCCTGGCCGATCTGTCGATGTTGGTGCCGCGACCAACCGCGCACATCGTCTTCAATGTGGTGGAACAGCGAGTCCATGCCACCCAAATGCTGGCGAATCGTCTCGCGGTCACCCTGGTGCTCGGCAGCGTGGACGTGCTTGGCAGTCTGCAGTAGGCTGTACGCTTCGGTGTAGGTTTCCACGTAACCGTGGTTGTGCTGATAGTTGTAGTGTAGGTCCAGGCACAACTCGTTCAACTGAGTCTCGAGCGCGAGCGCCAACTCGTCCACATGCGTGTAGCCACCAAACGTCATCACCACCGGCTGTGGCGAGGCGTGGTTGTGATTGTGCGAGTGATCGACCCACGGCACGTAGTAGTACTTGTCGCCCTTGCAGTAGTACGAACCGTGATGCTGACCCTTGTAGGAGCCACTGCGAATGACGAATGTCGCATCGCGTCCGCCCAGGTTCGGCACGATCTTCACTTGAGGATTGGTGCCCGGGCGAATCACCCAGTTCTCTTGGCGTCCGTTGCGATTGCCGTCGTATTTCGGGTCGTCCCCACGCCAGCGTCGGTCCTCGACCTTGTTACCGTCATCGTTATCTCGATTGAATTCGATGCGCGGCTTGAAGTCATCGCCCAGTTTGAGGCGAATCTGAGCAACGGCCGGAGCAGCGACCATGACTGCGACCACACTTACAATGGCCAGGCGGATGGTGGGTATCTTGAGCATCGGAAGGCTCCCAAGGTTCGAGCGGGCGAGATTGCTAGCTTATGACAATCTACACGCGTCTTCGGTAAGCCGAGCGAGCTAAGCCGAGAATTGGTCGAGAAAAGGGGATATTGAGGGTATGTTTGGACTCGAATGAACGAGTCTTGCGGGTCAGTACGCTCCGTGAGCGGCGGGTAACTGCAGGTTGATGCTAGTTTGTTACGGTTCCAAGAGTCGGAGCTCATCCGCTCGAAGCAGCGGTGCCTCTGCCGCGCACTCTCTCAGGTGAGGCCCGGCTTTGGCAAGTTACTATGCCTACACCGGAGCCACCGCGTCGAGCGCTTCGACAATCTTGCCGACGTTTTCCTCGCGGGCACCGTGCCCCATCAGGCCGATTCGCCAGCACTTGCCGGCCAGCTCGCCGAGTCCACCGCCGATCTCGATGTGGTGCTCTTCGAGCAGTGCGCGCCGCGCGGCCGCTTCGTCTTTCAATCGCTCCGGCACCTTTACCAAGTTTAGTTGTGGCAGCGAGTTCAACGGGTCGGAGGCGTACTCGATGCCGCGCTCTTCGAGTTGCACTTTCAAGAGTTCATGTGCGTTGCGATGCCGCTCGAAACGCTTCATCAGGCCTTCTTCGAGGATCAACCGCAACGCTTCGTGCAGGCCGTAGTTCATGTTCACCGGCGCGGTATGGTGGTACGCCCGCGAGCCGCTCCAGTAGTTGCCGACCAGCGTCAGGTCGAGGTACCACGAATTCACCGGATGCTTGCGATTGTTCACTTTGTGCATGGCCCGCTCCGAGAGCGTCACCGGAGCGAGTCCCGGCGGGCAGGATAGGCACTTTTGCGTGCCACTATACGCACCGTCGATTTGCCACTCGTCGATCTTCACCGGCACGCCGCACAATGAGGTAACGCAGTCGACCAGCAGCAGCCCGCCATTCTGGTGCACCGCTTCGCCTAACTTGTCGATCGGTTGATGCACACCGGTGGAAGTCTCGGCGTGGACAATCATCATGACTTTCGGCTTTAGTTCGCCAACCAGGTCCACCAAGGCGTCCTGGTCGAACGCCTCGCCCCACGTGGCATTCAGCGTCTGCACCTCACCACCAGCGCGGCGACACTTCTCGGCAAAGCGGCCACCGAACACACCGTTGACGCATACCACGCACTTGTCGCCCGGCTCTACCAGGTTGTCGGCCAGCATCTCCGCACCGGCCGAACCGGTACCGCTGCAGGCGAGCGTCATCTCGTTTTCGGTCTCGAACACCGCCTGCAGCATCTCGCGAATCTCGTTCATCGCCCGCATGAACTCGGGATCCATGTGGCCGATACAAGGCTTGGCCAGTGCTTCGAGCACACTCGGAGCGACCGGCGAGGGGCCAGGGCCGTGCAGCAAACGAGTCGGCAACTCGAGCGGGGGAAACGGTGTCTTCACGGCTATGTTTCTTTCTTGCTAACGAACTTTGTGCGACGAACTTCTCAACGACTTCGCTGGGTGCCTGGGGACGAGCTCCGCGAGCCTTAGCAAGTTCAGCTCTAGGGGCTCGCGGGACTCGACCCCAGGCACCCGAATGTCTTGTACTATTTTCTCAACTACCTCGCTGCCCATTGTAAATGTAGCCGCCGGTGGTCGCGTAGTCGCGCAGCACCTGGGCCGCTTGCTGGCGATGGATCCCTTCGAGCACTTCGATGCCCCGCGACTCCAGCTCCTGTACCCAGTCGGCCGGCTTGGGTCCTTCGTCGAACCCAATCGCGCGGGCGTCGGCCTCGGTGGCGCCACACACCAGCCGCTTCACGCCCGACCAAGGGGTAGCGCCGAAACACATGGAGCAAGGTTCGCAGCTGGTCACAATCTCGTAGTGGCGATCCTGCTCGCTACCCAAGTCGTGCGAGCCGGCCAGTTGCTGGGCGATGGCAAAGGCCACCATCTCGGCATGCGCACCCGACCACCTGGAGGTGACCACGATATTCACGCCCGGGGCCAGCAGCGTGCCATGGTGCAGATCGAACACCGCCGCACCGAACGGCCCGCCGGTGCCCTGCTCGATATTGCGCCGCGCCAGGTCGATCGCCAACTGCATCCGCTCCTCCACGGTTTCGAACACGTGGTCGGCGGCCGGCAGAAACGACTCGACCCACGTCGGCAAGGCAACTTGCAGATGGGGAAATCGCGGCGAGTTAAGGTCGGGTGAGTCGGACATACACTTCTTTACAGGCTACCGTGGGGCAATGTGGGGCACTCTGCAGGATACCCGCGCCGCGGGCGCGAGGAAAGCGCGACGATCGCCCCATCCTTCCGTATGCCTTGCCAGTTCGCGCGGGGTCCCCGGTTGGTGAGCCCGG
Source organism: Aeoliella straminimaris (assembly GCF_024054565.1). Classification (GTDB taxonomy): domain Bacteria; phylum Planctomycetota; class Planctomycetia; order Pirellulales; family Lacipirellulaceae; genus Aeoliella; species Aeoliella straminimaris. Next base: position 172,725 of record NZ_JAMXLR010000003.1, read on the forward strand.
AGAACTGCGAATTCGTAGGGGGGGGACAGTCGGGGGGCGGACGGTTGCTTGTCGCCTCAGTCGTCTCTGCGCCAATCGGCAAGATGCATCTCCACACTCACGCGTCCGCGGAATCGGTTGAGCACAGGATGGAATGCCACGGAGATCGGCCCGCCGGCCACGGCCTGGAAGTCGTCCAACCAGTCGCTGCCGCCAAACGCCACGGCGCGAAGCCGTATGCCATGCTGCTCGAGCTCCAACGACAGATGGCGTCCCGCCGCGCCAATCAATCGCGGCTCGCCGGCAATGCGGACGTCGCTAGTACACATCATCGGGCGGCGATTGCCACAGCCGAAGGGCGCCAGCTTTTCGATGTCTTCGATCGTCTGCCGGGTGAGCGCGGCGAACGGCGCCTCGGCGTCGATGTCCACCTGGCCAGTCCGCGCGGCGTCGGCCACCCCAGTGGCTGCGGCCGTGCAAAACGCCTGGCGGAACGCGTCGATCGCCTTGTCGTCGATCCGCAGCCCCGCCGCCGCGGCATGGCCGCCATGACTCAGCACGTGCTCGCTGCACGCGGCGAACGCCTCATGCAAGTCGAAGCCCGGGATGCTCCGCCCCGAGCCCATGGCCGGCTTAATGCCCAGCTTGTCCTGCGAAATCAGCACCACCGGCCGGTTGTACTGCTCGGCCAACTTGCCGGCCACGATGCCAATCACACCGGCGTGCCAACCGTAGTCGGCCAGCACCAGCGCGGCATCCTCTTGTGGATTGAATCGACGCTTCGCTTGCTTGCGCGCGGCGAGCAATACGCTCCGCTCGAGATGCTGTCGCTCGCTGTTCAGCTCGTCGATAAATCGGGCCAGCTCTGCTGCCCGCTTGGGATCGTCGGTCGCCAGCAACTCGATGGCCAGTTCCGCCTGCCCCAGTCGCCCCGCTGCGTTGAGTCGCGGACCAATTGCAAAGCCAATGTCGTCGCCCGAGATAAATGGTTTCTTGTCGAGCTGCGTCACCTGATTGAGCGCCGCGAGGCCAATCGACGGACTTGCCGACAGGCTGCGAAGGCCATTGCAGACAATGGCGCGGTTCTCGTCTACCAAGGGAACCACGTCGGCTACCGTGCCGATGGCCGCCAGACCGGTCGCTTGCAACAAGAACTCCCGCATCGCCGGCTGCACCCGAGCACCGCCGGAGGCCAACTGGCAAATGCCCCACGCCAGTTTGAACGCCACAGCCGCGCCGCACAGCCCCGCGAACGGATAGTCGGAGTCGGGCAGCCCTGGATGAACGATAGCCGTGGCCGCGGGCAGGCGCTCGGCCATCTGGTGGTGGTCGGTGACAATCAGATCGATGCCCAACTGTTGGGCGTGATCGGCTTCGGCGAGGCTCGCGATACCGTTGTCGACGGTCACCACCATCTCGGCGCCGCGGCTGGCCAGTTCGTCGAGCGACTCGATGCTCAGCCCGTACCCCTCTTCCAGCCGATGCGGCACATAGTACTCCACCTTGGCGTGCAGCAGTCGCAGGCACCGCAGCAGAATGGCAGTGGCCGTCATGCCGTCGGCGTCATAATCGCCATAGATGACAATTCGCTTGCCCGCCTTCGCGGCGTCGTAGATCAGCTCCGCTGCCCGCGGCAACCCCGGCAGCTCGCTGGGGTCGCGCAAGTCGCTGAGCTTGGCCTCGATAAATCGGCGGGCCGCATCGGGGCAATCGATTCCGCGGCCTACCAGCAGCCGGGCGACCAGCTCGGTAACTTCTGCCGACTGCGCAAGCCGCTCGACAACCGCCGTGTCATAGGTCGCGATGCGCCATTGCTTGGGCATGGAAAGAGAGAAGGGGACAGCGGGCAGCGTTGTTCGGCTCCCGGACCCACGCTGGCCGGAGCGCGTCGGCGCTGGCTACTTCTTCTTCTCGTTGTGCATGGTGTGGCGCTGCAGCCGGGGGCAGAACTTCTTGAGCTTCAGCTTTTCGCCGCCCATTTTCCGCCGCACGGTGTAGTTGTAATCGCCGGTCTCCTCGCAGACGAGGAACACCGTTTCGACCTTTTTCTTGCGTTTTCCGCCGCTTTTCTTTGCCATGTAACCGAACCTCAAGTAACCGCTACGAATCTTAGATAGTGGCCAGCCCAGTACTATATCGCTCCCTGGGCCGCAACGCCAGGGGTACTGGCCCCCAACAGGCCAATTTGCCCTGCGGCAGCCGGTATTGAAAGCCGCCGAATCGGGGCTATACTTAGGAGTTCACCCCACCCGCTGCGAGCCAGCCGGGCGGGGCCCATTCCCCTGTAGCTCAGTTGGTAGAGCAGGCGGCTGTTAACCGCCTTGTCGCAGGTTCGAGTCCTGCCGGGGGAGCTTTTCTCCGCACCGCGGAAAGCACCGACAATCTGGTTCACAGCACGCACCCAGGCGAGACTCGCCTGGGTGTTTTGTTTCTGAGGGATTCTTGACTGGGTTAGGGGCCAAACGGGGGCGTGGCGAATTCTGAGAGTTCCTGGGGGAGTAAAGTGTTGGGCTCAAGCGTGGATGGTGTGAGGTAAACTCTCCCACTCTCTACCTGACGAATTGCCGCGTCGAGAACTTTGACCTAGTTGCCGTTTGCTGCATGCTAGTCATTTGGCCCACTTGGGAATCCCTTCCACGAACGCCAAATACCTGCGACAAGTGATGTGTCAAACGCTTGTCGTGGAGGTAGTAGAGAGGAGATCTTTGGCGTTTAGGTTCTGTATCGACCAGCATCACGTAGCGTGGGCGCGAACGTGACCCGCCTGCTGTGGTCGGGATCGTTGTCACGAACACGCCCCTGCGTGACCGGGATTCGACCGGCACCGGTGAGAATCTCCCGTTCCGGCAGATGGCCGTTGCGGACCACCAGCCGCCGACCTTGTTCGTCGGTACGATGGGCGTGGCGAGCGATAAAGTCGTCCACCTCGGCATCAATGGCCGACTGCAACATCCGCCTGGCTCCTTCCCGCACAATCTGGTCGATGGGGCTTCGTTGGTCGAATGCCGCGCGAAATGAAACCACCTCGGCATCGAGCGGCTCGTCTACTGGCACTTCGCGTCGGTCTGTCTTAAGCTTGGTCATGGCGTATCCCTTGTGCCCGCGCGGGGCCGCTGAAGTAGTGAAGTACATCAGCAGGATGCGCCACCTTTCTCATTCATTCAAGAACACGACTTTCGACAATAGCTCAAACAAGCTTCTGGAATGGAGAAATCCCTGCGGGAGCGACAGAAGTCGCGCTGCCTGCCATCGGGTGTTCTCCGTTTGGTCTTCACCGCTTGTTCCTAGAGGGCACGATCCCACTTTTCCTCTCAATACAGTCAATCGAATCCCTACTCAAGCACTTAGACGTGGCACAAACATGCGTTGCCGCAATTAGTGGGGGGCACGAAAACAAAATTTGCATCGCAAGGTACGAATTGTTACCATTTCTTCAGCTTGCTGGCGAAACAACTCTTGTCACCGGCTCGACCATTGAGTCGACACTGTGCGAGGCGACACGTGCGAAACGCGATCTTCCTGTCCTTTGCATGGCTATGCACCTGTTGCACGACGGCAGTCGTGATTGCGGCGGGGCCGGAAGACCACTGGGCCTTTCGTCCGCTTGGGGGAGTTTCAGAGGTTGCACCGGAAGGTGATCTAGATGCGGCGGCCGCTATCGATGAGCGTATCGAACGATTGCTCCGTGAGCGCGAGCTTTCTGCTGCGCCACTCGCCGAGCCCGCGACACTATTGCGGCGGCTGACATTTGTACTCACGGGCTTGCCGCCAGCCCTCGACCAGCAGAGGCAATTCGAGGCCGATCCGTCGCCGGAGGCTTATCGCGCGTTAGTCGACCAGATGCTCGACTCCCACGAGTTCGCGGAGCGGTGGGGACGTCATTGGTTGGACATCGCACGGTTCGCCGAGTCGAGTGGCGGTGGGCGGAGCATCATGTTTCCTGAAGCTTGGCGGTATCGCGATTATGTCATCGACGCCTTCGATCGCGACTTGCCATTCGATCGTTTCATCGTCGAACAATTGGCGGGCGACCAGTTGCCCGCCAATTCGCCCGACGAGCGCGATCGACAACAGATTGCAACGGGTTTCCTGGTGCTAGGAGCCATTAACTACGAGCTTCAAGACAAAGCACTGTTGGACATGGAAGTAGCCGACGAGCAAATTGAGGCAATAGGTAGGGCGTTTTTGGGTATGTCGCTAGGCTGTGCGCGGTGCCACGACCACAAGTTCGATCCGGTTACTCAGCTCGACTATTATCGCTTGGCTGGCTTTTTCACCAGCACAAAGTCGGTACGGCACGACAACGTAGGCTCGCCCAACATGGTGCCGCTCAAGATGGCGCCAGAAGTTGAAGCGTATCGCCAGCACTCGGAGCGTGTAGCCCAACTCCGCGAAAAACTTGAGAGTCTAAAGGCCGAAAAAAATGTTGATCTCAGCAAAGAAATCGACGCCTTGAAAGCCGAGATTCAAATCGCTAAAAAGTCTGCGCCGCGGCAACCAATGGCCATGTCTGTTCGCGACGGCGATGAGGTTGGCGATACGCACGTCCGGCTCGGCGGAGACGTCGACCTTCTGGGCGAAATCGCGCCGAGAGGCTTCCCGGCGATAGCAAATCCCCGTCAGGCTTCCTGCAAGATTCCACAGGGCCAAAGTGGTCGGCTTCAGTTGGCTGAGTGGATTGCCTCGCCGGAAAACCGCCTTACCACGCGTGTCATCGTCAACCGTGTGTGGCACTTCACGATGGGCAAGGGGCTAGTGCGGACGCCGGACGACTTCGGCAATACGGGTCTCCCTCCGACTCACCCCGAATTGCTGGATTACTTGGCTCGGCAATTCACGGAGCAAGGCTGGTCAATCAAAACTCTGGTGCGGCAGTTAGTGCTTACCGATACCTTTCGCCGCAGTACGGTCGCCCCCGACCAGACAATGGCCATCGACCCGGAGAACCGCTTTTTGGCGCGCGCCCATTTGCGTCATCTCGACGCTGAAGCATTACGCGACGCCATGCTAGCCGTGAGCGATCAACTGGACGTGACGCGCGGCGGACCCACCATCCGCAAGCTGACGGAGTACGACTATGGCTACCAATTCGATAGCAAGCGGCGGAGTGTTTACGTGCCGCGGTTCCGCAGCGAGCAGCTCGATGCGTTCTCGGTATTCGATTGCGCGAATCCCAACGTTGTGACCGGCCGTCGGCAACAGACCATTCTTCCAGCCCAAGCGCTGTTCATGCTCAATAGTCCTCTGACTATCGAGTCGTCGACCGCGACGGCCGAGTTGGTGTTGTTCGAGAATGTAGGCGAAGGTCCTGACGTCGACACGAATCGTATTGAGACTCTCTTTCGTCGCGTGCTGAATCGAGCCCCGACGGCCGAGGAAGGCCGGCTCGCCGAAGCGTACCTTCGTGACGCAAGACGAGCACCAGACTTCACGGATCAAAGCGTCTACGCAGGGCTGTGCCAAATGTTGTTTGCGTCGATCGATTTCCGTTTCATTCGCTAGATAGCATTGGGTGCTCGAATGAACACACCGTACTACACGCGACGCGAAATGCTCCGCCGAACGGCGTGTGGTTTTGGAGGCATGGCGCTGGCGCACCTGGTGGTGGGTGGCGCCAGCGGCAACACCGCGATGCTGCCGCGCACTACGCCCGTGGCGCCACGGGCCAAACGCATCATCTTCCTGTTCATGGCCGGGGGGCCGAGCCACGTCGATTCGTTCGACTACAAGCCGGAACTCATCCGCCGCAGCGGCCAGTCAATCGACTTTGAAGGGGTTCGCTTCGGTACGAAAGGGAAGATGACCAAGCGGAAGCTGATGGCCCCGCTGTGGAGCTTCCATCGATACGGCGAAACCGGAAGTGCTGTCTCCGATTTGTTTCCCTGCATTGGCCAACATGTGGACGATCTGTGCTTTTTGCATGGCATGCAGACCGAGGGTGTCGCGCATGGGCCAGCTACCCTGTTCCTGCACACCGGGGCGACAAATCTTGTCCGCCCCTCGGTCGGGTCGTGGCTCACGTACGGGTTAGGAACGGAGAACCAGAACCTGCCCGGGTTTGTGACCATCGGTCCGTCGCCCGTCAACGGCGGACCACGTAACTACTCGAGCGCTTTCCTGCCGGCCATCCATCAAGGCACTCCCATCGGCCGCGCCGGCCAACCGCTCGGCGACGCCCCCATCGCACACACTACACGAAGTGACCGTTCGACCGATTGGCAGGCCAATCAACTCGACCATCTTCAGCAGCTCAACCAGTTGCAGGCCAGTCGCGGGCACTTCGATCAGTTCGAGGCGACGATCCAAAGCTACGAATTGGCCTTTCGGATGCAAACGGCTGTCCCGACGCTGTTTCAGCTCGATCGCGAGACCGAGCAGACTAAGCGGATGTATGGCATGCACGAGAAGGCGACGGCCGGTTTTGGCCGTCAGTGCCTCTTGGCACGCCGACTCGCGGAGGCAGGAGTAAGGTACATTCAAGTGAATTACGCGGACAACTCGTCGAATCCGCGTTGGGACCAACATTCGAAAATGAAGCGACACGCGACGCACGCCCTGGCCACCGATCGACCCGTAGCCGCGCTCTTAGCTGACCTGAAGCAGCGCGGGATGTTGGAAGATACGCTCGTTTGGTGGGGCGGCGAATTCGGCCGCACACCCTTTTCGCAAAACAACGACGGGCGCGACCATAACCCCCGCGGCTTCACGGTTTGGCTTGCCGGAGGTGGCGTGAAGCCCGGCCACCACCACGGAAGCACGGACGAAATCGGCCACCTAGCAGTAGATGGCCGAGTGCACATGCACGACCTCCACGCCACACTGCTTCATCTGATGGGAATTGACCACAAACAACTCACCTTTCGCCACTCAGGCCGCGACTTCCGCTTAACGGACGTTCACGGACGGGTGGTTAAAGAAATCCTGTGAGTTATTCCTGCCGGAACGGGATGGAGCTTTTGAACAAGATCGCGACATGGGCGGGCACTGGAATCGTAGTTCGCATTCAGCAGCACGTAGCGAAGCGGCGGGCTTGAGCGAAATAGCCGAAATCTACCCCCCGCGTTCTTGCCACCAGCGTTTGCGGCCTGGCACAAGGAGAACTCTACCGCCAACACCTCACACGGCTCGAGTCTTGGTCTGCGATCGGTTGCAAGCAAGTCTTGGGCTTTCGCGGCAGTGTTCTGACACGAGATAGAGGCTCTTATGTTCGGTGTTTCGAAGGTCATGGGTGAGCATTCGAAAGACTGTACCGTTAGACTGTCGCTTCTAACGCTGTCGCCATCGCTGTGATCCCCATTCCTTGTTACTTATTGCACGGCTTGCAGAGGTACAAGGTAACGCTTCGCAACCAAGGTGCAACAAGATTTCTCGAGTGTTTCGGCACCCCTTGGAGTCGCCCGTCGATAGGTGGCCGCGGTCCCAAGAACTGGCTAAACTGAAGTTGATCGACGATTCGGCGTTACGCCTGTTCTATCGCCGGGTCAGATCACCAAGTTCGGTCGGTTCGTTGATCGCGAAGAAACCAACTCACTACCGACAGATACGTACTGATCCCCTATCACCTCCCTGAAGCTTGAGACAAGTCTAGTTGGCGGCTCATGTAGGTGGCTTCCCGCGCACCGAGTGAAAGTATGTTTCTCTCTGACATTTCACGTGCCGATTTCGCACGCGACGGGTTTCTGATTGTTCGCGAATTGTTTGATGGCGATGAGATATCCGCATTGCTCGCGTTTGCCCGTGCCGATCACCAAATGCTCGCTCAGTCCTACGTCCGCAAGGACGCGACGGGAGGTAACACACGGCTTGCACTGCAGAACGAATTGCCCGACGACTCGCCCTACGCTGCCGTCGCACGCTCCGAGCGGATCGCTCAGCGGATGCAAGAATTGCTGGGCGACGAAATATATCACTACCATCACAAGCTGATGTTAAAGGAACCTCGCGTGGGTGGCGCTTGGGAGTGGCATCAAGACTACGGTTACTGGTATCAGTTTGGCTGTCTGTACCCAGACATGGCGAGTTGCCTGATAGCTGTTGACCAAGCCACGAAGGCCAACGGTTGCCTGCAAGTGCTCAGAAGGTCACACCTAATGGGCCGTATCGATCATGCCAACACCGGAGAACAACAAGGTGCCGATCCAGCTTACGTAGAAGCAGCTCTGAAGCGGCTCGAACTGATGTATTGCGAAATGCAGCCTGGTGACGCATTGTTTTTCCATGGAAATCTCCTGCATCGTTCCGACAAGAATACGAGTGACAATCCTCGATGGTCGCTAATATGCTGCTACAACACGCGGCACAACGATCCATTCATTCAGAACGGCAGACACCCAAATTATGCTCCACTAGAAACTTGGTCGGACGATCGTGTCCGCGCCGCGTTGTTGAAGTGCTGATTCCAAACTAACCGAAGGTTCTAGCGCACAAACAAATGAGTAATATCTCACTACTTGGAGCTGGTCTAGTCGGTTCGCTGTACGCCGCAACGCTTCATGGCCATCGCCGACGCGACGAGATCCGCACAGTCTATTCCCGCTCTCTCAAGCGGGCGGCGTCGCTTGCCGCGAAGCACAGAATTCCCCGACCGACGAATGACCTGACCGATGCGATTTGTGACCCGGAGACCGACGTCGTAATCGTCGCCTTGCCAAATCACCTTCATGAACAGGCCGTGGTGGCAGCGGCGGAAGCAGGTAAAGCGGTGCTGTGTACCAAGCCACTTGGCCGGAACCGAGCCGAAGCCCTGCGCATGCTCGAAGCGGTTGAACAAGCCAACGTATTTCACGGCTACTTGGAGGACTTAGTTTATACGCCCAAGACTCTGCGTGCGCTCGCCTCGGTTCAACAGGGTGACCTGGGGCGAATTCTGTGGGTCCGCTCGCGCGAAGCCCACTCCGGTCCACATAGTGAATGGTTTTGGAACAAAGAACTGGCGGGGGGTGGTGCGATCGTCGATCTGGGATGTCACTGCATCGAGATTGCGAGATCGTTTATTGGCAAAGAAGTGCGCCCCATGGAAGTCATGTGCTGGGGCGATACGCAAGTGCACCCGATCGAAACCGAAGACCACGCCATCGGCGTAGTACGGTATGAAACCGGTGCCATCGGGCAGTTCGAAGTCAGCTGGACATTCCGTGGAGGAATGGATCTGCGCGACGAAGTTAGCGGGGCTGAGGGGACCATCTGGCTTAATCACTGGCTACGAACCGGATACGAGATGTACATGTCGGGAGCAACTTCGCAATACGTCGCGGAAAAATCGGAAGCGAATCAGGGGTGGTTGTTTCCAGTAGGCGACGAAGTGGCGGCGCTGGGCTACCCCAATATGTTTACCGACATGCTCGATTCCATCGACGCGGGCGGGAAACCGACCGAGTCGTTTTACGACGGTTACGTTGTAAATGCCATAATCGATGCAGCCTACGCTTCGCTGAAGTCGAAGCAGTGGGAGCCAATCGATCTGTCCGATTGGCGTGGACAACAGTCGGCTACACGCTTGGCCGAACGCCAAGAATACGACGAGCATTATTACTTGGTTAAAGAAGAGCGGATGCCTGATGGCTCGATCAAGCGGATTCTGCAGCACAAGCAGTCGCTCGAGATCATTGAACAACAACAATAGCGTTATTTATCGCTTGCTAGACAGAAGCCCGCACTTCGCTGTTAACCTCCCATGACCAAATCCGCAGCAGATTACTTTCGTTGGACGCCCGACCGAACGCAACTCCGAATCGCCAACACCATTCCCAGCAACGACTTGGCTTCAGAGAGAAAGAGAGGATTTCACGAAGAGTGTTGTTTACAGGTAGGCGTGACGCCAATCTGATTAGCCGCCAGTTCCTGCGTCGTCCCTTGGGACATCAGCACCTCCGCTTCGCGAAGCTTGGGGATAATCTCCTCGGGGCTGTACTTCTTGCCTCGTGCCATCAATGACCTCCTCAAAGTTACGTCCTGACGCCGTGATTATTCATCTCGGCATGGTCTCAGTTAAGGGGGCTGGATCAGCGCGCACCGCGTCACACTTGGGGACCACGATGGAAACGATGGGGCAGAAGAGGTTTACCTAAAGGATTGTTCCCATCACCCCTTGTTGACATCGCGACTGAAGGAAGGCGAGATTGCTTTTCTCAGCAAATCCCGCTTCATTATTGTAGAATTGTAGATTCTGCTTCTCAATACAAGCTCCCCATTTTATCGTAAACTCCGCTAACGGAGTCGCTAAGTGCTTCTTGGGTCGAGTATGCTTTGTTACATGGGTACTGAGAATGGGTACTGTGGCTATCTATATCGGCCTGCAGGCACAGCTCGACAGGCAAGCCCTACAACCAACTAGTTACAGCTTAGCAAATCACATTGCTTGAATTTACTTTTGATGTTGCTGCAGACCTGGAACTTCCAAAGCATGCGATTCAAGCGGCATCGTGTGGTGTCGTGGGCCAAGCAATCTGAGATGGAATGCCGACCAGCCTTTCCTGCGACGGATTCACGACCAACTCCTTAGGACGCTTTTGATATGACACGAAACATGGCACTGAGGAGAAAGCAGTTCCAGAGTCGGTCGCTAAGTGTCGAGCGATTGGAGGCACGGCACGTACTATCTAGCATGCCGCTGATCACTGAGTTCATGGCGAGCAACGACGATGCAGTCTCCGATGGTGATGGAAATTTTCCTGATTGGATCGAAATCCATAACCCGAGCGCCGCCGCTATCGATCTGGCCGGGTGGCATCTCACCGATAACGATGCTGCGCTTGACAAGTGGACGTTTCCTAGCCTTCCGCAATCAGTCCTCGATCCAGGTGAATACCTGGTTGTTTTCGCCTCAGGCCAGGCAACAGAAGACTACGTTGACGCAGGTGGGAATCTGCATACTAGCTTTAGCCTCGCTGTGGATGGCGGGTATCTAGCGTTAACCGATGCCGCGGAGCAGGTCGTCTACGAGTTTTCTCCAGAGTACCCGGGCCAACTAACCGACGTCTCGTACGGAATTGGGCAAGACAGTTTCGCGTTCGTACAATCTGGTTCGCCGGTGCGCTATTTGATTCCCAATGACAACTTACTGGGAACCACGTGGACAGAATCTGCATTCGATGACGCAGCGTGGACTTCTGAGGTAACTGTCCCCAAATCTACGGTTCTGATCTCTGAGCTAGGATTAAACAACCCAGATTGGATCGAAGTACAAAACGTAACCGACCAAAGCATCGACACGAATGGTTGGACCGTCGCGTTCAACGATCCTGCTGGCCCCGACGGCGGCGTTAACAGTGTTGAGATGTTCCTGTGGAATCTCCCCGGCAACACTGCCGCGGGGCAAGTGCTGACGACCGATGACAATACCGACGGACTGGGAAACATCGAATGGGACGACGACAATCCCGGGTGGACGATTCTGATGGACGACGCGGGCAACGTCGTTGATTTTGTCGCCTGGGGGTACAGCAGTGCCGATTTGAGCAACTTCGACGTTACTATCGGCGGTATTAACTTGACTGCCGACGACCTGCCCTGGGAGGGAGGCGGGACGCCTCTCGTCAATGGCGTTTACCAGATTCGCCGCGAAGGCAATCAAGATAACGACAATGCAAGTGACTTTGTGTTTGTCGAGAGCGGTACACAGGGCACGCAAAATACCAACTTAACCACTCCGTTTCCGAACGAAGTCACCTTGGCTGCGACTCTCGGCGTCGGGTACGAGAATGATCCGACCCAAGGTGACGGTAGCAGCGAGCTAACCAATCTTGCGCCCGACGGAATTACCTCGCAGTCTTCGCAGCTTGGGTCTTTCGGATCCGACTTGGCCATTGATGGCGACCCGACTAACTTCACCCACACGGCTGCCGGACTAGACCTGCCCGCTACCTGGCAGGTCGATCTAGGCGATGTCTTTCTACTGGAAGAAGTTATCCTCCACAATCGCGACGGCTGCTGTCAGTCACGGCTACGCGACATTACTGTTGAAGTGCTTGACTCTACTTCCACGGTTGTCTTCACGTCCGCGCTGCTTAACCCCGAGAACGTACTGGGAGGAGGCTCCGTCAGTTCGGGGCCTGAGACGCTCGAACTCGACTTTATCGCGCTCAGCGGCGGCCCCATCATTGGACAAACCGTGCGCGTTACCCGCACGCCCGACCCCGACCTCTCCGGTACAGCCGGAGGGGGCAATCTCGATGAAGCCGACGTGCTTTCGCTTGGCGAAGTACAGGTCATGGGCCGCGAGATTGTGAACTACGATCAGATTTTCCAGACCGATCTGGAAAGTGCGATGTTTGGCGTCGGTGCAGGGGTCTACGTGCGCACGGCCTTTACCTACGACAGCACTACCCCTCTCGACGCATTGCTGTTGAACATGCAGTACGACGATGGTTTTGTCGCTTATCTCAACGGCACAAAGATCGCCGAACGCAATGCTCCGGCGAATCTCGGTTTCGATTCCGTTGCCACAGCCGAACGCAACAATTTGGACGCGGTCGGATTCGAAACCATTGACGTGACGCCTTATCTCCATCTGTTGCAAGATGGCCAGAATGTGCTGGCCATTCACGGCCTCAATCTATCGGCCAGCGACAACGACCTCCTTATCAACCCACAATTGAACGGCGTAGCCAATACTCAGACCTTGAGTTACTTCGACGTGCCAACCCCCGGAAGTGCCAACAACAAGGGACTGACCGGCCAAGTTTCGGACACTACGTTCAGTGCCGACCGTGGCTTTTACAATGCTCCCTTCCAGGTTGAGATCACCACAGATACGCCTGGTGCCCAAATCTATTACACCACCAACGGCAACGTTCCCACGCCAGCGACCGGCATCCTATACACCACGGCCCTGGGCATCGACCACACTACCGTGCTTCGTGCCGCGGCGTTTAAGACCGACTATCTTCCAACCAATGTCGACACGCAAACCTACATTTTTGTCGACGACGTGGTGAGTCAGGACTTCCAGGCCACGCTCGACGCCGGTTTCCCGACGAACTGGGGATCCACTTCCGCCGACTACGGACTCGATCCCGACGTGATCGGCATTTTCGACGACAATGGCAACTCGGTCGGCGGAGACGAGTTCGGCGGTGTTTACGCCGCTTCGATCAAGGACGACCTTCAGGCGATTCCCACCATGTCGATTGTCACAAATATCGACGATTTGTTTGGCACCAATGGTATCTACACTAACTCCACCTCACGCGGCGTTGCATGGGAGCGGGCTACTTCCATCGAACTGATCAATCCCGATGGCAGCCAGGGGTTTCAGGTGGACGCGGGTCTTCGGATTCAGGGCGGATATTTTCGCAGCCACAGTGCTACGAAGAAGCATTCCTTCCGGTTGCTGTTCAAGAACCAATACGGACCTTCCCAGCTCGAGTTTCCGCTTTTCGGTGATACCGGAACCGTCGACGAGTTCAATACCATTGTCTTACGTGCGGGCGCCAACGATGGATATACGTGGGATGCCGCGAAGTATACCGAGCAGTACACCCGCGACGAATTCGGACGCAGCCTGCAACGCGCGATTGGTAGCCCCAGTGCTCACGGCACCTTCGTGCATCTCTACATAAACGGGGTGTACTGGGGGCTCTACAATCCGGTCGAGCGCCCAGATAGCGAGTTTGCGGCGAGTTACTTTGGTGGCGATGCCGACAACTGGGACGCAATCCACGTGGCAGAAGCCCAGGCCGGTGATTTTGTCGCGTGGGATGCAATGTTTGCCAAAACGGCGCTGGCAGGTTCGTCGCTGACTGACTACATGGAGTTACAGGGAAAAGATCTCGACGGCACCCGCGATCCCGCCATCGCGCCGCTGCTCAACGTGCAGAGCTACGTGGACTACATCATGCTGAACGTGTGGGGCGGCAACTGGGATTGGCCTTTTAAGAACTTCTGGGCCGGACGCAATCGCGACCCGGCCACTACCACTGGTTTCGAGTTCTTCACCTGGGATTTCGAGAATACCATCGGAAATAACCGGGGCCGATCTCCACTTGATGCCACCACGCTCGACCAGGATTTCACCGGTAGTAGAAACGCTGGGCAACCGCATAGCAATCTGCAAACAAACGAAGAGTACCGCATTTTGTTCGCCGATCGAATTCATCGGGCTTTCTTCAACGATGGTGCATTGACGCCCGATAATTTGGTTCAGCGTTACCAGCAGCTCGCAGATCACGTCGAGCGCGCAATCGTTGGCGAGTCGGCGCGCTGGGGAGATACAAAGCACAGTACGCCGCTTACGCTTGCGGAGTGGACCACTGAGCGCGATTGGATACTTAACACCTACCTGCCGCAGCGTTCGGACATCGTCTTGCAGGAATTTCGGGATTTCAATCTGTATCCAGATACCGATGCTCCCACATACAACCAACACGGTGGACAGGTACCGAGTGGGTTCGACGTGGTCCTTTCTGCCCCATCAGGCACAATCTACTACACACTGGACGGATCGGACCCACGAGAAATCGGTGGAGCGATCAGCGGCTCGGCCATCCAATACACCGGCCAGCCAATCGATCTTACGGCAGCAACCACAATTCGCACCCGGGCACTTGATCAGGGAGAATGGTCTGCGATCAACGCAACTACCTTTACCGTAGAGACTCCTGCCAACTCGTCAAACCTCCGTGTCACCGAGTTGCACTACAACCCCTTGGCGCCGAGCGCCGCCGAAATCGCCGCCGGGTTTACCGACAACGAAGAGTTCGAGTTTGTCGAACTTCTTAATACGTCGGCCGAACCCATCGAACTACAGCATGTCGAATTGACTACTGCCGTGGAGTTTGCCTTTCACGACCCCACCGTCTTGGCGCCTGGGGAACGGGCCGTGGTAGTTGAGAACCAATCGGCGTTCGAGTTCCGATACGGGACCTCAGTGCGCGTTCTTGGGCAGTGGTCTGGTCGCTTGAGTAATGGTGGTGAGACGGTATTGCTAGAAGATCGCGAAGCAGCAATCATTCAGTCCTTTGCCTATGAAGATGGCGACGATCTGGGCGAAGAGGCCTGGCCCACTTCGCCTGACGGCATGGGGCCTTCGCTGGTGGTCGTTGATACGGATGGCGATTACAACGACGGCCTCAATTGGCGAGCCTCACGCACGTTGCACGGCACTCCTGGAGGTGATGAAACTAGCGATTTGATGGGCGACTACAACTCCGACTTTGTCGTTGATCAGCTAGACTACTCGGTGTGGCGCGAGTCGTTTGGTTCCACTACCGACTTGCGGGCTGACGGCAATGGCGATGGCGTTGTGATGCTTGCTGACTACACCGTTTGGCGCAACAACCTGGGAGCCTATGTGCCACCCGCAGTGGCAATTGTTTCCACGACTACGAGCCCTCAGCCGGTTTTATCCGGGTCTGTGGCCACCAGCGATCGCTCCTCCCCTGCACCGACTTGGCCCGTCGCTCTTTCAACTAGCGCCCCCTGCGACGACACCAGCAGCGAAAAAGCTTTCGAGGCCCTGGCAATTTCTCTGCCAGCCAACGATTCTCAACTGTTGTTACTGTTGACGGATGATAAGTTTGCAGTAGATGCCTTCGAAACTGCATTTGGGGAGTTTGCACCTGATCATGCGGTCCATCTTACTGAAGATGAGTTCTCAGCATTTGCCCTGTTCCAACCCGAAGACTGGTCCAGCGATCTTTAGTTCATTCCTTTATACATCGGAGATCGCAAATTCAAACCGAATGAGTCTGTGGACGACAAGAGGATCAAATCCACCATCGAACTGTCGCTACGTGAGATATGACCAAGATCGCGACATCGGCGCGCAGCGGTAGCACAGATTGCATTTGACGGCACGCACTTGCGCGGCGCGTTCCAGACAAACAACCGGCAGATGCCGCTGACCCTCGTGGAACTGGACAGTCAACCGAAACCGATCCCCCGGCTGCCCCGCCTCCAGCGTTTGCGGGCTCGGTTCTACGACCCAGCCACCGGGCGATTCAATCGGCTCGATCCCTTTGCAGGCGTGGTGTCCGACCCGCAGTCGTACCACAAGTATTTGTATACGCACGGCGATCCAGTGAGCCAAGTAGATCCAAGTGGGTTGCGAACGTTCGCGGAGCGTTACTGGCGACCTGTTGAGCGAGAAACTGCGGCGGTCTATGCCCTGGACCACCCAACCGCTTGTGCCGGGACAGTGGTACTTCCTTCCGGCAGGACGCGGGCAGCTTGCACCTTTGGTCGATGGGCTCGAGTTGGGCTTAACCCTCGATTGAAGCCGGACATTTTAAATCATGTCGATCGTAAGTTTCTGGAGATCAAACCGC
This sequence comes from Aeoliella straminimaris, assembly GCF_024054565.1. Classification (GTDB taxonomy): domain Bacteria; phylum Planctomycetota; class Planctomycetia; order Pirellulales; family Lacipirellulaceae; genus Aeoliella; species Aeoliella straminimaris. Next base: position 188,969 of record NZ_JAMXLR010000003.1, read on the forward strand.
TGACCGAGTATGGTTTGCAGGCTGGGCCCGTTCAACTCCTGATGTACTCGGCCTCGCTCTTCCCGTATGGGTATTTTCCGGGCTACGAGTGGATACCATCGACCAACCTGATCTTCGTCCCTAAACCAGCAGTATTCTACAACTTTGGCGGTTTAGTGTTGTACACTGAAAAGATACAATTGCAGACACGGTTGGCCGTGCTTACCAGTGTAGTTGCCGTCCGGGAACTCTTTCGAAATCCGGCTCTTCTTCGCTTTCTAAATCAGGGGACTTTACAACCAGCGTTTGCGTCGGCAAGAGCTCTCGCTCGCTCTGCGGCAGCGTATTCGTCCGCGAGAAGTCAGCAAAGCCCCGCAATTATTCCGATTGGTGGAGGGATTGCCATTGCATGAGTAAATTCACTGCCTTGTATGCATTCGTCGTCGCCTCAGAACCCGTTGGCAAATTACTTGATGGCGTGATCAACGTTTTCGCCGGTTGTCGTAATTTAGCCCCGACCACGCTGCGCCTGCCCGACTCAACAATTACTCCCCTCACAAAAGATGTTCTAGATTTCACTGCTACAGTATCGGGAGCTACCGTGGAGCTTATCGGACCTCGCGCAACCTATCACGCCACTTGGGCGTATGGTCGGAAGGCGACGCACCCGTATCTTACTGCTCACCTTCGCGTTGAACAGAACGAGCTGAGTGCACTGGACAAATCGTTCGTCAAACTTGGTCAGGTTCTCAAAAGTCCCTACTCATTTATCGATACAACCGACTCGCTAAAATGGGAAGAGGATCGCTATTCACTAGGAGTGCCATTTTCAGCAAAAGCATTGTTCGGATTGTATTGGTTCAATCAGATCGGCTCAGAGTTGGCCCAGGAGTTTGAACCCTCGGCCGAAACGCTCGACTTACTAACATCGTACACGCCATGTGTCGACGGCACTCAGTGTTTCCATGCAAAAAGACATCCTGGCGGCAATGTTGAACCAGCCCTGATTGCGGCAATCGTCCGTGACGCCAATATATTTGAGAAGTACGATCCTAAGGCCGCCTTCAGCTGTGTTCCATTCGAGTTTGACTTGAGCAGGATCCGGAGTATTCCAGAGCCGTACGGAGAGGTGGTGCTCAATGATGTCACAGTGCGTACATACCAGCGAACTGAAGACTTGCGGCGTTACGGGTTCTTGCTACCGCTGCCCAATGGATTTGAATTCATGTTCCTTGTGCAGCCTAAGTACTGCGAGTTGCTGGGCCTATCAGTAAACGACATGCTCGTGTTGCCTGTCCAATCTCAGCTGAAGCATCTGGTCACAACTCAGATAGATGCAGCATTCGAGGAGATACCAGATTTAAACACCCTAGATAGAGTGCGGGAGGCTCACAAGCGTGGAAGCATTGGTTTATCTCCAGCGATTTTATCATACGTTCTCAACCAGTACCTCGGTGGCGCTTGACTATCCCTGTACTGGACCAGCGATATACAGTTCACTCTGTACTTCGACTGTTTTACTTGTATTGCATCGCCATAACCCGTTCTGGTATCACTCCTTCCGGTGATCGAACTTCCATGGAAGGAGATTGACGATGGAACGTCGTTTCGAAGTGCGAAGGGATGAATTGTTGGCTGAGTGTGAGGTCGCTCCGGCCGTTTTTCGGGATGTAATCGAGCGTTTGGAACGATTTATGGAGCCGTTTACCTGTCACTTGGTGCGATCTGAGCAGGTGGAGCATGCTTCGACTTATGTCCACGGATTGCTCTCGGACGTGAAGCGAAAGAACGTCGAGTCGATCGCTTATCGGCACGACCAGGTGCGTATCGGCTTGCAACGCTTTATCGGCTTCGCCAACTGGGACGACGCTCCGCTGCGGGAAGAACTCGCCCGGCAAGTGGGAGAGCACCTGGGCGAAGCGGACGGTGTCATTGTGTTCGACCCCTCTTCGTTTCCTAAAAAGGGAAACGCATCGGTCGGGGTACAGCGACAATGGTCGGGACGACTGGGCAAGATCGACAACTGCCAGATTGGCGTTTACATGGGATATGCCTCGAGCCAAGAGCACGCTTTGGTGGATATGCGGCTGTATCTTCCCAAAGATTGGGCCAAAGACAAAGCTCGACGACAGAAGGCGGGGGTGCCGAAGGAGATTCGCTATCGTAGTCGCCATGCGTTGTGTTTGCAGATGCTTGCCGAGAAAGGAACGCTGCTGCCTCACCAATGGATTGCCGGCGACGACGAGATGGGCCGTCCTTACCATTTTCGCCGAGATTTGCAGGAGTTGGGCGAGTCGTACTTGCTGGCGATTCCTTCCAATACACTGATTCGAGATCTCGATACCGGTCCCCCGACGTATTCGGGAAAGGGCCATCCCCCCAAGCGTCCGTGGCAACAAGTTCAGACCTGGCGTGAGGTTCTTTTGGACAGCGACTGGACACAGATCGAGGTTCGTGCTGGAAAAAAGGTCCGCTGAGCGTCGACATTGTCAAACGCCGTGTCGCGCCTCGCACTGATCAGCGTCGAGAAGCTCCACCGGAAACGCTGGTGGTTGTTCGTCGCACAAGCGAGGACGGCGCCGTGGAGCACGATTACTATTTGTCGAATGCGAGTCCAGAGACGCCGTTGAAAGAATTTGCGAGGGTGGCGAAGGCGGCACATCGTATCGAGGAGTGTTTTCAGCGCAGCAAGAGCGAGGCCGGCTTGGCCGACTACGAAGTTCGCAACTGGAAGGGCTGGCATCATCATCAAACGCTTTCGCTCGTCGCAACCTGGTTTATCGTGTGTGAAGCACGACGGGGGAAAAAAATGGACCCCGGCCATTACCATCCCTCAAATCCGAGAGGGAATCGCCATGATTCTCCACGACGAATGCGCCTGCCACCAACCGGCACGCCTCGCCCGGGAACGAAAGCGACGTCTTCAGAGAAACCAGCTTGCCAAGTTCTATCACTGGATGCAGCATAAACGATTAGCAGCATTGTGTTTCGAGAGAAGGAATATCTAAAACAGTCGAAGTACTAGGCCAGCGATATTTAGTTCAGTGGTTTGTACATCGAGATACGCAAGTTGATAACCGGAAAGTCCGTGGACAACAAGCGGATCAAAGCCATAACTTAACTGTCGCTACGTGAGATATGAGCAAGATCACGACATCGGCGCGCAGCGGTAGCACAGTTTGCATTTGGCGGCACGCAGTTGCGCGGCGCGCTTCAGAGAAACAACCGGCAGATGCCGCTGGCCTTCGTGGAAGTGGACAGTCAACTGAAAACGTTCCCCCGGGCTGCCCCGCCTCCAGCGTCTGCGGCTTGGCACAAGGAGAACCCCGTGGCCAACGCCGACGCAACTCCAGTCGCGGGCGACGGTTCGCCGGGCGCAAGCGATGGTAGACCTCATGCGGCGTCTGGCCACCAAGACTCGCATGCGAGGCCGATGTTTGTGGCCCTTGCCGACCAGCGCGCAGATTGGCTGTGATTCTTGCGCGCGAGCGTGTGGAACTCGCACTCTCTGTTAACCAGAACTAGTTTTTCAGGGAAGCCTATACTTCGATCAGAATAGACCCAAAGGGACTCCGAATCGGTAGGTCCCTTGCTCTCAATAACTTGAGTCTCTGCGCTCATGCGCGCATTTTCACGAAGAGGGTTGTGTTCGGGGAGGACGGTGTAATAGGTTCGCTGCGCGCGAATCTTGTCCGGCCCGCAGGTATCGGTTGCTCCAGGGTCGAGCTGACTACAAGTCACTTCCAAGACGTGCCTGCATCGAATCCATCTCCGTGGACAGGTTCTCGGCGGCGAACGCTTCGTCGAGCGTGCTGAGATCCGATGGCCCGTAGTCGTCGTCCAGGTCGTCATCCGCCTGCTGCCATAGCAGCAGGAGTCCGGCGTCGGAGGGAGAAGTGCTGCTCGGGGTGGTGACTGCCATGCCGGGGTCATCCGACTTCTCCCGCTTGGCGGAGTCCAGACCGTTTAAGCTGAGGCCACCCGCAGTTGGCGCGGCTTGAGAGGAATCGCCCGGTGCTGGAGATTCGGCACTTGGCGAACCAGCGGTCGTGGGTTCGGACGCGACACGGGCAGACAGCGAGGCCGCGATGGGGGGCGCCGCCGTCTGACCAAAGTGGTTCTTCCAAACTACGTAGTCCTCCGCATCGACCAGCCCGCTACCATCGCCATCCGCTCCCGCAAAGGGCTCGCCTGCCGCGCCCAACGTGTTCCGCCAGACGACGTAGTCGGCGATGTTCACTACTCCATCTTCGTTGTAATCGCCGTCGAGTACGGGGCTCACCTCGACGAAGACGGTTGCACTGGTGCTGCCACCATTGCCATCGCTGGCCAGGTAGGTGAAGCTGTCGCTGCCATCGAAATCGCGGTTCGGGATGTAAGTGATCGTGCCGTCGGGATTGATCAGCGCCAGGCCGAACTCCGGCAGCGATACGGAAGTCACCACAAGTTTGTCGCCATCGGGATCCGAGTCGTTGGCCAGCACGTCGATTTCGACGGAAAAATCTTCCACCGTGTTGGCAAAGTCGTTCGACGTGGTCGGGTCCTCGTTCACCGGATTGACGGTCACCGTGACCTGCCGGCTGTCGATCGCTCCGTTGGTGCTCTTGACCGTGTAGTTAAAGTGGTCCTCGCCACTGAAGCCGGCGCCCGGCTGGTACGTAATGGTGTTGTTGGCGTTGATCACCACACCGCCATGCATGGCGTTGCCAACCTGGGAGACACTGAGCGTGCCCCCCATTTCGAAGTCGTTGGCCAGCACGTCGATCACCACGGGGGTATCCTCGTCGGTCACGGCGGTGTCGTCCGCCGCTTTGACAATGTCGATGACCTCGACGCCCAAATTCAAGGAACTGCTGCCGCCGTTGCCGTCACTGGCGAAGATTCGGATGTCGTAGATGTTGTCCTTACCTTTATCGGTGGGCAACTCGTAGTCGGGCGGCGAGTTGAACAAGAGCTGGCCATCGGGCGTGAGGTTGAAGAAGGCGGAGTCCGAATCATCGTCGAGTTCGTAGGTGACCGTCTGCGCCGGTACATCGTTATCCACGGCGTTCACCGTGGTGACGAAGGTTTCGTTCTCGAGAATGCTGACACTGCTTGGCGTGGTGAATACCGGGTTGGTGTTCACCGCGCCCTGCACCTCGACGGTGATTGTCAGTTCGGCCCAGTCCGATGGCACAGTCGGCCCGCCTGGCAGTGCCGGGTAGCCGGCGGCGAGCAGTGTTGCGGTCGAGGTATCGTTAATCAGGCCACCGGCGGGCAGGTAACGCAGCGTGATCACCTGGCGGCCCTCGGTATCGAAAGCCACCGAGAAGCTTTGATCGTCCAGCGTGGTGGCAGGTAGCAGTTGGTCGAGGGTACTCGTGCTGCCGCTGGTGAGGACGCTGCTCCACTCGAAGCGAGGATTGACCGTGGTCAGCGTCTCAAAGCCTGGGAAGTCGAAGCCGCCTGGCACATTGGGCTGCCCGGCACGAATGAACTGCATCGCGGTGACTTCGTCGCGGACGTCGGGATCGATGTCCTGTCTGAGTACCGAATCGTCGGCACCGGGCGAAAACAGGCTGGGAGCGGCCAGGGTACCGATCTTGTCGCTGGCGGTGTCGGCCACGTTGTCTTCGTACAGCCGGGCGATGGTGCCGCGAGGCAGCCAGTAGCTTACCTCTTCGGCGTCGTCGTTGAACTCGGAGTTACCGGTGTCGTTGGCCTTCGAGAAATTCCAGAGGACGCCAATCTCGCTGCGGTCATCGATTTCGACCATCAACTGATTGGTGCGGGCCGAGGGCTCGTCGTAAAACTCGACAAACGCTTGCAGCACGCTGGCATCGAATCGCACCGGCACGCCAGCCGCAACCTGCAGGATCGTCTCCGCCCCATCCTCGATGAGCGTCAGGTTACCGGCTTCGAGAAACCGTCCGGCTCCTGCGCGAGCGGTTTTGGTGAACACCCCCTGGTACGTGCTGGCCACGATGCCGCGGATGGGCTCGTTGCCGATCATCACGGTTTTCGATCGAAACTCGCCTATGTTGAGGCGATTGGCTTCACTGTCTTCATGATTGTAACCCTCGCCCGAATAGTACAGCAGCTCGCCGGTGGGCGAAACGTGGCTGCCTCCGACGTGGGCGAAATGCCCCTCCTCGAGCTCTACCTCCTTCGTTCCATGCAGGGTGAGGGAGATGCTGCCTAGCTGTGAGTCGCCCCCGCTGGGCGTCACCGAGACGCGATAGAGATCGATGTAGTCGTCCGGGTCGTCGCCGATAGGGCAGATAATGCCCGGACCGCCACCACAATCGTTTCGCGACCCGATCAGGTACAAATCGCCGTTGGTCTGCGTGATAAAATTGAAACTCTGGTGCGAACTCGGCACGCTATTGCCCGATGTGCTCTCAATGTAATTTACGGGCCACGGTGCATCCGCTGGTCCAATCTCACCCTCGCGACCGTCGATGTTAGTGGTGCTCAAGAAGGCGAAAGGACGAGTGGTCATGTAAGGGGTCGGAACCAGTTGACCAGGGTCGAAGTACTCCTGCTGCAGCGGCCCAAAGTTGAAGCCAGGCGCATTGAAGTCGGTGAGATTCGAACGATAAAACACGACATCAATGTTGTTCTTGGCAGACAGGGCGAGCAGGAAGGTGCCGTCGTCCATTTTGGTCAAAGCCACGACGCCCGCCTCGCCCTGAGAGCCGTCGAACGAATTGGAAAGGTAGGGCGCAATCACTTCTACATTGGGGATGAGTTGCGGGGACACGGGATTCGAGATGTCGTAGAAGCGAATCACGCCGTGCGGTTTGGTGATATCGTCGGTGGGCTGGTAATTCTCGTCGAGTGCACGTTCCAGCGAGACGGCCAGTATCTGTCCGGACGTGTCGAGGCCGCCCACGTGGCCATAGTCTTCGAAGAATACGTTGTTGACCACGCGGTCTTCGGGCGGGGGATTGCCGAACGGAGGATCGAGTGCATTGTCGGTACGCTCGGTAAATCGATTTCCGCCCAGTCGTTCGCCATCATCGGCGGCCGAATCGATTTTCATGACTACGACGTTGCCTCGCGGCTCGGGCGACTTCTCCTCGTCGGGATAGTCGTCTGGATTCTCGAGTACGGAGCCCGACCCCGATTGGTAAAGATACGGAGTGCCGACACCAAACGAACGCGCGATGCCCTGGTAGTGCTCGTCGGACGTGTTCTCGCCCGGGCCCGGGGGTTCCGGCCCGTCGCCATTGCGAGGTTCGGTAGGTGCATTGCCGCCAGGCAAGCCGATCAGCGGTGGGTTGGTCTCCGCATCGAAGTAGTTGGCCGCCAGCAGATCGGGCGAATCCTGAAGAGCAAAAAACGCGTTGAGCACATTCGGCACGCGGAAGTCTTCCTGAATCGTGGCCGCGAGCATCATGCGAGGCTCCAGGGCTTCGATGCCGGACAATCGCTTTGCGGAGCTTGGCGATGCGCTATGGCGCCATCGATCAGCGATCCAGTGACTAGCGGTGATACGACCTGATTCCGTCGCCGCAGAAAGTGGGCCGAAGAAACGCCGTGACCTGTTGAACATCCGTACGCCCCTTAGACAAGTGATGGTGAAGCTCAGAAAGCAGAAAAGCAGCATCAAGCCCGCGTCGCCCCCAGCCCCCCCCTCTGCTGCAGTCCACCACTGTAACAGGTGGGTTTGCCGCCGTCCAACTAACAAACCTCAAAGCATGCGGTAGCCCGCCTTGCTGATGGACGGTCGCGTGATTGGGTTAAGGGTCACGCGACTTCTTAGTTCGCGTCCTCTGTTGCCTCCTGTAAATACATCCACCGCCGCGCCGCTGCGTGTGGTGTTATCCGTCGTCCTCGCGAACCTCTTCCGCACCCGGTGCGTCGGTTGCTCCAAACCGATAAGGCTCCACGAAGATGGACCATCAAAGACGGCGGGCGATCGGCTGGAAGCCGTTTCTTTAGCAGCAACTGCTTGACGACCGACGGGAGCCATCCGTCGCTGCCGGTGTGTCGGCGGATGAGGTGGCCGTGGGCGACTGGCTGCTCTTGTCGGCGGAAGACCACCGCGCCACGATGCGGCTCGACCGGCAGACGCTGCTGTATCGCCAGGCGGTGTCGGCGCCAAACTCCAACTCCGATGATTCGCGGAAGCTAGCCAGAGACAGCGACTTGGCAGCGTAGCTTGCCGCCCCGCTGCTTCACTTCTGCGCGGTTTCAATCGGGGCGGGGTAGTCGGCCAGCTGGGTTTCGGCTGGATTCACCAGGCTTGGCTCGTCGGGCCGATAGCCTTGAAGCAGCGTCAGCTTGCCCGTTTCGAACTCCTCGTAGGAGATCGTCCCGCGGTCGCGCAGCTTTCGCAGTTCGGAGATCTCTTGAGCCATCGTCATCGGCTGCTCGGTGCGGCCCCCGACGCTCAAGGCAAAACAACCGGGCAGGCACATCACGCCCAGCAAGAACAGAACACTATAGCACTTGGACATCCTGAACTACCCACTTCGTGTGACTAGCAAACGCGGCCCGGAAACAAGGTTCCCACCAACTTTCGCTGGTAAGTACCAGATAGATCACATCAGGTCAATCTTCGGCAGAATCGCCCTGGCCGGTTTAACACCAATGGCCACCATCGGCAGGATGGCCGCCGCTAGCAGTGCTAGTTCGCTAGCCGTGGATGGCGCCCGCGCTCGTATAACTTGACTGAACGCAACCGTCTCGCCTGGTGCCACTGCTGGCTTGCCGGGTGCCACGGGAACCGCCCGTGTTTTGACCTGCCATGCAGCAATCCCCCGCCGAGCCCAATCGACAACGAGTTCGGCACTTTGAAGGAGTGAAGGTAGGTGTGGTAGATTAACCGTAGCAGTGTGCAGGCTGAACACCGTTAGCCTGCATTGGCAAAGCCCAATCCTGCCCGGGATTTTGCTATGAAAGCATGCACTCAAGGACCGAGTAGTATGATTTGCCGTGTTCCTGTAAGGGAAACATCCGGTACCGAAACTCGTCCAAAGATTCACTTACAGGGTCAACACGATGGAAAGCCCCCATTTAGATGGTGCCGAAGAGTCTGGTGCGGCGGGTCTGTATCGACAAGCGATTGAGGCTTTCGAGCAGGGAGATCTTGAGTTGGCCCAGAGATACTGCGCGCCAGCGGCTAAGCTCTACGACCAGGATAGCGATACGCGGGTTGCAGACGCCTATCAACTACTCGGCTTGATTGCTTACTGGCAAAATGACTATTCCGCATCAGAAAGCTGGTATACCAAGTCGCTTGCGGTGTACGAGAGAAATGGAAATGAACCCGAGGTGGCCACGACATGCCACTATTTGGGTTCAGCCGCAATTCGCCGTAGCGACTACTCCGCTGCTGCTGACTGGCTATGGAAGTCAGTTCACATTAGAGAAGAATTGGGTAACGAAATTGCTGCCGGTGAGAGCTATCATCAACTGGGTTTAGCTGCTTACCAGTCAGGAGACCTTGCAAGTGCGGAGAGATGGTACGTCAGATCCATTGAACTCGATGAGAAAAACGGGAACACACTTAGTGCAGCAAGCACCTACAACAACCTCGGCGCCGTGGCGAATGCCAAGGGCGACTACCAAACTGCGGAGAAGTGGCTATGGAAGTCGATTCGCATTGGGGAATCGCATGGCAATGAGATTGGCGCTGCAGGAAGCTACCATCAGTTGGGAGTCGTAGCGGATAGCCGTGGCGATCCTGATAGTGCAAGGCGGTGGTACCTTGAGTCATTGGAGATTAGCAGGAAGCTGAACGCCGATAGCGAGATGGCCAAGACCTTCGCCAATCTGTTCGGATTGGCCATGAACGGTGGTGATAGCAAAGAAGCTGAGGAATGGCTGAAGAAAGCGTTGAAGGTGTATACCGATAAGGTGGACATAAAAGCGATGCTCTTCCTTGGTGAGATGGCGGAGGAACAAGGCGAAACGCGCGTCGCCGAGCGAATTTACCGCATTGCTGTTGAAGTTGCGGAGAACCTTGGTGTCGATGGGGTAGAGGCTAAAGATCGCCTTCGAAGCGTTAGCAAAACGGGCTGGCGCGTATTGATGCCACGTTGGAAGTCTTCCTGATACGATAACGCAAGTGGCACTTTAACTCCCACAGAAGCAAAGAACCGGACGCGTGCCGCTGGCCGGGCCTCAAATCTACGGGTGCCACGGGCACTGCCCGTGTTTTGACCTGCCGTGAAGCAACGCCCCAAGAGCCCCATCGCCAACAAGTTCGGCACTTTGAAGGAGCGAAGGTAGGTGTGGTAGATTAACCGCAGCAGTGTGCAGACCAAACACAGTTAGCCTACACTGGCAAAAGCCAGTGGCACCCGCGCGTGGTCAAGAAAAACTGTATTGAAAACATATGCGACAGTTCTTTTTGAAATTTGCCCAATTGCGATGGTCACTTCGCACACAATTTGCCATTACGACACTATTCTGTGTCATGATTTTCTTCGTGATTAGGGCCGGGCTGCAATACTACCAACAGAATCGTTTGGTAAGTGAGTGGCAGAAGGCCGGTGCCATTGTCATTTTTGATGATGACACTGACGAAGTAACTCTGATTGCAGACATGGGACCTGGCCGGTTTAAGGTTGATCGCTTACAGAACCTACCAAAGACGCCACACTTGTCGCACTTGTTACTGTCAGAAACTTCAATCAACGACGACGACCTCGACTGGATTGGATCCCTCAACTCGTTGGAGAGCTTGGCGTTAAATGACACATCTATTTCCGACCAAGGAGTATTGCATCTCAGAGATTTGACCTCGCTTCGGCACCTTCACCTATCCAACACATCAATTACAGATGCTAGTGTTACCGTGCTGGGAGGACTGGTTGACTTGAAGGAACTAGATATCAGCGGAACTCTGATCACACCTCAAGGGCAACAACTAATTGAGCGTATGTTACCGCAGGCCGATGTAATTGGTACAGCTACGAATCCCATTAAAACCGAGTAGGCAAAAGACCCGTATTGATGCTTTGTAAGAAGCTCCCCACAGGTACGAAAGCAACGGACGGGTGGCACTGTTATCGCGTGTGCCACGGGCACTGCCCGTGTTTTGACCTGCCGTGAAGCAACGCCCCAAGAGCCCCATCGGGCGGGGTGGCACTGCCGGCACGTTTCTGGTGCCACTGCTGGCTTGTCGAGGTTGGACCCATGGAGTGAGTCGGAGCAGCTAGTTGGGCCAAACACGGTCCGGCACTTCGACCAGCAGGGCGAGATTCACGAGTTGACGTTCTCGTGCTACCATCGGTGGCCTTTGTTAGAGGACGACTGCCGAGGTGATCGGCCGTGCCACCGGATTGGTTTGCTGGAGAATCTAACTTTACGAGCTACTGTGGCTTCCCCCACAGCACTGCTGGTCCTCCGCAAGCTGGCGAACGAGTAGAAAAATGTGCGACTCGCTGAGGGTTTGAAAAAGCCAAACCACGACAAGCCAGCTGTGCCACCCGCGCGGCCTTGGGAGAATAAAGCAAAAAACCGAGTTACGCCCCGCCAGGATTCCGTTAAATAAAGGGTAGAAGATGCCTTTTAATCGGAGAACCGTGATGAGCGACCCGCCAAATTGCCCAAGTTGCGGCGTCAAGCTGCCATCGGACGCCCCGGCCGGTTTGTGCCCCAAATGCCTAGTGGCCGCCGGGATGGAAAGCGAAGCGGACGTTCGCACCGACCTGCCGATGTCGGACTCCGAAGCGGCAACGATTGATAGTCCTTCACCCGCTTGCGGGTTCATGCCCCCACGGCCGGCGGAATGGGCAGGTAAATTTCCGCAGCTCGAGATTCTGGAAATGCTGGGACACGGGGGCATGGGCGCGGTTTACTTGGCTCGCCAAACCAATCTCGACCGGCTGGTGGCACTGAAGATCATCCGCCCCGAGGCGACACACGACCCCCTGTTTGCCGAGCGATTTAATCGAGAAGCCAAGACACTCGCTCGGCTGACCCATCAACACATTGTGGGAGTGTACGATTTTGGAGAAATCGATTATGCCGAAGTCGGCGATCAATCTGTGCGGCCACTCTACTATTTCCTGATGGAATACGTCGACGGCGCCAACCTCCGGCAGTTGATCCAAAGCGGCGAACTGACCCCCGAGCAGGCCCTGGCGATCGTCCCACAGGTCTGCAACGCGCTGCAGCATGCGCATGACGAAGGCGTCGTGCATCGCGACATCAAGCCGGAAAACATCCTGCTCGACAAACGCGGTCGGGTGAAGATCGCCGATTTTGGGCTCGCGAAGCTGACCACTCGCTCCGAAGCGGAGTTTACGCTCACCGGAACGCATCAGGTGATGGGGACGCTGCGGTACATGGCGCCTGAGCAGTTGGACGGTTCGCACGCCGTGGACCACCGGGCCGACATCTACTCGCTGGGCGTCGTATTCTATGAGATGCTCACTGGCGAAGCTCCGATCGGACACTTCGAAGTGCCGTCGAAAAAGGCGCAGATCGACGTGCGGCTCGACCAGGTGGTACTGCGGTCGCTGGCGCGAGAACCGGAGCGACGCTATCAGCACGCCAGCGACGTGAAGACGGATGTGGAGTCGATCTCCGAAACCACTCACCAGATACAACCACAGCGCATGCCGAATGCAGCAGTCGGTGAATCCGACAAAATGGAGGCAGCTCGCCGGTATGTTCAACGACCAGCCGTAGGCCTCATGGTTGTAGGAGCGCTTTCGACATTAACTCAGATCATCGCGGGAATCGCAGTATGTCTGTGGATCGTGGATCAACTACGAGAAGCGTCGCAATCGTTTCCTCTAGTATTGATTGCCGTTCCAATTATCGCCCTGCTAGGAATCAACTTCTTGTTATCGCTGATAATCGCCTTTGGTGCCTGGAGCATGCTGCGCCTTTCGTCGCTGGGTTGGGCTACCGCCGCCTGTGCATTAGCGCTGCTGCCACTGCCGGCTGGGCCGTTCTGGATTTTGAGTCTGCCGATTTCTATCTGGGCGCTGGTGGTGCTCAGCAAGCCGGACGTTCGCCATGCGTTTCAGCAGGCCGCATCCGCCGCTAGGTCGACCGCGGAGCAGATTCGATGGCCAAGCAGGCTACTCATCATGGCCGGCGTGATTAACCTCGGACAGGCCATTCTTTGTACTGGCCAATATCTGCAACATGTGCCACCCCCACAAATTCGTTGGCAGATTCTGGGAATCTTTATCGTCACTCCGATTGTGTTGGCAGTCCTGCAAATCGTCAGCGGTTTGCAGATCAAGAGGTTTGACGCGTTTGAACTTGCCGTTACTGCGTCCGCTGTTTCCCTGCTGCCCCTATCGTTGGCCGCGGCGATAGGTATACCCGCGGGCATCTGGGCGTTGGCGGTCTTGTTCAACTCCGACGTGAGGCGAGAGTTTAAGCTGCGGAACCTTGCCGCCGAGCAAAAGCAAACTGGCCCAACGAGAGGCAACGAAGCCGACGGGCTGCCACGTCTCTCCCACAAGGCAGTCGTAGGCGCCATCCTGGCAACGATCTCAGCCGTGGCTGGCGCCGTCACCGTGTACGGACTCATGGGAGATCCACCACCGCTTGATTGGCCATTTGTCTTGTCCTTTTGGCTTGCGCTACTAACTGGATTGGCAAGCGCGTTCGTTGGAGCAATGGCTCTTCACGATTTTCGATACTCAGCAAGGCGAATCATCGGGATAGAGATTGCTTTCTTCGATATCGTCTTCTTCCCGTTAGCGCTGCTGGACGGGACGATTTTTGCCATAACCTACTTCGTTGTCTCCGCCATCAACCCGAATTGGAAACTTCCTGATGCTGCTATCTCCTTGGTGATCTCACTGGTGATCTGCATACCAGTGAATATCTGGATCGTCTTCCGGACCTGGCGGGCTATACGCGGCGGCCCCGGTGTATTGATGGACGACTAGAAGGCATCGCCTCCACCATCTCCAGTTCCGTCAGAACCTCTTCGTTGCCTTCTGTTGTATTTGTCGCCCTCTGTTCTCTCCGTTCCCTTCTGTTTTTCTCACTACTGGCACCTCGCGGAGTTCGTCCCCAGGCACGCTGCGGTCCGAATTCTTGCGAATCCGGCTACGACTGGATCCACGTGAAAACCGGGCGTTTGTGCTTGGTTTGTGCTCATTTTTTTACACTCCGCGGGCTATAACGGGGATGCGGTGAGTACTGTACGCATGTTTATTTCCCCCAAGAGCTGGAGAACCGAAAAATGGCACGACCACGAGTGTTGGACGATGTGAAAAAAGGCGAGATCATCGCGCTGATTTCGACTGGTGTGAGCATGGCGAGCATTGCTCGTTATGTCGATTGCGACCGGAAGACGATTAAGCGGGAGCGCACGGTTGACGAAGATTTTGACCTCCGCGTGCGGCGGGCGGAGATGGCGGTGCAGCTCCGGCCGCTACAAGCCATCCAGCGGAAGGCGGACACGCACTGGCGGGCCGCGGCGTGGTTGCTCGATCGGCAGGAGAAACGGCGGCTCGAGCGGCAAGCGCGACGGGATGCGGCCAATGCGGCCGATAAAGTGACGCTCACTCGTGTGGAGCTGGTCAAACTTGCCGGGCAGGTGAAAGATGCGGTGCTCTGTGCGGCCGTGTTTCGGGAAGATGAGGCGTATCTGGGCCGGAAGATCGATCAGGCGTTCGTGAACCTGGTGCCGGAGTTGGCGGCGAAGCCGGGAGACACCCTGCCACCCTACGAACCTGCGTGGTGGCCGAGAGATTATGCGCCGGGGGAAAGGACCAGCGATTTTGCCACCAACGATGCCGCGACGGACTCCGCCCATGCCTCTTCAAACGATGCTTCCGGCGCCTCTTCCAACGATGCCGCACCAAATTCTCCCGTAGCACCGCCTGAGGCTCAACCGGAGACGTTGCCGCCGATGGACGAGCCAGTGGTGCCGCCGAAGTGGGTGCCGCCGCGGGGGCAGACGTGGCAGCAGTCGGCCAGGAATCTGGAGAAGCTCAACCCAGCGCGGTATGGCAAACAGCCGTCGCCCGGCCTGGTGGTCGATTGGGAGGCGCTGCAGAAATTTCGCGACGACTTGATTGGGGTGATCAAGAAACAACGCGCTGAGTCAACTTCGGAACCGGCCTCTGAACCATGCGGGGAACAACGCGGGGGGACAAACTCTTCACAGGCACCAAAAGCGTCGGAAAAAGCAGTGGTTTGCCAGCCGTCGCCGACGAAAGGGCCAGGGAGTTTTGGGCCCCCGAATCTAGATCCCGGAAGTTGTCCCAAAATTAATCAGCTGAAATAGCCGGACCGCCACGCGGTCCGTGAGGAGTTTTCGCTCGGTTGATTGTGGGCTGATTGCTGGGGGCTCGTGGAACTCGACCCCAGGCACCTAGCGGCGTTGATGGTGGGGGCCACCGTCTGGCGACGGTGGCTACGGGGAAGGTGCGCGCGGGGCGTGGTTGTTGGTCGGTGTATAAACGGAGACGCCGCCGCCGGGCCCAGAGACCCGACGACGGCGCGAGTTGAGTATCGTGCGTTTCTTTCTCGGTCCGCTACGGAATCGCGGTGCCGAGCAGTTTCGCTTCTTCCTCTTCCTGGATGATGATGCGTGGTGTGACCATCATCATCAGGCTGTCGGTTTCGCGGCCGATACCGACGTTGCGGAACAGGCGGTTGATGTACGGCACCTTCGAGAGGAGCGGCACACCGAACTCGTTACGTCCTTCGTTCAGCCGTTTGATACCGCCGAGCAGCACCGTACCACCGTCGGGCACACTGACCGTTGTTGTCACACTGACGAACTGGAAGGTCGGCAGCTGAACAGTCGTACCACTGCGGATGATATCCTCGGCTTCGTCGTCCTGCAGCGTGTTACCTTCGGCATCGTCGGTCGTGCTGCTGGAGGAGCTGGTGGAGGTTGTTCCCTCGAAGGTGAACTCCTGCACGTCGCCAATCTCGCTGAAGAATGGCACCACCGTCAGTCGGACGTAGCGTCGGTCTTCGGACACCACGGCCTGGATGGTCATGAGTGTACCTTCGCTGAGCACCACGATCACCGGTTGCTGTGCGGCGGCAAACTCGCCCACCACTGGCACCACGCTGATGACGAATGGCCTCTGCGAGGTGTCGGCGACGAAGGCTTGCTGACCGTTGAACAGCGTGACCTTGGGAGCGTTGAGCACGTTGCTGCGAGTATCGCCCTGCGAAGCATTGATGAGGAAGTAAGCCTCAATGTCGCTGAGAATCGCGAAGCCGAAGGAACTGACGTCCATTGGCGTACCGAAGGTCGGCACCGCCAGGCCGAAACTGTTTTGCCGGAACGGAATGTCCAGGTCGTTCGTGAAGTTGGGGAACTCGCCGTCGACCAGACCGACCACCGAACTCGGGAACTCACCTTCGTAGGCCTGACCGGGTTGCAGGGTGCCTCCTGGCGGCTGGTTGTTCTCGATGTTCACATCGAAGTCGATACCGATACGTTCGAAGAAGCTGTCACTCAGGCGAATGAACCGCACTTCGATGGTGACCTGCAGGTCCTGCAGACGACGCAATTGCTCCAACAGGTCGGCGATTTGCTCGTGGACGTCCTGCGTCTGGCTGATGACCAGGCTCAGGTTGGTGGGGAAGGGACGAATTTCCGCCTCGGGTCCACCGTTTTCCACCCAGGTGTCGCTGGCGACCGTGGAGATGATCAAGTCGATCAGCGAGTCGAAGTCGGCATTGGCCGCACCACCGAGTCCGCCAGGACCACCGCCAATCGGCAGGTTGGTGGGAGCACCGATACCGGCACCGCCGCCGGGCATACTTGGTTGAGCGAGCGCCGTAGGAGGCACCTTGCCTTCGGTAGCGTCCGCGTTGACGAACGACATGGGACCGTGGCCGAACGCTCCGGCACCGTAACCCATCGCGGCATGAGCACTGTTGATCAGGCCCTGCAGACCAATGTTGTTATCGGGCACGAAGTTCGGAATCGGAATCACCAGGTCGGCAACATCGTACACGTTGGTGTAGATCTCGCCTTCCTTCAGGTGTTCGCTGGTAATCTTCAGCACTTCGTCCTTAATGACGTAGCTGAGGTGCAACTGCTCGAGAATCAGGTTCAAAGCACTCTTCAGGGAGATCTCATCATTCACGTTCAGCGACACTCGGGTGTCACTCGAGACGCCTTCCTGATTCAAACCACGCAGGTCGAGCACCATGTTGACGCCGGTGGCCTTCGACAGGTCGTCGATCACCGTGGCCAGGGGCTCGTTCTGGTATCGCACCATCACCGGCTTGCGAAGACTGGCTTCGATTTGCAGCTCTTTCTCCGAGCGATGGCGGTTGCGATCGCCGCGTCCCTTGCGGCCACCGGCGATGTCTTCCCAGTTTTTGGGGAACACCATCTCGCGTCCATTGGAAGTCGTGGCAATGGAGGCTTCGTCCACGTCGGCGAACGCCTGCCAGTAGCTGCCTTCTTTCCGCTCGCCAATGTCGCCATTGATATTGTGGCGACGCAGGTTCTTGGCGGTTTGCCAGATCTGCTGGGTGATCAGCTCGTTGGGAGCCAGTTCGCGAAGTCGCTGAGCGACTTGCTCCATCTCGTAGTAACGCTGATCTTCGTGAAGCTTGTTGAACTCGTTGACCAACTCGGCGATCTTCTGCTGCACTTCGAGTTCCAACTCGTTGCGGCGGTCGATCTCGGCCAGGATGGCTTTGTTCTGCTCGTCTTGCTCCAGCTCAGCACGATGCTCGCGGAAATACTGCTCGACGTCGTTGCGTGTGATCTTGATGCGTCCCAACAGACCACGCTTGGTCTCGTCCTTCAAAGCACTCTTCGAGACTTCGGATTCCATCTCGTCGAGCATCTTAATCGCCTGCTTGGGATCCTTCTGCAGGATCTTCTTGGCGTCGACCTGTACCTGGCTCACATCGGCGTAGAGCTTGCGTGCCAGCACCAACTGCTCGCCCTCGAGCTTGTCGAGATCCGACGATCCGGAGGCCGGGGGAGTATCAATTGGCTCGACCGGCGAAGCATTCGGAGCCACGTCCAAAGGCTGCGGCGCGGCGGTCAGCATCCGGAGGTGGCTATCGAGCCGACCGCGAGAAACTTCGTCCAGATCACCCCGATTGGCGTTCGCTTGCTGGAACAACTCGAGTGCCCGCTCGCGATCCTTGTCTCGCAGAGCC
Organism: Aeoliella straminimaris; assembly: GCF_024054565.1. Lineage (GTDB taxonomy): Bacteria > Planctomycetota > Planctomycetia > Pirellulales > Lacipirellulaceae > Aeoliella > Aeoliella straminimaris. The sequence goes on from NZ_JAMXLR010000003.1 coordinate 207,014, forward strand.
GACTCACCCGCTTTCAACAGCGACTCAGCACCACTGGCCGGGAGAGCCTCGGCCGCAGGAGTAGACGCGGTGGGCTGGGGCACCTGCGCGATTCGCAGTTCGGTGACGCCTGGCTGATTTTGCGTGGTCTCCAGATAGTTGGGACCCGTTTGCATCATGCCAGTGGGATTGGCGTAGCGGTTTCTCTCCGGCACGAAGTCGAGCGTCGTGGGAGAGCTTTCGGGCTGAGCCGTGGCGGGATAAGCCGAGGGAGCCATCTCTTCCAGTTCGTTCATCGGGGGCACCGGGTTCGTGGGCCGCAGTTGCGGCAGCGAACCAGGCAGCTCCTCGCGATAGTTGCCATAGGGGCTTTCGGCAGTGGCCGGCATCACATTGGTGTCGACCATCCGCGTGGGAGCGGCGACGTCCGGTCCCGCGGAGGGGAACGGATCGAGCTGCGACTGCTCGGCGTTCTGTGCCTGCGTCAGTTGGCGACGCACCGAGTTGGGCGTGTCGCCAAAGTGAAACAGGGGATAGCGGACCTGTGCCTGCTCGGCGCGAGAGACCAGCTTATCGGCTTGGGCAAGGTCGCCCGTTCCGATGGCCTGCTTCGCCTGAGCGAGCAACGCGTCAACGTCCTGTCGAGACAGGGCCGGGGCCGCTTCGCTGGTGGTGGTGGACTGAGCGGCGGCCTGGCCGGCTATGCCGACCACCAGACCGAGGCCCAAGAGCATTACGATTCTAGACATCCGTGTCGCGTTCAACTCAACTCTCCTTGTTGCGATGGATCACATCGGCAGCGTACCGTCCTCGCTCTGCCATCCGTGGCGTGGGGAACGGTAGTCGATTCCGAGAAATTACGGAAGACGTTTTGCGTTAGGTCCTGGGGAGGTGTTTCGAACTACCATTCGCTGCTGGCATTCGCGCCGCGAATACCGTTAGCGGTGCAAGTTCGAAGTCACCAGATTTTGGATAAGGGGTTTATGAAAAGCCAATGGTGCGTCGCCACACGCCATTTACATGGAGTATGTGGCAAAGCACTAAGACAAGCGGGGGCGTATTTACCTGCCGGCGAGAAACGGGTCAACACCAGTTTCCGGATGTGGCCAAAAAAACTTTGGCTACGATAGCACCGCCTGCGGTGGTTACAGACGCTCGAACACCGTGGCGATGCCCTGCCCCAGGCCGATGCACATGGTTGCCAGGCCCAGAATTGCATCACGGCTTTGCATGGCATGCAACAGCGTCGTAGCGATGCGGGCCCCGCTGGCGCCCAGGGGATGGCCGATGGCGATCGCCCCGCCATTGACGTTGACCTTCGACTCGTCGAGCTGCAGCGCGCGAATGCAGGCGATGGACTGCGCGGCGAATGCCTCGTTTAATTCCACCAGGTCGATATCGTCCAGCGTCAGCCCCGCTCGCTGCAGTGCTTTCTGCGTGGCAGGTACCGGTCCGGTGCCCATCACGGCCGGATCGACCCCCACCACGGCCGTGGCCAGCACTTTGGCCATTGGTTTAAGCCCGAGTTCACTGGCCCGCTGGTCGCTCATCACCAGCACGGCGGATGCTCCATCGTTCAGCGGCGAGCTATTGCCGGCGGTAACGGTGCCCACACCCGGCATGAACGCAGGCTTGAGCGCCGCCAGCGCTTCCATACTGGCGTCATCGCGTACGCACTGGTCGCGGGTGCATTGCACTCGGTTGCCTGCTTCGTCCCGGCCCCAGATGGGAATGATCTCCGCATTGAACGCCCCGGACTCAAACGCCGCGGAGGCCTTTTGATGACTGGCCAAGGCAAACTCGTCTTGCTCCTGGCGCGAAATAGCACCCGACTGCGCGAGGAACTCGGCGGTTACTCCCATCAGCAAGGTCCCCTTGCTGGTGTTCTTGAACAACCGCGGATTGAGATCCACACCAGCGTCCATCGGAATGTGGTGCATGTGCTCGGTGCCGCCGATGATGTGCACGTCTTCGGCTTCGGCAATGATCGAATGCGCGGCTTGATTGAGCGCCTGCAAACTGCTGCCGCACAACCGGTTGATCGTGGCCCCACCGGTCTCGAACGGCAGATCGGCCATCAGCCCAACGATGCGCCCCATGTTGAGGCCTTGCTCGCCTTGCTGCTGTGTGTTGCCGATCAAAACGTCTTCGACCGCCGCGGGGTCGATACCCGTTCGCTCGACCAACGCCCGCACCACCGCCGTTGCCAGGTCGTCGCTTCGCACATCGCGAAACATACCGATCTCGGCGTGCGACCGTCCAATCGCGGTTCGACAAGCATCAATAACGACGGGAGTAGGCATCGGGGACAGGAGCGTGGGTCAGGTTTCAGGATCAGCGATTCGGATTCAACGGGCGTAGAACTTCGAACCCTCTTTGGCTCGGTTGAGTATCATCTTGGTTGGTTCGTAGCGTTTGCCGAGCGACTTGAGTTGCTCGAGCTTTTCAACAATCGTGTCGGCGCCCACCTGGTCGGCCCAGAAGAACAAGCCCCCCAGGAATGGCGGGAAGCCAATGCCCATGATCAAGGCCAGGTCGACATCGCGAACGTCGTCCACGATGCCCTCTTCCACGGCGCGGGTTGCTTCCACCAGCATCGGCAACAACAGTCGATCGGTCAAATCGTGGGATTGGCTCGCCGAATCGGCCAGCTGGGCGATGATGGCATCGGCTTCGGCACTGGGCTCTTTCTTCCAGCGGCCACGTTTATCTTTCTTCCAGTCGAAAAAGCCCTTGCCGTTCTTCTGCCCCAACCGACCGGCCGAAACCAACTTGTCGACCACGGGCGTGGGCACCACGCGATCGCTGAAGGCTTCCTGCAATACCTTGCCAGCGTGCAGACAGACATCCAGCCCCACGACGTCGTGCAACTCGATGGGGCCCATCGGCATTCCGAACTCTTTGGCCGTTTTGTCGATCGCCTTGATCGTAGCGCCTTCGCCCAGCAGCACGGCTGCTTCGTTCATGTAGGGCAGCAACAGCCGATTGACGAGAAAGCCTGGACCATCATTCACCACCACGGGAAACTTGCCCAGCTGCCGGGCAAATGCCGCAGCGCGTTCGATGGTCTCGTCGCTCGACTTCTCGCCCCGAATCACTTCGATCAACGGCATCTTCCGCACTGGGTTGAAGAAGTGCAGTCCGCAGAACCGCTCGGGGTGTTTCAAGCCCGAAGCCAGCTTCGTGATGGGAATCGTCGACGTGTTCGAGCAAAGCACGGTGCTGTCCTTGGCGATCGGTTCGATTCCGGCGAACAACTTCTGCTTGATGGCCGCGTCTTCGATGATCGCCTCGACCACAATGTCGCACCCACCGACTTCGGTAGACTCGGTTACGGTCCCCAGGTGTTGGCCCAGGTCGAGCACCTTCTCCAGGTCGGGACCTTTTTTCTCGCGATCGTAGGCGGCTTCCTTCAGCACCGACTTTTCACCGGCCGCCAGGGCATCGGAGCGGTTGTCGGCCAGAAGCACGTCCACGCCGCGCCGCAAACCAACCGCTGCAATGCCCTGGCCCATGGTGCCGGCGCCAATCACTCCCAGGCTCTGCTCCTTCGTCTTGCGACTTGCTCCCGCTCCGTTTTTATTGCGATCCTGCAGGAAAAACACGTTCAGCAGCGATCGATTGATGGGCGAACCAAACAGCGGGGCAAACTGCTCCGATTCCATCTTCGACGCCGCATCGGCATCGACCATGGAAGACTCGAGCAGCAACTCCAACGCCACCACGGGGGCCGGGTAGTGGCCGCCTGTCTCCTTCTGGATCATGGCCACGGCCGTCGCGCCCAGGAAGGCGAGTTCGGTTTCGGTCATCGCGATCGGCTGGTTCCACCTCTCGCGATTGGCAAGATAGGTGCCCGCTGCGCGGTCGGCGTGAATCATCCGCGCTGCCGCTTCCAACAGATGGTCCTCCACCTTTTCGCCGGCCGGCACGATATCGTCGGCCAGCCCCATCTTGTAGGCTTCCACGCCGCTGGAGTTCGCCGTGCTGGTGATCATCTCCACGGCATTGGCCAATCCAATGACGCGCGGCGTGCGGACGGTGCCCCCCCAGCCGGGGAACAGTCCGAGTTTCACTTCGGGGAAGCCGAGCTGTGTCTTGGGGTTATCGGTGACGATGCGACGATCGCACCATATGGCCAGTTCCAAACCGCCGCCAACGCAAATGCCATCGATGCAGGCCACCGTTACGTAGCTGCAGGTCGACAAGCGGCGAAACAGGTCCTTGCCTTCCTGGCTGACAGCAATGATCACATCGGCCGGCTGATCCAGCGACGCCGCGAACTCTTTCAGATCGGCGCCGGCAATAAAACTGCCAGGCTTGGCACTGGTAATCACCAGGCCTACGATATCCGTTCGCTCAGAAAGTGCGTCGAGGTGCGCGTCGATTTCCTCCAGCAGATCGCGGGAGAGCACGTTCAGACTGTGCTCGGCATGGTCGAGCGACAAACGTGCAATGCCTGTCAGCGGAAAGTCGAGCTTGGTATGGCGAAAAGCCGTCATGGCGATTGCTTCGACAAGGACCGGGGCGAGTCATTCCTCCACACTCGCCAATGTGATGTTCAAGGTAACCTACAACGATCGCGGGAACTAGGAGGCAACGGCCCTTTGCGAGTTTGTGCTGCGTCTGGCTGCAGTTCCATTTTACGCATGGGTCGATTGACAGGGTCCACCATGTATGGCCAACTAGTTGTCATGGCCGAGTCGCCCCAAGCTGCCGAAACCTCCCCTTCTAACAAGCAAAACTGGCTGATCGCCGTTTTGCTGCTGGGGGTGCTGGGCATCGTGCTGGCCGTGAATTTTTTCGCCAAGCAGTCGGTCACTCGGGTGAGCACCGACGGCAACGCCCAGCCCGCAAAAACGGACATCGCCCCCGCCGAGGGCATCACGCTGCTCACCTCGGGCGAACCTTCCCTGCCAACCGTTACGGTCGCGTTTCAGCCTGGAATGGTAGTGCTCGACGCGTTGGTGGCCGCTGAGCAAGCCGACTCGCGGTGGCAGTTCAGCTACCAGGGCACAGGGGATTCTGCATTGTTGATCAGCTTAGCGGGATTGGAGAGCCAGGGCTCGGACGGTCGAAACTGGCTGTATGAAGTCAACGGCGAACTCGCCCAGCGAAGTATCGGTGTCGAGCCCGTGAAGCCGGGCGACCGTGTCTTGTGGAAGTTCGCCACATACGAATAATAGGGAAAGCTGGCTAACAGCTTTTTGGCACCTGATTTTTAAGAGGATTCTGCCGTGCGACGGTTCTTGCAACTCAACAGCGATCACTTGGTCTTCGTTCTTCTCGTTGTCATCGCCGTGGTTGGCCGGATGGGCCGCCCCGACTGGAACTTCACGCCAGTGGCCGCGACCGCGTTGTTCGCCGGGTTCTACTTTCGCAATCGGCTGATCGCCGCGATGGTGCCGCTGGCGGCGCTCGCGATCAGCGACTTCGCCGAGCCGGTGCACAGCAGCCGCTGGGTGATGGCCACCGTGTGGGCAGCCATGTTGTTGCCAGCGGTACTTGGTCCTTGGTTGCGATCCAGCCAAACTAAGCTTCAAGCCATTACGCGTGGTACGGTCGGCGCGCTGGCGCCTTCGGCCTTGTTCTTCCTGACCACCAACTTCGCCGTGTGGGCCGTAGATGCGTTGGGCGGGAGCAACATGCTTTACTCGTCGAACCTGACGGGCCTGGCAGCGTGCTACGCCGCGGGCATTCCGTTCTACGCCAAGATGATTGCCGGCGACTTGTTCTACATGTCGCTGCTGTTCGGTGCCTACGCACTGGTTACCAGCGCTACACGGCAGCCGGCTTCCACGCAGCCCTCGCTGTAGGGCTGCCGAACGGCAAACACGGTCGGACCGCAGAGCCCTGCGGGCTGGAGCAGTAGAAGTTTGCGAGGCAGTCTATGCCCCGGGCTGGGCCGCGCCTTCTTCCATCATCTCTTCAGCGGCTTCCTCGTCACTTTCGGGTGGTGCCTCGACGGCCTCCACGCCAAGTGCGGCCGTGGTGTCGGCAACGGAAGCGGCCATTTGCTTGATGTTGTCGGCCAGTGTCAGTTCGACGATGTCGCGATCGGCGGCCTGGCTGATCACCGGGTTGATGGCCTTCACCACGTCATCCAGCATGCCAACCAAACGGGCATCTTTTACCGTGGGCTTCACGGCTTCGATGCCCTTCTTCAAGCCGCTCAGACGCAGCAGTACGCGACGGGCCTGATATTCGCTGGGCAGTTCGGCATCGCCGCTGAATCCTCCCCCAAATCCGCCGCGGTATCCGCCTCGCATGCCGCCCATGCCACCACCGGGGCCCAAGACACTCTCTTCGAATTCCACGGCCCTCTCCTGCTCGTCCGACGTGATGTCCGTGGCCAACTGCAGCATGGTCTGGGCGGTCTTTTGCTCGTCGATGCCAGTGGCCGACTGGTATGCAGCCTTATAGGCTTCCAGTTGCTCGGCGATGCGAACTCGCGTGTTCAGTCGCGTATCCTCATCGCCAATGGCCTTCATCATGGCCAGGTGCACTTTATTGCCATCGCCTAGTGCACCAAATCCTGCCAAACCGCGGGCGGCAATTACTTTCATCCATTGCGCGACGCTTGGCTGAATGTCGTGCGGCATGTCGTCTTTCTCCAGCACAGCCAGCAGAGCGTTCGCCGTGGCGGTACGATTCGCTGGGGGCAATCCCTCGTACGCGGCGGCATGACGCTCCAGCCCGATCAGCGCGCCCACAATCAATGGTGCCGGGGTACCAGCGTCGTTGATGCCATCCGAAACGTATTTCGTGAGGTACTCGTTGGCTTCTGGCAGTGGCTTCGGTTCGCTACTGCCTCCGCGACTCGCGTACTCCGCATCGAGTTCGCCGATCAGCAGCATTGCATTGTATCGCACCGCGGGATGGCACCTGGCCTCCACGACTTGCTTGACGACGGGAAGGGTAACGGTGGTCACCCCCTTCGCCACGGTTGGATCGGCATTGCGCAGGAAGCTGCGAACATAGTCGCTGCGAAGCCTCGCCAACTCGCCCAACGACGCCGCGTCGTATTGAGTCATCAGTGGCAAGTAGTAGTTCTTAATAAATAGACCGAACTCTCTTCTGCGTTCGGCATCATCCGTCGGGCTTCGGGCATAGCTCTTTGCGCGGGTCATGCCGAGTCGCTTGGCCGACTCGTCGATCGGCAACGACTGGAACTGAGCCCGGGCACACGGTGCGGCCACCACTGCAGCGATGAGCGCGAGCGAGTATACCGACAACCGACCGGACAAAGTGCGAGCGGCAAGATGGCGAACAAATAGCACGGCAGTTCCTCGAACAGGGGTGCCCCGCCCCAGGGTGTCGTATTCCCCGGACAGGCACGATAAAGTGAAAAATGGCAACCACTTACGCCGGCTGCCACTCCTTCCAGACTAGCAACCAAACCGCCTAAAATCAAGAATTGAGCTAGCACGTCGCCGGCAGGCAACGCCCTCGGAGGGTGCGAAAAAGCCGGTTCTATCAGCAAATCGTTGGCCTACCCTGGTTTTATTGCGGGCGCACACGGTCTCATGACACTCATCTACTACAATCTCCAGGTCCTCGATCACCACACCGGGGCCCACCCCGAAAACGCCAAACGCCTGGCCACGGTCTCCGATTATCTCGACTCGCGGGACATTTGGCGGGGCGACCGAATCGACGCCTGGCAGCCCGCCGAGCTCGAGCTGGTCGCCCAGGTGCATGATGCCGAATACCTGCAGAGCATCCAGCAGCTCTGCGCCCAGGGAGGTGGCCAGCCCGACCCCGACACGCTGGTCTCCCCGGCCTCGTACCGGGTGGCGATGCTCACCGCGGGGGCAGCCGTCGACGCCGTGCAGCGCGTTTTGGCTGGCGAAACGACGCAGGCGCTTTGCCTCACCCGACCGCCGGGCCACCACGCCGTACATTCTCACGCCATGGGCTTCTGCCTGGTGAACAACGTGGCCGTGGCCGCCCGCGAGGCCATCGAGAATCACGGGCTCGAACGGGTGCTCGTCGTGGACTGGGACGTCCACCACGGCAACGGCACGCAGGACCTGTTTTACGACGATCCCCGCGTGGCATTCTTCTCGATCCACCGCTCGCCGTTCTATCCCGGCACGGGGGCGGCGGACGAAACGGGCACCGGCGATGGCCTCGGCACGACGCTCAACCTGCCCATCGCGTATGGCACTTCGCGTGATCGCTACCTGGCCGACTTCACGCATGCGCTGAGCGACTACGCCGATCGACATAAGCCCCAGCTCGTGCTGGTGAGCGCGGGATTCGATGCCCATCGGCTCGATCCCGTCGGTTCACTCGGATTGGAAAGCGAGGACTTCGAGTCGCTCACCTTCGCGGTGCAAGACGTGGCCGCCGTGCATGCCGGCGGGCGCATCGTCAGTTTGCTGGAAGGGGGATATCACCCCGACATGCTGGCCGAAAGTGTGGGATACCATCTTGCCGCCTTGCGCGAGCGCGATGTCGCGTAGCCCCTACTCTTCGCCGAACACGCGGGTGCTCTCTTCCTTGCGGACCGGCTGGGTAATGTCGTCGGTGCGAACTTCGACCAACACCCGTTGATCGCCGGGCTTCTTACCCTGCACGTCGACACGGTACACGGTATCGGCCTTCGGCGCCAGTCGCGCCAGGGGCTCGAACACCACGCCCTCGGCTTCCACGTGGTGACGCGTCTCGCCCTGGGCGCCGGTCACCGTCATGCCGGGCGGAATCAGTGCGGTCACTTGAACATTAGAAGCGGCCTTCGAACCTTGATTCACCACGCGAATTTCGTAGCTGGTCGAGCCGCCAACCTCGATCGGGTCCTGGGCGTCGTGCACTTCGAACATGATGGCCGCCAGACCTTCGATCCGCACCGGCTGCGTGGTACGATCTTCCAAACCTTCGCGGGCTCGGCCTTCCACTTCAATGGCGTGATCGCCCGACTGAATTGGCATGGCGACCAACTCTACCGAGCCTTGCTGTCCCTGGGGTAGCTCGGCCAGCGACCAATACACACTGTGCGTCGCGACATCGTACTCACCCAAGTTGTTGGCCCGTACAAACTGCATACCCTTGGGCAGCTTGGTTACCAATTGCACGTCTTTCGCCGGGGCGGTGCCGGGATTGTCGACATTTACCGTGTAGGTGGCTTGTCGCTCGAGGTAGCGTCGCGAAGGTCCATCGACCGACACGGACAGGGCGGGCGAAATCACTTCGAAGTCCACCTGTTGCTGTACCTGCAAGTTGCCATCGGCACGGGCCGTGAGCACGTTCTGCACCACGCCAGGCTTCTCGGCGGTCAGCACCAGTTCCAGCCGACGTGTCTCGCCGGCACGCAGCGTACCGACCTCCAGTTCCAGCGCTGGGCCAGCCTGGTGACGGACGTTCTCCGGCACGTTTTCCAGCAGCATCACGTTCGTGGCGTCGCCGGTTCCGGGGTTATGTAGTTCAATGGTGATGCGTTGCTGGCGGCCGATCAGCACCTCGCCGGGGGCACTCATGCGCAGTGCCAGTTGTGGCCGCGTGCAGCGTGTCTTGGCCGACGCGTGCGAAGCAAACGTTACCTTGGCAACGCTGCCGATTTCGCCTTCCTCGGTCGGCATCAATTCCACTTCCATGGTCCGCTCTTCACCGGGCGACAGCGTGCCCAACTGCCAGGCCAGGCTCGGACCACTTGTCTCGGCCTGCGGCTGCGCGGCCACCAGTCGAGTGCCCTGCGGCACCTCGTCTTCGACCACCACGTTGTCGGCGGGACGCTGCCCGATGTTGCGAACCTTGATCACAAACTTGCACTGCTTGCCAACCTGAATCTCTTCCGGAGCAAACTTCTGCAACACCAGCGACGGACGCTGCGGACCTTCCAACGCGCGCTCGCCGGGTCGGCCGGTTCCTTCATCGATCGCCGCACCACTGGGCATCGTGGCCGGTTGCGAAGTGAACGAATTCTGCGATTCATAGCTGGGTTGAGCTTCAACCGGTTGTGCACCACCAGATTGGCCGTAGCTGGGTTGGGCGTCGTACGCTTCCATGGGGGACGAAGCTCCCTCCGGAGCACGTTCGACCGGCGCCGACGCAGCAAACGCATCTGCCGCGGGCTCCGAGAAACCTCCACCACGATAGTTGTCTTGCTCAGCGACCATCGGCTCGATGGGAGCCGACTGAATGGGAGCCGAGTCCATGGGGGCGGGCTCGTAGCCGTCCTCGGCAGGCGGTGCACCAATTGGTTGCGCCGCCGCCAGCGGTTGAGCACCATCGAAACCAGCCGGCTCGGGCTGCACCGAAGCCGTGCGGAGCGGATTGTCGGCCGGCGCCGGTGCTTCCACCGGGGTTTCCAGTTGACGGTAACCGCCCTGCGTCTGCTCCATGGGCATCGCTACGGGAGTAGTGAAAGCGTTCTGTGCCGCCTGATTGTTGGCCGGCAACGCCTGGCCGCCATCGCTCGGTGCTGCACTCGTCGGTGCATCGTTGCCAAAGGGACTCGCACTCTCGCTACCTCCGCGCAGCGGGTTGGTTGACGCCATCGGCTCGGCTGCAGGCAAAGCACCTACTGGCGATTGACCTCGGGCCACCAGTTCGTCGGCGCCGTGCGGCTCGTCCGACATCTCCTCGAGCGATGCATCGGCCGCCTCGGTGGGCTCCAATGCCGCGTAGCGGTCATCGACTGCAGGCAACGGAGGTACCGGAGCCGGTTCCACCGGCGCGTCGGCCGCTGCATAGCGATCGGCTGGCACTTCGGGCACTGCGTCGAGCTCACCCATACTGGTATCCACTGCCAGACTCTCGGCCGAGTCGTTCTCGACCGGTTGTTCTACCTCCGTCGGTTGGGCCTTGGTTGCTTGTTCGCGTTTGAACGCCCCGGCCAGGCCTTCCAGCGTGTCGTTCCCCTGCTCCTCTGTCTGCTCTTCCTGGGCCGATGCAAACCCGGCGTCCAGGTCGTTTTGGGTTTCTTCGCTCAACGACGAACCACCGGTCCCCAGCCACAGAAAACCTCCCACGCCGCCACCCGCCAACAGGGTCGTTGCCAGAATTGCTGGAAGCAGTACACGACGTCGCGACTTCGGTTTGGACATGGCTCAGGGTTCCCAATTCCGTTGGGTCAGTTGGAATTCATTATTCGAGTCAGCGCAACGGTCCGTCGCCGCGCTAGTTGCTGCTGCGGGTAGTATCAGATTCACAGATCCCACTAAAGAGCGATTCGCCCGCGGTGCTAGCACCCGGGGCGCCAAGCTGGATGGGCAGCTTCCGATCCAGCCGAATCGCAACCACCCGTTGTCCCCAGGGGGGATAGACCCCCTTCGCCCTAAACCCTTCCCCTCAAGCCACTTAGAGTTTTGGTCCCGATGTCTCGCAGGGGAACTTCCATTGGTGGTACCAAAACCCGGCAGGGCTTCACGACAAGCAATTGCATAAGTCTTTTGATACAAACGACTTACCGCTCGCATCCATGAAACCACAGCAAGAGTTTCCCCCAGGGTGGCCCGCAGGTGGGACAAAAACTCTTCGGCCCCCCGCCGACCTACTCACCTCCCAATTGCCAAACAACGAGCCACGCAACGCCCGGCAGTTCCATTAGATCAAACTGCAGGGTGAATTCTACGGCGAAGTTTTTACACCCGGCCTATTCAAGCGTTTCTGGGAGCTAAAGAGCGACAGGACGGGGCCTCCTGGGGGCACATGATGGGATGCTGCTAAACACCCAAAATGTAACCTCGAGGCCCCGGCTTCCTAAATCTTCACACCGCGGGGAGTTGAAGAGCTGTCGACGAGACCCATAACGACCAGCATCACCCGCCGAAATGGGCGCGAGTGACTTTGATTTCGCGAAAAAAAGCCCGACGGCCCATTCCGGTCGGGTGCATGCGATTGTTCTGTCACCTATTTGGGCAACGACGCAAATTCTGCTTCGTTTGCCTTGATATATCCGTTGAGTTTTTCCATCACGCCGTCCATCGCGCTAAAGTACATTGAATCCGGCGAACTCTTATCCTTCATGGAATCGAGAAGGTTGTATTTCGATTGCCACATTTCGAGCCGGCGATCAATATCCGCCGGCGGCGTTGAATTCGGAAAGACTGCAAACGCCTTCTCGAAAGCGGCCGACGCGTCTGACGCACCAATCGTCTTATAAGCTTGCCGAGTGAGTAGAAATTCGGGATCACCAGGAAAGTCGCCCTCGAAGAGATACTGAAAGCCGCCGTTTCCGAGTATGCCGTAAGAATGGTAGACAAGCATCACGGTCTGCTGCGGCTTTGGTATCTTTGACGGATCCACGTCTTCACCGTGCTTTTTCAGGATTCTCTTGAACGTGTCGTCAGCGAGGTCAATGTTCACCATTGCCGAATCCTCTGTTGCCTCAGATGTTGTGTCGGAAGACTTAGAGCTGCACCCGACGACGGGCACGAGCGTCGCTGCATACAAAATGATGCGATGCAATGTGGATGACTCCTTGGTGACAGAACTTGTTATTAGACAGACACTTCTTCAGTAATCCTGGCATACTGAAGGAGACCTTCAGTAAAGCAGAATCCTATTGTAGCGGGTTGCCGAATGTGATCTCAAGCTAGGTGCTTCGCGACAGCACTGGAACTCTCCTCCCGCAAACGCGCTGGCATCTAGGCCGCTGAGGTTGTCACAACCTCTGTCGGATTGGGAACTTCCGAACGCGCAGTCGGGGCAGCTCTCCTCACCAGCTTCGAGAAGACCTGAAGCAAGCTGAACCACGTCGTCCGACACAGGTTTCTACTGCCGCGGAGCCGCAGCTTGCCAATCGACGCGGTGTGGTGAGGTTACGGAGACGGGATATCGCAGTTAGTCGTGGACTAGTGCCGCGAGGTTTCGCCGACAGAGCGGTGGTATCGCCACCCCGAGGAGCAGCCACAGCGGGTTGGGCTCGGGCACCGCCGACACGGCCAACGAGGTGACGCGACAGTCGATCATGCTGGTGAGCGACAGGCTGGTGAGGTGGTCGGCCACAAATTGCTCAGCAATCTCGAACTGGGCCAGGTCGCTGTAGTGCTCGGGAAGGACCTCGTAGTTGAAGTCCGATACCGTGGACATCCTGAACAGCGTCTGAAAGTCGTCCGGATTCAGTTCGAGTGGCAGTTCGGCCGTTTCGAACATCGAGTTGTCGTTGGCAACCATCAGTAGGCTGGCTTCCTCGAGGTGCACCTCCGGCGATTTGGTGACCTTGATTATTAGCGGGAATGGGGGGAGCTGCGCAGCGATCGCGGTGCCGGCGAACGTTTGGCTCAAGTTGACGCTCGATGACGGAGGTACCTCGTTGGGCAGGGCTGGCAGATCGTCCAGTGTTGCCAGCGTGGCCAACAGTCGATCCGTAATGCCATCGCCAACCATGTAATTTGAGATTCGGATCGGTCCGTTGCTTTCCGACTCGTTCACCGCTCCGAGTCCCGGCATATCGAAGTCCAAACCGAAGTATTCGGACTCATACACCCCGAGAGACTCGATCAGCACGTCAGCTGGCTGCGAGGTATCGTAGGTGAGCTCGCCTGTCACCAGTGGATTGGCGTCGGCCCAGGTCGCCAGTCCAGAGTCCGCCGAAATGTCGGGGAAGGCGGTGAGTTGGTTGGTCACCGTATACTGTCCCAATAGGTGCATTGAAACCAAGCTGCTCAAGTTGTACCCGCCAGAGGTTGCCTCCGGTCGCTCGGCGCTGAAGCTCAGCGTCACGCGTTCCGCCCTCGCAGTACTTGTACCCAACACACCAACTGCCAGGGCAGAGCCCATCACGGCAAGCAGCCAAAGATGATCCTGAATGCGCACGACCCGCGCAAGGTTTTGGGTGATTGTTAAAGCTCGCATTACTCTCCTCCGTAAATCGAATCAGTACCGCCCACGTCTACCCATGAGTTGCGCCCCTAGGTTCGCGCGGTACAGGGAGTTTATTCGACTTGCGAGCGAAGCGCCTGAATCTTCATCCAATCTTCACCCGTCGATTGGGCGAGCTCATGGCCGCCAGTCCTCTGTAAGAAAGTCGCCGTTGCATTCATTCGTGGGTGTGTTCCAATGGAGTTGCTTTAGGTTGCGTACGTCCAGAGTGCGGGGCCTGGGGTCGGGTTGGATTAGAGTGAATTGGTGAGTTTCCGTCTCTCGGATCCCTCCCCGATTTTTGGGACACGTTTTGGTACCACTCCGAGTTTTGGGACAGCTCGCTGACCATGTGTGGAACAACTCGCGGGGTTTTGTCGCCCCCCCGAGTGGTTTGGCCGGCAAAACAAGTGGATTTTCGATTTTCGGAGCACCGACACGGGGGGAGTTTTGGGCCCATGAATGTAGATGGTGGAACTTGTACCAATACTTCCATCCATAGACGGGGGCGAGTCGCGCTCGGCAGAAGCTGTGCGGCCTGGGGACGGCGGCCGCTTGATCGAGTTATACTGGCATCATCCGTCGCCGCGTGAGGCGACAATTTGAACATATGGGTCCTGTATCTCTCCTTTCGCGCAGAACGATGAACTCGAGGCTTTGTTGTATAGGACTGCTGGCCGGGGTCGCTGCCCACGGGTTTGCCGCGGCGCAGAGCCAGACGACCTACAACCGGCTCGATGACCTCGGCGACAACACGGTGCAAACGTTCGTTACCGAGCAGTCGGCCTCCTTCGGTGGAGTGTCGCTACTGCTCAAGGGGCACGGGTCGGGCCGGGATGTCACCGTGCAGGTACGCCGGCTGCTGTACGATGGCAGGCTTTCGACCACGGTCGTTGCCGAAGGCACACTGGCAGCCTCCGAAATCTCGACCTCTACGCCCGAGTGGCGATACATTCAGTTCGACTCGCCGGTTCAAGTCATGCGTTGGTTGGACTACGGCCTGGTACTGACGCACCAAGAAACGGGTCCGCCAGGCTATGTCGATTACGGCACCGCCATTGGCAATCCCTACGGCGAGGGTCGAATAATGCACGAAGGATCGCCGGGAGCAGTTCTTAGCCTGGTGCAACCGAATCTCGACCTGGCTTTTGAGAACATCTACACCACGTTCGAGCCGATCAGACTGCGAGTCGATCCCGCGACCGAAACGATTACCGCGACGGGCTCGTTCGATTACACGCTCGACCACAGGGGTCAGTTCTTGCTGACCAATGGCAACGGCATCGGCGATGGCAGCACATCCGAGCAGCTTAGCTTCCAGCCCATTTTGCGAGCACTTGGGGGCGGCACCACCGGCAGCGAGGGAATCTACCTGGCCGACGACGGGATTGGACTCAGCTTCACCGGAACGAAGGCAAATGGCCTGGTCACCATGAACGCGGTGGATGGCGCCACGATCTCGTACGCTTTGGCTACCGACGCACAGAAGGCTTACCTGGAATCGGCCGCCGCGGGCCGCGAAGTCCTGCACGTGGCCACCGGCCGCGGTGCCCCCGTGCAGGTGGTGCTGGTTCCGGAACCCTCGTCGCTGGTACTGCTGGGCCTTGGTAGCCTGGCGCTGCTGCGATTTGGAGCGACGGCCAGCCAAAGGGCTCGCCGGGCTTGCAAGCAAGCACTGCCGGCGTGATGCATTGCGGGATGATCTTGCCCTTGCTTGTGGGAACGAGTAATTGCAGTCCAGTACGGACTCTGCACTGTTCGCCCACCCCAAGCTTGCACCACCTGGCGAGGTCAACATGAAAAGCGTTCTTCTCTACGGATCATTGCACCTGGGTGTCGTGTGGGTGAGTTGCGCGAGCCTTCCCGATATGGAGGAAGCACCGGAGACAGTAGCCGCGCCCGTGGGGGCCAACAAACAACAACTGCCCGACTCGGTGCAGATTACCAGAGAGCCCGATTTGTCGTCGCTCTCCCCTTCCGACAACCGATACACGGTCGTGGTCGGGGTGGCCTCGGAGACGTTGTCGTTCAATACGCCCAAGTTAACCACTCGCGATGGCGAACGACTGTGGTTGTCGGACTCCAAAGATGAGACCTACACCGTGGCCGTCGTACACGATGGTGACGTGGCACTGCCTATCACGAGGAAGCTTACCGAAGGCTCGGAGTTCGAAGTCACGGTGCTTTCCATCGACGAGAACCGAGTGCTGGTGGACGTGGCCGCCAAGCTACGCTTCGTCGACGCTTCGAAGCCCGAAGATGCGGGGCAACCGATGGAAGTGAAAGTGAATACGCTCGAGGGGCGTTTTGCCAAGACGGTGCCGATTGGCGAGAAGGCCACTGCCTCGTTTGGCGGTAAGCAGGAGTGGGGCCTGCACGTCACGGTGCAACGGGCGGAGTCGATTACCAACGAATCCGCCGAGTGATCGCCGCCGTCGTGGCTGGAGCTCTTTTCTTCGAGCGCAGCAGCAAAGCCAGCCCGCTGCCCAAAACGACACCCACCACCTGCACTTAACCGCCAACTCGGCGGAGTTCCGCGATCACGCAGATCGCGTGTAGCAAATGCATCGCCACGATTGCTCCATCAAGCCCGATACCGGGGAAGTGCCTTGCTGGCGAGAGCAATCGGCTATAATCGCCCGCATGGCCGAAGTGACGCAAATCTTGTCGCGAATGGTGTCGGGTGATCCAACTGCATCGGACGAACTATTGCCGTTGGTATACGACGAGTTGCGTAAACTTGCCAAAGTGCGGCTTGCGCGAGAGAAGCCTGGGCAGACCTTGCAAGCAACAGCGCTGGTGCATGATGCATACCTGCGGCTGGTGGGCGACGGCCAATCACCTTCGTGGGACAGCCGAGGACACTTCTTCGCCGCGGCCGCCGAAGCAATGCGGCGGATCCTCATTAATCGAGCCCGCGACAAGGATCGCCTCAAGTGCGGCGGCGGTTGGCAGAAGGTCGACTTGGACCAGGTGGAACTGGCCCTTTCGACACCCGACGAGATTCTCCTCGACTTGGACGAAGCAATCAGCGCGCTCGCAGAGGAAGACACCGTGGCGGCCAAGCTCGTCAAACTGCGGTTCTTCGCTGGGCTGACGCAGGGGGAGGCGGCCTCGGCGCTGGAGATTCCTCGCCGAACGGCCGATCGACATTGGGCCTTTGCCAGGGCGTGGCTTTACGATCGCCTGCAAAACGGCGAGCACGGCAACTGACATTCGAGCAGAGAACTTACAGAATCTTGGAGGAACTCTGGCGCACGAAGCGTTGAAACGGGGCATTGAAGAGTAGGCGATCCTCTATGCGACTTCTGAGGGGGAGTAACGTGAGCGACACTAGTCTTAGAGCCCAGGAAATCTTTCTCGCGGCGCGGGAAAAGTGCACACCTGGAGACGTAGCAGCCTGCCTGGATAGTGCTTGCCGGGAAGATTCTGCCCTGCGACAACGTGTCGAGCGACTGCTGGACGCGGACGCCAAGGCAGGCGACTTTCTGGGGGGCGGCTCAACGAACTCCGGTACGGTCGACCTGCCTGCGGTCACCGAGACGGTCGGCGACACCATCGGGCCCTATAAGCTGCTGCAGCAGATTGGCGAGGGCGGGATGGGCATCGTCTACATGGCCGAGCAGGCCGAACCCATCGAACGCCGGGTGGCCCTGAAGATCATCAAGCCCGGCATGGACAGCCGGCAAGTGATCGCCCGATTTGAGGCCGAACGACAAGCCCTGGCGATGATGGACCATCCGAACATCGCTCGGGCACTCGAGGCCGGCATGACTGACACGGGCCGGCCTTACTTTGTGATGGAACTGGTTAAAGGGGTGCCCATCACGGAGTACTGCGACAACCATCAGTTATCGCCCCAGGAGCGTTTGAAGCTGTTCGTCCCGGTCTGCCAGGCGGTGCAACACGCCCATCAGAAAGGGATCATCCATCGCGATATCAAACCATCGAACGTGCTGGTCGCCCACTACGACGATGTGCCGGTGCCAAAAGTGATCGACTTTGGCGTGGCAAAGGCGATCGACCAGCGGCTGACCGAGAAGACGATGTTCACCGAGTTCGGCCAGGTGTTGGGCACGTTCGAGTACATGAGTCCTGAGCAGGCGCGGTTCAACCAATGGGACGTCGACACCAGGACCGACATCTACTCGTTGGGAGTCCTTTTGTACGAGCTACTTTCGGGCGAGACACCCTTCGATCGCCAACGGCTTCGCAGCGCGGCCATCGACGAGTTGATGCGCATCATCCGCGAAGAAGACCCTCCCCAGCCAAGCACTCGGTTGAGCAAGAGTCTATCGCTGCCAACCATTGCCAGTAAACGCAAGACCGAACCCAAGGAACTCGGCTGCCTGCTACGCGGTGAGCTCGACTGGATTGTGATGAAGGCGCTCGAGAAGGACAGAACGCGACGCTACGAGACGGCCAATGGCCTGAGGATGGACATCCAGCGTCACCTGGACGGCGACCCAGTGATCGCGGCACCACCGAGTACCAGCTATCGCTTGAAAAAGATGGTGAAGCGTCACCGCCTGTCGTTTGGGATCGCCGCGTTAATCGCCTCATTCCTGGTGCTGGGCTTCCTCGGCGCAGCGTTTGCGGCGATTCGAAACGACCATCTGACACAACTCGCCCTGGAGGCCGAGAAGCGTGCCGATCGAGCCAAGCAGGACGCGCAGCGATCGCAGTACAACTCCGACATTCCGCGGGCCAATCAGCTGCTGCAGGAGGACAAGCCAAGCCAGGCACGCATGAAGCTCACGGCGGCGCCGGCCAAATATCGCAATTGGGAATGGGCACGGTTGGCCGATCTTGCCTGGCGGCGTCACAACGCTCCGCAAAAAATAACTGCCGCTCCCTCCTCCACAACTGAATTCTGGGCGTTGCGACCCGCGGTGGTGGCAACGGAATTTCTGCCTTGGGACCTTCCCGGCGGCCTGTACGGAGGGTTCTTTGCCGACAACGCGTCGGTCTACTTTTACTATGCGCGGGAGGAGATCAAACGCTTTTCGGTCGCATACGGCGAGGAGCAGGCCCGTTACACGGGACGCAGCGAAACCTCCATCACGGTGGCTCTCAGTCCCACCGGATCGAAACTCGCCAGCTTCCCATTCTCCAACGCTGCGATAGTGTACGACGTAGATTCCGAAGACGTCGTGGGTCGCGGCCGCGACGACCTGGAGCTGAGTCCGCCCTGGACCTGCAGCTGGAGCCCCAACGAGATGTATCTCGTGACTGGTCACATGGATGGGACGCTGCGCGTGTGGGACGCTCGCTCGCCGACAGTCGACCTGCTGCACAAATGCAAGGGGCACGAAAGCAACACGGTGGACATCTACTTTCCGCCTTCGGGCGATTCGGTCTGGTCGGCCTCGAACGACGGTACCATTCAGAAGTGGTCGCTGCCCGAGGGAGAACGGCTCGCGACATATCGTGCGCCGGGTGAGGGCAAAGTCGCTTATCAAAAGATCTCGCCCTCGGGTAAGCTGGCCGCCACTCTGACGGCCGATGGTCATCACTACCTATGGGAGATTGATTCGCAGGAGGTGACCCATCAGTTGCCGGGTGATGGCGAACCTTTCAAAGGCCCCCAGTTTCCTCAGTGTCGATTCAGCAAGGACGAAAGCTGCCTCGCGGTAATGACCGGGGACAAGGGGTTGAATGTCTACGATGTCGCCAGCGGCCGCCTAATCAACGAGTTCGACGGGCATGGTGTGTGGCTCAACAGCCTCGACTTCTCCGATGATGGAACGATGTTGCTGACGACTTCGGAAGATGGCCGTGCCAAGATCTGGAGTTGCGTACCCGAGCAGAAGGCCGACGAGTTCCAGGCACACGACGACGTGGTCTACCAAATGGACATCGATGCATCGAGCTCCAGAATACTGACGGGATCGTACGACACGACCGCCTCGGTGTGGAGTCTCAGTGACCATCGACGCCTCATCGAGTTCACCCAGCACGAAGCCGAGATAGTGGCGGTTGACCTGCATCCCGATGACCGCCGCGCCGCCACGCTCGACGCCGAGGGCGTGTTGCACGTTTGGGACACCGTCACAGGTGTGTCAAGTATCTCGATCGATCCGGAGTCGGATGATTTTGCGAGCCTCATCAGCGGCGCCGGTGGCGGGTTGCGGTCGAACGTCTTGAACTTTCCATCGGTGCTTTCCTCGGGCATTTTTACGCCAGATGGCTCACGCTTGGTCGCCTTTCAGCGGGACGCCATGCGGGTGTTTGACGTCTCCACCGGCAAAGAGCTTCTATCGCTCAAGGGTGCCGACGCGTGCGGCTGGCCAGTCTATAGTCACGATTCGAAGCTGGTGGCCATTCTTGAGATGAACGCCAAGAGCCTGGGCGTATGGAACATTCAGACCGGCAAGTTGGAGAGTCGCCTTACACATGGCAAGCCTCTGGTAATGATCGACTTCAGCCCCGTCGACCATCGAATCGTAACGTCTGCGATGGGTTCGGAGATCATTGTTTGGGACGCCGACAGCGGCACCAAACTGCACGAGATGATCGACCCGGCCGGCAACGCCACGAGTTGCTCTTTCTCGGGCGACGGTCGGTACATCCTAGTCGGTTATGCTGACAGCAAGGTACGTATCTGGAATACCGAATCGGGCGAACTGCTCACTACGCTAGCAGGGCATAGCCAGCGTATCCGCGGAGTAAGCATCAGTCCGGACGGCACGCGGATTCTGACGTGGGCCATGGACAACAAAGCCATGATCTGGGACCTCACCAGTCCCCAAGCCAACCAGCTACTGGTGCTTCGCGACCGCAAGGCAAAGCTGATTCAGGCCCACTGGGCTCCGGATGGCCGAGACATCGTGGCGGCGTGGTCGGACGGTGTGGTCGAAGTGTGGCACGGTGCGACGGCCGACGATCTTGCCACACTCACGCCCGACCCCAAAAGCGTAGGTCGCGATTTTGAAAAGTGGCGCGCGGAGTACATGAATCGGGCGACGCACTAGGAAGCCGTGGCTATCGACTTAGCTGGCGGAGAAAGAAGTACAATCCCAGGCTGACCAGAAAGATCACCCATTCGCCGATCGCCAGGCGGAGCGTGAAACCATGGGCGGCATCGTACAGGGCGAAGCTGATGGAGCGGAACAGGACCAGCCCGCCGTGAATCGCTAGACAGGCCATCAATCCCGCCATAGCCGTCCCGCTGGTGGCCGCGAGCGCGAGCAGGGCCAGGCCGATGCCGACCTCGAGCCCGCCGTAGACGGTGAAGAACTCGGATTTACCGCCCTCCCCCACCCGGCTGAGCCCCACCTTGGCCGAGGTCGTCTCGGGAGCCGCGGCGCACCAGATGCCAAGGCACACGTAAAGCACTGCCACAACTGCCAGGAAGATTCGAGCGACTAACATTGGGTCCTTCTTTATACGGGTGGCGTGGCTAGCTGCTTTGCGGAACGAGTTCTGGTTCCGCTGTTTGCTCGGAAGCTACGGATGGCGAAGTCACGGCCTGTGGTTCGAACAGGTAGTGCCCGACGAACCACCGTTTGCCCCCTTCGAAACGGAACAGTTCGCCACAGGCCATGAAGAACATTCGCCACCGCTGTAGCATGACTTTGGCCTCTCGAGTGGAGAGATCTTCGGCCAGCACGCTGACCAGTTCGTCCCAATTGCTGTCGAGGTTTGCGAGCCAATGTTCGCAGGTCCGCCAGTAGTGCATCCCATCGACCTGCCACTGCTGGGCGACGCGGAGGTGCCGATCGAACTGGGCGAACAGATCGACCGAGGGCATCGTGCCACCGGTGAAGAAATGCCGCCCCATCCAGTCGTCCTTGCCGTCGGTCTCGAAAACGTAGGGCTCGTCGCGATGGCAGAAGACATGGGCGAACAGTTTACCACTTGGCCGCAGCCATGTGGCGATCCGCTTGAACAGCAGTTCGTAGTTACGCAGATGCTCGAACATCTCGACCGACACGATGCGGTCGAACTGACCAGGCGGTGAATAATCGATGATGTTGGCCGTCTCGACGGTAAGGTTCTCGATGCCGAGCTGCTCCGCCCTGGCCTGAATGAACTGACGTTGGCGATGCGAGTTGGAGATGGCCAGGATCTCCGCCGTCGGATACTGCTCGGCCATCCACAGCGAAAGGGAACCCCAGCCGCAACCGAGTTCGAGAATCCGCTGTCCGCCAGCCAGCCCGGCCCGCTCGCAAGTCAGTCGTAACATGGCTAGTTCGGCTTCTGCCAGCGTTGAATCGGGCGTGGGATAAAGGCAGCAACTGTACTTTAGCCGCGGACCGAGCACGCGCTCGAAGAACTGCGGGCGTTCCTCGTAGTGCTGCTGATTGGCGGCCTCGGTATGCACGGCCAGCGGCGACTCGCGGAGCGTCTGCACAAACGATTGTAGGCTCGCCGCGCGGTTGGACTCAAGGTCGGCACGTTTGCCAAGCAGACGGCGAATCCCCAGGCGAATTACACTATCGGGCAGCCATCGTCGTTCTGCTGCATCGATCAAGTTCATGGCAAGTGAGCTTTGCGTTATGGATTGAAAACCTAGAATCTCTGGGAGACACTGGAGAACTATTAATGTTGTCGTTACTGCTATGGAACCTGCTGACCGTCGCCTGCCTGCACACCGCGGTGTGGCTCGTGAGTCTGGCGAAGCGCGATGTGAGCATCGTCGACTTGTTTTGGGCAGTGGGGTTTGCGGTAGTCGCATGGCGTACCGCGTTGACTTGTGATTGGACGCCACTCTCGTGGGTGCTGGTCGCCATGGTGACCGTCTGGGCGGTACGGCTCAGTGGTTACCTCACCTGGCGCAATTGGGGTGAGCCCGAAGATCGCCGCTATGGCGCAATGCGTGACTCCTGGGGTCGGTCGTTTTGGTTGGTGAGTCTGCTCACGGTGTTCTGGCTGCAGGCTTTACTCACTTGGATCGTAGCGATGCCGGTGCAAACGAGTATCCCCCGCGGTGGAAACTTCGGCATTTTCGCGACCCTGGGGTTGGCAATCTGGGCCGTGGGGCTAGTATTTGAGACCGTAGCCGACTGGCAACTGAGCCGTTTCAAAGCCGCTGCGGAGAACCGCGGCAAAGTAATGGACCAGGGGCTATGGCGCTACACCCGCCATCCCAATTACTTTGGCGAGTTCCTCGTCTGGTGGGGCATCTACACCGCGACGCTCGAGGCCGGTTTCCTGTGGTGGACGCTGATCGGGCCGGTGGTGATGAGCTTGCTACTATTGAAGGTCTCCGGTGTCACGCTGCTGGAGAAGTCGCTCAAGTCCCGCAAACCGGGTTACGAAGACTACGCCCGCCGCACCAACACCTTCTTTCCGTGGTTCCCCAAATCGTAAGCAGAGAGTTAGTAAACCTGAGCTGCGAGTTTTTCGCAACCATGATGTGGTCAAACTACCAGCCACGCCTAAAGTCTCCCACTGACGCTCTTTATCGATGGGGACTCCATGCGAAGCACGAACGACCTACCGCGGACTGACGACCTCATGCATCTCGGGGAGGTCTCGTAGATGCGGATCGCAGTAATCGGCCTGGGAGTGAGCGGCGCGGTCGCGGCGCGGCTCCTGGCCACCCGTCACGAGGTAGTGCTATACGACGGCAGCCCCTCGCCCGGCGGACATGCCCTGACGGTGGAGGTCGAACACGCGGGTAGCGTAGCCGCGGTGGATGTCGGGTTCATGGTGTTCAACACCAAAACGTATCCCAACTTCTGCCGGCTACTCGACATGCTGAACGTGGCCTCGCGGCCGAGCGATATGAGCTTCAGCGTCCGCGACCCCCAGCGAGATTTCGAGTACCAGGGCAGCGGCCTGCGTGGGCTATTCGCCCAACGAACCAATGCCCTGAGTCCATCGTTCTGGCGAATGATCGCCGACATCCTGCGGTTCAACCGCCGCGGCCGCCACGCAGCCGACAACGGGACCATCACCAATCAAACGGTGGGCGAATTCCTGCACAACGGCCGCTACTCGTCGGCCATGGTGCACGACTACCTGGTCCCGATGGCCGCCGCCATCTGGTCGTGCACCCCGAGTGAAATTCTCGACTACCCCGCTCGGTTCATGATTGGCTTCTTCGCGAACCACGGATTGCTCCAACTGCAGGATCGCCCCCGCTGGCGAACCATCGTGGGCGGGTCGCGGCGGTATGTCGAACCGTTGCTGCATGACCTGCGAGACCGGTTGCGTCTCGGCGACCCGGTCGCCGAGGTTCGTCGCGACCTCTCCGGATTTCAGGTCGAAACCGACAGTGGCGACACCGACGACTACGACCAGGTGGTGTTCGCTTGCCACGCCGATCAGACGCGGCGGATTTTCACCGATGCAACGCCAGAGGAAGCCGAGATTCTGGGTGCATTCCCGTATCAACCAAATCAAGCGGTGCTGCACACCGACACCAATTGCCTGCCCCGCCGCCGTGATGCTTGGGCCAGCTGGAACTACTGTCTAACCAACGACAAACAGCATCCGGCCTCGGTGACCTACGACCTTGGCCGGCTGCAAGGCGTGGTCGAGCCCGGTCAATTGCTGCTTTCGCTGAATGCCGGCGATCGGGTCGCCCCAGAAAAGGTCCTTAGGACATTCGAATTTTCGCATCCAGCCTATACAATGCAGTCGATCGCAGCCCAGCGCCGCTGGGCGGAGGTTAGCGGTCGCGAGGGTGCACACTTCTGCGGCGCTTACTGGGGTTATGGGTTTCACGAAGATGGCGTGAACAGTGCCCTGAGCGTCGCAAAACAGTTCGGTATTGGGTTGGAAGCATGCACAGCTGCCTGTACGAAGGAGCCGTCGCCCACCACCGTCGCGATCCGGTAACGCACCGCTTTCGCTACGGTCTGGTGATGGCGTATCTCGACCTCGAGGAGCTGCCGCAGCTCGTCGGGCGGGGCAACCTGCTGAGCGATAGCCGCTACGGCCTGGCTTCGTTTCGCGCCAGCGACCGGTTGTTCGACGATTCGCAGACCCTCGACACGCAGGTGCGTGAACTCTGCGCCCAACGCTCGGGCAACAGGCCGACGGGTCCCATTCGCGTGCTCACACAGCTCCGCTGGTATGGCTACTACTTCAGCCCGCTGAATCTGTACTTCGCCTTCGATCCGGCCGGCGAGCAAGTCGAACAGGTATTGGCCGAGGTGAACAACACCCCCTGGGGCGAGCGACACGCCTACGTCTTGTGCGACCGCAACCGGACGACCGCCGGCCAACTGCGGTTCGAACACGCGAAGGACTTTCATGTTTCTCCTTTCATGAGCATGGAAGGCGACTATCGCTGGCGACTCACGCCGCCGGGCGAACATCTCACGGTCTGCCTGTCGCGCCGACTGCCTGCCGAGCGATCGTTCGATGCTGGCCTCACACTCAGGCGTAAACCACTTACAGCCGCAAACCTCCGATGGGCACTCGTCCGCTACCCAGCGATGACGGCCCAGGTGACCGCGGCGATTTACTATCAAGCCTTGAAACTCTGGTGGAAGCAATGTCCTTACTACCCCCACCCCCAGCGATCGCGGACGAGTCGGTCCTCGGAACAACAACCGACCACTCCGATCAAGCCGCCGGTAAACGATCGCGACGCTTCGCGCCAACGTGGCGCAACCTCGTCCATCAGCGGCTAACCACGCTGGCCCAAGGGCGGCTGACCATCGCCGAGGCGGCCGGCACCAGTACCTTCGGCCAGGAAGGTTCCGACTTCGCCGGTCACATCCGCGTGCGCGACGATCGCTTCTATCGCTGCATCGCCCTGCAAGGCGGATTGGGTCTCGGCGAGTCTTACGTCGACGGCCATTGGGATGCGCCCGAGCTAACGGCAACGCTGCGCGTGCTGGCCGCCAATCTCGATCGTTTGCGGGGCGTCGAGCGAGGACTGCCCAAGCTGTTCGCACCCGCCCGCCGGTTCGCCAATTGGCTCAAGCGAAACACGCCTGCCGGTAGCCGGCGAAACATCTCGCAGCACTACGACCTGAGTAACGAGTTCTTCGAGTTGATGCTCGACCCCACAATGACCTACTCCAGTGGCTACTTCCCGCATCCGCGTGCTACGCTCGAGCAGGCCTCGACCGAAAAATACGACCGGATCTGCCGCCAGCTGCAACTGAGCCCCAGCGACCACGTGCTGGAGATCGGCACCGGGTGGGGTGGATTCGCGATTCACGCGGCCACCAACTACGCCTGCCGCGTCACGACTACCACCATCTCGCAGGCCCAGCATGACTACGCGGCGGATAGAATTGAGCGGCAGCAACTGCAATCGCAGGTCGAACTGAAGCTAGTCGACTATCGCGACCTACAGGGAAATTTCGATAAGCTCGTTTCGATCGAAATGATCGAAGCGGTCGGCGAGCGATTCCTGCCAGGTTACTTTGCCAAGTGCTCGCAACTGCTGAAACCCAGTGGCGCCATGTTGCTGCAGGCGATCACCATCCCCGATTGTCGCTACGACACGTACCGAAATGGAGTGGATTTCATCCAGCAGCACGTCTTTCCCGGTGGGTTCCTGCCCAGCCCCAGCGCAATGACGGAGTGCCTCCGCACGCATACCGACTTCCGGCTGCAGAACATGGAGGACTTTGCCCTGCACTACGCGCGGACTTTACGCCTATGGCGTGAAAAGCTCTGGAGCCAACTCGATGCGGTCCGCGAACTGGGATTCGACGACCGCTTCTTGCGGCTCTGGAAGTACTACCTCTGCTACTGCGAGGCAGGCTTCCTCGAGCACCAGATCGGCGTGTCGCAGTGGATGCTCACCAAGCCCCAGTGGCCCGCCCCTGCTCTGGCGTAAACGGCTGTGGCCGCCAGCCAAAGGGTTTTGGCAGTTTTGTCCCCACTGCGACAAAACCCATCTCCCTAAACGCTTACTTCCCACGCACTTACCGTTTTGTCGCACCTGCCAACATGGCAAAAAAGCATTTATGGTACCAAAACCCCGACTGTTCTGGTCACAAGCGATTCCGTAAGTCGCTTGTTGACAATGGGTTACAAAACCAAGCACAACCAATGCAAACTGGGTTTTGGCGCTCGGTTCACCGCGGGTGCGACAAAACTCTTGGGAGGAGCCAGGATTCAGGAGTCGGGGGTCAGGGAAAGCGATGAGTTCCGAATCCCTACCCACGGCTTATAGCCCACGGCCTACAGCCTTCGTTCCACCAAATTGCCAAACAACCAGCCGCCCATCGATCGGCAGTTCCATTAGATCAGTTTGGTGGGGGAGTTCTACGGCGAATTTTTTACACGGGATTTTCTACAAAGTCGCTGAGCTCGGTTGAGAAATAGAAGGCAGCATTTCTATTGGTTCATTAAAGTAGAATGTCCCCTTTATTCGCCCTTTATTCGCCCAGTGGGTTTCACGAACGAGCAACTGAATTCCCTGAGACAGTCATACGGAAATGGTGAAGACTCACACGAGATCGTCCACAACTGCACAATTGTGGAGATCGAAGGCCTTTGCAGCGCGTTTCTCTGGCCGCCCGGCGCACCTTGCGAGGACCTACAACCCTTAAGGTGTGATACTACATATACGCAATGGGGCCTTGTGAAGTGGGTAGCCGACAACAAAACACGATGCCTTGCCGATGCTATATCTAATATTGATCAGAGGCTCGTACGAGAAGAAGATCTACCTACGTATGACAGACGGGGAGACCCCTGGCGAAGGTTGGGCATTCATAGTTCCTCACGCATCGGCGATCAAAGTCTCGTATGCCAACATGCCAAAGAGCTTTTTCTTAGGCATGGCGAGTGGTCTCTTGAGGGCCGAGAGATCATAGTGCAGGTAAATGACGCCGCGGATTGGCTATAGCCCGAGTTGATCGCACCGGTGCCACCAGTATCACCACGGATTCGCTGGCGCAAGTGGCTTCACCTTGCCGGCACAGCACTATCGGGAGTTGCTACTACGGGGGCTAGTTTCGATGGTCGCGCAGCTTTAATCCATGGTGCGAATCAGCACACCATCTCTGAGACGTCCCTAAAAGGCCGTGGCCAATGACCAACACATTTGGTTGATCATTGGCCACGAAAGAATTGTCGCACGGCGGGTAGCTTTACTTGGCGCGTACCCGGCTGGCTTGCTGGCTCAATTCGTCGACGGCGGTTTCGAGCTGGTCACCGGTGGTCCGGCGGTCGCGGCACAGGGCTTCGACGCGGCCTGCGTACAGGCACAGGTCGCCGAAACCATAACCTCCGGCGGAGCCCTTCAGTTGATGAGCGGCGCGGCAGAGACCTTCGCGGTCGCCGGCTGCCATCAACTGCTCGATCACCGACATTCTTAGTGGCAGTTCGCCAACAAACAGATCGACCAGCTCGGCAAATTCAGTCCGACGAAGGGTCGAATAAACTGGTTCCTGAATCATCGCAGGGATCCTCTTCTTCCTCTGGATACGGTTGGGAAGTTCGGGCAGCTAAGGCGGGAGTGGTGCGGACCACTTTCAAGTTGCGATCGATTATTCTGCCCCTCACTAATTCGATCGTGCCAAGCAGAGTAGAAAATTCACCGTGAGTGGGGAAGTTCAATTTTTGCTCGGCAATTCGAGGGGTGAATATGTCAAATATGGCGTCCTGTCCAGCAATGGTCGGAAGGTTTCACGCAATCGGCGGTAATCCACGCGCGGGGCATGAACACCCGGTTGAGGGGGATTGGTTCGGCAAACTTACAAGCCGTAGGACACCAAACAGCCTTCCTACCCTCGCAAACCGATACGGATGCTAGCAAGACCCGCACAACCGTCATGGCCGGTGGGCAAACCTGGGCAAATTGCGGAAACAGTTCGGACCAGCAAAGGCCGGCCGGTAGCGTTGTCGATAACGCTGATGGACTAAGTGGCAAGCCTTGCCTCGTTAGGCCGAGAGTAACAACGATCACCCGTCGGCACCAAAGCATTGCGGTGCGACCTGGATCGTTCTCAGCCTCCCTGAGCAGGTGCCGCAAATTGAAGAGTGTGTGTGTTTCCCTCTCCCCCATAAATTTTTTGAGGAGCGTTTGAAATGAAGAGTCGTGCCGTTTTGGCGTCGCTGTTCCTTGGCGCCGCCCTCGTGCTCTCCAGCGCCCAAGACGCCAACGCCTGCTTCGGGTTGTTCGGTCGTGGTTGTTGTGAGCCGAGCTGTGGATGCGAACCGTCGTGTGGTTGTGAGCCGAGCTGCTGCATTGCAGAGCCGACTTGCGGTTGTGAAATGGACTGCTGCGATCCTTGTGGTGCTCGCAAGTGCTGCATCCTTGGCAAGCTGAAGGGTCTGTTCCACCGCAACCGTGGTTGCTGCGACGTGAGCTGCTGTGAGCCGAGCTGCTGTGCTGAACCCACTTGCTGCGCCCCCGAGCCCACCTGCTGCGCTCCCGAGCCCAGCTGCTGTGCCGAGCCTTCTTGCGGTTGCGAGATGGACTGCTGCGATCCTTGCAGCCGTCCGAAGTGCTGCATCCTCGGCAAGCTGCGTGGTTTGTTCCACCGCCACCACGGATGTGGTTGCTGTGAGCCGACTTGCGGTTGCGAGCCCTCTTGCGGTTTCGATGCCGGCTGTGGCTGCATGTAATCGACAGTAGAACGACCAGCCTCACGGCTGGTCGGATCTAGCTTAAAAACAAAAACCACCGCCGGCCCATACCAAGGTCCGGCGGTGGTTTTTTGTTTGGGTACAAGCCAAGTCCTGGGCGAACTTGGTGGAAAGCTTAGCCCGCGGAGGGAGCGTCAGCAGCATCGTTCTGCTGCGTGGCCGCTTTCTCGTCTTGCAGCTTCTTGAGATAAGCCTTCATCATGGCCTCGAACCGAGCCGCCGACGCTGCCGGCAGGTTCGAGGGCGGATTATCAATCGCCTTCTCCTGCATTTCAATGGCTTTGTCCAAATCACCCCTGGCCTGGTACAGGCCCGCCAGGGCGTTGTATACCGTGCCGGCTGCTTCTTCATCGGCGGCCTTTTCTTCAATCAGCGCCGTTACCGCGTCGACCAACTCGGGCTTGAACGAAGCACCCCGTTGCGACTGCTGGGCGATGGTCGCTCCAATGGCAGCTACCTGCGCGAGCTTCATTTCGGACGACTTCTCTTCCAGGCTCGCGATGGCACCTTCGGGATCGTTCGACAGCATCGACAGCAAACGCTGATGCTCGAGCTGGTTGAACAGCATCGGCAAACGCGCCTGCATGTCTTCGGGCAGGTCGAGGCCTTTGATCTCTTCAACCTTGGCGTCATAGGTGTCGTAGTCACCCTGGCGAGCGGCAATGATGGCCGCACGGAAAGCCTTGTCCAGTTGCTGTTGAGCGCGGAACGCCTTGCCGAACGCCTCGCGGTCCCAGCTATCGGTCACCACTTGCTCCAGTGGCTCATCCATCCCCATGGGGTGACCAATCCACTCGACCACTCCGTCCTTACCAACGATGAAGGCACAAGGGATGCCGGTTTGACCGGCCGCGCGGAAGTAGTCGTTCTTCACCGAGCTATCCGGATCGGTGGTCAGGCAATACACGCTGGTCAGTTCGCCATAGGTCTTGGGTGCATCTTCTTCGCCTTCGGCTTCAGCGGACTGCCGAGACTGCATAACGTCGCGTTCCAGGAACTTCTCAACGGTCTCCAAGGGCTCGTCACTCACGCTGACCACGGTCACGCCACGGTCGGCGTAGTGCTGCTGCAGTTCGGCCAGGTGTGGCATGCTGGCGATGCAAGGACCGCACCAAGTGGCCCAGAACTCAACCACGTAGACCTTGCCAGGCTCGAACTCGTTGAATGCTTCGAACTTGCCGTCGCCGGTGCTCACCCAGTGTTCGATGTCGATGGGGGGAGCCATCGATCCAATGGTCATGTCCTCGCTGGACGCTTCAGCTGCTTCTTGAGCAGCAACAGGGTTGGCGAGTAGCCCACCAACTAACATCAATGTGGAGAACAGTAGAATACGGTGCACAGTAGAGCTCCGAGTAAAGGGGAGAATGGGGGAGGGATAGTTTTGCGGGGGCACTCATCCTACCCAGCCGACCAGTCGCGCGTCAAACATCCTACAGGCTCTACAAGCGGCCGAATGGCCGCTGGAACCTGGAAGCTCCGCAGGCCGGTCGACCGAGGTGGCTGGGTGTCCACCAGTCGGCCTGCGCAACTTTCAACCCTGCGCACAATACAGCGCAATCTAACCACCCCAATGGAGGTACAACCAACCCCGAGAGCGCAGAATGAGGATGTTGACTGAAGGGACGATTCGCCAGCACCATGCCAGCCCCCAGCGGGACACTTGGACGCCGCCCCTTGGATTCAAACGGGATGGGCAAAGCCGGCAAACAACGGGATCAGCAGCAACGCGGCGATCCATAGCACCAAGGTGAGTGGTAAACCAACACGCAGGTAATCTGCGGGTCGATAGCCGCCTGGACCCATCACCATCAGATTGGTTTGATAGCCAATCGGGGTGGCAAAGCTCAGTGACGCGGCCAGGGCCACTGCCAGCACAAAGGGCCGCGTTGCGTAGCCACCATCCGGCCCCGCCAGGGCGACTTCCACCGCGATGGGGATCATCATGGCGGCAACCGCCACGTTGGAAATCATCTCGGTAAATAAAGCGGTCACCAGATAGATCAAGGCGAGCAGGACAAACGCCTGCCAATGCTCGCTGATGCCCGCTGCCGCCGTACCATCGACCAGATGATGCGCAATAAACGAGGCCGCGCCGCTCTTCTCCAGGGCCTGCCCCAAGCCGATGGCAGCGGCAATGGTCAGGATTACCTGCAAGTCGATCGCGGAGCGGGCTTCTTCAGTGCTCAAGCAGCGCGTGCCAATCATGAGTACCACGATCGCGAAACCGATGATTGCCTGGGGCTTGTTGGAAAAGACGTTTCCCAACTCCAGATCCCCGCCAAACACGCCGGCGATCGTGAGCCACAGGATCATCACGGCAAATAGCACACCAGCCACCAACGCCCGATCGTGACGACGGGCGGAAGTCTCGCCCACCGGACTGACCAGGTAGAAGTCGCGACTGTTGCGGTAGGCCTCGACAAACTCGGCATGCGTTTGCAGCAGCAGTGTGTCGCCGGGCTCCAGTCGAATGCTGCCGATCTTGTTGGTCAGCCGTTCGCCGTTGCGGTGCACGGCCACGATCGCGGCATTGTATCGCTGGCGAAAGTTGGCCTCGCGGACGCTGCGGCCAATCAACGGCGAAGTGCGCGATAACACGGCCTCGGTAAGTCGTCGCAGTGTCCGCTGGGCGGGATGAAACTCGTAGGTCATATCGGCCGCTGGCACCAAGCCGGGAATCCGTTCCAGGTCGGCGATGGTTTGCACCACTCCCGTGAACACCATGCGGTCGCCAGCGCGAATCATATCGGCTGGCGTCACCGGAGTAATGATCTCTTCGTCGCGAGAAATCTCGATCAAAAACAGCCCTGGCAGATTTCGCAGGCCCGCTTGTTGCACCGTTCTTCCCACCAGCGGGCATTCGGGCTGCACGAGCATCTCCAACAGGTACTCGCGGCGACGGTCGCCCAGTTCCTGAATTAGCTCGGTGCGATTGGGCAGCAGCTTGGGGGCAATCAGCAGCACGTAGGCCGCCCCGGCCAGGGCGATGGGCACACCCACGGCGGTGATGTCGAAGAAGGCCAACTCCTGAACCGGCGGATCGGCCACGCCTTGCTCGATCATGATATTACGCATTTCCGACAGCTTGGCGTTCACCACTAGCGTGGTGCTGGTGCCAATCAGCGTGCAGACCCCACCCACAATGGTCAGGTAGCTCAAGGGCAAGAGGATCCGCGACGGCGATACGTTCCGCTGTCGGCACCAGTCGAGAACCACCGGCAGGAACATGGCGACCAGCGGTGTATTGAGCACAAAGGCCGACACCGGCACCACCGTTAGCGCGAGCCGCCGCAGCGCGGACTGCTCGGTTTCGGCATTACCCAGAACTTGGGTCCCCACCCAATCCAGGGCGCCGGTGCTCCGCAGACCGGCGGCCGCGGCGAAAAGCGCGGCGATAAACAACACTGCCGGACTGGCGAATCCCTGCAACGCCTCGCGAGGATTAATCACCCCAGCCAGCGTCACCCCTACCAAAGCGGTAAGAAACAACAATTCAATTGGCACCCGGCGGAGCCAAACCAGGCCGACAAACACCAGCAGCACGACCCCCAGCGCAATCTTACCGTCGAGCGACAGCTCGATCGGCGCGGCAGCGGCAGTGCCCAGGGCCAGCAAAAGGGGCGTCATTGAGAATGATCACAAAATCGCTAAAGTAAAAGGCAGCAACGACTTGCGTCCAGTGTACTTGGCAACTCACGGTTTGTGCAGATGGATTCGCCCGGCCGCGGCCATTTCCGAGCCCCGCCACCCGAGCGAAGGTCGCAAGAACCAACGCGGCATCACGCAAGGGGCAATAATTGCGGCCGTCCCAACGGAACCCAGTGCAGGAGCTCGCGTCTGGTTTCCGGACGACCGGTAAAATCGGCACCGACTGCCACCGATTTTGAGGGCGAAACTTATGGCAGGCCGGGGCCGCGGCGAATACACTGTAAGAAGTCCCTTTTGGCCGCACGGCCAAGATACATAATAACTTAGGCAAATTGCGCGGCCGTAGTCTCCCGAGCTCCGGGAGTCGGAACAGGCGGCCGCTTCCGTAAAAGGTACCTACTCGGAGTACCCCGATGACGACTTTTATGAACACTGGCAAGCTCGTTCTTTCTACGGCGATAATCGTCGGGGCGGCCTTCGCATCACCGCTTCTGGCCGACGAGGCACGGCTGGAGACTTTTGCCGCCGAAAACGGGCAGACCTTCTTCGCTTTGACGGTTCCACCGATCGAAGCCACAAAGCCTGCTCCCCGCGACGTGGTGGTGCTCGTCGACACGTCGGCCAGTCAGTCCGGTTTCTACCGCGACACGGCTATCGCCGCGCTGGAGAAATGCATTGCAGGACTCAACCCAGCCGACCGCGTGCAAGTGGTGGCCGTGGACCTGGAAGCCCGCCCAATGAACGACTCCCTGGCTGGTAAAGGCGATTCGTCCGTTTCCAGCGCCGTGGAGAAGATTCGCCGCGAGCCGCCACTCGGCTCCACCGACATGGAACTGGCCCTTACCAGTGCTGCGGACATGTTCGATGCCGATTCGAATCGTGCCCGCACCGTGGTCTACATCGGCGATGGCATGAGCCCTGCCAATCTGATGCAAGCCGACGCGTTCGGCAAGCTGGTCACCGACCTTCGCAAGCAGAACATTTCGGTCAACAGTTTCGCCGTTGGCCCCCAACGCGATTTGGAACTGCTGGCATCGCTGGCCAACCAAACGGGCGGCAATCTGTACGTTGACGAGAAGATGACCTGGCCCAACACCGCAGAAGGCATCACCACCGAGCGGGCCTTGGAAGAAAACCGCCGCCGCGGCGGGGTGGCCGGCAAGGCGCTCGCCAACTGGGTACACGCCGACGTGGTGTTCCCCACAACTACCGACTGGCCCGCCGAGTTTGCGGCCGCCTATCCCAAGCAACTGCTGCCGGTCCGGAGCGATCGCGAAACCATCGTGGTCGGCCAACTGGCCGATGAGGTCGAAACTGCCAACCTGACGGCCCAAGCCGGCAACCAGGAGCTGAGCTGGACGGTAAAGAAATCTCCGGCCACCAGCGAGCTATCGTTCCTGCCTCAATTGGTAGAAAATGCCGAGCGTACCGACGGCGTGGCACTCACCACCCTGGGCACCCGCGGCCTGCAGGAAACGGGCCGGATGCTGCTGGCCAGTGTGGACGAACTGACCAACCTGGCCGAGCGGGCCGCCGTGATGGGCGACCGCGAAAATGCCGGACGCATCATCCAGACCGTGCTTCGTCGCGATCCGGGCAATCCCCGGGCCAAGACCGTACAGGCCTTGATCCAGAAGGGTGCCCCCGTCCCGGCACAGCAACCTTCGCAGCCCAACACTGGTGCTTCGAACGATAGCGACCTGAACCTGGTTCGCATTGCCCAGGCTGGCGAAGTCGTTCCTCCTCCGCCCTCCGGTGGCATGATCGTCGGACCGCAAAGCGGCGAGTTCATCAATGGTGTCCCCGCCCGCGATGCCGTGGTCGATGGTTCGTTCCTCACCGAAGTCGAGCGTCAGAATCGCATCTTCTCGGAGATGTTGGAGAAGGAAGTCGAACTGGCTGTTTCCCAAGCTCGCGACAACATGCGTTCGAATCCCGAGTTGGCTTCGCAGAACCTGAAGCTGGTGCTGGAGAACATTCGCCAATCTCCGCAGTTAATCCCCGAGGTTCGCAGTCAACTGATCGACCGCCTGCAGACCGTGTTGCAGGAAACCGCGCGGGCGTCGGTGATCGACGCCGAACTGCGTCAGCAAGCCGAAGAGCGTGCCGCCGCAGCGCGGGAACGCCGCCTGATCAACGATCGCCTGACGCGTCAGGTCGAAAAGGAAAAGCAACTGGTCCAGCGCATGAACGCCCTGATGGACGAGCATCGCTACGCGGAAGCGGAAGAGGTTGCCCAGATCCTCTATGAAGTCGATCCCGACGGCGTGACTCCTGTCGTGGCGGAGCTCAACGCCCGCTTCGATCGGCATCACTATCTGCAAGACATCACTCGCGAACGACGGCACCGCGCATTCTGGGACACCTTGTTCCAGGTGGAACTGTCGGGCATTCCGCAACCGGACGAACCACCGATTATTTATCCGGATGCCGATGTGTGGGAAGAGCTCACGAATCGACGCGAGAAGTACAAGGCGGTTGACCTGGCTGGCCAGGACGGTGCCGAGCAGCGGATCACCAAAGCCCTGTCCGACCCGTTGAACAGTCTGGGCCTCGAATTCCAGTCCGCTCCTCTGTCGGAAGTAGTGAACTTCCTTCGGGACGAATACAACATCGAAGTGCAGATCGACTTGCAGGCCCTCGACGACCTGGGCCTGTCGCCTGATGAGCCAATCGATGTGAACCTGCGTAACATCTCGCTCCGTTCGGCGCTCCGCATCATGCTTCGCCAGTTGGAACTGACTTACGTCATCTCCGACGAAGTGCTGCTGATTACCACCGAAGAAGAAGCCCTGACTCGCTTGCAAGTCAAAGTCTACCCGGTGGCCGACCTGGTACTGCCGATCGAAACGCCCAACGCGGGCGGCGGTATGATGGGTGGCGGCATGGGCGGCGGTATGATGGGTGGCGGCATGGGCGGCGGCATGATGGGCGGTGGCGGCATGGGCGGCGGTATGATGGGTGGCGGCATGGGCGGCGGTATGATGGGTGGCGGTGGTGCGTTCAGCGTCGCCGACAACCAGGCCCCTGCAGCCGAGGCAACCGCAGAAGCAACCGAGCCTGTCGAAACCCAAGCAACCGAGGCTTCCTCGGCCAGCACCAGCAAGTCCGAGCCGGCCTCGGTAACCATCGACGAGAGCGTCTCGCCAGAGCTGTTTTGGGATGGCTACTTTGGCGCTGCAGTTCGCGAGCCGGCTGCGGTTCGTGGTGAGGTTCGTGACCTGATGAAGAAGGGTCGTTACGACCATGTCACGGCGCTGATCCAATCGGCACTGCGTCATGGTCAACCTCAGCCCTGGATGTACGAAGCCTTGGGCATTGCCATGCGGATGGACAATCGCGACAAGGCCGATATCGAACGAGCCATCATGTCGGCTGCCGACTTCAGCCGCTCGGCCGACGAGTTGATGTACATCGCTCAATATATGTCGCAACTCGATATGAACGAGCGAGCCCTGCAGCTTTATCAGCAAGTCGTGAAAGTCGATTCGCTCCGCAGCGAAGCTTACGCCCTGGGCCTGCGAGCCGCACAGCGGGTGGACGACCTGGATGGCATCCGCTGGGCATGCGTTGGCATCCTGCAGCAGGCCTGGCCGGCCGAGCAGGAAGTCATCAGCGAAACCGCCTGGCAGGTCGCCGCCGCCACGATCGAAAAGATGGCCAAGGCCGGTCGGGCTGACGAAGCACGTGCCTTCCGCAATGAGCTCAGCAAGGCCATCGAACGGGACTGCGTCATTCGCGTTTCCTGGACGGGCGATGCCGATGTCGACCTGAGCGTCGAAGAGCCGAGCGGTTCGGTCTGCTCGTCAGCCGATCCCCGCTCTGCTGGCGGTGGTGTTAACATGGGCGATGTGTTCACCGGCGTGGAGAAAAATTCGAACACCGGCGTGCTGAGCGAAACCTACGTCTGCCCCCGCGGCTTCACCGGTACTTACCGGGCGAAGATCTCTCCGGTATGGGGTGAGGTGACCGCCGGCAAGGTGACCATCGATGTCTTCCAGCACTTTAATACCGATCAGGTCGAGCAAAAAACCAAGGTGCTCGAACTCGGTAAGGATGGCGCTCTGGTCGAGGTCCAACTCGAAAAGGGTCGACGCACCGAACCTCTGGAAGCCCAGCACATTGCTCGCGCCATCGAGCGACAGGAAGCCGTCAGCCGGGCGGTGCTCGCCCAACAACTGGATGCGGTTTCCGATCCGCGGGCTCTGCCGCGACGTGCCATCGATCCTCGCGATGCCCGAATGCGTCGGCGACTCCTGGGTGGCGGCAACGGAGCCGTTGGCTTCCAGCCAGTGGTGACGGCCCTGCCCGAAGGTACGAACTTCATGGCCACGGGCGTCGTATCGGCCGACCGTCGTTACGTCCGCATCACCTCGGTACCGTTCTTCTCGACCATCGGCGACGTGGCGACCTTCACGTTTGCTGGTGTAGCGAACGACGACCAGGGTAACGACAATAACGACGATAACAATAACAATAACAACAACAACAATAACAACAATAACAACAACAACTAATCTCGACTCGTTCCAGGACGAGCCTCGCTGAGCCCCCCCAAGAGCCCCGACCACGTTTGGCCGGGGCTCTTTTAGTTGTTGCTTGTCGTTTTATGCGTGGGAGACACGACACGCTACGCACCATTGAGCGACTGTTGTTGCTTCTCCGTGAGCTGCTGGATACCGGCCTCGGCGGCGCGCAACAACCCTTGCAACTCTTCGCCGGTAAAGGTGCCTCCTTCGCCAGTGCCCTGCACTTCGATGAACTTCCCGCTGCCGGTCATGACGACATTCATATCCACCTCGGCCGCAGAATCTTCCGAGTAGTCGAGATCCAGTAGCACCCGGCCGCCCACCACGCCGGCACTCACAGCCGCCACCGAATCCACCAACGGCCAAGTGCCCTCGGGCGAGAGGTCTTCGCACGACAGCAGGGCGTCGTACAGCGCTACATAAGCCCCGGTGATGCTGGCGGTGCGGGTCCCTCCATCTGCCTTTAGAACATCGCAATCAACCGTCACCATCCGTTCTCCTAAACGTTGCTGGTCGACCACCGCCCGCAAGCTCCGTCCGATCAACCGTTGAATCTCGGTGGTGCGACCGTCGACCTTCTTGCGGTCACGAGGTTTGCGCGGCGAGGTGCTGCCTGGCAGCATATTGTATTCGGCCGTGACCCAGCCCTTCCCCTTGCCGGCCATCCAAGGTGGCACGTCGTCCGAAACGCTGGCGGTGCAGAGCACCACGGTGTTGCCGGCCGAGACCAAGACGCTGCCGGGAGCGTTGGCGGCAAAGCCGCGCTGAAACATTACGGGGCGAAGCTCGTCGGCCGTGCGGCCATCGTTGCGTGTAGGCATGGAGTTGTGAGAACTTTGAAGTTGAGATGACAGGGGACACGTATGGCACGCCCATCCTAGCACCTAACGCCGGGTGGCTAAAACCTCCCTGGGCCGAAGAGCCGCTCAGGCTCCCGCGAGCTACCTGCCGCAGCGATGGGAGAGATACTGCGTTCGCAAGTCGATGTGACCTGCCAAAGGGCGAGGATTGGGACTCAAGCAAGTCCATGCAACACGGCGATGAAAGCCACGGCGATGAGCACCGCCGCTGCTGCGCAACCACTTTGCTTCAGTCCAGCCCTAGGCCTGGCTGCCCATGAGCCACACGAGGATGCCCTTCTGCACGTGCATTCGATTGCCGGCTTGGGGAACCACAATGCTTGCCGGGCTGTCGATCACTTCGTCGGTGACTTCCTCGCCACGTTTGGCGGGCAGGCAGTGCATGAAGACGGCCCCCTTGGGAGCGGCGGCCATCAGTTCTGCATTCACCTGGTAGTCGGCAAAGTCCTTCTTGCGCTGCGCCTGCTCCGATTCCTGTCCCATGCTGGCCCATACGTCGGTGTAGATGGCATCCGCATCGGCCACCGCTTCCTTGGGATCGGTGGTGTTCGTGACGTCCGCGTCGGGCGATGACTGCTTGAGTTTGGTGAGAAAATCCTCTGGCAACTCGTACCCGGCGGGGGCGCAGACACTCAACGACATGCCCAACTTGGCACACCCGCGTGCGAGGCTCACCGCCACGTTGTTTCCGTCTCCCACCCAGGCCAGTTTGCGACCTTTCAGACTGCCCACGTGCTCGCGGAGCGTATAGAGGTCCGCCAGGGCCTGGCAGGGGTGCGACTGGTCGGTCAATCCGTTGACGACGGCCGCCTTGGAGTACTTGGCCACCTCCTCCACGGTGCTGTGCTTCTTGGAACGCACGACAATTACGTCGACCATTTCGCTGAGCACGCGAGTAAAGTCGGCAATGCTCTCCCGCTTGCCGAACCCGGCGTCGTCGCCCAACAGGATGCTGCCACCGCCCAGGTGAGTCATGCACGCCTCGAAGCTGACGCGGGTTCTAAGCGATTGCTTCTCGAACAACAGGGCCATCATCCGCCCGGGCAGGATGGGTTCGCGAACGCCGGCCTGAAACTTGGTTTTCAGGTCTTCGGTAATCGCGTAGATCGTCTCGATCTCGGCGGCGGAAACGTCTTCAAGGGTGATCAAATGTCGCATGGCAATTCCATGATTGAGCAGAACGCAGCTAATTCAGATTTCGCAGCACGTCGACCAGGATATCGCATCCTTCGTCTACTTCTGCGTCGGTAAGCGTCATGGCGGGCAGCAAACGAATCACGGTGCCTTGGGTGGCATTGAGCAGCAGCCCTTTTTCCATGCAGTCGCCCACCACGCTGGTGGCGTCGACGGTCAGTTCCAGGCCGATCATCAGGCCCCGCACGCGTAGTTCCTTGGCAAACTCGAGTTCTTCGACCAGCGGAGCCAGCCGCGCGGTGAACCGCTCGCCAAGTTCCTTGGTGCGGGCGAGCAACCCTTCGCGTTCGATGGTCTCGATCGTGGCGATACCGGCCCGGGCGGCAATCGGGTTGCCACCGAACGTGGCGGCATGCATGCCGGGTCGCATGCTGGGGGCAATCTCGGCGGTGGTCATCACCGCGGCGCCAGCTATGCCACCGCAGACACTCTTGGCCAGAGTCATGATGTCGGGCGTAACACCAAAATTCTGATAAGCAAACCACTCGCCCGTCCGCCCACTGCCGGCCTGCACCTCGTCGAACACCAGCAGCAGGTTGTGCTCGTCGGCCAGTTTGCGGAGCCCTTCGAGAAACCCAGCAGGCGGAATGCGGATGCCGCCCTCGCCTTGAATCGGCTCGACCAGGATACCGGCGGTCTGATCGTCGATCAGGTCGCTGACAGCCTGGAGGTCGCCAAACGGTGCGTAGTCGAACCCTGGCAGCATCGGCTCCAGACCTTCGTGGTACTTGGGCTGCGCCGTGGCGGAGACGGCGCCAAACGTACGGCCGTGAAAGCCACCTTCGAAGGTGATGATCTTATATTTCTCGGGGGGCGTGTGCAGACGTACGAGCTTGATGGCGGCTTCGTTGGCCTCGGCGCCGGAGTTACAGAAGAAGGCCTTGCCACCGAAGCTTCGTTCGCTCAGCAGCCTGGCCCACTCGCCTTGCGATTCGAAGTGCCAGGTATTGGGCACGTGAATCAGTTTGGCCACCTGCTCCTGCACCGCTTCGACCACGGCCGGCGGACAGTGGCCCAACAGATTGCAGCCCCAGCCGGGAAAAAAGTCAAGGTACCGCCGCCCTTGATCGTCCCACACCCAGGACCCCTCGCCACGCACCAACGACACCGGAAACCGGCGGTAGTTGGGCACCACGTACCGCTCGAACAACTCAAGAGTGGCAGGCGACATGCTGGTGGATGAGGTGGACACGGATCGAAAACTCCGGAAGGTAAGGTAGGACATAGCCGGATTCCCCAGAACTCGGATCTTTCACTCCGCATCCAAATCCGGGCTAATTCGACTACTGGGTATGAGCACAAGCGACCATTGGCGGTTCACCTAAATCTCCGACACGATCTCGGTGCCGATGCCGCGGTTGGTGTAGATTTCCAGCAGCAGCGAGTGGCGGAGCCGGCCGTCGATAATGTGGATCTTCTGGACGCCTTTACTGAGCGTTTCCAGGCAGGCTTCCACTTTGGGAATCATGCCCGACTCGATAACGCCACGCTGGATCAACTCCTTGGCCGAGTCGGCCGTCAGGGTGTGAATCAGCGACTCGGGGTCGTCCTTGTTCAAGCGTACGCCATTCACGTCGCTCAGGAATATCAGCTTCTCGGCGCCCATAGCCTGGGCCACTGCCATGGCGGCCGTGTCGGCATTCACATTCAGTAGTTGTCCATCCTTGGTTTTGCACACCGAAGGAATTACCGGCACCTGGCCCGCGTAACAGAGGTTGTCGAGCGTATCGCGGTCGACATCGGTAACCTGCCCGACGAAACCCAGATCGACTTCAGTGCCATCCTCGCCGGCGAGCGTGAGTTTCTCACCAAACAGCACGTTGTTGTCGGTTTCGCCGTTGGGGTTCAGCGGCATGGCGCGACCGCCAAACTCCTCGATCCGCTGGGCGATCATCTCGTTGACGTCACCCGCCAGCACGCGGCAAACGATATCCAATGTAGCCTGGTCGGTGTAGCGGCGGCCCTGGATGAAGTTGGGCTCCAGCTTCGCCTCGGCCATGGCCCGCGAGATGGCGGCCCCGCCACCATGGACGACAATCGGTCGCATGCCGACGGTTTCCATAAACACGATATCGACCAGCAGATGCCGCAGCGCGTCGGCATCCTCCATCACGCTGCCCCCGAGCTTGATCACGGTGATGCTATCGCGGAAGCGACGGATCCACCCCATCGCCTCGATCAGGGTATCGGCTTTTTCAATCGCTTCTTGCACAAAAGTGCTCCGCGGGCAGATAGGCAAAGGGTTAGATGGTTTGCCGTTGGAAAAAAGGGAAAGTAGAACACCGAAAGCGACATGACGCCCTACTGCGGCGTTCGCCTTTCCCCGTTTGCCGTTTGATTAGACTTCCTTCTCGTCGATCCAGCTCATCATGCGGCGCAGCTCACGGCCAACTTGCTCGACGGGATGGTTCCGCTCGCGGCGGCGGGTGGCCTTGAAGCCAGGGGCCCCTGCCTTGTTTTCCAGGATCCAGTTACGGGCGAAGGTGCCGTTCTGGATTTCGTCGAGCACCTTCTTCATTTCCTTCTTGGTCTCGTCGGTCACGATCCGCGGACCAGTGCTGTAGTCGCCGTACTCGGCGGTGTTGCTGACGCTGTACCGCATGTAGTTCAGGCCACCCTGGTAGAACAGGTCGACGATCAACTTTACCTCGTGCATGCACTCGAAGTAGGCCATTTCGGGTTGGTAGCCGGCCTCGACCAAGGTGTCGAAGCCCGCCTTGATCAGCTCGCTCAAACCACCGCACAAAACGGCTTGCTCACCAAACAGGTCGGTTTCAGTCTCTTCGGCAAACGTCGTGCGAATCACGCCACCGCGGGTACCACCGTTGCCCTTGGCGTAGGCCATGCCCACTTTGAACACGTTCGACGACTCGTCGGACATGTCGTCGTCGCTAGCGGCACTGCCGGCGACGCGGGTGGCGATAAGCGACGGAACACCGCCACCGGCGACAAACTCGCTCCGGACCAGATGGCCCGGTCCCTTGGGCGCGACGAGCAGCAGATCGACCCCCTTGGGCGGTTCGATCAGACCGAAGTGGACGTTGAATCCATGCGAGCACATCAGGATGTTGCCCGGCTCCAGGTTGTCGCGGATGTCGTTCTTGTAGACGTCGGCTTGTACCTCATCCGGCAGCAAAATGTTCACCACGTCGCCCTGCTTGGCGGCCTCGGCGGCCGAAACGGGCTCGAACCCGTGCGACTTCGCCAGTTCATAGTTGGCCCCGCCAGGTCGTTGGCCTACGACGACGTTTACGCCACTGTCGCGAAGATTCTGGGCGTGAGCGTGACCTTGAGAACCGTAACCGATGATGGCGACAGTCTTACCCTTGAGGTGAGCCATATCGGCGTCGGCGTCGTAATAAACTTTGGCTGGCATAGTTGTGACGGGGGAGTAAGTGAATAGGTGACTGGGTACAAAACCGCGACCCGTGGTCGCGGTGATTCGATACGCGTTGCGCGACCAACGGTCGCGGCTTTGTTTTCTCTGCAGGCCTCGTGGCTACTCGGCCTTTTTCATCGTGCCGACAGCGGGGCGAATGTTGCCAGAACGCTGTGGACGGTCGATCGAGCGGACCATGGCAATTCGGCCGGTACGGACAAGCTCGGTGATTCCGAAGGGCCGCATCAGATCGATAAACGCCTCGATCTTCCGCTCCTGGCCCGAAATCTCGATGATCACCTGCTCTGGCGAGACATCCACGATGCGGCCGCGGAATATATTGGTCAGTTCGCGGATTTCGGGGCGGTCGTCGCCCCGCGCCTCGACCTTGATGAGCATCAGGTCACGCTCGACGAAGTCCTTGGCGCTCACATCGGTCACGCGGACGACCGTTACGATCTTCTCCAGCTGCTTGCGAACCTGCTCCAGGACGCTGTCGTCGCCTACGACGACAAAGGTCATTCGAGAAAGTTGGGGGTCTTCGGTTTCGCCCACAGCGAGGCTATCGATGTTGTAGCCGCGCGATGCCAGCATGCCGGCCACGTTAGACAGCACGCCCGGGACGTTTTGGACCACGGCAGACAGGACGTGACGCATGGAAGTCTCGGTTTTTTAAGGAAAATCAAGAGAATCTACGAGTGTATCGAGCCCCGGCACGGACCGCAACCGGCGGGCGTTCCGCCGGCCAACAGACCGGCCCTGGGGGCGGACCACGCCACTAGGACTGCGGGACTGCCAGCAGGTTCGGCCCGGTTGCCCGCATGCGGGCGGCCGGCATTGTCCCGCGGGGCGCCGCCTGCTATCATCCGCCGCCCTTTTCTGCCGCTTTTCCACATGTACATGAACCGTTACTCCAAAATCCTGCTGCCCTTTGCCGCCTCGGCCATGGTGCTGACGACGGGCTGCGTCAGTTGGCGGTCGCTGCAACCGGTGCCCCCCTCAGTGGCGGCGGGGCGTCGGCTGGCCCGGCAGGGCGTGGCAGCCATTGAAGTCGATCAGTGGGCCGAGGCCGAGCGCCTGCTGAGCGAAGCCGTGGAGAAGGCCCCCGAGGATCCTGAGGCTCAAAGGTACCTGGCCGAGGCCCTCTGGCGACGGGGCGCCCAAGACGAAGCCATGCAGCACATGGCGATAGCCGCCGAGTTCGACCGCCACGACGCCTCGACGGCCGTTCGCGCCGGCGAAATGCTGCTGGCCACTGGCGATCCCAAGCGGGCCATTCGTCAGGCCGATCGGGCAATTCGCCTGAACAATGGCCTGGCCACGGCCTGGACGCTTCGCGGCCGAGCCCACGCCGCCGACGGCGAACTGGACC
Organism: Aeoliella straminimaris; assembly: GCF_024054565.1. Classification (GTDB taxonomy): domain Bacteria; phylum Planctomycetota; class Planctomycetia; order Pirellulales; family Lacipirellulaceae; genus Aeoliella; species Aeoliella straminimaris. The sequence goes on from NZ_JAMXLR010000003.1 coordinate 251,294, forward strand.
GGGCCCTGGCCGATATGCAGCGAGCCCTGCTGTTGTCGCCCAACGACGCCGAGGTGTTGCTCGATTCGGCACGGCTCTATCACGATCGCGGGCAAGCCCAGCGGTGCCTGGCAACGCTGCATCGGCTGCGTGACACCACGCCGCCGGAGGAGCGAATGCCGGAAATCCTGCAACTGGAAGCCGAGACCTATCTGGCCCTCAGCCGGCCGCAGATTGCCGCTGAACGAGTAGCCCAGGCGATCGAATTGTCGGGCCCCACCGACCAACTGGCCGGCCTGCGCGCCCAAACGCAACAGGCATTGGGCCTGGAGGTCAGCAGCCTGCCGCCGAGTCCGGGCTCGCGTCGTCAGTAAACCGGCACAATCGTTACAGCCGGAAGCGGCCTTCCGAATCGCCGCTACCTGCGAGAATGCGGAGCTAGCCGCGCTTACGGGTGACCTAGGCTTTTATTGCCTAGCGATGTCCTCTACCACACGACTGTTGTTCGCCTCGCCCCTCCGCGAAAGGCCCAAGATATGGATTCCTCGACCCTGACCGTTCCGACGACTGCCACCGAACTGGAAAGCCCCTTTATCGATCGTCGCAGCAGTACCCCGCGCGGCGACGCACCGGTTCGCGAACGCCGTCAGTTTACGAACAGCCACTCGGAACTCTCGCCCGAAGCTGCCGAACTGGCGCGTGCCATCGACGAATACAAAGCCCGCCACCGCCGCCGGTTTATCAACTACGAAGAGGTCTTGGGCGTGGTCAAGGCGCTCGGATACGCGAAGTAGCCACCGGCTGCCGACCTGAAACTCTAACACGAAACGAGCCTCGGGCACCTTCATGCCCCGGGGCTCGTGGTTTGCGCGGACTCAAATTCCCGCGGGGCGGCTGACGCCGTACCGGAGCATGTCCTGGCGATGCCGGCCCAGCGCCGGCAGCACCGAGTGGTGGCGATCGATTCCGATGTACCGCAGCCCAATCTTCTCGAGCACACGGGCCGAGCGCAGATGTTCGACGTGGCACACGGCTTCCAATCGCTCGACTCCCGGCAGCGACCAGACGAGCGGCACCACGGCTTGGGCGGCCTCGGTCGTGTTACCCTGCCCCCACAGTTCTTCGGCCAGGCAATAGCCCAGGGCGGCCCGATTGCCCTGAAGGACCACACCAATCGAACCGCCGACCTTGCGTTGCGCGCGGTGCTCGATCAGCCAGGTAAACTGCTCTCCACGCCGCATCGACTCCTCGAGCATCTGCAGGAACCGCTCCGCATCGGCCAGCGAGCGGTGCGTCGGCCAACACAGGTAACGAGTTACGCGAGGGTTGCTGGCGTAATTCTCAAAAATGGACCGGGCATCGGCCATCGTCGGCCGCCGCAGTATCAGCCGCTGGGTTTCGATTCGATCGGGGAGCATACCGCACCTCCAGGTCAGTCGAGAGTGTCGGTAGGACCGGTTTCCCGCTGTTTGGGTTCGCCAGTCCCACCTTCGATTTCTCTCTTTCCCGCTGGGCGCAGCTCCCACCATGCCCCCGGCCCTGCTTGTGCTCGCCAAGCTGCCACCAGCTTCGCTGGGGGCGATGCTCAAGGAATGGAAACCGCTCGATCGCTTCCGCATCGGGCGACCTGTGATACTCGGGGTCGAACAGACTCGGCCGAGGTGAAGACGGAACTGAAATGACCGGAACCGCAGCTATTCGACCTTACTCACACACGCGGCCTGGGGGGACGATCGGCGGTCGCTAGTCGCCGCCGTACGATAGAGTGCGTTGTAATCGGTAGGCTCAGTGTTTCTCGATACCATCCGACGTCAACGCGTTCGGCTGTCCCCATGATTCGACGTAATGTGAAGTTTAGTCGGTTGAGGAGTTGTCAGGCAATTTCTACAATGACAGCAGCGAAGCTCTCAGGCCGCCCCGCGGGCGGTGGCCGGCATTCGTTTGCGCCCCCGCCTCCCCGTCAGGAAGCCACAGTCTCGATGAGCGACCTACGCCACGAATGCGGCATCGCCGCGATTTATCACCTTCCGTCGGCGGAGCCGAGTCGTCTGTGTCCCCAGCAGGGACCGGAGGCCATCTCGCGATTGATGCCCCGGATGCTGCTGGACATCCAGAACCGCGGTCAGCTCTCCGCCGGGATGACTAGCTACTCGCCCACACGGTCGCAGATCATCGATACCTACCGCGAACTGGGCAGCGTGGCCGAGGTGTTTCGCCTCAGCCATCGCGGCAAAGCCGAAGCGCTGATGCAACAGTACGAGGGTCGCGCTGCCATCGGCCACGTCCGCTACGCCACGTGCGGCGAGGAAGATCGCAGCTACGCCCAACCGTTCGAACGGCATCATCTGCAGAAACGTAAGTGGTTCAGCTTCGGCTTCAACGGTCAATTGGCCAACTATGCCGAATTGCGACAGGCTCTGTTGGCAGACGACGATCACCATCTGGCGCGGACCACCGACACCGAAATCATGATGCATGAGATCAGCCGCGAGATGTCGGGCGAGTTGCGCCCATCGCTCGTGGAGATCATGCACAACGTGTCGCAAAAGTTCGACGGCGCGTATAGTGTCGCCCTGGTCAACGCCTTGGGCGAGATGATGGTCGCCCGCGATCCGCTCGGTATCAAGCCGGTGAGCTATGCCATCGAAGGCCCCTTGTTCGCCGCGGCGAGCGAAAGCGTGGCCCTACTAAACCTTGGCTTCGAACCCGCGAACATCCACTCCCTCGAGCCGGGCACGATGGTCACCATCGTCGACAACGAAATCAAGATCGAACGCTTCGCCGACAGCCCGCGACGGGCGCATTGCTTCTTCGAGTGGATCTACTTTGCCAACGTGGCCAGCAACATCGACGATCGCAGCGTTTATCTTTCGCGCAAGACGCTGGGCGAGGAACTCGCCAAGCTGGAGACGATACCGATTGACGAAGATACAATCGTGGTGCCGGTGCCCGACACCAGCAAAGGCGCTGCCGACGCAATGGCCTATCAACTCGGCGTGCCAAGCGTCGAGGGGCTGATTCGCAACCGCTACTCAGGCCGCACCTTTATCGAAGGGGGCGCCGGCCGTAAGGACAAGGCGGCCGCCAAGTACACGCCGCTTCGCGAAGTGCTCGAAGGCAAGCGAATTCTGCTGGTCGAAGACTCGATCGTCCGCTCCACCACCATGCGGGTACTGATCGACAAGATTCGCGAAGTGGGACACGCCCGCGAGATCCACGTCCGCGTGGCTTGCCCCCCGATCATCGCTCCTTGCTTCTACGGCATCGATATGTCGACCATCAGCGAGCTGTTCGCACCCGAGTTCATGACGCCCGGCCGCGAGCCCGAAGCGGCCTACACCGACATGGCTCGCGAACTGGGAGCCGACTCGCTCCGCTACCTGCCGTTAGAGTCGATCGCCCGGGCGGTGAATCGCCCCCAATCCGACCTCTGCCAGGCCTGCATCACCGGCGAGTACCCCACGGACGCCGGCCAAAAGCTGTACGACATCGCCGTAACGAACGACGCCAGCGGCACGAACATCCGTGCGTATGAGAGTGCGGAAGCTCAGGTGTGAGACTATCATGCCAAAGAAGGGGCGACGAACAGTCGAGCGAGAGAACGTTCTGCATCCCCGATATGGCACCGCACCAATCGAGTCGGCTTACAACGTTCCCTACGACCAGATTGTCGAAGGCTATTGGCAGTACCGGCACGAACACCTCTATCCCCAGACGGCAATTCCCGCTGATCTCTCGAAGCAGAACTTCTCGACCTTCCCGCGCGAGTACTACGTCGACATCCAAAAGACGTGCCGGGAGTGCGGACGGCCGTTCATTTTCTTCGCTCGCGAGCAGCAGTTCTGGTACGAAGAGCTTGGGCTCTACATCGATGTCGACTGTGTTGCGTGTTACGAGTGCCGTAAGGAAGAACGCCTCGCAAAACGGCATCGAGAGGTCTTTTCGAAGTATATCAACAATCTGCCCACCAACTGTCGTGAGTTGACTGCGTTACTCGAAAGTGGCGTTTATCTTTGGCAGAAGAAGGAACTGCAGAACGTCCACACGTTGCGGCGACTAA
>NZ_JAMXLR010000040.1 GCF_024054565.1 Aeoliella straminimaris
CGCTATGCGGCCCAGCAACGAAAGCGACGAGGCGACAGACGTCCCGAGACGTTTGACTTTCTCGGCTTTACGCACATGTGCGACAAGACGAGAACTCATGGGTGGTTCACGGTCCGAAGATTCAGCATTGCCAAGCGCATGCGAGCGACGCTTGATGCGATTAAGCGAGCGTTGTACAAGCGCATGCATCGCCCCGTGGGCGAAACGGCACGCTGGTTGGCCTCGGTCGTGCGGGGGTGGATGAATTACCACGCGGTACCTGGCAACCAACGTCGGCTGAAGCAATTCACCGATGAAGTCCATAAGCTGTGGTTCCACGCGCTGCGAAGTCGCAGCGAGAAGGGTAAGCAGCGGTGGACTTGGAAGCGCATGAATCGACTGGTAAGGAAACATCTCCCGTCGCCACGCATCCTGCACCCGTATCCAGACAAACGATTTCACGCTCGACTCAAGGCAGGAGCCGTATGAGGTAAT
>NZ_JAMXLR010000041.1 GCF_024054565.1 Aeoliella straminimaris
CGCTATGCGGCTCAACAACGAAAGCGACGAGGAGATAGGCGTCCCGAGACGTTTGATTTTCTCGGCTTTACGCACATGTGCGACAAGACGAGAACTCATGGATGGTTCACGATCCGAAGATACAGCATTGCCAAACGCATGCGGGCCACGCTCGATGCGATTAAGCGAGCGTTGTACCAACGCATGCATCGTCCCGTGGGCGAAACGGCACGCTGGTTGGCATCGGTCGTGCGGGGATGGCTGAATTATCACGCGGTTCCGGGCAACAGCCGAAGGCTGAAGCAATTCACCGACGAAGTTCACAAGCTGTGGTTCCGCACGCTGCGACGACGCAGTGAGAAAGGCAAACAGCGGTGGACCTGGAGGCGAATGACCCGCTTGGTGAGGAAACACATCCCGTCACCACGCATCCTGCACCCGTATCCAGATAAACGATTTCACGCTCGACTCAAGGCGAGAGCCGTATGAGGTAATCCTTCACGTACGGATCTGTGCGGGGGGCCGCCGGAAACGGCGGTCCCTACCGCGATCGCTGTCTCCAAGGCCCTCCCTAGTTGAGGGCAGTGGAAGAGGCATTCGCAGCGTCAATGGTAGATAGTTGGCATGAACTCGCTGAACGAAGAGGCATAAAGTTGATCGGGACGAAGGGGTGGCGAAGTTCAGCGTCAGTGGGGAAAAAAGATCGCTTTTGGAGAATTTACCACACCGATTGATACCGGCGGTTGAACTTGACTCCAGCTAGCCCATAGTGGCGAAACGGCGGCCGTGAACCGCCGAAGGCGGCAGAGGCAAGGAAGATGGCCGTCAGCAGGCGGACAAATTGTCGAAGAAAATGTTGACACCCCC
>NZ_JAMXLR010000042.1 GCF_024054565.1 Aeoliella straminimaris
CGGCAGACGAAGGACGCAAAGAAAGTCAACTCGCCCCAACTGTGGCTGACGACGATGTGGCACATTGGTACGGGATTGCCGTGGGACTGGCGGGTCGGACCGGGTGACAGCAGCGAACGGGCTCACCTGCGCCAGATGCTCGCCGGTTTACCTGCCAAAGCCCTGGTGACGGCCGACGGCGGATTTGTGGGCTACGAAGGGCTACAAGCGATCGTGGATAGTGGACGGCACGCCCTGTTACGGGTGGGCGCGAACGTGCGACTACTAAAGAAGCTGGGCTACGCCCGGGAGTCGGTCGGCACCGTCTATCTGTGGCCCGATCGGGAAACCAAGCGAGGTAACCACCCGCTCGTGCTGCGCCTGGTGGTCGCTTCGGACGGCAAGCAGCCTGTCTATCTGGTTACCAACATCCGTTCGCCGCGGGAACTGAGTGATCGTCAGGTGATCGAACTGTACGCACGGCGATGGGGCATCGAGCTATTTTATCGCCATCTCAAGCAAACCTTCCGCCGCCGAAAGCTCCTCTCTCGCGAGGCCGAAAACGCCAAACTCGAAATCACCTGGTCGCTGTTTGGCTTATGGGCGATGTCGCTGTTCGCGTTGGCTGAATCCGTAAGGCAAGGAATAGCTCCGGCGCAA
>NZ_JAMXLR010000043.1:0-92500 GCF_024054565.1 Aeoliella straminimaris
CGGCGCTCCTCCCCGTACGGCGCTCCGCCAACAAAACAACAACCGCAAAGTGACAAGTGGGGATGCCTCTTTGTGCTGGCAGTTCTCCTTGGTCCTATCGTGGCTAATATATTCTATAGCCTATGGAGGTAGCCCTTCGATGCGGGCGGTCAGGTTGCCAAACAAGGTTCGGTTGGCGAAACTTGTTTACTATGAGCAATTCAACACTCCGTCCCATCGAAATCGACGCCGCCTGGAAGGGCGACGAGCTACTCGACCGTCCAGAGTGGGACTATCGATTCACGTCCGAAGAAATCGACGAGCTGCTGACGGCCGCCCGTCAGATGCAGATCCGGGAGGACACCACGGAGGTGGTGCCCGACCGGATTGGACTGCCGCGGCTTGCCCCGCGACTCGAGCAGATTCAAGAGTTGCTCGAGCAGGGAGCGGGAGCGGTCCGCATTACAGGTTTTCCGGGCGAAGACGTCAGCCTCGATTGCGCTCGCTGTGCGTTTTGGGCCGTGTCTCGCCATATCGGCACGCCCGTCTCGCAAAGCGCGAATGGCGAGAAGATCTTCAGCGTTCGAGATGCCGGGTTCGCAAGCGACGATAAACGGGCCCGCGGTCCCAATACACGCAAGCCACTCAGCTTTCATACGGATCGTTGCGACGTGATTGGCTTTCACTGTTACCGCCAGGCCCAGTCCGGCGGCGAGAACCAACTCGTCAGTTCCGTGGCGATCTACAATCACCTGCTGAACCAACGCCCCGACCTGGTGGAAGTGCTGATGCAGCCTTATTGGTACCAGCGGCACAACGTCGATACCGGCAATGCGATGGCTTTTTGCGAGCAACCCATCTTTTCGATCCACGAGGGCTACTTTGCTGCAAGTCTGATGCGAGTCCTGATCGACAGGGCGTACGCCAGCGGCGAAACGCCCGAGATGACTCCCCTGCAGCGCGAAGCACTCGATACGATTCAGCAGGTCGCCGAGTCGCCCGAGTTCCATTGCACCTTCCGGCAGGAGCCGGGTGAGATGTTGTTCTTGAACAACTTCGTGACGCTGCATCGCCGCACCGCCTTCACCGATTACAGCGAGCCCGATCGCAAACGCCACCTGCTGCGCATTTGGCTCTCAGTGCCCAACTCGCGGCCCTTGGATCCTAGGTTTGCCGCCAACTACGGGGCAACGGCCGCAGGTGCCATTCGTGGCGGAATGAAACCCGCTAGCTAACCGCAATGCGTAAGACCGTGCGGAAGCGCCACAACGCCACGCTCCTCTAGCCTCTCAGCCGCCCTCCGCCTAAGGTTAACAGGGATAGCTGTAACCTGGACGACTGAACATGGCGGACAACCCTACTGGCGAACCTTCTGCAAATGAAGCGGCTGACGGCGGGCTCATCGAGTCGACCCCGGCCGGCGATACCGGTGCGCCTGCAGTGGAGTTGCCCAAGTCGCAGGCGGAATTCTTTGCCCGGGCGGCGGACAAGGTTCGCAGCAAGTTCCCCACCACGCCGGGTGTCTACCTGTTCCAGGACCAGCAGGGGCGGGTCATCTACATCGGCAAGGCGAAAAATCTCAAGGCCCGGGCCGGCAGCTATTTCCTGCAGGCGGCCGCCGACGAGCGCCGCACCGCTCAGCTGGTCCGCGAGGCGTACGACATCGACTTCCTGGAAGCCGAAAGCGAGGTCGACGCCCTGCTGATGGAAGCCCGGCTGATCAAGGACATCCAGCCGAAGTTCAACCAGGAACTCCGCGACGACAAGACGTTCCCATACCTGCAGGTGACCACGCACGAAGACTTCCCCCGCGTCGAAATCACCCGCGAGCCGAAGTCGTCGGGCGTGAAGCTGTACGGACCATTTACCAACGTCAGCAGCTTGCGGGGTGCCCTGCAGGTACTGCAACGGGTGTTCAAGTTCCGCACCTGCTCGCTCGACATCGACGACGGCGACGAGCGGTGGCGCTGGTTCCGCCCTTGCCTGCTGGCGTCGATCGATCAATGCACCGCGCCGTGCAACCTGCGGATCAGCAAGGAAGAGTACCGCAAAGACATCAAGCGCCTGCGGATGTTCCTGGACGGCAACCGCAAGTCGCTGGTCAAAGAGATGCAGAAGGAAATGCAGCAGGCCAGCAGTGAATTGAAGTTCGAGAAGGCAGCCCGACTGCGCGATGAGATTCAACTGCTCGAACGCGTGAAGGAACGGGGCGACCTGGAGCAGCACGAACAACCTGAAGTGTTCTACATCGATCCCAAGAAGGGTCTCACCGGGCTGAGAAAGATACTGGGTCTGGCTGAGACCCCGCGAACCATCGAGGGGGTCGACATCGCTCACCTGGGCGGCAGCGAGACGGTCGCCAGTTTGGTGCAGTTCATCGACGGCCTGCCGTTCAAGCCGGGCTATCGGCGGTTCCGCATTCGCGAAGTCCAGGGCATCGACGACTATGCCAGCATCCGCGAAGTGGTCGCCCGTCGTTTTCGTGGGTTGCAGGAAGCCGAGCAAGTCTTTCCCGACATCCTGCTGATCGATGGCGGCAAAGGCCAACTCGGCCGCGGTATGGAGGCGTTTCGCTCGCTTGGCATCGAGCCGCCCACGGTGTTGTCGCTGGCCAAGAAGGAAGAGCTGATCTACGTGGCCGGCCGCGACGAGCCTTTGCGTCTCAGCCGCCATGCCTACGCGCTGCGGCTGTTGCAATACGTCCGCGACGAGTCGCACCGCTTCGCCCAGCACTATCACCACCTGCTCCGCCGCAAGCGGACGCTGGGCGAATAACTGCTCGATTACTCGCCGCCGGCCTGCACGCCCGTGCCGCTGGCCCACCGCACGCCTGCCGCGATCAGATGGTTGGGGCCATCGAGCTTCTCGGGGTGAGGGCTGTAGCAGATCACGCGGCCTTCGCCATGCATCGAGCGAACAATGGCGTGCGTGTGGGGCATCACCTCGGCCACCGCGCCCCGTTTGCCAATGCCACTCTGGTAGCTCGCCAGCACCTCATAAGCAGGCAGTTCCGCATCCAGCCCGCGAACCAGCAGTGGCCCCTGTGCATAGTGAACTTCGGCCGCGGGATTGGGATGCGTGAGAGCCTCCTGCCCCGACTGGGTGAGCCCCAGGTGCACGGTGCCGGTACCTCGATCCCAGTGGGTGCGGTCCCAGACCCGGGCGTTCAAGATGCCCAGCGACCAGGAATAGTGCGTGGTTGCCAGGTAGGAGCCAGCACAGATGCCGACGTACCCCCCGCCCGCTTGGACGAACTCTCGCACCCGGCTAAGCCCAGCATCCTGCAGGTGGCTCGACTGCGAACTCGCACTCCCGCCCGGCATGATCAGCACATCGAATCGCTTTAACACGCCGGAACGAATCTGCTCGGGCGTGACCCGTTCGGCGGCGAAACCACTCTTTTGAGTGAGAATCCGCAACAGGTTTTTCGGTCCATTGGCCGAACCATCGCTGTGGTCGTAAATCGCAACGCGGGCCAGGTCCGACTTGGCCGCGTTGTCGTAGGCCACCAGCTTGCCTTCGGTGGCTGTGAGCTTGGCTTGCTCGATCTCGGCGAGCATGGCTTGATAGCAGGCGTCGGCCAGCTCGCTATGCAGCGCATCGACCTGCGAGTCGTCCACTTGCGAGTCGGCCCACTCCTCGCGGGCTGCGGAAACTCTCTGCAGGTGCTTGGCCTCCAGCGGAAGCACATCCTGCCAGACGTCGGCCAGCCCTTGGGTGCGGATCTGCCCTGGCTGTCGCGCGCGATTGATGTCGTACAGCGTACGGGGCAGTTCGCAAAGCTCCGCTCCTTTGGCACCTTCCAACGGATCGGCCACCACCGACTGCGTGGGAAAACAGGGCACCGCGATCGATAGCTTGGGATCGCCCAGCATCACCCACATGGTCGTCAGGCGAGGGTCCTCGCCAGGGCGGACACCATGAAACACGGCGGCCGACACCGTTTTGTTGTGACTGATCGAGGTCCGATTGCAGATGGCGGGCGGCATCTCGCTGGCGTCGCTATTCAGCGACCCGGGCACAGCCGCGCCGGTGTCGTCCATCAGGTCGCGAGTGAATCGCTGCACGACAGTCTGCGTGTCGAGCTTGCCAGCTCCACAACTGGCCAGCAACTCGCTAGCTCGCACGTAGCGTTTGCCGGCGGTAAGTGCGCCGACGCTCTCCACCGCAGGACAGGCGGGCAGGTCGTGGGCCGTGGTGGCGAAATTGGTGCGGACGATGTAGCCGTCCGGGGCAATCTGGGCGTCGTTGGCATCGAACATCTTATAGGTGCGGGCCCCTACTTCGAACATGACCGCGCCACCGGCGGCGTCGATTACGCCAAAATTACCGCGGGTCTTGCGGCCCGTCTTATTGGTGGCTTCCAGCAACCGCTGCACGTCCTCGACTTTGGCGCACGTGAGCAGAGCCTGCTTGATGAAGCCACCGTTGCCAGGTCCCTTACGCGGCTTCGGTCCTTGGAGGAGATCCCTGCTCAGCGAATTCTCGATGCAAAGTCCCGCTTCGTTGACCCCCATCCAAGCCGCCGCACGCTTGCCGGCATCCGCCACCGCCACGGCCCGATAGCGACCCTCGCTCAGCAGGGCAACTTCGTTGCGTGGCTTGTCGGCACAGTCGCGGTTTTTCCACAGAATCGGACGCCCGTCGACGGTCGCGCGACCACTGATGACGGCCGTGGTACACGCCAGCAAGTCGGCGCAACCCGCCCAACAACTGAGGACTAGCAACGTAGCGGCACACCAGTAACGCGCCGCGCGGATTGAGCGTGGGAACACTTGGATCTTCCTTGCGTTGAGGTCCATGCTGCTCCGCGTCGGGAGGCCGTGGGGCAGTTGGTCCGTTGGGAAGGGTGCCTGTCTGGGCCACTGGGGTGGGAACTACAGTCTACCAGATGTTGGGGAGTCACCAGGAATACTAAAAATGCAGCGAATGGTCGAATTGTACAGGCTGCGAAACGGCGGGGTTTCCTGCCCACACAGCCCCTCAAGCGGCCAAATCCGTGGGAAACGTGCCCTAAGTGCTTGCATTCACCCCACCGACCGTTATGATTGGTGGCAGCACGTGGGAATCGTGCCCCAGCGGGCCAAGATTCCCGCATTGCGACTGGGAAATCCGCCCACCAAGGCAACGAAAGGAGTCGAACTCACAACGCGTGGCCGCCGGACGGTTAGCACGCACGATTACTGCCATGCCGTCTGTCGAAGGTCTCTTACTCGGTGAAGTCGCCCGCACGCTCGACGACCGTTTTCGGTTGTCGCTGCCCAACGAGCTGGTGAGTGGCTTGGTTGAGAGTGAGACGAAGAATGCCACCTGCCTGCTGGCCAAGGAACGCCCGGGCTGCTTGAGCCTGTGGAATCTCGACCGTTGGCAGAAGCATCTCGACGACGGTGTTGCGCTGGTGAAAAGCAAGATCGAAGCCGGCAAGCTCGACGGTCGCGTGGCCGAAGTGCAGCAGCTCGGAAGACTGCTGTCGACGCGCCACCGCGAAATCCCGCTCGCCGGGCGTGGCCGACTGGTCATCCCCGAGGGCTTTCGCGAGTTCCTGGGAGTGGAGGCCGGCGGCAACGTGATGCTGGTAGGAGCCGCCGTGTGCGTCGAGATCTGGAATCCCGACCACTGGTCCACCGCCATTGGCGACCAGATGCCGACGTTCCGCGAATTGTTCGATCAACTGTCCAGTTAACCCACCCCCAGTTAACCCACATCAAGAACCACCCTCGCCGAGCTTGTCTCGGCAATAACCACGCCCAGTTATCCTTAGCGTGACGCGTTGTTACCCCGTCCGTTGTCACCCGGCGCGGGATGCAAGTCGCCGTGTAACGCAATCGCGAAGAGAGCTGGGCGTGGTTTATTCTTGCGCGTTCTGCCCCTCCAACTGCAGCTGCATCTCGCGATAGCTCGCAAACATCTGCTGGTGGTTTTGAATCATGCTCAGGGCTATCGCACGCGAGCGATTGCCCACCTGACTCCAGCTATTTCTATCGATCCCCAGTCGCTGTTCACGAACCAGAAGATTGGCCGCCGGGTGTACTTGAAAAAATTGGTCGACTGCCAACTCACTATCTAATTGGTGGAAATTCACACCAAGGCCGGTCAATCGCGGCAATTTAGCATCGCCGGAGATTGCACTGAGCGTTATGCGTGTCCCGGCGATGTTCAAGAAAGTCAGCTTCGAAAGAGCCAGGACGTGGGGTATTCCTGCATTGGTCACCAGAGTCGAACTCAGATCCAGATGCGATAACGACTCGGCCGCGGCCAGTTCTACGAGCCACTCGTCGCTGATCGCAGTGCGACTCAGATTGAGCTGCTCGAGCCGAGTATTTTCAGCCACGGCGCGCAGCCCGGCTCGCGTAAGCGACGTCGAGTTGAGGTCCAGCTTCTTGAGCCGAGTAAAGGAGGTGGGCTTGGCCAAGCGGGCAAAACCTGTCCCATCCATCAGGCAGCCCTGCAGGCGGAGATGCTCGAGCGCAGGCAGCGAACCTAGCACCTGCAACGTCGAATCGTCCAGGCCCGCGTGAGCGAGCGAGAAACTTTGTAGCCGAGGCAGGCGTTGGAGGCAGACCAGATCTCTGGAACCAAGGTTTGCGCCACTAATCTCGATGGCCCGCAAGGTTTTTATTCGACACAGAGTCTCCAATCCCTGCCCACCAAACTGCGCGACGCGGACCGCGACTCTTTCGATATGGCGATTCTGGACCAGCTTGCCGGCATCTGCATCGGCAAACGCACCTGTCAATTCGACTTCTCGCAGTTGCGGCAGGCGGCGGATCCAATGGAACTCGCCCGGAACCGAGGCAAACGTGACGCGATCGAAGTAGTGCGGCCCCAATCGCTCGCGGAGCCAGGGGTAGCCGGTGCTCTCTTCGATCTTCACCCAGCCGCCAGCGGCTTCGATGGCAGCGACGGCCCGTTGCTGGTCAACAGCACTGCGATGCCAGATGGCGAACATGGCCACCACCAGGCACAGTAACGTGATCAGGACGGCGGCCGTGCGGAGCGAGAATCGCGGCACCAGTCGCATGGCATCCGTTCCTGCGTGGGGGGGACTAGCCTTCCGTTGACCCTGGGTTGGTAGGCGGCGGACCCGCCGAGCTTTTCGGCATCTGCACGAACGCCATCTTCAACGTGTGCAGCAATTCGCCCACGCCTGCGGTTTCCTCGTCCGACACATTGCCTTTAGTCAGCTCGCACAGCATTTCGATGGTGTCGATCAGGTACTTGGCCTGATTGCGGCGGGGCGTCACCTCGCCGGTCAGCGGGTGCGGCATCTGTCCCAGGGCCATCATGGCCTCGGTGGCCAGCGTGGAAATGAGCACCGTAAACGAGGCCGGCGGCATGGGCGGGTCGACATCGCTCGCGGCGCCGGCCGGCTGTTCCGCGGGAGCTTCGCCCGCTGGCGGATGTTCACTGGCTGCTTTGGCGGCTTCGCGTTCGGCCTCGACCTGCGACTTCCAGTCCTCGTCGATAATGATCTTTTTTTCTTCAGACATCGTTACAAATCACGAATTGGTGGGCTGGGTCACGTCGCTCGATGGTGGAGCGGCGGCGTTCTGGCTAGCCGCTTTCTTTTCGCGGCGTTGCCGACGATGGTCCACCGCCGCGGCGATGAAGCCTGCGAACAGCGGTTGGGCAGCGATCGGCTTGCTCTTGAACTCGGGATGGTACTGCACGGCCAGGAACCAGGGATGATCGGGAATCTCGATCACCTCCACCAACTCCCCGTCGGGACTGGTGCCGCTGATCGAGAAGCCATGAGACGCAAACTGCTGGCGGTAGGCGTTGTTGAACTCGTAGCGGTGACGATGCCGCTCGGAGATCTCCTGCTCGCCGTAACACTCGGCGGCCTTCGAACCCTCGGCCAGCACGGTAGGCTGAGCCCCTAACCGCATGGTGCCTCCCTTGTCGGTTACCGAACGCTGTTCGTCGAGCAAGCAAATCACCGGGTGGTCGGTATCCTTGTCGAACTCGGTGCTGTGGGCGTTCTCCAAGCCACACACGTTGCGGGCGAACTCGACCACGGCGCACTGCATGCCGAGGCAAATGCCGAAGAACGGAATCCCGCGTTCGCGAGCATAGCGAATGGCCTCGACCTTGCCCTCGATGCCCCGCTCGCCGAAGCCCCCCGGCACCAGCACGGCGTCGCAGCCGCTCAACAGACGTTCAGGCCCTTCGGCCTCGACCTCTTCGCTGCGAATCCGCGAGATCCGCACCCGCGCCATGTTGGCGATGCCGGCGTGATCGAGGGCTTCGTAGATTGACTTGTAGGCGTCGGCATGTTCGGCGTACTTGCCCACCACGGCCACGTGGATTTCGTGATCGGGATGACGGAGCCGATGCAGCAGCTCGCGCCAGTCGTCGAGGTTGGGCTCGCCGGTCTTCAAACCGAGCCGGTCGCAGATCAATCCATCGAGCTTGTTGTCCACCAGGCTCAGCGGCACCTCGTAGATGGAAAAGTCCTTATCGCGTTCCTCGATCACCGCACCGGGCGGGACGTTGCAGAACAGGGCGATCTTCTCGCAGTCCTCGCGGCTAATTGGTTGTTCGGTGCGGCAGATCAGCACGTCCGGCTGGATACCGATCTCGCGCAGTTGGTTCACCGAGTGCTGCGTGGGCTTGGTCTTCAGCTCCTTGGCCGCCTTCAGGTAGGGCACCAGCGTCAGATGGATGTACAGGCAGTTTTCCTTGCCAACGTCGATAGGGAACTGACGAATGGCTTCCAAAAACGGCAGGCTCTCGATGTCGCCCACCGTGCCACCGATCTCGGTGATCACCACGTCGGCCGCGGGCTCGTCCCCTTTTGCCTCGCCGACGCGGGCGATGACGCTCTTGATCTCGTTGGTGATGTGCGGAATCACCTGGACGGTCTTGCCCAGGAACTCGCCCCGACGCTCCTTATTGATGACCTCCAGATAGATTTGTCCGGTGGTGTAGTTCGAGTAGCGATTGAGTCGGCTATCGGTAAACCGCTCGTAGTGGCCCAGGTCGAGGTCGGTCTCGCTGCCGTCGTCCAGCACATAGACCTCGCCGTGCTGGTAGGGGCTCATCGTGCCGGGGTCGACATTGATGTAAGGATCGAGCTTCTGCATGCGGACGCGAAGCCCGCGTTTTTCCAGCAGCATACCAATCGAAGCACTGGTCAGGCCTTTGCCCAACGAGCTAACCACACCACCAGTAACAAATATATGCTTGGTCATCGGCCGAGTGCCTTCCTGGCGAGGGGGAGAATTGGAACGCCTGCTAGCAACAGATTCTAAACCGAAAACCCTCGATTGCCGAGGGGTTTTGTCCGCAAGCGGTGGCAGCGGTTTTTTGTTGCGGATACCTGTTGGCGTTGTCGGGTGGCAGCCCCACTGATATGCTTCGCCCCCCTGGTTTTCGGAGACACTCGTCGACACTCGGGTGGGCAAGGCATGGACGCAAAGTTGACAAAACAGCACTGCTATCGACCCGATATCGACGGACTGCGGGCCGTGGCGGTGCTGCTGGTCATGCTATTTCACGCGGGCCTCGGCTTCGCCGGCGGCTTTGTCGGCGTGGACGTCTTTTTTGTGATTTCGGGCTTTCTGATCACCGGAATCATCGTTCGCGAGCTCGATGCGGGCACTTTCCAGTTCACCAAATTCTGGGGACGCCGCATGCGACGGATCCTGCCAGCGGCCTCGCTGGTGGTAGTGGCCGCGCTGGTGGCCGGTTACCTGCTGCTGATACCACGCGATTTTTACGCCTTGGCCCAATCGGCATTCGCCCAACAGGGCATGGCGGCCAACGTCTACTTTTGCCTGGCGACCGACTACTTCGACGGCCGGTCGGACGAATTCCCCCTGCTGCACATGTGGTCGCTGGCCGTCGAGGAACAGTTTTATCTGATTTTCCCCTTCCTGCTGGTGGGACTGCACCGTTTCGGCAAGAAAGTGATGCTGGCGGCCGGCGGCCTGCTGATGCTGCTCAGCTTCGTGTACGCCATCGTCGAGATGCGAATTTCTCCCACCTCGGGGTTCTTCTTGCTACCAGGCCGGGCCTGGGAGTTCCTGCTGGGGGGTCTGCTGGCCGTTGTTCCAGTCCCCACAGCGACCGCCGCCAACCCCACGGCCAAGCCAGGTTTGCGCTGGGAGCTATTGAGCCTGGTGGGACTGTTGAGCATCGTGGTCTGTGCCGTCGGGTACGACATGAACACCGAGTTCCCCGGCATCACAGCACTTCCCCCCTGCTTGGGCGCTGCGGCTCTGATCTACGCAAACACAGGGCGGCTGACGTTCATCGGAAGTTGCCTGTCGTTCCGCCCCATGGTGGCGGTGGGGCTGGTGTCGTATTCGCTCTACCTGTGGCACTGGCCGGTGCTGGCCTTCCTGCGGATCGAATCGCACGGCGAGATGCCCCTGGCCACTCGCGTGGGCGGCCTCGCTTTGGGCTGCTTGCTCGCCGTATTGGCTTGGCGACTGGTGGAGCAGCCCGTGCGCGTGGGCTTCAGCCGAGCGCGGTTTTATCCCACTCTGGCGACGGCCGTCGCCTCGGTGGTGGTGATTGCGGGCACGGCGCTGGTGATCCTGCTGCAACATGGTCTGCCCGGTCGATTGCCCGACGCGGCCGCCCGCCTGGCTGCCGACCAGCGCGTCGACAAGCACTACATAGGTCAGGTCGACGCCGTGGCGCAAGGCGATTTGCCGCTGCTGGGAAATTCAACCGACGAGTCGCTTGAGCCACATTTCGTCGTCTGGGGCGACAGTCATGCCTTGGCCCTGGCAGAAATGTTCGACGCGCTCGCCGAGCAACATCACCTGAGCGGCCGCATGGCGGCCCGGGCGGGGAACCCTGGCCTGCTTGGCGTGTCGATGCCGTTGGCAAAGCGAAGAAACCAATCGCACCGCCTCGGCGACTGGAATCACGAAGTGCTCGACTACATCGATCGCCACGCGGTGAAGCACGTGGTGCTGGTATCGCGCTGGACCGATTACATTCATGGCAATATCGATGGGCGCAATCGATCACTCATTACCGATGCGGCGGCCGACGAAGTCACGGCCGAATCGGCCCGACAGGTGTTGGCGCGGTCGCTGAACGAAACGGTCGACCAGCTCTGCCGCCGTGGCGCACGGGTCTACATCGTCAAGCAGGTGCCGAGCCTCGGTTTCGATCCCGAACGCGAAGCGGGGCTGGCCAAGTGGCGGGGCGACTCGCTGCCGCTCGGCCCATCCCTGGCAGAACACGAGAACTTCCGCCGCGAGGCCAACCGGATTATCGATCAGGTGGTCGCCGCGCACGACGCCGCGATCGCCCTCGATCCCAGCTCCTCTTTCTTCGAGGGCCAGCAACGGGTTGCGATTGCCGACGAGCATGGCGTCTTCTTTTCCGATGCGACGCATGTGTCCGCCTATGGAGCGAGCAAATTTGTCACCGCAGAGCTCGACCGCGTGTTTGTCGAGATGGCCTCGGCAGAAACCCGAATTCTGCGCTGAATCGGCCATTCGCTGACCACAAGGCATCCGTCGGTCGCGGCTACGCCCTGGAGCGGGTTTGCCGCCAATGCCACTGGGCGTGACAAAATCCCATGGTCGCGCGCCTGGGGGCCAACTAAATTGTGTCTTTTTCATCCCCCTCAGGAAGCCACAATGAAGCTGCACTGTATTGCTGTAATGGTACTTTTGTCCTTCGCCGCCGGTGTGGCTGGCGCAAGCGAGCGGCTGACTGGCATTGCCTGTCGTTCTGTGCACCTGCAGTACCCGGGCCCCGAGTCGGTGCTGTTTTACAACGAGATGACGGTCAAGAAATCGGCACCGGGCAGCTACTTCATGGCCTGCGGCTTTGGCGGCGGGTATTTCGGTATTCAGCAATTGGCCGACGATCGCAAGCTGGTTCTCTTCTCGGTATGGGAACCGGGCAATCAGAACGATCCCAACGTCACGCCGGAGGATCGCCGGGTGAAGGAACTGGGCCACGGCGAGGGAGTGCGCGTCAAGCGTTTTGGCGGTGAGGGCACCGGTGGCCAGTCGTTTTATGACTTCGACTGGAAGCTCGGCACCACCTACCGGTTTGTGGTCACCGCGCGGGTGGACGAAGGTCGCACCATCTACACGGGTTACTTCCACATTCCCGAACAGGAGCGTTGGCAACAGATGGCTGTGTTTTCCACGCCCACCAACGGCCGCCTGCTTCGTGGTTACAACTCGTTTGTGGAGGACTTCCGGCGGAACCGAGATTCCACCACGCACACGCGAAAAGCAGCGTACGGCAATGGCTGGGTGCAAACGGCCGAGGGCGACTGGCATCCGCTAGCCACCGCCAAGTTTACGGCCGACTCGAACCGATCGACCAACATCGACGCGGGCCTGGCCGATGGTCGGTATTTCCTGGCCACTGGTGGCGACATCTCCAACGAGGGAGTGCCGCTGTGGAAGAATGTCGATGCACCGGAGTCGGAGGCCAAACCACCGCAAAACCTGCCCAAGCAGGCAGCCGAGTAGGTTGCACCGCGAGCGTGCCGAGCGGCCGCCGAGTTCAACCCGGGCCCATCCAGTCGGGTGTGCCCAGATCCTCGAGCACTTGCTGGTCGGGAAATCCGTCGACACGGTACCTTGCCGGGTAGCAATCCTCGGCAGTCATCAGGTGGCCGGCCACCCGCTCCACTTCCTCCCACCTGGCGGCCGCCGCCAGATGTTTGGGCATGCCATTTTCGTCGGACGCCATGAACATGATGTAGTCCACCCGCGGTAATCGCGCCGGCATGGCCGCCGGCCAAATGGTATAGCTCCGCACGACGCCATCTTCGCCCTGCATGGCCGAGTAGCGCGAGAGAAAGGTGCTTTCGTCGCCGGCCTCGGCTCGCTTGCGGAACAATTCTTCCTGCCGCTCGTAGTCGGCCATGACGCCCTGCACGCGCAACAACTCGAATGCCGATCGCAACGGATGGTCCGGCTCAGGCAGCCACGGCGACCACAATCCCTGCGACAAACGGAACGCGGCGCTACTGATGCGGCGTTCGTGCTCCAGCCCTTGCTGGGCCATGGCGACCATCGTCTCCAGGGCTTCGCCGTTATCCTCGCCTGTTACCAGCAGCAGTTCGCGGTTGGGCACCATGGCAACCGGTGCTCCGCGGACGTCGAGCATTTCGATGACGTCGGTCAGCAAAATTCGCGCCGCGTCGTGGCTGTCGCCACTGGAGAAAACATACAGCTCGCCCATCTGGGCACACTGCTGAGTCATTTCGCGGAGGTTCTGCCGAGCCACCTCGATTACCTCGAACAGGGTGACGTCCCACGCCGCCAGGTCTTCCTCGCTCAGCGAGCGGATGGATGTCGGCATGTCGTACACCGGGGCGATCGCCAGGCACTCGGCAAATTCGCTGTAGATCAGCCCTTCGGCCAGAGACAGTTGGTCGGAGCAGAGCGGAATATCGACTTCGAAGTAGCTGCGGTCCCGCACGGTGACCAGCACATCGGCCTTGGCGTCGTCGAATGCCTTGGGCAGTTCGAACTGCGAAGTAAACCACGTGCTCAGAAACACCCGCACCACGTTTTCGCGGTCTTCTTCGCTCGCCCGTTCGTACTCGGCGAAGGCGTTGCCCAGATAGAACGTCTGGTCGTCCTCGTCGCGGCACAGAGTGAACGATTCCGCATCGTACGATACTTGCCGAGTTTCGCCTCCCTGCTTCAAACGGTCGAGAAGCATCTCGGCAAACTTGTCTTGGGGAGTCTTGGCGCCAAAGGCGTCCAGCAGTCCCATGCGCGGTCTCCTTGGATGTAGTGCTGCTAACTCCCGTCAGCTTACACGAAATCCGCCTCTGCGCCACGCGAGCGCGAAGTTGCCGTGAAAAGGGCGGGCGCCATCCAGACCGCAGCGGGAAGATGCGTCCCCGACAGGTGGCCTCAACGAAAGAACTGCCCCTGCCCCTCGGGCTCGAAGGCACTGGGCACGTGCAACAACTGCGGCTCTTTGGCATTCTCTGGCCAAACCAGAGCCACCACGTCGAATCGAACGGAATACTCCAGCAGCCCGTGATGCTTGAGAAACGCCAGGGCGGTTCGCACGATCCGCCGCTGCTTCTCCTCGTCCACCGCCGCCGCGGCGTCGGCCAGGCTGTGGGCGCGTCGCGTTTTGACTTCGACAAACACAATGGTTTCGCCCTGCACAGCCACTAGATCGAGTTCGCCGTAGCGGGTCCGCTGGCCGCCAGCGACGATCTTGTAGCCTTGCCGGCGGAGCCAGCGAGCGACGTACCGCTCGCCACGCTGGCCGAGCGGCTGCGGCGTGGGCCGCAGCCGCTTGATCCAGCTGGTGAGCGCTGACATGGGCGTCAAACCTCCGAGACGGAGGGGACTTCGAAGCCTGGATTCGTCGGATCCTTGAGCAGGATGTTCGCTTCGTCGGCGCGGTCGCCTACGAATACTTCCTTGGTGGCATCGAACTCGAGCCACGGGCCGACGTTGTAGTTGGCCGAGTCGGTCAGACCACCATCCTTCTTCATCATTTCGTGAAGTTTGAGGAAGTGCTCGGCCGCATCGGCATTGTCGCCAAACTTCACGGCCTTCTCGTTGAACGGCACTTCCTCGCCCAGGCGGTAGCTGTCGTTGATGATGTGACCCACCACACAGGAGTAGTGGGCGTCCTCGACGCCACCGTTGACCAACGTGGGATCGTTCGCCTTGATGGCCGTGATGAAGCTGGCCCAATTTCCGCCGGGGGTAACTTTGCCCCTGGGCAACGACAGCGATTCAAACTTGTCGCTACCTGGCCGCTTGATCTTGTAGCGACCTTCGCCAACGATCACGCTACCATCTTCCAGGTAGTACTCGTTGGTCACCTTCGTCTTGTAATTCTCGTGTTCCCAGTTGCGAACATTGAACATCATGTACTGGCCGTTGGGATACTCGGCCACGCCAAACATGGTGTTGGGCGTTTCGCCTTGGTCGTCCCAGCCGAAGCGACCGCCGATGGCCATCGCCCGGGCCGGATGCGTCTGGTCGGGATCTAGCGCCCAGCGGGCGACATCCAGTTGATGCGTGCCCTGGTTGTTCAGTTCGCCATTGCCGGTCTTCCAGAACCAGTGCCAGTTGTAGTGCACCAGATTTTCGTGATAGGCGTCCAGCACCGCGGGGCCTTTCCACAAGGTCCAGTCGAGATTACTCGGCGGCGACTTGGGATCCTTGAAACCAATGCCACGCCGCGGCTTGCAGGCGTAGCCGTAGGCAATCTTCAAGCGAGGCAGGGTTCCGTTGTGCAGCGCTTCGTGCAGGCCGGCGATCCCCGCATCGCTACGACGCTGGGTGCCATGCTGAATGACGACCTTGTGCTTCTTCTGGGCCTCGACCACCACGCGACCTTCGGCGATGTCGTGGCTCATCGGCTTTTCGACGTACACGTGCTTGCCGTGCTGGGCAGCCCAGATGGTCATCAGCGAGTGCCAATGGTTGGGCGTGGCGATGCTGATGGCGTCGATGCTGGGATCTTCCAGCACCTTGCGGATGTCGGTCTCCGTCCGGCACTTGTGCTTGCCACCGGTCGCCTTGTCGACGTGCGACATCCGCTGCGACAGCACGTTCTGATCGGGGTCGACAATGCAGGCAATCTCCACGTCATCGCGACGGCCAAAACCATCGATATGGGCTTTGCCGCGGCTGTTGACGCCCACAATAGCCATGCGGACACGTTCGTTGGCACCTTTGACCTGGCCCGAAGCATGGGTGCCGGTGATCAGCAGGGACGCCCCTACTGCGGAACTGGTCTGTAAGAATTGACGCCGCGAAGTAGACCGCTTAGTCATCTGACGGATATCCTTGAGCAAGGTGAGAAAATGGCGGGGAGAAGCCGACAGTATAACGTCGACACCGGCAATAAGACAAATTTGCCGGCGCTATACTTCTATAGAGGTAACGCCCTCTGGGGGCTCAATCTACCTATTTTTCCCGACAACACCTTGAGATATCCGAAATATGCGAACTAGCACGAAGGGATTTCGGAGTTACTTGCTCGCGTCCCGGCGACGCTCCTTCAAGCGGACCGCCTTGCCGACACGGTCGCGGAGGAAGTACAGCTTGGCGCGGCGGACCACACCCGATCGCTTCACTTCCACCTTGGCGATACGGGGCGAGTGCAACGGGAACTTCCGCTCCACACCCTCGTTGTTCACGATGCGGCGGACGGTGAACATCTCGCGACTGCCCGAACCGCTGCGGGCAATGACCACGCCGGTGAAGACCTGAATGCGTTCTTTGTCGCCTTCGAGAATCTTGGTGTGCACGTCGACGGTGTCGCCGATTTCGAACTCGGGCACCTCGGTCTTGAGGCTGGTTTGCTCGACCAAATCAAGAATTTGTTGGCTCATGACTTTGTACCCTCGAAATATCTCGTTTATCTTTTTGTGCCGACGATCTCAGTTGCCGTCGGCGCTGTTGCCAGGATTGTCGCTTGGTTTGTCACCGTTGCCCGGCAGCAAATCGGCACGTCGTTGCCGCGTTCGCTCCAGGCTGTTTTGCTTGCGCCACTCGGCGATCTCGGGATGATTGCCGCTCAGTAGCACTTCGGGCACCGCGTGGCCGCGGTACTCGCGTGGTCGGGTGTATTGGGCGAACTCCAACAGGCGGTTTTCGCTGCTGAACGAGTCCTGCTTATTGCTTTGCTCGTCTCCCAGCACGCCCGGCACCAATCGCACCACAGCGTCGACTACCACCATTGCGGCCACTTCGCCTCCGTTGAGCACGAAATCGCCAATCGAAAGTTCGTCCGGCTGAAGGATATCGACCACCCGCTGATCGAATCCCTCGTATCTGCCACACAGCAGCACCAGTCGCTGCTCGTTGCTGTATTCTTCCGCCACTCGCTGATCGAACCGCCTGCCGCTGGGGGTGAGCATAATCACTCGGCCGGGCGAGGAGTCCATCTGCTGAACGGCTTCGACGCACTCGACTACCGGTTCGGGCGACAGCACCATTCCAGGTCCGCCACCAAAGGGTCGATCGTCGACGTTCTTGTGTTTTCCTTTGGCCCAGTCGCGAATGTTGTGAACTTCGACGCTCACCAGTCCGCGCTCGATGGCCAGGTTCAACAAGCTTTGGCTGAGGTAGCCCGGAAACATCTCCGGAAACAGCGTCAGCACGTCGAACCGCATGGCGTGGGTTTACTCCGCCGCCTTTTCCTCGGTTGCTTCTTCGGTCTTGGCCTCTTCACCACCTTCGGCCGGGGCCTCTTCGGCAGGGGCTTCTTCAGCAGGAGCTTCCGCGGCCTTGGCGGCCGCTTCTTCAGCGGCGATCTCTTCGGCCGTCTTCTGCTTGGCTACCGGCTCGCCACGTTCGGGCACGGCTTTGGGCTGGGCCAATTTTTCCATGGCTGCCGAGTTCGCCTCGGCGTGGGTTCCATTGGTGCCGTACTTCTTGATCAGCACGGCGACCTTCTCCGACGGCTGGGCACCGACCCCCAACCAGTAGTCAACTCGCTCGCCATTGAGCTTCACGCGAGCGTCCGTGTCCAAGACCATCGGATCGTAAGTGCCGAGTTCTTCCAGCACCTTACCGTCGCGCGGGGCGCGCTTGTCCATCGCGCAAATGCGGTAAAACGGGCGATGGGTACGTCCCATCTGTTTCATGCGAATGCGAACTGACACCTTTTGGCTCTCCAGCTAGTGAATCTGGCTTAACAGGGAATCGCATATTATTGTGGGGCGGCTACCACATTTGCAAGGGCTCGGTACCGCCCGAATCGCAGGAAATTGAGATTTCCAATTGCACCGGTGGCGAGGACCGCCGCCCGCCTGGAGTAGATCGCCCATCTTGCCCCGACTGAGCAAGCGGCACTCTCGAATCGCATCCGATGGCACCCTCGGACATCCGCAGTCCGTCTTCCCAGCGAAGATGAGCTGCGGCTACCGCAGATTAACCGCAACGCCCGCGTTCCCCCAGCTACAGAGGGGTTATCCCTGCTGCACAGCCGCTACCAACCAACTGTTGGGCAGGGCCCCACCCGTCGGATCTCCGCAAAAGGCACGCTGCAGTCGACACAACCGTTCACGCCTTCTAGCGAAGTGAAGCGTCGGCGAAGCTCGCCGGCGGAAAGCTCGCGCTTTACCACCACCTCCGAGCTAAATTTTCACCGTCCGGGGGGACTGATCTGTAACGTGTTACCCTGAGCCTACGGGAATCCCGCATGTCAAGCTTCCTTTCGAATGAAGAAGCCATTTCCCTGCTGTTGAAGAACGCCAACGCCCCGGCGAGCAGCTACTCGCCAATGATCGGTCGATGTCGGAACTGCAGCCGCGAGTTGCAGTGGGCGGCCCCGAGCGTCAAAGCATGGGCATCGGCCGTGCCCTGCCCTGAATGCAGCCAGTACTACTTTACAGAAGGGCGGTCGACGCATCCGCCGACGTTGCTTCCGGAGTTCATGGCGGGCGAATCGGAAGGCAATCTGTCCGACTGGCTAACCAAGCTGCAACTGGTGCGTACCGAACAGCCGGGTGCCGTCCTGTTGGTTCGGCAGGTGGTTGGCAGCCACCGGCAGGTAGACGAACGTCGGGAACACATCCGCTTCGAAGTCGACAATGGCGTGGTGGGAATTCCGCTGGACGAACAAGGGCGCCCCACCGAAATGGCGGTCGATGTCACCCTGATGAATCTGTCGATCTCGGGCATGCAGCTAGCCGCCGTCGGGCGCTGGAACGCACCGTTAATCGCCGTAGACTTTGCCAAGCTGGGCCTCCCTGGAGCTCAATTGATCGCTCGGGTGGTCTGGCAAGCGACTCAGCACGCCACGAGCCGGTTGGGCTGCAAGTTCCTGATGGGCCCGAAAGCTCAACTACCGCTGGAATAGCGGCTGCCTGGGTAGCGAACGATTCGCGGCGGACCGACGCCACCAGCCAGACCGTTCCCCCCAAGGATCAAAGCGCACTATTCGTCGGCCATCAAACCGAGGACCTCCAGCGCCGCAAAGGCCCGCGTGAGGGACTGCTCGGGACTGGAGCGGGTGGCATCCCATACCATCAGGGCTCGCTTGGCATACTGTGCTTGGCTCTCTTCGACCAGCGGTGCCGCCACTTCGCGCTGCACAGTTCGCCAGAGTTGTCGCGAGCGATCCAGCGCGGCGGGGTCGCCGTCGAGTGCGGCAAAGATGGTGTTGTCCAACTCTTCGAGTTGATCCAAATCTACCGAATCGAGTTCCACTCCCTCGGCACACGACGATACCGCTCCGTAGGCGACAGGCCTGGACGGTTGGTTCAATCGACGTTTGCGGGAGCAAGAACGGTTCATCGCGGAGATCGGAAAGCTAGAGTCGAGGGAAGTGGGTGACGCGGCAGAAATGGCCGACCCGTCACGCTGCCACAGCAGAAAAGACGCTGATCAGCGACACCAGGTTCACAGCAATCTACCAACCACGCGGTTCACCGCGATGCGGTTAGGGCATCTGCTCGACGAGCCAGGCAAAGGGCTCCAAGATGCCGGCCGGCTCGACCCGCAGGGGGACCCGGCAGCGGCGGCCGCCCACGAGTTTGTACCCCGTGGCACCGGTAACCGAGGCAGCAAACACCTTGGTCATGGGGAATCGCCGGCGACAATCCTGCCATAAGGAACTGGCATGATTCTCCGCAAACGTCATCGGATCGTCCGCACAGGCGGGCGTCGTATCGGCCTTGGAGAAGATCATGGCCAGTGGCAAATTCTTGGCAGAATTCGTCCAGTGCTTCTTCTTGCGGTCCTTCTTGTTGCACTCGTCAATTAACGAGAGCATCTTCAAGGCGATGTAATCGTCGTCGTGTTCGCCGGACTGCAACCGCTGGGCATCGGCCATCACCATCACGGCCGAGCACTTGCCCAAAATCGCCCGAATGGCCGGGAAGCTTCCCGGCTGCTCGAGTTCCTCGACGAAAGCGTCGCCTGAGAAGTCGGCGAACGCCACATCGCTACGTCGACGACGCCGGCCGCACTCCACACGACAATGCACCCAGCAAGTAAGCTCGGGGTCGCGGGGCGTTTTGTCCGGATACCACCCGGCCGCCAGGGCAGTAGTGGTGGCTTGTTGCAGCGAGATCGATCGCGGCCCCAGCAGCGTGGTTCGCAGCGATGCCGACTCGCGCATCAGCATATCCATCAGCATGCCCAGGTAGCTGGTCTTACCCGTGTTCGCGGCACCAATGCAGGCAATCAGGTGGGCCGGGCGTTTGACCTCCTGGTTGATGCGAGCAATGGACAGCGGCGCCGCACAGTTGTGGCACACCTCGGCCGACACCCGATTTTCGTGCTGGCAGATAGCACACTCCAACGGTGCTGCCTGCCCCGCCAGCAGGTACGTGTCCAAGGGAAGTCGAGTGAGTGTGGCCATGGTCTTCTGGGGGCTAGGGGCCTGGGTCCAGGGTTGCGACAATCGCCCAAGTGCGAATGGCTGTCGAACACAAGCCTGTGGTGATTTGTAGTGGTTTATAAGTCAGTCGCTTAACCTTGATTGGTTCATTCTTCAATTGCCGCGGGTGGTTCTTCGCTCGACTCGGTATCGTTCAGTTCCTGGTCGGCAATCACGTCGAACGACAGGGCCAGGCGAAAACCAATGTTGTTTCGGCGGGCCAGGGGGCGTTCGCCACTGCGGAAGTGGCACGTGGCCTGGTTCTCGAAATAGGTATTGAAGGCACCGCCGTGCAACACCTGCATCGAGTGACCGTCGTTCGAACTGGTCGCATCCCGGCTGGTTGCATCCAGCGACGAGGAAGTCCATTCCCATACGTTACCAATCAGTTGATAGACGCTGCCCAGCGATGCCCCGAGTTCGAACGAGTCGACAGGCACGGGACCTCGTCCGCCACTGGCCCACAGCGCGGCTTTGCGCGATTCGAAGGTGTCGCCCCACGGATAACGGCGTTGCGATACCCGACCGGGCGAAGTCTCGACGGGCCACGCCCCCGCCTTGGTCCACTCGGCGTCGGTCGGCAGACGTTTTCCGACCCAGCGAGCGTAGGCACAGGCTTCGTACCAACTGATGCCAACTACCGGAAGCTGTTCGGCACCTTCGAGGTGCTGCCCATTGTGCCAACCCGCGGGAGCCGGAACGCCGGTACGGTCGACGAACTCGAACAGAGCGGGCAACGCCTCTTCGGGCCATAGCTGAAATTGCTCGTAGCCACAGTCGTCGACGAAGTGCTGATATTGCTCGTTGGTCACACAGAATCGGTCGAGATAGCAGCCCTCGATGTGTACCAGGCCCACGCAGTCGGCCGACACGGGAGCACTGCCCCAGTTGGCCCGTTCGGCGTATTCGCCCAGTAGCACGCGTCCGGCGGGGACCACGGACATCTGGTCGTCCAAAACCGCCAGTACTTCTGCTAGTTCTTCATCCGATAGCTGCGATGCAGTTTCGTGCCGCAGCAGCAGGGAGTAGCGTCCCTGGTCGATCATGGTCTGCACCAGATCGGAGGTGGCAGTTGGCTTGCGCATTGCCTTGCGAGCACGGTGCTCGGCCGGCGATTCGTGGCGCGGCGGCTCGGGCGAATCGGGATCGGATCCGGGAACCTCGGCATGCCGGCGACGAGTGATCTCGGCGCGCACTTGCGATGGCAGTTGCGCCCCTCGCCGCGACACCAGTTGATGCACTTTGGCCGCCGCGGCCACCCCCACGCTACGCCACAAGGCGCACAGCGCCACGGCGCCGATGGCCATCATGGCAACGTTGCGATAAAGGACTCCCAGCAGGAAGGTGCTGACGGCCGCCACCGGCAGCGCGATGGATACCCATCGCCGCCACGATGGTACCAAGGTCTCTTGTTGCAGGGTGACTTGCATGGCTGTTGTCGCAAGAGAAAGGGAGGAAGGCTAGGATTCCGTAGTTACCGCGAACGTCGAGCGGCTTGCTGCTGACGCAGCTTCTGGAATTGCTTGGCCACGGCGCTCACCGAAGGGTCAAGAAACTCCGCACTCGACTTGGTCTTACTACTACGGCTTGAGTACTGCTCCGTATCGGTGACTGCCGCGCTGGCCACGACGACAGGATCTTCCATTTCGCTCAAACGTTGACGCAAATCGTCCAACTCGGCCCGCGCTTGATCCAACTCGGCGGTCATCGCCAGGTCGGTCGCTTGTTGCTTTACCAGTTCCTTGCGCCGCTCTTCCAATTCGCAGCGATTTTGTTCGATGTCCTCTGCCTTCGACGTCAGTTCGACCTCCCACTGCTGCAGTTGCTCCTCATACGCTTGCAGGCTCGCAAGCGATTCGGATATCTGTGCAGCATATTCCTCCTGTTCATGACTCCAGGCGTCCATGCACCTGCGGATGATGTCGTCGGGCTCGGGCACAGTTGACTCACTGGGCACCTTGGGCATCCCATCGCTCACACGGAACTTGCCGCGCTCGCAATCCAATGCGTGAGTGCCGTTTGTAGGAAAAGGTAACTGTCGACTTCCGGCCGCAGGAGCCTGACCGACTCAACCGGCGACGACAGGAGGGAAAAGGGTGCGGCTCGAGGTGTACTTCACGCGCACATCGGGCAACATCAGAAGACTAGGTTACGATTTGCCCACAGGCAAATCTTCTCCCCTATCACTTGGACATCGAGTCGTAAAAGCGCTCGAACAGATAGTGGCTATCGTGCGGGCCGCTGGAGGCTTCCGGGTGGTATTGCACCGAAAATGCCGGAAGTTCGCGATGCCGGACGCCCTCGACCGTGCCGTCGTTCAGGCTACGGTGTGTGATTTCCAGCGAGTCGGGCAGAGTCGACTCGTCCACGGCGAAGCCATGGTTTTGGGAAGTGATTTCCACTTTTTCGGTCAGCAGGTCGTGCACCGGCTGATTCGCACCGCGGTGGCCGAACTTCATCTTGAACGTCTTCGCACCACAGGCCAGCGACAGCAGCTGATGCCCCAGGCAGATGCCGAACACCGGCTTCTTGTCCAACAGGTCGCGGATCGTATTGATGGCGTACTCGATCGGCTCGGGGTCGCCAGGTCCGTTGGAAAGGAATACTCCGTCCGGATCGAGTTCAAGGATTTGCGCGGCATTGTACCCGCCCGGCACTACCGTCACGCGGCAGCCCATGTCCACCAGGTGGCGGGGGATGTTCCACTTCATGCCAAAGTCCATCGCCACGACATGCGGACTGTCGGCATTCGCTTCGCGAGCGTCCGACTCCAGCTTGGTCCAGGTGCTCAGCGGCTCGCTCCACTGCTTGGCCTCGGTGGCGGCCACTTCCTGTACCAGATCGCGGCCCACCAGGCCGGGGCTGGCCTTGGCCTTCTCGACCAGGCTGGCGTCGTCCATATCGACGGTCGACAGCACGCCCCGCATCGAGCCCTGCGATCGTAGTCTCCGCACCAGCGCCCTGGTGTCGATCGACTCGATGGCCACGATGCCGTGCTCTTCGAGGTACTCGCTCAGGCTCCGTTCGCAGCGAAAGTTGCTTTGGGTGCGGCTGTGCTCGCGAACGATGAACCCCGCCAAATGCGGTTTGGCGCTCTCCACGTCCTCGGCATTAACCCCGTAATTGCCGATCTGCGGGTAGGTCATCGTGACGATCTGCCCGCGGTAGCTGGGGTCCGTGAGAATCTCCTGGTACCCGGTCATCGACGTGTTGAAGCACACCTCGCCATCGACCTCGCCGTCGGCTCCAACCGAAGTGCCGGTGAAAACGGTTCCATCTTCCAGAGCGAGTTTGGCAGTCATGGCAGGCGAGCGGACGCCGTCAGGCGTCTGGTGGGTTTAAATCGGGATTCAAGCGTTGCCGCAATGGTACGCGAGTAGGCGGCCCGTATTCAAGCCGCCAAAAGTGCCGGAGAGCCACGCCTCGGCCGGTCTGGGTGGCTGCTCAGCCGTAGAACCAATGGTCGACATAGCGACCCAGGTGCATGCCGATGACGATCATCCAGATTACCGAAATTGCAATCTGCCACCGCCCCAGCAGGGCCGGAAGGATTGCCGGCCAAAATAATAACGTGAGCAATACGCCGTAGGGCAAAAACTGCCTCCAAGCTGCCAAAGGGATTTCCGGCTCGCGCCGCTCACGAGTATCCGATCGAGCCCCGCGAATCAATCCAGACGCCATGGCGCCCCCATAGACCGTGGGCCCGAACGCCCCAACCAAGCCAGCCGCCGACACCAGTGCCACGACGCTCAGCACCGTTAGTGCTACGTATAGCCCCGTCCAGATCAGGTCGACGTAGCTCATAGGGTTCTCCCTTTGGTTAGTGTCTGCCCCCCCGGCCGAGATGGAAGATAGACTACGCCTCCGCCACGACTTCCTCCTGCTTACCCCACTCCTCTTCCGCCTCCTTCAAGCACTGTTTGATTTGCCGCACGGCTTGCTTCAGGCGGTTTTCGTTTTCAACCAGGCTCATCCGCAGGAAGCCTTCGCCGGCGGGGCCGAAGCCGCTGCCGGGGCTTACGGCCACGTTGCCCTTCTCCAGCAGCATCATGGCGAAGTCCATGGTGCTCATGCGGCTCTTCCAGGGCTCGGGGATCGGCTGCCAGACGAACATACCGGCCTTCGGTACGTTGGCTTCCCAGCCCATTCGCGCCAGGCCATCGCACAGCGTGTCGCGGCGGCTTTGGTAGATCAGCGATTGCTCCTCCACGGCTGCATCGGTATGGCGCAGGGCCACAATAGCGGCAATCTGGATGGCCTGGAACATGCCGTAGTCGTAGTAGCCCTTGATGGTGCCCAGGGCGTTGATCATCTCGCGGTTGCCGCAGCAATAGCCCACCCGCCAGCCGGCCATGTTGTAGCCTTTGCTCATGGTGGTGAACTCGACGCCCACGTCGCTCGCTCCCTTCGAAGCCAGGAAGCTGGGCGGGTGATAGCCGTCGAACGCCACGTCGGCGTAGGCGAAGTCGCTGATCACCATCAGGTTGTACTTCTTGGCCAGCTTCACCACCTCGTCGTAGAACGCCTGCTCCACCACCACACTCGATGGGTTGTGAGGATAGCACAGGATCAGCAGCTTCGGCCGCGGGTAGAGCGTTTCGCAGGTGTAGGCAATGTCGCTCAGGAACTTCTCGCTGTTGGCCACCGGCAGCGTGATCACGTTGCCCGAGGCGAGCGCCACCCCGTACACGTGCACCGGAAAGTAGGGTGCGGGCACAATGGCCGTATCGCCGGGGCCCATCATCGCCAGGCACATGTGGCTGAAGCCCTCTTTCGAGCCCAGGCACACCATCACCTCATCCGTGGGGTCGAGGCGGACGCCATACTTCTTGAAGTACTTGGCCCCCACCTCGCGGCGCAGGTTGGCAATGCCGTTCGACTTGCTGTAGCGATGGTTCCGCGGATCGCGGGCCGCCTCGGCCAGCTTCTCGATCACCATCGCCTGCGGCGGATCGCTGGGATTGCCCATCCCGAGCTCGATCACGTCGTCGCCGGCCGTGCGTTTGTCGTAGATCATCTTGTTGATCCGACCGAACAGGTACGGCGGCAATCGCGTCACACGCTGGGCAACTTGAATTTGGGACATCGCTGGGAAGGGGTCAGGATTCAGGGGTCGGGATTCGGGGGTCGGGGGTCAGGTTCGAAGGACCGGCAACTCCAAACGCTGGTTCACAATAGCCGATGAGCTACGCCTCGTCGGAAACAAGCCTCCCGCGGAACATCAGTTATCGGCAGTTTTGTCGCACTGTTTTGTCGCACTTTCGCGCAATAACGATTCACTGCGACAAAACTCCTTGCTCGATTCAACTGCGACATTTCGTAAGTCGTTTCTTCGTCGCAACTTGCGGCACCGACTTTGGGTTTTGTCGCAGGAGTTGTTGTACTCGGTTCACCGCAGGTGCGACAAAACCCTTTTTCCCGCGGCATTACCATGGACAGACCGCTCCGCATTCCTGGTTGTAGCCGACCGGGTGTAAGAATTCTATTGGAAACCGGCCCGGTGGAGGAGGATCCAGGTCCGCAGAATCGCCAGTTTTGCTCGCCTAATGCCTAAGCGTCTCGCAGACGAGCGACGGCCTTGTCTTTTGCTCTTTCGAAGTGGCCACGTCCGGTCGCGGGATGAGTTACAATTTCGGTCCCCCCGGTCGATGAGTCCACCGAGAGACTTCTGATGTGCAAGACACCCGTGTGCTTCCTAGCTGGGCTGTTGATCTCGTCGAGCGTCGCCTTGGCCAACGAGACGCAGCAAGAACCCGTTGTTGTCACTTTGATCGGCGCCGAGCGTATCTGGGAT
This sequence comes from Aeoliella straminimaris, assembly GCF_024054565.1. Lineage (GTDB taxonomy): Bacteria > Planctomycetota > Planctomycetia > Pirellulales > Lacipirellulaceae > Aeoliella > Aeoliella straminimaris. The sequence continues at coordinate 26,087 of NZ_JAMXLR010000043.1, forward strand.
CAAGCGCCGCACAACGCCTTTACCGACCTGATCGAATGGCGGGGCCAGCTCGTCTGTGCGTTTCGCGAAGGCCGGCAACACGTTTCGTCCGATGGGGCCATTCGGGTGCTCACCTCCAAGGACGGGCATGACTGGCAATCGGCTGCTCGGCTCGAGCTCGCAGGCTACGATCTCCGCGACGCCAGCTTGTCGGTTATGCCCGATGGCCGGCTAATGATTCTGGGGGGTGCCGCACCTCGCAAGGCCGATGGGGAGTCGGCCCCCACCGGATCGTTCACCGCCACCGCCACCAAACGCGACGAGTGGAGCACACCAGAGATTGTGGTCCAGCCGGGGCGTTGGCTATGGCGCGTCACCTGGCGTGATGATACCGCTTGGGGCGTCGAATACCCAGCGTCTGTGGGGCAACCGTTCACCAGCTTAGTGACCCTCAAGGGGGACAATCACGTCCAGACGCAAGTCGAACGTTTGTTCGGCAAAGGACACCCTAATGAGGCAACGATCCGCTTTGACTCCGACGGGACGATGGTCTGTTTGCAGCGACGCGACGGGGTGGCGGACGATCGTACGGCGTATCTCGGCACCAGCCTTCCACCTTACACCGACTGGAAATGGCGCGACCTGGGGGCCTACGTCGGTGGCCCCAACCTCATCCAGACCGAGGCGGGCCACTGGCTGACCGCTGGCCGCATGTACGTCGATGGCAAGCCAAAGACCGTGATCGGCCGACTGGATGTCGATGAGGCCAAGCTGACCAAGCTCTGCGAGCTACCCAGCGGTGGCGACTGCAGCTATCCCGGCCTGGTATTCGACGACAACCGCCTGCTGGTGAGCTACTACTCCTCGCACCAAGGCAAAGCGGCGATCTATCTGGCCAAGTTGCGGGTGGAGGAGTAGCCGCGCTGAAACACCCGCACCTAGCCACGCAGAACTGGTGGTTGAATCGACCTAGGCTCCCCCTACCACCAAGCGGTTCCAGCATTCAGCCCAGACGGCTACGCTGGGTGCCTGGGGGCGAGCTCCGCGAGGTGCCAAAATTCTCACACTGCAGTGGTCGCCTCAGTCCGGCACTCGCTCCCAGAGAAAGTCCATCCCATTGAGCAGCGAATTCGCTGTAACCGTGTCCTCGTCCTCAAAGGTAAGCTCGAAAGCATGGTCGTAGTTGCTACTTAGCAAGGTTCGCGCCACCTCTTCGTACCAGGGATCCGGAAAGTGAATCCGGTTGTCCTCCATGTACCATTTCCCGCCCCCCACCTCTCCATCGATCACCTCTCGCCGACCAGAGGTAAGCGTGAGATTCCAAGCATGCTCCTGTTGGTTCTCGTCGGTGTAGCTTAACCGCCAGGTACCCACGAGCTGCCGTTCGATGCCCATCGCCGGCCGCCAGTGCCACCAGGCGACGGTGCCGATAGCGATCACCACCACCAGTAGGGCGAGGCGGAGCCCCCACCAGAACAGGCCGCGGCGTTCTCGCTGGGTGGTCATGAGATTGCTTTATAGGCGCGAGAGGAGTCTCCACGGTTAGTCATAATACCGCGAAACCGAAGGCCGCACCTACCGCGAAGCGGTTACGGCATTTAGCCCAGGGTTGCTGCTACGCCGCTACCCTGGGGAAGAGGTGGTTTATCGATCAACTACCCAGCGTAGCGGCTCACGCCCGGGCACTGGGCTGAAAGACAGAACGCCTTCGGCGTAAGCCGACTCGAGGGCTCGTGGAACTCGACCCCAGGCACCCGAATGCTCCCCGGAGATCGCAGCGTCTACAAGTCCAGCTTGATCCCCAGCTCCCGCAGCTGCTTGGTGTCGACCGTGCCGGGGGCTTCGGTCATCAGGTCGGTGGCTTTCTGCGTCTTGGGGAAGGCGATTACGTCGCGAATGTTGTCGAGGCCACCGAACAGCATCACCACGCGGTCGAGGCCCAGGGCCAGGCCGCCGTGCGGTGGGGCACCGTAGGCCAAGGCATCGAGCAAGAACCCGAAGCGGTCGCGGGCCGTTTCTTCGTCGATGCCCAGCAGGCCGAACACCTTGCTCTGCGTTTCGGGATCGTGGATACGAATGGTGCCGCCGCCCGCTTCGTGGCCGTTGATGATCAGGTCGTAGGCCTTGGCGCGGCACTTGTGCGGGTCGCTCTCCAGCAGATGCAGGTCCTCGTCCAGCGGTGCGGTGAACGGGTGATGCGTGGCGAACCAACGCTTCTCGTCGTCGTCGTACTCGAACATGGGGAAGTCGACCACCCAGCTGAAGTTCATCGCCTTGGGGTCGTACAGCTTCATCTCTTTGCCGATCTTCGTGCGCAGGGCGTGCAGCACCTGGCAACTGGCTTGCCAACCGTCGGCCGAGAACAGTATCAGGTCGCCCGGCTCGGCGTCGAGTCGCTCGGCGAACTTCACCAGCACTTCGTCGCTGAAGAACTTGGCAATCGTCGAGCCGAGTTTGCCGTCGTCTTCGCAGCGGAACCACGCCAGGCCCTTCGCGCCATAGCCTTTGACGAACTCGGTGAGCCCATCGATGCCGCGGCGGCTGTAAGTGTCGGTGCCCTTTTTGGCGTTGATCGCCCGGACGAAGCCCCCCCCGTCCGCGACGCTCTTGAATACACCAAAGTCGCTTTCGGCCGCCAGGTCGGTGCAGTCGACGATCTCCATGCCAAACCGCAAGTCGGGCGCATCATGCCCGAACCGCCGCATCGCCTCTTCGTACGTCATGCGGGGCAGGGGCAACTCGAGTTCAATGTTCAAAACGTCCTTGGCCAGCTTCTGCATCAGCCCGTCGACCATGCCGATCACGTCTTCGGCGTCGACAAAGCTCATTTCGAGGTCCACCTGCGTGAACTCGGGCTGACGGTCGGCCCGCAGGTCCTCGTCGCGGAAGCAGCGGGCGATTTGAATGTAGCGGTCGTAGCCGGCGATCATCAGGATCTGCTTGTAGAGCTGCGGCGACTGCGGCAACGCGTAGAAGCTGCCGTTGTGCACGCGGCTCGGCACCAGGTAGTCGCGAGCTCCTTCGGGCGTGCTGCGGCCGAGGATCGGCGTCTCGACGTCAATGAAGTCGTGCTCCTCGAAGTAGTCGCGCATCCGCTTGGTAATCCGGTCGCGGAGGAGCATCGTCTTCTGCATCGCGGAACGGCGAAGGTCCAAGTACCTGTGCTTCAGCCGCAGGTCCTCGCCCGGCAGTTCGGTGATCTTCTCCGACGGCGAAACGTCGGGCGTCTTCGACTTGTTGAGCAACTGAAAACTCGTGACCTGCAGCTCGATATCGCCGGTGGGCAGCTTTTCGTTGGCTTTGCCTTCCAGCCGGGGCGCGACAATGCCGGTGACCTGAATGACGTACTCGTTTCGCAGCGACTTGCTCTCTTCGATCAGTTCGGGCGTCGTGTGCGGCGGGTTGAAGACCACTTGGGTGATGCCGTACCGGTCTCGCAGGTCCGCAAACAGTCCGCCCCCGTGGTCGCGGTAGCTATCGACCCAGCCACATAGGGTGACTTCTTTGCCGGTGTCGGAGGAGCGAAGTTCGCCGCAGGTATGAGAACGGAGCATTTGGGAATCCGGAGTTCGGAATGTGGAATTCGGAATGAGCGGGCAGATAGCCGCAGGGAATTGAGCGTAACCAAACTGGCGATTGTAGTTGCAGTTGGGAAGAGCGGCTAGGCGACCGTCGACTCCGCATTCCGCAATCCGCCTTCGGCAATCCAATTTCCCAGCCGCTGCATGCCTTCGGCCATGGAGACCCGCGGCTCGTAGCCCAAATCGCGGCGGGCGGCCGAGATGTCGAAATAGTGGTCGGTCGACAGTTGCAGGGCCACAAACCGCATCATACGAGGTTCGGCGTCCCACCGGCGGGCGGCCCAATGCGTGGCTTCGAGCCCTGCGCCCACCCAGTAGGCGGCCCCCCGCGAGATCTGCTTCTCCACGGGTGGCAGCCCGGCCAGGGCCAGGATCTGGTCGACCCAGTCCCAGCAGTTCACCGGTTCGCCCTGGCTCAAAAAGTAGGGTTTACCGGCCACCGGCGAGTCGGCGAGCGCCAGCGAGTCGGCCGCCAACAAATGGGCCTCCGCAGCATTCTCGACATAAATCGAGTCAACCAGGTTCGTTCCTGTGCCCACCCGGCGAAGTTGTCCCGCGTGGGCACGCTGGACCAACCGGGCGACCAAATGATGATCCCGAGGTCCCCACACCAGGTGCGGCCGCAGGGCGCAGGTCCGCAGGATGCCGTTGTTGGCCACGTGCTCGCCATTGGCCGCTAGCACCATTTGCTCAGCAATGGCTTTGGAATGCGGATAGTGCGACAGCCAGCGATCGGGGTACGGCGCCGACTCGTCGACGCCCTTTTGATCGGCACCGGCAAACGTCACACTGGGACTGCTGGTGAACACCAACCGCTCGACGCCCAGTTGCTTGCAGGCACTCAGAATATTGAGTGTGCCATGAATGTTCGCCCGGAAATACTGAAACCACTTGCCCCACACGCCGACCTTGCCGGCGGGGTGGATCACGCAGTCGACACCCTCGCACGCCTTGGTAACGGTGGCCAGATCGGCCAGGTCGCCCTGGACCATCTCGACACCCTGCTCCACGAGCTCCGGATAATCCCCGCGCGCCAGTCCCCGCACCGAGTCCCCCCGGGCGATAAGCTGTTCGACGATGTACCGACCGAGGAAACCTCCCGGGCCGGTGACGAGGACTTTCATAAGGGGGAAGGCGGAAGGAGGAAGGCGGACATCGTTGTGTAACGGTTTTCAGTGCATACCGCAGCCGAGGATCTACGTGTCGTCGGTAGCATGGGGGAACGCTAATCTACGCTAATCGACGCTGATTTGATAAGTGTCGATTCGGAGACTAGCGTTCGCTGTCCAATTGCTGCCTCGTTCCCACGCTCCGCGTGGGAACACGATAGTCGGCCGCTCTGCGGCCATGGACTACCAGTCCGACCTCACATCAATCAACCCAGCCACCCCAGCATAATTACGTGCGCTCGAATATCGCCAGTGAATCGGATCGTCCACGTAGCCCCTTTTTACCGGATTGTTGTGGATGTACTCGATCTTCTGCTGCATCATTTCGTCGCTAGAGATCTGCTTGGGCTTGATCCCTTCCTGCCAAAGCTGGAATTCACGGTCGGTCTTATGGGCCGACTTTCGAAAAGCTAGTTGCTTGAGCAATGTCTGCGCATTGGCCTGCTTTAGCAGGTCGATAAGATTTCTGGCTGTGTACGATTTGAAATCTCCGACTTCTTTGGCCAAATCATCGCTTGACGCAATAAAATGCAGATGATTTTCGAGTACTACGTAAGCAAACAGCTGCATGCGATGGTTAGCTTGGAGGTAGGACCATGAGTCCAAGACCACCTGCACCGCCTCGGGACGTGTGAACACAGGCAACCAGTCGACGATCGTACAAGTCAAGAAATGGGGATACGCCGAATCGTGAATCTTGTACCGAGTGCGCGTCATGTGCCGTCCCCCATATGCCCCTCACCTCGTTCCCACGCTCTGCGTGGTAACGCAATATCCGGCCGCTCTGCGGCGATGGGGTCTATCATAATTGCAGTTACTTTCCTGGTGGCTCTTCCACGACCGCAGAGCGGTCATCCAGTCTGTTCCCACGCAGAGCGTGGGAACGAGATTGAATCTGATAAGTGTCGATTCGGAGACTAGCGTTCCTTCTTCAGTTGCTTCGCCGCCCACTTGGCTAGCTGCTCGCGGTTGATTTTGGCGTTGTGGCGGATGTCGGTGGGGAGAAGTGAATGTTCTAGAATGTGCTCAATGTGTTTCAGATGCGGATCCTCGGACAAGTACTTGCGAATTTCGCTCCTGACGATCTTCCAAGATGCCCGTCTGACCTTGATGCCCGGAGGCGCCGGTGGTCGCTCGATCACAATCGCGGCCCGTTGGGCTTCCCGTGGTCCAATACCAATCAATGCCGACCTGCCAACGTAGCGGTACGTATTCACCACCTGCTCCACACACTCCGTAAACAACGTCCCCTCGCTGGTCACCACCCGCTGGCTTTTCCGCCCGCAGTACCAGAAGCGGTTTTGCTCGTCGAGGTAACCGACGTCGCCGATGCGGTGCCAGACGGAGTCGCCATCCGTGATTTTTGCAAGTTCGTTATGCGTCGCGGAGGTTGGAAACCTCGACTCCCGTCGAGGGCTATTAGGGGTTAAGTATTCCCGCGAAACCTGCGGTCCTCGCACGATGAGCTCGCCGACTTTGCCTTGGGAAAGTTCCTCGGTTTCTTCAATCTTCGCGATCGGCTCGTCGGTAATCTTGATCACTCGCCACTCCACGCTATCGACCTTGCGACCGACGCAAACGCCCGCGCCGGTGCGAGTCTTCTCGGCGGTGTCATTGAGTATCTCCTGGGCTTCGATCGTCGAGACCGGCAGGCTCTCGGTGGCGCCGTAAGGCGTATGCAATTCTGCGCCGGGGCAGACGTGCGTGAGGGTCCGCTCGATGACTTCCGCGCCGACTGGCGCGCCGCAGCTGAAGACCTTTTTGAGCGTCGGGATCGACTCGCCCGTCTGCTGGCAGTGACGGCTCAGCAGGTCCCATACCGCGGGCGAGGCAAACGACTGGGTGACTTGGCACTGGTTGGCGGCCGCGAGTAGCTTCTTCGGGTCCGCACTCGCCGGGCGGCTGAAGTCCATCTCCGGCAGCACCGTGGTGATGCCCATCGCGACGTTGAACAACCCAAACAGCGGGAAGCAGGCGAGGTCCACGCCGCCCGCTTCCAGACCGTACATCCGCTGGATCTCGGCCAATTGTGTGGTGAAGGTCTCGTGCCGGTACACGACGCCCTTCGGCGGGCCGGTGCTGCCCGAAGTGAATACGATCGCCGCGGGATCGTCGGCCGATGTGTGGGGTAAGTCCACGTTCGATCTTTGGCCGAGTTCATATAGCTTGGTAAGTGGCTTACCCAGCGGTAACCACGTGGGGCCTACGTTCACATTGAGCTTCGCCTTGGGAAACTCCCTGCGTTTCACCAGTCGCAATGCGTGCCCCAATGGAATCGCCACAAAGCCTTCCGGTTCGGTCGAGGCCAAACAGCGGACGATGTTTTTGCGCCCTAGTCCCGAGTCGACCAGCACCATCGTGGCGCCGCTGCGCAAGAGGGCGAACACGAGCGTCACGAATTCGATACTCGGCTTTACCAATAGCGCGATCCGCGTGCCCGGCTGGACGCCGAGTTCGATAAGCCCCCGGGCCAGGATGCTGGCTTGCTCGTCCAGTTCCGCGGCGGTGATCGACCGTCCCGCGCCCCACGCTTCGACCAGGGCTTTCCGCTCCGGCGCAGCGGTGGCCGCCTGGTGCAGGGCATCGGCGACGTTCACGCGGGGCTTTTCCATCGGACCATTGTGTTCGGAGAGGCGAGACAATGGTAGGCACCAACAAAAGAGCCCCCGCCAGACTTGGCGGGGGCTCGGGAGCGGTTCTCAAGTTTTCTGGCCCGTTAGCTGCGTGGCGGCAGGTCCTGTTCGTCGTCGCTCGGCGCGTCGCCCGCAGCATCGATCGGAGCCATCGCGCCGTTCGAGGTAGCTTTCACCGGCTCGTCGCGGCCGGTAGAGCCTTCGCCGGCCAGCTTGGCCAGGGCATCGGGGATTTCGACGCCGCCGATGTCTTTCATCACTTGCAGCATCGGAGGCAACGTGCCGGCCATGCCGTGCAGGAAGTCGGCAGTACTGCTGCGGCCGTTGCTGCCCTTGCCGTTCTCCCACACCACGACCTTGTCGAACTTGATGTTGCTGATCGCCTTGGCGCTGGACTCGGCCAGGTTGTCCAGGTGCTCCAGCATCATCAACTGGAAGGCTTCCTTCGCGCCACCGCAGGCGGCGACAATTTGCTTCAAACCTTCACCCTTCTTGGCCAGGATCTCGTACTGGCCGCGGGCTTCGGCTTCCAGCTTGGCGTAGATGGCGGACGCTTCACCTTCGGCTTCCAGGCGGCGCTTCTCGGCTTCGGCCTCGGCCTCGACTACCTTGCGAGCCTTCTCGGCTTTGGCAGGTGCTTCCAGTTCGGCACGCTTCTCGGCCTCGACGCGCTCGGCTTCGGCCAGCGCGGCCTTGGCCATCGCACGGTTTTGAATCTCAATGACCGCCGCCTCGGCTTCGCGTTTGCGGGCTTCACCCTTTTCGTAGGCTTCGGCCCTTTCGACCAACAGAATGGCTTGCGATTGGGCAATCTTGGCCTCGGCGATGTTTTCGCCATCCACGGCCGAGGCGTTGGCGTTGGCCACGGCGATACGCTTTTCCTGATCGGCTTGCTTGACCTGCACTTCGCGTTGGTACTCGGCCGTGCGTTCACCAACGGTTTGCTCCTTGAGCATGTTGGCCACCTCGACCGCACGGTCGCGCTCGGCCGCCTTCTCGCCGATGGTCTGCTCTTTTTCGAGCTCGGCGATACGGACCAACTGCTCTCGCATGGCTTCGCGGGTACCGATCTCGCGGAGCTTCTGGGCGTTGGCCACCTCGACGTCCTTTTCGCGTTCGGCGTTGGCGACGCGGATTTCACCCTTACGCTGCTCGTCGGCCACGTCACCACGGGCTTGCTGGATGGCTTCGCTGGCCGCCTTCTGACCGATGGCATCGATGAAGCCCGACTCGTCGGTGATGTCGGTGATGTTCACGTTGATCAGCACCAGGCCGATCTTCTTGAGCTCCGGCTCGACCGAGTTCTGTATATGAGTGAGGAAAGTATCGCGGTCGCGGTTGATGTCCTCAATCAACATCGAGGCGATCACCTGACGAAGCTGACCAAAGATAATCTCCTCGGCCTGCTTGCGAATCTCCTGCGTGGAGAGCCCGAGCAGGCGAATCGAGGCATTGTTCATCACCGCTGGCTCCGTGCCAACAGCGACGGTAAACACGCTGGGCACGTTGACGCGGATGTTCTCACTCGAGAGTGCCCCGCGGAGCGGAATTTCGATCTGGATTGGCTCCAGGCTCAAGTACTCGTACGACTGGATCACCGGCCATACGAACGAACCGCCACCGTGCACCGTCTTCGAGGTGGTGCCCTCGCGCCCCGTACCGGCACCGTAGACCACCAACACTTGATTACTGCTACAACGCTTGTAGAGCGACTTCACGAAAGCAAAACCCATCAGCATGAGGGCTGCGATCGCAAAGAGCATCAGGACGACAAATACCGCGAACGGCACGTTGTACCCGAATAAATTGACAGCTATCACAGGCTGAATCATCACTTTTATCCCCTTATTGAATTGAGCAAATCGGCGGCGCCGATCAGTTCTAGATCTGCCGTGCTACGCGGAGCGTTTCGCTATTTACCACTTCTGTTACCATTACGTTCTCGCCCGTTGGAATTGGCTGCTCGTCATCCGTGACGGCCAGGTACTCCACGGTTCGACCCTGCATATCAACGTGTACTTTCCCGGCTCCAGAGTCAGCCTCCGGTATTCTCAGATACACAATCGCGGGTAAGCCGACGGCGTTCTGTACGCGTTGCGTTCCGCTGGACTGAAGACGTAGCAGTTGCTTGAACATCCAATACACGGCGTACATAGCGCCAAACCCTGCAGCAGCGGCCAACACCAACGATATGGGGGGTGACAAATCGGCCGACCTGGCCGTTAGTCCGACCAGACCGAAGAAGGTCGCAGCGGCGGCCAGAGTTCGTATCGATACGATCTCGAAAAACCAGAAGCTTTCGCCGTGGTGATGACCATCGCCATCACCGTCGCCGTCGAAGTCCAGGCCTGCATCCGCACCACCGTCGTCAAAGTCGCCACCTTCCTCGCCACCCAGAAAGGTAAGAAGCAACTGCAGACCAAGCACAAGCCCACCGGCGACTGCGACGTAAAAGTAAAAGTGTTCCAACATGGCTATGCCTTTTTCGAAATCTACGGTTACAGAATCATGCGTTCTGTTGTGAGGAGTTCGTCGGGATTCCGCCAATCTTGGCGAAAATCGCACCCGAGGATTGTGCCGCTGGTAACGGTTTTGCCGCAGGTTGTGGGCAATTACGGACAAGGTGTAGCCGCTTGGCTACGGGGGAGCTCTGATTTCACCCGCCACCTCCTTTCAGTCCACCAGCGACTCGAGCCACTGCAGCACTAAGCCCGATACGTCCACTTTGGTGGCCCGGCCCAGCGCTCGCCAGCCCGGCACGGCGTTTACCTCGATGGCGAACAGTCGGCCGTCGCGGGCGGGCAGTAAGTCTACGCCAGCAAGCGGCGCACCGACCGCCTGGGCGGCGAGGTGGGCCATTTGCAGTTCGTTCTCGGTTGCCTGATAAGCCTCGGCCCGGGCGCCGCGACTGACGTTGGTCCGCCAGTCGAGTTGGTTACGCCTTCGCATAGCTAGCGGCTTATCACCTACCAACATTACGCGAATATCGTAGCCTTCGTGTTCAATAAATTCTTGCAGGTAGATCACGCCGCCCAGTTGCTCGACCAGCTTGAACGCCCGCAGCGCGAAGGATTCGTCGGCGATCCGCGTGATGCCCCGCCCTTCCCCGCCGAACAGAGGTTTGAGCACCACGTCGCCACCGAGTTCGCCGAAGGCCTGCATGGCGGCGTCGGCCGTCTGGCAGACATGCGTCCTCGGCACGAGCAGCCCGGCTCGGGCCAGGCGGCTGGTGGTGAGGTACTTGTCGACCGCCGCCTCGATAGCCTTGGGGGGATTGATGACGAGTGTGCCGGCCGCCTCGATGCTAGCCAGGGCGTCCATGCGAAACACTACCTGCTCGAGCGTGCCCGGCGGCATGGTGCGTACCAGCACGCAATCGGCAGCGGACAGCGAACTGGCGGATACCTGGGACCGGAAGCCGCTGAATACCGAGATCTCGCCGCCACCGACCGCCGACTCGATATTGCTGAACGGCGCCGGCACCACCATATGCCGATGGCCGGCCGCCCGCTGGAGGTCGCGGAGATACCAGCTTTCGGCAGATCCCAGAAAGACGATGTGCATGGCGAGCGCCACGAAGGAAGCAAGCGAAATCAGCCGGCGCAAACGGTCGCACCAACAACCGCCATTAGATCAACTTGCCCCAGGATTGCCATCACCCCAGGGCATGCGCACTGCGCAACCGGCGAGGCGAACCCCATTCCGGTGGAATAGGTCATGCCACAAGAGCGAAATAGGGGGGAGAAGCGCCCACGGCCGACGGCTTGCTGCCCGGCAGTCGATCCTGGTCAGCTTTTGGCGCCCGCGTGGCCCTGTGGACTTGGGGGGCTGCAGGTCACGTGGGCGCTATTTTTCAGGCGTTACTTGATGGCGAACGTCGCCATGACACTGGCGCTGAGCGAAAGCCCATCGGGCGTGGTGGCGATCACTTCGTTTTCATTGGGCTGCTCACTGGTGGAAACGCCAGTGTAAGCTTGCATGTACCGCATGTATTGGTATTCGAAACCACTGGACGAATCACCAGGCCCGGACGCCAGGGACTGAAGTGGTCCCAACTCGACGCCGGCCGCGGTGGCCAGCATCTCGGCCTGCGATTTGGCCTTCGCAAACGCTTTGGCCATCGCCTGCTGCCGGGCTTCGTCCGATACTTGGGCCACGTACAAAAAGGTCGGCTTGCCAGGCGTTTCCGACTCGCCGCCGTAGATGTTGCCCATCATCTGCTGCATCTCGGCCTGCATCTCTTCCTCCTCGGGCGTCATTTGTTTGGGTTCGTTGAGCCCCGCCAGATCGGCTTCGACCACTTTGTCCTTCAACTGGCTGACGAAGACCAGCAGCTCTTGGTTGTCTTCCTGCTCCAAGGACCATTCAGCGGTGACGTTACAAACAAAGGTGACGCTCTTGACCGGCTTCAATCCCTCGGGCACGCGTCCCACGCTGCGCATCTGCATCATGGCCATCTGTTGCATCTGCTGCTGCATGTCCGAGCCCTCCGCGGGAAACGTGGCATCCGTTACCTTGATCGAGTCGGCCGTAGCGCCCAACGATTCGAGCTGCAGGCGAGCCGCCTCCTGGCGGTCGGCCAATTTCTGCAGGGCCTCTTCGGCCGTGCCGGCCTTCTCCGTCAATTGAACGCGCATCCGCAGGATCGTTGGCTTCTGTTTTTCGGTAGCCGAGCCGCTGCCAACGATCGCTCGTTGCTCCGTCTCTTGGGCGTAAGTCGCTGCTGAGAACAGCAGCGAGAGGGCGAAAATCATCGACGGGGCGAACCTGTGTAGCATCAGATACTCCAAAGTTGTTAATTGCATAGCTTGAAAATGTCCGTGTACAGACCGTGCCGACCGCAACCGATCACTGCAGTTGATCCATGCCCCGTTCGTTGCGAATTTCCTTGCGGAGTTCCAGAACCTCGGGAACGCTCATGATGCGGATCGTCCAATAGAAATCCGCCACCTGGTAATCTTCCAGTCCTTGATAAATGTCCCGCAGCAACTGGGTGTGGTCGGCATTGTTCAGTACAGCGATCGCCCGATAGGCGAGCTTGTCGAGTTCTTCCGAAGGTTCGCTGTTGGCTCGGTAGTCGAGCAGCGGCTCCAGTCCCTTGGCATCTTCGAACAGTGTGAGCAAATAGCCGGCGTAGGCCGCCATCTCGGGATCGTCGGCGTCCAACAGTGGCCGCACGTGCTTCGACTCGAGCCGGAATGGCGGCGCAGGCACAATGGGCTGCCCGGTGTTCGAGTAGATGGTGGTCGATGGCCGCTGGACGAACAGCCCGGTGGCCGGCAACTCGGTCATGGCGTCGGCTCCCATTGCCAGAAACCGCAGCGCCACTCGGCGACGATGGTCGTCGTCGCCCGTTAGCGCGGCAATGGCGGCCTTGTTGCTTTGGTTGCGACTGCCGACCAGCAGGGAGATCTGGAAAGCGTCGCTCCGCAATGCCGCGTCGGCCGACTCATCTTCCATCAACCGCTCGGCCCCCTCGCGGGCCGCATCGGGGGCAAACTGGATCAGCATGTTGATCGCAGTTAGTCGCTTGATCGCGGTCCCTTCGTCAATGTGAGCCGAAATCTTCTCGGCCAGCTCGTCGCGGTGCCGGGCGGGCAGACTGTCGGTGTCGTAGTAGCGATTGCCCAGGTACCCCTGCATGATGGCCCGCTGGGTGGTGTCCGCCGTTTCGGACGAAGCATCTTCGCGGTCGAGCAACTGCCAGTACAGCTCGGTGGCCCGGGGATCCCGCATCTTGGAGAGCTGGTCGAGCACGTTCGCACGCAGCGTGTCGACATCTGCCAGTTCGTACAGCTTGAGAAACACGTCCGCGCGGTCTTCCCACACCAACCACCGTAGTACGGCGGATGCCTCGCGCAGGCGTTTGGGATCGTTGGCTGCCTCGGCCAGCAACACCGGCACCGCTTCGGCCGACTCGCCCAGCGGCACCAAAGCCAGGGCGGCCGCCGTGCGCTGCTCGGCATCGTCCGACTCCATCATTTCGCGAAGCGGCTGGCGGAGTTGCTCGGTCCATTCGGGCCGGTTCTCGCCGGTGTATACCCCGCGAAGCCATTCGTCGACCGGGTTGGGACGCTCGGGTTGCTCTTGTTCGTCGGCTGACGTTTCTGCTTCTTGCCGACCGGGCTCGGGCGGTTGCTGGTTGTTAGCAGGGGACACCGCGGGCGCCTCGCTGGACTGCTGGTCCTCCTGCCACAGGGGCTGGGCCTGGTCGTCGCTGGACGCTTCCGTCGCTTCGGCGGCGGCGGGTGCTTCCTCTGCTGTATCCTCAGCGTCAGTATCCTCAGCGTCGGTCTCATCCGCATCTGGCAATTCTGCCGGCGGGGCAGGTTCGCTTCCGAAGAAACTACCAAATAGCCTCGAGATGATCCCGCCACGGGGAGCGGGTGCTTCGGGGACGATCAAGTCTGCTTCCCCAAACGGATTCTCGCCCGAGGGCGGTACACCAAACAGATCGGCTTCTCCGGAAAACGTGACCTCCACCACCGTGCCCGGCCGATCGGTGTCCAGCAGTCCCATCATCGCGGTGGTTCCGGCCAAACGGACCTCGCCGGCCGGGTCGCTGATGGCGGCGATCAATTCGTCTTCGATGCCCTCGTCAGTAGTCGCACACAAACCACGAATGGCGGCAGCACGCACCTTGGGATCGTCGCTCTTGAAGAACCGCTGCAGGTGTGGCACCGCCGCCTCGCGCATTTGCGAGCCGCGGGCCAGCATCTGCACAATCTGCGAAGCGAGTGCCGGGTGTTTCATGGCCGCTTCGACCAAGGGCTCGACGGCCTCCTTGCTGTTGACTTTCTGGAGCGACTCCAGCGCCTTGCTCACCACAAACGCGTCGGGGTCCTTAATCGTTTCGAGCAACGCGAGTTGGGCCTGGCGGGTGCCGTCGTCCGACTGCACGCCGGGGCCATAGATGTAGTTGTTTTTCAGCGTCTTGCCGATCGCTTCGGCCGCCTCGGCACGAACTTGCCAACTATCGTGCTTTAGCAGCTTGATCAAGGTTGGGCGGGCTTGCTTGGCACTGGTCTCGCGGAAATAGCGAATGGCGTGCACCAGCAGGTTCGGGTCGTGCTCCTGCTCGACGTAGTCCATTACCCGCTTCAGCATGGTGGTCGACCCATCCTCGGCCAGTTGTTTGAGCACCGCCGCGCGGACGTTGGGCTCGGGATCGCTGAGCAACGAGGCGAGTGCCTCGGTCGCCTGCTCACCTTCCAGCTTGCGAAGGCCGCGGAGACTGATCTCCCGCACCAATGGATCGGCATCGCTGAATAGTTCCAACAACAGGGCTTCGTTGTCGGCTGTGCCCATCTGGGCGATCTCTTCGGCGGCCTGATGCCGGATGCTGGCGTCCGCGTCGGCGAGTCGCTCCAGGCCCCCCGGCCAATCGAGCACCAGTCGCCCAGGGGCGGCCAGCCGATACCGCAGAGCCACGAGCCGCTGGCGGGTCTCGTCGGTTTCCGCCGTGGTGAGTTGCTCCAGCACCTCGGGCAGGGCGCCGCTGCCCAGCCGGGCGATGCGTTCGCGAATGGCAATCACCTCGTCGGGCGGGACCGTGAGCATTCGCTGAATGTCGTTGCGAAGGGTCTCCAGCTCCTGGTTGGTCAGGGTCCGTGCCACGCCAGGCGTCAGCCGCGCGTCGATGGTCGTCATCCACTGGGTCACCTCGTCCAACTGCTCGTCGGAGAGCGTCTCGGGCATCCAAGGATCGATCGAACCAAGCGGGGCCTGCCATTCGCTCATCAGCTCGAAGGCAGCCAACCGCTCCGCGAGGCTGCCATCGCGAAGCGTCTTGATCACGGCGCCGGCCGATGCCTTGGGGTACGGCAACAATCGCTGGATGGCCGCTTCGCGGAGCGAAGCGTCACGAGCGTCAAACTGCCGCACCACCCGCACCACTTCCAGCACGGTGGGCTCGTCGTCCGACATCAGCGCCGCGTCGACCGTGATGTCCAACGAATCGCGGGCCTGCTTCAGCCAGTTGCGGAGCGGCTCGGCTTCCAGAAACCCGTCTTGCGAGGCGACGAGCCGGCCATGCGGAGTGAGCACTCGCAGGGCGGGCACGGCGCTAATGTTCAGCTTGGTGGCCAGTTCGGGCTGGTCGTCGATGTCGATTTCCAGCAGCGTGACCGTCGCCAAGTCTTCCTGCACCTCGGGCTTGGCAATCTCGACATCCAGCAGCTTGCACCACGCACACCACGGCGCACCAGCACGCACCAGGATCGGTTGCTGCTCGGCCAGCGCTTGTTTGGTCGCCTGGTCGTAATCGGCAAGCCACTCGAGCGGCGCATCTTCCGCTACGGCAACGCCCGCCATCGCGGCGATCGCCAGGAATCCGAACATCCGATTGCGCAAGTGGAAGTCCCTCTTCATCGTTCACTCCGATAGAGCGGTTGCCGGCTGGGTTCCGTGGACAATTTTCTGCCAGTACTCGCCGTAGTTGAACCGGGGACTGTTCTCCCGGTCGTGACACGTGATGCACTGGTTCTTGGATTGCTCGGCGTAGGCAGTTTTGACGTGTGGCGACTCGACATGAGCCAACGACGGCCCGTGGCAACTTTCGCAACCCACGTTCACCAGATCCGGCGTCGCCGAACGCGACACAAACCCGCCCGGCAGGCCGTAGCCCGTGGTATGGCATTGCTGGCAGTAAGAGTCGACCTCCGCGCCGGTGGCGGTAAGCGTGGCCCAGGCGTGGGCGTGCTTGCTGTTTTGCCAGAGCTGGCAGTCCTGTTGGTGGCACTTCTCACAACTCGCATCGCCGGCAACACGAAACCCCTCAGGCGGAGCGAGCGGCAGGTTGTCGACGAAGCTGGTCTCCGCGGGCGTAAGATCGCGGGCGTCGAGTTTCACGTAGTACGCGTCGAGGTTGTCTTTTTGTTCCGCGTCGTCGCCGTAGGCCTGGTCGAGTTCGACGATCTTCCCGTCCCACGACTTCGAGTCGCCCATCGGCGCGTCGAGCACCGCGATGAACTTGCCCTTGTTCGTCGCCGAGGCTACCAGGGTTGGCCCGCGATGCGTGGGCAACACGCTTTGACCGGTCGGCCCTCCCAATACCAAATCGGCCTCGGGCAGGTTGTCCGCCAGGTCCAGCAACTGCGGTTCGGGCAGGTAGGCGAGCACCACCAGCGTGTCGTACTTGCCCGCCAGCGCTTGAATTGTCCCACGTACCGCCTGCAGTGGTGGATCGACGGTGATTTTGTCCGTCGCGTAGTCGGGCGAGACGACTCCCACGATGGCGAACGTCCTGCCCGCCCGCTCGATGGAGACTGCTGGGTTCGCGATCTGGCCGCCATCGGCTAGCCGAGCGTTGCACGAAACCAGCGGCACACGGGTGCGGGCGGCCACTTTGGCCAGATATTCGGCACCAAAAGCCAGCTCTGCCCCGCCCAGATTGTGCGCGGCGACGGCGAGCAACTTCTCGCCGTCGAGTATGGCCTCGAACTTCAGCCGGTCGTACTCCGCGTCGCCACTAGCGGCGCCGCCGGCGTCGACATACAGCACTTCGCCTTGCTCCTTCAGATCGGCAATAAATGTTCCCCGTCGCAGCAGGCCACCCGACTGATTGGCGGTGCAGCCGCAGGGCACGATCCACCCCGCGGTGTCGCCACTGGCGACCAGGGTGAGCTTCGCAGGTGTGTTGCTGCTGGGCTGGCAGCCAACGCAGTTACACAGGCACCAGGCTAGTGCCAAGAGCAGCGAAGTCGTGCGTGGAGAGCGAATAAGGCGCAAGGGGTCAGCAACCGCTAGAGTCTAGAACATCAAGGTGTACGCCAGGATGTTGACGTTCACTTCCATGGCGTTGGTGATTTCGTTGCCGCCACAACAGCAGCAACCTTGCGTGTGAGCGGTGTCGTTCAAACCGTCCTGCGAGTATGCCACGCCCAATCGACCTGCGATCTCGATGCCCTCGATCGGCCGCGGCTCGCCATGCTTGGCTTTCAGCTCGCTGATGTCGGTAGCGGTGTGGTAAATGGCGTGGCTCATATCGAGCGGGCGGAGCGGGTGCTCGGGAAAGATGGTGGCCATCTCGCGGCGGAACGCCCGATCCCATTCCTGCGACGAACAACCGGACGAAGCCAGCAAAAAGCCGCCCCGCTCGATGTAACGACGCAGGTTCTGCCGCTCCTCTTCGGGCAGCGTGAAGTCGCCCTCGCCGGTCATGATCACCAGCGGGTAGCCATAAATCTCGCTGCTACTGAGCTTCACCGCCGAGAACCGCCGACTGGTAGAGATGGACGTTTTTTTCTCCGCCTCGATCAGGAAGTGATCGGCAAAGCACTGGCTGCTTTTCACGCCGGCGTACACCAGGTTGGCCACCTGCACCACGCTGTCGGGCTCGCCGCCCACCTGCCGGTGGTCGGGAATCTGCTGGACCTTGGAGGTGTTCTCCTCCGGCTTCTTGTCCTCGCCCGCGGCATGATGCACCCGCGCAAGTGCCACCAGAGCGAAGGCTATCGCCAGCCCAACTCGAGTTGTGAGTCGATTTCGAGTGCGCATGTCGCGTCCCTTTCGTTGGTTTGTGGCGTTCATTGCTGGTTCAGCTCCTCGGCCAACTCCTGCAGGTAGCGACCCACCCGGCGGCGATAGCGGAGCGGCACCGAGCCCTGGCTGCTGCTGGCCGCTTCGGAAGTAACGTTCATGTCTACCCGGCTGGGATCACGGCCGTTGCCGCCAATGCCGTAGCCGCTGCCATCGCCCTGGCCGTTGGCCGCGGCGTTGCGAGTGCCTTGGCCCTGGCTCATGCCCGCCTGGCCCAGACTCTGCATGCCGCCATACATTCCAACGTTGGCGCCACCGCGACGAGCGCTGTAGCCCCCGCCGCTGCCACCGGCGCCCTGGCCAAAACCACTGCCGACGCCGCCCAAACCGGCTTCGCCTAGCAGTTGCTGTAGCGTGTTGCCCATCTTGCTGCCGAGCGTCGGATTGAACGACAGGCCTCCTTTGCATTGCCCCCCCATCCCCTTGCACTGTCCCAGCAGGCTTTCGAGGATGTCGGCCGCTTCGGTGGCCTTGGCGAGGGCCTGGTCGCCATTGAATTCCAGCAATCCCACCTCGGCGTCGAGCATCGCTTCGGTGGCGCCACTCTCCAGCACCGCCGAAGCGAACTTCAGAGCCGTGTCGCGGAGCTTATCGAGTCGCTCGTCACTGGGCAGCCGCTCGGCGCGCAGCTCGATGTCGGCCACCAATTCGTCGAGCTCTTCGCGAATTTGGCGCTGCTCGCCTTCCAGATCGCGCATGCGGGACTTCATGGCAGGATCGTCGGGCGAATCGAGGCCTTTGAGCACCGCCATCCGCTCGGCCAGGTCTCGTTGCCGCTGGACGAGCATGATGAACTTCGCTTCGTCTTCGAGCAGAGGGTAGACCTTCGAGAGCAAATCGAGTGGCAGACTCGCCTGCTGGTCGAACTGCTGGCGGCTTTCGCTGAGTTGGTTCGCCATCTTCTGCATTTCCTCGGAGGCCTCCGAGTTGGTGGCCGGCTTCTTCTTGGCGAGCGACTGGGCGGCTTCGGCGGCCTTGGCCAGGGCTTCGGCGGCCTTCTTCAGCTCGTCGGTCAGTGCCTCGTCCAGGTCGTAGGGCAGCAATTGCTCGGCCGCCTTTTCGACCGCTTCGGCTTCCTTGCCCATCTGGTCGGCCAGCTCATTCAGTTTGTCGCGAATCTCGTCCGCCAGCTCCGAATCGGGCGGCAGGTCGGCCAGTTGCTCTTCGAGCTCCTTGATCTCTTCGGCCATCTTCTCCATTCGCCGCGCGGCCTGCTGGTATTTGGAGGTCAACACCTCCAACCCCTGCTGCTGCCGCACCATCCGCTCGAACTCCTCTTGCGAAATGATCCGCACCGTGGCCACCGGGCTTTCGCTCGCTTTGGCACCGGCCGGATCGTTGTCTTCGACGCGGGCAAACACTTTGATCTCGTCGCCGGGTTGCAGACGATAGTCGGGCAGCGGCAAATACACCACCTCATGCAACCGGCGGGGCGGCAGCTGTTCGATGTTGAACTCCAGCGGCAACGGACGCGAGTTGTTCAGGCTGCGGTATAGCTGCAGGCGCGCGACTCCGTAGTCATCTTCGGCCGCGATCTCGATCGGCAAGTTGATGTTCGGTGTAGCGAGCGACATCTCGCGGGGTTGCAGCATCCGCACGAACGGCTTTTGATCCTCCAGCAGCGTGATCGTCCCCGCAAACGGTTCGAGCGACTCCTGATGCTCGTTGTCGGCAACCGTTACCACAAACCGGCCGCTATGCATGATGGTAAAAGAGCCCGTTACCTCGTTATCCCCTGCAGCCACTGGCTTCAGGTCCACCATCTGCGCACCCTGCTCGGTGACGACTTCCACTCTGCCGGCCGACAGCGGGCGATTGCTCTTGGCCCACAGTTGGACTTCGGCCCCCGCCAGGCCCGACAGGCCACCTTCGGGTAGCGGCCCCTGATACATGGCCTGCCGGGCGTACTCGGGTTGCGTAACCTGAAAGCGGACCGCCTCGATGTTCGGTACCGTGATCACTTCGATCTGGAAGCGTTTGCTGCGTGCTCCTTCGGCGCGGACAAAGTAGCTGCTGGGCTCGGTAATGCGCGACAGCGCGGCTCGCCACTTGCCGTCGCCCTCGGGGAACATGGGCACTTCGTCCTGCTGGCCGTCGGTCTCGAGCACCAGCGTGGCTTGCTCGACCGGTTTGCCGGCCAGCGAAGCGCGAACGTCGAGCCCCTGTCCGTAGATCACCTCGGTGTTGCCGGGCGTGACTTCGAACTCCAGGCGGGAGAATGGCGGCACGTCCGCGTAAGGACTGGCGAAACGGTGCCACTGCGTGATAGCCAGCGTCGGCAGGCAAAGGCCAAGTATCAGGACGATGCCACCGAGCGAAAACAACACCGCGGCCGCACGTTTAGCCGGATCGGCCGGCACGGCAGACGAAGTTGGCACCTTCGCTCCGAGCACCGCCGCGCGGCTCACGGCCATTTGACTCAGTCCCGCGCTCAGCGAATGCGAACCAGCCACAGCGGGCGTGCGAGAGAGTTCCCAACCGCTCAGCACCATGCCCCCCAGACCACCAGCCGTGTCCAATTGACGGGCGGCATATTCGTCGTTGGTGTGCTTCCAGGTTCGCCAGACGAGCAGTCCCAGCGCCCCCAAACCAACGATGCTGGCTACCATCATGGCAGCGATGCGGACTTGGGGAGCGAGCTCCCACACCAGATCGAGCCACATGGCTACCAGCAACAGACCGGCAGCGGCCACGATCGCCCAGCAACAAGCGGCCGTACCATCGATCCACCACTGCCGCTGACGAACACGCATTAACAGCGAGCTGACGCCGACGTTTTCCATGTCCCTACCCTCCCGGTTCGTTTGCTAGACAAGGCCGGCTCGACGCCTGAACCCCCAGCTTACCGCCCATACTCCCAGCACGCAAACAAGCACCCACCAACGATCCCAGGCGGGCACGCGCTCGACTCGCGTGGGAAAATTGTCCTCGAGTTGCTGCTGCAGTTTTGCGGCCAGGGCGGCACGATCGCCTGGTTCGATTACTTCGCCACCGCTGCCCTGCGCGATCATCCGCATCATGTCTGGCCGCGCCGCAATGCTCAGCCGCTCGGATAAATTGCCTTTCACGTCAAACGCCGTGGTGGCGCCCGATTCATCCCCCGGAGATCCTACTACTTTTGCCTGATAGCGCCCTTCTGGCAGTTGACCAAACACCACGCGGAACTGCCCCGGCGTATCGCCGGCTGGCGAGGTGGGAAACCGCTGAGGTTGGTCCAGCGCGTCGCCCGACAGTTCGACCTCGAGCGGCTCGCCCGCCTGGGTTTCACGCACCAACAGTGTGGCCGTGGCACGCTCCGTGGGATCGAACGTCACCTTGTCGCTCCGCACGGCGCGGGTCTCGTTGGGGAGCAGACCGGTGCTCGAAACCAACCAGCGAACCAGGCTCCGCCACAAGTGGCCGTACACGTCGTCGCGATCTTGATGCTCCACCGGCAGGAAGGCCCATCGCCACATGCCAGCCCCTTCGACCACCACCACCCGGCCCGAACCAATCGGCTGGTAGGTGATCACCGGCTCGGTGGCCGACGACGAACCGGCCGCCGAGGCCAGCACCACGGCCAAGGGTTTTGGGCTCTCGGGATGCGCCATCGTGGCGAGCGACGGCAACGATTGCAGGCCGCCACCGGTGGCTGGCAGCCATGCCATGCCCTGTCCCGACTCGGTGAGTTCAACGCGGAACCGCTGCTCGGTAGCAGGGGACCAGCGAACCGGCATCAAACCGCCAAGCCGCTCGCTGAGCACCGAAGCAGGTGGCCCCCGCATGCAAACCATCGCCCCTCCTTCCTCGGCCAGCCACCGCTTCACTTGTTCGATGCGATTGTCGTTCAGATAGACCTCGGCATCGCGTCCCAGCACGACCACCTGAAAACCATCGAGCCAATCGGGATCGGCGAAAAGTGGATCGACGCTGTCGAGCACGTCCCAGGTCTGCTCGCGGGTCGTCGCCGTGGCGTCGCCCTCGGCGGTATCAGTTTCCTCACCTGCGGTGTTCGCCGAAGCGGCCGATGTATTGTGGATTTCCCGCCGGATGAACCGATCGTCGCCCACGCGGACGATGCTCGTCAGGTCGATCGCCTGATCGCTGGCCAGCATCCGCAGCAGGAACTTCGAATCCCAGTACGGCTTGCCCTCCAGCACCAGCACGCGGACCGGTTCGTCCACCACTCGCACCAACAGCGTGGTGCTGTTGTTGAGCGTGGTGACTTCGTTGGGGTGCTCGCTTACTTTGACTTCGAAGCGATAGAGTCCTGCGTCGGCCTGCTGCACCTCGAGCGTCGCTTCGGCGGTACCGTCAGGCTGAAGGGCGACTTCTTGCTCCTCGATCGTTTCGCCATCGAGCACCAGCGAAACCGTCACGCGGTCGGTGAGCCTGCCCCGCTGGCGGAGCGTCACTTCGACCGGCAGCGTCTGCCCAGCAAAGGCCATTTCCTGCGGCAGGGCGAGCGACACTTCGAGGTCATCGACATTGGCCTGGCCGCCGATGGTCTGGGTGTAGATCGGTGCGGCCATCGCCCGAGCCTTTTCGACGCTGGCCCGAACACGATTCGCGCCGCCGCCCGCGTTGTGGATGCCATCGGACAGCAACAGAATCGCCTGGCCCTGCGGACGTTCGTCGAGCGAGTCTTCGATGGCGGTCGCCAGGTTCGTGGCATCCGCGTCAAGGTTCTGCCCATCGAACTGCTCGAGTTCGATGGTGTCGCTGCCGCCGTCGAAAGCCCGGACGCGCAACTCAAAACGGCTCTCCAGGTCGTCGGCCACTTCGTTGGCGACCTGCACCGCTTGCCGGTAACGTGTCTGCTCGCCCTCGGTAGTTGCCATGCTGGCCGAGCGATCGACCAGTATCGTTAGCAACGGCTTGCCAGCCGGCGGAGGAAGTTCTTTTACCCAGGTGGGGTTGAGCAACATGATCATCGGCAACGCCGCGGCCAAAGACATCAACGTCACGATACCTCGCCGGGCGGACTTCGTTGCCCGCTTACGAAGCACGAAGGCGTACGCCACGATGGCGGCCAGCACTGCCAGCAGCAGTGGAAACCAGAGGGCCAGCGGGATGTACGGATCGACGGTCAGCATGCGTAAAAGTTCAACTCTTAAAGGCAATCAACGTGGCGACTTCTCCCACCATGCACACGGCGCAGGCCACCAGCAGCCAGGTCCATAAGGTGTCCTGCTCGGGATCGGCCGAGCCCACCGCGCGGAAGTGGCTGGCCCTTCCACCGGAGAGACGTTCGGTCAGCACGTCAGGGGCCAGGCTTTCCAGCGAACTTTCTTCGGCATCCGCCGCCACGGGCAGGGCGAACACGGTTTCGTCGCCGCGGACCACGCGGTACACGCCCGGCTGCTCAGGCGACGTCCACCGCCACACCACACCGCCGGTGTCGGTGGTGAGTTCGCCTACTTCGTCCTCTTCACCGGTTTGGCCAGCGGGAGTCTTGATGGTGAGTTCCTCGACCACCGTGGCCGCGCTCGGAAGCCGCACTACCAAAGGCTCGCCGGGCGTGGCGCGGACTCGCATGTCGCGGCCTTCGAGCAGTCGTTGCACCAACTGGTCGAGCAGCGGGACGAACGCCGCACTGGTGGGCAGGTTCGAACGCGCCAGGTCGGCGTTCAGCACGGCCAGTTTGCCGGCGTCGGAAGAAGTGAGCACCAGGCAGGCCGTTCCATCGCTGTAGGTGGCCAGCAGGTCGTCGTCCAGCGAGTTTTCGATCCGCCGCGACGTGAGCCCGCCCCCGAACCGCAGCGGCTCGGTCATCGATTTGACGCTCTCGCCAAACACGCGAAACGGCACGTCGCCCGCGCGATAGCTGGCCAGGAACAACCCACTGCGGGCCGTGGCCTGCGAGGGCGGCGTGAACTGCACCGGCATCTGCAACCCGCCGCCCAGTTTGTCGACCAATAGCTGCAGGTTCGTGGCGTCGATTGGCTCGCTGGCCACGTACAGCATGCCCCGCCCACGCCGCAACAGTCCACCGAGATAGCCAATGTCTTCGTCTTCGATCTTGCCGGGATGGTCGATCACCAGGAGATCCGCCAGGCCCAACTCGGTGCGATCGAGATCTGCGGGATCAAACCGCGTGCCGGCCAGGGGTTCGAGTGCTTTCTCGAGGAAATAGCCAGCACTCGGCCGACGATTGCGTGCCTCGCGAGAGATCAACGCGTAGGTCGGCGCGCGGCGGACCTCGGTGGCCAGGCCCCGCGTATTGTCAGCGGCCAGGGCATCTTCCACGCCCAGCAGGCGGGCCTCGCCGATCTGCCAGCCGGCGCTTGGCAAACGAATCACCTGCGTGAGTGTGGTGCGAGTGCCCGGAGGACAGGTGCCCTTCAGCTGGAAAGCCGCGTCGGCAATGGTCACCTCGACCGTCACGGGGCGGGGCGTCTCGGAGTAATTGCCCACCACGACCTCGAGTTCCCCGTCGCCGCCCGCGGCACCGAAGCTCCGCACCTGCGCGTCGAGGATGCCGAGGTTGACCGGAGTCTGGCCGGCGGTGGCCGACTCGAGTTGGATGTTGGTCCGCTCGGGCAGGATGGAGAAATCGGCCCGTGCCCAGTTCGAACGCTGAAAGTCGCTCACCACGACCAGTTCCAGTCGCTGCGAACTCCCTTCGGCGTAGGGGGCGAGTAGCTCGGCCGCCCGCTCGATGGCCTGGTTGATGTCGAGTCGATCTCCCTGCACTTCGGCTTTGGAAAGTTCGTCGCGCAGCACGTCGAAATTCTGGCTCAACCGTTCGAATACCGCACTGGGCGTCGCGCCGGCGAAGACAAGGTTTGCCCGCAGGCCCGGTTTGTAACGCAAATAGTTCTGGGCGGCCGAGCGGGCACGCTCCATGCGCGCCACCCCACCATCCATGGCCGCCATGCTTTGACTTACGTCGAGCACCACCACACGGGCCGCGGCTCCTGAGGTGGCATCGGACACCAATGGTTGCTCGCCAAAACGGGGGCGTGCAATCGCCAGAGCCACCAGCGCCACGGCGGCGGTCCGCAGAGCGAGCACCAAAAAGTCTCGCAAACGATGACGGGCCTGGCGCTGCTTGAGCGACTGGCGGACGAACTTCAGCGTCGAGAGCGGCATCCGCACCGGGCGGGCTTTGGTGAGCCAATGCACGGCCACCGGCAACCCAATTGCCAGCACACCAAGCCCGATTGCCCAGGGATGCAGGAACATGCCTCAGCCCGCCCTTTCCATCAGAAAACCTTGCAGCACCTGCAAGTAGGGCACGGCGGTCGACGCCAGGCGGTAGTCGCAACCGTCGGCCAGCGCCAGGCGGCGGACGACACTCATGTGCTCGGCAAAATGTTTCTGGTACTCGGTGCGAATATCGGCCGGCGTGCAGGCGATCACGGCGTCGTCTTCCATGCCCTCGAACCGGAAGGCCGCCCCCATTGGCAAGCGTTCCTCGTCGGGGTGCACCAGGTGCAGCACCACCACTTCCCAGCCGCGCTGACGGTAGAGCCGTAGCGCGGCGAACACGTCCTCCACGTCGTCCATCAGGAAGTCGCTCAACAGCATCAACACACCGCGGTTCTTCGAGCGTTCGAACAACCGGCGGAGCGATTCGGCCATCACCGTCGAGGGCTGCGGCTGAAGCTTCGCGATGGCTTCCTGCATCACCGCTACGTTGGTCGCCGCCGAGCTGGGCGGGCAGTATTCGCCGAGATCTTCGCCCAGGACGGCCACGCCCACCTGATCCTGCCCCTGCGTGATGAGGTGCGTCAGCGCGGTCGACAGGTACTGCATGTACTCGAGCTTCGATGCCTGGCCATCGAAGCCGCCGAACCCCATCGAGCCGCTGCCATCGAGGGCCAGCGTGCAGAGCAGGTTGGTTTCGTCCTGGTGCAGGCGCACGAACGCTTTACCGGTGCGAGCGAACACCTTCCAATCCAAGCGGCGGAGGTCCTCGCCGCCGGTGTACTCGCGGAAATCGACGAACTCGCCGGCCCCCCCTTGCTGGCGCGAACGATGCCGGCCGCTGTACGCCCCGTCGATGCGACGGCGGGTCGTGAAGCGGAGCTGCGCCAGCGGTGCCAGCGCGCGCAAATCGAGATATGGACTAGCTGTAGCCGGAGTCATGCCGAGACTTCGTTGAGCAGTTGGTCGATGACCTCCTGCGACGTGATCGAGTCGCCGATTGCACGGTGGTTCACAATCACACGATGCCGCAGGATGGGATGAGCGACCGCGCGGACATCTTCGGTGGTGGGCGTGGTTCGGCCTTCGAGCAATGCCCGGGCTTTGGCCGCCAGCACCAGGTTTTGCGACCCCCGCGGCCCTGCGCCCCAGGAGAGGTACTCCTTGGAAATGCCGGCAGCGCGAGCATCGTCGGGGCGGCTCGCACCGCACAGCGCCACCGCGTAGGCCGACACGTTCGGCGGCAACGGCGTAGCGTACACCAGTTCCTGCAACTGCAGGAACATCTCCTTATCGAGCGCCGAGGTGGGCATTTTCGTCGGCCCTGCGGTGGTCATGGCGACCACTTGCTGCTCCTGCTCGGGCGTGGGATAGCCCACACGAATTTCCATCATAAAGCGGTCGAGCTGGGCCTCGGGCAGCGGATAGGTGCCTTCTTGTTCGATGGGGTTCTGCGTGGCGATCACCAGGAACGGCGTCGGCAAGTCATATGTGTGGCCACCCACCGTCACGTGGCGTTCGGCCATGGCTTCCAGCAGGGCCGATTGCGTCTTCGGCGCGGCGCGGTTGATCTCGTCGGCCAGCACCAGGTTGGCAAACACGGGACCTTCGCGGAACACCATCCGCGGATCACCATCGTCGCTGCGGCCCAATAGCTCGTAGCCGGTAATGTCCGATGGCATCAGGTCGGGCGTAAATTGAACGCGGGCGAACTTCCAATCGAAGGCCGACGCCAGGGCTTTCACCATCAGCGTCTTGGCCAACCCCGGCACACCCACCAGCAGTGCATGCGATCCGGTCAAAGCACAAACCAGCAGTTCGTCGATGGTATCGTTCTGCCCCACAATCACCTTGTGCAGGCTTTCGCGAATCGACCCCACACGACCGGTAAATTCCTCCACTCGCTCGGCGGCGAGCGTAACCTCGTCAGATGCAACAGACATCAATCAGGCCTACTTTTCTTCTTGTTCGGGCAAAAAAGCGACAATTCGGCCAGCAGCGCACACCGGCACCCCACTAGTAGACGTTTATACGTCCGCCAGAGTTCAACCAGCAAGCATAAAAGCTGCACAGAACACGCAGAAATAACGGATTCGCCCTAGCGTCATCCCTTAGAAAGCCGCGTAGTCCAGCACAGAGCTGTTCGCAGCCATCACGCGAATCTTTTGCACCTAGCCCTGCGGGCGTGGGATTTTCACGCAGAAACCTTGGCTACTGCTACTCGGCCGACTTCTTCGCATTGCGGCGGCGTGTAAGGGGAAACATCTCGGACTCGGTGCGGTCGCTCTTCAGCAGCTCTTTCATCCGGGCGACCCGCTGGGGGTGTTGCTTGGCGACGTTGTTTGCTTCGGCGGGATCATTCTGCAAATCATATAGTTCGAGCTTCGTATTGCCACGCTTCGTATTCCGAACAACTCCCTTCCAGTCGCCCATGCGGATGGCCTGTTGGCCCCCGTAGCCGGGAAACTCCCATATTAAGTAGTCGCGATCGGCCACTTGCCCGTCGCCGGTCATGGCAGGCAGGATGCTCACGCCATTGGCGTCCTGAGGGCAATCCGCCCCCACCACTTCGCACACCGTGGGCATCAGGTCCCAGAACGCGGACACGGCATCCGACTCGGTGTCTGGCTTGATGTGCCCGGGCCAGCGAGCGACCAGCGGTACGCGAATGCCCCCTTCGTAGATTGAACCCTTCAAGCCTCGCAGGCCGCCGGCCGAATGGAAGAACTCCGAATCCGACCCACCAAGGCGTTCGTACGTCGGGCCATTGTCGCTGGTGAAGATAATCAGCGTATCCTCGGCCAGGCCCAGTTCATCCACCAGGTCGACGACCTGACCGACAGCCTTGTCCAAGTGAGTAACCATCGCCGCGTAGCCCGCGTGCGGCGCCGGATGCTTCAAATACCCATGATGCTCGTAGGGCGTCTCGTCAATCTTGCCTTCGTACTCGGCCAGCGAAGACTCCGGCACCTGAATCGATAGATGCGGGATGATCACCGGCAGGTACAGGAAGAACGGTTGGTCCTGCTTCTCTCGGATAAACTGCAACGCTTCGCGGGTGAACTCGTCCTGCGAGAAAGTCTCGCCAGTCAGGCTTTTGCCATCGTTGCCGGGATACTCGACCCTCTCCCCATTTCGCCAGAGGAAGCTTGGATAATGGTTGTGGGCGTGGCGTTGGCAATTGTAGCCGAAGAACAAGTCGAAGCCCTGCGAATTGGGATCGCCCGACGTGCCGAAATGGCCCAACCCCCATTTGCCCATGGCGGCCGTAGCGTAGCCGCATTGCTTCAGCACCTCGGCCAAAGTGACTTCCTCTGCCGGAATGGGCTGCTGCCCAGGAAACTCGAAGCCGTACTTGGCCTTCAGCGCCGAATCGGGCTTGTAGTCGCCGTTGTCGCGGATGTAGGCATGCGCGGGCGACTTGCCGGTCATCAGCACGCATCGCGAAGGGGCGCACACCGGCGAGCCACTGTAAAAATCAGTAAAACGAACCCCGTCAGCGGCTAACTCGTCGATGCGAGGCGTGCGAATGATTTGCTGCCCGTAGCAGCCAAGTTCGCCGTAGCCCAGGTCGTCGGCAACGATGAGAATAATGTTGGGCGTGTCCGAGCGATCGGCCGCAGGTACTGGGGCTGCGAGGCCAATGGTCAGCACGGTGGACGCCACAATTGCGAGCTTGGTCAGGTGCATGATCGTGTTGTCTGCTATTCTGGAGGGCGAAGACTGACCTCAACTCTAACTGCCCCAGAAGGCGACGTAAACGATCGGTAAAGCGCACTTCCGCTCTCGGCAAGCCATCCCGAAGGTTGGAAGCATCGAAAAGTACCGTGACGTTGGCCCGCCGCCCTCCTGCACACCTCACTCACTTACCCAAACTCTCGGCACCCGACACCACTAGGTCCCTGAAGGGATCCGCTCGCTAGTTTGGTTCAAAATCGATTGACTTCCGTGGCCAGCGTTTCTTTGCACAACGTGAACAAAATTTACCCCGGTGGTATCCATGCAGTGCATGACTTCGATCTCGAGGTTGCGGATGGCGAGTTCGTGGTGTTGGTGGGTCCCAGCGGTTGTGGCAAGAGTACCACGCTGCGGATGATTGCCGGATTGGAGGACGTAACCTCCGGCGACATCAGCATCGGTGAGCGCCGGGTGAACGCGGTGCCGCCGGGCGATCGCGACATCGCCATGGTATTCCAGAACTACGCTCTTTATCCGCACATGACGGTGCGGCAGAACATGGCGTTTGGCCTGAAGATGCGTCGAACGCCGAAAGCCGAGGTCGAGCGTCGCGTCGCCGAGGCCGCTCAAATGCTGGGCGTCGAAGCAATGCTCGATCGTCGGCCTCGCGAACTCTCGGGAGGTCAACGACAACGCGTAGCGGTTGGGCGGGCCATTGTCCGCAACCCGGCCGTGTTCCTGTTCGACGAACCGCTCTCGAATCTCGATGCCAAGCTGCGGGCTCAGATGCGAACCGAACTGGCGGCACTGCACGAGCGACTGCAGGCCACCATGATCTACGTGACGCACGATCAGGTGGAGGCCATGACCTTGGGCGACCGACTGGTGCTGATGAAGGACGGCGTCGTGCAACAGATCGGCGCCCCGCTGGAAGTGTACCAGTACCCGACCAATCAATTTGTGGCCACATTTATCGGCAGTCCCCCGATGAATCTGCTAAAAGGCAATGTCAAAGGTGGGATATTCCATGGCGTCGATCAACACGCCACTTGGCGGCTGAGTGCTGCCGACGATGGCCCCGTGGTGTTGGGGGTCCGTCCCGAAGACTTGTTGCCTGCCGAGGGCGACCAATCTGTGCTGGCCACGGTCACCCCGGAATTGATCGAAAACCTCGGGCATGAGGTGTTGGTGCACTTTTCGCTCGCCGGTGAGAGGCTCGTTGCTCGCATTCCCTTTGGCCACGCTACGGGCATCGGCCAGCAATTGCCACTCACCGTACGTGCAGGTAGCGTGCGGCTATTCGGCGACGACGAGATGGGCAATGCGCTGGGTTCCTCGACCAATTAGCGCTTTTCTTGGAACCGGGCAGTCAGCCCTCGCGTCCAACCCATTCGGCAGCGCGCACCTAGGGCGCGAGCATGACATCGCCCCCAAAGCTGCGTTGAATCGAAGGCGTTTTGCGTATTTGACATGTCTCGATTCGATGAGTTCCGGTCTGTGGCGAGCCATCTTAACGAGATACCGCTGGGTGCCATCGCGCAGAGGCTGACATACCTTTGACTAAATGGCGACTTCGCGTGAACACTTTGCCGCGATCGAACGTACACATTCCGGCAATTGTCCGGGGGGATCCGGAATTCGTTGTGACCGGCCATCGCATCGTTTAGAATCGAAGTTCGGTGGCCTGCCGGGGGAGCGTGATACATTCGCCCTGCCGCGAGGCCACCGGCGGAGAAGTGGAACCTGTTTGACAAAGCTAGAAAGAGGCAGCGTATGTCGACTGTCGCCTGCGACACGCAGTCAGAGTCATTGGACGATACCATCGCCTTCATCGACGCCATCCGCGAGCGGGTGGGACGAGTGGTGGTAGGACAAGACGTGGTGGTCGAGCGTTTGCTGATCGCTCTTTTCACCAGCGGGCATATCCTACTGCAAGGCGTGCCCGGCATTGCCAAGACGCTGCTGGCTTCGACGCTGTCCAAAGCCATTCATCTGCAGTTCAGTCGCATTCAGTTCACCATCGACCTGCTGCCTTCCGACATTCTTGGTTCCGAGATTCTGGATCAGCAATCGGGCACCTTTCGTACGCATCAGGGTCCGATTTTTACTAACCTGTTGCTGGCCGACGAAATCAACCGCGCCGCCCCCAAGGTGCAGAGCGCGATGCTCGAGGCCATGCAGGAACGCAAGGTCACCATCGGCAATACCGCCTATCCGCTGCCGACGCCGTTCCTGGTGATTGCCACGCAGAACCCGGTGGAACAGTCGGGCACGTTCGAACTGCCCGAGGCGCAGCTCGACCGCTTCATGCTGCTGCACCGCCTGACCTATCCAGAACCAGAACACGAACGAGAAATCCTGCGTCGCAACATGTCGCTCGGTATCCGCCGCGAAGGGGACGGCGCCGTGGCCCGCAGCGAGTTCGACGCCATTGGCGACGAACCGGTGGGCGACGCCGATATGCTGGTCGAAGCGATGCACGCCGTACACGCCGTGCACGTCAGTGGCACCTTCCTGGAACACGTCATCGAGATTGTCGACCGCACCCGGCACCACCCCGACCTGGAACTCGGCTGCAGCCCTCGGGCCGGCATCGCCATGATCAAGGCGGCTCGCGCCCGGGCGCTGATTCATGGTCGCAATTACGTGACCCCCGAAGATCTCTATAGCCTGGCCGAAGACGTCATCCTGCATCGCATCCGTCCCAACTACGAAGCCCTGGCCGAAGGCCGCACCGCTTCGACGGCCCTAGAAGAAATCCTCAGCGAAGTTTCCGCCTGACGCTCCCCTCGTTTCGTTTTCCTCACGGGTTCGTACATCTTACGGACCATTGCACTACCAGGAACGGCACTTGGAAGCCACGCTGCTAGACATTGAACCTCTGGACTCGCGGCAGTTCGTCATTGCGGTCAAGCGACTGGCGACCAGCTTGAGCTACGGCAACGACCGTTCGCCGTTCCTGGGTTCGGGGCTGGAGTACGCTCAGAGCCGGCCGTATCAGTTTGGCGATCCGATTCGCAGCATCGACTGGCGGGTGACGGCGCGGGCAGGCAAGGTGTTTGTCAAGGAATACGAAGCCCCCAAGCGGCTGCCCTGCTATCTGCTGGTCGACACGTCGGCCTCGATGACGGTAAGCAGCCAATCGCCTAGCAAGTATTGGATGGCCGTGCACATCGCCGGCGGCATCGCGTTCGCTTGCCTGGATCGGGCCAGTCCGGTGGGTGTGGTGGGAGTCGGCGGTCGCAAACTCCGCATCGAGCCCAGCCTGTCGAAGACACAAGTGATGCAGTGGTTCCACCACCTGCGACACTATCGCTACGACGAACCCACCACACTCGGTTTGCGGATTGCGCAACTGGTTCCACGCCTCTCGGGCACCTCGCTAGTGATCGTCTTGAGCGACCTGCACGATCCGTGGGCGGTGCCGGCGCTGAAGCAACTTTCCGAGAAACACGACGTCGCCGTGCTGCAGCTGCAGGACCCGGCCGAGCGCGGCGTCCGCCGGGCCGGTTTCGTTCGCGCCGGCGAAGCCGAGACCGGCAAGCAGTTTGCCACCCGCTCGAGCCGCCATTGGGTATCGCACCATCAGGCGGCCCAGCAGCTCAAGCGGAGCGGTATCGACCACCTGGTTCTGCCCACCGATCGGCCGTTCGTCCATCACCTGCGGAATTTCTTCCGCGCTCGCGATCTTCTGGGAAGGGGCGCACGATGAACCGGCTCGCCACGAAGTTCTGCTGCCCGCTGCTGGTTGCCTTATTTGCCGTCGCGCCCACGTACGCTGCGGACGAAGGGGCATCATCCTCCACTTCGGTTGGCATGCCTGCGACCATCGAGGAACTGGTGTTGCCCGGCCCGGCACTGGAAGTCAAACCGCTGGAAGACCGCGATGCACCTTTCGTGCTGCGACTGATCGAGTCGTACCCGCATGGCAGTTCGCGGCGCTACACGTTTGAGTACTATGCGCTAGAGCCGGGCGATTACAATCTGACCGACTATTTGCGGCCGGCGGAAGCCGCCGAGGCGACCGAGTTGCCCGAAGTGTTGGTGTCCGTCCAACCGCTGTTGCCTCCCGGCCAGATGCAACCCAACGCCCTGCAATCGTCGAAATTACCAAGGGTGGGCGGCTACTGGGTGTGGGTTACCTTGGGCACGATTCTGTGGTTGGTGGCCGGTTATGCCATCCTGTTTCTGGGACGCAAGAAATCCGCCGAATCCACAGCCGCCGAAGAGGCCCGGCCCAAAACATTGGCCGACCGCTTGCGTCCCACCGTGGAGGCCGCCGTCGCTGGCGAGCTGTCCCAGCCTGAGCTGGCGGAATTGGAACGCGTGCTGTTTGCATTCTGGCGACATCGCCTGGGACTCGACGAGGCACCCGCTGCCGAAGCCATGCGGGAGGTGCTCGCCCATCCCGAAGGGGGCCAGCTGCTAAGGCAACTCGAGGCCTGGCTGCACCACCCCGACGCCGGCAGCGACGTGGACGTTGCGGCCCTGCTGGCGCCGTACCGAGATCTTCCCGCTGATGCGATGGCCGAACCGTCGCAGGAGGCCGTGGGCGCATGAGTTTCCGCCTGTACTGGCCATTGATCGTCCTGCTGCTGGTCGTGCCAGTAGTCATCCTGCTTTGGCAATGGCGTCGCCAGGGCCGCAGTGTCGTGATGCCGTTCGACCATGGCCGCGAAGGAACGGGCTTCTGGCTGCGACTGCTACTGAACTCGGCCAGTTCGCTGCCGGCGCTAGTGCTGGTCGTAGTGATCTTGATCCTCGCGGGGCCAACCCGCCTGAAGGAACCCGAGGTGCATCGCCAGCTAACGAACATCGAATTCTGCGTCGACGTCTCCGGCAGCATGGGAGCGACCATGGGCGAGGGGACTCGTTACGACGCTTCAATGCAGGCGATCGACGAGTTTCTCGAAGCCCGACAAGGTGACGCGTTTGGCCTCACTTTCTTCGGCAACTCGGTCATGCACTGGGTGCCGATTACGACGGACGCCACGGCGATTCGCTTTGCTCCGCCATTCATGGCGCCACACGTGGCTCCGCCGGCCTTTGGCGGCACGGAAATCGGCAAGGCGCTGCTCGCTTGTCAGCGGCGATTGGTCGAAACCGACAATGGCGATCGCATGATCTTGCTGGTCTCGGATGGTTTCAGCTCCGACTTGAGCGGCGGTAAGGACATGGAGATCGCCAACCAGCTCAAAGGCAATAACATCGTGGTGTACGCCATTCACGTGGCCGAAAACGAGGTGCCCGATCAAATCATCAACATCACGTCCTACACCGGTGGCGAAGCGTTCGCCGCCGGCGACGTGGATGGGCTGGCGTCGGTGTTTACGCGCATCGACGACATGCAGCAGGCCGAGATGGAACGCACGGCCGCCGACGCGGTCGACTACTACACGCCCTACGCGATGGTGGGTCTGTCGCTGGTAGGACTGAGCCTTATTTGTTCCCTGGGACTTCGCTATACGCCATGGTAGCCGAACTTGCAGCAGCGATTGCTCTGGTGGTCGCCCTGGCGGCCGAAGCGTTGCAATGGCAACGCACCAAGCGGATCGCGCAGTTGGCCTTCGGCCCGTACACGACACCGCGGGCGTGGGTCCGTTGTGCACCCTTCATCACTGCTTTGTCCGTTGCCGCGTTGGTCTGGGGTCTTACTACCCTTATGCTGGTGGAGCCCAAGACTCACACCACCACGACCATCGCCGATGGCGAACTGAAACACCTGGTGCTGGTGCTCGACGTCTCGCCCAGCATGTTCCTGGTCGACGCCGGCCCCGACGGACAGCAAAGCCGACGGCAGCGTGTCCACTCGCTGATGACCTCATACTTCGAACGGGTGCAGTTGCCGAATTACCGCACGTCGATCGTGGCCGTATACAACGGGGCGAAACCCGTGGTGATCGACACCAAGGATCGCGAAGTCATCAACAACATCCTGGAAGACTTGCCGCTGCACTTCGCGTTCAATGCGGGCAAGACCGACCTGTTCGCTGGTCTGGGCGAGGCGGCCGGCATCGTAAAAGACTTCCCGCCCAAGTCCACGACGCTGATGCTGCTAAGCGATGGCGACAGCGTACCCGCCACGGGCATGCCGGAGATGCCTCCCTCGGTGGAGCACGTGGTGGTGGTTGGCGTTGGCGATCCGGTAACCGGCAAGTTCCTTAACGGAAGTCAAAGCAGGCAAGATGCGTCCACCTTGCGGCAGATAGCCCTCCGTCTGGGTGGTGTCTACCACGATGGCAACGAAAAGCACTTGAGCACCGATCTGATTCGCTCGATTGCCTCCAGCGAGTCGAAAAGCGTGTTCGAGAAACTCAGTCGGCGTGAATTCGCCTTGCTCGCCTGTGGAATCGGTGCCGTGCTCTATGCGGTGCTGCCACTGCTTTTGCACTATTTCGGTACCGCGTGGCGGCCGGGTGTCTTGGAATCGACCACCCGCGGCGTAAATTCGACGTCGCGAGTTGGACGGAAAGTTCATCGACGCGCGCCAGCTGCCTCCCTATAATCACGAGAACTCGCCCGGCACGACCTGTCCCTGGAAAAGGAGATCACTTATGCGACTCGCCTTGCTGCTTGCCTGGATTGCCATACCCGTGGCATTCGGCTTCTATCACTATGGTCCCGGCCAGGACGCCGCGGAAAACGCACAGGCGGGAGCCGACCTGCGGCTTGCTTCCTATCAATCGAGTCAGGAAGACTGGGCCGGCGTCGAAGCCTCCTGCAGTGCAGCGTTGGCCTCGTTGAAGTCGGACGATCCCGAGGTCGCGCAGCGCATTCGCTTGGAGCGAGCCAAGGCGCGGCTCATGGCCGAGCAACTGCCTGCGGCCTACGACGACCTGACTTCGCTGCTGAACGAATTGGAAGCGAGCGAGGAGCCCAATGCCGAGTTATTGGAACAGACCCGCGCCGCCATGGCGTCGGCCGAGTACTACGTGACCTGGCTGATGCGTCTGGAAGGCGAGCCGCGCGAAAAGTGGGAACTGGAGATCGAAGCAGCGCGTCAGAAGTACCGCCTGTTGGCCGAACAAGCCGTCGACGCTGGCGACCAGCAGGCGGCCGAACAGTACACCGAAGACCTGGAGGCGACCATCCGCCTGGCCCGCATGGACCTGAGCGACCTGGAAGCGCTCGACCTGCCGTGCCAGTGCAAGGGGTGCTGCAGTGGCGAGTGCAACTGCAAATGCAAGAAGCCGGGCAAGAAGCCGACCCAAGGCAAGAAGAAGGCCAAGGACGCGCGGGGTGCAAGCTCCGGCCCCCCTGCCGATGGCATTGGCTCGTAGTGCCCGGCACCGAGCCAACCCAAACCATCTGAATACCTGAAATGATGCGCAACGCCAAGGACGAACTGAACCCCCGTCCTTGGCGTTGTGATTACACGTCTTCTCATTGGCAAAGAAGAGCAAAACGATGAATCGACCCGTAGCTGGACTGGCGATCGCCTTGGCAATGTTGGCGGCAGGCACTCCCAGCCACATGGCGTGGGCGCAAGTTTCCGCAGCACTTCCCGCAAGGGCACGGGTAATTCGAGTCCAGCCACAGCCGTCGAACGCTCTGTTCGTCGAAGAAGTGGCGGCAGAAGGCCTGTTTGGCGCACCCTCCGAGACTGCAGAGGCAACCGCAGCGCCGGCGGCAGAATCGGAATCCACCTCGGCAGAGGACGCGCAGAAGAAGGCCAAGGAAGCCCAAGAAAAACAGCAGCGGCTGAAGAAAATCAAGAAGCTGCAATTCGACCGCCGCCCCTCCACGGTCCTGCTCGTTTGGAAACAGTTCGAGTTGGAGAAGTCCAAGGAGGCTCAAGAGGCTCAGGAAGCAGCGGCCAAGGAAGCCGAAGAAGCTAAAGCCGAGGAAGCGACGTCAGCCGAGACCACGCCAGCCGAAGCGAATGACGAGTCAGAGGAACCCACCGCGTCCGAAGCACCGGCCGCGGAAGAGAAACCGGCAGCGAAACAAGCCGGCGAGGCACCTTCGGCCGAGTCTGCATCCGCCGCAGAATCGAAGAGTGACGCGGAGGACTCGTCCGCAGAAGTGAAAGCGGAAGCCTCCCAAAGCAAAGCGTCGGACGACACCGAGCAGTCCGAAGAGGCCGCCAACGCAGCCAAGGATGCGACGGAAGAGGGCAAAGATCAAGCGACGGAAGCCACGAAGACCGTCGCCGACGACAAAACAGCCACCGAGGAGAAGTCGCAACAAGCGTCGAAAGAGGAGCCGGCCAAGGAAGTATCAGGCGAGGAGCCATCCGACGAAGAGAAAACACAGGACGCCAAGGAAGGCAAACCCGAAGCAACGGAAAAGAAGCCGGAAGAGCAAGGCCCTAACTACGACAAGCAGCTCGCCGATCTGCGGCGCGATGTCACATTGAGCCGCTGGCCGCAGGTGAAAGAATTCCTGGAGAGCCAGCCAGAAGACGAAGCGAAGATCATCTTCAAGCAGATACTAGCCACACTGGCTAAGACCGGATCGCAACCGGCGATGGCGGTCGCGCCCAATGGGCAGAACATTGTGATGCCCGTGCCCAATCAGCGAGGCAGTCAACCGGAAGTCAACGTGATGACGGCCGACGATCTGCTGGCCATCGCCAGGCTTGCTCCTGCCGAGTTGGAAGACGCCGACCTCAGCATGCTGTCTCGCTTGATTAGCGTGTACCAGGCGAACGGCTATCTGCTGGACGACTTGATCGAGCGTTTCGGCGACGAGGTACAACTGGCCGAAGACGACCGCCCCTTCAGTCCCTCGCAGGCAGCCGAACTGCTCATCCAGTCAGGTCATACGCTGAAGGCCAAGGACTTTTTGCCAACGGTTGAAGATGCTGTCGAACAGCAGCAGCACAAAGAGCTGATTCAACTCTCGAAATACTACTATGCACTGTATCGCCAGGACCACCGCATCGAAGACCTGGAAAAGGCATGGCAAACCGTGCAGGAGATTCTGTCGGCCGATGAGGTGGAAAACGCTCAGCAACAGCAGGCGTTGCTGCGCGCGGTCGACTTGGCTCCGCAGGTCCGCGAAACCCTGGGGCAACAATGGCTGGGACAAGCCTTCAAGGACGCCAACGAACGAACTATCGAAATCCTGTCGACCATTGGCAATCAGGCCGCCACCGGATTGCAGACCAAGATGCACGATGCCACGAAGCGGCTGGAACTGCTGCGGCTGCAGTCCACGGCCATCGAGGCCCTGGTCGAGTCGTCGCCTGAAGTCGCCGACAACTGGCGGGATAAATTGACGCTGCTGGCTAACGTGTGGTTACGCGAGGCACAGGTTTCCTTTCAGTACGACACCTCCACCACGCTTCGTCCGGCCATGCAGCGCGATATGTACGGCAACATCTTCTACTACAACAGTCGCCAATCCGTGTCTCGCAGCAGCAACCAGCCAGAGCCGATTCCCGTCCACGAGATCTTGAAGGTCAAACCGAGCGAACTCTGGATGAAGTACGTCGACGAAGGCCTGCAACCGCAAATGGAAAAGCAATTGGCTCAACTGTTGCTGAAGGTGAACGAAGAGGACGAGGCCTTCCCGTATATCGAACGCCTGGCCGCCACGCACCCACAGGTGGCAGACAGCCTGGTGAGTGATTTCCTTCGCATCTGGACCGACAACCATGACCCGAATAGCAGTCGCAACCGCTCGAGCAGTTACATGTACATGTACGGTTACGAGCGTCGGGCCGAGAGCATTCCGCTCACACGGTCCAAGCAGCAACGGAACCTCGAGGAGTTGTCGGCCCTGGTAAAACGTCTGAATGCCCTGCCCTTGGAGGATGTGGACGAACAGCAACTGGTGCGGGCCTTCACGACGTGCCACAGTTCGGCCGAAGTGTATCAACTGGACGCCATCACCAAGGTGTTCGGCCCGTTGGAGTCGCTGGAACCCAAAACCTTGGCAGCGCTCGGACAGCAGATGCGGACCAATTTGGTGGGCATGTGGAGACTGCCGGCGACGCAGAACGACGCTAAGACCAAACGCAAGCAGAAAGACATCGCGGCGGAGGTCGAGCGTGGATACAAGGTGGCAGTGGCGGTTGTCGAAGGCGGACTCGCCAAGCATCCCGACGATTGGTCGTTGGTACTCGCCCGGGCTTCGCTGCTGCACGATGCCAACGACTATCGCCGCACGATTTCTCCCGATTCGAAGTTCGTCGATCGGCAGGAAAATGCCTTCGGCGACTTCCAGAAGGCGGCCGAACTTTACTCCAGCACCGTGGGCGATATCCGTGAAGACCAGGAGACCACTAAGCCGTTCGAGGTATGGTACTACGCCAGCATGGGAGCCTGCGATCCGGAGCGGATCGAACAAGGCAAACCGAAAGACCCCAAGCAACTGGCGCTGATTCGCGAAGGCATTCAGTCGCTGCCGGGTGCGGCTGCCGAACGTCACATGAGCCGCTTCGCCAACACCCTGTTCACCCGCATGAGCGCCGTGAAGCCCGCCCTGAAGTATCACTACCTTGAAAGCGGTCTATCGATTGTCGGCAATAACGAGCAAGCGATTGAGGCCCGCCGGGTGTTCGACTACTACTCCGACCTGGTGACCGAGATCACCCTTGAGAGCAAGATCGACGGCAGCGACGTCGTTGGGCACGACAAGCCATTCGGCGTATTCGTCAACCTGGTACACACGCGCGAGATCGAACGTGAATCGGGCGGCTTCGCACGATATCTGCAGAACCAAAACAATGGCAATCGCTACTACTATAACTATGGCCGGCCGCTGGAGAACTACCGCGACAAGTTCGAAGAGCAAGTCGTATCGGCGGTGGGCGATCAGTTCGAAGTGCTCTCCGTCACTTTCCAGGCAGAGGACGTGAACTCCCGTTCGCTGCCCGACTACGGCTGGCGGTACACGCCGTACGCCTACGTACTGATGAAGGCCAAAGGGCCGGAGGTCGACAAGTTGCCAGCGTTTCAGCTCGACCTCGATTTCCTCGATACGTCCGGCCACGTCGTGCTGCCGATCGCTTCGTCTCCGCTACCGCTTGACGCGAGCGGCACGCAGGAGAAACCCCGGCCCGCGGACCACATCGCGATTACCCAAACCCTAGATGAGCGGCAGGCCGCCGAAGGCGAGCTGGTACTCGAAGTGAAAGCCTCCTCTCAAGGCTTGGTGCCTGATCTCGATAACCTGCTGGAGCTCGATCCCAGCGAGTTCGAGGTGGTGGAGGTCGAAGACGAAGGACTCTCTGTCTCGCGGTTCGATCCCGACAGCCCCAAGAATGTGATCCTCTCGGAGCGATCATGGATGGTGACGATGCACGCCAAAGAGGGCTTGGAAACACCACCGGTCACGTTTGAATTTGCCGAGCCCAAGATGGAGATCACCGAAGCGATCTACCAACGGTACGACGACGCCGACCTTTTGGCGGTCGAACCGGTGATCGGACTCGAGGCCCAGTACGCTTCGAGCGACTCCTCTCCCTGGTGGTGGCTGGCAGGAGCGGGAGCCGTGTTGCTATTGATCGTGGGTATCGGCATCGCCCTTGCTCAGAGCCGGCCCGAGGTGGTGACAGAAGACGAGTTCGCTGTACCCGATCGGATCACGCCCTTCACGGTGCTTGGCTTGCTCGATCGCATCGAATCTCGCAACGGCATCGACGACAAGCGGCGCACCGAACTGCGTCAATCGCGGGCCGATATCGAGCGTTACTACTTCGAGGAGGAGGACGCTCCCGAGCCTAACCTCGAAGAGATTGCCAGAAGTTGGTCTCGCCAGGCCAAACCCAGCACGAGCAGCAACGGCCACCATCGCGCGTAGCGCGCACGGCCTCTTCATCTGCCGCGGCGCGTGGAGTGCAGAGGAGTGCCTACTATCTCTCGGCGTGACTGGGGATGGCAGCTTGTGGAACGACCCCCTGTTCAACTTGGTGGTATTCAGCAAGGTGGGCCTGTGGCAACGCCAAGGTCGTGATCACCGCGAGCGGCGCCAGGAGCTCATGAAGCAGGAGCGAAAGTTGCCCAGGCGAAGATCGCAGTGAAGGCCACGAACAGCATCGTGAGCAGATGGTAGCCGGCGACCAGCCACCACTTGGTCAAAAACGGCTTGGCATCCAGCACTGCCTGCAATGCCAGGCGGATGCCCCAGAAGGCCGCAGCATAGCCACACACGGCGCGCGCCAGTGGCGTGCCGCTGGCTAACTGGTCGTGGCACGCAATGCTGATCAGTCCAAGCGACACGATCCCCAGGACCACGTAGCCGCCATAGACCCAGTACATTTGCCGGTGGAGCTTCGACAAACTGGCAAACTCGTGCTTCCAATCAAGCTGCAGTGGCACCAGCGCGCTGGCCGCCAGGACAGAGAGTTGTCCGAAACCGGCCAGCAGGATGAGCGTTGAAAGTGTTGGCATGCTACAGAGCTCCCACGGCTGCCATGAACGGCAGCACGATATTACGAACAAAAGGCGCTGGGAACAACAAGCCCGCTGGCGCTACCAGTACCACCACGGTGCCTAGCCAACCGATCACGCCGCGGTCGAGCCCCCTGGTTCGGCCCAGGCGAGAGCGTTGCAGCAGCATGCCCAGCGGCTGGATAAAAAAGTACAACGTGGGGCCACCGTAGCCACCGGCAGCGGGGAGCGTAATCACAGCATCGTGCACCAGTCCACTAAACAGAAAGCCGGCAAACAATCCGCGGCGG
Organism: Aeoliella straminimaris; assembly: GCF_024054565.1. Taxonomy (GTDB): domain Bacteria; phylum Planctomycetota; class Planctomycetia; order Pirellulales; family Lacipirellulaceae; genus Aeoliella; species Aeoliella straminimaris. Next base: position 67,428 of record NZ_JAMXLR010000043.1, read on the forward strand.
GGCCCCACGACCCGGGTTAGCGGGCGGAATAAGAATCGGTAGGCCAGGTCGCGAAAAGCAGTGTTCCAGCGTCGGCCCCAGAACTCGCTGAGCGACGTGCTGGCAATGGGCCAAACCATCAGTGGTGCTGCCGCGACGCCTTGGGTGCGCCACCAGCAGGAAAGCAGATGGAACAAGCCAAAGTGCAGGGTGAACACAATGCCGATCATGCCGACCCAGCCCAGCAGCAGATCGCGATCACTGGGCACCACATGGGGGGATAAGAAGAAACATGCCAGGCCGGCGAGCATTTTGCTGCCGGCAAATAGCCACTCACCGGCAGTGGGACGATCCGCAGCATCGGCCGCACCGTAAAGAAACGCCGGCGTATCGAGGCCTGGCCAAGCGAGCAGGTACGCCAAGTGCCGCCAAGCTGGCACGCCAACAGCGGGGGTTCGCCGCCAGGTAAGCCACTTGAATCCGGCGTACAGCAACAAGGCCAGCAGCCACATCACCGCCCAGCGCGGCAACGTGTCGGGCACGATGAACCAGGCGAGCGGCGGTAACACCACCACCGGCAGCCAACCTCGCCAGACGGGAAGTGGTGTCGCTGCGAGGTGCACAGTGAGTTAGCGAGTGGAAGTCCAAAGCCTGAACGCGAACAGTATTGCCGTTAGTCCTTCTTTTTGCCGCCGGACTCTTTCTTCTCTTCGGCTTTTGCTTCTTCTTCGTCCTCTGCTGCTTCCTCCTCGGTCTCCTCCGCGTCCGAACGCTTCCACTTCAAATCGAGGTTGTCGAGCACCGCGTTAATAGCCTCTTGCCGGCTCTGCTGGGCATTTCCACTCAGGAAGTACCGGCGTCCGGGCCAGAAGTTGGCATCCGCCAGGAAGTTAGTTCGCAGTTGGTCCTCCGATTCGACCTGATCGGCAAGACGCACCACATAGATGATCGACTTGTCGAAATTCGGCTGAGCCGCCACTTCGCCTTCTTTGAGTTTGAAGACGTCGTCGAGGAATGTTGGCCCCACATCCTCGAGCCCCTCGGGCTGCGAAAGCCGGTAGGTGGGCATCATGGTGGTTGGCGCGATATCGCCCAAGGTAAGTTGAGTGAAGGTGGGCGTTGTGGTGACTTTCACGTCGGGCTGATCGACAAAGAACTCTGCGAGGGTCAAACCAGATTCCTGGGCTTCCTTCGCCGTTTCCTTGGCTCGCTCCAGGGCAATTTCGGCAGCCTTCTCACGTTTCCAGGCGGCGGCCACCTCGTCCTTGATCTCTTCGAACTTGGGCTGGCGCGACTCTTCCTCGCCGGTCTTCATGACCAGGTAGCGGTCGCCAAAGCGGCCAACCACCGAGGTGAGAATCGGCTCGTACAGGTCCGCATCCTCTCGGAACATCAGGTTCGCCACGGGCTGTTCCTGCTGGTTCACCGTCTTGCCAACTTCGGTGTCGTACAATTGGTAGATGTCCAGATAACCCGTCTTCTCGAACTCGAGATTCAGTTCCTCGGCGATGGGGGCCAAGTTGCGAAGTTCGGCCGGCGGCTCCGGAGCTTCTTTGCCCGCGGCTTCTGCATCGAGCTTGGCGCTCAGGTACTTGCTATAAGCGGGAATCAGACGGGTCACCACCTGCTGCATGGTGGCGTCGATCTCTTCGAAGAATTTCTGCTCGGCCAGCGTCTGACGAATTTTGTCGGCCACTTCTTCCAATGGCTGGTAGGTGACTTCTTCGGTCTCCTCTACCTCATCGGTCATCTCTTCCGCGGGTTCGGAAGCAGCCGTTTCATCGCTGTCCTCCTCCGAGTCGCTCGCAGCAGGCTCTGAATCGGCTGCGGGAGCATCTTCGCCGGCGGGCTCCGAAGTATCGGACTCACTTGCCTCTGGCTGGTACGAAGCCAAGCGGAAAGGACTCGCGGGGCGGGTGGCCGATTGCTCATCGGCCGGTGCGTCGCCCTCAGCGGGAGTTTCTTCTGCCGGCTGGTCCGCAGCAGGTTCTTCAGTGGCGGGCGTTTCGGCAGCAGGCTCTTCCGCCGGCTCGGTATTCTCGGCGGTCGCTGGTTCCTCGGTGGAGGGCTCCTCGGTTGGAGTCTCCTCAGATGGGGTCTCTTCGGTAGAGGGCTCTTCAGCCGGCGTCTCTTCGGTCGCCGGTTGCTCGGCGGCCGGCTCCTCGCTCATTTCTTCCGTAGTCGCTTCTTCCGTCTCGGCTGCCGGCTCCTCGGAAGCTTCTGCCGACTCGTCGCCTGGCTGATCGTCGGGCGTCGTCTGTTCGTCCATCACGTCTTCGAAGCTCGCCTCGACGAACAGCAGGTCCTTGTTCGCTTCGTAGTACTCGGCGACTTCTTCGTCCGTGACTTGCTGCTCATACTTCTCGATGAACTCGTCGTAGTTGGCCCGCAGGTACTGCAGCGACACCTTTGGCGGAATCATGAAACCCGGTGTCGGGCTGGGCAGTTCGACGTTCATCACGCGGCGTGGCAACGAATAGTATTCTTTGTACTCGTTGTAATAGTCGCGAAGTTCTTTGTCTGTGGGCTGGGGCACGTCCAGCATCACCGATTCGGGATCGATGGCGGCGGCTTCCACCTTCGCCCGGTCGTTGGTCTGCTTCCATTCTTCCCAGCGGTTCACGGGCATTTCCGCGGCAAACATGCTGTGGCCGGTATGCCCGGCTCCGTAGGATCGCAAGGCCGCCTCGGCCAGCAATTCCTCCCGCAGGGACGAGTAGATCAATTCTTCGGGAATGGGGGGGCCGGCCTGATTCATCATGGCCAGCACCTCGTACATCTCGTTGCTGCCCAACTGTCCCATGCCCAGTTCGTTGATATAGTCGAGAACGGCATTATCGGAGATAACGATGCCCATATCGCGGGCACGATCGGCCAGGATATGGGTGCGGACAACGACTTCCTCGAGTGTCTCGGTGTCCCAGTTCTCGCCGATCAGCCCGATGGGCGTAACGCGGGCCTGGCGGTAGGGCATGTCCGATGTTTGGGCCATCATCTGCCCATATTGGGCGACCCGGCGGACGAAAGAATTTACCAACTGGCGATGGTAAATCAGTCGATCGAGCTCGCCCTCGGTCAGTTTTCCGCCATCCCAGGTGACGGCCGTCGCCTTGGGGCTGCGCCCTGTGGCGGCATTTTCTTCGCGACTGCGCATCCACTGTGTCAGTGGATCTGCGACGGTGAAGGCCAACATCAAGATAACGCCGCCCACCACGATGAAGGTCTTCTGGTAGCGACGGAAGAACCGAAACATTGCGAATATCCTGTAAACTTAAGCTGGCCCCCTCGGCAGCGAGGGGCGAGAACCCTTGACAGTTTGGCCGGCCAGTCCTAATGGTTGGACAAGGCCGAACCGCAAAAAGCAAGCTATCGATTCTATGGCAGATCGACGTAAATGCAATCCCAGTCAGCAGTAGGGAAGACGAGGTAACCCGCTGCCAACAGTGCCAAGGGGTTTGCTGGCCACCAACTGGCAAACTTGCCCCAGGGGCCGGAAATTGGCCATTGTTGGCTCGACCCCCACTCGCCGTACGACCCCTATTCGCCGCAAACTACACGCCCCACGACTCCTTCATACAGTTGCAATGGACTGAATGACGAACAAGCGAGATACCGGAGTCGGGGCAGGCCGAGCGAAATAGAGTAGTGCTTTGTTGGGTTTTGCATTAGCTTTGGCTTGCCAGCTTCGCGCCGACAGGCACACCCCTCCCCGTGGGAGGGGGGAAACAACAGACGGACCAGAGACGATATTCATAGGCATCGAGCATCTTTATGGGCAAAAAAAAGGCAGCCGGCGGACAACACGCACTGGTGATCGTCGAATCCCCAGCCAAGGCGAAGACCATCGGAAAATACCTGGGGCCTGGGTTCACGGTCGAAGCCAGCATTGGCCACGTCCGCGATCTGCCGCAGGGTGCCAAGCAAATTCCCGCCAAGTACAAGGGCGAGCCCTGGGCTAACCTCGGCGTGAACGTCGAAAAGGACTTCGAGCCCATCTACGTGGTGCCGCCGGGCAAGAGTAAGCACATCAAGATGCTGAAGGACAAGCTCAAGGACTCCACCGAGCTGTACCTGGCGACAGACGAAGACCGCGAAGGAGAGGCCATCAGTTGGCACCTGCTGGAGTTGCTGAAGCCGAAGGTACCGGTCCGCCGCCTGGTATTCCACGAAATCACCAAGGACGCCATCCAAGCCGCCCTGGCTTCGCCCCGCGAAGTGGACGATGGCCTCGTTCGGGCACAGGAAACGCGGCGAATCCTCGACCGCCTGTACGGCTACGAAGTGTCACCGCTGTTGTGGAGAAAAGTACGCCCCAAATTGTCCGCTGGCCGGGTGCAAAGTGTCGCCGTGCGTCTGATCGTCGAGCGTGAACGCGATCGCATGGCGTTCGTCTCCAGCAACTGGTGGGACCTCTTGGGGCTTTTTGCCAACGCCAAGAAGGAAACGCTGGAAGCGACTCTGGTATCGGTTGAAGGAAAGAAAATTCCGGCCGGTAAGGATTTCGATCCAGCCACTGGCAAGCTCAAGAATCCCGACCTTCGGCTGCTGAGCGACAAGGAGGCCCAGGAGTTGGCCGACCGCATTCGCAGCGGCGAGTTCACCGTAACCAAGGTTGAAGACAAGCCTTACACCACCAAGCCCTACGCGCCGTTTACCACCAGTACGCTGCAACAGGAAGCCAACCGCAAAATGGGCTTCACTGCTCGCCGCACGATGGGGGCTGCACAGAGCCTGTACGAAAATGGTCACATCACTTACATGCGTACCGACAGCACCAACCTGGCGTCGGTGGCCGTGGAGGACGCACGGAAGCTGATTGTCGATGAGTACGGTAAGGATTACCTGCCCGACAGTCCGCGAACTTACGCTGGCAAGGTAAAGAATGCCCAGGAGGCGCACGAAGCAATCCGGCCGGCCGGTCATCCCTTCCAACTGCCGGGCAACATCAAGAGTCAACTGAATGCCGACGAGGCGAAGATTTTCGACCTTATCTGGAAGCGAACCATCGCCAGCCAGATGCAGGACGCCCGCGGCCGGCGCATCGCTATCACCATCGAAGGTGGCGGCTGCACCTTCCAGGTAAGCGGAAAAACCATCGATTTCCCCGGCTACTTGCGGGCCTACGTAGAAGGCTCGGACGACCCCAGTGCTGAACTGGCCGACCAGGAAAAGGTCCTGCCATCGGTAGAGGTTGGCGAGAAATTGCAGTGCCAGGAACTGTCGGCCAAGGAGCACAACACGCTGCCGCCCAGTCGGTTCAGCGAAGCGGCCCTGACCAAGGCGCTCGAAGAACGCGGCATCGGCCGCCCGAGCACCTATGCCTCGATTATCGATACGATCCAGGCCCGCAACTATGTGTTCAAAAAGGGCAACGCCCTGGTTCCCACGTGGATTGCGTTCTCCGTGACCAAGCTGCTGGAAGACCATCTATCGCGACTGGTGGATTACCAATTTACCGCTCAGATGGAAGACGACCTGGATGCCATCAGCCGTGGTGAGCGGAAGTACATCGAGTACTTGGAATCGTTCTACTTTGGCAATGGCTCCCCCGGCCTCAAAAAACAGCTGGAACACAAGGTCGACGAAATCGACGCCCGCGGCATCAGCCGCATCCTGATTGGCAAGGCCGACGATGGCGAGGAGGTGTACGTCCGCGTCGGTCGCTACTCACCGTTTGTGGAGAAGGGCGAAACCACTGCATCGCTTCCAGAGGACCTGCCTCCTGATGAAGTGACGATGGAGAAGTCGCTGGAGTTGCTCGCACAAGCCGAGAAGGCGGACGAGCCGCTTGGCACGTGCCCCGAAACGGGCAAGCCGGTTTACATGAAAATCGGCCGCTTCGGTCCGTACATCATGCGTGGCCACCCCGACGACGAAGAGAAGCCAAAGAACGCCGGTCTTTTGAAAGGCATGACCCCCGATGACGTGGATTTCGAAACGGCGCTCAAGCTGCTTTCCTTGCCGCGAGAACTAGGCGAGTACCATCCGCCTGCTCCTGCAGAGTCCGAAAAGAAGGAAGACGGCGAAAAAGACGAAAAAGACAAGAAGGACGATAAAAAAGAAGCCAAAGGTGGCAAGGTCATGGCCTACAACGGCCGCTACGGACCTTACGTGAAGTGCGGCAGCGAAACCCGCTCGCTGCCGGCCGACATCTCGCCGCTGGACGTGACGCTCGAGCAAGCCATTGAGCTACTGAAAACGCCGAAGACTCGCGGCCGTGGCGCAGCGAAGAAAGAGCCGATCAAAATATTCGACGGTGAATCGCCCGTCACCGGGATGAAGGTGCAGTTACTGGACGGCCGCTACGGTCCCTACGTAACCGACGGCGAAACAAACGCCTCGCTGCCGAAGGGTACCAGCCCGGAAGAACTCGACTTCAACGAGGCATTGAACCTGCTCGCCGCTCGTGCCGCTGCTGGTGGATCGAAGAAAAAGAAGACCACCAAGAAGAAAGCGGCCAAAAAGAAAACAACCAAGAAGAAAACTTCTAAGGCCGCGAAAAAGGGAACGACCAAGCGGACAACGAAGAAATCGTAGTTCTCAAAAGCGAGCGGGGCCCGTCAGGGCCCTGGTAGTGTGAGGATCCAAGAACTGGATTCATCAAGCGGCTGACCTTAGTTCGCACCACTAGCTTCCTTCTGTTTGGATAACGATTCAGCAGAGATAACGACCAGGGCCCTTACGGGCCCCGCTCACTCGCGTGGTTGACATGCGTTCACTGTTCGTTATACTGCGTAGCATGGGTCTTCTACTCAATCGCACCTGGTTGGTCTCTTCAACAACTTACGGGACGTGGCTACCGGGGGATCGACGCTCTTTCGTTGGTCCAGTCGACGGTGACCTTGGCTACGAAATCCACAACATTCCAGGTACGCCCTGCGACGGCCCAAACGAGCGATTGGCAAAGTGGTCTTATAGCCAACTCAAGGGAGCACCGATCTATCTTGATGGGGCCCAGGCGGAAGCAATCCTTGGCCAGTTCCGTGAGACTTGCTGCTATCGGCAGTGGAGGTTGCTGTGTGCTTCGGTAATGGCAAATCACTTCCATGCTGTTCTGACTGTGCCTGGTGATCCACCTGCGGAAAAGCTGCTCGGCGATCTAAAGGGCTACGGAAGTCGAGCACTGAACAGAATTTGGGGGAAACCCGAAAGCGGAACTTGGTGGACCGAGTCTGGTTCGCGGCGGAGGAAGCAAACCGAGCGGCAAATTCTCAGTGCCGTGCGGTATGTCTGGAACCAGAAAAGCTGGTTGTCGCGGTACGTCGATCCAGATGTCCCCATCGATTGGCTTCAAACGACGACTAGGCCAAGTGGCGAGCGGGGCCCGTAAAGGCCCTGGTAGTGTAAAAAATCCAACACTACATCCATCAAGCGGCTGACCTTGGTTCGCACCAGTCGATACCTTCCGCTTGGAAACCGATTTGGCAGAGATATCGACCAGGGCCCTTACTCTCCCTCGGCAATCGCGTAGGCAATCGCGTGCGACCTGGCGTGCGAGATGCTGATGTGCACTCGGCGGATGCCTTGGGCTTCGGCAACCTCGCGTGCGCCGGCGTGCAGTTCGATGGTTGGCGCGCCGCTGTTGAGGTTTACCACTTCTACATCACGCCAGCCAATGCCGCGGCGCCAGCCCGTGCCGAGCGACTTCAGCACGGCTTCCTTGGCCGCCCAGCGACCTGCATAATGCTGTGTGGCCGCCTTGCGGGTGCTGCAGTAGTTGATCTCTTGCTCGGTATAGACCCGGCTGATGAACAACTCGCCGTGCCGCTCGATCATGTTGGCAATTCGCAAGCACTCGGTGATGTCGGTTCCAATACCGATGATCTGCATGGGAGGCACGAACTGGGGTTAGTTGGGCGTGGCATGGCCGGCGGGCGAGCGCCGCCGGCGACTAAGTTCGACGATAGCTACAGCCGCAACGGTCAACAAGCAGGCATCCAGTGTCCACAGCAGAATCGCATGGCTCGTGGCCTCCGATTGCATGTACTCGAGGAAACCTTGTTCGGTCCAACCGGGACGAAACATTTCGACCGCCGGTTGTCGGGCGGCCGCCGCTTTTCGGGCAGCCAAGGCCGAACGATAGAGCCACAGATGCTGAACCACCACGGCCACCACGGAGGCCAACAGGGCAGCAGGCCAGCGTGGGCGGTGGCTGCCGAGCATCGCCGTGGTGCCCACCAACAGCACGCTGAGCAATGCGCCGGCGGCCAGTGACTGCAGGCCAACCAGGAATACGCCAGCCGACTGCGGCATCGCAGCAATCACCCCCACGCACCCACCGGCCACGACGGCCGCGGCCACAAGCAATAGCTTACCTACGGGAGTGGAGGTTTGGGGCTGATCCATCCCTCGATTGTGGGCCGACTAAACGGTGCTGTCGAGCGCCTGAGCCAGATCGGCGATCAGATCTTCGGCATCCTCGATACCGCACGACATGCGGATCATGTTATCGGGAATACCGAACTTCTTCCGATCCTCGGGAGCGTAATTGAAGTAGCTCATCACCATAGGCTGCTCGATGAGCGATTCGACGCCGCCCAAGCTGGGAGCGATGCGCGGAATAGTGACCGAGTCGATTACGTCGGCCGTGGTCCGCCAATCGGCGTCTTTCAGCAGGAATGTAATCAGGCCACCAAAGCCCCGCATCGTACGCTTGGCAACCTCGTAGTCGCGGTGCGATTCGAGTCCAGGATAGTAGACCTTCTCGACGCGCGAATGGCCGTCGAGGAACTGGGCCACTTTCAACCCATTCTCGTTGTGGCGGGCCATACGCAGTTCGAACGTTTTGAGTCCGCGAAGCAATAGGTACACGTTCTGCGGGCCGTTGATCGCTCCCATGATGCCGCGCAGGTTGCGAACCGGCTCCATTTTTTCTTTGCTACCAGCCACCATGCCGGCCAACAGGTCGTTGTGCCCACCTAGGTACTTGGTCGCGGAGTGCAGCACGTAGTCGACCCCTGTCTCAATGGGGCGGAGGTTGTAGGGCGTGGCCAGCGTGGCGTCGATCAAGGTTTCGACGCCGCTGCGGCGACCCAGATCGGCAAAGCGATCGAGGTCCACCACGCTCATGTGTGGATTGGTAGGCGATTCGCTAATCAACATCCGCGTGTTAGGCGTGATGGCTGCCTCCATGGCGTCATAGTCGCAGGCAGGCACCTGGATGGTCTTGACACCAAATCGCGCCATGTGCTTGGCACAAAACTCACGGCTGCGATGGTAACACTCGTCGAAGAAAATCACCTCGTCGCCCGAGTTAAGCTTCGCCATCAGCAATCCGACCAGCGCCGCCATGCCGCTGGAGAACAGCACGGAGTCTTCGGCTCCTTCGAGCGCGGCCATCTTGCGTTCGGCCACGCGTTCGCCTGGGTTGCCGTAGCGACCGTACTCTTCGCGGGGCTGCTCTTGTTCGATGTAGTCGATTACCGACTGGGTGTCGCGAAAGGTGTAGGTCGACGCACAGAAGATCGGATCGGTAATAGAATCCCCTGGCTTCTGACGCTGCTCCCCCGCGTGAACCGCCACCGTGGACATACGGCGACCGCTGTCGGAAGTGTACCGGGAACCTCGGCCCCGTGAGTCGGATGAAGGATCGGAAGTGGATTCGGGAATTTCCAAGCTACTACTCATCACAGGCCTTCGATAGCGAAAATGGTCCGGCCTGCGGGAGGCGGCGCTACCGCGCACAAAAAAACCGCAGACCAATTCGTTCACTTGGTATCTGCGGCATGATGCTCGTTGTGTTGGCACGCGTAACACCGGCGTGGGGCCAGCTGTCGCGTGGGCACTTTAGCAGTTATTCGGCTGCAAGCGGCCACAAATCCCAGTGTGCTTTAAGGGTACCTCCTCGGGCTAGCTAAATCAAGCGCTTCGCCGGACTCGTTTGGCGAAAAACGCCCCATGCAATCTTCATTCCGGCAAACCGTACGGACCGTGTCGAGCTTGACGGCCCCGCGGGCGTCTGCGATCCTCCGCGGCCCCTGCATCCTGAATGGATAGCACCTGCGTGAGGTTTCCGATGTCAACGTCCAGAATTCGAGTTATCGCCCATAGCTGCTTGCTGCTGGTCCTGGCAGCCGGGTGCCAAAGCCCGTACTACGCCGATCGGGGGGCCGCTGCTGGCGGCTTGCTGGGTGCGGGAACAGGCGCCCTAATTGGCAGTCAAACCGGAAACGCTGGCGGTGGAGCTATCATCGGTGCCGGCCTGGGAGCTCTGGCCGGCAACGTGTTTGGCGCCCAACTCGACGAAGTAGCGGCACAGAACCGTGCTGCTATTGCCCCCCAATTGGGACGTCAGGTAACGCCCGGCGCGGCGACTGTGCAGGAAGTGGTCGCCATGCACCAGGCAGGAGTCGACCCGCAATTGATGACCAACTATGTCACCTCATCGGGCGTGGCGCAGCCCATCTCGGTGGACGATGTGATCTACCTGCATCAGCAGGGCGTCCCGGCGCCAGTTATTCAAGCGATGCAAACTCCCACTGCGCCCACCACGATGGTTGCCGCCCCGCCTGGTCCAGTGATCGTGGAAGAAGTCTATCCCTATGGTCCGCCCGTGTACTGCGAGCCTCGGGTGTGCAGCCCTCGAGTCGGGTTTGGCATCTCGATTCGCAACTAGCGATTCTACTGGGCGCCGAGAGCCATTCGAATCCGGACTTGGCAGACCTTTCCGCATCAGCGCGTTTCCCATCCGCAAATGCTCAATCGGCGCCACCGGCACAATCCTCTCAAGCCGATCCCGTGGGTTTATCGGCCAGGAGAAATCCAGCTGCGAACTCATGGTTTAGCGGGTACGGGTAACCTAAGTTTACCTCAAGGGCGGACAATTTTTTCGGCCCAGGCAGTTCCCACGAATCACAGCAGTTCAGCACAAGAAGCTACATCATGCAGTTCGGAATGTACCTGTACCACAACGGTGTTATCACCGCTGAGCAGCTAGTTGCCGCCATGGCATTGCAGGACGAGTGTCGCGTGCCCCTGGGGGTATTGGCCATGGAATCGGGCAAGCTGGCCGTACGCGACGTGCTGAGCATTCTGCGGGTACAAAGCGATCTGCCGAACGACCGTTTCGGCGACATTGCCATCGACCTGGGCCTACTGAACAAGCGGGACCTGGCCGAGTTGCTGATGCTGCAGTCGGATCGACGGCTACCTTTGGGAGAGTGCCTGGTTGAACTAGGACACATGACCGAGGAGCAAGCCGCGGAACAACTCAGTGCCTATCGCCGCGATCGCGAGCGGGGCGGCGCCTCGAGGGTGCAGCACGTGCCCCGCTGTGCGGTAACACCGGCCACCTAGAGCGATTCTTCCACCACCGGGTTGGTGAGCTCTCCAATTCCCTCGATCTCGACGGTCACCGTATCGCCGGGCTGCAAGAAGACCGGCGGCTGACGTGCGAACCCCACGCCGTGCGGCGTGCCTGTGAAGATCAGCGTTCCCGGAAGCAGTCGCGTGCTGGAACTGAGGAACTCAATCAGCGTGGGAACGTCGAAGATCATGTCGTCGGTGTTCCAGTCCTGCATCACCTCGTCGTTCAGCACGGTGCGTATAGACAGGCTGTTGGGATTCGGAATTTCGTCGGCGGTCACCAGCACGGGGCCCAATGGTGCAAAAGTGTCGAACGTTTTGCCTCGCACCCATTGGCCTCCGCCGCCGTTGCGCTGCCAATCGCGAGCGCTGACGTCGTTGCCGCAGGTGTAGCCGAGCACGTAGTCGAGTGCGGAGTCGCGCGAGACGTTCTTACACTCCCGGCCGATTACCACCACGAGTTCGCACTCGTAATCCACGCGGTCGCTCCGCAATTTGCGAGGCAGCAGAATGGGATCGCCCGGGTTCTGTGCCGCGGCGGTCGACTTCATGAACACCACGGGGTTCTCAGGGATGCCCTTACCGCCTTCCTCAGCGTGCTTGGCGTAGTTGAGCCCAATGCAAAAGATATCGCGCGGCACGAGTGGCGCCAGTCGCTTCGCTACGTCCGCTGCCTCGCCCGTATCGCTAAGCTCGCCAAACAGCTCGCCTGCTAAACGCGTGACACTGCCGTCTGGATGCTCAGCGCCAAGCTGAACGCTGCCCGTGGTGTCGCTGTAGCGGAGGATTCTCATGGTGTACTGCTCCTCAAATGAGAGTCTACTGGTCTAGTCCATACACGCTGGCTGCTCGCTGGGGCGAGATCAAACCCTCGGCCACTTCGGCCGCCAGCAATTCTCGGTCACGCTGGTGAGGATCGCCCCAACCGCCACCGCCGGGCGTTTCGATGCGAAGTCGTTCCCCTCGCACAAGGGTGGTCACCACCTTGGTGGGCAGCAACTCGCGCGTGCCATCCAGTCGGATGACGTAACACATCGCCCCGGCAGCGTGGTGTTCGTTCTCCAAGCCCCAAGGTGTGAACCGCCGCCGATCGGCGCCAATCGACACGGTGAGCCGGTCGGCGTGAGAGCGAATCTCGCGCACCAGCGCGCAGCCGCCGCGAAACCGCCCTGCCCCTTCGGTATCGGGCAGCAGCGCGTACTCGGTGACTTCCAATGGGTAGGCTTGCTCGATCACCTCGATCGGCGTGTTCAGTGTGTTGGTCAAGTGCGTATGCACAGCGTCGCCACCATCGGCATCGTGCAGCGCACCTTGCCCGCCGGCCAAGGTTTCGACGTAGTTGAAATACTCGCCGGTGCGAGGGTCGATGCCCCCCAGGTTTACGAGGTTCATCTCGCCACTGCAGGCGGCGCACACCCGCTCAGGAGCCACTTGGTAAAACGCGCCGAACAAGGCGTCGACCACCCGTTGGTCGGTCAAGATGTTGGCGTTGCCCACCGCCGCGGGAAATCGTGCTTGCAGCACCGACCCCTCCAACACCTTCACCTTCAGCGCGCGATAGGCCCCAGCCGAGGTAGGCAGATCGGGATCAATCACGGCTTTGGCGGCGTAATACAAGCACGAGGCAGCCGCCGAAGCCCGGCAGTTCAGCGGGCCGCGGACCTGCGGGCTCGAACGCGAGAAGTCGGCCAGCAACTCTTCGCCTGCGATCGTCAGGTCGACCGCTATGCGAACGGGCTCGTCGCTGAAACCATCGTCGTCCAGGAAATCGTCGAACGAGTACACGCCATCCGCCAGGCGACCAATGCCATCCCGCATCACCCGTTCGGCGTGATCGAGCACGTGCTGGGCGTATTCCAGGGCCAATTCTGTCGAACTGATCGCGCAGAGCTCTGCCACCCGACGTTCGGCCGTACGACCTGCCGCGTACTGGGCCAACAAGTCGCCGCGGACCTCGTGGCGGGTGCGGGCGTTCTGTTCGATCAGCCGCAGGATCACTTCGTCCACCTGGCCGAGGCGGAACACCGGCGTCGGCGGAATCTGTAATCCCTCCTGGTAAATCTCTTCCACGCCCAAAGGCATGCTACCCGGAGCGTATCCACCAAGGTCGATGTGATGGGCCGTGGTCGCCGCCACCGCTATGGGGCGGCCATCGACGTAGACGGGCGACACCATCGACACGTCGGGCAGGTGCCCTGGTCCTTCGGGGTACGGCAGGTTGGTGATCACCGCGTCGCCCGGTTCGAGTGTCTCAAGCGGATACTCGGCCAGCACCGCGCGAATCACCGCCGGCAGGATTCCCAGGTGCAGCGGCGTGCCCACTTCGGCCTGGGCAACGATCTCGCCGGAGGGCAAGGCCACGGCCGCCGAACAGTCGCGGCGATCCTTGATGTTGGGCGAATAGGCCGTCCGCACCATGGCCGCGCACGCCTCCTCGGCAATGCTTCGCCAGCGGTGACGCATCACTTCGAGCAGTACGGGATCAAACATGACGGGGTGGGCGTTGGAGGTTGTGAGTGGAAAGTTGCCCTACGATGGCGCGGGAGCGGTCAGCACGAGTTCGCCGGTCGCCAGCGTCTGGCCCGACCAACCGGGAGGTGTTACGGTCGTGGTATCGTCTTGCTCTATGACAGCGGGACCTTCGATCACCGAACCAGCGCCGAGGTCTTCGCGACGATAGATTCCCGTGTCGATATGATTGCCAGCGAAATAAACCGGGCGACGATGCACTGACTTTGGCACCGCAACCGAGGCCGCAAGACCAGCCTGCTCGGCGTGAGTGGTGGGTACGGTCACACTCACCCATAGACTGGCCAACTGAACCGCATGTTCGCCGCGGGCGAAACCATACAGTTGCTCGTGCGCACTCGAGAAGCTTTGGGCCAATTTCGCTGCGTCGGCCTTGAGATCGAACGCTACGGCAATCTCCTCCGTCTGCCCCAGATAGCGCAGCCCAAGCGACCACGTCGCCTGGGCCTGGTCGTCGGCAGCAAGGCTTTGGGCCGCATCCTGCTCCATGCCGCGGACCTGTTCGGCGACATCCGCGAGGTCGGCGTCGGCCAACAACTCGATCCGCGACTGCATGCGATCCTCACGCAAGTCGCACGACAGCAAGCCTTCGGCCGAGAACACGCCAGGCGTGCGGGGCACGACCACCGTGCGAACTCCCAACTCGCAGGCGAGTTCCGCCGCGTGCAGCGGACCGGCGCCGCCGTAGGCGCAGATGGCGTAATCGCGGGGATCGATGCCTCGCTGCACGGTGATCTGGCGGATGGCGGCCGTCATCGAGGCATTCACCACCCGCAGCACCCCGGCGGCTGCCTCCTCGACCGATAGCCCGAGCGGCTTCGCCAGGTGGGTCTCGAACGCCTTCCGCGCCGCTGCCAGGTCGAGTTGCATCCCCCCCGCCAGACGCGAGTCGCTCGTCAGTCGGCCCAGCACCAGGTTGGCGTCGGTCACGGTGGGCAGATCGCCTCCCCGGCCATAGCAAGCTGGACCAGGCACAGCGCCGGCCGACTGGGGGCCAACGCGGAGCGATCCACCGGTGTCCACCCAGGCGATGCTGCCGCCGCCGGCGCCGATGGTCGACAGATCCAACATCGGTGTTCGTAGCGGATGGCCGGCGATCTCGGTATCGCGGGCGTGGCTCTCCTGTCCGGCTGTTACAACAGCCACATCGAAACTGGTGCCACCCATGTCGGCGGCAATCAAATTCTGGTGGGGCGTCCGATGGGCCAGATCGACGCAAGCCATCACTCCGCCCGCCGGGCCGGACAGTACCGTCTCCACGCACTTCTCGGCTACGGCGGCGGCCGGTCCTACGCCGCCGCTCGATTTCATCACCATCACGTCGGCCCGTACGCCCTCGGACTCCAAACGCTGGGTGAGCCGTGTCAGGTACTCGTGCATCACCGGCTGCACAAAGGCGTTGACGGCCGTCGTGCTGAGCCGTTCGTACTCGCCCGGCACGGCAGCCATGGTATGCGACATCGTGACTCCCACACTGGGTAACCGCTCGGCGATTCGCCGGGCGGTGGCCAACTCGTGCGCGGGATTCACATGGCTGAACAGCAGCCCCACGGCCACCGACTCGACTCCCAGCGACTCGAGTTGGTCGATCACCCGTTCGAGCTCTTCAAGATCGAGTGGCGCACGGATCTTCCCCTCGGCATCCACTCGCTCGGATACCTCCAGGCGGAGGTGCCGGGGAATCAGCGGCGGAGTGCGGCGGGCGCGAAGATCGTACAGCGCGGGGCGGTTCTGCCGGGCGATGGCCAACAGGTCGCGAAAGCCGGCGGTCGTGACCAAGGCAGTTCGTGCCCCGCGGCGTTCCAGCAGAGCATTGGTGGCCACCGTGGTGCCATGCACCAGCCGGGCCACATCCGACTTGCCGAGCTGCTGCAGCGCCCGCACCACACCGCTGGCGATAGCCTCCGACGGGTCCTCGCGGGTGCTGGGCACCTTCAGTCGAACCGACTTGCCGTTGGCGCAATCGTCGGCCACCACGTCCGTAAACGTGCCTCCCGTGTCGACGCCAATGCGAATGGTCATAGCTGTTGCGGTTCTCGCTGCCGTTGCGCTTTTCCCCACAACACGATACAATGCAACGCTCTGGTCCTCCATCCGCCTCCCGCCCTATCCCCTATGATCGCCACCCCGCAATCTTGCCAGGAACTGCTCGCCCACATGGTCGGTTTCGATACCGTCGTGGCCTATCATTCGGGAGTCGCTGAGGCCGAACGCAAGCTGTCGGACTACTTGGCTGGGCTGGCCACGGCCTGGGGATTTACGGTTCGCGAGCTTCCCATCGAGGGCGCCTGCGGCAATCTACTGATCGAGCATTGCATCGATCCGACGTTGCCGTGGTTGATGTTCGACTCGCATATGGACACCGTGGGCGTCGAGGGAATGACCATCGACCCCTTCGGTGGCGAAATACGTGACGGCCGACTGTACGGCCGCGGGGCTTGCGACACCAAGGGCACCGGAGCGGCCATGCTGTGGGCATTGCGCGAATACGCCGCCGGCAGCCAGAAACCTCGTAACATTGCCGTCCTGTTCTCGGTGGGCGAGGAACACGTGCAAACTGGCGCCCGGGCATTTGTCGAGCAGCACCTAGCACTGCTCGACTGGACCCCAGCCGGCGTGGTGGCGGGCGAGCCGACCCAAATGCAAGTGTTGGGCGCCACTGGCGGCTTCGTCCGCTGGAAGATGACCACGCTGGGGCAGGCGTGCCACTCCAGCAAGCCCGACCGAGGACACAACGCCATCTACGATATGGCCCGCCTGGTTACGGCGCTCGAAGACGATTACATCGGCAAGATCCGGGCCACCCATCCACTGGTCGGCAATGCCTCGGCGGCCATTACCGTGATCAACGGGGGCAAGCAGGTAAACGTGGTGCCCGCCGAAGCGACCATCACGTTCGATCGACGGCTGGTGCCAGGCGAGGACGGCCAACGGGAACTCAACGCCGTGCAGGCACTGGCCGCCCAGGTTGCCGCCAGCCGTCCGGGCATGCAGGTAACGCATCACCAATTCGAATCCGCCCCGCCGATGGGCACCGTGGATGGCGGCCAATTCGCCAACCAAGCCGTCACGGCTCTGGAGGGCGTCGGCATCAGCAGCGAGGTGGCGGGCGAGCCATTTACCACCAACGGCAATCACTTCGCGGCCGCGGGCATACCAACCATCGTCGTTGGTCCCGGCGACATCGCCCAGGCGCATACGCCCGACGAGTGGGTGTCTCTGGAAGAGCTGGACCGCGGCATTGCAGGCTACGCGGCGATCATGAAGAGCTGAAAAAGCGGGGCGGGGATCGAGGGGCTAGGGAAAAGGGGAGCGAAGTCTCTCGTCTCTAGCCCCTCGATCCCCGCCCCGCTCTTTGAGTACCGCCGAGAGGAGTCGAACCTCCACCCTCTTGCGAGGACATGGACCTGAACCATGCGCGTCTGCCAATTCCGCCACGGCGGTGTACTCTGAAGTCTTAACACCTTGCCAAATCATCGGCCGATTGACAAGGGGACCTGCAAGGTAGTTCCTTACCATGCAGTGAGCCGTACGACGGGCCTCGGGTAATCTCTACCATAACCGCCGCTGGCGCGGATGGCTCACCATGGGCCGAACGCTCAATATCTGGCCAACTGAGGGTCGATTTCCAGCGACCACCGGTCGATGCCCCCGGCCATGCTCTGGGTCTGGTCAAATCCTTGCCCCCGGAGCCAGTTTGCTACTTGTGCGCTACGCGCCCCATGGTGGCAGTAGACCACGATGTGCTGCTGCTCGCGGCCGGCCAGTTCGCCAATCCGAGAGGCAATCTCGCTCATCGGCAGCAGCGCGGCCCCGTCGATGCGTACCAGGTCCCACTCGTGCTGTTCACGACAGTCCAACAGAAGAGGAAGTTCACCCGCGTCCAGCATCCGCTTGGTATCGGCTACAGAGATTTCGAGATTCATGTTCAGCGGAAGACATGGGGTTCGTGGAGAAATGACGTGCAATCGGGCGGCTCGTAACCCGAGCCGTTTCCCCAAGTGTACTTGGACGAAGTCCTCCCGACAGGGTCGTCTTGCCCGCCGAAAGGGCTCTGGCTGCCGAATGCACAAAAAAACCGCCGCAGCACTCGTTCGAGCACTACGGCGGTGTGTACTTCAGCAATGTGCGAATAGGATCAGTTGTTGGTGATCACTTCGCGGCCGGCACGGGTCACCAGGTGCAAGTATGCACTGGGATCGATGCCTTCCTGCACGCCTTCGGCGTGACCATCCAGGTAGCCACAAATCACGACACCCGAGTGATTCGAGCTGGGGCCCCAGCTACGCTGGGCAGTGACACCGCCGTGAGGCCAAGTCTTCAACCAAAAAAGATCGCCATTGGTGGGATTTTCCTGCGACTTGTCGGTACCCTTGTTGAGTCCAATGGGGGTACCTGGGGCAACATACCACTTGTTGATGTTCGCACCTGCAGTGGTCTGCCTGGTGGGAACAACACCTTCCGGCCAATTGGCTACCACGTAGCTGGCCACACCGCTGTACCACGAGGTATTATTCTGCTCGCGCGATTCACAGATCACCACCGTATTCGAGGTGCCATCGGACACCGAGGCGAAGTTTAGACCCTTCTTTGTGATCTTCGCCGAATTACCGCTTCCAATCTGGCCTGGAAATACCAAAGTGCCATTACCACAGTACGACTTATTGTTGCAGTCGGTCGAGGAAGTAGTACCTGGGGCACTCGTCTGCAGATGCACTGCACCAGAAGTTGGCTTCACAGCGTAGTGCGTCGCTGCCATGGCGACATAGTTGCCAACAGCCGTATCGTCACCGAGCAACTCCGAAGTCTCTTCGCCTGGGTAGCTGGGGCAGATGGCCGTATCGAGCTGAATCTGTTGGAAGTTGTAGTTGGGGTAAGCGGCTTTGGTGCCAGAGAAAGCCGCAGCCTGCAGCTTGTTGGTCTGCTGGCCCAACTGGTTGTAGATGGTGGTGCCTTCCATAAACGGCAAGCACTGGACCAGCCAGCTATAACCATCGCCATACTGGCTGTCGGTGTTCGGCGGAGTTGCCTGCCCGTTGCCAGACTGGCCAGCCGTCGCCGAGGCCGTGTGAATCGGCGCGGTCGACGCCATCGGCAGGTATTGCTTGGTGTCGTGGTGGTTTTGCAGCGCCAGCAGCAGTTGCTTGTTGTTGTTCAAGCACGAGTTTCGGCGGGCAGCTTCACGGGCGGCCTGCACAGCGGGTAGCAACAAGGCTACCAAAATGCCGATGATGGCAATCACCACCAGCAGTTCGACGAGCGTGAAACCACGCCCGCGTCGCACATCGAGTTGCGACTTCATAGTGAACCTCCTCAACTGAAAATAAAAAAAATAAAAATGAGAGATATAAGATCCAGCGCCATCCGGACACTGGGTCCCTCACATTGATTCGCACCACGAGGGTGCGTTGATTCCGCCTGAATAGTGCTCGCTAGCCGGTTCCGGTGACGCAGCGAGATCTCGATTCGGAAAAGAGGACGCCATTCGGAATCGAAACTGCTCTAATATAAGGACTTAAAGGCCATGCTGTCAATTAGTTGGATGCGCAAACCATTGGCAGTTTTCAGCCATTCCGGACGGCTGTCAGGTGGCCCAACGCCATGGTACCCGGGGGCCGCCATTGGGGGGTATTGAGCAAAGCTGTCGGCCACCACGGACGAATCGCACATCGCCGCTGGTGGCGTAGCGCATTGACTCGTAACACCTTACGGCGAAAATGGCGGCACCCGAACGCTTGGTTCCCCGCCCCGAGTCGACTGCTTCGAGGCCCCTCGTTGACCGCATCCCAGCTTTCCTCATCCACAATCACTGCCTTGGTTGGCCCGGCCAACTCGGGCAAGACGGCTCGGCTCGCACAGCGGTTTGCCGAATTCCTTCAGGAGTCCCGTCGTGACGGGGGGGTTCCTCGTGCCCTGTGGCTGTCGCCTCACCGTTTAGCCGCCGAGTCGGTGCGTCGCCGACTAGTGGCTTGTGGCATCGATGCGGCCCTGGAGCCAGGCGTCCGCACGATGGGTCGCTTTGCCGAGTCGATCGTATCGCTCGACATCGAATGCCCGGCTGTTTTGCCCGGCACAGCCACCCGCTGGATGCTGGAGAAGGCCCTGTCCCAGTTGGCGTCGTCGGGCGAGTTGACTGTCATGGCCCAAGTGGCCGAGAGGCCAGGCCTGGCGGACGCCATCGAGCAGATGATCGGAGAACTCAAGGTCCGCGGCATCACCGCCCAGCGATTCGCGAATTGGACCCGACGGCGCCAATTGCGCGACCGGGAGTTGTCGACCGTCTACTCGCGATATCAGTCGCTGCTCGACCAGAGCAACTCGGCCGATCGGTTCGACCTCACCCGCCTGGCGGTCGAGAGCCTACAACGTACCAAAGGCCTGCACCGCTGGAACCTGATAGTGGTCGACGGCTTCGCAAGCCTGGCCTACTACGAACGGCAACTGGTTCTGGAGGTCGCCCGCCGTGCCGACGAAACCTGGATCGCCCTGTCGACGGCCGACTCTCAGGGTAGAACCGAACTCACCACCACCGCCGTTCGAACGCTCGAATGGCTCGAGGCCGAGTGGCCGCAACTCGAAACGATCGAAATCGAGCCCCAACAGCCATCGCGAACGGCCAGCCTTGCCCATCTTTCCGAAAACATCTTCCGCATGGCCGCGGCGGATGACACGACCGAATTTGCCTCGGACGGCGTGGAGGTGGTCGCGGCGGCCGACCTGTACGACGAGGTCGTCTCCATCGCCCGGCGGGTGAAATCGCTGCTGGTCACCGGCATTGCCGCGGCCGATGTGGTGGTGGCCACTGCATCGCTCGACGCCCATCGTCATCGCATCGAGGAAGTGTTCACCACGTTCGGCATCCCGGTGTCGATCGCCCGGCCCAAATTGGTGGGCGACGAACCGGCCATGCGGACGCTGCTGGGGCTGTTGGAACTGGTGCAGGAAGACTGGCCGTTCCGCAGGGTGGTCGCCACGCTCGCTTCGCGGGGGCTCAAGGCACTCGAAGGCCAGCCAACCGACCAGCGGTGGCGCACCGCCCGCGCGGCGGCCGAGTGGCTGGTTCGCGAACTGCAAATCGCCGAAGGCCAGACACCGCTGCTCCGCGATGTCGAGCGGCTGGCAGCCGCGGCAGAAGAGCAACCATTCGACCGCAACAACGCCGCATTGCTGGCGGCCCCGTGCCTCGCGCTGCTATCGGAAGCGACTGGGAGTCTCCCCCGGCTCTCGTCTCCGCTGGGCTGGGTGGCCGCGTCGCAGTCGCTGGCCGAGCAGTTAGGCCTGGACCTGGAGCCAAGGGACTCTGCCGCCTGGAAGCAGGTGCGAGAGGCCGCGGCGTGGATCGAACGCGCGAGCCAACTCACTGGCGGCAACCGGGTGACTTGGTCGCTGGATGAGTGGATCGCCCAACTGCGTCAGTGGATGGCCACGGTGCCCAGCACCACCGCCGTGCGGGACGAAGGGTGCGTGCGTGTGATGGGCGCCGCGGCTCTAAGACACCTGGAAGTGCCACACCTGTTTGTCATGGGGCTAGACGAGGGTTCGTTCTCAACGGCCTCCGGTTCCGGCGGACTGTACAGCGAGCAGGAGTACGAAACGCTGGCCGCGGCCGATTCGCGAGGCGACGCCATCGAGGCCATTCCCAAGTACGAACGCACGATGCAGTTATTCTACGACGTGGTGCGGGCCGCCCGCCGGTCGCTGGTGTTCAGCTTTGCGGCCCTCGATGGATCAGGCCAGTCAGCGCCACCGAGTCCCATGCTCACCGAGGCCTGCCGCCCGTTCGGGCCGTCGATGCTGGCCAAGTTGGAGGCCACTCCGACCATCTCGGCCATTCCGCCTGAGGATCAGCTCCCAACATCGATGCGGGACTGGCGACTGCTGGGCGTCCATCAGGCGGCCCACAAGAATCCGGCCCTCTTGGGAGGCTTTCTCCGCAGTCCGTTGGCCGAACCGGCTGGGGCGGCACTCGCCGCGGCCCTCGTCACGGCTCACCATCGGGCGCGGGGCGACTCGTTTGGGGTCATGGAGGGCGTACTGGCCGGTACGGCCGTCCGCCGGTGGTTTGCCAAACGTTTTGACGACGATCACCAGTGGAGCACCAGCCAACTAGAGAACTACGCCATGTGTCCATACAAGTTCTTGCTGGGCAACGTGTTGAAAATTGCACCACTGGGCGACGCGGCACTCGAGATCGACTACGGCCGCCGTGGCAGCTTGCTGCATCGCGTGTTTGGCGAGCTGCATCAGCGTCTCGATGAGCTAGCCCACGATCGGCTGCCCTCGCAGCATGACGAACTGGAGTTTGCCTCGGTGCTGGAGGAAGCCATCGACGCGGCCAAGCAGGAACTCGCCAGCTACGGCATCGAAGGCGTGCTCGACGAACTGCTGGCTGCCGAAGTGGCCAAATGGTCCAAGAAATATCACGATCAGCATCGCAAGTACGACAATACCACGGTCCAGCTCGACGCACCTTTTCGGCCGGCCCACTTCGAGCTTCGATTCGGCAAAGCCAGCCGCCATGCGGATGACGACGAATCGCCGGACTCCACCGACAAGCCCTATCTGTTGGAACTGGGCGACGGCACCGCCATTAAGCTCGGCGGTCGGATCGACCGCGTTGATACGGGCGAATTGGGAGACCACCTGGTATTTCAGGTGATCGACTACAAATCGGCCTACAAGTTCACCATGCACGACGAAGAGGTCCGCGACGGCCGCAAGTTGCAGCCTCCGCTCTACGCCCTGGCCGCAGCCGAGATTTTGAGCACTGCCGAGCGCCCCGCGTTGCCGCTGCGGGTGGGCTACTGGGTGTTGCGTGCGGCCGGGTTTACGGACAAAACCACCCGCGAGCTGTACCACATTGCGGCCGGCGAGGTTCAGCCCACCGCTGAGTGGCAGGACCTGGAACCGGTGCTGCGGGCTCGAGTGCGGGACATCGTCGAAGGGGTCCGCCGCGGCGAATTCCCCATGTATAGCCCCGATGAAGACTGCACGAGCCACTGCGACTTCAGCCACGTGTGCCGGGTGCATCAGACGCGAAGCTTGAACAAGGTGTGGCCGCCGCCGGAGGAGGAAAATGACTCGGCTCCCAGCGAAGGAGCAGCGAAATGAAGTTTCCTTTGTACCGCCGTCGCATTCCACTGGTCGACATACGTAGCTACCAACGCCAGAAGGTGGAGGCCAGCCGGCCCGGTCCTCAAAAACACCAAGAGGCGAGCAACTTAATCACTCAAACCACGCTCTGGCGAGCGTAACCACCCATCCTTCGCTATCGCCGCCAGATGGTGCAAGCCATACATCTCGCCATGCCTGCCGAAATCCAATACACCGAACAGCAAGCCAGAGCAATTGAAGCTCATGAGGTATCGCTGTCGCTCGACGCGGGGGCCGGGTGCGGTAAGACCTTTGTGCTGACCGAGCGGTATCTCAAGGAGCTGGAGCGACACAATCACCATGAGCCTGCCACTCGCCTCAACGAGTTGGTAGCCATCACGTTTACCGATGCCGCGGCCCGGGAGCTTCGTACCCGCATCCGCCGCCTGGTGTACGATCGCATCGCCCAAACCGCGGGCGACGAGCGGGGGCGGTGGCTGGAACTGCAGCGGGCGATTGACGGTTGCCGCATCAGCACCATCCACTCGCTGTGCGGTAACTTGTTGCGCCAGCACGCTTTCGACGTAGGACTCGATCCGCTGTTTGCCACGCTCGATGGCCCGGCAGCGGCCGTGCTGGAGGCCGAGTCCATCGAAGACACGCTGCGCAAGCTGCTGACCGATCGCGATGCCGACGCCATGGCCATTGGCCGAGCTTGGAACGTGGATGGGGCGAAAGACCGCGTCCGCCGCATGGCCTCCTATTACCGCAAACCGGGCTTTCGTGAATGGCTCGAGCGTTCGCCCGAAGAACTGCTGGCGGCCTGGGGAGCGTACTACTCTGAAGAGCTGTGGACACCGCACCTGAGCGAACTGCGCCCCATGGCTGAAGCCCTGCTGGACCTGCTGGCCACCATTTCCCCCGAAACGGCCGAGCATTCCGCCACACTGGACACCATCTTCACGGGCCTGAACGGAGTGGTCGATGGCAGCGTCGATCCGCCACAGCTAATCGCAGCGCGCAAGGGCCTGGTTGCCAATCGCAAGCCGTTCAGCAAGTCCTGCTGGAATTCGGAATCTGACTTCGAACAGTTCAAGCACTGGGCAGTCACGTTTCGCCAGCGCGTCGATGGCTTCCCCACGCTCGACCTCAAGAGCCCCGCCGCCCACGAAGCTGCCGAGCTTGGCCTGGCCCTGGCGCGAGTCGCGGCCAAAGCGGCCCGTGCGTACGAAGAGGTAAAGCGTGAACACGGCGCCGTCGACTTCGAAGACCTGCTGGCACTAACCCACCGTTTGCTCACCGACCCCAAGCATCGCGAAGTGCAGCGCCAATTACAGGCCGGTATTTCGGTGCTGTTCGTCGACGAATTTCAAGACACCGACCGCATCCAGGTCGACATGGTCCGTTCGCTGGTGGGCGACATCGCCGGCATGGGCAAACTGTTTTTCGTCGGCGACGACAAGCAGTCCATTTACCGTTTCCGGGGCGCCGAACCCCGCGTATTCCGCGACCTGCAGGGCGAGATCGACCAAGCCTGGAGGCTGCCGCTGTCGCAGAATTTTCGCAGCCAGCCGGCGATTCTGAATTTCGTCAACACGTTATTCGGCCAGGTGTTCGAGCCGTATCAGGCGCTTGAGCCCAGTCGCCCACAAACAACGGCCGAACCAGCTATCGAGCTGTTATGGACCGACTTCCCGAGACCCGAATCCGGAAGCCAGGCGGGCCACGCGGCCCACTCCCGCAAGGCCGAAGCCCGCGCCGTGGCCGCGCGACTGCGTACGCTAGTCGATACGCAGGCACCAATCGTCGGCGACAAAACTGCCGCCGATGGTCGTCGCGCAGCGGAGTATGGCGACATCGCTATCTTGTTTCGCTCGCTTAGCGACATCGCCGCTTACGAGGAGGCCCTACGGGCCGAGGACATCCCCTACTACCTGGTCGGCGGTCACGCGTTTTACACCCAGCAGGAGATTTACGATGTCCTCCACCTGCTGCGAGTGGTGCTGAGCGAATGCGACGAATTGAGCCTGGCCGGAGTGCTTCGCAGCCCGTTTTTCGCCGTGGCCGACGAATCGCTGTTCTGGCTCATCCAAAAGGGCGGAAGCCTCGAGCGAGGTCTGTTCGGCGGTCTGCTGCCCTCAGAAATCGAAGGCGACGAACGAGACAAG
>NZ_JAMXLR010000043.1:97500-140002 GCF_024054565.1 Aeoliella straminimaris
GGGGAGGATTGCGATTTGCCTGTATTCACCCTCCTTTTTTGGGCGGCAATACTTGCTTGTGTTTCAATGTCAAGCTTGTCGCAGGCTGCAATTACAGTTCGACTCCCCGACATCGACATAGCGCCAGGCGACAGCGGAACCCTTGATGCATCCATCGAGATCGGTGGACCCTCCTCTATCCCAGGGATCCCATTCCACCATTCCATTCAGGGCTATGATGTTACGGTGCAATTGACTCCTGATTCAGCGGGATTGCGTCTGCCGAGTGTTGCCGATGGCTTTTTCGGTGTTGGTATCTCCACACAGCAGCAGAACAGCGTTCGTTCGACGAATGGTATTGGCTGCACCACCGGATTTGGAGTTGATTGCCCTCCATCCTTCTCGACCGGGACCTATTTGTTGTTGAGCATCGACTACCACATCGGACCCGACGTAGAGCCGGGGACACGATACGACTTGTCGTTTGATAGATCTGCCACGGAGATCTATTGTGCGAGTGGGCCATGCATAATCGATGCCTTTGTAGACGGAACGGTGACGGTGGGGCCAAGCTCGGCTAATGTGAGAGGTGGTCCGGTCGGACTGGAGGAATTCAGGGGCGCAATAATTAGTGAAGATTTCGAAGCAGGTAGTCCCGGACCGATTGAGTTGCCGTTGGAAACGCCCATCGCCAGATTCAACTCGGGAGACTTGCGGTATTACAAGCTTGGTAGTGATTTTGGACTTGCCATTGGTGGCGGAAATGAGATTTCGGCCGAGTTGAACGAACAAACTAAGGAAGTTGGCGCTTGGATCAGTGCACGCACGTCTGGGAAGGAGGTGACCGGGCATTTCTATTCCAAGGGCTTATTACTTGGTAGTGCGACGGTTCACACTCTTTGGGACCAGCCGACTTTTCTCGGTTTTAGATCTTCAACCGACGACATCACCAAGGTGGTTTTCGAAGGAGATAGCTCGGGCGTGGTATATACACTCGACGGGTTTACGGCTTCTTTAACGGTCCCAGAGCCTGATGCATTTCTGCTGCTGCTTGCTGCAACTGGCATGCTTTTCTTCTGCCGACGCAAATTGGCAACGCCCGCGTTTTCGACGGGAATGGGTTTCTGATCGCAGTCGGGCTTTCGATTTGCTACGCGCAAGTCAATTGTCAAGATCGAAGCGTTGTTCTGGCGCGTACTCTTGTCCTCTTGTAGCTCATGGTGATGAAGTAGCCTCCCCTCTGGTTAAGGTAGCCTCTATCTCGATGAATGCATCGTGTATTTTGATGGTGCCGACCAGGGCTTCGCCGGCCCTGAACAAGTAGATTTGAGATGAATCAATTGCCCCCTGAGATTTCGTCCTAGCAACTCACTCGCCGGATTGGATGGCTAATTCAGCCTTTGGCGTTGCACTCTGTTGCCCGGACTGGTTGAACACGGGATACTCAACATGATTCCCAGGTTCCCCAGCCCCGTTCTAAATACCGCCACCGAATCGATGAAGATCTGGCCCACTCTCGTTTGCTGCTTGCTCATCTTCGGCTTAGCATCGACGTATCCCACGCTCGCTCAGACGACCGCCGACTCTCCTGCGACCGAATCCACCATTGAAGAGGACACACAGGGACCCGCGAGTACTGTGGGGGTCGAGCCGACAGCGGCGGACGACCAGATCGAAAGCCGGTTGCAGGAGATCATGGAGGCGACCGAGTGGTTCGAATCGCCCGAAGTCCGTGTGGACAATGGTGTCGTCTTTCTCAGCGGACGTACGCCAAGCGACGAGCACCGCAAGTGGGCGGGAAACCTGGCCCGCAGTACCCAGGATGTCACCGCGGTGGTCAATCGCATCGAGATCGCCCCCAAATCCTTCTGGGATTTTTCCGGCGCCTACGCCGAACTGCGGGAGTTGGGGCGCGAGGCGGTGCAGTCGCTGCCATCGCTGATCGCCGCGTTACTGATGTTGCTGGCAACCTGGGTCCTGGCGAGATTAGTCGGAGCACTAGCCTCATCCATCGTAACCCGCCGGGTCCCCAACCGCTTGTTGAGACAGGTAGTGATGCGGGCGATTACCATCCCGATCCTGATACTGGGTGTGTACCTGGCGCTACGAGTTTCCGGTCTAACGCGACTGGCAGCAACGGTGCTGGGGGGCACTGGATTGTTGGGCATCATTCTCGGCATCGCTTTTCGAGACATTGCCGAGAACTTTCTCGCCAGCCTGCTGCTCAGCCTCCAAAGCCCCTACCGCGTTGGCGACTTGATCATCGTGAACGGGTATGAAGGTATCGTCCAAAGCGTAACCACTCGCGGAACTCAGCTTATGACTCTGGATGGCAACCACGTCCAGATTCCCAACTCGACGATCTACAAAAGTGTAATCACCAACAAAACTTCCAATCCCAATCTACGCCTCAACTTTGTCGTAGGCATTGACTATGAAGACTCCGCAACGACAGCCCAGCAAGTTGTCTTCGACGTGCTGAAGCGGCACGAAGCCGTGCTCAACACCCCTGAACCACTTATACTTGTGGAAGAATTGGCCGCTTCCACAGTTAACCTGCGAGTCTATTTCTGGATCGACGGCCACCAAAACAGTCCCCTCAAAGTTCGCTCGAGCGTCATGCGACTTACCAAGCAGGCTCTTACCGAAGAGGGCCTAACGCTGCCAGACGAGGCGAGAGAAGTCATCTTCCCGCGGGGGGTACCCGTGGTCATGCAGGAACAGCCTCCAATTGTCGACGAGTCAAAGCAACGGCCGGCCGAATCGAATCAACAGGTCTCGCGCGGCGAAGGATCGCTTGCCTCGGAGTCGGTCGAATTGGAGCAGCAGGCAAAAGAGTCTCGGCCGATGACCGACGGCGAGAATTTGTTGGAGGACTAAGGCGACTGCGGTTTGGCAGATCACGCAGTTCGCACTCCGAAATCTCCTGCGGCACATTGGACAAGACCACACGCGTCGCGACGGACGAGACCGAGCGGTCGCCACAGCGAACACCCTGAGTTGATTGGCTCGACTTTCCCCGGGCAGAGGTGCATCAGTACAACGTTCGCCATGTGGACCACCACGCCGCACAGTTGAGCCTGTGCCACAGGCCCCACGGTAACCCGGGTGTCCGGGGGCGTGGCTGGGGCTGGGAACGTCCGGCAGCGAAATGACAAATCTCCGCAAAAACACTGCCTAATTTGCCTCCCTGTGCTGTAATTCAAGCTTGGCGGCCCGTAGGGTCCCACGATCGTATTGCGCAATAAGAAGGAATTGTTGCGTTATTAAGCACAGAACTCCTAGTCGGCTTGGTTTAGCTTGTGGATAGCTGCAAAAGGCGGGTCGGTACCTCATCTCCATCCGGGAGCATCGCGCCCAGGTCTTTCAGCCGTCGAATGTTGAAGAGTCATACGCTTCTCAACCAAGGGATTGAAGGATCCAAATGATGAAACAACTAGTGGCAAGCGTTACTGTTCTGGTGAGCGTGCTTTCGACAGCATCCGCTCAAACTACACTCTATTGGGACATCAATGGTTCCACTCCGGGGGCCGGCCAGGTCGATGGTTTTACCGATGGCAACTGGGGCCTCGACAACTTCTGGAGCACCGATCCAAACGGCGCCGTGGCCACCGGCCCCTGGACCGATGGTGCCAACGCCGTGTTCTCGGCGGGCGACGATGCCGTGGATCACTTCATTAACATCAATGGGGCTCAAACTGCGAACTCGGTAACCCTCGAGGATGGTTTAGTAACCATTGCTTCGGGATCAATGGACGTCGGCACTGGAGATATCATCGTCGAAGATGGCGCCACCCTGAAATTTGAAAATCGAGAGATTCTGAATGATGGTGCACGCGTGTTGCTGCGCAACGGCACCATTGTACACGATTTCATGGGAAACTACTTCGGCATGTTCCGGAGTGGCACCGAACTGGCGATCGACGGAACGGGAACGGTCAATCGCACGAACGCGCTCGTCACGTACTCGTCTGGTAGTGTGATTACCGGCATAGGTGGTACTCCGGAGAATGGTGGTGCTGGGACGTTCATCAAAGAAGGCCCAGGCGAATTCCGCTATCAAGGCTCAGGATTGCCTTTGACTTCGTATGCCAAACTCGTGGTCAACGAAGGATTGTTCCGTCTTGGCTTCGCGAACGACACGCAAGACGCCCGCGGCTTTGGAGCGGATCCCCTTTCGCTCGATACAGAAGGTATTCTGCTCGACGGTGGCGCAATCGGGACCAGCTTGTTTCTCGCCGAGGCTCAAATACATGAGAATCGCGGCATCACCATCGGTCCCAATGGCGGTACTTTCAATATGACGGCCGGCCACTTCGGCATTAATGGTCCAGTGACTGCTGCACCGGGGACAACTCTCACCATCATTGGCGGCGGTGGAGATGTTGAGTTCAAAAGCACCATGAACTTGACGACCTTTCAAGGTGACATTGTCCAGGACGGGGGTGACCTAATGGTCGTCGAGTCGCTGTCCACGCCCAATCACAGCGGCGCTGGCGGACGAGTTGGTATTTCAGAAGGCAAGGAGTTTACGGTAGGTGCGAGCAACTCCGACCAAACCTACTCGGGTAGCATCATAGGAACAGGTACCTTTGTCAAAGTTGGCACGGGCACGCAAACACTTTCTGGCGATGCAACCACCACCACTGCGACGCTTGAAGTGCAGGAAGGTACGCTTAGCCTAACGGACCTCATCCTCGCCGAAACCGCCAATGTGTCGCTGCTAAATAGTGGAGGCACTTTGGATCTTAGTTTTGCAGGAACCAACACCATTGCTTCACTGTTCATCGACGACGCGGCTCAAGCCCTGGGTACTTGGGGCGCTATTGGTTCAGGTGCGCAAAACGAATCCTCGCTCATCACTGGTTCGGGCCTGCTCGATGTAACCGTACCAGGCGTGGATGTGCTGATCGGCGACTACAATCAAGACGGCACCGTGGACATTGCCGACTACACCGTGTGGCGAAACAACCTAGGTGGGGATGGAAGCGTGCTGATGAACCGCGACCCCGCGAATACGGGGGCCGTTGACGCTTCCGACTACGCCTCTTGGAAATCGAATTTCGGCGAATCCACGGCGGCCGCCGCTACCTCGGTGGCGGTGAGTGTTCCCGAACCTGGGACAGCTCTCATCGCGTTGATCAGCATTGCTCTGCTCGGTGGCCGACAGGTGTTACGCAAATGCGAGTAAACAACCCGAAAAAATGATTCACGTGTCGTTCCACGCGTAGTCATTCTTCACAATACGGTTCGAGAAGTAGACGGCTAGAAGTAGACTGCACCAATCTTTGATTCTCGTTTCTTTGGAGAAAGCTCATGAGATTATCACGATCCGTCTTGTCTCTCACGGTGGCCACTTTCTGCACAGTCTTACTGATTGCAGGTACGACCGGCGCCGCGACAATCGTCCTGGACGATTTCGAAGTGGACGAAGGCCACTTCAACGTGCACCCGACCTTTTCTGGTTCAACCTCTGGCATCGAGGTCACCTCGACTGCCGACCTTGATAACACGATGGCCAACTCCGGCTCGCAGTCGCAGTTGCTCACCCTCATTCCTTCGGCAGCAGGGTCCGCTTTCAATGTTCGCCATCTTTCTGGTGGTGGAAGTGTCGGAAACAACGTAGCCCTCGGGAACACCGGCACGATTGGCTACTGGTTGAAGACGACTACCTCAGGACTGACGACTCGCATCGGTATCGATGATAGTGCCGACTCAACCGAACGCAGTAATGTCGTGTCGGTCGTTGACGATGGTGCGTGGCATTTCTATGGCTGGGATCTGGCCGACACCTCGAACTGGAATGCATGGGTCGGTGACAGCAATGGCGAGATCAATGGCAGTGGGTCGATTGATGCCATTTGGATCAGCAGCAGTGCTGCGCCGGACTCCAACGTTCTCGTTTCGCTTGATGATGTTGTACACATTCAAGTTCCAGAACCGGCTTCCGTCACGCTAGTTGGACTAGCACTGGTTGGACTCGTTGGCTTCGCTCGACGCAAGTAGAGCCTATCCAGCAATCGGATCCATAAGAGCGGGGTTCAGCCAAGGCTGGGCCCCGCTGATTTTTTTAGGATAAGCCGAATGCTCGCAAGCCTGGAGCAAGCAACTGCGATGGCTGGACTTGCGATTCGCGACCGAACGATTTAAACAACGCGTGTGGCCGCGGGCGAGCGGCTACACGCTGTTTGGTTGCCGCATGCTCAAAATTGCGCGGAAGTTGCGTTCAGCACGGTCTATAGAGGACAGAATCCGATGACGATGCTATCTAAGGTTCCATCACGCGTCTTCACGTTGGCCTGGTTTTGGTTGGGGCTGACCGTTGTTTGGTGCGGACCGCTATCCGCGGCCGAGTTCCGCGTCCTGACTTACAACATCCATCACGGCCGGGGACTCGACGATAACGTAGACCTGCAGCGGATTGCCAAGGTGATCAAGTCAGCCGAGCCTGACCTGGTAGCTCTAAACGAAGTGGACAAGGGAGTCAATCGCTCCGGCAACATGGACGAACCGGCGGAGTTGGGCAAGTTGACCGGAATGTATGCCGCCTTTGAAAAGAACATCGATCACGACGGCGGCGAGTATGGCAATGCGATTCTTTCGCGGTGGCCCATACAGAAGACCGAAAACGTGCGTCTTCCTTCACTTTACCAAGGCGAGCAGCGTGGCATGCTGATGGTGCACATCGAACCTGAGGACGGCCAGCCGCTGTGGTTCGCTGCTACCCATCTCGACTATCGACCGGACAACGCCGAACGACTCGCGTCGGCGAAGATGATCGAGCAGCTCATGGCGAATCGTTTCGGGCGGCAGCCCGTGTTGCTAGCCGGCGATTTCAACGCGCAGCCCAACAGTCGAGTCATCAAGCAGTTTTCTCAGAACTGGTTGGTCGCCGACTCCGAGCATACCTTTCCTGCAAACAAGCCGGTCCGACGCATCGACTATGTCATGGCACAACCAGCCAACCTCTGGAAGGTGAAATCGGCAAAGGTATTGGACGCCCCCGTGGAGTCGGACCATCGACCGGTACTGGTGGTACTCTATCTGGTAGACTGAAGGGCGTGCGGCGTGTGACGCCATGGAGTTGCTGCCATGCGCGCAGGCTCTCTTCGAAAAGTATTACCCCAGGCGAGGCCATGATGTCACGAGAGATGCCCTCCGCTGCTCCAAATGCGGCCCCTGCCCTTTTGCAATCATTCTCCCCAACTCTGCTAGCCGCTTGTCTAACCATGCTCGCAATGCAGGCGTCGGCACGAAGTGAGGAACGCCAGCCAGGTGATTCTTGGAAAGCTCCCCAGGCGACGATCCAACATTACGCCGCGCGTCGCCCTGGCACATTGGTTCGCGAAGAGCTGGTGCCCGATTACGAGCTTCCACCGGTGCTGACGTCGCAGGATGGTTCACAAACAGCATGGCCGTCGCGGCGTGCCGAGTTAATGCGGCTGTTCCGCGAACATGTTTACGGCCAAGCAATTCCCAAGCCCGCTTCGTTGAAGACGGACAGCATCCGGCAAACCAAGCTCCAAAGCGTCCCAGGCGGTGTCTGCCACGAGCAACGTGTTATGGTGGAGATGCCAGGGGGACAATTTTCGTTCAACTACTTGCTGTACGCCGTAGAGAGTGAGCAACGACCGGTGTTCGTGATGATCAACAATCGCGACCCCGCTCTGGCAGCGCCAGACGGCGAGAATTTCTCCAGCTTCATACCGGTAAAGCAAATCCTGGACGCCGGCTTTGCGTTGGCCGTGTTTCAGCACAGTGACATAGCGCCCGATAACGGCGAGCACTTTCGCGAAGGTGTGCTGTCGGTTGTTTTGCCCTCCGGCCCTCGCCAACCTAACTCCCCAGGCGCCATCACGGCCTGGTCCTGGGGCGCGAGTCGTGTGCTCGACACGCTGGCAAACCATCCGCTGATCGACGCGAGCCGGGCTGCGATCATCGGCCACTCGCGAGGCGGCAAGACGGCCCTTTGGACCGGTGCTCAAGATCCGCGTTTTTCGCTAGTGATCTCCAACAACTCGGGTAGCCAGGGCGCTGCACTTACTCGGCGGCAGTTTGGCGAGCGGATCGACAATATCACTGGAAGCTTCGACTATTGGTTTTGCCCGAATCTGCAGAAGTACGCCGGCCACGAAAGCGAGTTGCCCATCGACCAACACCAGTTGATCGCATTGTCAGCACCACGGCACGTCTACGTGGCTAGCGCGGACGAAGACCTGTGGGCCGATCCGCGTGGCGAATGGCTCGGGTTGGCTAATGCCCATCCAGCGTTCAAGGTGCTCGGCGTCGAATCGGTTGCGCCCGACATGCCGATGCCGGGGCTCGATGAGCCGCAGACGGTTGGTGCCACGAGCTACCACGCCCGCACCGGTGGCCACAATCTTACCGAATGGGACTGGGGGCAGTACCTGAGCACAGCATCACAACTGTGGAATGAGGACTAGATCGCTTTCGTCTTTGGTGTTCCGCTTTGGCTTGTTGTGTCGGCCCGCTGCTTTGTCGGCCTGCATCGACAGATAGCAATTCGCCTGCTTCGGCCTTCGCGCATCGGACCAACACCACGGCGCCAAATCAGCACACCAATTCTGAAATCGCTCTAACGCATCGTCGCCAGCGTACCGCTATCGCTTAGCTGTTCTTCTTCTGCAGGGGGACGGGACAGCACAAAGGAATGATGGGGATTGCTGGCTCGCGCCCCAGCGGCGGCCAAGGCCTGCAACACCTGAGTCTCCGAAACCGTGTCGCGCAGTACGATCACCTCGTCCGGTCGATCCGCGGGATAAATGGCCAACAGAGGAATCGTACGACTCTGAAGTTGCAACAGGACATCTTCGATCTCTTGGTCCTTGTTCGTCCAGTCGGCTTTGATCGCATGGACGTCATTCGCACTGACCACCGACTTGACGGCCGGCACGTCGAGGGCCGTCAACAGATTCAGCTTACAAGTTGGACACCAATTGGCGGTGAACTCAACCATCACTACGTTGCCGCTCGCTCGCGACTGAGCAAGTTGTGCCGGGGTGTAGTTCTTCCACGGCAACTCGTTTTCGACCTCGAAGACGAATCCGAAATAGCCAACAAGTGTCGCCACTGCGAAACCGGACAACCAGGCGCCCCACTTCCTGGACGCGGACGCAGTGAACGGCTGCCTGCCGCCAAGCCAGCAGGCAAACCACAGCGCCACCAGCAGCGCCATGGTGGGAATGTAGTGATCCACGTGCAGTGTGGATAGCAGGTAAACCACCGTCCCCAGCAGCAGGAACGCCAAGAACTGTTTCAAAGTATCCATCCAGGGTCCTGGCTTGGGCATCCACCTAATGAGCGATGGGAAAGCGCCGATCACCAGGTAGGGAGACGCCATACCGAGACCGATGAACAGGAAGATCAAAAAGGTCATACTGGCCGGTTGGGTAATCGTGAATCCAAACACCGGGCCCAAGAACGGGCCGCTGCAAGGCGTGGCCAGGATCGTGGTGAGGATACCTTTGAAGAAGGCTCCACCGAGGCCTTCGCGCGAGGCGAGTTGGGCGGCCGTGCCGGATCCGGTGAATCCCGGAAGCGGGATCTCCCATACGCCCAGGAAACTGAGCGCCATGATAAACACGAAAGCGGTCATCGAAATCTTAAAGACCGGCTCGGTGTAGAGTTCGCCCCACTGGTAGCCGTAGAAAGCAGCCAGGGTGGCCAGCAGCATGAACACGAACAACAAACCGGCGACATACGCAAGATTGAGGGCGAACACCCGACCACGACTTTCCCCGCCCTGCCGGGCAAACGACATGATCTTCAGGCCGATGACCGGCAGCACGCACGGCATGAAATTCAAAATGAAGCCACCCAGCAATGCGGCCCCTATGATGAAGAACCAACTGGTGTCGCTCTTCACCGAGTTGCCTGAGAATTCGATGATCGTTGGTTGTTCGGGCCCCGGCGCAATTTGCAGGGTGCCGGCAATGGCCTTAGCCTGCTCGGCGGCCGATTTGTACTCCGCCGGCGTAAAGTTCACGGCGGCCGACGTCACGTTGGCCGAGTCGCCAACATTCACCTTTACGTTGAATTCAGCTGCTCTGGATACCTCACAGGTTCCCTGACCATCTTCCGTGGACTCGCAGCCCTGATAGCCAATCAGTCCCTTAAGCTCGTAGGAACCGGGCTTCAGGTCGCTGGATACGTCGACCGGGACACGCCAAACCACTTCGTTCTCGTGGTAGCGGAGGCTGCCAAACTCGGGCAGCGGCGACTCTTTCTCCGTCACTTCGCCGATGGCCTGAGGCTGGTAGGCAACAAGTCCATCGGTGGACACGGGCGCGACGAGCGTGGGACGGTTGGGCCCATCCCCCACTTCCTTGGCGTAGGTGTTAATGTGCCACGACTCAGGCATCTCGGCGCGTAAATACAGGTAGGTTCTTGCGCCAGGTTGCACGGTGTTTGGTTCGAGCCAGCCATACCAGGTAACTACCGACTCGTCGGCACGGAACACACCCGCCTCGGCTGGCGGCTGCGGAACGGCTGGGGCTCTGCCCCCCCGTGCTGCGTTCGATTGGGTAACCACATTGGCCGACTTGCTGGTATCTAATGGGCCAATGGGTACACCCTCGCCCCGTTTGGCCTTGAAGTCGACCGTTACCTGTTGGCATCCGGTATCGCAGGCCTGCATCTCAATGGTGCCGGCGATCTGCAATTTCTCGACGTCGACGCCTTTGGAGATTTCAATCGGCAGGTACCAGGTCACCTCGTCTTCGTACTCTTCAATGGTCTGGCCCGGCCACACCACTTCGTCGACGTGTTTCTTGGGTTCCGGGATCGAACGCCAGTTGCCAATAGGTTTATAGTCGTCCGATTGGTCGAGACTGATCGTCGTCGGCAGTGGACCAGGCGTCTGCTGCGTCAGAGAGTAGATGTGAAACCCGGGATCGATATTGGCCGTGATCATCAGCACGGCCGGCCGTTCGTCGGTGGCAGGAGTAAACTGCGTGTTGACCTGCACTGGATCGCCACCAAGCGGATCGGCGCCGAAGCCACCAAGATCGATGCCGCCGGGATCGAAACTATCGATATCGAACCCCTGTCCACTTGCCACGGAGGTGACCAGCAACGCAACACTCGCGACCAATAGACAGCCTAAACGCCTGATACTCATAAGAATCCTACTGCAGGATGACCGAGGTGGGATTGGGTGGGGCGGGGAGGGATCTCCAATTCTACATGGCCCCGCCGACCAAGAAAACATCGTCTGTTGGGGGGTTTACGTGGTATTCGCCTCCCGCAGCAAGTGTGTTAGCCGCAGGGCGAAGTGCGACATTCGGTCGCATGCCGCCCGGGGAGCCGCGAAAACCCGCCGCTCGATGCCCAGCCAACGCAGCCAATTGGCCAGCGACAGCACGGTGCCGCTAGCACACAGGGCCCCCACAGCCCGGCTCTCGACCTCGCTGAGCGGACGTAACGCCGCGTAGGCCCGGATACCACCAGCCCACCAGTCGCGATGCTCGACGGTCGTACTGCCCAACAGCCGAGCCAGGTCGGCCATCGGCGTGTCGATCCGGGCAGTTGCGAAGTCCACCACTCCGGTCACCTGCTCATCCACCAGCAAAAAGTTGTTGTGCCAGGCGTCGCCCCAGGTCCATTGCCCTGCCAGTGGAACTGCCTGCAGCGGGGCAAGTTGCTGGCGAGCCACTTCGACCCCACGTAGAAGCGCCGCCCCCCAGTCGGGGCCAACAGGACACTTCACCGGCAATTCGCGGGAGTCGAGCCTACTGAAATGCCCATGCTGGCCGGCCTGCTGCAGGTCGGCGAGTGCCTCGAAATGGCGGCGAATCGCCAACGGCTGCTCAGGCGCCGGCAGGTCGGCGGCAGTTAGGTGAAGCTCGGCGAGTGCCCGGCACATGGCCTCGAGCCGCTCGCAGCTAGGATGGGCCGCGAAGTCGGCCTCGCCTTCGAGCCACGGGGCAAGTTCCCAATGAAAACCGCCCGCTGGATAGAGCAGGGACGCGAATCGGCCACCGGTTGCCAAGGGCACCGGCACGCGAAGTGATGCCTGCCTGGAGATGTGGGTAACTAACTTGCTCGCGGCTTCGGCTCGCGGCAAGTCGGAATTGGCCCACCCCCGCAGCGCAAATTGTGCTTTGTCCGTATCGATGCGCCACAACGGCTGGTCGCTCAACCGGCCGGAGCGAACCGGGACAGCGGAAGCTCCGGACCAGCAGGCATCCGGCCAGCCAAGTCGTACGATCTGGAGTGCTGTATCTGATTCCACGCCGGTTGGTTTCGGGTGACGGTTATGTCGGATGCAAAGAGCGGTGCGGGCCTACGGGTGCAGCAGCGGCCGCAAATATAGCGAGTTGGGAAGAATCCTTCGACAAAGACTCCTCCGTGAGGTATATTCTGGGGGTTCTCCCTAGCCCTCCCCATTTTACCCACCCGGTAAAACCTCCCCACCTCAAGGGCCCTACCCCCACCTCTCTACCCCAAGGCAATTGTTGTGTCTCACCTGCGTTTTCCGGCGATCTTGCTCACTTTGTCCCTGTCGATGACGTGTTGTTTGTCCGCGGTGGGTGCGGACGACGAAAAACAAGAAGGCCAATCCAACCAGAACACGGCGGACGCTTCGGCTAGCGAAGTGTCGGCCGAAAGCGAAGGTGGTAAGAAGGAGGACTCGAGCTCCAAGGGGGCCTCAGGCGATTCGGCGAAGCCGAAGTTCCCGCCCTACGACAAGGTGTTGAAGGACACCACCAGCAAGAGCGGCCTGTTGAAGCTGCACCAGGGCGAAGAGAAACTGTTCATCGAGCTGAAGCCCAGCGACTTCGACCAGGACTTCTTTGTCTTGATCACCATCGCCAAAGGCATCGGCCAGCGGCCGCTGCTGGGCGGCTTCAGCTGGGGCTTCGGCGACGACTGGGTTTGGCAGTTCCGCCGCGTGGGCGACCGCGTGCAAGTGGTGCGACGCAACGTCCGTTTCACGGCCGATGGCGGCAGCCCGGCCGAACGTGCCGTGAAGCTGGCCTACACCGACAGCGTGCTGTTCAGTCTGCCAATCGCCACCACCGGCCCTGGCGGCAGCGTGGTGCTCGACTTAACTCCCGTATTCATGAGCGACCTGCCTCAGATCAGCCAGGTGCTTACGGGCTTTTCTTTTTCCCCTTCCAAGAGTAACTGGGCCGGCATCGAGGCCTATCCCAAGAACGTCGAAGTGCAGGTGGCGGCCACGTACGCCTCCAACGGCAGTTCCGACATTGAATCGGTTCCCGATACGCGGGGTGCCACCATTAACGTGCACTACTCGATCAGCCGCCTGCCGAAGACCAGCTACAAGCCTCGTTTGGCTGACGACCGGGTCGGTTACTTCCTGACCGTAGTAAAGGATTTCTCGAAGGCCGAGAACGAAGACCGTTTCGTCCGCTACATCAATCGTTGGCACTTGGAAAAATCGGACCCCAAGGCCGAAAAGTCACCTCCCAAAGAGCCCATTGTGTTCTGGCTCGAAAAGACGATTCCTTTCAAGTACCGCAAACCAATTCGCGATGGCATCGAGGAGTGGAACAAAGCGTTTGAAAAAGCGGGCTACTACAACGCTATTGAAGTGCGCCAGCAGCCGGACGACGCGACTTGGGAACCGGGCGACGTCCGCTACAACACATTCCGCTGGATCACTTCGAGTGCCGGCTTCGCCATGGGGCCCTCGCGCGTGAATCCGACGTCGGGCCAGATTCTCGATGCCGATATTATTTTCGATGCCGACTTCCTACAGTTCTGGAAGCAGGAATACGAAACCTTCACGCCCGAAGGCATTGCTGCGATGACCGGCGGTCCGCTGGACATTCAATCGTACAAGCTGCAGCAGGCCATGCGTCCGCGACATCTACACGATGGTCACCACGCCGGTTGCGCCTGCAATCTTCTGCATGGCATGTCGCACCAGCTCGCCATGGGCGCCACGGTGGCTGCTACCCGCAAGCGAAGCGCGGCCGACATGGACAAGATGATCATGCAGGGCTTGAAAGAAGTGACCATGCACGAGGTGGGGCACACGCTCGGCCTGCGGCACAACTTCAAGGCCAGCACGCTGTACTCGATGGACGAGATCAACGACGTCGAAAAGACCAGCAAGACCGGCCTGACCGCCTCGGTAATGGACTACGCCCCGGTGAATATCGTCCCCAGCGATATGAAACAGGGCGACTATTATTCCACGACGATCGGCCCTTACGACTTCTGGGCCATCGAATACGGCTACACGCCGATCAAGAGTTCCAAGCCGGAAGATGAGCTCGAAAAGCTTGGCAAGATCGCCTCGCGTAGCGGCGAGCCGGAGCTGGCTTACTCCACCGACGAAGACACCCGCGGCATCGATCCCGATCCGCATAGCAACCGCTTCGACTTCTCCAACGACCTGGTCGACTACGCTCAACGCGAAGCCAAGCTAGTGGCCGAAACGCTGCCGACGATCGTAGAAGCATTGGTTGAAGAAGGCGACGGTTACGAGCGAGCTCGCCAAGGCTTCGGCGTGATGCTCTCTACGCACGGCAAGGCGATGTTCATTGCCTCCCGCTACGTGGGTGGCGTGTACGTGAGCCGCAGCCATAAGGGCGACGAAAAGGCCCCCGAGCCATTCGAGATGGTGCCGGCCGCCGAACAGCGCGAGGCCCTCGAGCTGCTGTGCGATCAGATGTTCTCGACTACGCCATTCAACTTCCCGCCCGAGCTGTACAGCAAGTTGGCCAGTTCGCACTGGAGCCACTGGGGCGTCGAAGACACCTACCGCTACGACTACCCGGCCCACGAAGCCATCCTGATGTGGCAGGAGCGGGTTTTGGATCAACTGACATCGACACTCACGCTCACTCGTATCCACGACACCGAGCTGAAAGTATCGCCGGAAACCGACGTGCTGACTGTGGCCGAGCTTCTCACTACGCTGACCGACGCTATGTTCGCCGAACTTTCGACGGAGGACGATGAGCAAGAGTTCACGCTCCGCCAGCCCGCTATTAGCAGCATCCGCCGTAACATCCAGCGGGCGTACCTCGACCGGCTCAGCCAGTTGGCCCTGGGGACTTCGGCCCCTGAGGACTGCCAGTCGATGGCCTACAGCGAGCTAGGTCGCCTAAAAAAGCAGATCGACGGATACCTGGAGCAATCCGGCGATTCGCTAGATCGCTACAGCCAGGCCCACCTCGAGGAAACTTCGGCCCGCATCGAGAAGGTCATGGACGCCCGCTTCACGGCCCGCCCGTAGGGTCGGCATCCCGAACGGTCTTCGATAGCCACCGGCAATTCGTTATCATCCAAGGTGTTGAAACCGCATAAGCGGCAAGCACCAGGCGGAGGGTAAACGGATGAAATTAATTTGGGCAGTCATACAGCCCACCAAGCTGGCCTCGGTCGAGAAGGCGCTGGCCAACGTCGGCGTCACCCGCATGACGGTGCTCGACGCGATGGGCTACGCCCGGCAGCGAGGACACATCGAAACGTATCGTGGCCACGAGTACGAAACAAACCTGCTGCGCAAAGTGCAGATCGAGATCGCTGTGAACGACGACTTCGTCGATCGCACGGTCGCCTGCCTGGAAGAACACGCCCGCAGTAGCGTCGAAGGACACATCGGCGACGGCAAGGTGTTCGTATTGCCGCTGGAGCGATCCATCCAGATCAGCGATGGCCAAGAAGGCCCGGGGGCAGTTTGAGTACGCTACTCGCCGTGACGAACGACCTGATGGCTACCGCGCCGATCGAACATGCCGCCCGGCAGTTGGGTGCATCGTGCCGGTCGGCCACCGCGGCCCAGCTAGACGACCTTCAGCTGCCCGAACCTCCCCAACTGGTGGTACTCGACCTGACCGTTTCGAGCGACGTCGCCAGTACCGTTCAGGCGATCCGCAGCGTGGTCGGTTTCGAAGCACCAATCGTGGCCTTCGGACCGCACGTGCACGAAGCGATACTCCAGGCCGCCGACGACGCTGGTTGCGCCCGCGTGCTGACACGCGGGCAATTTCACCGCGACATGGTGAGTGTGCTGGGAGAGTTTCTCGACTAGTCGCAGCTAGGGGCGACGGATCCTAATTCTAAGCCGCGTCCGATTGTTCGTCGAACTCGGGTACTCCCGTAGGGCCTTGGCGAAGTCGGGGGATGCCACCGTCGTACTCGTTGGGATCGATGAAGACCTCGTCCGTGTGCACCCCGTCGACATCCTGGCGACGGAGCAAATAGATGCCCGTCGAAGAGGTCCAGCCGAAAGCCGTCAGGTATACACCCACCAGGGTGAGCGCCAGGGAGTTCCACCCAGCAATGGTCTGCTGGGACCATTCGTTGTCGGGAGTACCGGCCGCAATTTCACAGGCTATGGTGGCAATCGTCGCAAGCGCCGAAGCACCTCCCGCACAGCCTACGGCCATCAATGCCACTAGCGCAACGTAGCCCATCAGCCGTAACGGCTTCTGGTAGATGTAGGCAAACATCCGGCTCACTGCGTCGAAGGCATCGCTGCCATCCGTAGCCGCAGCGGCCCAAATCAGGGGCCAACCAATCGCGGCAGCAATCGCGTACAGCGAAGCGATCACGGCCACCACGATGACGATGGGCCAAACGACCGCCACCGCGGCCGACAGCCAGGAGATTTCCATCGCCAGACGAACCACCATCAGCGGCAGCGAAATGACCACCAGCCCCGCAATCAACAACAGCGGACCACCGAGAAAGCCCGAACGCAGTCGCCAGGCAAACCGGACAGAGGATTCGATATCGGGGCTTTCGTTACGTGTGAGGGCAAGCGCAGCAATGCGAACAATGGCCCCACCCAAAATGCCCCACACGGCGAGTCGGATCGCGCAGCGGATCAAGTTGGCAACAACATGTTCACCACCGGCGAGTTGCATAAACGGATCGGCAAAGCCCAGAATCATCGCCTGGAGGGTGTAGAGAGTGGACTCCGCGAAGCCTGCGAAGCCAGCGACTTTCGCTGTTGGCTGAGGCGCAACCGGGATTCCCAGTAGCTGGTCGCCCAACCAAACGAGTAGCACGGCCGCAGCCGCCAGCAGCAGCACTCGTCCCCGCAGCGCGATGGCGGGCGTCTTGAGCAAGAGGAGCCACGACCAAGTTGTTGTGTGTTGTCTGGCGGAAGTAGACGGATTAGCAGACATGCGGGTCCTTCGCGTACTCTTCGAGATAGCATCCATGCGGCGAAAACGCACCGCAAAGTATAGCCCGCCAGCTATGCTACGCCTACGCCGATCGAGGTGCTAGCATCTGACGTGACGTTGCCGCAGAATGGCTGATCAACTGACAAAAGTATTGTGCTTGGCACGAATCGGCTTTCCGCGATGCCCCCGCCTCATCCTCAGCCTATCGAACTTCTGGGAGAAGACCGTTATACCAGGACCGTTCTGCCACCCCTCTATCAGTTCTTCACTCAGAGGTTCCACGGTGAGTATTCCATCTCGATGCTCCGCCATGCAGAGCATTTGAATAGCGCCGCTCAACTGCACTCCTCCCGCTTCCACCAGGGAGATCTCGAGCATGCAAGTTTCGGGCTGGCCCTGCACGGGCCAAGCATTCAGATGTAACACCTTGTCACCAACTCGCAGCACGAACAGGTCATCGGCTTCCGATGTGATAACCCAAGAATCATTGCTCTCGGGTTTTTCTTGGCTCGCACCAGTTGCCTCGTCGAAGGTCCATTCTCCGGTCAGCCACTGCGGCGATTCCCTCGTGTCGAATGTCACCACATGGGTAGGCATTCCGGCAATCATTTTCCAAGTGCATCCCGAACAAGCCGCGACCACTATGGCTACAAAGCACCACAATGGAGACGACGGCCGCATAGTCTGCACCCAGCTGTCCGTAGAATTGGAGAACGAGAGAAGCCGTTATAGCCCTTTGGGCTCAGTCCGCCTACGCCGATACCCGGTGCTAGCACTCAGGGGTCGTCGCCGAATCCTTCGGGCGTTTCGTCGGCTTCGGGGTCGGGCACCGACGGCAGTCCGTGTTCTTCGCCCAACCAACGGCCCAGGTCGATCGTTCGGCACCGTTCCGAACAGAACGGTAGCGCCTCGGAGCTATCGGGCTTGAATTCTTTCTTGCAAGTAGGGCAGACCACAGTACGGTCACTCGGCGAAGGATGAAAGGGTGAGCCGAACACGCTGGCATCGAACAGCGTCACGAAGCCAGTGAGCCTTCGGCGGCTAGTCCTTTTTGTTCGAAGTTGTCTTGGCCTTCGTCGACGAACTCTCGGACGACTTGCTCTCCGACTTCTTTTCCTTTTTCCCCTCGCCCGATTGCGACTTCTTGTCCTTCTCGGCGGCCTTCTTGTACGAGTCGCTGCGGTAGTCCGTCTCGTAGAAGCCCGAGCCCTTGAACACCACGGCCGCGCCGGTGCCGAACAGGCGGCGCAACTTTAACTTGCCGCACTCCGGGCACTTACGCTTAACCGATTCGGAGATCTGCTGAAACAACTCGAACTCGTGATCACACGCATCGCACTGATAGTCGTATGTCGGCATCGTTTGGGTATCTCACCAAGGGATGGGATGGAGGTCGCGGAAAGGTTACGCGTTCATGGTGTCCGTGGGACCACCTGCGCCCGCGGGGCCAGCGGAGACGATCACCTGCGAAGCCCGCACGACACGGTCGTGCAGTTGGTAGCCGCTCTGGGTAACCATCATCACCACACCCGCTGGCACGTCGACCGAGGGTTGTTGCAGGATTGCCTGATGCAGGTCAGGGTTGAACACCTCGCCCTGTGCGGGGATTTCCTTGCAGCCGTGCTGAGCA
The DNA here is from genome assembly GCF_024054565.1 of Aeoliella straminimaris. Classification (GTDB taxonomy): domain Bacteria; phylum Planctomycetota; class Planctomycetia; order Pirellulales; family Lacipirellulaceae; genus Aeoliella; species Aeoliella straminimaris. The sequence continues at coordinate 116,242 of NZ_JAMXLR010000043.1, forward strand.
AGTGCCGTCACCAGTTGCTGCCGTACGAGCTTGAAGCCTTCCAGCAGGCTCGCCACTTCCGGCGCATCGCCAGCTGCTTCAATCGCCCGATCAATGTTGTCCACAGCCGGCAGGATGTCCCGCATCAGTTCGATGCTGGCGTACTGGCGGGTGTCGGCCAGTTCGCGGGCCTGGCGGCTACGGAGATTCTGAATCTCGGCTTGCAGGCGCAAGTTTTGGTCGGTCTTGGCGGTAAGTTCCGCTGCGAGATCGGATGAGGCCGTCGACTCTTCGGCCTCCTCAATCGCGTCTTCAATAGCTTCGTCGATCAGGTCTTCTTCTTTGGCCATGGTTCCATTATTCCTCTTCCGCTTGATCGCTGGCCGTGAAGTAGTCGGCCAGGTGTTTGAAGAACGATTTCCGCTTCGGCGCCACGTTCTTATGTTCTACCTCCGCCAACTGGCGAAGTAACTGCTCTTCTTCCTTGGACGGCTTTGTCGGAACCTCAATGGTTACTTGCACCAACAGGTCGCCCAGACCGTGCGAACGTGGGTCGGGCATACCCCGCCCTCCCAGGCGGAACACATCGCCGCTCTGCGTACCGGCGGGCACCTTCACCTCGCCACGCCCGCTGAGCGTGGGCACTTCCAGGGTGCAGCCCAGCGCGGCCTGGGGGTAAGTAATCGGCACCCGGCAAACCAGGTGCTGCCCCTGCCGTTCGAACAGCGGATGATTCAATAGCGAGATGAAGCAGTAGCAGTCCCCCGGGGGGCCACCACTCATGCTGGGTTCGCCCTCTCCGGGAATGCGGACCCGCATGCCATCGTCGACGCCAGCGGGAATCTTCACCTCGGTGACAACCTTCCGCAGGCGTTGGCCTTTGCCGCGACACGACCGACAAGGGTCTTTCACCTTGGAGCCTTCGCCACCACATGCGGGACAAGTGGTCTGTACACGCACAATGCCCGCCGACTGGATCACCCGACCGTGGCCGCCGCAGTAGGAGCAGACCTCGCGAGCGCTGCCGGCCGCGGCGCCGCTGCCTTTGCAGTCGCCGCACGGTTCAAGGCGTTGGAACTCGACTTCCTTGGTGCAGCCATCGGCGGCTTCATGCAGGGTGAGCGTCACGTCGCAACGAACATCGCGGCCCTTGCGAACGCGTGCGCCGCCTCCGCCGCCACCGAAGATGTCGCCAAAAATGTCGCCGAACGCGCTGAAGATGTCGCCAACGTCGTGGAAGTGCGCTCCGCCACTACCGTTTCCGTTCACGCCGGCGTGGCCGTACTGGTCGTACCGCGCACGCTTATCTCTATCGTGCAACACCTCGAAAGCTTCGCTGCACTCTTTGAAGCGTGCGATAGCCTCATCGTCGCCCGGGTTCTTGTCCGGATGGTATTGGATTGCGAGCTTACGATAGGCCGTAGCAATCTCGCCTTCGGACGCGGTGCGCTCGATGCCCAGGACTTCGTAATAGCAACGTTGGGTGGTCATAAGAGCTGTGGGCTATAAGCTGTAGGCTCTAAGCTTTGGCTGCTTGGTCAGGCTCATAGCCTACAGCTACAAGCCATCAGCCTTTCAAAACACCGGGCCACTCGCTTTGAGTGCGAGTGGCCCGGCGGTGAACTTGCGAACTACTCACTTCAGTCGATCTAACGAATCGATCCAACGACGGCTTTCTTATCGTCGTCCTTCGAGTCGAAGTTCGTGACCAAAGCTTCGGTCGTGAGGATTAGGCCGGCAATGCTGGCGGCATTCGACAGGGCGGTCTTTACCACCTTCGTGGGGTCGATCACGCCAGCCTTCATCATGTCGGTGTACTCGCCAGCGTTGGCGTCGTAGCCCTGGTTGAAAGCCTTCTGCGATACTTCGTCGGCCACCACGCTACCAGGCAGGCCGCCATTGTCGGCGATCTGCTTCAGCGGGGCATCCAACACGCCCAGCACAATGTCGACGCCGATCTTCTCGTCGCCTTTCGCACCGCTACGGGCCGCTTCGACCGCCTCGCGGCAGCGAATCAGGGCCACGCCGCCACCCGGCAGAATGCCCTCTTCCACAGCAGCGCGGGTAGCGTGCAGGGCGTCTTCGACGCGGGCTTTCTTCTGCTTCATGTCGGCTTCACTATTGGCGCCAACCGACACGATGGCCACACCGCCGGTGAGCTTGGCGAGACGCTCCTGCAACTTCTCACGATCGTAGTCGCTGGTGCTGTTCTCGATGCTCTTGCGAATCTGATCGATCCGCTTCTGCACGTCGGCGTTCGAACCCGCACCCTGGACGATGGTGGTCGAGTCCTTGGTGACGGTGATCTTCTTGGCCCGGCCGAGCTGTTCGAGCGTGATGCTCTCGAGCTTCTGGCCCAGGTCCTCGGAAATCACGGTACCGCCGGTCAGCGTGGCGATGTCGCCCAGCATGGCCTTGCGGCGATCGCCGAAGCCAGGAGCCTTCACGGCAGCCACGTTCAGGATTCCACGCAGCTTGTTCACCACCAAGGCGGCCAGGGCTTCGCCCTCGACGTCTTCGGCGATGATCACGAGCGGCTTGCCCTTCTGGCTCACTTGCTCGAGGATCGGCAACAGCTCACGCAAGTTGCTGATCTTCTTCTCGTGGATCAGGATGTAGGCATCCTCGATGGCCGCCGACATGGTGGCCGGCTCGTTGATGAAGTACGGCGACAGGTAGCCCTTGTCGAACTGCATGCCCTCGACGAACTCGAGTGTCGTCTCCGTGCTCTTGCCTTCTTCGACCGTGATCACGCCGTCCTTGCCGACCTTCTCCATCGCTTCGGACAGCAGGTCGCCGATCTCGCGATCGTTGTTAGCGCTGATGGCGCCAACCTGGGCGATCTCTTCCTTGCTGGAGACCTTCTTGCTCTTCGAGTCGAGGAACTCGCAAGCGGCGTTCACCGCACGCTCGATACCACGACGCACGGCCGTGGGATTGCTGCCGGCCACGATGTTGCGAGCGCCTTCCTTCAGGATGGCACGGGCCAGCACGGTGGCGGTGGTGGTACCGTCGCCAGCAAGCGACGAGGTCTTGTCGGCCACTTCGTGCACGAGCTTGGCGCCCATGTTCTCGAAGGGGTCTTCCAGTTCCACTTCCTTGCTGACGGTCACGCCATCCTTGGTGACAGTGGGGCCACCAAACGATTTGTTGATGATCACGTTGCGGCCGGTCGGGCCCATCGTTATGGCCACGGCGTCGGCCAGTTTGTCGACACCTTTGAGCATCTTGGCTCGTGCGGCGTCGTCGAACATGAGTTGTTTAGCCACGGGATTGATCCTTTGTGGGTTATGAATTCGTGAAATGGGTAACGAAGCGAAACACTGCTAAACGGGCCGCGTTAGCTCGTTACCTTCGCGAGGATGTCACTCTCCCGCAGAATCTTGTACTCTTCGCCGTTCACTTCGACTTCCGATCCACCGTACTTGCCGTAGATCACTTCGTCGCCAACCGCAATCGATAGTTCGCCACGCTTGCCACTGTCGAGCAGCTTGCCGCCGCCGACCGCCACGACCTTGCCCCGCTGAGGCTTCTCGCGAGCCGCATCCGGCAGCACGATGCCGCCGGCGGTCATCTCCTCGGCCTCGAGCGGATGCACTACCACACGATCGTCCAAAGGACGCAAATTGATCTTTGCCATGATTATTTCCTTTTATTTGAATTGGTTTTGAATGTCGGAGCCGAGCTCTCGGCCGGTTATTGGCTATTAGCTGTATGCCGTTGGCCAAACCTTGCGATTCCAGGCTTAGAGCCTTAAGCCCACGGCCAACGGCCTTCTTGATTACATCATGCCGGGCATGCCACCCATGCCGCCCATGCCCATTCCAGGCATGCCGCCCATGCCACCCATTCCGCCCATGCCACCCATACCGTGGTCATGGTGATCGTGGCCACCGGTTTCCTCTTCCTCAACGGGAATCTCGGTTACCAGCGAATCGGTCGTGAGCAACAAGGCAGCGACGCTCGCGGCGTTCTGCAAAGCGGTCTTCACCACGCGAGCCGGATCGATCACGCCGGCGGCAACCAGGTCGGTGTACTCGTCCTTGTCGGCGTTGTAACCTTCGGTCTTGCCCTTCAAGCGGCGAACGCGGTTCACCACCACGGCGCCGTCGGTGCCGGCGTTCTCAGCGATATAACGCAGCGGGTACTCGAGCACGGCTTTAACGATTTCGACGCCGTGTTGTTCGTCGCCTTCCAGCTTCAGCTTCTCGAGCGCCTTTTCGCTCCGCAGCAGCGCCACACCACCACCAGGAACAATGCCTTCCTGCAGTGCGGCGTGCGTTGCGGCCCGAGCATCGTCGAACAGAGCCTTACGCTCTTTCATCTCGCTCTCGGTTGCGGCACCACACTTGATTTCAGCCACACCGCCGGCCAGCTTGGCCAGACGTTCCTGCAGCTTCTCGCGATCGTAATCGCTATCGGTGGCTTCGATCTCGCGGCGAATCTGATCGGCCCGGGCGTCGATGGCTTCCTTCTTTCCAGCCCCACTGACGATGGTCGTATTATCGCCGGTGATGATCACCTTCTTGGCCTTGCCCAGATCGGAAATCTGCACGGCATCGAGCTTGATGCCCAGGTCCTTGAAGATGGCGTTGGCGCCAGTCAGCGTGGCGATGTCGCCCAGCATGGCCTTACGTCGATCGCCGTAGCCAGGTGCCTTCACGGCACACACATTCACAATGCCCCGCATCTTGTTCACCACCAGCGTGGCCAGGGCTTCGCCCTCGATGTCTTCGGCGATGATCAAGAGCGGCTTGTTGGCCTTGCTCACTGCTTCAAGCAGCGGCACCATGTTCTTGGCGTTGGAGATTTTCTCTTCGAACACCAGGATGTGACAGTTCTCGAGCTCGGCCGACATCTCGTCTTCGTTCGTGACGAAGTGAGGCGACAGGTAGCCGCGGTCGAACTGCATGCCCTCGACCACCTCGACGGTGGTCTCGTTGCCACGACCTTCGTCGACGGTGATCACACCGTTCTTGCCCACTTTGGCGAAGGCGTCGGCCAACACCGAACCGATGGAAGGATCGTTGTTGCCAGCGATCGTAGCGATCTGCTGCAGACGCTTCTTGTCCTTCACGTCCAGCGGTTCGGCCATTTTGACGATCGACTCGCTCACCGCCTCCACGGCCTTGGCAATGCCGCGTCCCAGGGCCATGGCATCGGCTCCGGCGGCGATCATCTTCAGGCCTTCGCGGAAGATCCCCTCGGCCAGCACGGTGGCCGTGGTGGTGCCGTCGCCAGCGACGTCGTTGGTCTTGCTGGCGGCCTCCTTCACGAGTTGGGCACCCAGGTTCTCGTACGGGTCGTCCAGCTCGATGTCCTCGGCGACGGTTACGCCGTCCTTGGTCACCTTGGGCGAACCCCAGCCCTTGTCGAGCACTGCGTTGCGGCCGCGGGGGCCGAGCGTGCTGCGGACTGCACGGGCTAGCTTCGAGACGCCAGCCGCCAGGGGTCGGCGGGCTTCGTCGTCAAACACCATTTGCTTTGCCACTGTCGAAACTCCTTTGTTTGGTCAGTTGTCGGTGGTCGGTTGTCAGATATTCGTAGAAAGCCGGGAATTACGCCTTCCCCTCTCTGGGAGGGAACTCGCCCGACTGGATTGGCAGACCGTAGGCGTCGGCCCCTGCTTCATGCAAGCAGCGTGCCAACGCAAAGAAAGGCCAAGAAACGCGGCGTTCGCGGGCATTTTACGGGCATCCCGCCCACGGCCGATAGGGCCGGGTGCCAATTTGGCAGAGCAGCATGGAGTGGCGAACCAGGGTTTCCCGCCACTCGGAAGCCGGAAGCCGGTATAATCGCTGCATGAAATTCTCCCTCCGCACGCTGCTGGTCGCCGCACTGCTGATCTCGGTTGCCTGCGCACTACTGGCCAGTCGGTCAGAGTATGGCAGTACGATCACTCAAGCCGCCTACCAATTCAGTCTGCTCGCGGCATTGGTGGCTACGATCTATCGCAGCGGAGCCCAGCGCGCTTTTTGGATTGGGTACTCGATCTTCGGTTGGGGAAGGCTGTGGCTCGAAATGGATCCTGTACGTCGCTATGGCGTCAGTATCCACGAGTTTCTGTACGGCGAAGTTCCCACCGAAGGGGTTGCGGCAATTCACCATCAAGAGTTGATGTATCGCTTCCTCCGCACCTTGGCGAACCTCGAGTCAATCGTTATCGCGCTGCTCGGTGGGTGCCTGGCAGCGTTTCTCTATCGCAGGCGGGAGAAGGCCAACCGCTGACCCCATGTGCAGTTAGCCCTGCTTAAGCCCAGCTGGCCGTTGTAAGAGAATTGCTGTCGAAACTCACCTGGTCTGTTGATCTAATGGAAGTGCCCAGGGGTTTGGGTATGGCTGGTTCTTTGGCAATTTGGCGCGACGAATAACGGTGACACGCAGGGCCTCCGGCATGCGTTGCAGAAAACCACAACCGGGACGCGTGCCTTCCCATGCGATCCCACCCCGACGACAAAGAGTTTTGTCCCACTTGTCGCGAAACATGGGGCAAAACTCTACCGGTCTTTAAATCGACGCATTCCGTAACTCCAAGTTGTAGCTGAAGTTACGGCCGTGCGTTGATCCTGCGCTTCACGAGTTTTGGTCCCATGAATCGTTTTCGCTATCGTGGCGCTGGGACAAAACCGCAAGTTGTTGGCAGCAGACCGGTTACGTCGACAGGATTTGGGCACACAGTACCAAAACGAAAACACGCCTGCCGGCAGTTGCCAGCAGGCGTGTTGCGGGATGGGTTGTGTAGTGGAAGGCAGCAGGTTGTGACGTCCTCAGCCTTCGCCCAGCGTCATCTTCACATCCTGCTCGCGCCCGTTTCGCATGATCGTCAGGTTCACGGTCTGGCCAGGGTTGTAGCTGTCCATGATCGCCAGGAAGTCGCTGGCGGTTTCGACCTTTTTGCCATCGACAGCCACCAGCCAGTCGCCCCGCGAAACATCGGAAGTTCGCGACTTGTAAACGGTGTTACCCTGTCGGTAGATCTCCAACTGCACAATCGCCTGCAGTCCCGCCTTGTCGGCCGGACCACCAGGGCGAATGGCTTCGATCTTCACTCCGCGGTCGGTGTACTCGCGCAGGCCGAGGATCCCGTGATCGGGGCGAATGATGCGGCCATGCTCGATCAATTCGGGCACGATGGCCGAGATACGGTTGGCAGGGATGGCGAAGCCGACACCGGTGTTCTGCCCGGTGCGAGTGGCGATGGCCACGTTCATACCCACCATGCGTGCGTGCGAGTCGAGCAGCGGACCACCCGAATTACCGGGATTCATCGCCGCATCGGTCTGCACCAGCGACTTCATCTCACGACCGGTGCGCCCTTCGATCGAACGGTTCAGGCTGGAGATAATGCCCTTGGTGAGCGAGCCTTCCAGACCGAAGGGATTGCCCAAAGCGTAGACCTGCTGGCCGACCCGCAGTCCATCGCTGCGTCCGAGTTCCAGGGGATACAATTCACCGCTGGGCGCTTCGATCTTGAGTACCGCGACGTCATGCTCGCGATCCTGCCCCACAAGATCGGCCGGGTAAGTCTGTCCACTGGCAAGGGTCACTTCGATGGAGCGTGCGTTCTCGATCACATGGGCATTCGTGAGAATGTGCCCCTGCTTGTCGAGCACCGACCCCGATCCGGAGCCGGCCCCCTGCATGCGGCGCATGAAGAAGGGGTCGACCTGTTCGGTCTGAGTATCAATGTTCACGACGCTGCGATTAGCAACTTCGTAGACACGAATGTTGGCCAACTCCTCGGGCGTCAGTTCCACGGGCGCTGGTGACCGACTGGGGAAGGTCGATTGGGAGTTGGCCGCCACGGTCTGTGTGGGGGTGGCCATCGACTGGGCCTGCACCTGGGTCTCCAGGGCTTCGCGGTGCAGATACAGCAGAGTGGCCATCACACCAGCCAGCATCCACACGGCGGGTAGCAAATATCGTTTTGTCATCGCAATATCCGTATGTTTGAGAGTTGACATAAGCGCGTAGGCTGCCACAGCAACCTCGCATGCTTTGGTATTACGGAACAATGATGCCAATCGTTCACACGGCGAACGAATTGAGGGTCAGCGCACGGCAACACCTCAAGCATCGCCGATACCCATGTAGAAACTTACAGCGACGACTAGTCCTCGGCTTCCACTGTCTTGGCCTCAGCTGTCTTGGCCTCCGCCGGTTTGACTTCATCCGATTTTTCTTTGGCAGGCTCTTGCGGCTTGTCGGATGCGGCTTCTGCTTTGGCATCGCCACGCTCTGCCAACTTGCCTTTCGGAATGAAGTCGAGCGACACGCTATTGATACAGTATCGCTGGCCGGTAGGCTGGTCGGGAGCGTCCTGGAACACATGGCCCAGGTGACCGTCGCACCGCGCACAAGTTACTTCGACCCGTACCATGCCGTGCGAGTAGTCGGGAGTTTGTACAACACGATCTCCCGCCTTGGCGGCGTAGAATGCGGGCCAGCCGCAACCGCTGTTGAACTTGGTATCCGATTCGAACAGTACGAGCCCACACGCAGCACAGGCATATGCTCCGGCCTCGAAGTGCTCGTCGTACTTGCCGGTGAATCGCCGCTCGGTACCTTTCTGGCGGAGTACCTGGTACTCCTGTCTGGTGAGCTCCTTTCTCCACTGCCGTTCGGTCTTTTTGACTTTCTCAATCAGCTTCTTGTCCTCTACCGATTTCTCGTCTGAGGACTTGGGTTCAGAGGGCTTGGAGTCAGGCATGGTGTTGCGTTCGTCGACGATGGGATGAACGGGAAGAGTCGCGGTGGGGGGCATCTTGGCTTCGCAGCCAACGAGCAGGGCGACTAAAGGCAGGTAGATTACGTAGTTTCTCATGGCTTTTTAGCTTAGCACCTGGGAAAACGTAGAGGTAGATCTTCATAAAACGCTACGCTGCAAGCCCCCAGTTGGCAAGCCCGATTGGGCCATTCTGACGGTTTGCACACGGGATTTTCCGCTCCGCGGTTTGCATCCCCCGTACCGCAGCGATACCGTTAGGAGTAGCTGCGAAGCTGGCCCCCGGACGTAAGTGTCGGCCTCATTTGGCGTTACCAGGGGCGGCTTGGGGAATAAACTGCGACACTTTAGTCGAAGGGGCTGCCGAACAGGTCGATCGACTGTCGGTTTCACCCAGCCAAGGAGCGAGGTATGTCTACAACTCGTGCTACCGCCCAACTGCTTTCGCTGATCTTCCTCGCGGTGGTGCTGCAGCCTTTCGCCAGCGCCCAGCCAAACGCATTCATTCCTGGCATCAACGGTCCAGGCGGTGGCGGTGCCTTGTTCCCGCCTCTAGGTGGACAGCAAGGTGGTCAGGGCTTCGGCCAGACAGGCCAACAAAATCAGGGGAACGCCTTTGGCGGCGCGCAGAACGCCGACTTCGATTCGCTGATGGACCTGATTATTTCCACCGTGGCATCCGACTCCTGGGTGGAGAACGGTGGTCCCGAAGCCGAGATTCGTCCGTTTCCCAACGGGGTGTGGGTCGACGCCGCGGGTCTGCTGCAAGAATACGAGTCGCAAGGCAAGATCGAACTCACCTCGCTGCGAGCGCCGGCCGTTCCCTCCGAAGTGGCTTCGGAGAACCCACGAGAGCCTGCCAAACTGCGGTGCGTGTCCTTACCCCGACTGGAAGCCGCCATCTATTTCAACATGCGAGACAGTAAGCCACTCGACGAATCGATGCTGGCGCTCGCAGGACTGAGGCGCGTAGAGTACGTCTTCGTTTATCCCGAGTTGGGCGACGTAGTGCTGGCCGGCCCCGCGGGCGATTGGCGGCTCGACTCGCAGCACCGTTTGGTCTCGACCGAAGATGGCACGCCTGTCGTCCGGCTCGACGATCTGCTGACACTCTTGCGTCGCGAACGATCGAACGACCACAAGGCGTTTGGGTGTTCGATTACCCCCCGCCAGGACAATCTGGCCTCCACGCAAGAGTTCCTGCAACAATCGGCGACTAAACCACTGAAGCCCGGCCGCAGGGCGCGGGAAAAGTGGCTGGAAGAACTGCGTAGCACCATGGGCCGGCAAGACATCGAGGTATTCGGGCTCGATCCCGGCACCCATGCCGCCCATGTGCTGGTGAAGGCCGATCACCACATGAAACGAATCGGCATCGGCCTGGAGGATGGCACGCCCGGCGTGGAGAGCTACCTCGATACGATTGTCCGCGAAAAGCAGGGCGAGCAACCGCTTAATGTGCTCCGCTGGTGGTTTTCGGCCAATTATAAAGGTGTTGCCCGCAACTCCGATGGCTCGGCCTACGAATTGTCGGGCCAGGGCGTGGAGGTGCTGAGTGAGAACGAGATGCTCACCAAACGCGGCGAGCGGATTCATACCGGGCAAGCGGACGACGCTACCCAGCAGTTCGCGCATCAGTTCACCAACGAGTTTGGCGAACTGGCCAAGAAGTATCCGGTGTACGGCGAGCTGCGCAACCTGTTCGACTTGGCCATCGTGGCCGCGATGCTAGACTCGCAGGACTTGTACGCCACGGCCGGCTGGCAGCCCCTGCTCTTCCTGGATGCGGACCACCTGCCACTGCCGAAGTACTTCGCGCCGCGCGAAGTGGATACCATTCTCAATCACCGACTGGTCGACAAGACCAAGGTGCTAGCCGCCGTGAGCGGCGGCGTTTGGGTCGACAGCCAAGGCGTGTTGGCTCAGCACGTCGAACCAAGTGAGAAACTGGACTACCACCGCAATCAAGCGCCACCCGAGCTGACCGCCGGTCAGTGGTGGTGGGATTTAGAGTAACGACAACACCACCCGAGGCGAGATGTTCCAGCGCGAAACACACCTGAATCAGTTCCTGATGGGCTACCTCGATAAAGTCGTAGCCGACATTCCCAACGACCGCATCGCCGAGCGGGGCGCCGGTGGTGGACACCCACCCGTGTGGATCCTGGGCCACCTGGCAATTGTCGGGGAAATGGGGCAGATGCTACTGGGTGGCGCGCTCGAGCATCCCGAGTGGTTTCCCATCTTCGGACCGGGTTCCAGCGACGAAGTGCAGGGGGCGGACCGGTTTTCCAAGAACGAGCTGATACAGGTGATCCACACCGCCTATCCCAAAGTCTGCGAGTTGGCTGCCGCCACGCCGCCAGAGCGACTTGAGCAACCGCACGGATTCGAGCTCTTGAACGACACGGCTATCAGCACGGTTGGCGACCTCACCACTCATGGGCTGACGGCTCACTTTGCATTCCACCTCGCACAGCTTTCCGCGTGGCGACGTGCGGATGGCAAAGGTCCGATTATGTAGCTGGCGAGCTCTCGCCCAAGTTGTAAGTCCGCAGGCGAACCTCCCCCGGCCGCTCGGCAGGAAGGACCAGTACTGCTTGAACCTCGGGGTGGGCCGCACAGTACGTGGCCACCTGCTCTTCGCCCATTACGTAGAACGCCGTCGACAAAGCGTCTGCCAACGCCGCGGTCGGCGCGGTTACCGTGGCCGAGTGCATGGCCTCGGCAGGCCAGCCGGTACGAGGGTCGATCAAGTGCCCGTACCGCCGTCCGCCGAGCACAAACGACTGCGTTGCCGAACCGGAGGTTGACAGCGCCTGGTCTACCAGCACGAACTCGGCGACCACCTGCTGCGGCCGCAGTGGGTGACGCAATCGGACCGTCCAGCCACGTTCGCCAGTTCGATGGCCACGGGCCAGCAGAGAACTCCGCCCTCCGTGCATCGAGAAGTTCTCGACTCCTTCATCTGACATCAGCTCCGCCGCTCGATCCAGGGCATAACCTTTGCCGATGCTGTTCAGGTTGATCTCAATTTCCGGCTTCTCGAAGTGAATGGCGCCGCGCTGCCTATCCAGTTTCACATGTTGCCAACCAACCTGTTTGCGAGCCGCTTCGATCTGTTCGTCGCTGGGCAGCCGTCCCCGCCGGCGATCGAAACCCCACGCTCGCGAGAGGGGGCCACCGGTGATGTCGAACGCCCCTTGGGTTTCGTGATACAGCCGGTCGGCAACCACCAGCACTTCGAATAACCGGGGTTCCACCTCCACCCAATCGCTGCCGGCCTGGTAGTTGATGTCGATCACTTCGCTCGACTCGCGATACACGGTCATCTGCGTTTCAAGTTCGTCCACTAGATCGAGCGCCCGCATGGCTGAGCCCGACTGAGTCGACTCACGGGCGCGGTCGGCGTTCAGTCGCACTTCAAAATCGCAGGCCATGGCCCGTCGCCGGAGCGAAACGACATAGCTGGCCGCCTGTGAGGCCTCGGTGGTAAGTTGGGCGGGCACCAGGGCGTCGGCAAATTCTGCCACCTGTCCCGCCACGCGCAGCAGGGCGTCACCCGCCACTTGGCCTGCGGAGCGTCCCGTGAGAAAATCGCGTCGATGGGAGGAACGTTTTTCACTCATCCCCACATTATAGGCACCCACCGGTTGTAGAGGCACCAACAGCCGGCTTGTAGCAACGTCCCCCTGCCCTGTGGTGCCGGAACTCGAACGGTCAGACGGTCGCATGTCTCAGCTCATCATCAGTGTTTCTGGACTTCGTGGCATTGTGGGCGAGACGCTCACGCCCGACTTGGCGGCTCGTTATCTGGGGGCCTTCGCCACGGGACTGCCCCGCGGCCCCGTAATGCTCTCCTACGATGGCCGCTCCACGGGGCCGATGCTTACGCAGGCTGCGCGAGCGGCCCTGGTAGCGACCGGACACATGGTGATCGACGCCGGACCGTGTGCCACGCCGACGACGGGCGTGCTCGTCCGCCACTATCACTGTGTGGGGGGGGTGCAGATCTCTGCCAGCCACAATCCTGCCGAATACAACGGCATCAAGCTGTTCGGTCCCGATGGTCGCGTGATCCCAGCCGACGAAGGGGAGCATGTTCGCCGGCGGTTCGAAACCAACGAACTTCAATGGGCGACCTACGACGAAGTTGGCGAGATCGAGGAATTGGCCGACGCCACCAGTGCCCACTGGGATTTGATTGAACCGTTGGTAGACGTTCAGCGCATACGCTCGCATCGGTTCCGGGTGCTGTTGGATTCGAATCACGGCGCGGGAGGCGTCCTCGGGAGTCACGTCCTGGAGAAGCTTGGCTGCGAGGTGATTCACCTCGGCGCCGAACCCACCGGCAAGTTCCTGCACACGCCCGAACCCACAGCCGAGAACCTGCAAGAGGTGTGTAAGCTTGCGGCCAAAGAGAAGGTCGCCATCGCCTTTTGCCAGGACCCCGATGCCGACCGGCTGGCCATCATCGACGAGAACGGAAGATACGTCGGCGAGGAGTACACGCTGGCCCTGGCCGTCGATCATGTCTTGCGACAAACACCTGGCCCCGTGGTGACCAACTGTTCGACCAGTCGAATGACCCAGGACCTGGCCGAGAAGTACGGCGTGCCCTACCATCGCTCGGCAGTGGGCGAGGCCAATGTCGTTGACAAAATGCTGCACGAAGAGGCCGTGATCGGGGGCGAAGGCAACGGCGGCGTTATCCATCCAAAGGTAGTTGGTGTACGTGACAGCATGGTTGGCATGGCCCTGATGCTCGACGCCATGGCCGAGCGGGACCTCCCCATCAGCGGACTGGTGGACGAACTGCCCAGCTATGCCATCCACAAGGCCAAGGTTGCCATGCCGGCCGACGCCGTATCGACCGCCACGTTCAAGCTCGAAGCCCACTTCCATTCGGCCAAACCCGACCTGATGGACGGCTTGCGACTCGATTGGAACGACCGCTGGCTCCTGGTGCGAGCCAGCAACACCGAGCCAATCGTCCGCATCTTCGCCGAAGCCCCCACGGCCCATGAGGCGAAACAGCTGTGCGACGAAGCGGCCACCGTGATGAAGCAAGTGCTATGAACCGCCGCATGCGCTTCTCGACCAAGACCCTCATCTTCGCCGTGGGGGTGGTATCGATATTACTCGCGGCCACTCGATTTTGCTTGGTCCGCTGGCCGCAAGCTACGCAATCGTTCCTTGTTGGAGCCGCTGCGTGGGCACTGATGGAGGGCATCTGGCGAGGCACTTCTCACCATGGCCTGCCACATAATACGGGTCGGATCGTTGGTTTCTCACTGCTGGGAATGATCCTGATGGTAGCGACCAGGCTCGCTCCATCGTTGCCAATTGCCATCGCAGGGCTATCGGCGGGCGGGCTTACCTCGTTGCTGATGCATTGCTGGGGAACACGAGTACTAAGTTGGGCCGGGGTCAAAGGCTGAACCTTGCCTACGAACCAAAGAACCCGCCCACCCTTTCTACCAGTTGGGGCAGCTTGTAGAGCAGGTAACCGATGCCGCCGGCCGAGATAGCGATTCCAAGCAGTCCCAATAGGCCATCGCGCGATGTGATCGCCAACCCCAGAAACAGAATCGCGGCGGCAGGCACGGCGGCCAATCCGGGCAAAAGCTCTGCCGGGGGCATCATCAGCGCGAGCAGAATGCATAGCCCAGCAATTACATGCTCCATCGGACCTTCGACCAGCACCTGGATTCGCTTGCCCAAGAACCCGTCGACCCATTTGGCCCACGGGCGGCTCTTTTCGGCGGCTTTGAGCACCTTGTCCCGCTTGACACTGCGTTCGCCTATGAAATCGGGCACCCACGGATGGGAGCGGCCAACCAGATACTGACCGGCGATCAGAATCACTATCAGCCCCATGGTCGTCGGGACACCAGGAATCATCCCCAAGGGTGGTGCGAGCGCAACCAGCGCAGGCAGGATCAACAAAGGACCGAAGGTACGACCCTCGAAGGCATCAAGGGCTTCGCGTACCGTGACGGTATCGTCTTCGTCCTTAGCCTTATTTTCAAATTGGTCGACGACCTCTGAGAGGCCCTCGGGCGATCCATCGGCTGCTGGCATCGCTTAGCTCCTGGGTGAGGAAGGGGGGACATCACTACAGAAGCAAGTGGTATGCCAACGGCGATTACTTGGCCGCCAGACGGAGCGCCACCAGATAGGGCACCGGCTCGCTACCCAAGGCGTTGAGCACTGTGCCACCCGCAGTGAATGTGTGGGTCACCCAGTCGGGCTCGCCATACTTCTCCAGTGCTTTGCCACCCTCGCCACCGCCGACGTACACCTCGACACCGGCCTGCTTCATCCGCTTGAGCTCGGGAATCCAAGCCTTGGTGCCGGTTTCGAAACGGGGATCCTCGAACACGCCAAACACGCCATTGTGAAAGGCGACGGCCCCGGCTCCGTGTTTCTCGATAAAAGCTCCTACCGCGTCGTGGAACTGTTCGATCGACTTCGGACCGATGTCGAGCGCCTGATCCGTGGGCGCAAGCTCGTCAACCGGCTCGCCATCCTGCTTAATCGCGTCGCACGGAACGGTGAACGTGATCCCCTTGTCCCGGCCATCGGAAACGATCTCCCGAGCCTGGGCAATGCGGTCGTCGGGAATGAACCACGGCTCGCCCTTGTTAGCCTGATCTTCCGCGGCGCCGAGCGAGACCGGCACATCGTCCAGTTGTCCAATCGCCTTGCGAATGGCCATCGCCAAGCTGCCCGAGGCGAAGATCTGCTTGATCGAACCACGGGCGATCATCGCTTCCATATCGTCCAGCTTGTCGATCTTGATGCCGCTAAACACGGCCAGCGTGGCCTGCAGGCACTTCTGCATCGGACCATCGAACTCGCCCGCGGCATACTTGCCGAGCGCCACCTTCTCCATGGCGGCAGGCACCACCACGCTCGAGGCGTCGAGCGAACCGGCGCTGAACGCTTCGTGCACGTACACGGTGCCGATCTTCTCGGCACATTCGCTAGCGAATTTCGCCAGTTTGGGGGCTAATTCAGGGAGGTCCTCTTTTTTGGCTTTCCAGAGCACTCGCTCGATGTCGTACTTGCGTGTGTTCTCCAGCACGATCACCCCGCCGGGTTCCATGGCCGCGATAGCCTGGGTGACCGCGGGCTTGATCGTCAGGGTCTCTTCATCCAGCCAGTCCCCCACGAGCGGCACTTCGCAGCCCAGCAGCGCACCAATTCGCTCGGCAACCTTGTCGAGGCTCTTCTCCGGATCGCGGCCGATATGGCCGAGGATTACCTGCTTCCACCCTCGCTCCTGACCGTACTTCAGCGTGTCGACCATCGAACGCAGGCGAATGTCGCCCTTGCCGATGGCATCGCCCGGCTTCGCATCTGTATCCCCACGCACCAGCACTACGGTGCCGCTTGGTACGTCGGCCAGCGAGTCCATCCGGGGAACGGCCTTCAGGTAATCCTGCAGTGTCAGGTCGGGGGCAGCCGCTCGGCCACCCACTACGGTCTCGCACCAAGATTGCATATCGGCGGGGCTAATGGACATAGAGGGCTCCTTTGTGGTCTCGGGCGATGTATGAGGGGCGAGCGGCGCACCGGCTGCTCGCAGTGGTGATGCACTTGGATGCGCCGATTGTATAGCGCTATGGCCCGAGGCGCGAAGGTGCCCGAAAACGCGCTCAATTCTGCCAGTACATAGCACGAGCCGCGACCTTCTCCAGGGAATGTCGCGGCTCGGCAGGTTCGAAATTGTCAGCTTGCGCCACCGGCTCAGCGTCGCTGGGCCGAGGCGGGTTGCACTGCGGTGTCGCGACGCGGCATGGTGCCGGCACGCTGCTGACGCACCTCGTCAGGAACGGGCGCCTGGGTAGTGCCCGCCAGGTAGTTGTCGACGCGAGCGTTGCGGTAGATCTCGTCGTACCGTTTGCCCATCGCTACGCGAATCTTCTTTTCCATGATGTCCTGCAACAGGATGTCGCGGACCGCCTCGAGCTCGATCTTCTTCGGCTCGGTCCGTCCTTCGTACTTGAGCACGACGAACTTGTCGCCCAACTGCACGATGCGAGGCGGATCGTTCTCGGTCAGCTCAAACGCGACCTGCTCGAGCTGAGGTTGGCCACCGTGCAACCGAATCGGCGGCACCTCGCCTCGCAAGGCTTTGCTGGTGGGCTCGATGGAGTACTCCGCAGCCAGGTCGCCGAAGTAGTCCATCGACGGATTGGCACGGGCCTTTTCCCAAACCTCCTGGGCACGTCGCATGTTAGCCAACACAATGGCTCGGCAGCGGACCCGCACGCCGTAGTTGGCGTCGTAGCTTTTCTTCAAATCTTCCTGAGTCACCTGCACCTGGCCAGCGGTGAGTTTCTTCAGTGCGGCACTCGGCCAGACCGAATCGCGAACGTACAGTTTATAGCTGATGTCCTGCTCTTCAGTAGTCTGCTTAACCCACCTCTGGATGTCAGGCCGACCCTGCTCATCCACCACACCCGCCAGCTTCGCGGCGTGAGCGATCTCCGCATTCAAGTCCTCTTGCGAAACGGTCTTGCCGGCACGCTTCAATGCCTGCTCCAGCAGCTTGTGCCCGATCTCCACGTTCAACACTTCCGGCCCATGGCGGAGCATGGACTCCTTGCTGAGTTCCTCCAGAGTCACCTTGTCGCCGTTCACCAAGGCCACCACACCGGGCATCCGTTGGCTGAGCTGGGGGTCGTTGAACACGTTCTGAATCGTAGCGGCGTCTTGGAATTCCTTGAACTTGTCGTTGGCCACCTTGCGGAGCTTCTCGTCGCGGATGCTCTCCTCCAGCATGGTCCGGACCGAGTTGAAGTCCACCTCGCGAGGAGGGTTACGGCCTTCGCACTTCAGGATGGCAAACTGGTCGCCAATCGGAATGATCTGCGAGATCTGTCCTGGCTTCAACGCAAACGCTGCCTGCTCGATGCCGGGGTCGCCGACGAAGCGACGAATCGGTTGAATTAGTCCGCCGATCGGAGCGCTGTTCACATCAATCGAATCGCTCAGCGCCAGCCGGGCGAAGTCGTCCGGGTTTGCCAGTAGCTGCTTGTGCAGGTCCTGGGCTTTCTGTCCGTTGGCCACGACGATGATGCGTACCCGCACGCTCTCGCCGTATTTGCTCTCGTAGTCCTTCCTCAGCTCCTCCTCGGTGACAACCATGTCCGCTGCAACCAGCTTCCGCAGTGCCAGGGTGGGCCAAAGGATGTCGCGTTTGTATTGCTCTTCGGTGACACCTGTCTTGTCTTCCAGCAGGTTCGTCAGCAGTTCGCGGGTCAGTTTGAAGTTCTGGGCCATGCGATCCAGCTCGTCTTCAACTTCCTGCTGAGTGATCGTGATTCCCCGCTTCTGGCAGTGGTGCTGAATCAGCTTCTTGTTGACCATTGCCTCGAGTACTTCTTCGCCGTACCGTTCGGCACACGCCCGCTCCAGGTCGCGGCGGCTGATGTCCGCGCCGTTGACGATGGCCATCACGTCGTGCTGAGGCGGCTTGTAGGGCTTGGTTGCCGACGCGGGCTTCACGTTCGCATCGGCCTTCGGGGCGGTTTGGGCTTCCGCCTCGGCGGCGCCCATGAATTGCCGACCTACCAACACAGCGGTCAGGACGACAGCCATGCTGGCAATCATCCACGTCCAGCGACGCGGGTTTTGGTGGACGGGCGAGTTGTTCTCTGTCGACTTCCGGCGGGTCATGATGGTTTCTCCGTAAACCAATAGTGACGGCGGGCGAGGCGCGGCGGCTCGAGCGATCGAATGCCCGAGATATCGCGCGCACGTTGATTTCTGGGGGCGCGGAAATTAGCAGCCCGAGCATGCGCCAGCAAGAGGAGTTCCTCAGAGGTGCTAGCACGGCTCAGTCGGATTCAACGTAAGCCCGCCCGGCCGGCTGGATCGAGTCGCGGGAAGTGCTCGGGTCCAGCAGAATATCCTGCCGCTGGATGGCCAGCGCCAACTCCTTGCAGGCCTGTGAGTGCACTTCGATTTCATCCCGTCGCAGCCGCAGCTCGGGGTTGTTCGGCGACGATTCTCCCAGTTCTGTCTCCAGACGCTCGATCTCACCGAGCTTCTGCGCCAGATCGGCGAGGTGCTTTTGGTACGTCTGTTTCAGCGAGTCTCGAATCTTTACCTGCTCGAACCGGCTAGCCCTTACATACTCTTCCATGTAGGCGTCGCAAATGGCATTCAAGATGGTCACCAGATCGGCTTCATGGACCTGGAGGCCTTTCAGTTCGACTTCCATCACCTCGCTGTCGCCATCGAATTCGGCACTCAGATGGTCATCGAGCCACTGCTGCGGATCATCAACGGTCGTGAGGAACGTCTGGGCAACGCTCAAATCCGCCAGTGCGGCGTGAATCACCCTGGGCGACTTTAACATGGCACATGCGGTCGCACGGTTAGCTCGAACTGCCGAGTCTGTCGGAGGAGGCACCTCCGGCAGCAGCAGTTGATGTAATGTTGACTGATGACTGCCAACTATAAACTCGGCCTTGGCCGTTACCGATTTAGGCTGCACCCACCACGCCAGCCCTACTGCCAGCAACGCCATGATCACCAGCAGACTGATAATCCGAAATCGAAAGAACCGCATGCCCACCCCTTAGCGTTGCTCATTCGTCCATCACCTCGGCTTCTTTGGCCTTGGCAGCAGCATCGACTTCACCTTCGTACTTTTTAGTCAGTTCCTGCACTTCGTCTTTGACGGTGTCGCGAATGTCTTCACCGATCTCCTTGTCCTTTGCTCCCTGATCGAGCGCCTTGTTGGCGTCGCGGCGGACGTTGCGGATGGCAATCTTTGCTTCTTCAGACAGCTCCTTCGTACGAGCGACCATCTTCTTGCGCACGTCACCCGACAGCGGCGGGATGTTCAGGCGAATCACTTTGCCGTCGTTCTGAGGCGCCAGACCCAGGTCGCTGGCAATGATGCCCTTCTCGATGTCTTTCATCACCGAAGGATCGAACGGGCGAATTACCAACTGCTGTGGCTCGGGCGCGCTGACGCTGGCAATCTGCTTCAGCGGCGTGGGCGAACCGTACGCGTCGATTCGCAGCGAGTCGACCAAACCGGGAGTCGCCCGACCGGTACGAATACCGGTCAAGTCGTTCTTCAGCTTGGCCACCGCCTTCTCCATCCGCTCTTCAGCGTCCATGGTGACTTCGTCGATTTCCATGATTAGCTCCTTGTCAGTTTCGGGGCACAGCGGACGGAATTCGACGCGGATTGTCACGGATCAATACGGATCGACGCGGATCCGAAGACTGCAATCGCCGAACGTCACTCGAGGATTCCTGCGGCCGCCTCGCCTTTCTTCAATGCTGAATTTAAGTGCTGCAATTGAAAACACTCGATCCGCGAAGATCCGCCTGAATCAGCGAAAATCCGCGACTAATTACAGCGGTGGTAGTTTACTTCTTAGCACCCAACACGAGTGCCCAGCGTTTCGCCGCGCACCGCACGTTCAATGTTGCCGTCCGTGCGGTAGTTGAATACCAGGATCGGCAGGTTGTGTTCCATGCAGTGGGCGATCGCCGTGGGATCCATCACGCGGAGGCCCTGCTCTTGCACTTTGGCGTAGGTCAGCTCGTGGTACAGTTCGGCGTCGGGGTCCTTCTCTGGATCGGCCGTATAGACGCCATCCACGCGGGTGGCCTTCATCAGGATGTCGGCATCCAGTTCCAGGGCTTTCTGTGCGGCGGCCGTGTCGGTGGTAACAAACGGTGCGCCGGTGCCGGCGGCCAGGATTACGATGCGTCCCTTCTCCAAGTGACGCTTCGCGCGGCGGCGGATGAAGGGCTCGGCCACGCCATCCATCTTAATGGCACTCATCAGGCGAGTCTCGCAGCCAAGCGATTCCAGCGCGTCCTGCAGCGCGAGGCCGTTAATCACGGTGGCCAGCATGCCCATGTAGTGAGCTGTCGCTTCGTGAATGGTGCTGTTGCCCGCGGTGAACTGGGCACCTCGCAGGATGTTGCCGCCACCGATGACGATGGCGATCTCGACGCCCTGCTCTTTGGCTTTGATGGTCTGGCGGGCGATGTGGACCACTTCGGGCATGCTGATGCCACGCTCGCCGGGGGGGGCAAAACTCTCGCCGGAAAGCTTCAGGATCAGCCGCTTGTATTTTGGTTCGGACATGGGCTCTGGCTGCAATTGTTTGGTGGTTCTACGTCAAACGAATCTTTCCGTCCCGGCGATGTCGCTGTGACAAGAATTGTAACAAAACTCGTCGATCGTCAGGACGAGAAGTTCGGCTTGACGAGACGGTGCTGCCCCCACATCCCCATAAAAAAGCCCCCGCCGTTTTCGGCGGGGGCTTCGTGTTACTTGGCTTAGCTGGCTGTTGCCGGCTCGGCCTCGGCGGCCGAGGTTTCGCCCACTTTCCAGAGCGTGAAACCTTTGACCTTCATGCCGGCACTCTTGGCAATGGCTGCCACCGTTTGTTTGTCGTCCTTCACAAACGGCTGCTCTTCCAGCACGTGCTCGGCGTAGAAGTTACGCATGCGGCCTTCGATCATCTTCTCAATGATGTTCTCGGGCTTACCTTCGCTGCGAGCACGCTCAATCTGGATTTGCTTCTCGGCGTCGACCAAGGCAGCATCCAGTTCGTCCTTCGTGGCAGCCTTCGGCTTCATCGCCGCGACGTGCATGCTGATGTCCTTGGCCATGTCGGCGTCGCCACCTTCGACCTCCAGCAGCACACCTGTCTTGGCGTCGTGATGCACGTAGCCACCACACGGACCGTCAATCCGCAGGATGCGAGGCAGGCGGAACACTTCGCGAATCTTGTTCACGATGTCGTCCCGCACTTCCTTCAACGTCTGGCCGGGCTTGCTGGGCGAGGGCTGCTCCCACAGCTCCTCGGGCGTCGCGGCGCCGGGGCCGGTGGCCAACTGCTTGGCCAGGTCGTTCGCCAGGGCGATGACCTCTTCGTTGCCGGCTACGGGAGCCGACTCGACCTGCAGTTCGATAATGGCGCCGGGGCCCTTTTCAACATCGGTGTAGATGGCGATGCGTCCCTCTTCGGTGGAGCGATCACCCCGACCATCGATGAACTTGGCACCTTCTTCGCGAAGCGCCTTCTTGGCGGCTTCCATGTCGCCGCCGGCATCTTGAAGGGCCTTCTTGCATTTCATCATCGGAAGCTGCGTCTGCTCACGCAGTTCCTTCACCATGGCGGCGGTAATATCGGCCATTGGTCTGGTTGCCTCCTGGGTTTACTCGCCCGTGGGCGAGGTTGATTGCTTTAGAGTGGTAGCCGGAGGCACACCTGCCTCCGCGAATCGTACGATGGAGCGCGACCAACGGTCGCGGCTTTGTGATGTTTGCTTAAGCGTCGGCGGCGGCCTTCTCGGCGGCTTCCTGCTCGGCGGTGGGAGCCGGGGCATCGCTACCTTCGCGCTGTTGCTGCGAGTCGATGGCAGCTTGCGTCTTGCCGGCAGCAATGGCGTCGGACAGCAGCTTGGTGATCAATTCGATCGAACGCATGCTATCGTCGTTACCGGGGATCGGCAGGTCGACTTTGTCGGGGTCGCAGTCGGTGTCGATCAGAGCCACCGTGGCGATTCCCAAAGCCTGGGCTTCGCGAACGGCGTTCTTCTCTTTCTTGGGGTCGACCACTACCAGGCACTCGGGCAGTCGGCTCATGGTCCGCATGCCGTTCAGGTTGCGGTACATCTTGCGGTACTCGCGATTCAGCGACGACTGCATCTTCTTCGAGTAAGCGTTGAACTCTTCGCTGTTCTTCAGCGTCTCGAGTTCTTCCAGACGCGTCATGCGATTGCGAATGGTGCGGAAGTTGGTGAGCGTGCCACCCAACCAGCGGTCGTTCACGTAAGGCATGCCGCACCGCGAAGCCTCGCGCTCGACGGCCTCGGCCGCCTGTCGCTTGGTGCCGACGAACAGGATCAGACCGTTGCGGCTGGAGACCTGTTGCAGGTACTTCTTGGCTCGCAGCAGACCGCGGATGGTCTCGCGAACGTCGATGATGTGAATCAGGTTCTTGCGGGCGTAGATGTACGGCCGCATCTTGGGGTTCCAGCGGCTGGCGCGGTGGCCGTAGTGAACGCCGGCTTCCACCAACTCAGTAACAAGGGTCGACACGTGGTTGTCTCCAATTGGGGGCACACCGGCTAAGTCCCATCGGCACTTTGGCACCCCCAACCTGAGGGGCTGCCTGCGGCCTACCGGGCGTCCGGCGTTAGGTCGTTACTCGGCCTGGATTTACGTACGCTCCCCACGCGGGCCGATCGTCGTGGCGAGCCTTGTAAGCTATCCGAGCAGCCGGCCAAGGTCAATTGCCGACCGCCCCCTGGAGTTTTGGGCCCACGTTTTGGGCCAACTCTAAATACATGGTCCCAAAACCATCCACATCACGAGGCCGCGATATGCCGTAAATCTTTTTCAGCAAACCACTTACAACTCTTATCGACACCCAAACCCCCACGAGTTTTCCCCAGCGGCTTACCGCAGGTGAGATAAACGATCTCAGGACTGAAGTCGCACTACCGCCTGCCGCCCACCGCTCGCAGCCACCATTAGATCAAATCGGCGGGCGAGTTCCACGGCGAATTCTGGACAGGCATTCCCCACGTCCGCCGCGCGTTTCGCAGCAAACGCGAGACAACATCCTGAGTATTACCCCTGGAAGACAAAGCGCATACGGCGCCCAAGTTCGTCGCCTATTTCGGTTCGGCAGTGCCGCGCCGAGGCACCGATGAAACCGGGCCTATGTTGCCAAGGAGATCTGCACCGCGGGGAATTGCGGAATGGTAGACTTCGACCGCTAGGCGACTGCGGGAGGTGTCTTTACTAAGCGGACACCACTGCAGGTTGGCAATGGTCGCATACTGCTGGTGTTGGTGCAGCTTCGTTCTGATGAAGCAACTTGCAAATCACAGCGGTCGTGACACCTCGGAAGGTCGCGTGGATACACGCTGACGTTGGCAGCACCGCAGTACGACTGCTCCCACAAGCAGGCTGATGGTAATCACCGCCGCTGATTCTATGAAAGCGGCGGCCAAAAGAGTTGGATAGTGTTCTTTTGGACCAAACTCCATCAA
>NZ_JAMXLR010000044.1 GCF_024054565.1 Aeoliella straminimaris
CGGTCTGTTCCAACTGCTGGCGGTGGTGACGACCTCTGCGCTTTAGGAAAACCGGCAGCAGAGCGAAGTCGATGCACCCACTGTCTCAAAGGAAATACCCAAACTCGCATCGGTCTGGATACGCCAGTGACTTTTGGGGACTAGGATGATCGCTCTGTCACTGCATTCTTCGGCTTGGCGACGGCCTGGATTTGAGCGGCGGGAAAGAGTGAGACCAGAGCCAAGTTCCGGCCATAATCGACGTCATAGCCGATTTCACCCGAATCCAATCTCAAATCGAACAGTGAGCCCCTTCGCTGCCGAGCAACTGTTGCCGTTCGTTTACGATGAGTTGCGAAGACTAGCTGCTGATCGGCTTAGACATGAGAAGCTAGGCCAAATGCTGCAGGCGACAGCTCAAGGCCGCTGCGAGGAGGCCGAGATGCTAAACCGACATCGCCAGTTGCCACTAAGTGCACCACCTTATTGATGGTCTCGTCGCTACAGATGAGGACGCTCATACGTCTTGCTCCAGGGCGTCATGTGAAATGGTGTGTCAAAGAGGTGCTGCAAGATCTCGGGTGAGCCTAAAAAGGACGGGGTGCCCCATCTCTTGCAAGACGGGAGTCCCGGGCCCCCGCGAAGGGGCCCGGTGGTCTCGATCACGCACTCAGGAATTGAGCGACAGCGTTCACCGTCGCGTCCGTCGAGCGGTCCCGGTTCACGCCGAACAGGTTCGAGCGGATCCGGTTTTCAGCGCGGACGGTGTCGTCCGCACCGGCGCTGGCCTTGTCGTGCTGGACATAGCCGGTCCAGGCGTTCAGAGCTAGCCAGGCGGTCTCACCGCCAAACTTCGCCGACTCCCGGTCGTAGCGTGCCATGAACTGCCCGTAGGCCTTGTCCATCGCCCGCTGACGCTTATCGCGGATCGGCTGCGGCAGATTCTCTTCGGTGGGAAGAGCGAAGCCGCTGACAGCGTACTGGCTGCTGAAGAAAGCCACCGCACTGCGGCGATCGATCTTCGTGTCGGCCAGACGCTCGGCCAGTTCGCGCGAGCTACGACGTGCGGCGTCGAAGTTGCGGAGGGCCTTGCGGCACTCGTCGAGCTTGACTTCCAGGTTTCCGCTGTGGCGGACACTGAAGCCAGCCCGTCGCAGATTCTCCGGCTCGCGGAAGCTGCCGGTCACTGCCTGCCAGGTGTTGGCACAGACGACGCGGATGTCGGTGGGGTCGAAGCGAATCGACGCATCACCGCCGTGCGAGTTCGAGCCCAGCAGGTACTGCCAGGTTTTGTCGCCCCCGATGTCGTAGCTGCCGCCACGAGCCAGGAACCACACTCGTTTGCCACCCTGCAGCGTGCCGCAGGTCTCGGTGACCACGTCACCGTGCGACTCGTTGGCCAGGGCATCCATGAACTTGGCCAGGTCGATGTTCTGGCAGATCTGGTAAGAGCTGCCGACCACACCGAGCACCGCGGGGATGTCCCCTTCCGGGGTGTTGATCATCCGCACGTTGGCCTGGTGCGACTCAATCTCGACCAGTTCCCCAGTGTCAGGATGGCGAATATAAACCGGCATCCCTTCGACCGGCTCCGCCAGCCCGTATTTCCGAGCCGTTGCTTCGCAGCTCAGGTCTTCGTCGATCACAGTACCGAGGCCATGCCAGGCGCTCTTGCGATTGAGTACGACTTGATCAGTAGCAGTAATTTCGTGCGACATAAACTTGTTCTCCCGACTGGTGAGTTAGTTTAGTTTCGGCCGAGCCCGCCGCTCGACCACTTGTGTGCTACATAATTATTCGCCGCTCCTTGGCTATTATTGTGGAACACAATTAGCAAATCCCAAAAAACTGCTTTAACTTGTTCTGTGCCACAAAAAGGTCTAAGATCTGGCTTTTCGTGGCACACAAACCTGGGAGAAATCCAGTGGCGAAGAAGAAACGGCCGCGGGGCCGTCCTCCGCAGCATCCAGAAGGCCCGACGAATCACATCGCGGTTCGCGTGCCAGCCGCACTGCTAGCCAAGTTGGAAGTATGGGCAGCCAAGGCCGAGATGAATCAGTCGGAGGCGGTCACTGAAGCTATTCGACAGCTGGTCAAAGGTGTGCGGCCACCACGTACCGGGCCTCGGCGGAACAATGGCTAAAATTGCCACGTGACAGCGAAGATTGAAGCAAATCGCCGAAGCCCCAACCGCTTCGGGCATGGGCGATTCGATCGCCAGGTCTGCAAGCGTCGTGTATCCAGAGCAGAAGTACTGCGGCGTCTCACCAGCAAGATGCCACGCGAAACATGATGCGTTAGAAATTGCGCCA
>NZ_JAMXLR010000045.1 GCF_024054565.1 Aeoliella straminimaris
CTAGCGCCATGCAGGCAATTTGAGTAGATTTGGGAATTCTCACCACTGGAGGGTTCGATGGTTTACTCAAAGGAGCGGCGAGCGGAAGTGCTCGCGGAGTGCGATGCAGGCAAAGGCACGCGTGAGGTCGCGCTGCAGTTCATGGTCAGCGAATCGTGGGTACGGCGGGTAAAACAAGAGCGTCGTGAGCAGGGTAAAGTGGCTCCGAAACTTACCCGAGATCGCCCACCTGAATGGGCCAATCACGCCGATTGGCTGCGGGAGAAAGTCGCTTCGCAGCCGGACATAACGCTCATGGAGCTGGTAGCGCTGGCCGCCACAGAACGTGACTGGAAGACCTCCGACGCGACTCTCTGCCGGGCCCTGAAGTCGTTGCGTCTGACGCGAAAAAAAAGACGCTCCTTGCCGAAGAACAAGACCGCGAAGACGTCGCGTTGAAGCGTCGGCAGTG
The DNA here is from genome assembly GCF_024054565.1 of Aeoliella straminimaris. Classification (GTDB taxonomy): domain Bacteria; phylum Planctomycetota; class Planctomycetia; order Pirellulales; family Lacipirellulaceae; genus Aeoliella; species Aeoliella straminimaris. The sequence goes on from NZ_JAMXLR010000045.1 coordinate 452, forward strand.
GATCGCTTCGCAACCGGACCTCGATCCCGACCGGGTGGTCTTTTTGGACGAGACGTGGGCGAAGACGAACATGACGCGGACCTATGGTCGTAGCGAGAAAGGCTCGCGAGTGGTGGAGAAGACACCCTGCGGACGCTGGGAAACGACCACATTCTTAGGGGCCATTCGAGCGACTGGTTTTATAGCCCCTGTCTGCGTCGAGGGGGCCATCAATGGGCGATTGTTCAAAGCGTGGGTCGAACAACACCTGGTGCGTGAACTGCAAGAAGGAGATGTGGTGGTGATGGACAACCTCTCCAGCCACAAGGTAGCCGGCGTCGTCGAGGTCATCGAAGCGGCCGGGGCTGAAGTCCGCTACCTGCCGCCCTATTCGCCAGACCTCAATCCCATCGAACTGGCGTTCAGTAAGTTCAAACGTTGTCTACGGGACGGTGCGAAGCGAACCCAAGAGACGCTTGTCGAACTCTGCGGCAAAGTGCTCGAACTATTCAGCGAGACGGAGATGCGGAACTACTTCCGCCACTGCGG
>NZ_JAMXLR010000046.1 GCF_024054565.1 Aeoliella straminimaris
CTATCGAGGTCACCCTGCAACTGCGGTACAGCCAGATCACCGTGCATCCGCCGATCGGCAAACACAAAAAGTATCCGCCGCTGTCGCTGACCGTGATTCATGCGTGGGAGCGAGGCAAGCCGGAGGGTCGTAAGCCGATCTGCTGGAAACTACTCACCGATCTGCCAGTAGAAGGCCTGGAGTCGGCCATCGAAAAGGTGGAGTGGTACTCCCAGCGGTGGAAGATTGAAACTTTTCACAAGATTCTGAAATCGGGCTGCCGTGCCGAGGACGCCAAGCTCCGCACCGCCGAGCGGCTCACCAACCTGATCGCCGTGTTCTGCATCATCGCCTGGCGGGTGTTCTGGTTAACGATGATCAATCGCACCAATCCGAAGACATCAGCCGATTCGGTGTTCACGGAAACGGAAATTGCGATCCTGAATCACATCTCCGGAGATTCGGAGCAACCGCCTCCGAAGAACATCGCACACTATCTGATCGTCGTCGCTAAACTGGGTGGCTACCTGGCCCGTAAGAGCGATGGCCCGCCTGGCAACACGGTGATCTGGCGGGGACTGTCGAGGCTGACCGACATTCACTTCGGCGTCGAGATTGGGAGAGGGTTTGGATAGCTGATCGTGAACGCCGGAGAATGCAGCGTCGCTACTCAAATTCGCGCAATGCGTCCTGAATCCAAACTTCATATTCTTCCAACGACTCTGGTGCACTTGCCATGACCGACTTATAGCGTTCTAGCAGTCGCTCGACCTCCTGTCGATCAGCAGTTGCAGCGAAGCAGTGCGAGTGAAACGCAGCGTCACTGTACGATGCAAGACGATGCGTCGGTTTCAAAAACGCTGGAGTGGCATACACCTCGTCGCTCTCAGCAATCGGATTGTCGCACAAGGGGCAGATTGTCTTTCCACGAATCAAAAGAGCCATGTTCTCA
>NZ_JAMXLR010000047.1 GCF_024054565.1 Aeoliella straminimaris
CTGGCTGGGCGTCGGTAAGTTCGAGGCGTGCGAGTTGGTAGCCGGCATCCACCAGCTTGTTGAGCGCGGGCTCGGCTTCGCCAGCTTGGCGGTATCGACGATTACGCTGCTGGAGGTCCCGAGGAGTGACACGACCTCCATTCCTGGCGATCCATTCAATCGTGGCATCGGAAGTCAGGTATAGCTTGACAACGGCCCGATTCCCAAACGCAAGATGTTGACGTTGGCCTGGTTACGAAAGAGAGTCGATTTTCCGACAGCGGTCCCCACACCGATTGCACTTTTGCTTGGCTCGATCTGCGATCGGGTGCATCGCCCGACGCGTCGTAGGAAATGGCCAAACTGGCGTAGGTCGTGACGCCGAATGGCACGTAGTTCTTACGTAAGTTGTTGTGCTGAATTGGTATAGGCAAAGAAGGCCTCTCTTGCGTAGATGGAGTTGTCAAACACCCATCTTAGGCAAGGAGGCCTCACAATGTCGTTTTCTAACCACGGACGGTTCGGAGAGCAAGTGCGTTTTCTCAGGCGGCAATTCTTGCAAGACGGCGAGTTACCGTTTACGGATGTGTTGTCGGAGGGAACGATAGCACAAACACTGCAAGCGTTGAACGTCGTCTGGCTGGACCGAATCTATTCACCGCTGGTGACGCTGTGGGTCTTCTTAAGTCAGGTACTTAGCCAGGACCATTCTTGTCGTGCAGCTGTTGCTCGCCTGGTCGCATACCGCGTTTCGCGCGGACGGCGTCGCTGCTCTGCAGAAACGGGTGCCTATTGCCAGGCCAGGAAACGGCTGCCGGAGAAGTTCTTTTCTGGTGTCGCTCGTCTCGTGGGAAAAAATCTCGATGACCAGGTTGATTCCGCTTGGCTGTGGAAAGGCCGACCTGTTTACATGTTTGATGGCACAACGGTGTCGATGCCCGACACGCCTGAGAATCAAGCGGCTTATCCTCAGGTCTACAACCAGAGACCTGGGTTGGGTTTCCCGATTGCCAGAATCTGCACGATCATGTCTCTGTCGTGTGGGGCGGTGCTCGATTTGGGAATCAGCCGCTACGCCGGCAAAGGCCAGGGGGAACTGAGTTTACTTCGCAAATTATGGGATATTCTGTCGCCGGGCGACATTCTGCTTACGGATGCTCTGATGTCGACCTGGTACGAGCTGTTAACGCTGAAAGAACGCGGCGTCGATTCGGTCAGTCGCCTCAACAAGGCAACGCGGCGAGCTGACTTTCGACGCGGCAAACGCTTGGGAGAAGGCGACCACATCGTCCGCTGGCGAAAGCCCAGTCCGATTCGCTCGCTCGATTGGACCACCTACAAGAACCTGCCCGACTACCTGGAAGTGCGAGAGACTCGCGTTCGTGTGGAACAGCCAGGATTTCGAACCAAAGTCATCATCGTGGTCACCACGCTGCTCGACCCTGAAGCAACCACGAAGGAAGACTTGGCGAGCCTTTATCGAAGTCGGTGGAGTCAAGAACTCGACATCCGAGACATCAAGATCAGTCTCCAAATGGACGTCCTCAGATGCAAAACGCCCGAACTTGTTCGCAAAGAGATCTGGACGCACATCTTGGCTTACAACCTCATTCGCACAATCATGGCCCAGGCGGCGAGTCAGCAAGAAATCCTACCCAGAGAAATCAGCTTCAAGGGAACCATGCAAGCTCTGGAAGCATTCCAGCCACTGATAAGCTTTCAGGGTCACCGGGGGAAGAGCTTTCGACAACAGCTCTATCTGCAGTTATTAGAAGTCATTGCCACCCATCGCGTAGCAGACCGTCCCGACCGCTTCGAACCACGCATGAGAAAACGGTATCCACGCAAAGCAATCATGATGACCAAACCCCGTAGGGAACTGAAACGCTTGATGCGTAAAGGAGTTGCGATAATCTAAGTGAATCTATGAAGGAAGTCTTCTCTGGTAGGCTTGTGGTTGAACTATCCCTCAACCCATTTCGAGGAGGCTTTGAACATGTCGCAGACGACAACTGAATTACGCACAAGAACAAGGGTCCTCGCACCACCTTGCTATGTCGGACTCGATGTCCATCAGTTGCACAGTACTATGCACGTCCTAGACGCCCAGGGGAATCGCTTGCAGCGCCGCACCATCAAGGCGTATTGGCCGGCGGTGGTCCATGAGGTCGAGAAGCTGGCAACGGACGAAGACGGCCGAATACGTCAGGTGCACGTCTGTTTCGAAGCGTCCGTCGGAGCTGGACATCTCTATGACCAGTTGCGATCCCACTGTCATCGTGTGGTAGTTGCTCACCCAGGACAGTTGCGACTGATCTTCCGCTCCAAACAGAAGAACGACCGAGCCGATGCCGAAAAGCTCGCCAAATTACTGTACTTGGATGAGGTTCCGGCAGCCTACATGCCTGCGAAGTCGATCCGCAATTGGCGAAAGCTCATCGAAACACGGCGACGGACGGTTGAGAAACGATCGCGGG
>NZ_JAMXLR010000048.1 GCF_024054565.1 Aeoliella straminimaris
CTGTCACGAACACCACATGGGGCAGTTGCGGTTCTTGGTCGTCTCTGCTCGGTAGCCGCCGCACGGTGTACCACGCCTCGGCCGACCAGATCGGCTGGTCGTCGACGCTGCGAGGATTGGTCACCAGGTGCAACACGCGGTTGGGTTTCAGCCCCTCGAGTTCCAGCAGCACACTCCGCCTATCGGATGCAGGAGTCGCTTTTTGTACCGCAACGGGCTCGACATGCTTCTTCGGCCCGCCATAGCCGGGCGTGGCTTCGTAGGTCCATTGCTGAAGCTGATAATTGCCGGTGTCTGCCAGCCAACTATTGTCGACCGGTTGGGTGAAGCGCACCTCGACGCCTTGCGGCCGCAGACTCATGTGCTCGATGTCGAATGTCACTTCGCCGTTGGGCGTCAAACGTTGCAGCGCCTGGTAGGTTTTCTTGCCGGTGGGGTCGACCCAGTTCCAGGTCGACGCGTGATCGCCGCCAATGCCGCCAACATACAATGCCCCGTCTGGGCCAAACGCCAGGCGGTTGATGCCTCCTTCGCAGCCCTGCGTGAACCGATACGCGGCGCCCTGCCAGACGCCATCGACCTGCTGAAGCGAAACACGGTTTACACCGCCGTACTTCACATCACCCACGAGCATCTGCCCCGCGAAAGGCCAGCCCGCTGGAATCATCACGGGCTCCGACGGACTGTTGGCGATCTCGTCCTGCGGCAGCCACACCGAGGCCTCGGTCACCGCCGCGGAATTGTGCTCGCGGGTGGCACCCGGTTGAAAGGGCGAGGGCTCCGCCCCGTCGGCCGCGCGTTGAAAGAAGCCGTAGAATTTGCCGTCGACCACCAGGTTCATTTCGTTGGCCGGCGTGTACTCGCCCTGGTTGTCGGTGACCCACAGCGTGCCCTCCGGGCCCCAACCGAGGCCGTTGGGCGTGCGGTGTCCGCCGGTGATTGCCTCGACGTTTTTGCCCACCGGCAGCGACAGGTCGATCCGCCACACCGAGCCATGTTGCGGTGGATTTTGCTTCAGCCCCAGCCCCGTGCCCTTCGCCATGCAGAGAAAGCCCGGATGGCCTTCGGGCCCTGGCTCGTGCACCAGGCCAAAGCTCAGCGCGTGGAAGTCGTTACAGTCCCAGCCGCTGGCCACCGTGGTCGGCTGCCAGTTGCCGGTCGTCTCGTCGCGCTGGAACTTCGTCACCTCCAGTCGCTGCGAAACGTAAATCGCATCGCCCACCACGCACACGCCGGCCGGTTCGTACAGCTTCTCGGCAATCAGCTCCCGCTCAATCTTGGCCGGATCGCCCGTCGGATTGTGGTATAGCCACAGCTCGCCATCGGGCTCAGGTTGTGGGTGCGGCGCGCGAAGCTTACGGGCGTCGAATGTGGCGACGACCAGCGTGCCGTCTCGCATGGTCGCCAGTCCACCCACTGGCACTTCGACCTCCGGCGGATGAATGGTCTCAATGTCGAGACTCGGATACAGACCAGCGACTTTGCGATGCAGCCCCGGCCGGGCGGCTTCGTTCTCGAGCAGTTTGAAGCCAGGGCTGGTGGGGCGGAAGTAAAACGCTTCGGCCGTGATCACATCGGTCGGAATCTCCGCAGCCTTATTCGCACCGGGCGGCGTCCATCGCATCGCGAAATGAGGCTCGCCCCCACCGACGCAGAACTCCACCCGCACCACATGCTTGCCCGCGGCGAGGTGCACGCTGGTCGCAATGCCATGCTGCGTGTGCACGCCCTGGGCGACCACATTGCCGTCGATCCAAAGATCGGCCGGCGCCCAGCTCACGACTTCAAACACGTAGTTTCCCTCGCGCTCGATTTCGAGCTGCGAAGTCAGTCTCGCCACGTAACACTCGGCCACTTCGTCGAGGAACTCCTCGTCGCCCTCGAGGTGAAATTGGGCGATCGTGCGATCGAGATTTGCGCTTTGCTCACCGGCGAGCCGCTGCCCACGCCCCATGGGTCGCTCGACCTCGAATACCTGGAGCCGGACGCCTGGCTCGCGCTCAGGCTTTGGCTTTGCAGTATCACCCAAAACGGCGCTCGCCATTGGAATCAAGAGCGCGCAGGTCAGTGCCACACGAAACGTCGAACAAATCATCAAGCGTCTCCCCTGAAGTCACGGACACGGCTCGTGATTCTAGCAGACGCGAGTGGCCGGGGCGAAATGTTTGGAGCGGAGTGGGGGATGTTTGGAAACAAAAGAATGGGTTTTTGGAGTCTCGTTGTCGCTGGGGTTCGCGTGTGAGGGGATTCCTAATTTGTTGCGCGCCGCCAATGGTCTTTGGGCGTTGCCCGGGGCTACGGTGATTTGTGGCGTTGGCCAAAGCGATTTCGGATCAATCCCATAAATAACGCTCGTCATACTCGATGCCGGCTCGTTCCAGCATGCTTCGGAATTCTTCTTGGTACGATAGCTTCTGGTGATGCTCCGCCTGGTTGCGTACGTATCGTTCAACATCGTCACGGTGCGTGGGGCTCACCGAAAACATTCCATAGCCGCGCTGCCAATAGAAACTCTGATACGGCTCACCAAGCGTCTTAACAAACTTCGACGACTCACGCTTTATCTGCTCGACGAGTTCTGCAGGCGAATGCATCCTGCCGATGTCGAAAAGCATGTGAACGTGATCCTCCACTCCGCCTACAACTACCCAAGGGCATTTCATGTCGCGGAGCAGGGTTGCCAGGTACGCGTGGACCCGCGTGCGGACACTGTCGTCGAGAAAAGTCTGGCGGTTCTTGGTGCTGAATACCAGATGCGCATAGAGCTTCGAAAGCGATTGCGGCATGATGCTAGGCGAAGGTGGGGTTATTCAATGAATACGCTTGGCCGAAGGCCTTTCTTCATCGTAGCCCAAAGCAACGCCCGTTTGCAGAGAACTCCATGGCCGAAGGCCTATATTCACCGTAGCCTAGGGCAACGCCCTAGGAAATCATGGCCAGGAACGATTTTGGCCAAAGGCCATATCCACCACCGGCATTCATGGGTGAATATGACCTTCGGCCAAACGGAGGGCGCGCCACCAATGCCCCTAGGGCGGTGCCCTAGGCTACGGTGATTTGTGGCCGTTGGCCAAATGGATGGCGAGAATTCCTGCCCCTACCCAAACAACTCCGAAATCACCCGACCGCCATTCGCAATCTTCATCGGGCGGCCGTTGTTGCTGGTGAACGTCGTCTGCAGCGAGATGCCCATTGCTTGGCATACCGTGGCCATCAGGTCTTCGGATGAGTAGGGTTCCGACTCGACCTGGGTGCCGTCGGCGCTGGTTTCGCCAATGGCCAGGCCGCCGTTGATCGGCCCGCCGCCTACCACCGCGCTCCACGCCCGGGCGTAGTGGTCGCGGCCGGCGTTGCCGTTGATGCGGGGGGTGCGGCCGAATTCGCCCATCCAGATCACCACGGTGCTGTCCAGCAGGCCGCGCTGTTTCAAGTCTTCCATCAGCGCGCCCATCGCCTTGTCCATCTCGGGCAACTTGTTATCGAGCGTCGTAAAGCAGTTCTGGTGCAGGTCCCAGCCACCCATGTTCACCTCGACGAATGGCACACCCGACTCGACCAACCGGCGGGCGAGCATGCAGCCGCGGCCGAAACCGCTGTTGCCGTACAGCTCCTTCATGTCCTCCGGCTCGCTCTGCACGTTGAACGCCTTCATCTGGTCGCTGGTCAGCAGCGAATTGGTCTTGGCCAGCACCTTCGCGTGGTCCTCGGCCGCCATGCCGCGACGCTCGTTGATGAACTGCGTTTCGATGGTCTCCAGCAGGGCGAACCGCTGGGCGAGTCGCTGTTCCTGCATCTTCATGTCGAGGTTGCGAATCCGGCCGTTCGAGTCGACCTGGAACGGCGCGTAAGCCATCCCCAGGAAGCCGGGTCCTTCGCTTGCCCCACCAACCGAGACGAACAGCGGAATATCGAGGTCCGGCACCAGGTGCTCGGTCTCGTGGGCCACCACTGCGCCATAGCTGGGATGCATCACGTTGGGGTTGGGCACGTAGCCGGTGTGCATGTAGTAGCGCCCCCGCTCGTGGTCCGCCTCGCGGGTGCTCATCGAGCGAATCACGGACAGCCTATCCATGTGCTGGGCGACGGTTGGCAACTTGTCGCTAATCTGCGCGTTGCCAGCGGTGCCGATGGCTCGCGAAGGACCACCGGTCGGCGCGCCGCTCTTGATGTCCCAAATGTCGATCGTGGGCGGACCGCCACCCATCCACAGCAGGATGGCGCTCTTGTGATTTTTCTTCAGCGTCTCGGCCGCCGCCCGCACACTGCTCGTGAGCGTCATCGCCGGCAGCGCCAGCGCGCTGGCACCCGCCAGGTGACTCATAAAGTGACGGCGGTTCATTCCAGCAGGCGTGCGGTAAGGAATCATGCGGGAGTGCTCCAAGTGGTTGGCTCTCGGCTGTCAGCTTCGTTGGCCACTTCTGGCCAATAGCTAATAGCCGACAGCCAATAGCCAAACTAGTGAATCAAAATAAACTCGTTGCTATTCAGCAGCGCCCACCAGATGTCGCGGAGGGCTTCGGGCGTGTTGCCGTCGCGGGCGGCGAGCAGTTTGTTGCAGATCACCACTTCGTCCCGCTTCGGGCGGCGGGCCAGGGCGGCCTCGTACAGGTACTGAATCCGCTGTGGGTTCGAAAGCTCGTCGCTGGTGGCCACGGTGTGCAGGAAGCTGCCGGGCGAGCACTCGGTAGCCTTCTTCACCAGCCCGCCGTTCATCATCATCAGGGCCTGCGGAATCGAGCCATTGAAAGTGGTGGCCTCGCTGTTGTCGTCGGTGCCGAAGGCGGTGTTGAACTGCGACAGCCACTGCGTTTTCATCCGCTCCCGCTCGTCGTACGGCAGCGACTCATCGGCCGCGGTCGCCGTCAGCAGCGATTCGTAAAGCTGCTCGGCCTGCATCTGTCGCAGGTAGAAGTGGCTGAACATCGGCCGCGCGCCGAGGTTCGGATCGTCGCTCTGGTTGTCGCGGGTCATGCGGCTCGAAAGGCTGTACGGCTCGCTCAGCACGATCCACCGCATCAGCTCTTTCATGTCGAAGCTCGAACTGTGGAACTCGTCGGCCAGGTACTGCAGTAGCTCGGGATGCGTCGGCGGGTTGTGCGGGCCCATGTCGTACACCGGCTTGGTGAAGCCGTAGCCCAGGAAGTGGCTCCACATCCGATTCACGGCCGCCACGGGGAATTCAGCGGAGTTCAAAATCAGGTCGGCCAGTTCCTGCCGGCGGTTGATGTCTTCCAGATAGCCGCTGTCGCCGAAGTCTTCTCCGCGGTCGGCGTACTTCTCGGCCAGCGATGCTCCGTCCACGAACACGGGGTACGCCACCTTCAGCTTGCCGTTACGCAGTTCGTAGTACAGTTCGGCCTTCGAAGGGTCGCCCCCTTCGCCGGCGAAGTCGCGATCGACCACGCGGGCGTAGCGGCGGTTGTTGGTGCCGGCCACTTGCTCGCGCATCACGCGGGTTTGGCGGAAGAAGGCATTCAGCTCCCAGAACTGGTTTTGCTTATACTCGTTGAACGGATGGTTGTGGCACTGCGTGCAGCCGACCGCCATGCCCAGGAAGATCTCGGCCGTCTTGGCAGTGGCTTGGATGCCGTTCTCGCTCATCTTGTCGGCCAGGAAGTTCGCCGCGCCGTTGTAGTCCGAGTCGCCTGGTTGGCAGCTACCGGTGGCGGTGACCAGTTCGGTGGCCAGTTGGTCGTACGACTTATTCTTCTGAAACGCCCGCCTGAGGTACTGCTGCATGCCCCGCCGTACGGCCAGCGAGTCGCGATCCACGCCGCCGGTGCGGCCGATCAGGGTGTTGGTCCACAGCGTGGTCCAGTTGCGAGCAAACTCTTCCAGGTATTCGTCGCCCAATAGACGATCGACCAGCTTCTCGCGCTTGTTCTCGTCGCGATCGGTCACGTAGTCGCGCAGTTCGTCGACGGTCGGCACGCGGCCCACCAGGTCCAGGTACACCCGCCGGCACCATTCGCCGTCGGTCGCCGGCTTCGAGGGAGATACGCCCGTGGCCGACCAGCCTTCGCGGACCAGACGATTGATCTCCGCCACTTGCTTCAGGCCGAAACTGTCGGAGTCGTCCCCAGCCGACGGCGTGTTGGACGTACCCGCGGCACCAGCCAGCGGGGCGAGCGAGACCGCGACGGCCAGGAGCAGGGCGGGGTGGAGATAGCTAGAAGACTTCATGCTTCCTCGCTGAATCGGTTTCGGCGTGTTTTTATCGGTCCCCGCATCCATTCTAACCGCCGGTAGCTGCGGCAAGTATCGTTTTGCGGACAAAAGCGTCGTCATTGATCCCTGGCGGACGCGGCCCTCCCGACGCAGGCACTTGCAGGGGAGCCCTGGGAGACAGTCTCGATATGGGTCGGCTTGGCAGGGGTGGAACCACAAGCCGGAAAAAAAACTTCGCAAGAAGGTTGCTGGGATATTCCCAGTGGCGGGGATGAGCAGTATTGAGTGTTGCAGAATTGAACACGTGTTCGATTCTGATACACTCAAAACGCAACAGGCGGGCTGAAGCGGAGTGTTCCGGTCGCTTCAGCCCGCCCAAAATGTTGGACCCTTCGAAGTTTGCGAATGCTCATTTGGGGGGAGGGAGCAGTTCGCTAAGTGCTTGAGATATCGAAGGTTCCAACTAAGTCGCTGCGTTGCCTCTTCGTCTTACCGACCCCTAGCTCTTCTCTGTTCCGGCCCCGCGACGCTTGGTCGCTAGTGCCTTAGGTGTCGAAGACGGATTTACTAGTATGCGAACCGTGTGCCAAAAAGAGGTGGTGCTCAATTATGTGTACTCCCCCTCAGATGGGGGTTGGGTGAGAATGGAGGGGGGGTTTAGGCGGTGCTTCTCTCAGGTGTGCTTCAGTCTTGCACGCAGCCAAGGCACTTAGTGCAACTGATTGCACTGCTGTCCAAGTGTGGTTTTGCGCACTGTGAACATTGCAGGAGGTGGGATTGTCCCACTTTGGGAAATGTGGGAAATAGTCTGCAACAAGCGGTTGTGGCGACCGTATATTAAAACGGGAGCGATTTCCTGGAGGACAAAAGCAATGACTACCAAGATTCTAGACAGCAAGGGACGTTTGAGCCTTGGGGCAGAATACGCCTCGCAGACTGTAATTGTAGACGACTCAAACGCAGATCGAATTGTAATCACCCCAGCAGTAGTAATCCCCGCTAACGAGCTATGGGTTTTCCAGAATGAGGCGGCTCGGGAGTCTTTGGCTGCCGGCCTGCGAGATGCTCGGGCCGGGCGTTTGTCTGATGGCCCCGAAATCGACGACGAATGGCTGTCTGACAACGAGGATTAAATGCCATTTCGGCTCAAATGGACTGACACTGCCGAGGCTGAGTTTGAGGCACTTAAGGAGCGCGCTAAGGAGCAGAAGAGGGCTGGAAAAAACAGGTCTCGGGAAGTTGGCGATTTCAAGCAGATAGCCAAAGCAGTGAAGTTCCTTGCAAACAACCCACGACACCCCGGCCTTTGCACGCACGAATATAGTTCCATAGCCAATCCGTTTGATTCCAACGAAAAGGTGTTTGAAGCGTACGCACAGAATAGAACTCCTGGCGCTTATCGTGTGTTTTGGTGTTACGGACCAGATCAGGGTGATTTAACAATCATCAGTTTCGCTCATCATCCATAGTAGTAGGCTGGAGATGCTTAAGGTGCAGTCACTCGCTCCAGCAGTTCACGAACACTCCGAGCGCCAGTGGTGAGCCCGTGAGCCATCGCTGGCGTTTGTCCTTTTAGGCTACGATGCTTCCGGCAGTAGTTGTAGTGCGCGAAGAACAGCCCCAGAGCCCGCTTGTGGTTCGTCCACTTCTTCAAGAACCAGTAGATCAGCCGGGCCATGCGCAACTGCCAAGCGAAAAGCAGTGGAGCGAACCCCGTCGCATTTAATCGGTCCCTTCGGCAACGTATAAAGTTGCTTTGCCATCACGACGGGTCCGCCACGCGTGTTAACGCAGCTTTTCATCGTTTCTGAGGGCGACCCGACACTGCGGAGGTTCCTTGTGGGGAAAAAGAACAAGAGGAAGAAGAAACGTCCCGATCCGTTTCTGACTTACTGCAATGCCGTGTCCTTCTATCTGGCTGCCCGAAAGTTGGACAGCCCGAATGGAGCCGGGCTGTATACTTGGCCGATGGTCGCTTGCGAAGCATTTTCCCTGGAGCTAAGCCTCAAGGGGCTCCATCACTTGCGACGCAGGATTGCGGCAAATTCACATAATGTCCATGAGCTATTCGACGGACTTAGCAAGACAGACAAGAAACGCATTCAAGTCCACATGGATTTGCAGTTCGCCGATGCGTTCTACATAAACATCCAGAAGAATGGCGTGCTACTCGACATACTTTCTATACTTACGAGGGCCAAACGAATGTTCATCAAGATTCGTTACTGGCACGAGCTGGATCTGCCCGACTCAGATACCAGCGGCGACGTTAACACTGCTGGAATCAATGAGCTGAACTACTCAATACTGCAAGTCATCCAGGAAGACAGGCCAGAGTGGTCAAAAGCACTGTCGAAGTTGAAGTCAACTAGAGTTCCACCTCAGACTCAACTCACATAGCCGTCTCATTGAGGCCGAGACCGCGGGGTTCCACAGGTTCATCGAGCATTGCCTACTCTAGCTATGCGATGAGCGAAGAACTCTTCGAAAAACGCCGCCAGCGTGCCCTGTGCCAGCAGTGCCGGTTCACGGGAAAGAGTTGCTGAGAACACTGCTGACTCCATTCCGCATGGCGGCAATCTGATCAAGCGTTTCACATCGAGGACCTCTCCTTGGTGGCCCCCTGCCGAACCAACCACCCTCCAGGACGGTATACCTATCCGCAGCTTTACATCCACGAGCCGGCCGACTAGCTTGCTGCGTGGGAGCGTCGAGACGAACCTGGGAGCGAGCCGAGCCATGTCGCAGGACCAACCAACCCCGCTGGAGATATTTGCAGCCTGGTCGTTGTACGAAAGTGTGATCGCCCAGAATTACATGCGACATGCCGAGCTGATCGAAGCGGTGGCCCCCCATGCGGCGCAGCACCCCTCGCCGCTGCGGGTGTTGGACCTTGGTTGCGGCGACGGTTACATGGCTGAAGAGGCGTTAAAAGGGGCGCAGGTCGAGAGCTATCTGGGCGTCGACCTCTCCGAGTCGGGCCTCGAGCGCTCAGCCGAGCGGCTCGCCTCGATAGCAGGGCAAGTTGAAGTGCGGGCGTGCGACATACGTGCTGCGGTGCGCGAGCCCATGGAGCCCGCGCCCAACCTGGTGCTGGCCAGCTTCTCCCTGCACCACTATCCGGTGGCCGAGCAAGAGCAACTGATTGCCGATTGCTACCTAGCGCTCGCGCCGGGAGGGCAATTTGTGTGGATCGATGCCCGCCGTGGACGGTCGGAATCGCGGACCGAATACTTGCAGCGATTTCACGACGTCCTGCTGCCAAGTTGGACCGCGCTCAGCGAGGAGCAGTGGCAGGAAGTCCGCGAACATATGAACGAAGCCGACTTTCCCGTGTCGGACGATGAAAAGCTGGCCATGGCCAACGCGGCCGGCTTCGGCGACCCCGAACAGCTGTACGCCGACGACTACTTCTCCGCCCATCTGTTCCGCAAAGCTTAGCTGGCCACAGCCACTCTCCCTGGGATATCAAGCAGTTAATGGACCAGCAGAGGAACTCTCGCACTTCTATCAACTGCCGGACATCATTACCCATCAATCGCCGGCTTCACTGCCCGCGTGGCGATGAACGTGTCCATGTAGCGGGATATGGGATCGGCCTCGAAGTCGCCGAATCTGTCTTCGTACATCGCGGTGAGCTGAAAGCCGCAGCGAAGTTGGCCGTCGATTTGATCGGTGAGCGAGTGGCCAAACTCAAATGCGTCGAGCTCTTCGAGAATTCGTCGCTTGAGGTGCGGGTCGTCTAGCTCGTCGACATCGGAGTGCGGCACGGGGTATCGCACGACCAGCACACCGTTGTCGAGTCGGGTGTCTTCGAACAGGTAGCGGGCCGGGTTGCAGAATCCAGCCAGCAGTACGCCACCGGGGCGTAGTACGCGAAAGCACTCTCGCCACACAGGCAAGATATCGGGGCAGAAACAATTGGAACACGGATGAACAATCAGGCCGAACGAGTTGTCGTCGAAGGCCGAAAGGTTGGCCATGTCGCCCTTTACCGTTTTGATGTCGAGCGACTCACGCTCCGCTACCAATTGGTCTTGAGCAAGCTGCAGCGGAGAGTTGTCCAGCACGGTCACTTGGGCACCGGCCGCCGCCAACAGCGGACCTTGCTGACCACCGCCCGATGCCAAACACAAGGTCGGCAAGCCGTTGAGCGGTGGGAACCACTCCATCGGAACCGGTTTGATAGGGGTGAGCACCAATGCGAAGTTGCCTTGCCTGGCCCGCCGAATGGTGTCCGCATCCACCGGGACGGTCCACATGTCGTGCTCCTGCACGCGCTTGTCCCAGGCTTTCGCATTGTGGTGGAGGATGTCCATGGTCAAGCGGCCTCGTTGTAGGATCGTAGTAGGAAAGTGGAGCGGCAGAACGCGATCTGACAGCCAGTATCCCCTGCGCGGTGTCACGCTGCTACCCTTGCGAGATGGAAACCATTGTTCGATCGATCGTCGGCTGAACCTCCGCAGCGCTCTCTCAACCTGAACGGCTCAATTTCTCTTCAGCGGCTATCGACTCTCCTGCCGACGAATACCCCACCAGCATCCGACAGGCAATCACAAAGCACGCGGCGCCAATCAACAGGAACGCCGCGTTGACAATCCACTGGGTGGTCTCCGATAGCTCGCCAAATTTGATGACCAGCCGCCAGATGTTGACGCCGCCGTTGACGAAAGCGTGGCAGACGATCGTAGGGATGATCGAGCCCGTGCGCCAGGCGATTACGCCCAACCACAGGCCCAGAGGTAATGCCAACGCGATGGCGTGGGGCGTGACGTGAGCCAGGCCAAACAGTACCGAGGAAGTGGCGATGGACCAGAAGGGGCTCCACCTTTTTAGCAGGCGGCGTTGGATGTAGCCACGGAATAGCATTTCTTCGATGAAGCCTGGCGCCAAGGCAATCAATACCACAAACGCGATGCCCCAGCCCGGGGTCAGCTGCTCGAAAAAGGCCGCGACTGTCTGGTCGGGCGGGATGACCTCCGATACCAGATAGACCAAGGCGAAGCTGATCGCTAGCGGCAACAGGGTGCCGAGCGCCATCATCACCGAGAGCCCTAACGGGTTGCGGAGCGGCACCAGGCCGAGTCGCTGCCGCAGTGGCTCGGGCGAGAGCTGTGCTGCGAGCAACGTAGGCAGGGCGAACCCGAGTTGACCCGCGGCAAGCATGGCCAGGAATCCCGCCGAAGATACGATCCACTCGCCGATTCGATTGGCGACATTGTCCGGGCTTTCGCCACCGGAAATCATGGCGATTGCGAAAGCCAATGCCACCACGATCTGCAATAGGACCGCGAGCACAATAGCCACCAGCGGGACGACAAAGGTGGTCCAGATACGGGGTCGCTGTGGCGCGGCCGTTTCGAAGGCCTGCTCGGGTGTCTCGTACGGGTTGGCAGTCAGCTCGTGTAAGTCCCCTTGGTCGTCGTGCATTCGACCGCCCTTAATCACTGGAAGAGATATTGCTCCTATCAATCTGGCATTGGCCGCGCACGTCGTCTAGTAGGGCAGGTCGAGCGCGATTGATGGTGATCATGTCTTCTTATTGGCGCCCTCTCGAGCAGAGATGAGCGTCGTGCAATCACATCGGGGACGTAAGCGCGAGAAAACGCCGAGTGTAAAAAGTTCGGCATTGAACCGGCGCGCAGATTGGGTCCAATAGTTACGTGGCGATAGACGTGCACTTAGAGCGCTTTCATTTTTGGTGTTCCGGTTCGGTTTGTTGTGTCGGCCCGCTGCTTTGTCGGCCTGCATCGGCGGATAGCAATTCGCCTGCTTCGGCCTTCGCGCATCGGACCAACACCACGGCGCCAAACCAGTACACCAATTCTGAAAACGCTCAAGCGAGCGATTCAAGGTGCTGCGCACTCCGCGAAAGAGAGCCTGTTTGCGACGCCAAGTCGCGGTGCGAATCACCTTGCCCACAAGGTTTTGGGCCAACTCGCTCGACATGCGGAGAACAACGTGGGGAGTTTTGTCCCCAGGTCATTCACAAGAATGCTATAAAACAAGAGGTTTTTTGTCGTGATGGGGGGCAATACCGCTGGAGTTTTGGGCCAATGAATGTAAACGGGCCCAATTGGCCCAAAACTCGTTGGGACAAAACTCGAGGGTTGCGAGACGACCAGAATTCGACTGCGCCTTATCGGCGGCGGCGGCGCAAGTGGCGGCTGGCCAGCAGGGCCAGGGTGCCGCCGGCGAGCAGCACCATAGTCGAGGGCTCGGGGATGTTGTTGGAACTGGTGCCAAGCATGGCCGCCAGGCTGAGCGATGCGCCGTTGGTGGCTTGGAAGCCGCTGCGGAGCAGCAGGAAGTCGCTGAGGTCGGTAATGCCATCCTGGTTCAGGTCGCCCTGTTTCCAGGAGAAGATGTCGCCGGCAGCTTGCTCATGTCCCCAGCCTTCGATGAACGCGGTGACATCGTCGGTGGCCCAATCGCCGGTGCCGTCGCCACGGACGAAGCCGTCGAGATTCACGTCGCCCCAGAGGCCTTCGTTCAGCAGAACGACCTCGCCGGCGGCGTCGTAACCGAATTCGCGTCCGACCAGCGAAAAGAACCGCGCGTCTTCGCCGGGCGTGCCGGTCCACTCGAACCCTTCGGGCGGGGCCATGTAGGCTTCGATTTGATCCTTGTAGGCCGACAGTTCGGTGAACGCGGTGAAGTCGCCGAAGGCACTGGATCCCTGCCGAAGCGCCGCGGCAGTGCCGCAGCTACCGTTGGCACGGGTGACGTAACAAGCGATCGTGTGCATGACGCCGGTGAGTTCCCAGCGACTGGCGGTAGAGTTCCAGGTGTAGATTCCAGAGCCCGAGTCTCCGGCGGCGGCCTGTATTTCGGACCCACCGCCGACCACCTCTCCCAAACTGGAGTTGTAGTTGAAGGTGTACGTATCGAAGTCAAACGCCTGAACCAGGGTATCCCTGTCGCTGATGTTCATCGAGTAAGAATTCGTTCCACTGACCGGATCGAAGTCCTGCAGGCGGTTGGCCACCGTGGTGGACGACTCGACGCGGTTGGTTCCCCAAGCCAGACGTCTAGGTCCCTGATTGGAATATCCGAGTGCATGAATCTGCGAACTGGGAACCGTATGCAGGCAATTACCATCGCACTCGGGCACCGGATCGGGCCAGTTGACGGAAGAGCTGGACGACTTGTCGGCATGCAACAGCGAATCGCCGTCCAAACGCGTGTTGCCGTTGCCGATGGCGACGAGTTGCTTGTTGGTCGATGCCCTGGAGTCGGCGATGTAGATGGGCTGCAGCGACGCTCCCAGATCCGCAGCGCGCTGCTCGGGAGTACCGTAGAAATCGACGAGGGTGTTCACGCGTGTGATGCGCAGATCGGCCAGCGAGGAGAGTCCCGCGTTGACGGCCGCCGTGGGATTCTTGAGGTCTACAAACGCGTTAGCGATCACGTTGTAGTCTTCGCCGTTGATGGTCTCGCTGCCGGTTCCGAGCCCGGTGTGCCTGGCGGAGAGCACCCAGCCGTTGCCCAGGTAAACGCCTCGGCTGGTGGAGTTGGCCCAACCGGGATCGGCGTTGGAGCCCCAGACGCCGGAATTGGTCTGGCTGGTAGGGGCGACGTAGTAGTTCGAGGGGTCGACGTTCATGACCACCAGCGCATCGGCAGGCGGGGCAAGCACCGCGGCGACGATGGCGACGCCCAACGCCCAACGCGAAACCACGGCCCAGCTCGGCAAGATGAACGCCGCCTGCAGATCGTAAACCAGTTGACTCATCGAGGCTCTGTTCCGTAGTAAAGAAAGGAGCGGGATGCTACAAGTTTGCCGCCGCTGTGGAAAAGGGTGCGCGTGCACCGGCTCTTGGGGGGGCGACAATTACGCTCCACTCTTCATCTTAGCCACGTGCGGCACTTTAGCAAGCATTTGGCGCCACTGGCGCCCCCCTGTCGGATGGCCGTAAGTCGTTATTCAGGGCATAGTTGCAGTTATCCGCGAGCTGGCGGCGATGCCGATTATCGCGGTCCTGCCGACAACCGGCGGGGCGCAGCGATTTTCGCGCCAAGCTTCGGTGGTGGCGACGGGCAAAGTACTGCAGTTTGCCGAGCGGAATATCCGCTCGCGCGACAGGTCGATTGTGCGAGCTCAGGTGCTAGCAGTGTGTTCAAGCCACCCCCGCCACGGCGGCGCAAGTATCGAATTTGTACTTGTCGAGCAACATCTCGAGTTTTCGCTGCGTGCTGGCGAGCCCGACATACGACTTGAAACGCCGATGAACCGGCATCGGCACGCGGGGGCAGTCGGCCGCGAAATCGCGCGGGTGCAGGTACACCACCACGGGCGTGCCTTGCTGCTCGAATTGGGCGAAGCCCCGCTGGATGAGCCACTCGGGCAACAGTCGCAGGTAGCCGCCACCGCTGAAGGCCAGTCGCCGGCCGCCAAACCGTCCGATGCTCATCGGCAGCTCGCGAATCGAACGCCCCGAGGGCGTGGCGGCGAAGTCGTGCGCAGGCTGCTCGCAGGGATAGCCACCGTGGCCCCGGCGAGCGGGAAACAGACTGGCGTCGTAGTTAAAGCCGAGGTCGAGCAGCACGTCGATGGCCCACTCGGTGCCGGGAGTGATAGAAAAACTGGGGGCACGATAGCCGAGTACCTGCTGCCCGGAGTGCTGCTGCAGGATGTCGACAGTTCGCTGCGTGTCCTCGCGGAACTCGTCGGCCGTGAGCTGGTCGACGCGCCGATGCCAAAACGAGTGACAAGCGAGCTCATGCCCCGCGTCCGCGATACGGCGCACCATGCCCGGATAGCGTTCGGCCACCCACCCCAGCATGAAGAACGTGGCGCGAACCCCCGCCTGGTCGACGGTGGCGAGGATCTGATCGGTGTATCGCTCGACCAGCGAGGGAAACTCGGGCCACTTATTAGTGTCGGCCACGGCATCGATCTCCACCATGTGGAACCAGTCTTCGATGTCGAACGACAGGGCGTGGGTCACTTCGGGCTGTGGCGGTGATTCTGGCATGAATTAGAACGCATCGTGGTCGCGGAACGAGTAGTTCCAGTTGGCCATGTCGGTCAACCAGGGGTGTTCATCTCGGACCTTCTTGGGATAGACCATGAAGGTGTACTTTTCGGGCGACTGGCGGAAGCCGCAGCTCCGCATCGTATCTCGCATCGCATCCCCCAAAGCGTCGAAGTACAGGATGGCCTCGGAGCCAGCCTTCATGGCCAACGCTTCCAGGCGATGCACTGCGGCCACCATCGCGTCGGTGTTGCCGGGGGCATGCATCAGATCCATGATCACGGCCACCTGAATGCCCGCACCACGCTCTGCCAAACGGTAGACCAGGGCCGACTCGAGCGAAGCGTCCGCGGCATCTCGGCAGACCAGGATGCGATAAGCTCCCCCTTCGCGGGTCTGGGCGTAACGCTCGGCAAGCATTTCGGCCGTCCAAACCTGGGCGAACTGTCCGGCAGCGGCCTCGTTCGCCATCTCGGCCATCTCCGCCAAAGGAGCTTCGTCGATGGCCAGATCTTCGACCGCGTGGCTCTTCGCCAGGCGGCCGCGCAGCGAGACTCCCAAGCTGTAACAGGCATCCAGGGGGACGGTCAGCACGCCGGTCACCGCTGGCAGTTTCTTGTACTTGGCGGCGAAGTGGCCTGGTCGCAGGAAGCGTACCCATACGTTGCGCGGGCCGATCTCGCCGAATCCCATGCCGGAATGGGCCCGGGCAACATCCTGCAAACGGACCGCGGCGTAGAGGAACTCGGCGCCCGCGTCTTTGATCCCCCGCAGCATAGTCATGGGCAGCCGCGGGTAGAGCATCTGCGCCCGATACGCCGGATCGATGTACAGGTTGGCCCAGTAGGCGACGCGATGCGGCTCGCCTTGCCAGTACAGGGTGCGGAGGAAGAAGCTAGTGAGGCCCACCAGTTTGTCGCCGTCCACTGCGCCCCATGCGCGGCATTTGTCCTGGTCGAGTCCCTGCACGAACCAGCGAGTCGACTCCAGGCTCCACGGGTGCTCGTCCCGCTGGGAGAGGATGGCCGCGACCTGTGGCAGGTCGTCGGGCGACAGCGGGCGGATCGTGGCAGTGCCGACTGCGGGTGAGCTAGCGGCGGACATCGGCGATACCTATTCGGACTTCGTTCGCTGCTTCTTGAACCGCTCGCTCATCCGCGACGTCGCGTCGCTCAGGCGGATTTTCACGGGAATTTTGTACGAGGGCAGCTTTGTAAAGCAGTGCTGCCGGACGCGCTTGATTACGTCGGACAGCGGTTCCTCTTCGTGCAGCGTAAGTTCGGCAACGACAATGTTGCCCATAATCGCGTGCGGCTCCTTGGTCACCGTGGCGTCCGCTACGTTGGAGTCTTCCATCAGCACGGTTTCCACTTCCGCCGGATAGACCTTCTCGCCGCCGACGTTGATGATCTCCGACTTGCGGCCCTTGAACCGCAGCCACTCGCCGTCCACTTCCACTTCGTCTTGCGTGTTGAACCAGCCTTCGTCGTCAAACGGGCTGGGGGCATTCAAGTAGCCGAGCATCGACGACTTGGCTTTGATGTGCAGGATGCCATCGACGATGCGGGTCTGGTAGTCTTCGCCACCCACGCGAATCCACACCGAGTCGTTGCTGCGCGACTGAGTCCGCATGATGCCCAGTTCGGTCATGCCATACGACTGGCGGAACGTCACGCCGGGGAACGCATCGTTCAGGCGACGCAGCGTCGCCGGGGGCATCACTTCCGTGGCGTAGTTGATGATCTTCAAGCTCGACAAATCGTGCTTCTCGTGTTCGCCGCTTACGAGCAACAAATTGAGAAACGTGGGCGAGGTGGGTAGCACTTCGGCGCGGTGCTGCTCGACCGCCCGGCAGATGGTAGCCGCATCGCGCGAGGTGACCGTAATCACGCAGCCGTGGTTCGACAGCGTGTACATCATCGTGTTGAAGCCGCCAATGTGGTCGAACAACAGGAAAGTGATCATCCGCTGCGAATGCCGCGGCATCTTGAACTTGTTGAGCAGGAAGTCGAGGTTGTGCACCGCCGCCTTGGGCTCGCCAGTGGAGCCGGAACTGAACAGCACCAGGCCCGGGCTGCCGCTCTCTTTCAGTTCGACCAGCAGCGGATGAGTGACCTCGGTCGCCGCGTCGGCGGTGCGGGTGTACTGGTCGTTTTCGTCGACGGAAAGTCGATGGCTGACCTCGGCCAGCTGGGCGTACTTGTCGCGGTCGGCGGTTACCTGGCGGGCGACCGGCACAATGATGTTGCGATTCTGCATGACCGCCAGCAATAGGGCGATCGAACCCGGCGAGAAGTCGGCATCCAGCATCACGCACTGACCTGGCAACACATGCTCGGCCGCGAGGAACTCGTTAGCCCGCTCTACCAAGTCGAGAAGCTCGCCATATTTAGTGGCGCGATCCTGCCACACGACGGCGTCTTGATCGCGGTGCTCGGCAAATCGCTCAAGAAGCCAGGAGAGCGGCATCAGGGGCCCCCAAGATAAATGACCTGGCCCGTGGTGAAGGTGTTCTTCTCGTCCAGCAAGAAGTCGACCACCCGCAGCACGTCCTCGTATTCGCCATAACGCTTGATGGATTGCCGGTCGACTAGACGCTGCATCTTGTCGTCAGGCACACCGGCGATCAGGTCGGTTTTCACGGGGTTGGGCGAGACGGAGTTGGCCGTAATGCCGTGATAACCCATCTCGCGAGCCAGCACCTTGGTGTACGATTCGACGGCTGCCTTCGAAGCGGTGTAGACGGCTTCCCCCTCCAAGGCGTAGGCCACCGCGACGCTGCCGAAGTTGATGATTCGCCCCTCGCCATGCTTCAGCATCAGCTTGGCCGCTTCCCGCGAGCAAAGCATGGTGCCGAACACGTTGACCGAGAACAACTTGTGCATGGTGCTCAGCGGGGTGGTGAGCACATGGTTCATCGAGGCCGTGCCAGCGTTGTTCAGCACGGCAAACAACTGCTTGCCGCTCTTGCGCACAGCGGCAAACATGTGCGCTACGGCCTTTTCGTCGGCTACGTCGAGTTCGAAGTGCTGGTACCGCTCGTGCTTGGTATCGCTGGGACCACGACTGCAGCCGAACACCCACCAACCCCGTTCGAGCATGGTCTCCGCCAGTTGCAGCCCCAGTCCGCGACTGGTGCCGGTGATCACCATGGCCTGGTCGGACTTGCTCATGCTGCCGCTCCCGCTTCGTCGAGCAAGCTCACCGCGTAATCGGTCAGGGCGTTGAGCGACCGGAACGGGCTGTTGCGCATCGACATGGCTTTTTCGTTCGCCAGCACCAATTCGGTGCCATACTTATCGTTCAGCTGCGCTTCGAACGAGGTGATCACCATCACCAGTCCCAGCGAGTCGACCGTCGCTTCGGGGCCGATCAGCGGAGTGTCCTCCTGGATGGCCAACTCCTGACCGGACTGTTCGCTGTACTCCTGGACGCACTCTTTCAGCAGCGTCATCACTTCTTCTCGTTTGCCCATCGTGCGTTTGTCCTTCAGTTCAATCTTGGCGGGGGGATGCTTTTTGCGGCAGGGTTTGCGGGCGCGGGGGTGGCGTTTCAGTTCCGCGACGGGGCGATGGCGTCGCAGAATTGCTGGCAAAGGTGGTTCTTGCTCAGTTGGTCCTCGATCGCCTGACGAGCCTGGCTGCCCATGGCCTGTAGCTCCTCGGCTGGCAACTGGGCGATGCGACGCATTTCGCTGGCCGCCCGTGGTGCGTCGTCCGGCGAAACACGCCAACCTATGTTATATCGCTCAATCAAGTCTGTCACGTGCGACGGTTCGGGCCCTGCAAACAGGATGGGCCGCGCCACGGTCATGGCCCCGTAGACCTTGCAGGGATGGAAATAGCCGATGCCGCTTTCCTCCATGGTGGCCAGGTGCACATCGCCCGCGGAGAGCGAGAACCGCAGTTCGCTGAGCGGCTGGTAGGGCAGCAGCAGCAAGTTGGGGGGCTGGCGGTCGCGGATGGCCGCCTCGATCTCGGCCCGCCGCACACCTCCGCCGATGAACACGAACTTCACGTGCTCCAGGTCTTCGAGCGCCTGGGCCGCTTCGAGCAGCACACCGATCGGATGTCCGATGCCCATGTTGCCGCTGTACATGAACACGAACTTGTCTTCCAAGTGGTGCTCTTTGCGGAACTTGTTCTCGCCGTGCGGCACCGGTTCCAGTTGATCTTCCAGGGGCCAGGGCGGGATCACGTGCACCCGCTCTTCCAGGCCATAGTTGTCCTTGATTCGCTGCTGCATGAATCGATCGAGCGCGACAATGGCGTGCGAGTTGTTCATGGTCTTGGTAACCGAACGCTTCAGCAACCACCCGAAAGGCGACCGTGGGTTGAGCGAACCGCTGGCGATCATTTGATCGACGTTCAGGTCCATCACCCAAAAACTCATCGGCACCCGACGAAAGAAGCGGACAAACAACGCCGCCGAGCCAGCCATCGGCGGACTGGTACTTACCAGGATGCTGGCCAAACGAGGGGTGAACAATCCCCGCAAGGCGGCCTGCATGACGAACAACAACTGGCCCAGCAAACGGAGCAGCAAGGTCCGCTTGCCAAACGACGAGAGTGGCAACCGAATGATTTCTACTCCGTCGCGTGTCTCCCGTCTTGGGTACTTGGCCGAGGGATCCTCATAGCCCCGCGCTGAGGTCAGCACGCGGACGTCGTAACCCCGCTGGACCAGCATGGCCGCAGCATCGGCCATGTGCTGCCCCACCGACGCCGGGTCGGGCACATACACCTGGCTGATGACGAGGATACGGGGACGTTTGGTCATGCGTGCAGGTGGGAGGATGGACGAGTAGCAGGCTCGGTCGCGACACGTGGGAACGTGTGCGCGAGAGACGATTTGCCCGCCGCCAGGCGGACGGCTTGCTAGTGGCGAGAAATTCTACTTGGTGGTGGCAGCACCGTGCTTGGCAAGGTACTCGCCGTAGATCCACTCGTAGGTTTTGGCCATTCCTTCGCGAAGCGGAATGCCAGGCGCCCAGCCCAGCAACTTGGTGATGAGCGTGTTGTCGCTATTGCGACCGTTGACGCCCTTGGGAGCGTTGAGGTTGTGGTCGCGCTGGACTTCGATGCCGGCAATCTCGCCCACCATGTCCACCAGACCATTAATGGTAGTCAGCTCGTCGGAGCCCAGATTGATAGGCTCGGTGATGTCGCTCTCGGTGATCTTCAAGATGCCTTCGATGCAGTCGTCGATGTACATGAAGCTGCGGGTCTGATGGCCGTCGCCCCACACTTCGATAGTGTGGTTGCCGGTCTCCTTGGCGTTGATCACCTTACGGCAGATCGCAGCGGGGGCCTTCTCGCGGCCACCGTCCCAGGTGCCGTGCGGGCCGTACACGTTGTGGAACCGGGCCACACGGGTCGTCAGGCCGAAGTCTTCGCGGAAGTGACGGCACATCCGCTCGCTGAACAGCTTCTCCCAACCGTAGCCGTCCTCGGGCATGGCAGGGTAGGCGTCCTCTTCTTTCAGCGGCACGACGTCTTCGCTCTTCTGCTTGTCGGCGTTGTATACACAGGCACTCGAAGCGTAGAAGAACCGGTCGACGCCCGCCTCATGGGCGGCCTGCAGCAGGTGCGTGTTGATCAACACGCTGAGCATGCACAGCGCCTTGTTGTTTTCGATGAAGCCCATGCCCCCCATGTCGGCGGCCAGGTTGTACACGCGGCTGGCATCCTTGCAGGCTGCCTCGCAAGCGTCTTTCAACTTCAGATCGGCTTGGACGTTCTCGACACCATCGAACACCTGGTACCACTCGTCGAATGGCTTGATGTCGATGCTGCGGATATTCTTGTGCCCCTGCTCGAGCAACTTTGCCACCAGGTGGCCACCAATGAATCCGCCGCCGCCGGCTACTACGATTACGTCATTTGCCATGTTCCGGTTGTCCTTTACGAGAGAAGTCGTTGCCGCCTGAAGTGCAAGTGATTTGTGGTCCGGTACAAGCCGGAAAGCTACCTCTATTGTGTTTCGATTACGCTATTTCGGCAACCTGGCGAAGGTTCGAGGGATGGTATTGGAGCTGCCACAGCGCGGTTTAATCGGTGTAATCAGCGCGACGCGATGTCGGCCCGATTTGCTTCCTGCTCGGCCTGCTCTAAATCGCTACGAACCATCATCTGCACAAGTTCGGTAAAAGACACCGCCGGAGCCCAGCCCAGCTCGCTGCGAGCCCGGGTTGAGTCGCCGCGGAGCGTATCTACCTCCGAGGGACGATAGAATTCGGGATGGACCACCACCAGCTTCCGCCCGTCGGGACCGACGCCCACTTCGTCCAGCCCGTGTCCCTGCCAGGTGATCGGCTGACCGATCTCCTGAAAGACCAGCTCGCAGACTTCGCGAACCGAGTGCGATTCGCCTGTGGCCAGCACGTAGTCGTTGGGCTTGTCGGCCTGAAGCATCCGCCAGGCGCCTTCCATGTAGTCGCCCGCAAATCCCCAGTCGCGTTGGGCTTCCAGGTTGCCCAGCGACAAATTCTCCTGCAGCCCGTGGTGGATGCGGGCGGCGGCCAGGCTGATCTTGCGGGTCACAAAAGATTCGCCCCGGCGAGGCGATTCGTGATTGAACATGATGCCATTGACCGCAAACAGGCCGTACGCTTCGCGATAGTTACGGGTGGTGTGGAATGCAAAGGCCTTGGCCGATCCGTACGGGCTGCGGGGATGCAGGCGGGTCAGCTCGTTTTGCAGCTGATCCTGCACCTTGCCAAACATCTCGGACGACGAAGCCTGAAAGAAGCGGGCGGGCAGGTCCAACTCGCGAATGGCTTCCAGCAGACGTAGGGGGCCCAAGCCAGTGACGTCGGCCGTGTACTCGGGCAGGTCGAACGACACCTTCACGTCCGATTGGGCGGCCAGATTGTAGATCTCGTCGGGACGCACCCGCCGCAGGATTTTGAGCAGCGAGCCGGAATCGCGCAAGTCGCCGTGCACCAACTCCAAGCGGGGGCTCTCCGACATGATGCTCGGCACCAGGTGATCGATGCGCGTCAGGGCACGCGACGAGTGACGCCGGACCATTCCCCAGACACTGTAACCTTTGTCCAGAAGCAACTCCGCCAGGTAGGATCCATCCTGACCGGTGATGCCCGTAATCAGGGCGCGCTTACCTTCGTGGCTGGATTGATCCATGCTTGGCGGGGGTGGGAGGGAGTTGAAAGGCGAGACGGCGGCGGCTCCAGCGGAGGCCGCAAACCCATAGGATAGCGGATCGACACCGCAATTGCGACGCACGGACCTGGAGGGTCTCCCCCCGGGCTGCGGGCAGTACCGCTAGCGAATCAGACTGGAATCGGTGGGCGAGGTCACCGAGCCGGCCGGAGTGGGGCCGATAAGCGGATGCTCGACAACACGGGAAACCCGCATCGATAGGTCGTCCGCCTTGATGTTTTCGCGTATGTAGCGGATGTCCTCTTCGATGGGCTCCAGGAAGTCGAGCACCTGGCCTATTTGATTGAGGGTCGAGCCTCGGGCCTCGGCCATCGTTTCGCCGGTAATGTCCATCTGCCCCACCTGCTGGTCATCGACCACCAGGGGATGGGTCAAGCGCCACAACGTCGCTTCGCTATCCACGTTGCGCGACGTGTCCCAGGTGGCATAAAACGATTCGTGCAGCAGCGGGATGTCGATCGAGAGCTTGATGCGGGTGAGGTGGTAGGTGTCCGCCGCTTCGATAATGGCGGTCCACAGTTTGTTCCACTCGCGAGAACCTTGCAGTTGAAGTGAACTTTCGCGAACGCTTGCACCGTTGGCCGATTCAGCGGTAGCCAGCGAATTGGCGAAACGGCTCATCCGGCCCTTCAGCAGAGCGAACTCGATGTGGCCGAATGTTTTGGTCGACACGAGAAATACCATCACAGCGGCAACCGTCACCAGGGCGATCCATTCTTTCTTCAAGTAGATGCTCAGCACCGCGCTGAGGCATGTCGTGGCGCAAATCAACGCGATGAACAGCGATGCCTGCTGCACAGTCCACCCCCGCACCAACAGAGAGTGGTGCAAGTGACCGCGATCGGGAGCGAACATGCTACGGCCAGTGAGCTTGCGTCGCAGCAGCGCCGCGAATGAATCGAGAATGGGGATTGACCACACAGCGATGGGTACCGCGAACGCCATGGCGGCCGACGACTTGCCATTAGCCAACACGGCGATGGTGCCGCAGACCAGGCCGACGAGCATGCTGCCGGCGTCGCCTAGATAAATGGTAGCCGGCGCGAAATTGTATCGTAGAAATCCGAGTAACGCCCCCGACAGGGCCAGCACGATGGCCGCCATCGCGACGTTACCCTGCCAACCACAAATGGCCGCCAGAGTAATGCAGAGAATGAAACCAACACCGCCCGCCAGACCGTCGATGCCGTCTATCAGGTTCACCGCATTCGTGGTGCCCACCAACCAGAACAACGTGCCGGGGATGGCAAACCATCCGAGGTTGATTGGATAGCCGAAGGCGGTGAAACCTTCGATGCGTACTCCCGACCAGATCAGCAGGCCGGCAATGGCCAACTGGCCCAGCAGTTTGTATCGGCCCCGCATGCCCTTCAGGTCGTCGAGTAGTCCCAATGCCACAATAGCGGTGGCGCCGATCGCGAGGCAACCGAGTGGCAAGTGGTTCCACGGCGTTTTGACGTTCAAGCCGTAGAGGCTCGCTACTACGAACACAATTACCATGGTGATGACCATGGAAAGGAACACTGCCGCGCCGCCGCCAAGCGCAACGGGTGCTTTATGCGCCTTGCGCCGCTGATCGGGTCGGTCAACGAATCCAAGCTTCTTGGACGTCTCGCGTACGACGGGAGTGAGTATCAGGCTCATCACACATGAGCCAACACCCGCAATCAGGTAGAGGAGAGTAGTGGAATCCAACATAGACCGCTGGCCTTGGTGTCGTCGTCAGTATGGGTGAATCAACTTTTCGCTGCCACAGCCCGCGCGCTTCGTCTGCTAACCGTTCAATATACGCAGATATGTCAGATCGTCGATGATTTGCAGGACGGTTTCTGGTGGTCGGGCCGTGCTAGCGGGGGCTCCATTCGTTGCGTCCGCTTCGTGCGCCACTGTCTGCTCAGTTAGCCCAAACTCCGTGGGGCGAATTCTCTCGCCAAGATCCTGCGTTGCAGCTATCGTGCCACAACCGCGATACCCGCCATCGCTTGCTGAAACCTTCTGGAGATAGAAAGAAATCAGCCATTCTGACCAGCGGATGAGAAATAGCAGAAAGAAGAGTTTACCCCCGTTGCGGTGCCGAAAACAGTGACGCTCGGGCGAGCTACCATACCGAGGGCAGTGGAGGAAGCCGCACAGGCGTTACAAAAGGCAGTACGGGGCCGGCGGGCCATTGGTTCGCAGAAGACACCGAGCGACTTCGTGCTGCCGATGGCGAATGTGGCGAAAAAGCAACACCCAGAGGCCCGGACGCCTCACGCTAGGTTGGCTTGGCCGGTGGCTCGCGATCGCGGATCCGCTGGGCCGGATTCCCCCCCACGATCATGCCGGGGGGAACGTCTCTGTGCACCATGCTGGCCGCCGCTACCAGGGCGTTGGCTCCTACGGTGGCCCCGCCCAGCAGAGTGGTTTGGGCCGCCACCCAGGCCCCGTCGCCCACGGTGATGGGGGTGGTGATCAGGTCGAAACTCCGTTTGCGGTGATCGTGACTGCCAGTGCAGAAATAGACCCCCTGCGAGATGCAGACATGGCTGCCAATGTCGACCATCGCCAGATTGTCGATCCAGCTCCCCTCACCAATCCAGGTGAAGTCGCCAATGCGGAGCCGCCACGGAAATTTGATCCGCACGCGGGGTTTGATCACTACACCTCGGCCAATCTGTGCGCCAAACCACCGCAGCAGCGTGCATCGCCAGCGGGATGGCAGCGGTAACGACGAGGCGAACAGCAACTCGCACACGATATACCAGGAGACTCGCGCCAGCAGACTGCCGGGGTCGTATCCTGTGACCCGAAAGTGCTCCAGGTCGACCCACGCACCGCCACTGGCCAAATCGTCGGCCGGGGGCATGTCGGTGGAGTTGGTGGTTTCGGACACTGCGGCAAAGAGAGGCTACTGGGAGAATTCGCGGAGCGCATGGTCGGCGCTTCCTTGAATCGTAGTTCACCCTGCTGCGGACCGCCAGCGACACCGCCGGCGGTGCCGATCAGGCCGATTGTAGGGCCTGTTGCGGTGCCAGTTGTTCGTGTAGGGCCCGCTCCCGGTAGGTGAAGATCTGTTGCACGTCACGCCGCACCAGCAGTCGATGGATCAGCGCCCCGCCGGGCACGCCGTAGCGGACCACGTCGCGACACAGGGTTCCGCCCTCGACTGCTTCAAACTGGTGTTCGTGCCGCCAGTGACGATATGGCCCCCGCAACTGGGTATCGACAAATCGGTAGGGAGGCTCCCACGCGGCGATCTCGGTTCGCCAGCGGACGGGCACATGGTGAATCTTCAGCCGATAGTCGATCAGCGTCCCCGCATGCATGTCGAACGGCCCAGGCGTAACCACCTGGAACTGGAGCCAAGGCGGTGTGATACGCTCCAGGTTCATGGCGTCGGCAAAGAAGGCAAACACTTCTTCGAGCGGCCGGGCTACTACGGTTTCGGTTTCAAGCACGTAGCCGCCCCGGTTCGTCGGGTCGGTGCGGATGGTAATCATGGCCAATTGCAGCAAGGACTAAGCGAATTCTGGTCCACCACTGCCAACGAGTGGACTCCAGAAGACTCTAGTCGCAATCCGGCAAGCGACTACGGCTGCCGTACAAAAACGCCATCGGCCACGATGCGGAGTGTTCCCAGTTCGACCGAGCCGGTGCCAGTCACCACGACTTCTTGGCCCTGTTTCAGGTCCAACAGCGTGTCGCTCCGGACGGGAATCGGCTGCCCCTGCTCGTCGACGAAGGTGACCAGGGCCACCGTATCGACCAAGTCGCGTGCCTTCCCCGCACAAAACATGCACTCCTCGCCTTCGGCGTGCTGGTGCTCTTCACCCTCGAATTCGGCAACGGTCGTTGGATCGACCAGCGAGAATACGGCCTGACCTTCCATCCAGGGGAACGCGGGCATGTTGTCGCTGCCGAAAGGATTCGGCATGCCGCCGATGGTGCCGACCACGGTCACTCCGGTGGGGGGAGAGTCCGCGGAGGACTGTTCCGCCTCCTCCTCCTCGCCCTCCGGCGAATCCGCAGGCTGAAGGGCATTGCGGACCTCGATCACCGTTTTCGCATCCGCTGGTTCTGCGGTCATCAGCAGCTTGGAGCGATAGTCGGCCATCTGTTCGGCCGTCATTCCTGCCGGCAGAGTTTGTGGTTTCTCGCATCCGACCGCAATTGCCAGCAAAAAAACGGCGGGAAGGTATCGGATCATGGCAGTAACTCCAGCGCGGGGGGCAAGCGACGTTTCTACGCATTTTTTCGCGTTGGGTTCATTCTGCGCGGGGACAACCAGGGACTGCAAGCGGCGGGGAGCCGGGCGGCCGCCGGCCGGCGGTTTCAAAAAAATTTAAATCGTTCCAAAGATCACTTTGCGGGGGGCGAATCTCTTAGTGGACCAGCACTTCGCCGTGCTCGGTCCTTTTGGTGTTTACCTCCGTTCGTTCGTCTTTTCCCTCAGTCGAGCCAACCGCCATGCGAAAGCCCTTCAAATGTTGCTTTCGATCGTTCCACCCCGATCAAGGAGCCAAACCGATGATCAAAAAAACCCTACTTACTGTTGCTGTGGTCGGCCTGGTTGCTGGCCTGTTGTTTGGGCGGGATGCCCTCAGTTACCTCAAGACCGGCGCCAATCGGGTGTCGGACGGCGTCAAGGATTCGGTGCCCACCTCGTTCCAGATCGACCGTGCGCGTCAGATGGTCAGCGAGCTCACGCCGAATATTCGCGACGCGATGCACATGATTGCCAAAGAGGAAGTCGCCCTGGAGCATTTGGACGAGCAGATCGTCGCTGCTGAACAGAGTAGCAATAAGCTGCAGGGCGAGATCCTGCAGATGCAGGCCGATCTGACCAGTGGCAAGAGCACCTTCCACTACGCCAGCCGATCCTACGAGCGGGGCGATGTCGAGCGGAGCCTCAAGAGCAAGTTCGCTCGCTACAAGGTAAGCGACGAGACGCTCGACAGCATGAAGCAGATGCGCGACGCTCGCGCGGCCAACCTGATGGCGGCCCGCGAGAAGTATGCCGCGATGGTCACGGCGCAGAAGAAGCTGGAAACCGATGTGAAGTGCCTGGAAGCCAAGCAAGCGTTGGTCGAGGTCGCCCAGGCGTCGAGCGAAGTGGTGCTGGACGACAGCAAACTGGCTCGCACCAAGGAACTGATCAACGACATCCGCGCTTCGCTCGACGTCAAGGCTCGAATCGCCAACGCCGATGTGGACGTGGTGACCGAGATTTCGCTCGATCCGGAAGACTCGGCCGACATCACCGACCAGGTAGCTGCCTACTTCAACCTGGTTGAAAAGGATAGCAACGTGGCCCAGGTGAGCTACGAAGATTAGTTGCCAATGACCAAAGACCCAATGGCCAATGACGAATACGTAATGTCGACTCATTGGTCATTGGGCTTGGAATTGGTCAGTCACACAGTCGATCTGGAGTTCCTGTAAGGTTGTCCCTCATGTTTCCTTCTTGGCGAATGCAACTTGGCGAGGCGCGGCGGGCGCTCAAGGAGGGTCAACTCGACCGCGCCTGTGCTATCGTCCAGCGGGAAGAACTGCGGGAGTTTCGCCAGGCCCGGGAGTTGTCGGCTGAGTTGGCCGGCAGGGTGGCTCAGCGGGCACGAGGTCGCCTGGCCGCGGGCCGTTCCAACGCCGGGTGGAACGACCTGGAGTTGGCCGAGCATGTCGCAGGTTGCGATCTGCCGGTGGCCCAGGTTCGCAACGAGTATCGCCAGGCGGTGTTCGCCCGCGCTGTGGATTTCCTGGCCGATGGTCGCACCGCCGTGGCGCAGCAGGAGTTGGCAAAGCTGGCCCGTCGTGGCCTTCGTGACGCTCAAGTCCGACAACTGGAGGAATTCGCCCGCAGCATGTCCGAAGCCGAGCAGATGCTATCGGTGGGCAGTAGCGCCGAGGCTCGCCAAGCGCTGGAGAAAATTGCGGTCGAAGAACTGGCGATAGAGAAATCGCCGGAGAATCTATCCCGTGATTCGGTTAAGATTGATTGGTCGCGACTCGCCCAGCGAGTCGAGTGGCTGCTGGCACAATGCCAGCGGCACTCCCAGCTGCGGGGCGAATTGCACGCCGCAGCCAACCAGAGCGACTGGCACCAGATGCTCGCGCGGGCGGATAAATTGCTGAGCGTGGCGCCGCGCGATCGGGTGGCCCGCGCCGCGCGGCGTCAGGCCTGGCACGCGGTGGGGCTCGACGCCACGGCGGTGTTCCACCGCGAAGGGCGTCCGCTAGCCTCGCTGGCATTAAACGATACAAAACGCGGAGCCCAAGGCTCCGCCTCCAAGACTCAGGCAGACGATACCATGTCCGGCTCCCAGGAACCCAACCGATTCATGCTATGGGTCGACGCCGTGGGAGGTTTCCTGGTGTGCCTGGACGACGAAGTGGTGCTGGGACAGCCCACGCCTGGTTCGGCAGTGGCGGTGCCGTTGTGTGCCGATCTGTCGCGCCGCCACGCGGTCATTCGTCGCCACCAGGGTGGCTATACGCTCGATCCGTTGGGCGAGGTGAAGGTCGACGGGCGGCTGCTGACCGGCCCCATGGTCTTGGGGAATCGACACGAGATTGAACTCGGTTCGGCCGTCCGGCTCGAGTTCACACGGCCGCATGCCTTGAGCGCCACGGCCCGGCTGACACCGCTTAGCGGCCATCGCACTGAGCCCCGCGCCGACGCGGTGCTGTTGATGGCTGATAGCTGCCTGTTGGGGCCGAAATCGCACTCGCACATCGCCTGCCGGCGGTGGCAGGGCGACGTGATGCTGTTCCGGCAAGCGGGACGCCTGCACTGCCGGTCGACCATGGAGATGACGGTCGACGGATCGCAGGCCGATGGACCGACCCCCCTGGAAAGCGGGGCTCGGCTGGAGGGAGAGGAATTCGCCATTAGCCTGGAAGACGTCTGAACCGTCCAGCCAGGCACGCTGCCAACGCAATTGGGGAAAGTTGGGGAACAAAAGGGGTCGTGAGGCGTCCAATTCGGGGGATTCTCACGGTTTTTGCAGCAAGGTTCCGCACCAGCCAGCGAAATGGCATACAGAACCGGTTACACTTAGGGCTGTAAACCACAACGAACACAACACCACCATGGACGTCCGCACGCCTCAACCTGAGCAGCTTCTCGAACCCGCCGGGGCGAGTTCCGAGCGTGCGCCACTCAAATTTCTCTACCCCACCGGCAGCCAACCGCTCGAAGGCTACACCATCAAGCGGGGCATCGGCCGGGGCGGTTTCGGCGAGGTCTACTTCGCCACCAGCGATGCTGGCAAAGAAGTCGCGCTGAAGCTGATTCGCCGTAATCTGGATGTCGAGCTCCGCGGGGTACGGCACTGCCTGAATCTCAAGCACTCGAATCTGATCGGCGTTTACGACATTCGCACCGACTCGCTGGGCGATCAGTGGGTGGTCATGGAGTACGTCTCCGGCGAATCGCTCGAGGACGCCATCGAACGGCACCCCAACGGCATGCCCGTCGACGAAGTGATTCGTTGGATGCGGGGCATTGGTGCGGGCGTGGCCTACTTGCACGACCACGGCATCGTCCATCGCGACTTGAAGCCGGGCAACGTGTTTCTGGATATCGATTCCACCGACGGCGGCACCGTCAAGCTGGGCGACTACGGCCTGTCGAAGTTCATTTCGTGCAGTCGCCGCAGTGGTCAGACCGAAAGTGTCGGCACCGTACATTACATGGCACCGGAGATTGCCAACGGCCGCTATGGTCGCGAGATCGACACCTACGCTCTGGGCATCATGCTGTACGAGATGCTCACTGGTCACGTCCCGTTCGAGGGCGAGAGCGTGGGCGAGGTGCTAATGAAACACCTGACGGCCGAGCCCGATCTGTCGTCGCTCGATAGCCCGTTTCGCGAAGCGGTCGAGCGGACGCTCGCCAAAGACCCTGAAGTCCGCATCGGTAGCGTTCATGAACTGCTGGAACTGCTGCCCGATGGACAAGGCGTGGAGTACGTTCGTCTGGAACGTATCGACGGCTGGAGCGGCGAGCATGCGGCCGCCGACGGCATCGGTGCCGCGCACCTGTTTACCGATACCTCCGTGCGAGGTCACAGGGGTCCGAAGCCATTCTCCAAGGTGCCGTTGGAACGCGATGTTCGCGAACCTCTATACGAGTGGATGAATAGCACCTGGACCAGTTGGGTGGAAGGCTGGCACACCTGGGATGCCAACCCCGTAGGCAAGGCGCTCCTGCTGTTTGTGCTGGTAGGCCTGGCGGTCGGTACGGTTACCGTATGGGGATCGCTGGCCGTGCTGCTGGGCGTGGTGTACGTCTTTTACTACGCGTTTTGGGCCACGCTGGTTCGCCCAGCCGAGGTCCGGCGTCAGAAGAGGGTGCGTCGCGGTCCCGATGGCATGGCGGTAGCCCGCCCCGCGAAACGCCCCCCTCCCGCCGAGCAACCCGTCCTGCAACCGATGTCCCGCGCCGAACAACGGCGCACCGCGGCCATTCGAGCGCAACGCCTGCGCACTAGTTGGAAAGAAAAGGTCCACGAACGGCTCCGCGACAAGCCGTTGCGTCAGCGTGCCACGGAACTGCTCACGTCCATGGTGCTGTCGGGTATCCTCTGTGCATTTCTGGCGATGCTGGCCGTGGTGGTCGTGGGTGGCTCCACCCCCGGCGAACGCCTTCCGCTGTACTTGTGGCTGACTGGCGTGACCACCGTAGGTACCTGGGTGGTGCTGGTGACCGGTAAGTTCACCGAAGGCCGTTTCGAAGACCAGATTCCTATGCGTTTATGGCAACTGGTGGGCGGTGCCTTTGTGGGCCTGGTAGCCTGGGGCCTGGCCACCACGATGATGACTGGCGTGCCCTACATGCACGATGCGGGAATCGGATTCCACGACAGCCTGCTCGACGAACTGCTCAACATGTCGGAAGGGGATTACGTCCAATGGCAAAGCCAGCACTTGGCCTCGCCTGATGCTTTGCTGAGCGTGATGTACTTCTCGCTCATGATGGTTGGTCTCCGGTGGTGGCGATTGGCCGAATACGCCCGTCGAACCCGCCTGAGCCTGGTGGGTGTTGGACTAGCGATTTGCGGTGCGTGGCTCGCCCACCTGGTGTGCTGGTATCCTCAACCCACCGGTATGGCGGTGGCCGGCATCATTGCCGTGGCTACCCAGCTTGTGAGTCCCTGGTTGCCACCGAGCGGACGAAAATCGGCGGCGGAAGAAGCGATGGCAGGTTAGAAGATGTCCCTTATATTTCTCATCGTGCTTGCTCTGGCGGTTGCCGCAGGCGTGGCGGTCGCCACGATCCTGCTCGGGAATCGTCACACCCGAGGTGCCATGCAGTTTGTGGCCGTTGGGCTGATATTGCTGGTGGGTGCAATCGTCGTGTGGAGTTTCGCCGTCGTGCCTAGTCACGTCGAGGAACCCGTGGCATCCACGCCCTACTCCGAACATCAGTATGCGCTGCAGGAAAACCAAGCAAGACACTTCGACCAACTGGCCGAACAATACGAACACCACAGCGATCCAGACATCCAGCAGCTGGCGCAGGAATATCACGAGAAGGCCGCAAATGTCCGCCATCAGCTTTCGGGCCATTCTTCCTACAGTGTGACCAGCTCGTATCGGACCAGCACGTGGTTGGGATTGTTCTCGCCGGCGATTCTCATTGTCTTTCTGGTCATCGTCTTTTTGTTGTTCAAGCACGCGGGGCCCGCCGTGGGATTTGCCGCCCTCGCGCTGCCGGTAGTCCTGCTGTTTTTCAGCTACTCCAGCGTGCAACGCCACACCACGCAACGATATCCTCAATCGCAGTCCTCGGATCCGTATGTTCCAACGTGGTCGCCCGGAGAGATTCAGCCACCCATGTTCGATGAGGGACGTTCGGTGGATGTGTCGTTGCTGGAGCCCGTGGCCGAGGTGCACCCTGCTGTGGCCGAAGTGCAGGACGCCGCTGAGTTTGCCACCATCGCCAGCACCAGTGCGGAAACCGTGGTGGCGGACACAGCCGAAACTGCCGAGGCTCCCAGCGACGACGAACCAGCCCCCGCCACGCCCGTCGAGGAGATTCCCGACTGGGTTCGCCAACCGCCAAAGAGCGTTCCAAACGTTCACCGTCAGGTGGTGCAATCGGACTGGTACGGAACGCCGGCCGAGTGCCTGGCCAAGCTTGAGAATGGTCCAATCGAGCAACTGGTCGAGGCGTATATCCGCGAACTGGCGATCGAAGAATCCCGGCGATCGTACGTCAGCGTTCCGCGGCTCGAGAGGTTGGGGATCACCAAGCGGTATATCCGCGAGAACCTGATCAAGGAGCAATTCTACGAAACCAAGGACTTCGAACACCAGCCGAACATGAAGAACCTGCATGTGCTGCTGGAATACGACAGCCGGACCACGGACGATCTGCTCTCACGCTGGCGAACCTATGCCCGGCAGGACTCGATGGAAGCAGTGGGCATGGGGATGGCTGGCGTGCTGCTCTGCCTGGCCGGCGTGCTCGGCCTGGTAAAACTCGACACTTACACCAAGGGATACTACACCAAGCGGTTGTTTATCGGCGTTCCGGCAGCGATAATCGGGATTGGTTTCCTCATTGCCATGTTCAATTAAGCACTGGCGGTGATTGGCTGCTTGCGAGCAGCATTTACCAGATTCTCGAACACTTGCTCCGCTCCCATGCCGAATCCTGACGCCCTCTTGGTCGACGACATCCGCCGGGGAAATCCCGACGCCTGGACTCGTTTGATCGACGAGTACGAGGGCCGACTGCTGGCGTTTGTCGAAAGCCGCCTCCGCCGCCGGGCGGCCAGCGAGGACGTCGTGCAGGAGACCTTTGTCGGCTTCCTGACCAGCCTGCCCAACTACGACACCCGGCGGCCGCTCGAAAGCTGGCTGTTCTCCATCGCCGCCCACAAGTTGACCGACCATCTCCGCCGCGAAGGGCGCCGCCCGGCGCTGCCGCTTTCCAGCACCGATGGCTCCGACGGAGCCGCCTGGGACCTGCCCGGCCCCGCGCGAGCTGCCAGCAGCATTGCCCGCAGCGGCGAACGCCGCGGCCTGGAAGAGCGTGCCATCTCCGAAGCCATTGCCGGCGAAATCGAGCGGTGGCGCGAACGGGGCGACTGGACCAAGCTGAAGTGCATCGAGCTGCTGTTTGCCCGCGGCCTGGCCAACAAGCGAGTCGCCAAGCTGCTCGACCTCACCGAACAACAAGTGGCCAATTTCAAGTTTGACTTCCTGGCGCGACTCAAAACGTTGGTCCGCCGACAGGACCTGAGCGAGGACATCTTCCCGGAGCTGTACGAAGGTGAGTGAACCCCTTAGCAATCAGACCCTCGAAGCCTACCTCGACGAAGCGCTTCCGCCCGACGAGATGGTCGCCATCGAGGACCAGCTGCGCACCAGCGACGCCTTGCGCGAACAGCTCAAGGCGGTCACCGGACGTCGCGACGCGGGGGTGCACTCGCTCGGCGGCATCTGGCGGCGGCATCGGCTCACTTGCCCTTCGCGTCCGGAACTGGGCAACTACCTGATGGGCATCCTCACCGACGACGCGGCCGACTACATCCGCTTCCACATCGAAGTGGCTGGCTGCCGCGTCTGCACGGCCAGCATCGCCGACCTCACGGCCGCCCAGGAAGCGGCCGACAGCGAGGAGGTCGCCGGCCGGCGGAAGAAGTACTTCCAGTCCAGCGTGGGGCACTTGCCGCAGGAGTGATCATCCGTCAGGCTGCACTCCATGGACCTCGACGACGAACTCTGTCTTTGCTTTCACGTCACTAAACGCAAGGTGGTCAACTACCTGCGGATCGAGCGGCCGCGCTCCGCGTCGCAACTCTCCGATTGTCACGGTGCCGGCACGGGTTGCGGTTGGTGTCGCAACTACCTGAAGAAGCTGTTCGAGGCTTCCCGCGCCGCCAACACCGGCGAGGCCGACCTGCCTACGGCCGCCGACTACGCCCAGCAGCGGGCCAGCTACATCCGCAGCGGCGGAGGCACCCCACCCGCCGGCGCCACGCCCATCGAGTAGAGCCTTCTCCGACGCCCGACGGTCTTGTCCCACCGCCGGCGTTTTGCCACAGCACAGGTTGTTCCACAACTTCCCCCACGCGAATTCATGGGCCCAAAACTCCAGCGGTTTTGGTCCCGCCCGAGTGGTGAAACCCCTTGTTTCCTCGGCAAAACCATACGGGGGGTGCGACAAAACCCTCTGCGTTGTTCCCCGCATGTTTTTTGGGCCACCCCAGTTGGCCCAAAACTATTGGAGGGGTCAGGATTCAGGAGTCGGGGGTCAGGGAACGGAGAGACGAACGTCCTCCACGCCCGGGCGCAATTCCATCGCAAGCTTCCGGACTACGGCCGACAGCCTAGAGCCCACAGCCTCTAGCCAATTTCTATTGCCAAACAGCCGCGGCAGGTACAAGCGGCCGCAACTCCATTGGACCAAACCGGCGGACCGATTCAACGGCGATTTTTTTACAGTAGTTCGGGCGCGAGCGGTCGACACGAAGACGCTTGGGCCAATGGGGACACTCATCTACTTCTCTGCACCGGCAGTGTGCGTGAGGTTTGGCGTGCAACTCGCCACGGTGTTATGCTTAGTGCATGTCCTCTGCCAAGCCTCATCGAAAACGAGTCCGGCACTTCGACCAGCAGGGCGAGATTCACGAGTTGACATTCTCGTGCTACCACCGATGGCCTTTGTTAGACGACGACTGCCGAGGTGATCGGCCGTGCCACCGGATTGGTTTGCTGGAGAATCTAACTTTACGAGCTACTGAGGCTGTCCACAGAGCACTGCTGGTTTTCCGCAAGCTGGCGAACTAGTTGAGAACTGTGTGACTAACTGATGATTCCAAAGAAGCAAACCACGACCAGCCAGCAGTGGCACCCTACGCCGTTAACCCTCTTCGACCGATGATTTTCAACTGAGCTGCGTGGGCGACTTGCTGGCGGTTGGCGGTAAGCAGTTTTGGTACTCCCGGTGGTTTGCCTTGTTTCTTCCGTGGGTAGTTGCGGCTGGCTTTGTTTTTTCGGACGTATCTATCGATGATTGCTTGGCGCAGCCGCTCGCACAACCGTTCGCCTTTCTCTGTTGGGTGCAGATAGTCGCGCATGGTGCGTCGAAACGCCA
>NZ_JAMXLR010000049.1 GCF_024054565.1 Aeoliella straminimaris
CTGTTGATGCATTCCAGCCTGGCAGTCACCACGGCCGGCAAGCCTTTGGGGCTGACGGCAGTCAAGTTCTGGACGCGTAAGAAGTTCAAGGGGACCAACGCCCTCAAAGGGGCCAATGCAGGCACGAAGCACACAGTGAACCACACGCGGATCCCGATCGAGCAGAAAGAGAGCATCCGCTGGCTGGAGAATCTAGAGCAATCGACCCAGCTGGTGAACCCTGATCGCTGCGTTCACATCGGCGATCGCGAGAGCGACATCTACGAGTTGTTCTGCCTGGCCGAAGAGAAAAACACGCATTTTCTCGTGCGAACCTGCGTCGATCGTCGTGCTGGTACGGGCAGCACCACAATCGCCAGGAAGATGAAGCGTGAGCCGATT
>NZ_JAMXLR010000004.1 GCF_024054565.1 Aeoliella straminimaris
AACATCGCGCGAGAGCAGCTTGCAAGCCATCCGGTGCGAGAGCAACTGGAACGGCTGGTGGAGTCTGTAGACAGTTCGGAATAACAGCACGTCACGCATCCTGTCAAAAATCGAATACGTCGCAGAAGTACAACGTATCTTCATCCAGGTCGTGTAGCAGGATGTAGCGAGAGCAATCGCCAATGCCCGGCCACGCATACATTTCCTGGCGACTTGGTCCCGGCGTCTTCAACCAATCTCTGGGCATGTAAGCCCAAAAGTCGCCATTCTGTGGATCTGCTGGAGCCAGTGGAACCAAATTCCAGTGCTGGATGATGCGCTGTTTCGCATCGTTTCCCGCGTTGAGTTTCCAGAAGAAAGCCCACCCCCAACCATCGCTGTGTCGATAGGCCGTGATCTTGAGATCGTCCTGTCCCGCCTGCTCAGCCGCTTCCAGCACGCGACGAGTCTCATCAGGCCAATGCTCACGGTTCTCGACGAGCCCAGGCCCCCAACGCAGTTGGTACGCTCGCTGGCTGGCCTCGTACTTTCGCCAAGTCAAGCCCACTGTGGCGAAGCACACGGCCGACATGGTGATCCATTTTAGAAGAGACCACAGCGAAAAGTGGGGAGACGACTCACTCACCGATACCTCACTCCGACTGCTCTTGAAGTTGCTTTGCCCTTCTCGCCAGGTCTGCCTCGCGGTCCGGCGGCTCGCCCACGACGATCGTTGTTGCCGGCAATCTCTGC
Organism: Aeoliella straminimaris; assembly: GCF_024054565.1. Taxonomy (GTDB): domain Bacteria; phylum Planctomycetota; class Planctomycetia; order Pirellulales; family Lacipirellulaceae; genus Aeoliella; species Aeoliella straminimaris. The sequence goes on from NZ_JAMXLR010000004.1 coordinate 733, forward strand.
CGCAGTTGCTCGACTACTACTGGCGAAAGCAAGCTGTATCCAAGCTCGAGCTCCTTCAATTCGGAAAATGCCGCGAGTTGCTCGACTGTTTCGTCGTCGATTGGAACGTCGCTGAACCATCTGCAGTGAAGGCATAGCTTGGTCAGACGGAAAAAAGCTCTATTCTCGTTCGAAACCAACAGTGACTTTACCATACCTGGCGGTCCCTGCCATTCGAATTCGGCACGCCCCGACAACCCCACGCCACACATCGGCACAAGGTCTTCCTCGTAGGCTTCGTAAATGTAGCCGCCTAGATTGGCTTCTAGTGTCTTGAGTGCTACCAATTCACGTTGCCGCTGCCGAGCCGCCCAGGAATACCAACCGGCAAGACATGCCACCACGGTCACCAGAAGCAGCAGTTCTCGCAGACGGAAGCGTAGCAGTTTGCGAAGCATTTGCCGCTCTCCGCTGGAGTGGAGTTGGTGACTTAGCGACCGACACTAAGTGTACCGCACCCCCTGATGCTCCGCTTCGAAGAACGCCGGCAGCAAACTGTCGACGCGGAGCAAACCATCGCGGGTCAAGCGAATGCGGTCCTCGTCTAGATTCGCGAGACCCTCACCCGAGTATTGCTGCCACACCGGCTGCCAGTGCTCGAGGATGTCGACGTCGTACTTATCCTGGAAATAGGCAGGGTCGAGCCAGCCTTTTTTAAGCTGCAGAATCATCTCCCGCACCAGGGCCTGGTGCGGCGTAATTTTCAGGGCCCGGCCAATGGGCAGTTCGCTCGCGTCGCCGTCGGCGTCGAGGCGGCCGACGTACTTGTCCCATTCCGGCTCGTTCTGGTAGTGCACCCCGGAGACGTGCCCAAAGCTGGCGATACCGGTGGCCAGCAAATCACTACCCCGCCACAGATTGTCGCGGTAGCTGAACTCTACACCGGGCTTGACCATCGTGTAGGCGCTCGAGGTGACGTAGCCCGCGTCCTGCAGCTGGTCGAACGCCCAGGTCAGCCAGTCGCGTTTGGTTTCCCAGTCGGCCACGGGCGACTCGATATCGCCGCCCAGGATGTCCTTGGAGTACACGGTGTTGAACGGCAGTTCCATCTGGTAGATCGTCACGCTATCGGGATCCATGTCGATCGCCCGCCGCACGGCGTCCTGCCACTTCTCGGTAGTGTCGCCGACCATGCCGCTAATCAGGTCGATGTTCACGCTGTCGAACCCGGCCGCTTCAATCCAGGGCCAGGCCTTAAAGATTTCGGGCGACTGGTGGGCACGGCCATTGTCTTCGAGAATCTTGTCGTCAAAGTGCTCGACGCCGAGGCTCAGCCGGGTAACGCCAATCTCCTTGAGTGTCTGAACCTTGGCTTCCGAGAGCGTGCCCGGCTCGCACTCGAACGTGACCTCCTCGGCCAGGCTCCAGTCGATGTTCGCCCGCAGTCGATCGACGAGTCCATGCAACTGCCGGCTCGAAAGGAACGATGGTGTACCGCCGCCAAAATACACGAATCGGAACGGTCGCCCACCCATAGCCGGCAATTTGCTTACCAGTTCGATTTCGCGCGACAAAGCGGCGAGGTACTCTTCGACTTCTTTGGCATTGCGGTCGGTGAACACCTTGAAGTAGCAGAACTTGCACCGTTTGCGACAGAACGGAATGTGCAAATACAACCCCAGCGGCACCTCGGCCGGCGGGGAATTGAGCGCCGCAAGCGCATCGCCCACGTTGTCCCGCGACCATTGCGAAAACGGCGGGTAGTTGCTGATGAAATAAGAGCCGACTTCGGTTTTGGTAGATTCAGACATTTGGCAGCCACGGATAAATTTAGCCACAGATCAACACAGATTAACACAGATGCTTTGCAGCATAGCTAATCGTAGACCAGGCGTTTGACTTGAACCTTAGGCTGACCAAAATTTAGCAGCAGACCAACGCGATTGTCGGTTGCGCGCAGGTAGTTGATGGACTGTGCAACATGCGAATCGTCTATGGCTCGAACATGCTTCAGTTCCACTACAACTATGTTTTCGACCAGGAGATCGACATAGTACTCACCGACGACTACTCCATCATAATGCACAACGAGGGGGTGTTGCTGGCTAACCATCAATCCAGACTTTCGGAGTTCGTAGGCGAGTGCGTTCTCATACACCTTCTCGAGAAATCCAACTCCCAGTGTATTCGATACTTGGAACGCGCAGCCGATGACCATCTCGGTAATCTCGTTCACTTCAAATCTGTGTTTATCTGTGTTCATCTGTGGCAATTGCGTCTGCTGCGACCAACTTCGGCTAGTTCTTCTCTCCAAAGCAGTAAAGGGTGCCGTCGGTGTTGGCGATTAGCAGTTTGCTATCGACCACCACCGGCGAAGCGACGAAATGTCCGCCGGCGTCGTAGGTCCAGGTAGCCTCGCCCGACTGGAGGTCGATGGCGTGCAGCTTGCCTCGCTGCGTGGCGGCGATGGCCACGTTGCCAGCGATGATGGGAGAGCTTTCCACGCGTGTACGGGTGGGGAACGTCCACTTGCGGTTGCCGGACTCAATGTCCACGGCAAACACCGCCTTACCCTGGCTGCCGTAGACCGCCAGTTTGTCGGTCACCGCTGCGGCCGTGCGAATGCCCTGCTTGCGGCGTTGGTCGATATAGGTCCACAGCACCTTCATCGGCTCCTGGGCAGTGTCGATGGCATAGAAGGTACCTTGCTCGGTACCAAAATACACCTTCGAACCACGAGCCGCCGGCGTGCTACCCGTGGGCCCGTCGATGTCGAGCGTCGTCACTTCTTTCGCGGTGGTAACGTCAATGCCATGCAGTTGACCATCGCAACCAGCCAGCATGGCCCGCCCATCGACGATGGTGGGCGTGCAGCGTAGCGGCGCGTCGATCACGAACTCGTTCAGCTGCTTGCCATTGTCGGCGTTGTGAATGGTGAAGGTGCCTGCCTCGGTGGTGACGAGCACCTTTTCGTCGGTCACCAGCGGTCCGGCCATGACTTCGGCTTTGAGTGTTACCTTCCAACGCTCCTTGCCATCGGCCAATGCCAAACAGCGCAGATCGCCATTAAAGTCGCCCACGAACAGTCGATCGCCATCGATGGCTGCAGGCGACAGAAATCCAGTATCTTCGAACTCTTGGGTCCAGACAGCTTTGCCCGTAGCCATATCGATGGCGTGAAACGTTCCGTCGACATCGCCCAGATAGGCAATGCCATCCTTTACCACGGCTGTAGCCTCAAACGCACCATCTTCGAGTTCGTAGCGCCAAAGCACTTCGGGCGAAGCGGGTAGGCTGCTCGACGCCACACCGGTTGAATTGAAATCTCCGCGGGCCACCAGCCAATCTTCGGCCAAGCACACGGGGGCAACGAGTAGCAGGATTGCAGAAACGGCGGATGCCTGAATTCTCAACCTATTCATACGCAGCCTCGTAGATAAACAGATAATCTTGCTCACTCAATTCGATAGGATTGAAAGTGCCTGTCCACTGTTTCGTGGCGGCAACCGCCAGGTGCTCCAGCCGGTGGCGTTCGATGCCTCGCTCCTGTAGTGTACCCGCCAGACCGGCCTGGCGAGCAAGTTGAGCGACAAAATCGGCTAGCGCAGAGGGACTTTGGGACGATAAATCTTCGTACCACGGCCCGACACTTTGGGCGTTGTGCCGAATAATGTGCGGCAGCATCAGTCCCACCGCCTCGCCGTGCACGACACCATATTCGGCCGTCAATGGGTTCGCCGAGGCATGCGCGGACCCAAGCATCGAGTTCTCAATCGCCAGTCCCGCGAACATTGCACCGAGCTGCATATCGCACCGCGCCTGCAGATTGTCGGGCTCGGCCAGTATCCGCGGCAAGGCGGGCGACAACAGCGCCCACGCCTCGCGACTATAAGCCACCGACATCGCGTTGCGTTTCTTGGTAACGAACGTCTCGAGCGTGTGTGCCAGGGCGTCGATGCCGGTAAGCGCTGTAACTCGCTGGGGCTGCGTGAGTGTGAGCTCCGGATCCAACAACGCCACTCGGAACGCCGCCCGCTTATCTCCGCAGGCCATTTTGACGTGCGTCTCGGCATCGGAGATCAGCGCGAACGACTGTGTCTCGCTGCCCGTACCAGACGTCGTGGGCACAGCGACCATCGGCAGCATGTCGGCCGTGGCTTTGCCGACACCCCAGTAGTCCTGCATTCGCCCTCCGCAGGAGTAGACAAAGTTGATCCCCTTCGCACAGTCCATGCTGCTACCACCGCCAATGGCGACGATGGCGTCGGGCGAAAAGTCGGTGGCCACGGCCAGCCCGGCATCAACGTTCTCGGTAGTAGGATTCTCCTGCAGCCCATCAAAGACGTGCGTCTCGAGCCCCGCCGTGTGTAGCGACTCCACGCCTCGCGCGGTGTGCCCCGCCTTCTCGATGCCCGGATCGGAAACCACGAGCACCCGCTTCACGCCAAGCGCAGCGGTGAGTGTTCCCAACTCGGCAATGCGGCCGGGGCCGTAGATGATTCGCGTTGGGCAGTGGAAATCAAAAGCCATGATTTTTTTGCCGCAGACGGAGGCGGGACGGCTGGGGTTTGGGGTGGTGCCGAGGTTCTTAAGGAGCAATGTCGCGAAGCGACGCTTATCCCCCTCTCCCTTGCGGGGAGGGGAACATGGCGTGTGCGCCTCGCAAGCGAATGGCAAAGCTGCTAAGCCAATTCACTTTCAACCAATCTGCAGCGCGCGGTTCTTGTACAGGAACTCGATCAAGTTCCCTTCGTGCGGTTGCAGCCAGTCGACTTGGGGGGTGGGGATCGGGCCGAGGTTCAAACGGTCGATTTCGGTGCAGGCAATCAAATCGCGGCGGAGTTCCTCGTCGTTCGTAACACCGGTGCAAATCAGCGAGTAGTCGATCGCGTCGATCATCTTGTCTTGCGGGCACTCGACCACGTTCACCATCGGGAACATGTATTCCTTGTTGCGAGAATCACTCTCAATGGATGCATGATGCAGCACGACCGGTCGGATGTAGGCCACCGGGTCGCGTTCAACCAGCCGCTCGCCATATTGACTGGTCATATCGGTAACAAGCGATGCCTTCGCGTCGTTTTCAATGGCGCCCCAGATCGCCTTCGCGGCGCCTTCGATCGTGAAGGCGGCGAGTCCGGCGTTCGGATCGTCGGGCGGCAAAACTTCGATCGGGCCGAGCTTGGCCGCCAGGGCTTCGGCAATTTCTTTTGTGTGCCGCGAGGCGTAGATACTCGAGGTGTTCAGACAGCTGCGGCCGCCGTTGCGGTAGACGCTGTCGGCCATCATGTCGACGTACTGCTCCCAGTCGTCGACGCAGTCGTCGCCCAGCAGAATCTTGGAAAAACCCGGTCCGTGGACCTGCACCTTGGGATTGCCCGAGTACTGCTGGACGGTTTGGGGGCCGCCAAAAATCATGCTGCGTCGGCAGCTGGAGAGGATCGCCCCGCCAATGTCCGCACCGGCACCGGGGTACAGGCAGAACGTTTCACGTGGGATGCCGGCTTCGACCATAGCAGAATAAACCCGGTAGGGCGTCCAAGGTTCCGATGAGCCGGGCTTCAGCACCAGGCCCATCTGCAGGGCGATCACCGGAATCCATAGCGTATGCACGCCGGGCGAGTTCGACGGCAGCACCGCACCAAGGGCGTCGCACTGCGCCTGATAGCTGACCGTGACGCCACGTTCCTCTTCGCCGTAGCCACGTGCCAGAATATTAAGATCGAGCCCGCGGGTCAGGGCGTCGAGAATCGTATCGATGTTTTTCAGCACAAACGCGTTCTTGGTGACGTTCGCCTGGCACATGGCGATCGGCATGCCAGTGGTGGCCGACTGCTGCTGGATGAAATCCTCGGGCGTCTGCTTCGAGTCGCCCACTTGGAGCGTGCCGGACTCGAACAACTCGCCCGCTTTCTTGCACATGGCGATCAGATCGGCCGGCGAGATCGCCTGCAGCGCGCGGCGGGCGAACTTCGCCTTCTTGGCATCCCGCTGCACGATCCCGGAACCCACGGTATGCACCCTGGCGACCGGCTCGCCGGTGTAGAAGTGCTTGACCTCGTCGATGTCGAGCGACTCGTAAGGCTCGCCCCAGCGGATGGCTTGTAGTTCGATCATTTTTGCGGAGGGGTCGGGATTCAGGGGTCAGGGAGTTATTGGGCCACGGATGAACCACATCACTCCAGGTGGCAAACCAGATTCTTCAGTCGCTTAGGCTCCCTCAGAATGACACAATCACGCTGCTCTGCGGGCGCTGTGTCCTCTGTGGCTAGTAAACTCCCACGGTCGTACCGCCGGCGAGTTTGCTGAAGGGGCGGACACCGCTGATGCCATCCCAGGGGTATTGCTCGCATGGCGGTTCGCGCTCGCCTTCGTCGCGTTCCAGGAAGCCTGGCACGAAGAACTCCTTGGTGAGCGTTGTCAGCTTGGAGCGGCCGGTCTCTCCGTAGCCAACCACCTTGTCGGTGTCGTCGAAGTCGACAACCTGCAGCACCGCGCGAGGCTGGGGGGCGTGGTAGGTGATCTTGTATTTGTTCTCTTTGGTCACCGGTTCGCTGCAGGCCAGGCCCATCAGGGTGTTGCCATAGGTGGGGGTCATGTAGATGCCACTCACTTCGGGTGGGCCGCCGAACAGCTCCTGGACGCAGAATTTGGTCCACTGTGGGGTGAACTCGGTGCCGCCAGAGAAGATGCCGGTGATGCCACACTCGGCGAGCGAGGTGCCGCGGTTCTCGAGTTCCAGGCAGAGTTGCTCGATCAGCTTGGGCGTACCGAACATGCACTTCACGTCATGTCCGGCGGTGAGAATGGTGACGGCCTGGTCGATGCAGTGCTTCTTGTATTCTTCCAGGTGATCCATCCACCCCTTCTTGATGAGCTTGATCACCCACCGCGGGTCGAGGTCGATACAAAAACAAATGCCGCCGCGATGCTGGGCCAGGTGCTCTACCGCCAGGCGCAGTCGCCGCGGACCGCTGGGACCGAGCATCAACCAGTTGCTACCAGGGGGAAAGTACTCGTCGGGCAGCGTGTCGCTGAAGTTCGAATAGTCGGTGCGAAAGTCCTCCATGGCGATACGACTTTTGGGCACGCCGGTCGTGCCGCCAGTTTCAAACACGTAGACCGGCTCGTGGGCCAGCCCCTGCGGCACCCATCGCCGCACCGGCCCGCCACGGAGCCATTCGTCCTCGAAGTCGGGAAATTTGTCCAGGTCGGCGAAGCATTTGACCTCGGTCAACGGATCGAAGTTCAGCTCGCGTTTCTTTTCGAGCCAGAAGGGACAACCCGTGTCGTCGCCAAAGTGCCAACGCACAATCTCGATCGTGTGAGCATCGAGTTGTTCCTGTGCCTGGTCGACGGCAGCTTGAAGAGAATCGGACATGGCGGGAGAGCGGCCTGGTGGGTGGGAAAGAAAGTTTCGAGGTTCAATTTTCAATATTCAACCAAATATGCTGATTGAACGCTGAGAATTGAACGCCGATCCTGGTGGTACTGAACGATAGCGGACCGGGCGCCGGGTGGCAAGTTTGTGAGACTCACCCGGCCCGTAAACAGCAATAGCCCCGACCAGAGTTGGCCGGGGCTATTGACGTTGAATTTCCGGAGTACCGCAGAACTTTAAGACTGAGCCTCGGATGTGTTCTGGGCGCCACTGGCACCGAGTTGGGCAAGCACCTGAATCACGCCATTCAGGTGGGCGAGGCGCGGTCCGTAGCGGTCGATGAATTCGTTGAGCATGAACTCACCTTCGACCAGGTCGTGCCGGGAGTCGCTGACCTCTTCGGTCAACCGGTCGAGGTATTCGACTTGCACCTTGCTGAGCACTTCGGCCGCTTCGCGGCAGCCATCGGCCAGGCCAGGGTTCGCCTTCTTCCACTGGTTGAGTTCGTGGTTGCGTTGCTTTTGCGCGGCAGCCATGGTGCCCAGCAACTCTTCCAGTAGTTCGTTCGTGCGGTCTTGCGCAGCCAGCACTTCTCGTAATAATTCGGTGTGTTCTTCGTGTTGTGTAAGCACTGGGCGAGTTTGGCTGGAGGCAGTTACGTCGACCTGGGAAAACATCGAAGCAATGGAGGGTTGAGGATTGCTCATGGGGCCCGAAGTCCTCGAATGTAATTGACGCTGAAATTGGGGACGATGCTCTTTGATATGGCGTTGCCGATCCAACAGCAGCCCTCGCCTGCGTGCCATCATGTCGCACGGAGCACCAAGGGTGGACGCGGTTCGTGTCCCCTCGCCAGAACTTTAGTCTAACGGAAACAAGCGCGAGGTTCCAGAATCTGAATGCGGGTTTTCCGTGGATTGTGGAAGGTTCCCTCTGAAACTCCACCGACCAGGTAGTTGGCGAAATCTGTAATGATTCTTCCGGATTCAAGTGCTCGGTAGCTGCGTCCCGATTCTGCTTTTAGTGGGACTCTATTGCCCACGCTTCCCGTGCCCTTTCGCTAGCACTGCCTCTTGCGCCACTGCCCCCTCGACCAACGCCGATGAGCACCCCCAAGAAGTCCGCTGACCCCGACTTTGCATTTCTTACCGTACTGGAAGACGCCGCTGCCGGCATGCTGGGAGGCCTATTAGTGGTCAACCGGCGAGGACGGCCGATCGAATTCCATTGCACAGCGCCCATCAGGTTCAGCCGTGCCGAAGAAATCTTGTTCGGGCCCACGCTACGGCCCCACTTCTACTGCGAACGAATCGGCGCAGCTTTGCTGGCAAAGCTGTCGACGGACGTCGCCCTGGTGGTGGTGAACCAGCTCGACTGCTGGCCCGTGGCCGAGCAAACAGCCAAGCCCGTAGTGCTGGTGGACCCCAGTCGCGTGGAACCGGTCAACGACTCGGACCAGAGAACGGGTGGTGGCGACTCTGCGTGCCTGGATCAACTCGATCCATTGCAGCGTCCCGAGGCCGAACGGTTACTGGCCGAGCTGGCGCGGTACGTCGATCTATCCGAGCCGTTCGAACGCATCGAAGAGGCCATCCGCGAAGCGGGCTTGCTAGTTGCCGAAGACATCGAGCACCCTACGGACGAGGAGCACTATGCCGAAGCTGCCTGAGTCGACAACTCCGCTGGCTCGGGTGTCGCTGTCGCTCGCGAATCTCGCCGGTGGATCATCCCAGCAGTCCACCACTCGCGAGCTCGTGGTTACCTCGACCAATATGTCGGACGCCCCGCTGCCCGAGGCGGTGTCGATGCCACTGATAACGGAGAAGGTGAAGGTCAAGAGCTTTCGGTTTGCCCCACGCGAAGAGGAGCCCGCGGGCGAGCGACCCAGTCGCCCGCGGCCGAATCGCAAGAAGAGCAAGCACACCCGCATCCGCGCGCCGCGGGATGTGGTTCGTCTGGAAGACCGCTTGAGCTACGTGCTGCAACCACCGCTGGAGACGTTGCTGGCGGACGAACTGGTGGAGCTGCCTTTCACGCCGTTCGACTACCAGCTGGACGGCATCGCCTTTCTGTTTCCGCGCAATCACGCGGTGCTGGCCGACGAGATGGGACTCGGCAAGACAATGCAGGCCGTAACGACCACGCGGCTGCTGGTGCGCAGCAAGCAGGCGAGGCACGTACTGCTGGTATGTCCCAAGCCACTGGTGACCAACTGGCAACGGGAGTTCGCCCTCTGGGCACCTGAGATTCCGGTAACGGTGATCTCTGGTCCTGGTGCACGCCGCGAGTTCCTGTGGCGACAACGCGCCGTGGTGACGCTGGTAAACTACGAAACCTTGGTGCGAGACGAATCCATCGTCGAAGAACTCGACCTCCATTTCGATTTGGTCGTACTGGACGAGTCGCAACGCATCAAGAATCGTTCCGGCACCACCAACCGTGTGGTTCGCAATCTGATGCGCGAACGGAGCTGGGCGCTGACCGGTACGCCGATTGAAAACAGCGTAGATGATCTGGTGGGCATTTTCGATTTCGTCTCTCCGGGATCTCTCCGCACCGGGATGAAACCGCGTGAGATGGGACGCGCCGTTTCGGACGTGGTGTTGCGGCGGACCAAAGACCTGGTGATGCAGGACATGCCACCGAAGCTGGTTCGCGACTCGGAGATCGACCTTACCCCCGAACAATGGGACGCGTACCAGCGGGCGGAAAACGATGGTGTCGTGGAGCTGGGCGAGTTGGGCGAAGAAATCACGCTGCAGCACGTGTTTCAACTGGTGCTGCGACTCAAGCAGATCTGCAACTTCGATCCCGCCACCGGCGAAAGCAGCAAGCGAGATCAACTGGCAGCCGAACTGGAAGAGGTCGCCGCCAGTGGTCGGAAGGCCATCGTCTTCAGCCAGTGGGTCGACACCATCGAAAAACTGAACGATTCGCTCACGCAGTTCCATCCCGCGCAATACCACGGCAAGGTGCCCCATGGACGTCGCGATACGGTACTGCAGCAGTTTCGCGAAGACCCCAAGTGCAGCGTGATCTTGATGAGCTATGGCGCGGGTGCCGTGGGGCTGAATCTGCAGTTTGCCAGCTATGTGTTTCTGTTCGATCGCTGGTGGAACCCGGCCGTGGAAGACCAAGCTATTAACCGCGCCCACCGCATCGGGTGTGCTGGACCTGTGACGGTAACTCGTTTTCTTGCGGCAGGCACCATTGAGAAGCGGATCGACCAGATCCTGGCCGAGAAGCGAGAGCTGTTCGACGCGGTGTTCAGCGAGGGTCGCTCGCCTCGCAACCTGAGCCTGTCGCGCGAGGAGCTCTTCTCGCTGTTCGACCTGGCCACGCCCGAAGGCCGCATGCAGGCGGCGTAGCAATCTATCGGCTGCAGGGCTGTGCAATCAGTCCTGGGTGGACGGTTGTTATTGGGGCTGTTCTCCGCTAGCTTCGAGCAGAACGTTCTAGCAACCGCGCAAACTGGGAGACCTCGCAATGGATGAGAAGTGGCCACTGGGTGTGTTCGCGAGTATCGACGCCGGCTTGGGTGTCGATTTACAGGTTGCCAAAGACTTGGGCGTCACCACGGTGCACCTCCACACTCCGCATGCCGAATCGCGGACGCCCGAACGGATTGCCGAGTTCCGAAAGACACTCGACGACCTGGGCATCCGGGTAACCTGCGTGTTTGCGGGCTTCGACGGCGAGAGCTACGCCGACATCCCAACTGTCGTGAAAACGGTGGGCCTGGTGCCCAAGGAAACTCGTTCCGCCCGTACAGCCGAGCTGATGGATATCGCCAAGTTCGCCCACGAGTTGGGAGTGGACACGGTGGGGCTGCACCTTGGATTCGTACCGCACGATACGAGCGATCCCGACTTCGCCGAACTGCTGGAAATTACTCGCCGGGTATGCGATGCCTGCGCTGCGGACGGCCAGAATGTCCACCTGGAAACGGGCCAAGAACCGGCCGACGTGCTCGAGGGCTTCCTGACGGCGGTCGATCGGCCCAATCTGTACATCAACTTCGATCCAGCGAACATGATCCTCTATGGATGTGGAGAACCATTGCCCGCACTCGAACAGTTGGGCAAGTGGGTTCGCAGCGTTCACTGCAAAGACGCCAAGTGGTCGGACCAGCCGGGCGAAACCTGGGGCGCCGAAACTCCCTTGGGCGAGGGCGACGTCGATTTCGCTAAGTTCCTGGCCGTGCTGGAAAAAATCGGCTACACGGGCCCGCTGACGATCGAGCGGGAGATTCCGCAGGAGCCGGAGCGGCAAAAAGCCGAAATCGGCGGTGCCCTGTCGCTGCTCAAGACGCTGAAAGCCGACTACGGGCTGTAGTCTCGTGTCGTAGCGGACACGCGGGCCGTAGCCAGGAGATAGGCTCCCAGTGCGGGATCCGCCAGGGTGAAAAAACCGGATACCGGTGGCTGAAAAGATTAGGCGAACTGGTTAAACTGAGGGTTTCCGCCCTCCCCGGCAACGCCGGACCGCCCGCCCTGCTTTCGGAACACCCACCGCATGCCTATTCTGCCTCGCCCCTGGACGATGGCCTGTCTCGCCCTGCATTTACTTGGCGCGACCCTGGCCACGAGTGCCCCAGTTGAACTGCCGGGATATCAGTCGGCCGACGAATTCGAAACGGCCCTTCAATCACTCGGCGAAAGCGATATCGCCACGGTCACCTCGCTCGGCAAGACTGCCGAGCAGCGCGACATCCAACTGGTCACACTCGGTACGGGCGACTGGGCCGCCAAGCCCGCCGTGCTGGTAATGGGCAGCGTGGACGCCGCTAATTTGGTGGGCTCGGAGCTATCGCTGCGAATGGCGCAGCAGTTGTCGACCCGCTACGCCGAGGGTGACGAAGCGGCCATCGAGTTGCTGGACGCCGTGACGCTGTACTTTATTCCCCGCCCCAGCCCCGACGCCTCGGCCCACGTGCTCGATGGTCCTACCACCGGCCGGGCCACGAACACCCGCTCGACCGACGACGACCGCGACGGCAAATACGACGAAGATCCCACCAACGACCTGAACGACGATGGCGTGATCACCATGATGCGTGTGGCCGATCCCGCCGGCCCCTGGATGGAGCACCCCGACGAGCCGCGTCTGTTGGTGCGAGCGGACATTAAGAAGAAGGAAGCGGGCAAGTACCAACTCTACTCCGAAGGCACCGACGACGATCAGGATGAAACCTGGAACGAAGACGGTCCCGGCGGCGTCGACTTCAACCGCAACTTGACTTTCAAGTACCCCTACTTCAAGCCAGGTGCTGGACGGCATCAGGTTTCGGAGCCCGAAACGCGTGCGGTGGTCGATTGGATGTTCACGCAGCCGAACATCTTCCTGGTGTTCTCTTTCGCCCCACAAGAGAACCTTGCCAAGCCATGGAACGCTGCCAAGGACAACGGCGGCCGCATCAAACAGCAAGTGCTGCGAGACGATAGTCCTTACTACGACTATCTCTCGGAGATGTACGTCGACAACATCGGCAACAAGAATTCCCCCGATACCGCCGCTCAAGATGGCGCGTTCACTCCCTGGGCGTACTTTCACTACGGACGCTGGTCGGTCGCCAGCCGCGGTTGGTGGATCCCTAAAATCGAACCTGCCAAGCCGGACGACGAGAAAACAGACGAGCAAGAAGAAGCTGATGAAGAGGCAGACGACGAACCGCCAGCCGTAGCAGAGGATGAAGCGGACGCAGACGAAGACGCGAAGAAAGAGTCGGCGCAAGACCCCGCTGCCGAGTCGGACGACGAGCCCGAAGCGGAATCATCGACCGATGAAGCCGCCACCGAGGATGAAGACCAATCGGACGACGACAAGACAGACGAAGAGAAGTCCGAATCTAAGAAACCCGACACCCGTAACGCGGACGAAGTGAACGCCCTGGCTTGGTTCGCCCAGGAGGGAATCGAAGGCTTCGTCGAGTGGCAGGAGGTCGAACACCCGGACTTTCCCGGCAAGCAAGTAGAGGTGGGCGGCTTCAAACCGCTGCTCCGCGAGCATCCACCCGCCGACGATCTCGACGAGTTGGCCACTCGGCATGCAAAATTCCTGGCCGATACCATCGCGCTCAGGGCCAAGCTCGCCTTTGGCAAAGCCAAGGTCGAAACCCTGGGGGCGGGCGTATATCGCATCCAGGCCACGGTTATCAATCAGGGCTATCTGCCCACCGTCAGCAGCATGGGCCGCACCGCCGGCAAACTGCAGCGACTGGAAATCGAACTCAAACTGCCCGAAGGCAGTAAAGTACTGGTAGGCGATCGCCGGCAAACCCTCGGCACGCTCGACGGCGGAGGCGGCAATCAGCAAGCCAAATGGCTGGTACGCCTGCCCGCGGGCACGGAGAAACTAGAGCTGCAGGCCGGCGAGCCCTCGGTTGGATATTGCCAACAGACCATCGAGCTGAACAAAGTGGATGAACCTCAACAGGCAGAAGAAACGGAGGCCAACGATGAAGGCTAAACTCGCATTGTTGCTGCTGGCCTTCGCGGCCTCGCTGTCGGCCTACGCCGACCAAAAACCGATGTATCAACCACTCGGCGCGCCCGCCGATCCGGACATTTCGGCGCGTTGGAACTTCTACCGCGACTATGCCCAGGCTACCGGACTGCTGAAGCAGATTGCTGCGGCGCATCCTGATATCTGCCGACTGGAGAGCCTTGGCACATCGCATGGCGGTCGTGAGATGTGGGTGATGACCATCACCAATCAGGCTCAGGGCGACCAACAAGATGAAGCCCAGAAACCCGCCTTCTGGATCGATGGCGGCATCCATGCCAACGAAGTGCAGGCAGTGGACGTCGTGTTGTACACGGCCTGGTACATGACCGAGATGTACGGCCGCAACGAGACCATCACTCGCCTGATCGACGAGCGGGTGTTCTACCTGATGCCGATGATGAGCCCCGACTCGCGCGACGCTCACATGCACGAACCCAACACTACCAATGGTCCGCGCGGCGGCCAGCGACCAGTGGACGACGACCGTGACGGTCGGGTGGATGAGGATCCTGCCGACGACCTGGATGGCGACGGGCACATCACACAGATGCGCATCCGGGATCCCCTCGGTCGGTACAAACCGGACGACGAGTATCCGGCGATGATGGTTCGGGCCGACCCCGACGAGACCGGCAGCTACACCCTGCTCGGCGCCGAGGGCATCGACAACGACGGGGACGGCCGGGTGAACGAAGACGCTGATGGATATTACGATCCCAATCGCGACTGGCCGTGGTACTGGGAACCTTCGTACGTACAGCGTGGCGCGCACAACTATCCGCTCAGCATCGAAGAGAATCGCATGGTGGCCGACTTCGTCATGGCTCACCCGAACATCGCCGGCGCCCAGTCCTATCACAACACCGGCGGCATGATTCTCCGCGGCCCCGGCGCCAAGCAGGATCGTTGGCCCCGGGAAGACATCGCCGTGTACGATCGGCTCGGCAAGCGAGGCGAGGAAATGCTGCCGGGTTATCGCTATCTGAACACGGCCGACGACCTGTACGAGGTCTGGGGGGGCGAAACGGATTGGTTCCACACCATGGTGGGCGCCTTCGCGTTTGTGAACGAACTGAACACTCCATTCAATCTATTCCGCGAATCTGCTTCAGGAGGCTTTTTTGCCAGCCAGGATAACCAGCATAAGTTCGACAGACTGCTGCTGTTGGGGGATGGCTTCGTCGAGTGGCACGAGGTCGATCACCCCACGTATGGTAAGATAGAGGTGGGCGGGCTGAAGAAGAACTGGGGGCGGCAACCTCCCTCGTTCCTGCTGGAGGAGGAGTGCCACCGCAACATGGCCTTCACCATGTGGCACGCCGACCAGTTGCCGAAGGTGGAAATCGAAGAGGTCGTCGTCCGCCCATTGGACGATGGTCTGTTCGAAGTGACCGCCACGCTGATGAATCGCAAACTGACCCCCACCCGCTCCGCATTCAACATCCAGCATAAGGTGACTCCGCCCGACGTGGCCCGCATCAGCGGCGACGACATCGAAGTGATAGCAGCGTTGGTTTCGGACGACCGCCCGTTCGACGACGTGGAGGACGCCGGTCGGACCCCGCACGACGTGCAACTGGATGTCATTCGCCCCTGGCAACCAAAATACGTGCGATGGCTGGTTACCGGCAGTGGCAACGTGGATGTGAACATTCAATCCATCAAAGGCGGCACGGCAAGCATCCAGGTGCCGCTTGAGGGATCGGACGAAACAAAACAAGACTGAGGCAAATACAATGACCTTCGCAGGCCGACTGCAAGTTGGATTGTCGATTCTGGTTCTCACCTGGGCCTGCGGGGCGCAGTTTGCCAGCTCCCAGGAACAGGCGCCTACGGACCCCGCGCCGCAGGCAGCCGAGGATCAACCGGCCGATCAGCCAGAAGCCCAACCGGAGCAGCCAGCCGAGGAACCTGAAACACCGCCTAAGGAGGAGCCCAAACCAGAGGAGTCCGCCGAGCCGGCTCCCCAGCAGGAGATGCAGGAGCAGCCGTCGGCCGAAGCCCCCGAGGACAAGGCAGAACCCAAGCCCCAAGAAGAAAAACCAGCGGCAGAGCCCAACGCGGATTCAGAAAGCAAGCAAGAACCACAAGAGGAACCACCTGCCGAGAAGCCCGCGCCAGTGCTGCCCGACGAGGTGGTGCTGAAACAATATGTCACCATTCCGCTGGTTGGCATCTATGGCCGGGCGAGTGTGCATATCGATCCGGTGGATGCCGCCATCGCTGAGGGCGAGTTCTCCATGCCCGAGCCGGGGGACAAACTCACGTCCGGAACGGGCCGCGAAGTGACTTGGCGATCCGCCTCGACGGGCGACGATGGGGTGCTTTCGACCCGTTCGATTCGTGGCGGGTACGCGGCCACGACCTTCGAATCGCCCACTTCCGGCATCATGTTGCTCGAAGCCACCGGGCACGCCATGGTTTACGTGAACAACCTTCCCTACGCCGGCGACCCCTACGCTTACGGCGACTTCGTCGTGCCCGTGCAGATCAAAGAGGGCACCAACACGCTGGTGTTTCACGTGGCCCAAAGTAAGCTGCAGGCCAAGCTGGTGAAACCGACGGCCGAGCTGGTGCTCTCGCCATTCCGCACCACGTTGCCTTCTTTGGTCCGCGGAGCCGAGGCGTCCCCCTTGTGGGCTTCGGTAACGCTAACCAACACCACGGAATCGCCACTGGACGGCCTCTCGATCGAAGCCCGCCTGGGCGATCTGGAGCCAACCGCGACGCCGCTCACCTGGTTGGATGGAGCCTGCCTGCGAAGTTGCGCGTTTCAGTTCGCCACGCCGGAGGACTTGCCACAGGATATAACCGTGCTGCAGGTTCGCGTGGTTCGCGACAGCCAGATACTGGTCGAGGGGCGATTCGACCTGGAAGTGGTAGACGCTTCGGCCATGCAAACGCGTACATTTCGTAGCGATATCGATGGCAGCGTGCAAGCCTACGTGGTAGTACCCGCGTTGAATTCGGATTCTGGCAAGACGCACCTGGTGGCGAGAACCTCGGATGAAGAAGAGGACGACAAAGGTAAAGTCCAAAACGAACCGGCGCCCGGCGCCATTGTCGCGCTGCACACCGATGGCATGACGGCCCGCGACTTTGCGGCCCAATACCAAGCGAAAGACTGGGCGCACGTCATCGTCCCCGGTGGTCGAGGCGAGTTTCCGCTCGACTGGGAAGAGTGGTCACGTCTCGACGCGATCGAAGCGATGACCGACGCACTCGATCAATTCCGTATCGATGAAGATCGGATGTACGTCACCGGGCACGGTATGGGCGGTCACGGCGCGCTGGTGCTTGCCACGTCGCTGCCCGGTCGCTTCGCGGCCCTGGCCACCACGGCCGCCTGGCCCAGCCTGTGGTCCTACGGCGGTGGTATGCCCGACTACGACGATCCCTCACCGGTGCAGGCGATGCTGCACCGCGCGGCCAGCCCCAGCGACATTCTCTCGCACCTCTCCAACCTGTGGGGCACCGGCGTCATGCTGATGCACGGTTCGCAGGACGAGCAAATTCCGCCCGAGCAGAGCCGTCTGGTGGTAAAGCGTCTGGCGACCTGGCACAGCGACTTCGCATATCTCGAGAAGCCCGATGCCGGCAACTGGTGGGGGGCGGAAACCGTCGACAATCCGGAACTGATGGGCTTCCTCGCTTCTCGAGCTCGCTCGAGCGATAGCCAGAAGGTCGTGAAGCTGTCCACGTCGGACCTGGGGATGCTGTCGCAAAGCGACTGGGTGACCATCGCCGCCCAGCAAACCCCCTTCGAAACCAGCAGCGTCGAACTCGAGGTGAAAAACACCCCGCTGTCGATCGTCGGCACCACCAAGAACGTACAGCGCCTGGTGATTGATCAGTCGGCTGTCCCCAAGGGCAAGTCGTTCATCCTGCGGCTGGACGGTGGACAGCCGGTGATGGTACGCCAGATGCCGTCCAACGGGCAGCTATGGCTGGAACGCTCGGGCGATCGTTGGCTGCAACGCCCGGTGCCGGATTCGGAGGACAAGAATCCCGATCGTTACGGCGGGATGAAGGGCGTGTTTAATCACGATGTGCTACTCGTCTATGGCACGTTAGGCAACGATCAGGAAAACGCCTGGTCGCGTGCCAAGGCTCACTACGATGCCCAGACGTTTGCGTACCGCGCTGGCGGCTCGCTGGAAGTTTTGTCCGATACGGAATTTGATCCGAACCAAGCCGGCGACCGCAACGTAGTGGTCTATGGTAATGTTGACACCAATCGCGCCTGTGCAGCTTTGCTGTCGTCGTCGCCGGTGCAAGCGTTCCGAGATCGGATTCGCGTGGACACCCGTCCGGAAAGCGGAGACGACATCGGCTTCGTCGTGGTTCGACCACGCTCCGGCAATGACGACCGCCTGGTTGCTATGGTCGGTGGTACCGGCATCGAGGGGATGCGGCTCACCAATCGGCTCCGATATTTCTGGGCTGGCACAGCCTATCCCGATCTCTTGATTGTCGGCCCCGAAGCGCTAACCACAGGCGATGGCGGCGTCCGCGCGGCCGGATACTTCGCGGAGGATTGGGACGTCGACAAGGCCGATATTGCGTGGCGCGACCTCGCGTTGTAGCCACCGGGGCAAGGTAGCCATCGATCGCCGGATTCGAGGCGACTGGTTCGTGAACGGACGCCTGGAATTCCGTATCGACGATGCGAGGGGGATGGTATGCGCGAGTGGTTGCTGCAACTGGATGGTTTGCTGCGCGGTGAGGCGACGAGCGAGGAGAAACTGGGCGAAGGGCTCCTCGGCGTCAGCGCCCGTGGCTTGGCGGTGATCGTATTGATCCTGGCGATGATTTACGGCCTGTGCATGGGCTGTTTTTCGTTGCTCAAGGAGATTCCGCCCGATCTCGCCGGCACGATCGGCACCTCGGATCGGGTAGCTCAACTACTAGCCAGCATGATCAAGGTGCCGGCCCTGTTCTTTCTGACGTTGCTCGTCACGTTTCCTTCCCTCTATGTGTTCAATGCCTTAGTCGGTTCGCGGCTACGACTGCTGAACCTGCTACGACTGCTGATTGCGTCGCTGGCGGTAAACGTGGCGGTGCTGTCGTCGCTCGGCCTGATCGTGGCGTTCTTCTCCCTCAGCACCAGCAGCTATCCGTTCATCGTGCTCCTGAACGTGGCGGTGTTCTCGGTATCTGGCGTGCTGGGTTTGATGTTCTTGCTGCAGACCCTGCACCGCATGACGGCTTACTACGCTAAAGCCGAAGAGGTAGAAGATGCAGCAGCCGTGCCCGAGGAATCTGTGCAGCCGGCGCCGGAAGTCGTCCTGCAGCCGGACACTGGCGGCGACCAACCACATTACTCCGAGGAATCGCAGGAATCGATGCCTCCGCCCAAGGAGCGGCCCGCCTGGCCAGCCGCGCTCGACATGCCCAAGGGGCAGGTATTTGCTTGCCACACGAGAATGGTGTTCCGATGCTGGCTGGTGCTTTTCTCGGTAGTTGGCGCCCAGATGGGTTGGGTGTTGCGACCGTTCATTGGGTCGCCCTACATGGAGTTCACGCTGTTTCGTGAACGCGAGTCGAACTTTTTCGCGGCCGTGCTAGGTGCTTTGTGGCAACTGTTAAGCGGTGGAGGTTGAGTCCGTGCCATCGGATCTACTTCACTGGCCCGACGACGTCCTGCGTCGCGCCACCTGGACCAACTCTCCCGCGTCCGGCCAACGGACCTTCGGCCGGCTGCTGGCCACGATGGCCGCCTGCGGACTGTTGTATGGTGCTGCCATGGGCAGCTTTGGCGCCGTGGCGGGCGGTAGCAACTGGCCGCTGCAGATGCTGTATTCGGCGCTCAAGGTGCCGCTGCTGCTGAGCGTGACGTTCGTCATCAGCGTGCCGAGCTTCTATGTCATGAATGCCCTGTTTGGCTTGGGTGGCGACTTTGCCGTTGCCCTGCGCAACCTGCTCGCCACCCAGGCCGGTTTTACCGTCCTGCTGGCAGCCTTTGCCCCGCTCACACTGTTCTGGTACGCCACGGATGGTGACTACTCACGAGCCCTCGTGGCGAATGGTGTGATGTTCGCCGCGGCGAGTCTCGCCTCGCAACGCCTGTTGCGGGGCTACTATCGGCCGCTGGTCGCTGGCAATGCTCGTCATCGCAAGATGATGTGGTTGTGGACTGGCCTCTACGCATTGGTCGCTATTCAGATGGCCTGGCTTCTACGACCCTTCATTGGCTCGCCCGACAAACAGGTCACTTTTTTCCGTCCCGAGGCCTGGGACAATGCGTACCTGAAGGTCTGGGAATTGGTTGTGCGAGTGTTCTCCTAACACTCAACTCCAGCGGCATCCGTCCACTACGCGCGAAATCGAACGCCTCCTGCGCCCTGCTGTTCGCGAACTCTGCCATGCAGATACAACTGCGGAGATTCAAGCTGCACTGATTCTCCCACGTCGGCGCATGAAGTATCATAAGCTTAGCGCGTCCCTCACCCGGCAAGCACAATTAGGAGTTACCCGATGAGTAAGCGTCTGGCGGAAGATACAAACCAAACGGCGTGTGAAAGTCCCAGTTGCGGTTGCGGACCGCTCGCGCGGCGAGAGTTCGTGCAAGTTGTGAGCTTGGGCGCCGTGGCGCTTACACCCGCGGCGATTGCTTCGGCCCGACCGGCTCCAGCGGTCGATTCCAGCGGCCGCTATGTCTCTCGGCAACAGCGCGAGTACAACGGTCCCTACACGGGCGAGTACCTCGATCGCGTGGCGATGCCCATTGGTGGTATCGGCGCGGGCATGTTCTGCCTGGAAGGCACCGGCGCCATCTCGCATGTCTCGCTGCGCAACGAGATGGAAGTGTTTAATGCGCCCACGTGCTTTGCCGCCTTGTGCATCAAGAACGACGAGGGCAACGTCGCCAAGGTGCTCGAGGGACAGGTGCCGGAATGGAAGATGTTCGGCCGCCCCGGCACGGGCAACGGTGCTGGCCAAAGCAGCCACGGCTTTCCCCGCTTCGAGAATGCCGAGTTTGTCACGCGGTTCCCATTTGGCGAAATCGAACTGTCGGACGAAGAAATTCCGCTGGACGTGAAGATCACCGGCTGGAGCCCCTTCACGCCGGGCGACGCCGATAATTCGTCGCTGCCCGTCGGTTCGCTCGAGTACACTTTTACCAATAACACGGACCAGCCGGTGGAGTGTGTGTTCAGTTACAACTCGGCCAACTTCATGGCCGCCGGCGACGATGGCGACAGTATCAAGGCCTTCCCGCAGGGGTTCTTGCTGTCGCAGCAGGGAACTTCCCGCCGTGAGGACCTGGCTGGCGACTGCGCGATCTACACCGACCGGCCCGACACCGTGGTCGACCACTGTTGGTTCCGCGGTGGATGGTTCGACTCGCTCACCCTGGCGTGGGAAAACATTGCCGGCGCCCGCCTGCTCGACAATCCTCCGGTTGATGGCGGTGGTCGGGGGGCTTCGTTGTTCGTGCCGCTATCGATCGCGCCAGGCACTTCCGAGACCGTGCGACTGAAGTTCGTCTGGTACGTCCCCAACACCCGGCTACGCTCAGGGTCGTCGGCCGAGGGCAGCGATCCGGCATTCGCCGCCGGCCCGGCCAGCGGTACCGCCGAGGGCCAGCAGTCCGTGTCTGGCTACGAAGGCGGCGGTCTGGTCAACACCTTCCATCCCTCGGGCGATGGCGCCGTGGGTACGCTCACATCGCCCGATTTCAAGCTCGAGCGCAAGTTCCTGCAGTTCCTCATCGGCGGCGGCAACAATACCCGCAGCACGATGATGCAGCTATTAGTTGCTGGAAAGCCGGTCCGCACGGCCACCGGCCGCGATACCGAGCATCTCGAGTGGCAGTCGTGGGACGTGAGCGAGCTACAGGGCCAGCAGGCGCAGCTACAGATTGTCGACCAGGCCACCGGTGGCTGGGGTCACATCAATGTCGACCACATCGTGCAGACCGATCAGGTGGCCTCGAGCAAGGACGAACTGGCTGACGCAATTGTGATCGCCGACTTCGAAGGCCAGGACTTCGGCGACTGGGTGGCCACCGGCCCCGACCCGAAGCCGCAGCAACAGCCCACCGAGCGATACCATCGGCCGTGGTATGCCGGCCGGTTCAGCGACGTAAAGCAGGTGGCCGACTACTGGAACCAGAACTACGACGAACTTCACACGGCCAGTCGCCGGTTCAGCGACACTTTTTACGACACCACGCTGGCTCCTGAGGTCATCGAAGCGGTGGCCGCTAACCTCACGATCCTGAAGTCGCCCACCGTACTGCGGCAGGCGGACGGACGTTTGTGGTGCTGGGAAGGTTGCTCCGACAGCCGCGGTTGTTGCGCCGGTTCCTGCACCCACGTGTGGAACTACGCCCAGGCGTTGTGCCATCTGTTTCCCGAGTTGGAGCGTTCGCTCCGCGAAACCGAATTCCACGAAAGCCAGTCGCCCGAGGGACACCAGACGTTCCGCTCGGCGCTGCCCATCCGCCCGGTGGCGCACAACTACCACGCGGCGTCCGATGGCCAGCTGGGCGGCATCCTAAAGGTCTATCGCGAGTGGCGTATCTCGGCCGATACCGATTGGCTCCAACACATGTGGCCGCAGGTGCAGGAGAGCCTCGACTACTGCATTCAGTCGTGGGACCCTCGGCACAAGGGCGTGCTCGAAGAACCGCATCACAACACTTACGATATCGAGTACTGGGGACCCGATGGCCACTGCACCAGTTTCTATCTCAGTGCGTTGGCCGCCGCCGTGGCGATGGGTCAGGCACTCGGCCAGGACGTGTCGCTCTACCAACAGCTCGTGCAGAAGGGCACGCAGTTCCTGGAGGAAGAGCTCTACGACGGCGAGTACTTCTTCCACAAGATTCAGGTCGATGGGCTCGACGCCAAGTTCCGGCCCATCACTTCCAGCAACAACGGCCCCGGCTACAGCGAGTTGATTGAGGATCTCAATCAGCAGGGTCCCAAGTACCAGTACGGCACCGGCTGTCTGTCCGACGGGGTGTTGGGATTCTGGATGGCCGAAGTCTGCGGCGTCGAACCAACCGTCGATCGCGACAAGCTTCGTTCGAACCTCAAGGCGATTCACAAGTACAACTTCAAACCCAGCTTGATGGACCACGCCAACCCGCAGCGGCCCACCTACGCTTTCGGCCACGAGGGCGGTCTGCTGCTCTGCACCTGGCCCAAGGGGGGACAGCTCAGCATTCCGTTCGTCTACAGCAACGAAGTGTGGACCGGCATCGAGTACCAGGCCGCCTCGCACATGATCATGCAGGGCATGGTCGACGAGGGGCTCGACATCGTGCGGGCGTGTCGCGACCGTTACGATGGCCGGGTCCGCAATCCGTTCAACGAGTTCGAGTGCGGACACTGGTACGCCCGCGCCATGTCGAGCTACGCCCTGCTGCAGGGACTCACTGGCGCGCGGTACGATGCGATCGACCGTACGCTGTATGTCAACTCGCAGGTGGGCGACTTCCGCAGCTTCCTCTCCACGGCCACCGGCTACGGGACCGTCGTGCTCGATGGCGACAAAGTGTCACTCGAAGTCACCCACGGCCAGATCCCTGTCGACCAGGTAATCGTTGCAGGCAAACCGACAAAGCTCTCCAGCTAGCTCCCCGCGGGCTTCTCGAGCGCCTCGCCCAACTCCTTACGCAACCAGCCCGGGCGGTTGGTGGTGATGCCGTACGCTCCCTGGTCGATGTAGAACTTCGCCACTTTCGGGTCGTCGATGGTCCATACGTGAAACTCGCCCAACCCGGCGGATTTGAGCCGCAGGATGAAATCCTCGTTGAACACGTCCGGCTTGCCGTTGCTGCCAAGCCCGTCGGCGCCCGAAGCCCGCAACGTTTGCACCACCTTGGCCAAACTGGGATTCCACGCCCCGAACTGACTCTTCTTGTACCCGGTGAGCCAATGCACTTTGATTTCGGGCATCTTCCGTTTGCATAACAGCACCGTGTCGGCGTCGAACGCGATGATCAGCATCTTGTCCTTCGGTACGTCGGTGTCGGCGAGCACCTTCTGCAGCGGTTCGACAATCTCGGGTCCCGACTTCAGCTCGATGATCATCCGCTTGCCCTCAGGAACGGTCTCCAGCACCTCGGCGAGCGTCGGAATCTTCTCGCCTTTGTACTTGGCGTCCTTCCAGCTACCGACGTCCAGCGCTCGAAGCTGTTCGAGCGACGACTCCTCGACAATCAGCTTCTTGCCGGCGGTCCGCTCGGTATCTTTGTCATGGATGCAGACAATCTGGTTGTCCGCGGACAGATAGAAATCGCCCTCGATGCCATCGGCCCCTTCCTCCCACGCCAGGCGAAACGCGGCCAGCGTGTTTTCCGGTGCGGTATGCGACGCCCCCCGGTGGGCCACAATCAACTGAGCATTCGCGGACATTGCACAAGCTCCCAGCAACATCGCCAGCAGTAAACATCTCATCGTTGGTTCCTTCTCGTCATCGTTGGTTCAGTTCAATCTTGCCCACCAACTCCGCCCGAGCAGATCATAGCCCACCGCGCTGGAAACCCGCAACCAACGCGGACTTCGCGTGCCAATGGTCACTCCCAGCAATCGCCGGCGACGGGGCCGCCCGAGTTTTGGTTCAGGTTGTAGCTCCCCAAGTGCGATTTATGGTCCCAAAACTCCGACCGTTTTGGTCCGCCACACCGCAAAAAACCCTTGTTTTCTAGGCAAAACCATTCGGGGGATGCGACAAAACCCTTCGCGTTGTTCCCCACATGTTTTTTGTTGTACCAATACTCTTACAGTGGCCATTCGCTCCGCGAATGAGCGCAATGCCACTAGCACTCGTTCGCTGAGCTAGCGGTCACAAACGATCACTCACCTGAATCTGCTCGCCTGCAGCACGACCAGGAGCCTAACGGCACCCGCTCGCCGGAGTGTGTACATAATGCCACATATTTATTAGACCGAACTGGAGGGAGGTTTCAACAACGTTTTTTTGACAGTAGGCCGGCCGGGACGGCCGGCCTACTATTGCGCCCGCGAATCTTCATACGCCCGGTACAAATCCCGCGCCAGCTGGTCGATGTAAGTTCTACCTTGCTTGCGATCTTCGAGTTTCGCGAGCAGTTCCGAGGGGATCGCGCCGACACCGAGGTAGGCTCCACTAATCGCTCCCGCCATGGCGGCGATGGTGTCGGTGTCGCCACCCAGCAGGATGGCATTGCCAATCGTCTCGCCGTACGACTCGGGCGTCAGTCCGAATGCCGCGATCGCCGTGACGACCGACGCTGTGGCTTCGATACCATTGCCGAACAGTCCCAGATCGCGAACATGGTCGAGTCGGGCCGCGCGGCGCAGGGGTCCACTGTACTCGTCCGCCGTGCACCGCTCGGCAATGGTCTCGAAGAACGACTCGCGGTCGAGCTCATCGGCCGTCGACGCCAGCGCAACGGCCAGCGCCAACACCTGGGCCCCTTCAATCCCCAGAGGGTGAACATGGGTGGGGAGCGACGACGCATGCGCCTCGCGCCACACCGTGGGGTGGTCGTCACGGAACATCAACCCCACGGGCGCCACGCGCATCGCTGCCCCATTTCCGAAAGAACCTCCTGGGAACAGCGTTTCAGCCAGGTATTGGTGGTCATGCCCCGCGCGCATCGCTTCGAGCACATACCGGGCACCGCGTCCGTAGCCTCGCTGCGGAAGGTAGTTCTCCGCAAACCGCTCGCACAACACACTGTTCTCAATCCGCCCGCATCGTACCAGCGTCTCGGCGATTCCAATCGCCATCTGCGTGTCGTCGGTGTACCAGATCTCGCCCGGTGGTGGACTATGAAGCAACTGTCGCGCGGAGTTGTATTTTCGCTCCATGAAGGCCGTGGGTTGGCCCTCGAAGTGGGCACCAAGGGCATCCCCTACGGCAAGGCCCAACAGGCAACCGACGAAACGCTCTTCTAGCGTGGGCTGGGTGGTCATCGACTGTTCTCCGTGTCGGGTGACATTTGACTCGCCATTCGTTCCACAAGATCGGGCACCGGCACCTACCCTTCGCTATGTCATTAATCCCGAAGAACGAATTCGCTTCTCCGACTTCTATCCATTCGCGGAGATCGGCGGGCCATTGTGCGAAACGCCAACGGTCGCGGCTCGTGGTGTCTCAAACAACCTGCACGCCCGCCGCTCGCATCTCTTCAAAAGCTCGCTCGCAATCGCCCGGTTTCAGTTCCACGCCGCGGACGCCTTCGGTCAGCACCCGTGTCGCGAAGCCCAAGCTCACAGCATCCAGTGCGGTGAACTTCACGCAGTAGTCGGTGGCCAAGCCGATGATGTCCACCGCGTCGACGTTCTTGCTCCGCAGGTATTCTTCCAATCCGGTTGATTTGCGTCGGGCGTTGTCGAAGAAGCCGCTGTAGCTGTCGATCCGCACGTCGGTCCCCTTCTGCACGATATGATCGATCGCCTCGACGTTCAGTCCGGTTGCAAACTCGGCTCCCGGTGTTTCTTGCGCACAGTGATCGGGCCAGAGAATCTGCTGCAGGCCGTCGACCTCAACGAATTCGCCCACGTCGCGCTCGTCGTGCTGGCTGGCGAACGACAGATGGTCGTCCGGATGCCAGTCCATGGTGGCCACCACCAGTTCGTACTCCGGCATCAACCGATTGGCCACCGCCACGACTTCGTCGCCCTCGGGTACGGCGAGCGCCCCGCCGGGGAGGAAGTCGTTTTGAATGTCTACCAGGATCAGGGCCTTCATCGTATTCCTCTTCCCACGCCATCAATAAGGTGGAAACAACCGTCGAAATCCGAGCAGCAATACCACGGCCGCGAACAGTACATTGCGCGCCGCCGTAGCCGGCCAGTGCATCGACGGCAACTGGTTCGCTTCTGCGCCGGACAATTTCACGGACAACGCTTCGGCCAGTTGTTCGAGCCACTTGACGTTCCGCGGCCATTCGCCCAGGCGATCGATCCACTCGCGAGGGATCGCCTCGGCCCCGAGGTTTGCCCCCGCGATCGCGCCGGTAATCGCCGCCACGCTATCGGCGTCGCCGCCCAGGTGAACGGCACTAGTTACAGCCTGTCGAAAGTCGTTTGGTGTAGCCACCCAGCAATACAGGGCCGCTGGCACTGTGTGATTGACGTAACCACTTACTCCGCGAGACCAGCCTTGCGACTGGGCAAACTCTGCTGGAGTGAGCCCAGTCTTCAGACTTTGGCAAAGGCCGCCCAAGCACCTACGAAGTTCGTCGCCTTGCAGCTGTCCCTCGATGTTTTCCACAAACTCCAGCGGCGTCGCACCGCGGCCACACACAGCAAGGCGAGCCGCTTCTGCCACCACCCAAGCTCCTTCTTCCGCTGTGGGATCGGTGTGCGTGACGCGGGTGGAGCGCCGCACCAGCTCTCGGCACTCCTGCTCGCTCTTCGCACACACGCCCAACAGTGCCGCCCGCATGGCAGGACCGTTTCCCGCGCTGAACACTCCGCTATGACTAGGCGGGACGCCCACTAGCAGTTTCAGACACGACCGCAATGTCGCTAGTCCGATGCCGGCCGGCATGGTCAATAGCCAGGGCCGCAGCTGCCGAGCGAACATGGCCTCAAACTCGTCTGGATCTTCACACACCTGCGCCAGCGCTCGGGCAACCATCACAGTGTGTTCGGTGTCGTCGCTGCACATGCCACGCCCCAGCAATAGCGTCGGCTGCACCGTGTCGCCATAGAGCCGGCGCGCTCGCCGAGGCGAAAGCCCTTCGCACCGCAGCCCTGCCGCATCGCCCACGGCGGTGCCGAGTAAACAGCCCAGGATGTGCGAACGGAGTGTCATCTCTCAAATCTCAAAATTAAAACCCTGCTTCGTCAGCCGGTCGTACGTTCGTTTGTCGAAGCGGTAGAGTTGGGCCGCGCGGTGGGCGACGTCTTTTTCGATCTCGCCGGTCTCTTTCACGATACCCATCGCCAGCACTTTCTTGCGGAAGTTGCGTTTGTCGAGTTCGCGGTCGAGGATCACTTCGTACAGGTGCTGCAGTTGCCGCAGCGTGAATCGTTCGGGCAGCAGCTCGAAACCGATCGGTTGGTAGCGGACCTTGCCCCGCAATCGCTCGTGCGCCATTTCGAGGATCTGCGGATGGTCGAACGCCAAGGGTGGCAGGTCCGACACCGGAAACCACGCGGCGTTGCGGGCATCGGTGCTGGCGCGGACGTTGTGCCCCGCGAGGTTCACCAGGGCGTAGTACGCCACGGTGACAACGCGCTCCCGCGGGTCGCGGTCGACCTGGCCGAAGGTGTAGAGTTGCTCGAGGTAGATATCCACCAAGCCGGTCTCTTCGGCCAGCTCGCGGCGCGCGGCCTCGTCGAGAGTTTCGCCCACGTGCACAAACCCACCCGGTAGCGCCCACTGCCCCTCGAACGGCGGCAGGTCCCGCTGAATGAGCATCACCTGCAGGTCGTCCTCGTCGAGCGCGAACACCACAATGTCGACGGTCAGCGCGGCACGAGGATATTCGTAGGAGTGTTTCATGGTTTACGCGAGGTCTTACGGTCTGAATTCTTCAACCAATTGAATGGGTCCCACAATGGCTTCGTTGAATTCGCCCAAGTCCTCTGCTGGAATCCAATACTCTCGTCGATCTCGACCGCCAACTTCGTGTACTTCATAACGTTGGATGAACGCGGTCAACACCTCGAACTGCAACACGTAACCCACAAAGTCGGAAGCTTGGTCCTTCGTATTCCAGTCGCGGGCGATGTGCTGCGCGTACTCCAGTGTCAACACTGGATAGAAGATCGGTTGCCAGAACAGTCGCGGCGGAAAACGCAGCCATTTAGTCTCTCGAATCAGATCGAGTTCTTTCTGCCCCACTGGTCTGTAAAGGGAGGTGGTACTTGGTGACATCTCGTCTCAATCCCCGATGGTCGATTTCACTTCGCGAATCATCCGGTCCCGCCGTTCATGCAGGCCGATGTCCATGCCCACGGGATACTCGTGTGGGTTGAGCAATCGGCAAATGGTGGGATGCAGTTCGGCGAGTTGTTGTTGGGCCCGTGATCGGGCAGTATCGAGCGATTCGTCACTGCCGCTGGCGAAGCGCTCGACCACCTCGCCACCACGCAGTACCGGCACCAGCAGGTCATCGCCAGCTTCGATGTCCGGCACGGTTTTGCGGCGGTGCGTGTCTTTCACGTCAATGATCGTGCCCCGCGGGTCGATGGGATGGTTCTGGTCGTAGATCATGTCGCCCAGCAGACCATTGGCGGTTCGATACCTTCGCACCTGCAGCAGGCCGGGGATGTTGATCTTGGCCGTTTGCTCGGAGAGTTTCAGCTTGGGCTCCCACGGACCGTCCGCCTCGCGGGTGGCGCCGAGTTTGTACACTCCGCCGAGCGCTGGCTGATCGTAGGCCGTGGCCAGCTTGGTGCCGACGCCCCACACGCTGATCGTTGCCCCTTGCCGTTTGAGGCTTTCGATGATCCGCTCGTCTAGGTCATTCGAAGCGACGATCGCCGCGTCGGGAAAACCACCGGCGTCGAGAATCTTGCGGGCCTCGATGCTCAGGTAAGCCAGGTCGCCCGAGTCGAGGCGGATGCCGACCATCTCGTGACCGCGCTCGCGAAGCGCGCGGCCAACTTCAACAGCGTGCCGCACTCCTTGGAGCGTGTCGTAAGTGTCGACCAGGAACACGCAGTTGTTGGGCATCGCCTGAGCGTAGGCTTCGAAAGCGGTGAGTTCGTCGTCGAACGACATTACCCAACTGTGGGCGTGGGTACCTTTGACCGGGATGCCATACCTTTTGCCCGCCAGCACGTTGGAGGTCGAATCGCAACCACCGATGTAGGCCGCGCGGCTGGCCGACAGGCCACCGTCGACACCTTGCGCCCGCCGCAGCCCGAACTCGATCACCAAATCGCCACCGGTGACACTGGTGATCCGCGCGGCTTTGGTGGCGATGAGCGTTTGGAAGTTGATGATGTTCAGCAGTGCCGTCTCCAGCAGTTGGCATTCGAGCATTGGCCCCGTCACCCGCACCAACGGCTCGTTGGCGAACGCCACGGTGCCCTCGGGCATGGCGTCGACATCGCAGGACAGTCGTAACTCGCGGAGGTAATGCAGGAAGTCGTCGTCGAACAGCGGTCGGTCGTCCCCACCGGTG
This sequence comes from Aeoliella straminimaris, assembly GCF_024054565.1. Lineage (GTDB taxonomy): Bacteria > Planctomycetota > Planctomycetia > Pirellulales > Lacipirellulaceae > Aeoliella > Aeoliella straminimaris. The sequence goes on from NZ_JAMXLR010000004.1 coordinate 30,687, forward strand.
AGCGTGGCCAGGTAGTCGACGTCCGACTGCTCGAAGTGGAAGTTCTCGAGGAACTCGATGGCCGGCCCCAGCCCCGCGGCCACAGCGTACCCGCCGGCAAAGGGCGGCTTGCGAAAGAACAAATGAAATGCAGCTCCCCGATCCGCGCGGTGCAGTTTCCAGTAGCCGTAGGCCATGGTGAGCTGATAGAGGTCGGTGAGTAAAGCGAGATTGGCGTGCATGACGAGCCCCGTGGTTTAGATAGTGTCATTATTACACTATCTTCGGGCGGGTCAAGATCCACGGATCAGGAATTCTGCAGAATCAGCCCTCCGCGTTGTGGGCCTCAACATTTTCAGGTGGCATGCGGTGCAGCAGCCAGTCGACCACACGCCGCACCAGGCCCGCCTTCCAGAGGCTTACCAGTTGGGCCAGCAGCAACACCCCCACGCCGACGCCGTACCAGGCCAGCCCGCGACGAGTCGCCGCGTCGCCAATCTCCTGTACGAACTGGCTCAGTCCTCGCCCTATGAGCATGGCGGTCAAAAAACCGATCGGCACCAGATGCCAACGGATTTGTTGATGCAGTCCATAGGCTATGGACGTGGCCGCCAGCACCGCGAGGGCGAGCATCACTTGCCACTCGGGCACCTCCCACCAGCTAGGCGGAAATGCGAAGGCCACCGCCGCGCCCAGCACCACCAACAGCACCGGTGCGAACACGCGAAGCAGCTGCGCGAGCCGGTCGCGACACACCAGTGGCAGCAGCAGCGTCCAGGCAGTCCATGCGGCGATGGCCATCCAAGCGTTGTTCTCGGAGACCCAGGTCTGGCCAAACTGGTAGCGAGCCAGCATCAGTCCCACCGCCGCGCCGGCAGAGAGATTCAGCATGTCTCGCTGCCACACGCCCCGCATGACAAGCCACACCAACAATACGGCCAGCAACCATGTGTCCGGCATGTGTAACTGAGTAAACAACCGGGTGTGCGGATCAAGACACGACAGCAGCAGCACGCTCGCCAGCGTTACAGACTTGGCCCATGAAGCTCCTCGTAGCCAAGCGTACGCGGCGACAAGAGTCGCTGCGATGGTCGTGAGTAGCGGCGGCGCGGCGAGCGTTTGTTCTAGCAGATCGAGCGACAACGCCTGCGCTCGGGAGACGTGCAGCGGAAACGATAACGCCACGATACCAAGCAACGAGCCAAGAGCGATTCGCTGGAGCGTTTTGGATTTGTGAGTGAGTCCGAATTGCAGCAATAGTACCGCGATCGCCAAGAGCAGCGGCACCAGGAAGTAGGGATGGAAGGCGGGGCTCAGGCCTTTGGCGTCGGTGAACGAGACGCTCAGCATCCACAGCCGCACGCCCATCGCCAGGGCCATGAACACGAAGATCGACCACGGGTAGTAAGGCCATGGCCAGGGCGTGCCGCTATCGAAGTGGCGGAGCCGCGGCGAGCCGATCGTAGGCAGCAACAACAGCAGCGACGCACCCGCGGCCACGGAGAATAGCAGCACGCCCAGGCACATGGAGGCTTCGCGTCCGTCGATGGAGAGCTTGCCCAGCACGGCCGGGAAGGCAAACAATAGCGCAAGCTGCACGTAGAAGGGCAGTCGATAGGCCAGTGGCAACCGAATACGCAGCATCGCCAGCACCGATTCGACCACCACGCAACAAAATCCCATCGCCAGCGCAAGCCGTACGGCCCCCTCGGCCGGGTTGTCGAGGCACAGTCGGTCGTAGCTGGTCGAAATGGCCGTGAACATCAGCAGCACGACCAACAGAATGGTCCGGGCATCCTCCCACACCCGTCCGAAGCGGACCACCAGCCACCCCGCCCCGGCGAGCATGATGACGTACGCAAACAGAAGCGACGTCTTCAGGTCATTGGCCTGCGGGTAAGGACCCTGCGAAGCGAGATGGATTCCGTATAAGACAAAAGTGGCACTGACAAGGTACAGCGGGTTATGCGGATAGATCCGCGGCAACCACACCTCCGCACGAGCTTGCATAGGGTAGCTCCAGTTGGTGAAGCCCCATCATCCCCTGGCTCGGTGGGTAGTTCGCGGGAGGGGTGGCGGATTATTGCAGCGGGCGGTTAGCTTTGCTGCCGACGCTCGACAAGAGGGGCAAGCTTCAATTCGCCTGGGCCCACGCCCGTTCAAACAACCTCGCAATCACCGTGGCCCCCGCAAGCGTCGGCTCGATGTTGAGGCACAAATATTCCGCCTCCTGGCCGCAGAAGGTGTCGTGAATTGGCGCGAGCAGCGCACCAACCGAATCACTGTTCCGCCGGATCGCTTCGTTGGCGGCGGCCAGGCCGGCGGCTTCCTCATCGCTGAGCACTGCGTCGGGATGGTAGATGTCGCCGACGATCAGCACGGCCTCGGGGTTTCGCTGACGGATGACGGTCAGTAGCTCCAGGTGTTCGGCGGCGAAGCCCTCCATCCCTTCCTGCAAGTACTGCTGTTTGTTCCACAACAAGTCGTTGCCGCCGATGGTCAGGGTGATCAGGTCGCCCGTGCCATCGCGCGGGACGCCTTCCATCTGACAGCCGTCGAAGGTTCGGTCGTCGAGATGCCACCCGGAGCCAAGCGATTTCGCAAACTGGCTGACCGCCCCGCCACCCTTGACTTCGGTGTAGTCGTCGATGCTCATGCTGTCGCCCAGGGCGAGGTAGGTTCGCGGTTGGTCCATCGCTGGGTTCTCCTTATGGTGATCCCCTGGAGCAGATATACCCGCTGCTCCGCGATTCTAACAAAAAAACCCGCCCGGCTTCATGGGGCCGGGCGGGCTGGGGTGTTGAAGTTGTTGAACTCGCACCTCATCCATACGCCGGCTTAGCTCCTGCATCGCTGGATGCGGAGGACAAAGATAACTGGCTGAAAGTGCTGAATTTCATAACAGGATTACTTACGCTTCTTCTTTGAAGGTTTGGTCATCTGTCGCCACAATCGCTGGCCGACCTTCCGGTCGAGCCGCACCAACTCGTGCTGGCGGGTGTCGACGCCGATGACGTTGCCTTTCACGTTCTTGACATAAACAAAGGGTAGGCACACGGCCACCACTTTGCGGGGCTCGCCCTGGTTACGAGGCAGATAGCGGACGCGGACCGGTTGGTCCTCTTCCAACGTTACTGCCGAGCAGCACCAGAGGAACGAAGGGTATTCGACCACCTCGTGCAGCACGGTTACAAAGTCGCCGGAGCGGATGTCCTCCCCCGCCACACGTGCGGCCACGGTGGTGTCGCTGGTTGTTTCGGTTTGCGCATTCATCGATTCTCATTCCAGATTGGTTCAGGAAAGCGGTGGTTTGCGTAGCTGGGTCGTCCTACGGGACGGCTTAGCCCGCGGTAAACTGCTGCGTCGCGAGTTGTATCAGCGAGGCACGCATTGCTTTCTCCTCAATCGTGGCCATGGGAAGTACCGGCAGCGGGAGGGTCGACTCTCCTCGGCCATCGGTGTCGAACAGAGAGACAAGAACCTGACCGGAGGGTTCGCGCGGGTGGACAACCGGCTCTGCGTGGTGACCGGCATCAAGCTTCTGCAGTTAGCCGCAGCGGAGCGGCCTGAGCCAGAGGAGTGAAACCGACCCGAGGCATCTGGTTTTCACATTCGGCACACTCCCCACAACTGTACAGCGGACGCGCGCCGACTGCTTGCTCCGTCGCCAGTTGCGCGAAGAAAAAGCTCGGAAAACAAAGCACTGGCGACCGCTAACCCGTATGGAGAAATTCGAGACAAACATCACCGCGAAAGCGGGCGTGGTGCATTTCGCAAACTAGAGTTTTACGAGCCTTCAACAAGCTGCCCCTCAATCGGTTTGTGGGCGCAGCCGCCGCCGGAGATCAAGCCATGCAAGCCGAATGGATCAACCCTTTTGTCACCTCCACCGTCTCGACTTTCGAGACGATGCTCGGCTGTGGCATTAAACGTGGAACCCCTTCGATCAAGACCAACCGACAACCTCACTACGAGGTCAGCGGTCTGATGTCGCTGGAGGGTATGGCCCGGGGCATTGTGGTAGTGAGTCTCGATCGCAAGGTAGCAATCTCTGCCACCGAAGCGGTGATCGGACACGCGGCCACGTCGATCGATGCCGACGTGATCGACTGCGTTTGCGAGATCACCAACATGGTGGCTGGCGGAGCCAACAATCACTTGGAACACCTGAAAATGCGGATTGGACTTCCGTCCGTCGTCTCAGGCAAAAACCATGTGATCAGCTACCCCACCGGGGTGGCGACCATTTCGATTCCCTTTCAAACCGACTGGGGCCCAATGTGTGTGGACGCCAGTATCAAGGAGTCGTCGCCTGCCGGCGACTCGGCCACTTCCATTGAATCAAGTGAAAAAGTAACCCTCAACGCGGGAGCCCCCACATGAGAGCTTTGGTAGCCGACGACGCAAAGATGATGCGTACCATCATCCGCCGCACCCTGGAAAGCATGGGATTCGACGCCGTGGTGGAAGCAGAGGATGGCGCTCAAGCCGTCGATGCTTTCCGTGGCGACGTATTCGATATCGTCCTCACGGACTGGAACATGCCTCACAAGGATGGTCTGCAAGTATTGAAAGACATCCGCGCAAGCGACACCAATGTTCCCGTGATCATCATCACCACCGAGGGCCAGCAGCAGCACGTGCTCGAAGCGGTGAAGGCTGGCGTATCGGACTATATCCTCAAGCCGTTCGAAGCGGACTCGCTGAAGGAAAAAGTCACCAAGCACGTGCCGAGCCTGGTGTAGCACACGCCACCCGAGTGTGCCGTGCTGAGACACACACAGTCCATTAATGACAATCGCCGCCGGAGCAATGCTCCGGCGGCTTTGTCAGTTTGGTCACTCACTCTTCTTCGTCAATCAACGACAGCCCGGCATCGATATACTGCCCACCCGTGGTCTGATGGCAGTGAATGGCAATAACATTGCCCGAGGGCTTAAGCGCGGCAAGCGCCTCAGCGAGAATTGGCATCGGGCCGTAGGTGCCCGTGTATCCCTCCAGTTTACGGGCCAGCACACCGTTAATGTAGATTTCGACGTCTTCGTCGTGGTGCAGGTGTAGCACCAGTTTGCCGCGGTCGATCTCGGGCAGATCGAAATCGCGACGAATCCAGATGTCGGAGCTGTCCCATTTGGTTCCTATTCGGGCGCCCGGCGTACCAGGCGTACCGAAGCCGGATTCGCCTTCGCGCCACGACGAATCGTCGTAGTCCGCTTGTTGCCAGTCTCCTTGCGGAGCATCGGTGGTATACCGCCAGGTCGCGGGTTCGGTATCGGCCGCCGGCACCACAACGGTGATCTCAGGTGGCACCGGCAAGTCGGCGAAGCCGCCCGCGTTGGTTTCATCCTGCTCGGCCCACTTTCGCCACGCCTGGTCGTCGTACAGCATTGGCAGGAACACGCCTCCCACGACAGGCCGCGCCGTGAAGCCCACCTTTTGGCCCGTCTTGGTCTCGTACCAGTCGGTCATCGGCGCCCGATCGCGGGTCTCGTTCAAGAAGCGATGCACCGGACGCACCAGCGACTTGAAGTCGTCCTCGTTCTGCGTGAGTGTCGCGGTCCACAGCACCCAATCGAGCTTGGTGTACTCGCGGCGATTGTCCAGCGGCAGACCATAGCGATTCTGCACCCGGCGATAGTAGGCCATTTCCTTTTCGCGGACTTCGTCGGGAAAGAGTCCAAGCCCCAAAATGCGGTCCCACACCAGGTTGTACTTCTGGCTCCAGGTATCCTGGGCGTCGAAGGCCAGTCGGAAGTGGTCGCCATCGTCGGCTTCCTCGATCCACTGGGTCGCATATTGCTTGGCGACCTGGCGATACTCCTCGGCCATTTTGACGTCGCCACGCAACTCGCATAGCTGAGCGAACGCACCCAAAGCACAGATAGCCTTGGCCGACAAGTTGACGTTGTGTGCCAGGTGGCCGGCGAAGTCGTCGGTACAAAGTTGCGACTCGGGATCGTATCCGGTCTTCTTCAGGTACTCGGCCCAGGCGACGAGCGTCGGCCAGTACTCGTTGGCAAAGTCGGCATTGCCGTCGATCTTGCCAATGGCTCCCATCAGCAACAGCAGGTTGCCGCACTCCTCCACCGGCATCTGATTCTCTTCGCTGGTCTCGCCGCCGCCGTACACCTGACCGTTGGCCTTGGGATAGGTGCCCAGGTCGTGCGGAGCAAAGGGGAACTTCCAGCGATCGCTCTTAGCGTATTCCATGAACGGGGCCACGAACGACTTCGCCAACGAAGGTCCAAACAGCAAGAATTGTGGCGACATGGGGTAGAATACGTCGGACGTCGCAATGCAGCCGTTGGAGTGATTTTCCTTGGAGAACTGCAGCGGCTGGCCGTTCGCATCGGCCACAAACTTGCCCGCAGCGAAGCACTGGCGGTACGCCAGGCAAGCGATGTCGGCGTACTGCGTACCACCGGCTGCAACCAGGTCCGAGACCAGTTGGTCGTCGAACTCCTTGCAGCGCTTGCTGAGTTCCTCGTAGTCGCGAAGCGATTCGTTCACCAGCCCAGGGCCGTCCAGTCCATTGCGTCTCCAATAGGGGCGCAGCTTGCGATGCATGAACTCGATGGAGTACAGATCGTCGTAGGCCAGCAACAGCCATTGCTCTTGCGGCGAACGGTTCACCCGCATCGGCTTGAGCACCATCAACAGTCCCAACTCGCCACCGGCGATGGGTTCAGAATGCTTGGTCGCCAGCGCATCGTCTTGCGAGAGATCCAGGTCGTTCAACTCATCCTGCTCGACGATGCCTGCCTGCTGCACCATGCCGTCGCGGGCGGCCAGATAGAAGTAGCCCCAATCGATTCGCAGGTCATCGCCCGACTTGCCAAGGACGAACTGTTCGACCGACCCGACCCGCAGCACAACATTCTTGTCGTTCGCAACGGTCTCGGCCGACACCTTCTGGCTGGGCGAATTGACGGCCACCTCGCCGGCGGCGCCGAACATCAACTGCACGTCATGCATTGCGCCGTCTACCGCGCGGACCTGGTAACTGACGTACGTGATGGGTCGGCTGAGCAGATCAATGTCTGCCGGCAGTGCGGGGGTGGTGAAGGTCATCACCACCTCGACGCCCGCCCCCCGGAGCGTGAACACCGACCGGGTTGGCAGCACCTTGTGCCCCACTTGCTCGAGTGCCGGCAGATCGCTGGGAGTGTTGCCGAGCAATCGATATTCCTTGCCGTCGACCCGCGCGATGCTGGCCAGGCGATGCGGCTTGCCTGTCCAGTGCGTGGTGTCGGTATCGACAATCGACTTGCCCCGCGACCAGATGCTGAAATACGGATCGCACGCCACGAGCGGGTAAGCGGGGGGAGTCCACTTCGATTGCTGATCACTGGATCCACTTTGCGCCAGCGCTGTGGTCGTGGCAGCCACAAATATCAGGGCTGCCAGAAAGGTCTTGCTGCTCTCCATCATATTGGTACGCATAACTGCCTGTACTCGTCGGGGTAGAAAATCGGTTTCAAGAAGGCCGTCCGAGCCTGCGAGCAACTTCAATTACAATCATGACTCGTTTTCGCGGCGTGCGCCGATATAAATGCCGCGAAACGTGGAAAGATGCCGCAACTGGACGGCACATTGGCGTGGCCAGATCCATTGTACTCGCGCGCTCTACTGCAACAAGTCGCAGAGCGGTTCGCAGCGGCCAGATGCCCGCACGAACTCGCCGGGTGGGCGCAAAAGAAGACGAGCTACGCCTCATCCAACGGACGGGGCGTAGCTCGTGTTTTATCGCAACAGATTCTCGGTCGCTCAAGCAGCAAACGGGACAGATTCCGGCATGGGCTCGGGCGCCGGCTCGGCCATGACTTGTGGCATGGGCGATGCCGTGAGGATGGCTCGCAGTCGTTCGAATTCCTCGGCGTCGGCAAAGTGAATGGTCACCTTGCCTTTACCTTTGGGATTTTGCGTCAGCTTCACGTTGGTGCCCAGCGAAGTTTTCAGTTCCTGCTCCAGGTGCGCCAACTGCTCGCTGCGGGTAGGCTTGGCCGCTGGCTGTGCATTGTCGCCGCCGATCGTATCGAGCATGTCTTCCGAGCTGGCATGTAGCGCATCTTGCACCTCCTGCTCAGTGGTGCGTACGCTCATGCTTTCGGCCTTGATGCGATAGGCGAAATCAATCTGCTGTTCTTCGTCGCCCAACGGCAACAACGCCCGCGCGTGACCTTGCGAGATATCGCCCTTGGCCAGCAACTTCTTCACCTGCTCGGGCAGTTCCAGCAGGCGAATCAAGTTGGCGATGGTGGAGCGATCGATGTGAATCCGCGAGGCCAAATCTTCCTGCGTGCAGTTATACTCTTGCAGATACGACTGGAAGCAGTTGGCCTTTTCTAGCGGGTTCAGATCTTTCCGCTGGATGTTTTCGACGATGGCCAACTCGGCCAACTGCTGATCGCTGACCTCACGCACTAATACTGGCACGCGTTCCCAACCGGCAGCCTTGGCGGCGCGTAGACGGCGCTCGCCGGCAATCAGCTCGAACCGCTCAGCCACCTGGCGAACCACCAACGGCTGAATCACGCCATGGGCGCGAATGCTGTCGGCGAGGTCGGCGATTTCGACTTCGTCGAATTCCTTGCGCGGCTGATTGGGATTGGTGTCGATCGTCACCACATCGAGCCACAACTGACCGTTGTAGTCACGGTCCATTCCGTCGTGTGTGCTGGCATCGCTGGCAGCATTGTTGTTGATGAATTCGTTCTCCAACGGAACCGCGTCCGTCGAAGGTTCGTCGAGCGAACGTCCCAGCAGTGCTTCCAGCCCTCGTCCCAGACGGCGTTGATTAGACACGATCGAGTACCTCCAGACATAGTTCGATGTACGCTCGCGCTCCCTGCGAACGTGGTGCGTAATTCATTATCGGCACGCCATGGCTCGGCGCTTCGGCTAAGGCGACGTCTCGGGGAACAACGGTGGTGAACACCACGTCGCCAAAAAATTCGCGGACTTCGCGATCGATCTCGCGAGTCAGGTCCAATTCAGATTCATACATGGTTAAAAGGATTCCGCCGAACTCGAGCCGCGCGTTATCCGTAGTCATCACCTGGCGGATGACTTCAATCATTTGGGTCAGCCCCTCCATGGCGAAGTACTCGCACTGGATCGGCATCAAAACTTCGTCACTTGTGGCCAGCGCCGTGCGCGTCAGGCCACCCAGCGAAGGAGGACAATCCACCAGCACCATGTCGTACACGCTCAGGCTGGCCGCCAGGTGCTCGGCCACACGCATCGACTCGGTATCGGCCGCGGTGGCCAGCGCATCGACATCGCGAAAGCTCTGACTGCCTGGCAACACCTCCAGGTGCTCGATGCCGGTTTGCTGCACGGCTTCGCGAATAGGGCGGGCGTCGACCAGCGGATGTCGCTGCACGGGGGCGAGCCCCACGGCACTGGTCGCGTTGCATTGGGGATCGAGATCCACCAACAGCGTCTTCTGTCCCCCCAGCGCGCAGCCAGCCGCCAGACTGACCGCCGTGGTCGTTTTGCCGACGCCGCCTTTCTGGTTGGCTATAGTCAGAACGCGACCCATATATAGGTACTGGGGACAGGGGAATGTTGGTCTGCCGGATGCATCAGCGCCCGGAGCGGGGACGGATTGTAGGACCGCCGGCCAACTCGTGGTATGTCAGTTCCTGCTAGCAAACCCGGCCGGGCACGCGCAATGTTGGGCAAGAGCGGTAGAATAGGTGCCAGCGACTCGCCCCGGCCAGCCCGCAGCAGGGAGAACGCGGCATGAATCAGGTCGAAGCCGACGATCGGACTCCGCCCTCGGTGCCTCGGCCTGCGGTGCGCCCGCGAGGTTACAAACTCGACCAATGGAATCGCCAGCAATGGAATTGGGACGACGGCATCTTCTCCGCCTGGGCCGGCATCACGATTGCGGGTGCGTGCTACGTGCCGATCGCCGTCGTGTCGCTGCTTGTTTGGGAGTTGGCGGTCACCGGCCATAGCAACGTGATCACGCACGCCGACGCCCTGCCCGGCCTGGGATTGACCATGGTACCGGTCGCAGTATGGTCCGCGGTGATGGGATTCATCTTCGGGGGCATACTGCTGCTGGTACTGAGCATTCCCATCCTGTACCTGGACCTCCATCGTCACGCCGCGCTGTTCGGCACGCTGATCGGTGGGATGGCGGGTATTTCGTACTCCGTGGCGCTGCTGAACAATTTCTCGCCCGCAGATGCAATCGCCGACCGACTGGGCAACTTCTTGATCCTGCCAGGGCTTGCGACGCTGTGCGGTCAGATTGGCGGCGGCTGGGGCATTTGCAGGATTCGATCGCGTCGCGCCACGGAGCCCCGCCCGCTCCGCTTTCGCCTGCTGTCGGCATTGGTGTTCACCACCTGGGTGGCGGCTTTTCTTGGCGTCGCTCAATGGGGCCTGGGCGACGAGGCCCCTTGGTTCGCACCAGCTATGGTGTGGTTGGTGTATCAATTCGGCACCGCCTGGCTGGTGATGCAACTACTCACCTGGCGGGGACTGCGAAGTGCACGCGTTGAAAGCGCACTGACGCAGCCACTAGAATGTTGAGGACGCCCGCCACGCGAGACGCGCGATGCTCGATCAAGACTATACCCACTATCCCAACCAGGTGCCGCTCCCACGGCCCCTCGGGTATCAGTTCCGCCAGCCCGAGACTCGCTTCGGCCTGGCACTGACCGGTATCACGACAGCGGGAGCCATACATGGCGGGGTGGTGGTGGGGATACTGTTTTGTTTCAGGTTGCTGGTATCGGGCATGCCAACCCAGGACCTGAGTGAACTGTTCTGCGGCTTCGTTGCTGGTATCTGCCTGCTGGGCATGATCGCCATGCTGTACCTGGCCGTGCTGGTGTTGCCGCTGGCCATCATGTCGCTGGGACTGTGCCTGGTCATCGTCCGTACCCTTGGTGTGAAGGTCCGCTGGTCGGTGCTCGGTGGCTTCGGTGGCGGACTGACAGGCTACATCGGCACCTGTTGGCTACTCGCACGGGCTTCTTCTCCGAGCTGGGAATCGGCGCTTACGATAGTGCTCGGCCCGCTCCTGGCCACCCTGCTGGGCCAGGCAGGTGGCGCGTGGCCGGCGCTCGCGCCCTGGGTCAAGGAGGAGGGTGCCGACCCGTACCACCAGGACGAGACACAAAGCGTCTTGCGATTCGACATTCGGCAACTCTTGATCGCCACGGCTTGGGCGGCCAGCATCCTGGCGGTTCTCAAAGGCTTAGGCGCATTGGGCGTCGGCTCGGCCAGCGTGCTGTTTGGTGGATTGGTATTTCAAGTAGCCTCGCTGCCTTTGGTGCTCCGCGTGGTGAAAGGAATTCGCCAGCGATGACCGCCGAAAGAACCAACCCGACATTGGCTGAAGCAGAACTCGAGCAGTTGGATCAAATCACCCAGCACCGCGAGCGGAGGCAGCGATCGCAAACCTGGACAGAAAAAACGCGCAGCCCCGGCGACACCGAACTGGCCGCACTGTGGAACATCGCCTGGCGGGGTACACTGGCCGGCTGGTGGGGCGCGGCACTGGCGGGCGGCGCCGTGGGCACCCTCGTCTTGCCAGTCTTGGGCACGGTCATGGGCTTCGTGGTGCCCGTCGTGGTAGGCCCTGGACCGATGCTGCTTGCGGGCCTGCAATTCGCCGTGCTCCGTGGCAGAATCCCCATCACCTGGTTGATGACCTGGGCGGGCGTTCTGACAGGCATGGTCACCTTGAACTGCTTGTTACCACCCAACACTCATAGGGACTTCCCTTCACAGTTAATCCTGATCGTGCAGACCATCGCGGGCTTCTGCGGTGGTGTCGGCGCACGGCTGATGACAAAGCGAAGCATCCGCAAGTTCGATCTGGCCGAAGGCTTGGGCACCCGCAGTTGGCAACGGTTTGGTGTGCTCGACCTGTTGCTGCAAACCACTTGGGTGGCAATAGTCGTAGCCTTTGTAAAGACCTGGGAACTCGAGAAGTCCGTGGGCATCACGCTGGCCTGGTTCGGTCTCAGCGCGGCCGTGGCATGGTTGATCTCCGTGGCCGACAGGTCCGTCTTTCCGAAAAAGACTTGACCATGGACCAGCAGGACCAGCAACAACTCGACGCCATTGCCAGACTCCACGCCGAGCGAATGGAACTCGAGCGTGATGGCTACCTGCTCACCAGCCCGGGCAGGACCGAACAAAAAGCCTTGGCCGTGGTGGCCCTGCACATCTTCCTCTGGGGATGGTTCGGCACGGCGCTGGCCGGCGCGATGCTCGGCACGCTGATGTTTCCCTTGATTGGTACCGTGCTAGGTTTCCTCTCCGCCGGCATTGGCGGAATCGTACCCTGCATCCTCACCTCCCTGCTCTACGCGATAAGCCGCGGACGGATCTCGCCCAAGCTGACCATGGCCTGGGGCGGCGCCATGACCGGCGTCGGGTGCTTCGCGCAACTGATGCCCTGGCCCATCCTATTAGGCTTCGGCGCGGTGGCCGGTGTGTTTGGTGCCACCGGCGCCCGGTTGTCGACAAGGCGATCGTTGAAACGTTACCAATTCGAAGAAGGGCTTGGCATGCGATCGTACCATCAGTTCTCCATCCTCGACCTGATGCTCCTGACCGTCTGGCTGGCGTTGTTTCTCACCGCGCTGCAGATAGTCACGCGCATTGCCATGGCGCCTTGGTCGACAACATTGGCCTGCCTGGCCATCAGCTTGGCATGTGCCTTGGCGATCGAAACCGTCGCGCAACTGAGCGGGCGACGCCAATCGAGGCGGTCGACGTAGTGCATCGTTCCACGTGGAACAGATTGCCCACTTCACGTACTCTTCGCGCCCGACGCGAAACTCCCCTGCGGTAAGTCCTGCCCCACCGCTCCGCGCAGGCGAGTTCGAGCCGCACGCGCGAGCGTCGGGTGGCAAGGAACTAGGCGAGGCGCAGGGCCATTCGCCCGAGGCTAGCGCCATTGGTTCACCGCCACCAGCGATTGGTAATGCTCAGGAGACGTTCTTGCCGCCGAACTCCTGGCGGTACTCGTGGCGCAGCAGGGCGTTGGCTTCTTCCAGATTGGTCACCTGCAGCGCCTCGGCGTCCCACTCCAGTTTCGTGTCGGGGAAGCGTCCCGCTACCACGCCCAGTAGCAAGGCCTCGGTCAGCGGTCCGGCGTAGCTGAATGGCACACTGGTCTCGCCCTGGCCAAGGCAGGCGTCGACCCACTGATGATAGTGGTTGCCCTCCTGCACCTCGGGTCGCTGGTAGTCGGCAAACTTCTCCTGGGGCAGTAGCACCGGCTCGGCCACGTGTGGCAGCAGCAGCATCCCTTGCTCTCCCACAAACAGCGATCCCTGCCCGGGCAGCTTCGCTTCGGGCGCCAAGGGCACTTCCAGATCGGCCGGCGGAGCAAACGCCCCGTCATACCATTTCCAGGTCAGGGTGTCGGTCGTGTACTTGGTGCCTGGGAACTCGTACTCCACCAGATTTTTCATGGGATGCCCCAAGCCGGTGGGGGGCCGGCAGGTGGTCTTCGCCCAGTTGGGCGCCGTCAGCTCGAGTGCTCCATAGGGCGTATCGAAAATGTGCACGCCCATGTCGCCGAGGGTACCGGTGCCGAAGTCGATCATCCGCCGCCATTGGGCTGGGTGATAGATGCCCGGCACGAACGGCCGCTCGTCGGCCACACCGAGCCACAGGTCCCAATCGAGCGTCTCGGGAACGGGGGCCGTGGCGGGCAGCTCGCTCGCATCGAATCCCCAGGCTTTGTCCGACCAGGCGTGCACCTCGCTCACCTTGCCAATGGCCCCCGACTGGATCATCTTCACCGCACGGCGGTACGGCGAAGTGGAATGGATCTGCACGCCCATCTGTGTGACCAGCCCCTTCTCGTCGGCCACTTCGCGCAGCCGGCGGGCTTCGAACACCTCGTGCGTGAGCGGCTTCTGGCAGTAGACCGGCTTGCCAGCCAGCATGGCTTTCAGGGCCGCAGGGGCGTGGGTGTGGTCGGGCGTGGAGACCACCACCGCGTCGATCTTGTCGCCCAACTGGTCGATCAGTTCGCGGTAGTCGGCGAACGTCTGGGCCTTCGTATGTTGCTGTAGCGCGGCGTCCAATCGCTGACTGTCGACGTCGCACAGGGCGGCCACTTCCACCTGCGGATGCGAGCTAATGGCGTTCAGGTCCGCCCGGCCCATTCCCCCCACGCCAATATGAGCGGTACGCAGCTTCCCATTGGGCGACGCGGCGCGAGCCAAGCAAGGGGCCAGGCCCAGGGCTCCGACGGCGGCGGTGGCCTTCAGGAAATCGCGACGGCTGCGTGAATAGGGACGATGGCTCATGATGTAACTCCTGATGCACGAACGGTAGGCGGGGAACAAGATAACGCTAGTTCATAGCAGGCTGGTCGCCTGGGGGCAAGTTTTTGCGCATCACCGAACACTGCCTCCCGCGCCAGCCAGCGGAACTTACTGCATCTCTTCTGCCGCGACGTTCCACGTGGAACACCTTGCCCACTTCGCGCACACTGCGCGTTCCACGTGAAACTCCCCCGCGGCGATCTCTGCCTGGTCGTTTCATGTGAAACACGATCAATCGCTCCCCAACGCGTACCTCACTCCAGCGGGTTGATCACCAGGCCGCTGAGCACCTTGGGATAGAAGTAGGTGCTCTTGGCGGGCATGCGCTCGCCGTTGGAACTGATCTGGCGGATGTGCTCCACGGTGGCTGGCATCACCAGGCAACCGAGTTCGAACCGGCCACCGCTGCCTTGTTGGCCGGTGAGGTCGCGCCCCGCCGAGTCGCCTTCCTTCAGTCCGGTGGGCACCTCTTCCAGGGCACGGACGTACTTCGGCGCCGGCAGGTTGGGGGCGTCCAACAACGTGTCGACCACCAGGCGGTGAAGAATGCTCACCCCCAGGCCGCGCCAGTCGTCGGAGCGATCACTGGCCACGGCGGCCAATCGCTCTTCTCCTGCCTCGGTCAAACGGGCGATGGTCCAGGCGTCATCCTCGGCGGTGTAGAACGCCATGGTGCCCTGCTCGTCCTCGGTTTCGATTTCCTCCCATAGGCCGATGGCGCGATCGGGACCGTTGCCAGCCGGTTCGGTGTCGAACGAGTCCCCCAACTTCTCGACCAACTGGGCCGAGGTCATCGCTGGCAATCCGCGGAACAAGCGATGCGTCGGCAATACCTGCATGCCTGGATCCGACATCGATACGCACATCATCAGCACAAAGTTCGCTGGATGCTCCTCGGGCAGGTCTTCGCCATGCTGCTCGCGCCAGGCAGCCGCCACTTCGTCGCGATAGTTACACGCGGTCTCGTAACGATGGTGGCCGTCGGCGATGTAAATAGGGAGCTGAGCCATGACCGACTCGAGCATCGTGATCGAATCGAGATCGGTGACGGGCCATAGCTGGTTGACCACGCCCAGATGATCGGTGGCCTCGTGCGGGGCGTGCCCAGCAACCGCGGCTTCGAGGATGACTTGTGCCTGGTTGAAGTTGTCGGGATACAGGCCAAAGATCTGGCTGAGGTTCGCGCGACACGCCTTCCACAACCTCAGGCGGTCGGCCTTTGCGCCACCGTGCGTCTCTTCGTGCGGGTAGATGTCGCCCTCGCCAAACCGTTCGAGCCGGCAGCGGCACATGAAGCCCCGCCGGGTGTACTCCTGCCCGTTGGCCGTGTAGTGCTGGTGGTAGACGTAGATCGCCGGATCGGCTTCGGTGAACAGGGCCCCATCGCGCTGCCACTGCTTGAGCAGCTTGGCTGCCCGGGTATAGCGGTTATCGTTGTCGTCGTCGCCCGGCTCGTCCTTGTTCAGAATCAGCCGCACAACGTTGTACTCGTTGGCGTCGTACAGTTGTTGCTGAAGCTCGGGGTCGATCACGTCGTACGGCGGAGCGACCACACTGGAAAGCGATCCGACCTGACCGAGGTTGTAACGCAGGCCGCGAAAAGCACTGATCTGGGGCATCTTGCTCTAGGGGGATAGAGTGGGGGCTGAGCGGGGAATCGGGCCTACGATGTTACCAGATTCCAACCCGCGGCTTTAGCCCCGGCCAATCCCCGGGTGCTACCCCCTATCCGAGGAACTGATCTGGCTCCAGAGGGTACGGCCCGTTACCCACTGCAGCCCGCCCGCAATCATCGCGACGAATCCCACCCCGAGAACCAGCAGCGCCACCAACATCCCGCCGGGCAGCGTTTGGGCAATTAAACTGGCTGCCACCAGGGCGGCCAGCGAACCAACGAACCCCGCCCCACAGATGCCCAGCCCCAACAGCCGCAGGCGACGCGCGTCGGGCCCAAAGCTAAGCCCCTTGGCCGACACTCGCCAGCCGACATAGAGCGAGACGATCAGCGCACCAACGAAGAACACGATCATCAACAGCGGCGGCTTGCGGTCGATCGAGGAGACAATCCAGAAGTCGAACAGGCACCAGAGCAAGGTGGGGATCACGTAGCAGGCGACTCGAAATACAAGCTGAGCTTGAGCATGCCACGCCGGAGCGGCCGGCTTGGGTGAGGCGGCAGGAACTGCAGTAGGTCGAGCAACGGCCGACGAGGGACTGGATGGCGGCTCAACTTCGTACTCGTCGTCGAGCTCATCCCACAACGAATCGGACTTCTTCGTCTCCGGAGGAGGAGGCGCCGGCACCTTAAATCGCTGACCACACTTGCACGAGGCGTATCGTCCAACAGCCTTCTCGGGTACGTTGTAACGCTTCTTGCACTGCGGGCACGCAACCTTCGGCATGATTCTCCCCTCGGTACGCCTTAGAACTCGCGGCTACAGTATAACCGCGATTGGACTGCGGAGAGGAACGTCGTAAGAAATTTGTATTACTCGGCCGGCCAACCTTCGAGCTGGAACTTCTGCTCGACGTTCGCTGTGTGCTCACCGAAGTGGCGGTCCATTTGCTTGAGCAGCCGACGGAGCGTCCAGCGACTGCCGGGGGCCGGTCGGTCGAGATCGACGCCGTTGAGCAAATACGCAAACCGCCGAACGTAAGCATTCGCCCGCTCCATCTGCCGAGCTTCTTCGGCCCCGTCCCAATCGGCATGCGCAGGTTTGAAATCGGGTGGCATCTGGGCGGGGTTCAGATCGATGTGCGTGAAGGTCTCCGGCTCGATGGCCGAGTAGATTTGCGAGAAGAACCCCAGCTGCCGCCCCATCATGTGCTCGGCGTTCCACCGCGGAGTGTGCGTGCCATTGGGTGGTTGCCAGCTCATTTGATTGGCGGTGAGAGGAGCGAAGACCTTCTGCGACTCCTGGCACGCGGTGTCCATTTCCTTCATAAGCTCCGCCAGTTCCCCCGTGGGCTGCCACGGCTTATAGTCGAGCACCACAAGTTTGTGCTTCGCCTCCGCATCCTTTGGCGACGCCTTCACCGCCAGAGTGTTGTGCGACACTTTGTTCAGTTCCCAACCGGCCGGCATGTGCTCGACGAACTTGTCTACAGGCTCGAGCGGAATCTTCAGCTTGTCGGTCTTGTAGTGAATGGGAATAACGATGCGCGGTTTCACCTGCTCGACGATGTCCCACGCCGAGTCGCCATCAATGGTATAGACGCCACCTACGGGGAGGAGCATGACGTCGACGGGGCCTATCAAAAACATCTGCTTGTCGGTTAGTTTGCTTTGCCCCAGGTCGCCGCAATGGAGAATGGAAACTCCATCTACCTCGACCTTGAACAAGGCTGTCGCGCCGCGCTGCTTGCCTTGGGTGTCATCGTGCCAGGCGGGGATCGAGCGGACCACAACGGAGTGAGACGTTTGCTTGGTGGAGTCAGCTTTGGTCTCCCGCCACCACCACTCGGTCTCGCTTGAGTTAGCGAAACGATCGAGCAACTTCCATATCGGGTGAACCTCGCCAGAGCTGTTCAGGCCACGCGAAACTACCGGCTCGCCCTTCACCGCCTCGACATTGTTATGGTCCCCATGCTCATGCGTCACCAACACCAGGTCCGCGGTCAGCTCCGGCACCTCGTACCCGATCTTGTCGTTGTACGGATCGATCACCACCGTGAGGTCCCACCAAGACTCGATGCCGACCATCCCCTGCCCCCACCAACGAATGGCAACTGGGTGAGAATCGGATTTCGCTGACGCAACGCTGGGGGCGTTATATTGAGCGGAGCTGGGGACCGTAAACATCACGGCTAGGATCAAACTGACGAGATAACGCATGGGGGAATCCTCAGAAATCCAAAGGGCGATCGACGGCTTGATTGTATGGCACACTTGCTACAGTAAGTAGGATGGGGAGCTCCTGCTAGCCGCAGCGTGTGGGTTGAGGCGATTTGGGTCGCACCGCTCCGGCGGCCCCGTTCGGCCCAACCATCGCCAAAATGGCGATCACATGGCATAACCAGTGTAGGACGATCACCCCGGAAATCCGCCGGGACAATCGAACCAGCCCACATCAATCGCAGCAGCCGGAGAACCGATCCGGCGAATTCGATTCCACACCACACGTCTAGCAGATAGACTACAATAGCAGGAGCCTCGTGCAATAAGGTGCACGAGCGAGTTGACCGCGGAGAGGTGAATCTGTGCCATTGAATCTGACACTCGAGAGCCTCCGCGTCATCGCGATTGTTGCCATCATTTGGCTGCACACGCCCGAGTCGCTAGCACTCGCCGGCTCACAGAACCTCTGTCGATTTGCGGTACCTTTCTTCGCAGCGGCTTCCGGCTACCTCACTTCGCGGTCGGCGGCCCGAAGACACGAGTACACCATCGCGAAGATCATTGCCGATCGCTCGCTTCGCATCTACCTGATGTTCGCTCTGTGGAGCGTCGTCTACTATGTAGTCCGCTGTATTGGGGGCAAGCTGCAAATGGATGCAGGGGTGGGCCAGCTCAACTGGGCAACGCTCGTCAATGGCACCGCGCACCACTTGTGGTTTCTTCCGTTTATTGCGGTGGGTACTGCCTTGGCGTTCGCCTGGGCGCGATTGGCCACGATTATCCACAAGCCCGGACTAATGGCAGTATTGACTGGCGTGGCGGCGATCACTTCGATGTTCATAAGCGATGCCTCAATTCAATCGCCCGAGTGGTACTGCGTGAGATTGTCACTGGCCGCCCTACCCGGGTTACTGGCCGGCATGGCGTTTGGACTGATGGAGGACACCCCCAGCAGCCGCTTGATGAGAGCCAAGTGGCTTGGCATGGTCGGTCTGACGGTTTGCATCCTGGCCACAGCTTGGATAGCCTACGATGGGCGGACAAGCTGGATCGAGAACCTATCGGGAGTGGGCCTATTGTTGTTTGCCATTTGCTTGCCGAGCGCCATCCAGCTTCCCCATGCCAAGATGCTCGGCGCGCTGACCTTTGGCGTGTTTGTCTTCCATGTGCTTCCGCTCGAAGCCGGACAGGACGTCTTGCACAAACTCGGAATCCGGCCGTCGGTGCTAACCGACATCAGCCTGTTCGTGGTCACGACCATCTTCTCTTTCGTAGTAGCTGCCAAGTGCGCAACCATCTGGCCACTGAATTACATGTTCTCACTGCGAAGCAATCGTAAGAAGATACCCGTCGTCGCATCAGCAAATCGAGTGGATTTACAAGCTGAAGCACCTTCGAAAGCGACACCAGTCCGAGAGCTTCACTAAAGCATACACACGACAAAAAAACCGCCGGCTTTCGCCGGCGGCTGTGAGCTTCTCGTGATAACTCAGCAATCGGGATCTCTAACCCCCGACCCCTGAATCCTACCCCCTACTAGTAGCGGTAGTGGTCCGGCTTGTAGGGGCCGTCGACCGGGACGCCGAGGTAATCGCTCTGCGTGGTGGTCATCTTGGTGAGCTTCACGCCCAGCTTGTCGAGGTGCAAACGGGCGACCTCTTCGTCCAGGTGCTTGGGCAGCACGTGAACACCGACGGGGAACTCTTCTTCCTCGCCCCACAACGCGAGCTGCGCCATCACCTGGTTGGTGAACGAAGCGCTCATCACGAACGAGGGGTGACCTGTGGCACAGCCGAGGTTCACCAGACGGCCCTGAGCCAGGATGAGGATCGAATGACCGTCGTCCTTGAAGGTGTACTTGTCCACGGCACCTTCGCGAGGCGGCTTGATGTTGGTCTTGGTGACCTTGCCATCCTTCACCTGACCTTCGAGCCAGGCCATGTCGATCTCAAGGTCGAAGTGACCGATGTTGCAGACGATCGCGTCATTCTTCATCTGGCTCATGTGCTCGCCAGTGATAATGTCGCGGTTACCAGTGGTGGTGACGAAGATGTCACCCTCCGTGACGGCGTCTTCCATGGTGGTGACTTCGAAACCTTCCATCGCGGCTTGCAGGGCGATGATCGGATCGATCTCGGTCACCAGCACGCGGGCGCCGAAGCCACGCAGGCTTTGGGCACTGCCCTTACCGACGTCGCCGTAGCCAGCCACGACGCACACCTTGCCGGCGACCATGATGTCGGTGGCACGCTTGATGCCGTCGGCCAGCGACTCGCGGCAACCGTACAGGTTGTCGAACTTGCTCTTGGTGACCGAGTCGTTCACGTTGATCGCGGGGCACTTGAGCTCGCCTTTGGCGTGCATCTGATACAGGCGATGGACACCCGTGGTGGTCTCTTCGCTGAGGCCTTTGATCTCACCCAAGAGTTCGGGGAACTTCTGATGGACCATGGCCGTGAGATCGCCACCATCGTCGAGAATCAGGTTCAGCGGCTCGCCACTGGGGAAGTGCAGCGTCTGCTCGATGCACCAGTCGAACTCTTCCTCGCTCATGCCCTTCCAGGCGTAGACGGGAATGCCGGCCTTGGCGATGGCCACGGCGGCATGATCCTGGGTGCTGAAGATGTTGCAGCTGCTCCAGGTCACTTCCGCGCCAAGCTCGACCAGGGTCTCGATCAGCACGGCGGTTTGAATGGTCATGTGCAGGCAGCCGGCAATGCGGGCACCCGCAAGAGGCTTCTCCTTGCCGTATTCTTTACGCAGGGCCATCAGACCCGGCATCTCGTTCTCGGCCAGATCGATTTCCTTACGGCCCCAGGCGGCCAAACGCTCAAATTCTTCGGGCGTGCAATCAAGGACCTTGTAGGGCAGCTTTTCGGTTTCGACTTGGGACACGACAGCGGATCTCCTTCGTTGGTTGGATACCCCCAATGGGGGGCAAAGCTTTTTTCAAATCAGATGCGTTAGTGTAGTTGGTTGGCCCACGGGTCGACAAGCGTCGCATCCGGCGACAATCCGGATATATGAGGCGAGAACCGCGAATTATTGGCCAAAAACCACGAATCAAAGCGACTCGAAGGCCGCGGTGGCCGCCGCCACGAAGTCGCGGACCTTCACGATGTCTTTCACACCGGGAGCACTTTCGACACCGCTGGCCACATCCACGCCGGACGGGCGGACCATGCGGATGGCCTCGGCCACATTGTCGGGCGTCAGGCCGCCAGCCAAGATCAACGGCACCTCGCCGAGCCACCGCGGATGGTCGGCCAGGCCGGCCCAAGAAACGGTTTCGCCCGTGCCGCCATATCTTCCCGGGGTGAATGCATCGACCAGCACCGCATCGGGTACCCGCCCCGCCGCGCGGCAGGCTTCCAGATCCTCGGCGATGGCCGCGACGCCGCGGTCGTCCATTCTTCTGGCACGAATTATGGGGAGATCGGGTAGCTCAGCCAGGAATTCGGGCGGTTCATCACCGTGGAGCTGGATCATATCGATCTTGGCAAGTTCGATATGGCTAAGAATCTCGTTAACGCTCGCATTCACGAAGAGCCCCACCGCACCAAACGGGCGATACAACGACCGATGGATCCCTCCAAGCTCAAGTAGATCGACAACTGATCCTTTTAGGTAACGCGGACTCTTGGTGTAGAAGTTCAGCCCGATAGCATCAGCACCGGCTGCAAATACCGCCTGAGCGTCTGCCTTGCGCGTAATCCCACAAACTTTGATTCGAAACGGCGGTGCTGGCATCGATAGCAAACCACTGGAGGGAGCCGAACCGCCGCGCGGTCCGCGAAACACGAGGAAAAGCTAATTATATGGACGATGCTCGGGGGCGCGGACGGGCGGGTGGAGACGTATTTATTGTACCACTTTTCGCATTGCAGTTCTCCAACTCGCAGATGATACACCCATCCGAGTTTAACCTTTTAGCAGGACTGGAGTTGCAGCCGTGGCATGGTCGATGGAAACGACGAGGTACGCCACGGAGGTTGTACCTTGCCTTCCACCGCGATTGTCCAAGGACGTCTCATGCTCACTATCGCCGAACTCGCCCGCGCCACCGAGCGTGTGTTCCCCACCCATGCCAGGGTGGAACGCTATTACCCGGCTGGAGCAGCGCAGCAGGCCCGGGAAATCCTGGGCCGATGCCTGGATCGCGGCGAAGGACCAGCACTGCTGATCGGCTCGCCCGGCACCGGCAAGTCGATGCTGCTGAATGTGCTGGCCGACGATCTGGGCCAGAACCGCCCCGTGGTGTTCCTCACCAGCGCCCAACTCTGCACCCGGCGGGCGCTGTTGCAGTCCATTCTGTTCGAGCTCGGTCAACCGTATCGCCAGCGGGACGAGGGCGACTTGCGGCTGGCGCTGATGGACTACCTGAAGAACGGCGACGTAACCAACTCGGGCGTGCTGCTGCTGGTGGACGAAGCCCAGTCGCTGCCGATTCGGTTACTGGAGGAACTCCGCATCCTGGGCAACGTCGCGCACCGGGGCGTGCCGATCGTGCGATTGTTGCTGGCCGGTTCTGCACCGTTGGAAGAGACCTTCTCCGAGCCGGAAGTCGAGGCGTTCAACCAGCGCATTGCGGCGCGGTGTTACCTGTCTCCGCTCAGTCATCACGACACCGCGCAGTACGTGCGCGGTCATTTGGCGGCAGCCGGCGCCAATCCGGACGAACTGTTTACTGCCGACGCGCTCGATGCGGTGTATCGCGCCACCGATGGAATCGCGCGGCTGGTAAACCAGGTTTGTGACCGGGCGCTCGTGCTGGCCGCCGCGCACCAGCAGACGCAGGTGAGTAAGCAGTTGGTGGAAGGGGCATGGGCCGACCTGCAGCAATTGCCAACGCCGTGGAACTTGCCCGAAGTGCCCGACACCTGCAGTGGCGACGATGACGACGATTCGGAGATAGTGGAATTCGGCCCGCTGTCGGAGGATAGCGCGGATGACTCCGAGGAGAAGTTTGTCGAAGCGACATTCGAGCAAGCAACCACCGCCAGGCTGCACGAGCCAGAAGAAGAGCTGGAACTCGAACTGGAACTCGAAGAGCAGCTAGAAGTCGATCTGCCAGAAGTTGCCTCGGTACCGCAGGCCCAACCATCCGCGCCGACGACCGAAGGGCTCACCACCGAAGAACCCACGGTGGAAGTGACGGACGTTGAAGTCGCCACGAACGTTACCAGGACGCAGCCGTTCAGCAAGCCGGTGGCGGCCAGCGATAGCAGCCCGGCCTCGACGTTGGACGACCTGTTTGGCGGCGACGAATTCGAAGAAGAGGTGATTATCGACGAATTCAAGAGTTTCGAGCAAACCATTCCGCCCAGCCGCCCGCGGGTCACCAGTGCCTGCGAGGCGGAACTCAGCCAGATGCTGCACGAGGTGATTCAGTCGGGCGGTGTGACGGAAGACGCACCGATCGAGGCCGCGCAAGCAGAACCAGACGAAGTCATCGCGGATAGGGAAGAGACCACCACGCTTCCGTCGTTCGGCATCGTGGATATCGAGGTGAACGAACTGCACGATGTGGACGAAATAGCTCCGGACGGCACTGAGTTGGACGACGAGACCGACCAGGTTCTGGCCGAAATAAACGCCATCGCCGACGAAGCGCAAGACGCGGCCGATGCGAAGAACCAGCCGGCCGCATGGCAGGGTGACGAGTTGGAGATTTTGGTGATCGAAGACGAGATGTCGACTCCAATGGACACGGCCGCCGCCCACCGCGCGGATTATCGCCAGTTGTTCAAGACGCTTCGCGAGGACTAGCAGGCCGATTGTGTTGTCCAGGCCGATCGCGTGAGGTAGGCTTTCGAGTTCCTCCGACTTCTTGCCTCTAGCCACTTGCCCCACGACATGACAACCTACCTGGTCACCGGCGGTGCGGGATTCATCGGTTCGCACATCACCACGGCACTGGTCAAGCGTGGCGACAAAGTGCGGGTGGTCGACGATCTGTCGAGCGGCTTCGAGACGAATCTCGACCACATTCGCGACGACGTGGAATTCGTCAAGGGAGATGCAGCCGATCCGTCGCTGATGTCGCGGATGTCCGAGGGCGTGGAGGTGGTGTACCACGAAGCAGCGCTGGCCTCGGTACCGGCCAGCGTTCGGGATCCGATGGCCTCGCATAGGGAGTGCGCCACGTCGACGGTGAACGTGCTGACTTGCGCCCAGCGCGCAGGCGTCCGGCGGGTAGTGCTGGCGGCCTCGAGCGCCGCCTACGGCGACCAACCCAAGCCGGTGAAGCAAGAGACCGACCCGCTCGACCTTCTTTCGCCCTACGCCGCGGCCAAGATCGCCAGCGAGTTGTACTGCCAGGCTTTTACCAAGAGCATGGGAATCGAAACCGTGGCGTTGCGGTACTTTAACGTGTACGGACCGCGACAGGATCCGGCCAGCGAGTACTCGGCCGTGATCCCGATTTTCGTCAGCAAGATGCTCGCCGGCGAGCGCCCCACCATTTTTGGCGATGGGCTGCAGTCGCGGGACTTTGTGTTCGTATCCGACGTCGTGGCGGCCAATCTACTGGCGGCCGACGCGGAAAAAGCTGTGGGCGAATCCATCAATGTCGCCTGTGGCGGGCAATCGACGTTGCTCGACCTGATGGCCGCCATCAACGCCGCGCTCGGCACCGAAGTGCAGCCCGAGTTCGCCCCCCCGCGGACGGGCGATGTCCGCAACAGCATGGCCGATATCTCTAAGGCGCGGGACTGCTTGGGCTACGAGCCGGCCGTCGATCTGGCCGAAGGCCTGAAGCGGTCGATTGAGTACTACCGCTCTATCGCTGGCTGAATGTAGTATGGCCGCCCCGGCCGTACATGGTCCCCGGCGGCTACGGCCGGGGCGGCCAAAGTACGCTTATGATAGCTGTATCAATTTTGCAGCTCGTAGCGCCAACGGGGTCGGCGCATCTGCCGAATTGCGACGAAATATCTCAAGTCGCGAAACCTATATTTCGGCGTGGCCGGACGGGATAGAGGTCGGCCTGCAACTTGACTCAGGATGCCAAGAAATGTCGAAGCGAATTGGAATTCTTACCAGTGGGGGCGATTGCCCGGGTTTGAACGCCGTGATTCGGGGTGCGGTAAAAACCTGCGTGCAACTGGGATACGACTGTGTCGGCTTCCTCAAAGGATACGAAGGTCTGTATGCCCCCGTGCAGTACTTGCCGCTGACCGGCGAAAGCACCAAGGGCATCTTGAATCAGGGGGGCACCATCCTGGGCTCCACCAACAAGGGCCGCTTCTCCGCGATCCGTGGTGTGAGCGACCGGGTGGAGATCGCCCAGCACCTGATCGACGGCGTCAAGGAAACCGTGCGGCATCTGGACCTGGACGGTTTAATTTGCGTCGGCGGCGACGGTTCGCTGGCCATTGCCCAACAATTCTACGAAAACGGCATCCCCGTAGTGGGCGTGCCGAAGACGATCGACAACGACCTGACTGCCACGGCGTTCACCTTTGGCTTCGACAGTGCGATTGAATGCGCCACCGATGCGCTCGACCGCCTGCACACGACGGCGGCCAGTCACGAACGCATCATGGTGCTCGAGGTCATGGGTCGGCACGCCGGCTGGATCGCCCTGCACTCGGGCATCGCGGGCGGCGGCGACGTAATCCTGATTCCCGAGATTCCGTGGTCCTACGAACACGTGTGCCACAAGATTCTGCACCGCGAGAGCCAAGGCAAGAAGTTCACCCTGGTGGTTGTTGCCGAAGGGGCCCACTTGCCCGATGGTGCGATGGTGGGCGAGCAGCAGGATGGCCGGCAGATGAAGCTGGGCGGCATTGGCAAAGCGGTGACGCAGGAAATCGAGCGGCGACTGCATCGCGAGACGCGACTGTGCGTGTTGGGTCACTTGCAACGTGGTGGTGCCCCCACCACTTTCGATCGAGTGCTGGCCACCCAGTTTGGCGCCCACGCGGTGCGATTGGTGGTCGAAGGACGGTTCGGCGAGATGATCTGTTCGCGCCCGCCGGAGATGACCAGCGTGCCCATTGCGGAGGCCGTTAGCAAGATTCGCCAGGTCGATCCGCTCGGCCCTGCCGTGCAGGCCGCCCGGGCACTGGGCATCAGCTTTGGCGACCGCCCCGCGGACGAATTGTCTCATGGCGTTTTCGACCTGAAACTCGAACACGTACCCGACGGACCAGACACCGAAGGGCTGCTCGAAAGCACTCAGTCGGCCGTTCAAGCGGCGTTCGCGTAGGGCGAGCCGTCATGGCTCAACAAGGTGCGTTTCGCAGGTAAGGTCAAGGGCTGGAACGCCTGCTTACTACGGCCTTTTCGTGTTGCGATTTCCGGTTTTCTCGAGCCTCTGCGGTTTGCTGCCAGAAGTGGGCCGCGGACGTTGTCACCGGCCGATGGCCAAGCTAAGCTGAGGAACATGAACATCACCTCTTGCGTCCGATCGTTGGCACTCATCCCTCTGTCGATGGTGCTGGTTACAACCACTTCGCGTGCCGAAGACTCTGCCGGCTATTCTTGGAACAACAACGAGTCCCAACACTACGCTGAGCTGAGCTTCGATGGTTCGCCTCTGGTGCGTTACATGTACGCTCCGCTGGACGAATCGTCGGACGCAAAGCGGGCGGAGACCTACAAGCCATACCTGCATGTATACAGCCCCGATGGATCGCAGATCATCACCAAGGGCCCGGGTGGTTTGTACCCGCATCACCGCGGCATTTACTTCGGCTTCAACAAGATCACCTATGGCGATGGCAAGCGTTGCGATACTTGGCACTGCACCAACGGCGCCTACGAACAGAACGAGAGCATCGATTCGATAGATGCCGACGACGATAGCGGCACCCTGGAGACAACCATCTCCTGGCATGGCAAAGGTGGTGAGCTGTTTGCGAACGAATCGCGCAAACAGACCATTTCGAAGACTGGCGACATGACTCAGATCGACTTCGAGTCGCAGCTCGAATGTGCCGACGGCATCGACAAGATTCATCTCGATGGCGACCCCCAGCATGCGGGCGTGCAGTTCCGTGCCTCGCAGAAGGTTGCCGACGAGACGGCCAAGCAGACCTACTATGTCCGCACTGACGGCAAGGGCAAGCCGGGCGAGACACGCAACTGGAACCACACCAAGAAGGACGACCCGGTCAACGGCGAAACCACCAATCGTCCCTGGCTCGCCATGTCGGTGGTCATCGACGGGGCGCGGTACACGGTGCTGTACCTCGACCACCCCGACAATCCCAAGCCGGCCCACTACAGCGAACGCGATTACGGCCGCTTTGGTTCCTACTTTGTGACCGATGTAACGCCCGACAAACCGCTCGACGTCAAGTACCGCTATTTCATCAAGCCGGGCGAAATGACCGTGGACGAATGCCAGAAGTTGCACGACGAATTCGTCGGCCAGCGCTAAAGGCTCGATCCGCGTCTGGTGTATCCGACGGCGCCAAGCAGCAAGGTGCAGGCAACTGCGATGGCGGCCGATGAAGCCTCGGGAACCTGCAAACCACTACTCGTCCCCATGGCAGTGCTGACCGCCTGATGCATCAAGTTCAGGTCCGTTAAATCGGTCAGGCCGCTAAAGTCGAGGTCGCCGTGGTAGTACTTGTCGATGCTCGACATGTTGAGGGTGTCCGTCATCCAGCCGGCCAAGAATAGATCGATGTCGTCCTGATTCACGATGCGGTCCTGGTTCAGGTCGCCAGCCAGTCCATTCAGCGGGCTGATCAGCTCGAACTCGAGGTCGATCCAGCTACCAATCGCATCGACACCATTGGCGATGGCCGTGATGTTCCACCAACTGCCCGCCAGGATAGTTGGGGCCGGCGGGTTGTAGTCGAGGAAGTCGATCGTGGGGGTCGACTGTCCCACGGCGCCGGCGTCGACAATGAACCTCGACATGCCAAATTCGGTGTCCTCGATCGAACTGCCAATCTCCAGCAAGCGTTCGCGGCTGTTGGTTTCCGAATCGATATCCACCAGTGCCCCGGTGAGTCGATTGTCGCCATCGGCCTCGCCGCTGAGGTAGAACTGCACACCGTCGGCACCCGAGCGGTATTCGATATCAATCGTTTGCGTTTCGGCTAAGAATGTTCCGGTGTCGGTGTCGAAGTACTGCCCCAACCGTTGGTACTGCAAGCCATAATTCACCCCAGCGGCGTAGCCTTCCACGACACCGTAGTTGCCCAAGCCATCGGTCATCGACTGCAGTTCGTCGTGGGCGTAGATGCGATGGACGCCCTCGCCCAGGCCATCTTCGCCATCGACACGAGGAAACTGCGACTCGGAAATCCACCCGACGTCGGACACCTTCTCACGAATGCGAAAGTCGCCCGTGCTGATGTTGCCCATCGTGTCGAAGGGATTGCTGTACTCGTACGAGGCCACACCAAACGGCATGGGGTCGTAGGGCGAGACGCCGGGGATGTACTCTTCGTACTGTTGCGACTGTTCGTTCCAGGTATAAGGGTGGAAGTTGCTGTCGTTGCGGGTGACGAACGCCTTGGCATGATCGACACCCACTTGATGGCCAATCTCGTGCTGTGTCACTTGGGTGCGGATCGACTGCAGATAGATGCGGTTGCTGGTCGATAGTCCCGACCAGCCCGTGTCATTGGTGGTGTAGCCGATGTCGTAAGCGAACAGGTAATAGTCCGACAGGTTCTTCCCCAGTCCTTGGGCCACGTTGTTGGCGAGTTGGTAGAAGTTGCTGGGGCGGGTATTGTCGTCGTTCAGTTCGATGGGGGTGTCGATAATGTCATCGAAGTAGAAGTCGAACTGCCCCCCGGAGTTCGTGGCGTAGAAACTCCGCATCTGCTCTTCCCGCTGTCGATGCGTATCGACTCGATTGTCCCACTGTTCGGTGGAGAGCGGACTGTCGACGTCGTGCACGACCATCATCAACACCTTCTTCAAGCCGTTGTAGCGATCGGTGCCCGAGCGACTGTCCTGTGGGATCGAGGGATCGGGAAAGATGTCGGCCCGCGCTGCAGACCACCCTGTGGAGAAAAGCAGCGTCAGAATAGCGACGCAGCATGGCCGCCCTATCGATTGAGTCATTGCGCACCTGTGTTCTCTGTTTCCTGTCCCAGGACCCCCACGGCCGCCGGCGGAAAACCGCCTGGAGGCTACGGTTGGCCTTGTCGACCTCGAGCGTCGTTCGGGTCGCACCGAATATTCCGCAGGATCATGATAGAGGAGCGGACGGTGGACCGAGGCCGGTTTTCTCGCAGTTATCGACCGCTTTTGCGCAACTTTGGCGTTCATCGATGGATCGCGGACGCGCGTCTGGGCAACGCCTGGGCGGTTCCACCCTTCCATCTATTCAGTAACATAGAGTTGTGAGTCCTCAGAATCGTAAGGCGGCGGAAGGTTAAGGGAGTATATGGCAAGCGATCAGTGCATTGGCGTCCTCACCAGCGGTGGCGATTGCCCCGGATTGAATGCTGCGATTCGAGGGCTCGGCAAGGCCGCCCTCGATCGATTCGACATGTCGATGATCGGATTCCGCGACGGTTTTCGTGGTCTGGTGCAGGATCGTACGCTGCGAATCACCGGCGAGAAGCTCTCCGGCATCCTGACCGATGGTGGCACCATTCTGGGCACCAGTCGCGATAAACCCCACAAAATGCCCATCGGCGACCGCACCGAAGACATGACCCCCGCCATTGTCGAGACGTACCATCGACATGGCCTGGAGGCAGTGGTCTGCATCGGCGGCGGCGGCACCCAGAAGAATGCCATGCGGCTCATGGAGGCGGGCCTGAATGTTGTCACCCTGCCAAAGACTATCGACAACGATATCGCCGGCACGGACGTTTCGTTCGGCTTCGACACGGCGCTGCAGATTGCCACCGAAGCCATCGATCGCCTACACAGCACGGCCACCAGTCACCACCGCGTGATCGTCGTTGAACTGATGGGCCACCGGGCCGGGTGGCTGGCACTTGGTGCGGGCATTGCCGGCGGTGCGGACGCCATTCTGATTCCCGAAATCCCCTACAGCCCAGAGGTGGTGGCGGAAGCCATCAAACGACGAGCCAAGCGGGGGCACCGCTTCAGCATCGTGGCTGTGGCCGAAGGCGCCGTGACCATCGAGCAGCAACAGCAGATCGACTCGTTGGTGCAACAGAAGAAAGACGCCCAGGACAAGGATGAGAAGAAAACTGCCTCGGACGCTTTGAAGAAGTTCCACGAAGAGCACGTGGACCACACGCTGCACCTGACAGGTCAACTGGAAAAGTCGACCGGAATGGAGTCGCGTCTGACGATCCTCGGGCACCTGCAGCGGGGCGGAACTCCGTCGGCCGCCGACCGCCTGCTCGCCACACGGTTGGGCTCGGCCTGTGCCGAGGTGCTCTCGAAGCGGCAATACGCCGTGATGGTCGCCGCGCGGGGCGATGCCACCGAGAACATCCCGCTGGTAGAAGTTGCCGGCCAGAAGAAGCTGGTTCCGCCCGACCATCCTTGGGTGCGAGCCGCCCGCTTAGTAGGCACCTGCATGGGCGACGAGTAGCAAGCGCTGCGATGCTCGCCGGAATGGGGTATCCTGGCAGCATGATCTACCGAACCTTTGGCCGCACCGGCCTGCAGATGCCCGTCTTCAGCTGCGGTGGCATGCGCTATCAGCAGTCGTGGTCCGATATGCCCCTTGCGGAGGTCGAGGCGGAGAATCAGCGCAACCTCGAGGCCACGATCCGCCGCTCCGTCGAGCTGGGCATCAACCATATCGAGACGGCTCGCGGATACGGATCCAGCGAGCGCCAGTTGGGCGTCGTGTTGCCAACCTTCGAACGGGATAAGCTGATCGTCCAGACCAAGATCGCGCCCGCTGCCGATCCGGCCGTGTTCGAACAGCAATTTGCCGAATCGCTGGAGCGATTGAACCTGGAGCATGTCGACCTGCTGGCCATCCACGGCATCAACAACCACGAGTTGCTGTGGCAGTCGACGCGGCCCGGTGGCTGTCTGGCCAGTGCTCGACGACTGCAGGCCGAAGGCAAGGCGCGGCACATCGGTTTTTCGACGCATGCCTCGACCGACACCATCCTCGCCGCGCTACAACATGAAGGTGATGGCGGTTTCGATTACGTGAACCTGCACTGGTACTACATCAACCAGAGCAACTGGCCTGCCATTGAACTCGCCCATCAACTCGACATGGGCGTGTTCATCATCTCGCCCAACGACAAGGGTGGTATGCTGTATCGGCCCTCGGACAAACTCGTCGAGCTTTGCCGGCCGCTGCACCCCATTGTGTTCAATAGCCTGTTCTGCTTATCCCATCCCGAGGTGCACACGCTGAGCCTTGGTGCGTCGAAACCCAGTGATTTCGACTTGCAGATGTCGAGCCTGGAACTGTTGGACCACGCCGCCGGCACCATTGCGCCGATCGTCTCGCGACTCGACCAGGCCATGGTCGATGCGGTGGGCGCCGAGGTCGCTACTCGGTTTGTCGAGGGACTGCCCGACTGGGAGGCGTCGCCCGGCTACATGAACATGCAGACCATGCTGTGGTTGCGCAACGTGGCGTTAGCGTACGACCTGACGGAGTATGGCAAAATGCGTTACAACTTGCTGGGCAACGGCGGCCACTGGTTCGAAGGACTGAGCGCTGCGCACCTCGACGCTATCTCCGACGAAAAGTTCAACCAGGCGGTGAAGGATTCTCCCTTTGCCAAGGAGGTTCGTGGCTGGCTGGCCGAGACGCACGCCATGCTCGGCGGGGCGGAGATAAAACGCCTTAGCCAGGGCGAGTAGCAGCTCGCGGTGGCAGTAGAGCCGGCAAGCCGAAGCCCCTGCGGCTTCACGGTTTGACATCCGCGCCGCGGTTCGCGAAACTTTGAGTCTGAAATCCATACTCTTTTCTCAGGCTGGAGATTCCAATATGGCGGATGAACACGGTGGTGAGCTCGATACGGTGATGCAGGAGTCGCGGCTATTTCCGCCGCCAGCCGAATTCTCGGCCGGGGCGCGGATCAAGTCGCTCGAAGAGTATCAACAACTGTGGGACCGTGCGGCCGCTGATCCGCCCAAGTTCTGGGCCGACATCGCCCAAGAGGAACTGCATTGGTTCGAACCGTTCACCGAAGCACTGCGGTGGAACGAACCGGTCGCCGAATGGTTTGTCGGCGGCAAGACGAACGCCTGCTACAACTGCGTCGACAAGCATGTGGCCGAAGGCCGGGGCGATCGCGTGGCGATTGTCTGGGAAGGCGAGCCCGGCGACGAGCGGACGCTCACCTACGCCGAGTTGCAGACCGAAGTTTCGAAGTGCGCCAATGCACTCAAGTCGCTGGGCATCGGCCTGGGCGACGTCGTGAGCATCTACATGCCGATGACGCCTGAACTGGCGATCGCGATGCTGGCCTGCGCACGCATTGGCGCGGTCCACTCCGTGATTTTTGCCGGCTTCTCCGGCGAAGCGATTGCCGACCGAAACAACGATGCCGGCGCCAAACTGGTGATTACGGCCGACGGCGGTTGGCGGCGTGGCAAGGTGTTGCCGCTCAAGGAAACCGTGGACGAAGCCCTGGCCAAAAGCCCCACGGTCGAGCACTGCCTGGTGCTGAAGCGGGCGGGAGACGCCCCCAACATGCAGGAAGGTCGCGACGTCTGGTGGCACGATGTGGTCGACACCGCATCGGACGAATGCCCGGCCGCACCGCTCGATAGCGAGACACCGCTGTTCATCCTCTACACCAGTGGCTCCACCGGCAAACCCAAAGGCATCAAACACACCTCGGCCGGTTACACCCTGTACGCCAAGAAGACCTTTGAGTGGGTGTTCGACCATCGCGACGACGACGTCTTCTGGTGCACGGCCGACTGCGGTTGGATCACTGGCCATAGCTACGTGGTCTATGGACCGCTGGCCGCCGGGGCCAAGGTGCTGATGTACGAGGGCGCGCCGGACCATCCCGCCGGCGATCGATTCTGGGACATCGTTGAACGCCGCAAGGTTACCGTTTTCTACACCGCTCCCACGGCCATCCGCGCATTCATCAAGTGGGGCGACGAGTTGGTCGACAAACACGATCTGTCCAGCCTGCGAATCCTCGGTACCGTGGGCGAGGGCATCAATCCCGAAGCATGGATGTGGTACCACAAGAAGGTTGGCGGCGAGCGGTGCCCGATTGTCGACACCTGGTGGCAAACCGAGACCGGCGGCATCATGATGAGCCCGCTGCCCGGCGCCATTCCCACCAAACCAGGCAGTTGCACCAAGCCGCTGCCCGGCGTGGTTCCCGCTATCGTCGACGACCATGGCCAGCCGGTCCATCCGGGCCATGGGGGCTGGCTGACCATCACTCAGCCATGGCCAGGCATGTTGCGTGGTATCTGGGGCGACATGCAACGGTACCAGGATGTCTACTGGTCGCGTATCCCCGGCAAGTACCTGGCCGGCGACAACGCCCGTTGCGATCAAGACGGCTACTACTGGATCATGGGCCGCATCGACGACGTGTTGAACGTCTCGGGGCACCGGCTCAGCACCATTGAGATCGAGAGCGCATTGGTCTCGCATCCCGCCGTGGCCGAAGCCGCCGCCGTGGGCCGGCCGCACGACCTGAAGGGCGAGGCGGTGGCCGTATTCATCACGCTCAAGGACGTCGACCCCAGTGAGGAACTGCGAGAAGAGCTAAAGCATCACGTCCGCAAGGAAATCGGCGCATTGGCTCAGCCCGAAGACATCCGCTTCACCGGCTCGCTGCCCAAGACGCGGAGCGGAAAGATCATGCGACGCCTGCTGAAGGACATCGCCGCCGGTCGCGAAGCGGTGGGTGATACTACCACGTTGGAAGACTACACCGTGCTGACAAGGTTGCGTTCGGGGAAAGAATAGGGCTAAGCCGGCCTTTTCCCAACGATTTTTCCCGGCGGGAACTCTCGCCGTGTGGGTAGCGTCTATCAAGGTACGAGCCTTTCTTTCTTGTCCTTGTCAGGAGTCGACCCATGCGCGCCCCGATCGCCTGTGCCTTTCTGCTAGCTTCGCTCTTCGTTTCCTCGTCCGGCATCAGCCAAGAGACGGCCGTGCGTCCTGCTACGCACGAGATCGCGGTGCCAGCCAAGACGACCAGCAAGCCTCGCATCGAAGTCGCACTGCTGCTCGACACCAGCAACAGCATGGACGGCCTGATCAATCAAGCCCGTACCAAGCTGTGGAAAATCGTTAACGAGTTCGAATCGGCCCGGCGCGACGGGCAGCGGGCGGATGTGTACGTCGCCCTATACGAGTACGGCAACGATCGCCTGTCGGCCGAAAAAGGTCACATCCGCCAAGTGGTGCCGCTTACGCTCGACCTCGATAAGATCTCCGAAGAGCTGTTTGCCCTCACCACCAATGGCGGCAGCGAGTACTGTGGCCAGGTAATCGAGCAAGCGGTCCGTGAGCTCGAGTGGAGCGACGCCAAAGCCGACTTGCGATGCATCTTCATTGCCGGTAATGAACCCTTCACGCAAGGCTCCGTCGACTACCACGATGCCTGCCGCGCAGCGGCAGACAAGAACATCACCGTCAGCACGATACATTGCGGCAGCTACGACGAGGGCGTCAACACCATGTGGGCCGACGGTGCGAAGCTGGCCGATGGCAGCTATATGCACATCGATGCCAATCGCGTGGAGCCCAACATCGTAGCCCCTCAAGACGAACAACTTGCGGAGCTGAACAAGCAACTCAATAGCACCTACTGTGCCTATGGCGGCGACGAAGAACGCAAAGTCGCCCTGGCACGCCAAGAGGCGCAAGACACGAACGCCGCCGAGTCCGCCCCGGCTGTCGCCAGCTTACGATCCGTGACGAAGGCCAGCCGACTGTATCGCAACGCGAACTGGGACCTGGTAGACGCGGTCAATGAAAAGAAGGTGGAGCTGGCGAAGCTCGATAAGCAGCAACTGCCAGAGGAACTTCGCGATCTGTCAACCGACCAACTTGCAGCACATGTGAAGAAGCTGGCCGACCAGCGATCGGGGATCCAAGAGAAGATCAAGAAGCTGGCCTCCGAACGAGCCAAGTACGTGGCTGCCGAGCGGGCCAAGCTTGCCGAAGGCGATTCCGAGTCACTGGACGACGCCATCGTAGAATCGGTCCGCCAGCAAGCCACCGCCAATTCGTTCGAGTTCGACGAGAGGTAGAAGTCGACTCGGGCCGCACGAAGAGATGGCGGCGGCAGCAGCGAAGAATAGAGAATTCTCCTCAATCGGCAAAGCTGCATTTACCCGCATGCCGTGTCGCCGTTTCGTAGTTCACCGCAGGGAGCGAGCCGCCCAAACCCTCGTGATTTCCAGCGTCATTGACGCCATGGACGCTGGAGGGCGGCCGACTCCCGCTGCTCGTTTGTGAGCTAAGCTTTACTTGGCAGGAACTCTAATGCTTTGACAACGCTCAATGTTTGGGTGCGAGCGAGGCAAGCAATCGTCAACGCGCATGGTCACGGGGTGATACGATGGCGGCAACACGAACGAAATCCTCATCCAAAGTCTGGCAGTGGTTGCAGAAGGTGTGGCACCGCCACCGTCATGAATCGAGCCACTGCAGTGAATGCGATCAGCCCATCCGCTATTTCGATCAGGTTTGTCCCCACTGCGGCCAAGGCAGCCCTGCGCGAATCTCGCCCTGGGTGGCGGTCTACCTGTTCGTCGGCGTCGCGATGATTTGGATCATCTACTCGGCATTTCATATGCTGCTTCACTAGCAGCGTCATGGATTCGCACGCGACCCTCCAGGTTGCCGCGGCATCCACTTCTTCATGACGCCGGAACGCTTGGTGAATAAACATGCTTGACGTGCCCCTCAATGTGCAGTAAAATCTGCACATCAAAGGGAGCACGTCATGCCTAAATTCACTCCTGGCGAATTGGCCGTCATGCAAATCTTGTGGGAGCATGGCGAGCTGAAGCCTGCTGAGATTCAGGAGAGATACCCTGAACCGATAAAGAATCCCGCGCTGCGATCCTATCTGGCCATCTTGCTCGACAAGGGCCACGTTTCGCGTCGCAAGTCGGGAAAGGCCTATTTCTATAAGGCCATCACACGTCGCCGTGCTGCGCTTCGATCAACCGTTCGCGAGATTGCAGATGCTTACTGCGAAGGCTCGGCGAAAAATCTGATCCTTCATCTCATTCGGGCGGAGAAGCTCAGCGAAGAAGAACTGCTTGAGCTCAAGCGTCTGGCCGACAACGGCTAAACCTACGTAGGAGTACAACGTCATGTTGCTTGCAGACGTCTGGCTGGTTGAACCCCATAGCGGCCGGTTCGTTTTTGTCACCGCCCTGCTGCTTCGGATCACGCTTCTGCTGGCGCTGGCCTGGGCAGCACATTGGGCATTGGCTCGCTGGAGCCCCTACCTGCGGGTCTATCTGTGGCGGGCAATCGTAGTGGGGCTCGTCGCCGTGATGGGTGTGGCGTTGTTGCCGTATCGACTCTCGATCCTGCCACCAGCTTCGCCAAACGCGACCGAAACTACCGTCAACGTCACACCGCCACGGGTCATCCCGAACACGGCCTCCTCGAGCACCGCTGCACCGGCCAGGTCAGCTACTGATTCCACGCCCACGGCTAACGCTACGACAACTCCGCTGCAAGACGATACGAACTGGCATTCGGAGCCGTTGGAAGCAACATCTCCCACCACTGCCGAAACTTCCCCCTCCCCTGCACCGCCAGCGCCGGAGTTCCACTTCAGTGTCTGGCTGGCCACAGCGTGGGCCACCGGTGCGCTGATCTCGATTGGCTCCTGGCTGCTCGGCACCTGGCGGCTTCATCGGATCTACAGCAAAAGCACAGCGGTGCCAGCGGAGGTTGAAGAAGAGATTCGCCGTATTGCGAACAGTTACGGCTACCGAGGGAGGATTCCCGTCCGACAGTCCGAGCGCATCTCGACCGCCATCAGTATCGGCGGCCCGCGCCCACGGATTCTGGTGGCCACGGATCAGATAGCGAATGCCGACCCAATGCAACTGCGAGCCACACTGGCACATGAAGTGGGCCATGCCGCGGGCAATGACCTGGTGTGGAACCACCTGCTGGTTCTATTGCGGGCGTTGTTGTGGTTCCATCCGCTGATGTGGCCGGTTCGCTTGGCGCATGCGGATGCTTGCGACGAAGTGTGCGACGCCCGGGCTGCCGCTTACTTGGGCGATAGCAAACTGTATGGCCGTTTGCTCGCGCAACTCGCCTTGAAGCTGGCGGGATTTCGCACGGCGGCAGGATTGGCCTTCGCCCGACGTTCTCAAGTCCGCAGGCGCGTCGAAGTGGTCGCGGAGAATGCACTGCGAATCCGCCCAGCTCGTCCCAAGGCGGCTCTACTGCTGGGCGGTGTGATGCTTGCCTCACTCACGCTGGGTCTACTGACGACGGAGCGAGCTCCCGCCCAGGCACCTGCCACCAAGCAGACGGCCGAGCAAAACTCGTTGACAGGCACCACCGAACCGGGCGCCACGGTCGCGCTTTATCGCTACGCCGATTGGACCGCGGTGCCCACGCTGGAACAGGAAACAGTGGCGGATGCCGATGGCAAGTTTGCCATCGATAGTCTTCCGCTACGGGAGAAAGAGACCCGGCTATGGCTGGTGGTAAAGAAGCCTGGGTTTGCCTCAAAGATCTCTTACCTTCGCAGCGACCACAAAGGTGCGCT
Organism: Aeoliella straminimaris; assembly: GCF_024054565.1. Classification (GTDB taxonomy): domain Bacteria; phylum Planctomycetota; class Planctomycetia; order Pirellulales; family Lacipirellulaceae; genus Aeoliella; species Aeoliella straminimaris. The sequence continues at coordinate 68,432 of NZ_JAMXLR010000004.1, forward strand.
GGGGATTACGCTGAAATCTGAGCTCGCCTCGCTAAGTGGCGTGATTACCGATCGCGCCGGCATGCCCGTTGCCGGGGCCGTCGTGACCACTCAAAGTCCGAACCACCCGATGGCCGGAGTCCACACGGCGATGACCGATGAGAAAGGTCGTTTTTCCATCGACGACCTCTCCCCTTGGGACGTGAAGGAAACCGAGTCTTTCGATCCGAAGACGGGTGTGGGCACGGGCATGACGTCCCACAGCCTCTGGGTAAGCCATCCCAACTATCCGCGTACGCGCGGCGAGTACACCAGTGTCCCTCAGCAAGTAGAGTTACAGCTCGATCCGCCTGCGGTCGTCGAGGGAACGGTCTTCGATTTGGTAACTGGCGAGCCGATGCCGGGTGTCGAAGTGCAATCTCAAGGCATCGCTGAAGGTGGTTGGTACACCACCCACACCAACGACGAAGGGAAGTATCAACTGCGGATGATCGCCGACCACTACAACATCTGGGCCGTAGCGCCGGAGCGGATGCCGCTGGCCGTGAAAGCCTTGAAGGTCGCTGCGGGTCAGCGTGTGACGGCCAAGGACATTCGCATGATGCGCGGCGGCTATGTCGAGGGCCGGGTGCTCGACGCCAACAAGCAGCCTATCGACGGTACGCTTGAGGATCTCTACGTCGCCCACTACGGCCCCGCGCGACCGAAGGTTGGCGCTGGTGTCACGGCCACACCAGTCGGAGCCGACGGCACCTTTCGTCTGCACGTGGCCCCGGGCCGCAACTACATCTATCTTATGGGCGCTAGCGATTCGGCCGCCTACGTTCAGGTGGGCGAGGGAAAAACGGTACACCACGACATCATCCAAGGAACTTCTGCTGACGACGCGGTGAGCATGGACGACGATGATCGCCTGGCACAACGAATTCGCGAGCAAGCCCGCCGCGAGAAAATAGCTCGCAGGATGGCCACACCACAGCCCGATGCTGCGACGCTCCGTCCTGATACGCCGGTGAGTCAACTGATTACCGCGTTGGACGACATGAACCGCAGCAACGAGCTGTTCACCGATATTTGGGCGAACCAGCTCCGCACCATCGCGGCGTTTGGCGAAGATGCCGTACCGGATCTCATCGCGGAACTCGATCGCACCGACAACGACATGATGCTTCGCTCCACCGGCTTCCTGCTGCGGGCGATGGACGACAAACGTGCCGTGCCAGCCCTAATTCGAGCGATACCCAAGACACTTCGTCCCTCCGGATCGGACATGGGGCTCAGGGTGAGCGGTACGGACGAATCGCTAATAAACTTCCTGCAGCAGAACGATCTCGACCGCAACAACACTGATTCCGAGTACGCTTTCGGCCGCCCTGTCCGTGAGGTATTTGGGGCACTCAAAGCGCTCACCGGCCAGCAGTTTGGCGAAGAAGAACTGTACCACGTCTTTCTCAACGACGATGACTTACCCAGCCAGAAACGGGCCAAGCGGCTCCTCTTCCACCGCGTGGCAAGACAGTGGGCCGACTGGTGGAACCAGCACGCCATCGAGTACACCGACGACCCCGCTTACCAGTCGGTGGAACTTCCCAGCGTGCCCGAACCGGCCGGCGCCGACTTCAAACTGACGCCCGACACGATGCTCGAGAGTGCCAGTGGGTCGAGCAACTGGATTTTGCAGTCCGTGCGACAAGCGCCCGGCGGAAGGGTGCTGTACGATCTGGACACCGGGCGAGCTGCCTCGCTGCCCGAGCGTTGGCGTAATCAGGAGCTTACCCCGGAGCTGCTGGAACAGATCCTGAAATGGGCGGGTGAAGCGGGTTACGACTTGATGGGCGACGAGATTCCCTCGGCAGACGGTGAACCGGTGTACGCACTCCGCGGCATTGGCCTACAGTGCTGGGAGTTGCCCGAGAATCGCTGGAAAGACGCCCCCAGTCCGACTTCGATGGCGGCCCTCGAACAAGAGGGACGCCCACTCGATGGCGAGCTGCTGCTGCACTACGATGCCGACCAAAAGCAATTGGCCCCCAAAGCCGTGGCCACTTTCTTCTTCCTCACCAGCGAGGGGACGCCCGGCATTCTGTACGTTGGCATTCCGGTTTATAACACCGATATGAAACGAATCGAGAGAATGGATGGCGACAACGAATTGTTCCCGATTGGCTTCCACAAAGGTCGTCGCTTTGGCTTTGGGCGACTCATTGTAGCCGAGGAGCAGTAGCCGGTCGTACACCAATCACGGTTGCGCAGCACTCGTTTCAGCCGTACTGCGCAACCAGTGAACGAAGTCTACGCTCGCTTGGTGTGGCACAGACGCTCAATGCTCGAACTCGGTCATATCGATTGGTTCCGGCTCCGTTTCTTTAGGCTCGAACCATCGATAGATGGTGGGCAGCACCAGCAACGTCAAGGCCGTGGAAGTAATTAGACCACCAATCACCACGGTAGCCAGTGGCTGCTGCACTTCGGCCCCCGAACTGGTGGACATGGCCATCGGCAAGAAACCCAGCGCGCCACACGAAGCGGTCATCAGCACCGGCCGCAACCGGTCCATGGCTCCGTTCACCACGGCCTCGCGCTGGCTGTCTCCCGCATGACGAAGATGCCGTACGTGCTCGATCAGCACAACGCCGTTCATCACCGCAATGCCAAACAGGGCGATGAACCCCACTCCCGCAGAGATGGAGAATGGCATATCGCGAAACCACAGGAATAGCACCCCGCCCGTGGCGGCAATGGGAACGTTCAAGTAAATCAACATCGCCAGGCTGACGGAATTAAATGTCATGTACAACATTGCGAAGATGAGAAACAGCGCTACCGGGACGGCGATGGCCAGTCGACGACTGGCTTCTTGCAGGTTCTCGAACTGACCACCCCACCGCAGCGTGTAGCCGGCGGGTAGCTCGACGTTGCTCTCCACTACCTGCTGAGCCTCGGCGACGAAGCCGGCCAGGTCGCGTCCCCGGACGTTACACTGCACGAGCAGCCGTCGCCGAATGGCATCGCGACTGATCTCCACCGGTCCTTCATCGACGCGAATGTCGGCGAGTTGCGATATGGGGATCTGTCGCCCTTCCGGGTCGTCGATCCGCAGTTCGGCTATTCGGCTGGCGTCGGTCCGCCAGTCGGGCGCCAGGCGAACCTGCAACGGAAAGCGGCGTTGCCCTTCGAACACCTGGCCGATGGGCATTCCGCCCACCGTCGATACGGCGTCCAAAACATCGCGGGCGTTGATGCCATACCGGGCCAGGCTTTCGCGGCGGACGATGATCCTCAGATACGGCAGTCCCGCTACTTGCTGCGCCTGCACGTCGGCTGCGCCAGGCACTTGGTTCAGGGCCATGACGATCTCATCGCCCTTGCGTTTCAGTTCGTCCAGGTCGTCGCCGTAGAGACTCAAACCAATGTCGGAGCGTACACCGGCCACCAGTTCCTGCACCCGCAATTCGATGGGCTGAGTGAAGCTGAAGGCGTTCCCGGGCACCTGTTGCTCCAGCCGCTGCTGCATGGCTTCGACCAGGTCGGCCTTGGTGAGCCCTTCGGTCCACTCGGATTTCGGCCGCAGTCGACAATAAATGTCGGTCTGGTATACACCCATCGGATCGTTGGCGATTTCGGGGCGTCCCGTCTTGGAAACGACCGTCTCGACTTCGGGAAACTCCAGCAGGCACCGCTCGGCATCTTTGCACATTTCGATGGACTGCTCCAACGATACACTCGGCAATCGGGTGGCCTGAATGGCGATGTCGCCTTCGTCCAGTTTGGGAACGAACTCCACGCCAAACCCCGTGGCCAGCAGAACACTTACGGCGAACAGCCCCACCGATCCCGACAACATCGCCTTGGGCCGCGTCATGGCGAATGCGAGCATTGGTTGATAGACGGCCTTGATCCATCGCACCAGAAAGGTCTCGTGCTGCTTGATCTGCCGGGCGAGGAATAGCGATGCCATCACGGGCATTACCGTGACGGCCAGCACCAGCGCGGACGACAGCGCCGTCATGAAGACGAACGCCATGGGGCGGAACATCTTGCCTTCCATGCCCTGCAGACTGAGGATGGGGATAAACACAATCACCACGATCACACCAGCAAACAGAATGGGTTTGCCGACCTCTTTGGCCGACTCGCGAAAGACTCCGAGGGGCACATGATCGCCACCGTGATCCTTCTGATAGTGCGCTGCGCGGCGGACGCAGTTCTCGATCATGACGACCGCACCGTCGACGATCACACCAAAGTCCACGGCGCCCAAACTCATCAGGTTGGCCGATACCCCGGCGAACTTCATGGCAATGAGCGTACACATCGCCGAGAGCGGGATGGCCGCCGCCACGATCAGTCCGGCCCGTACGTCGCCCAACAGCAACATCAGCATCACCACCACCAGCAACACACCGAGGCCGATATTCTCCGCCACGGTATGGATGGTCTTCTCCACCAACTCGGTGCGGTCGTAGAAGGTATCGATTTCGACCCCTTTGGGTAGGGTTTTTCGGATCTCGGTGATCTTATGCTTGACGTCCTCGACCACCTGGCGAGAGTTGCCACCCATGATCATCATCACCATGCCGATTACCGCCTCGCGATCGCCGTCGCGGGTAACTGCCCCCTGACGCAGCATGGGAGCGTAGCGGACCTCGGCCACCTCGCGCACCTGGATGGGCGTACCATCGCGGCTTTCGACCATGATGGTGCGGATGTCGTCGAGCGTGCCGATGAGCCCTTCGCCGCGGATCAATCGCTGCTCGGCACCGTGGGTAATGTAGCCACCCCCCGCGTTGCCATTGTTGTTCTCCAAGGCGGTGAACACCTGGCCCAGCGAGATGCCATAGTTCTTGAGCTTCTCTGGATCGACCTGGACCTCGTAGGTTTTCAGTTCGCCACCGAAGGTGTTAACTTCAATCACTCCAGGCACACTGCGCAGTTGAAATGCAATCTGCCAGTCGAGAATAGTCCGCAGTTCTTTCAGCGAGTGCTGGCCATGTTCGTCGTTGCGGACTTCAAACTGATAGATCTCGCTCATGCCCGTGGCAATAGGACCGAGTTCGGGCGTACCCATGCCTGGCGGAATGTCTTCGCGGGCCTTGAGTAGTCGCTCGTTGATCAAACTGCGGGCCCAGTATATATCGGTGCCGTCCTTGAAAGCGACCGTTACGGCGCTCAAGCCGAACCGGCTAATGGAGCGAATCTCGCTGACCTTCGGCATGCCACTCATCGCGTTCTCGATGGGGAACGTAATGAATTGCTCGACCTCGACCGGCCCTAGCGCGGGAGAGTTCGTCAGGATTTGCACCTGCACGTTGGTCAAATCGGGCACGGCGTCCAGCGGAATCGTGGTGGCGGCAAATACCCCCATCCCCAATACCACGACCGCCAGCAGCATGACGATGAAGCGATTTTCCAGCGACCACTCGATGACGTGGTTGATCATGGCGGCTATTCCTCTCCCATCAAGTCTTCGAGCATCTTCGACTTCAACACAAAGCCGCCACTCACCACCACCTCATCGCCTTCGGTCAGCCCATCCAGCACCTCAACCGCTTGCTTGTTCCGCTTGCCCAGCACGACGTCGCGACGTTCGAACTTGCCTTCGCCCAGGTGCAGATAGACGAACTGCTGGCCAGCGTGCTCCTGCACCGCCGATAACGGCACGGCCAGGCTTTGCTGCTGCGCCTGCTCGTCGAGCTCGATGGTGACGAACATTCCCGGTTTCAGCAGGCGATCTTCGTTGTTGGCCACGGCCCGCATTGAAATGGTGCGGGTCGCCTCGTCCATGATCTCTCCGGTGAAGAACACCTCGGCTTCGAACTCGCGATCGGGCCACGCCTGGTTGCGTACGCGCACAGCCTTGCCTGCCAGTGTTTTCAAGATCGGCACATTTTCTTCGTAGATGTCGGCTGAGATCCATACCGTCGACAAGTCGGCGATGCGGAGGATCTGGGTGTCGGTATGCACTTGCTCCTTGAGCGATACGTCCTTGGAGATGACGGTCCCGTCGAACGGGGCACGAATCCAGTAGTGCGATATTGACTCTCCTTCCGATTTGGGATCGATGGAGGCAATCTCCTCATCTCGGCAACCAAGAATCTGAAGATTTGAAGTGGCCACCGCCACGCGCGTGGCCGCTTCGCGGACCGCCTGCGACGACTGCAACAACGACATCTGTAATTCGTAGTCGACCTGCTCGATCCGCGCCTGAAACGTGGCTTGGTCGGCGTTCATGTTCGAATTGGCTGCCAGAAACTGCTTTCCCGATACAGCCCCTGATTCTGCGAGGCCTTCCAGGCGGGCCACGTCGGCCGCCGACTTCAAGTAGCTGGAGTAGGACAGGAGCAGCCGCTCGCGGTAGTCGCCCATACCCCGATGACGGAACTTCTTCTCGATATCGGTGATGGAGAGCCCTTCCCTTAGCGAGGCAAGCAATTCTCGGGCGTTCTCGGCAGTACCCCGCTGAATCTTGTCTTTGGCCAGTGCCATCTCGTGCTGCAGCCGCGCCTGGTACAGTTCGAGCTTGGCTCGCCCAATCTCGCGACTATGCACAATCACCAGGGGATCGTCCGCATGAACAGCTTGCCCAAGTCCGACCTGCACGCTTTCGACTTCGCCATCGACCATCGGATAGATATGGGCGATGCGATCCTCGTTGAGCGACACCTTGCCCGTCAGCCGAATGGTCTGCACAAAGGGAGCCATGGACACAGGCTCAAAGGCGAGCCCCGAGACCTCCCATTGCGACTTGGGCAGTTCGATGACGGTCGCACTCCCGATCGCCGTGGAAGCCGGAGTTACGGACACCGCTTGTCGAATCGGCGGCGACGTGCTGGCGGTGCTGGGGCGTTCGGGTGAATGGTTGGAAAACTGGTAGGCCAGCCCGCTGATCGCGGCAATCACGAGTAACACAACCGGGACCAAAAACTTGCCGCGGACGCCGAAAGCGGTTTTCCGCGAGCTACCAATGGCATGGTTCATAGCATTATCCACGCTGAAACGGGGGAAGGCCGCAGGCGGCCTGGTAGAAACCTGCAAGAAGTTCTTGGCGGTACGACAATGGTGTCGTTTCGCTAAGCAACTAGCGCACCGGGGCTAACTGCGGGGGTGCTCAACAGGTCCAGATGCAGAAGTGCTGGTGGAAGGCCAGTCCGCTACGGCTAAGAGATGTTCCATCGCAGAGATCGCGATGGTGTTGGCTCCGCGATTTGGAACACGTTGCAGAGCGAAAGCCCACCAGCGAGGTGGCCATGTCGCCGAGAATCAATTGCTGCCGCTGGACGTTCGTTTGCTGCGTGTTATCCATCACGCATGGCGGGTGCTCCGCCAATCTCGCCTCGTCGATGGCCACACAGTACAGCACCCAGTGCAGGTGCGGCTCGTCTGGGTCGTCGGTCCCGTCTTCCTGCACCCCATGGTAAAGGGAGATATGCCGCTCGAACTGCCCGGACTCCCAATCGCTTTGGTTATGCGAATGCATCACCGGCACGGGGCCCGGCCAGGCTAACAACAGCAGCAGCGCGTACCGCAGCGGTACACGAGAAAAGCGCATGTTGGAGAACTTGGGGCCGATGGGAAACCTGCTCGCGAAGGTGGGATGGGTGCGCCAGCAAAAAGACCAGCCTAGTCTAGATTCAATGCCAGGGGGATGTCAATTTATCGGAGCGCCCAAATTTCACCAGCCGCCATTGGTTCGAATTGCCGGTTTTCGGGCGTCCGCATGTAGATGGCGCCTGGGCACCGTTAACGTTTTGGCCGAGTTCTTCAGTTCTCGTCTGGAAAACCTTCTCTCGGAGGAAAGTGGGTAAAGCGTGTCCACGCTAGCGATGCAGCCTCACTGGACCACTGTTAACTCGAGCCCGTTTCACCGCCTTCCGTCGTTGTGGCCTCCGGCGGATTTAACGCGTCAGGCGATTTCTTCCTCCGGTGTGGCCAGCACGCCAGCACCGCTGGCAGGATGACCAGGTCGCCGACAATGGCCCAGAGCAGGCCAATGCAGAAGACCATACCGAAGCTCCGTGTCGTGTACGACTGACCGAGCATCACGACGCCAATTCCGCCAAGTAGAATCACGGTGGTGGAGATCACCGCATCGCCTAAATCCCGATAGGCGTTCACAATGGCGTCGCGAACCGATTCGCCCGACCGATACCTGCGACTGAAGCCGGCGATGGCGTGTATCGTATCGTCGACAGCAATGCCGAAACACATGACGAACACGGCGGCCCCGGTGAGCGTTACCGACTGACCAGTCAGCACCAGCGTCGCCGCCAGGGCTGCCATTGGAAAGACGTTCGGCAAGAAGGCGATGGCGCCTGCCTTGAACGATTGGAGGGCAAGCATGAGTACCCCCAACGTAACGGGCACCGCCATGAACAAGCTCATCGCCAGATCGTCCATGATGAATGTGCTATTGGCAATGCCCTTGACCGCCGAATCGGGCACGCCAAAGTGGAACCCCGGATGGCTCACTTCCAAGTCAGCAAACTGACGCTGCACGTTTTCCAGCATGTCAAAGACCGGTTCTCCCCCAGCATCCTCGCACCTGGCCAGCACGAGTGCGCGGCGGCGATCGCGATCAAAGATATTGTTCAACTGCTCGCGAGGAATCTTTGCCAGGTACTGAAATAGCGATTTGGTGTTCTGGTCTTTTTCGGCCATCGACTGGTACATGTTGACGATCGACAACGGCGGCCCCAGGATCTCCTCGCCTGCCAGCACCTCATGGGCGGCCGCCACGGCGTCGTACACCTGCTCTGCGGTAACGCCGGCATCCGAGTCCCACCGAACGGTGGCCACCACTGGCAAGGCGCCACCAAAGTTTTCGTCGATCAACTGAAACGCGGCCCGCGTCGGGCCCGAGGTCGGCAAGCCATTGCCAACTCGCGGATCGGTTTCCAGCTGACTGGCAAGGTACAATGCCCATGCCGTGACCAGCACACTCGCAATCATTGTGACTACGCAATGGTCGACGCAGAACGTTACCAAATGAGTATGCCACTTGGTCTTGTCCGGCGTCTGCTTTTCTTCCCGCGGAAGCTGAATGAAGTTCCCGAGCACCGAACTGCCCAGCAGTGGAACCACCGTCATCACCGACAGAAAGGCCAAGACCACCGCCAGCGCGGAGCACAAGCCAAACTCTGCCAGTACGTTGAGTTCGGCAATGCCCAGCGAAGCAAAGCCGATGGCCGACGTCAGTGACGTGAGTGCACTGGGAAAACCGACCAATCGAATGGTGGACACGGCGGCGTGCAGCGGCTCGGCGCCTTTGCCGCGTTCGTCGCGTATATGCATCAACATATGCACCGAGTCCGTCAGCCCAATCGCCAGGGCCAGCGGTGCGATGACGGCATTCACCGGATTTATGGAAATGCCCAGCAGCCCGAGAATTCCGATTGTCCACACCACTCCCAGCACGGCTCCCGCCAACACAATCGCAACCGAAGCAACACGGCGGAAAATCACGTAGGAAATAAGGATCGCCAGCAGCGGGCCCACGATGTTAAAGATGATCTCATCGCGGGCGGTCGCCCTGGCCATCTCGATGCGAATGGCCGGGACACCTGTCACCATCGCGGAAACGCTCGTTCCCTTGGACGTACTCGCGATAACCTGCTTGATGTCCTGCACCATGGGAGCAAGCAGCGCCGTGGTCGTCAGCCGCGGGTCGACTTCCAGCGCGATCAGCGTCTCCTTCCCGTCCGCCGAAATCAGCTGCTCGCGGGCCATGGGATGTTCCATCACCAACTGCCGAGCCTTCTCGATCCGCTCGATCTCTGCATCCGGGGGCGGTACCACCCGTGCAAAAGTCCTTCGACGGCCAACTCGCTTGGGGGTACGCAGGTCGTACAGAGAGACCACGCCCACCACGCCGTCGAGTTGCTTGAGCTCCTGACTAGTCTGCTCGATGACCCGTAGTGATTCGGGCGTGAACATATCCTCGGCCGCAAGCATCACCAGAATACCACGGTCGGTGCGGGCGCCAACGTCCTCGCCGGTGGAAGTGTCCCGCTCCTCCCTGGAGACTAGCAATCCAACAATGTCGTCATCGAACTGGAGTTGCGTCACTCCATAGATCGAAGCCAGCGTCAGAATGGCGACCAGAAACAACACGAGCGATCGGTGCCGCTCGAAGAAGTCGGCATGTGCGTCGATAACCGTTTGCGTGATTGACTTCTTCATGTCGCCAATACTGAGAAATTGCAGCAGCCCGCCCTACTGCTTCTTCAGAATGAACCCCTCCAAGTACCAACCGTCGTCCGTCGCCACACCTGCGAGGGCCGCCAACCCAAAGTGCTGTTGAACCTGCTCGAACGGTGGTAGCTTCGAACCGTCAAACTCAGGCTCGTTGATTGCTGGTGGTTCTCCCATGGCGATGTTGTTCAAAAGCCCCTTAAACGATTTACCAGCGAGGGGCTTCCTACCTTGGCGGAACAACTCATAGTCAACGTGCACTGCGGGCCCCAGACGGGCAAAGTACTCGAGGCATCGCTCTTTGCCGAGTGGCTTCCAGTAGGAACCAGCTGCCTGCAGGTCGACGCTGTCAACCATCGATTCGCCCCCAGCAATGGCATCCTCCAATATCTGTGCGTCCGTGGCGAACATCAGGTGACCGTTGGCCACGCACGTGATGAAACTGGGCTCTTCACTTCGTTCGGGCTCCAACAGCGAGTCGCTAAAACCGTCGCCCTCCTCCACCGTGTAGGAGAAGTACGCTTTGTGGCCGGCGATTTCCTGCATTTCAACGTTGGAATCTGCTTCCATGGCTTTGGAGACGGTGGCGGCCAAGGCCGCTTCGTCCGTGGTGGCATAGGCAATCAACCTTTGCGGAGAATTGGGAGTCACCGGCAACACGTCGCGGGACAGCAGCACGGTCTGCGGCGACAACTTGGCATAGACCTCCTGGTCAACGTCGATCTGCGCACCCGCGGGATCCTCCTTGAGGGAGTTCTTCAGGTCCTCGTACAGACCTTCTTCGCCTTCGCCGTACACGTCGTCGAAAAGGGGGCCGAAGTACTTGGAAAATTCTTGGAAATCGACATTCAAGAGCATAAGGCTATCGTTATCACCCCGCACCCAAGCCGGAAGCTTCATCGTTGCGTTTGGCAAGTTGCAGACGCGCATACCGTTCTGCCAGGGCTTGGGGGCGTAGATCGCCAGTCGTAGATGAAAATCAAACTCACCCTGGCCGACGGTCAACAGCCCTCCCACAGCCGAGATCGCGTCAAAATTGTGTTTCCGGGCAATTCGCAGGTTTTCCACTGTCCGCTCGTCGGGCTCCGGCGCTAACTGCTGTAATGCAGCCATCAAGTCCACTGGCACCAGATACAGCGTTGCGTCCGGCGATTGGTCGCCAGCGCTGGCCTGGCACCGTTTGATGACTTGCTGATAGCCGGGCTGTCGACTCAAGACTTCCGAGGAATCGGAATCCAAGTTTTGCAGCAGCACTTTCAGAATCGATTCGGAGTCGGCGCACACCAACTCTCCATCCCGCTGGCAGTAAAACAAACTGCGCCGCGCGTACTGCCCCGCCGGTGGCAAGTCGAAACGGGTGACCGGGGTGCCAGCAATCTCTATTTCATCCTTCCTGGCTTGCTCTTTTGCCATCGCCGCGTCGATCTTCGCCAGCAGTGCTTCGGTTTGCTCCGCCCGCCCGGTGACGTTGGCCAGCAGCACTCGCGCGGGAGTCTCGCCGTCAGCGTGCACCACCGCCCAGGCGACTTCTCCTTCGGTGAGGTCTTCGACGTCGTCGGATTCAATCCCCAGGTCGATCCACAACACACTCAACGGGTGGTTGCTGGCCTCTTCACGCATCTGACGGGGCAGGTCATCGAGAAATGGTTGCACGGCCGGATCCGACAGCAAGCCGCCCAGCTGCGTAGCATGAAAACGCTTGCTGTACTCTTGCTCGTGGGCCACCGACCAACAGAACTTGGTCGCCGCAGGAAGCAGATCAACCGCGGGTTTAGCAGCAATTGCACGTCCGGCCGTGACCTGGAGTACTAAGAAGGCGAGCCAGAGGAGCGGCAACTTGCAGCGATCCGCCAAGCAATCGTCAGCCATGAGTTCCCCTTTCGGAGGGAATGGGAAGACAGGTTGTAGAAAAGAAGACGTGCGCCATCTGGCACAGCGACTCGGTTTTGCAGCAAGGCCGAATCCTACCAAGGTTGTACTCTGACGCCCCACGGCAGTTTCCATTTTCGACTGCCTGGCCCGCCACATCAAGTACTCCAGCCATATTTCAACTGCCGCCGTAGGACCTGGAGGTGTGGCGGGTGACGGCTTGCGAAACGAAACCTGATTCGCTGTGGATGCTACTGCAATCGGCAAGACCAGCTTCTACGGGAATTGTCGATTCGAAGTTGTTTTACCGCGGAGGCCATGTCCTCGGCCGTCGAACCTTGCTCGTCCTTGCCACGTCGGACAGAGGCCCCGCCGCCAACCAGTCTTTTGTCCGGCTTCCGCCCCGCCCGGGTGCGCCCAACCTCTGGCACTCCGCCACACCAGCTTTCGACAAAGTGCACCACGACCGATACGACATATTGAGACCAGCGATTGGGCCGGGTGGAAAACTAATTCAACCAAAACACGCGAAATGTATCCAGTATCTGTTGCGCTTCGTCGAGATAGTGCTGCGCGACTTCCTCATTGTTGACCACCACGAGCAGATCGTGCGACAGGACGGAAGTGTTGTACCAGTTGAAGCTGCCATCAAGAACGATTCGCCGATCAATCACACATTGCTTGGAATGCACTGGCGAATAGGGAACCGGTCGGTCGTACACGCCGTAAACCAGTGCAATCGGAAGGCCGGCGTCTTTCAATCTCTGCACGGCCGGCAGCAGCGGGCGGCTGAACTCCTTCTCCATGGTCCGTGGCTTACGGATATCCCCTTGCCAGGCCAGGTGCCCGTTAAGGATAGTACGCACTTTGACTCCACGCCGATGAGCATTGATCAGCGCATCGACGATGCTGTCGTGATGCTCGCCGCGTAGCTCACCGAGGAGGAACAGGCACAGGTCGATGGACTTCTTCGCACGGTTGACTTCGGAAAAGAGGGCGTGATGCGGGCGATAGTATTTGCCATTGAGCATGGCATTTCGTCCGAAAGTATAGAAGAGATTGAACGGGCTTCGCGGGTCAATTCCGTACCGCTGAATGACTCCGCCGCGGAGGGACTGGAAGATGTTATCCAGCAATCGGCACATCCCCTGAGAATGGAACGTCATGCCCGATTCCCAGTTGGCACCCCACTGCTCGAAAGTGATGTTAAACGAACCAATGATGCTGTCTTCTCCATCGAAGATGATGAATTTATTGTGCATGTCCGTTGCCACTTCCGCCAGCGCATCGCGCGTGGTGCAAATCTCGCCCAGCAGTTCAATGCCAGAGCGCTTCAACTTGAGGTAGTTCTTGCTGTTGGTTAGCGTCATCTTGCGCCAATCAACGATCACTTGCACCAAGACCCCAAGTTCGTGTGCGTATAGCAGATGATTGCAGAAGTCCTTGTCGTCAATGCAATCTACACAGACCTTGATCGCATGAAGGCCCTCTGGGTCTGTTTGCTTTTTCCAGATGACTTTGTCGATATGGTCATGAATAAACCGCTTGGGATGGTACGGGTGCCAGGTCTGACCTTTCGTGAACTTGGGAATGAGATTCAGCGATTGATAATTGTGGTTAATCCAGTCCACATCGCACTGCAAGACCCAGTCGTTCAATTCGACTGTTCGATAGTCGTTGCGTGTCGACCATTGCTCGGAGACCTCGCAGTTCTGTTCTTCCGGCCGCGCGACAAGCGGGCCGTCCATGAATATGTACTCGAACTCGGAAGGTACGGACTTGAAGTGGTGGTGCAGAATGTAGGAGAACTTCACGCACGTGACGCGGCCCTGATGCATCGACTGCATGTGGACAAAGAAATCACGCGTCACCCGCTGGTGCTTGTCCCATTGCACGTTGATGGGGTCGGTGTGAGCAATGTATTGCTCGTGACTGCCATCTTCGAAGTAAACCTTCACGATGACCTTGATGTTGAGGTCGGTGCCCCAGTCGACATCGAAGGTGAGCGTTCCCCGTCGCAGATAAAACAGTTCGCCAAAATCGTTCCGGCGTTCAAACGGAGTTTCCAACCGGGCATGGGTTGGCCTCGCATAACGCTCTGCAAAGTAGGAACTCATATGGTCGGCTACTCTTGAGGACTACAACAGTTCAAATTCTACGTAGTAGCCTGTGTGATCAGAAACACGCCCGTACGACTGCTTGGTGAAAAGTTCGCGAGCATTCAAGGAATGAACGCGGGAGCCTCGCTTGAGAAAGATGTAATCGATGCGGCCATCATGGCCGATCGCCTTGCCAATATCCGCAACGCCGGTGCCGAAAACGCTTTCGAACGCCGGCCGGTTGATGAACTTCAGGTACTGGTCCTCGTATTCGCTCGACCGCACGATGTGACAGTAAGCATCGGAACCAGCCTTGATGTTGAAATCGCCGCACAGCAGCGTGGCGGTCACGTTGTCGCCGTGACGCTCGTCGGCCCAATTCCGCATGCGATCGAACTGGGTGTAAAAGCCATCTTCCGGCCAGCTTAGGTGGGCGCTAAACAGATTCACTGGCCCAAAGTAAGGCACATGGACTTGCGCCATCACGATGCGGCGGGCATGAATGTCGTAGATGTCCTGACTGTCCGACACGTACCCCGAGTCGGTCATAGAGAACTCATGCTTGCTTAGAATGGCCACGCCTTCGCGATAGCGATCAAATCCCAGGTGGGAAAAGTCGGTATGCAGGTGATACTGGAACGGCAGATAGGAGTTGATTACCCGCGCGGCGTTCGAGGCCCAGTCGCCATGGCCGTCGTTCCAGTTCTCTGCAACCTCCTGAAGGCAGACCAGATCGATGTGAAAGTCTTGGATCGCCTGCGCAATCTGGCGGAACTTGTAGTCTTGATTGCTTTCTTGATAGCAATGCAGATTTAGTGTCAGCACCCGCAGGGTGCTGCGTCGAGCCTGGTAATTGGCGCCACCGCAGTTCTCCCAGATAGTTTCCTTGTCGGACTCGCATTCAATCGCGTATTCCACGCGATAGGAGTGCTGTATCGGTACGCGTCCTGTCCAGATTTCCCAACCATGCCGGTTCGGATTCCGCGCCACACTGCCACGAGCCATGTCCCAGTGATTGGTGCGATTGAAACAACGCGTTACGTGACTGGTCTGCCACTTGTCGGTCGACCAGTGAATCCGCACATTCTTCGCGTGCAGCGAAGATCGTACCGCCGCGTCGATCGAAAGGGAGACCTTTCCGCCCTGCAAGACCGGATGATGAAACAGGTTCTGCACAGGCACATCGCGATAGACGATCACTCCCGAGTCGGCGTCAATCCGATAGTCCAGGCCATGGTTGTTGTCCCAATGGGTGTGCCCGGCACAGTGCAGGCACACCGAGAAGCGAATGTCCCCAGGTAGGGAATGTTCGGGCGTCAATGGACGGCGTGTTCTGGCACACCACAATTCGCTGCCATCAGGCAACGTGCAGTGATAACCCGCCTCGAGTTGATGCCACTGGCCATCTTCACCGCGCCAGTGGACCTCTAGGTTTTTTTGGTAGGAAAGATTCTCAACGCGCACCATGTACGACATCTCTTGCCAGATGCCCTGCATGGTGCGCGAGATGATATTCTCGGCGTATTCAATTCTGACATACTTCATCTGCGCACTCGAAGCCCCGAGTTGGAATGCCGTTCCGTACAATCATAGTTTACCTGGACGCCAGGTCCAAATGCGGTGGCCCAGATCCGCCTAACACCTGCCCCCTCCCACACCCCTCGTCGACTAGCGGACCACCGCCTACACGCAGCGGCTACTACAGCGGCTGATGAGGCACCCCACCATCTCGCTAACCATGGATACCTATGGCCATCTGCTACCTGGCCAGGACTTACAGTCCGCCGATCGCCTGGGGGCGATGGTAAGCGGCCGAGACGACCAGCCGGTCACACTACGACTGACAGGCACCGACGATTGTGTAACTCCCGGCGCAACGCGTAAGATGCTTTCTAGTGCATCCACGTGCAATGGCGTGCAGAAGCGTACGCGCGAGCACTTTCTTCCGCGATAAATGGGCGAAAATGATCTTTGGACCTGCATTCCTGGCCTGAGCCCCGAGACGAGGAATGGCCTATCGCTCTTTACCACTAGGCCCACACTCAAAGCATTTCCATGGTTCGCTTCAGGACAATGTAAGAAAGCATTGAGGCTGTCCTGGTGCTTCCATTCCTCAGGTCTATTCCCCTTAGGCAGATACTTGCCAGTCAATTCTCGCAGAGGTCGTCACAACCGCCGCGCCGAATGAGTTTTTGTGCGAGCGGGCGGGCGATACGCATAAAGCCGGTGTAATGGAATGCTATAAGCGAGTTTGAGCGGCAGGGAATTGTAGGCGGTGGAGTCGACCTCCGTCACTTCTGCGTTGGCAGTCGCCACGCTGAAAAGGCTACTTCTGAGGGATCTGCCAAGCGGTTTTCTTGAGCTAGCGCAAGCCGAATATGCCACTTCCCGCACGTCGCAAAGTGTCGCAGGTGAATGACGGACGGTGTATGATGTGCTGTCTTCTCTATTCGACCCTACCGGTGCGAACGAATCGCAACCGGTGGTGGACGGGGGTACTGAAACACACTTTGGCGATCGTGACCCTGTGGTCGATGTCACCCAGATCTTGTCTCGGATTGAAGCGGGCGATTCAAACGCCACAGAGCAGCTATTGCCACCGGTCTACGACGAACTTCGCAAGCTGGCCGCTGCGAAACTGGCGCATGAGAAACGCGGACAGACCTGGCAGCCGACGGTCCTCGTGCACGAAGCCTGCGTCCGCTTGGTCAAGTCGGATAAACCGCAGCAGTGGAATGGGCGTGGGCACTTTTTTGCTGCTGCGGCGGAGGCAATGCGGCGGATACTGATCGAAAATGCCAGGCAGAAGAAGAGTCAGAAGCGAGGCGGCCGCTTGCAGCGGGAGGAACTGGTGGAGGTCGCTATTGATGACGAGCACAGCGACTGCCTCGACCTCCTCGCGTTGGACGAAGCCCTGACAGAGCTGGAAGCAAGATGGCCCGTGAAAGCGGCCGTGGTCAAGCTGCGTTATTTTGCCGGGCTGACGACCCAGCAAACGGCTCAGGCTCTCGGCGTGTCCCGCGCGACGGCGGAGCGACATTGGACGTTTGCCCGGACGTGGTTGTATGCCCAGCTTCAGGGGCGTGGCTAGATTCCCGCAACTCGGATCTTTGTAGATTATTCGGGATTTGAGTGAGGGCGCTTGAACGGCGTTTTCGCACTGTTATTTGGACCCCTGCTGTATTTGACGAAAGTGGAGGACTCAATGGCAGACCTGCACCGCAATCTCGACTCCGTGTTCATGGAGGCGTTAGCCTTCCCTTCCGCTGAGCAGAGAGACGCTTATCTGGAGGAGGCTTGTGTCGGGAATCCAGAGTTGCGGGAAGAAGTTGACCGAATGCTGGCGGCGCACAAAGAGGCCGGCGGCTTCCTGGAACAGCCGCCCGCCCAACTGGCCGACGCGCTGGACGCCGGGTTGGCTCCGGCGTTTGCCGACGGAGAAGTCGTTGTGATTGGCCGCGCCGGTCACAGTGTGTTCAAGAATTTAGGCGCGACAGTCAATCTTTCGCGCGTGGTGCTGCGGGAACCGAAGGCGGAAGGCCCCGAACCGATCCAGCGGCCGACTTCCTCCGAACTGCCAGTCCAGCACGACGACCGCCGGTATCAGTTGCAGGGCGAGATCGCCCGGGGTGGCATGGGAGCGATTCTCAAAGGCCGCGACACCGATTTGGGGCGCGACCTGGCAATCAAGGTCCTGCTGGATGAACACAAAACCAAGCCACAGGTGATCCAGCGTTTTGTCGAAGAAGCCCAGATCGGCGGGCAACTGCAGCATCCGGGCATCGTCCCGGTGTATGAGCTCGGGCAGTTTGCCGACGAGCGGCCCTTCTTCAGCATGAAGCTCGTCAAGGGCGAGACCCTCTCCAAACTGCTGGCTGAACGCGAGCAGCCGACCGACGATCGCGCCAAATTGCTAGGGATCTTCGAGCAAGTCTGTCAGACGATGGCCTATGCGCACTCGCGGGGCGTGATCCATCGCGATCTGAAGCCCGCCAATATCATGGTCGGAGCGTTCGGTGAAGTGCAGGTGATGGACTGGGGCCTGGCCAAGGTGCTCTCGGCCGGCGGCGTGGCGGACGAAAAGAAGGCCCGCGACACGCACATGGGCACCAGCATTATTCAAACGCTACGGAGCATAGGCAGCGATACGCCGGGCACCTTTGGCGCGGTCGGTTCGCACACGCAGATGGGCAGCGTGATGGGCACCCCCGCCTACATGCCACCGGAACAAGCGTTAGGTGAAATCGACCACCTCGACGAGCGAGCCGACGTGTTTGCGCTGGGCGCCATTCTGTGTGAGATTCTCACGGGTAAGCCCGCCTATGTGGCCGACGATGGCACGCAGGTCTATCGGATGGCTTCGCGCGGAAAGCTGAACGAATGTTTCGAGCGGCTTGATGCGTGCGGGGCCGACGAGGATCTGATCGCACTTACCAAGCAATGCCTGGAACTGGAGCCGGCGGACCGACCGCGCAACGCGGGAGTGCTGGCAGGACGCGTCACGCGATACTTGGAGTCGGTCGAATGCAAGCTGCACGAAACGGAGATGCAGCGAGCAGCCGAAGCGGCCCGGGTAGTGGAAGAACGCAAACGGCGTCGCGTCCAACTCGCCCTGGCAGCGACGGTGCTACTGTCCTTGGGAATCGGCGCCGCAGCCTGGAGGAGCATAGAAATCGAGGCCATGGAGCGCCGCGAAGCTGCGACTTCCAAAATCAACAGCGCCCTGAACGCTGCACTCGTGCATCAGAATCAAGCCAATGTGGGCGAGTTGGGCGATCAACTTGCCGCGATCGATAAGGCAGTCCTCAGTGCAAAACAGGCGGCGGAACTGGCTGAGCAGGAGGACATGGACCCAGCCATTCGAACACGTGCGAATCAACTGTTCAGCGAGCTCACGTCCAGCGCCAATAGCCTGCAAAGCCTGGCGGAGCAAACTCGGAAGAACCAGGCGTTGCTCGAAGAACTCGATTTGATCCGCCTCAGTCAGGCCGGCGGTAATGTCAGCGATATCTCCGCGGCTGAGAATCTGAATCCCCGCGCTCGACAGCAACTTGGTACCGACGGCGAGCCTTTAGCACAAGCAGAGCAGTCGGAGCTGGACGAGTCGACGCACCCTGGAAACCCGCTGAAGCAGTATCGCTCCTTCGACATGGGCTCGGCCGCCAAGTTGTACGAGCAAGCGTTTCGCCGATCAGGTTTTGACTTCGCCTCGTTGACCACGACCCACGCTGCGAAGTTAATTCGCGCATCGGCCATTCGCGAGAGCCTTCTGTCCGCCCTCGACAACTGGGCGCGGGTGCTGCCGGAAGCGGTTGCCGAGGGCGCCACACCATCGGCGGACCGTGGCGCCACGGGAATTACCCGCGAAAGACTCTTGGAAATCGCCAGTGCGGCCGACCCTAGTGATTGGAGAAAGCAGTTGCGGACTGCGCTGGCTGCAGGGAAAACCGAGCGTCTCAAAGAGCTGTCGGTCAAAGACGACATCAGCGGGCAGTCTCCCTCACTGATTGCCTGGCTGGGGGCGGCGCTACGCGAAGCGGAGTTGTTGGAAGACTCCGTCCGCGTGCTACTCAAGGCCCAGCAACAGCACCCAGGGGATTTTTGGCTGAACTACGAATTGGGCCGCAGTCTGGTCGAACAGGGCGGCACTGCCGAAGGTCTTGGTTACGCCCGCGCCGCTGTTGCTCTGCGCCCACAGAGTGCCGGCGCCCTGATCGGTTTGTGCGCCAACTTAGCAAGAGTGAGGCGGTACGAGGAAGCGGAGGTTGTCGCCCGCCGCGCCTTGGAACTCGATCCAAGCTCGGCTGTCGCTGTGACTAACATCGGACAGGCCCTGTACGGCCGGGGTAAACATGACCTGGCAGCCTCGGAGTTCCGAAAGGCCAT
Organism: Aeoliella straminimaris; assembly: GCF_024054565.1. GTDB lineage: Bacteria > Planctomycetota > Planctomycetia > Pirellulales > Lacipirellulaceae > Aeoliella > Aeoliella straminimaris. The sequence continues at coordinate 88,456 of NZ_JAMXLR010000004.1, forward strand.
CGACCTCGATCCAACTTACATCCCGCCTCGCCAGGTTATCGCCGATATTCTAAAAAATGACAACAAGTGGGGGGAAGCCGAAGAAGTGTACCGCAAAGCCGTCGAGATCGAGCCGTTAAACGCTGACTTGCATATCGGCTTGAGCTTCAGCCAGTACAAGCAGGGGAAGTACGTGGACGCGGTCTCCGCGGGCCGCAAGGCGGTCGAACTCAAGCCGCGATCTCTCGGTGCGCGGAATGTACTGGCGATCGCACTTGGAGATAATGGGCAATTCGCCGAGGCGGAACTCGAATACCGCCTGGCGATTGAGATAGATCCCGAAAATCCCGTGGTTAGGACCAACTTCGCCATCTACCTGCAGATTAATGGAAGGCAAGACGAAGCCATCGAACAGCTGCAAAAGGCACTGGAGGTTAATCCATCTTATGCACGGACTCGCTCCCTGCTCCGCGATGCCCTACGGGATCGCGGGCTCCAACGCGCCGCGAGTGGAAAACGGTTCACTTCGTTGACCGACTTCAACGAGTGGTTTCGCTTGGCAGAAAATCGCGATCAAAAAACCAGGGTGCTGGCGAGACTTCAATTATTCCCGGATCTACTCAAGAGATTCGCCGAAGCACGCCCCGATAACAGGCAAGTTCAACTGGCCCTGTTGGCGACTCCGGGAGACGAGAGCGATGAGTTCCAATTGTCCAACGCGCGTGCGCAGATGTTGCTGGATTGCGAGCAGGAGCAGCTTGCCCATCCGAAAGACAAAAACGCGGCATTCGACCTCGCTGACATGCTACTGCAGCCAGAGGTGACGCAGTGGCAAATCCTCGACCCCGTTGATATGCAAGGCGCCGGCGGCACCACGCTGACGCGGCTGCCGGACGGCTCGATCATGGCCGGTCGACGTCTTGGCGCTCAACTGGACCCGTATCGTTTCGTGGCAAAGCCGCAACTCGAATCGATCACCGCCATCCGCCTGGAACTCATCCCCGACACCTCTTTGCCCAATTGCGGGCCCGGAAGGGGCGATCATTTCCCCAACTTTGGCAACACTCAAATAAAGGAAATTCGATTGTTCATGCGAGATGTAAATGGTGAAGAGACGCCGATTGATCTCATAGACGCAGTGGCTTCGTACGCGCCGGAGAATCGCAAAGTTGGACGGGCAATCGATAGCGACGAGTGGACCCAGTGGAATGTCTGGGACCGCTGGGGCGAGTGGAACGCGGGGGTCTTCCGTCTGGAGACGCCGCTGTCCATCAAGGAATCGCAAGAACTCGTTGTCACGCTCCAAGACTATATAGGGACTTCTCTGGGGCGGTTCCGGTTGTCTGTAACCAGCGATGTCAATGCGTTCCAGCGCGAGTCGGTTCGCTTCGCTGCGATGCGCGAGACCGATGCATGGAAGCGACTGGCGTCCGCTTACCAACTGCAGGGCAATGACATAGGGTTGAATCGGCTGATCGTCGATCATCCAGAGAAAGCTCTCGAATTAGCCAAGCTGAACGCCGAATATGGACGGTGGAATCAGGCCATTGCCGCCTACAGCAGGCTGATCGAGGATTCTCCAGAGGATGTTACGTTGCTGACCGCCCGCGCCGCCGGGTACTTGGCGACGGGGCAACTCGAGTTGGCCCATGACGACTTAAAACACGTCTTTAACGTCGGCCCGAACGAAGCCGCGGCCAAGCTGTTAGCCGAGGTGTTGTTAGCTCAAAGTAGCGAGAACTGGACTGTGCTGGAGCCAACGGAGATGGAATCTGCAGGCAGGGCGACACTGACGCGCCTGGCCGATGGATCGATCCTGGCGAGTGGCACAAATACAACGGGCGATGCCTACACGATCGTTGCCGAGGCCGACCCAATGCAAGTGACCGCGATTCGACTGGAGGCGCTACCTGATGACTCACTCCCCAATCGCGGTCCTGGACGAGATCCTGAACGGGATCTAGGGAATTTCGACATGGCCAACTGGGAGGTGAGTTTGCAGACGCCGGGCGGCGAAGAAGTGCCTGTGTCCTTGCGGCAAGCTGTGGCCAATCCTCCAACTCGAATTCCCATCACCCCGACAACCTGGAACATCAGTGGCGGCGTATCGCAGCCACTCACGGCGACCTATCTTCTTCAAGAACCGGTCGATTTCCGGCAAGGTGTCCGAACGAAGTTCCGGATGCAGTTCTCGGACAATGAGGACTGGCCGCAACAGAATCTGGGCCGCTTCAGGCTTTCGGTCAGCGCTGACCCCAATGCCTTCCCGTTTGCGAAGGCCCGCATCGCCGCTAAGCAAGAAAGCGATCCGTGGAAGAAACTGGCTTGGGCCTACTATCTCGCGGGCGATACGCCGGCGCTGAACAAACTCTTGCAGGACCATCCGGAAGTGGGAGACGCAATCGGCGAACTGCAGCTTTTGGCCGGACAGTACCAGCAGGCAATTGCTTTCTACGACTCCCGCATCACGCCGGAAACCGAGGACGCAGATCTGCTGGCCAAGCGCGCTGCAGCCCACGCAAGGCTGGGGCAATCGGATCTGGCCAAGGCCGATTGGCTACGGGCCGCCGAACTCCAATCCGATTTGCTGGATACTGAGTTCCAGCGCTTCCAGCAGGCACAAATGTGGCCAATCGCCGCTCAACTGGGACAACTCCTGCTCGACCAGCAGGCGGAGAATTCGAAGCAGATGGAGGGGGGGGATGTCACATGCCTACAAGTTGCCGCCGTACGGGTACTCGCCGGCGATCAAGCAGCTTACTCTGACTTCTGCCACTGGATGACCCAGACGTATGATGGCTCGGAGAGTCCTTTGACCGTGCAACGAGTTTGCCATGCCTGCCTGCTGACGCCTGAAGGGATCGACGCGTTGAAACTTCCTCTCGGCAGTCTTGCTAAATCTGTAGAAAATGACTGGGCTCCGTCTGACTGGTTCCCCCCGTGGATCTGGAGCACCCGTGCCCTGGCGGCTTATCGCACCGGCGACGCCGCACACGCCGTCGAGTATGCGGAACATTCGGATCGATTCGAGACGAAAGTTGAGTTGGGGCATGCGATGAACCTGGCGACGATCGCCATGGCCCAACAGGATCTCGGCAAACACGACGAAGCCGTCCGCGCCTTGGAGGAACTCTCGCAGATTGTCTCACGCCACAGCTGGTACGAAAGTGAGAACAACCAGGACCAACTGATCGCCCGCATCCTGCTCCGCGAGGCCGAGGCGAAGGTCCACGGTGGCGTGAAACCATAGCGATGATCGCCCCGCTTCGGGTTCCGCAGCCCTTCAGTCAATGGTGAATGACCGAACTAACGTCGGTGGAGACGACCTCCAGCACTTAGTGGCTTTGCTTCGTGCTGTCGGCTGGACCAACCGACCGGAGTTGCGCGCGAAGCTAACGCGCAGCGGTCTCCTCCGAGATTTGACACCTCCGCGCCTTGGAAAAGCTCCTTCGAGCTGGCGGACGATGCAACCTCGCTCAGATGGCCAATCGTTGAATTGAGCGAGGTGTGCCTACCGACGGCAATTCATGGGATGACCACAAATTTGCACTTTTGCGGGTTTCTGACTACAATTGCGAACCACTGCATTGCAACACCCATCGCGCTCTTCCGGACGAGGTGGCCTTAGTCGCTGCCGTTCCATGGAAAATCAACTGTTTTAGGTATAGCTTAGAGGAAGCGAAAATACCCGAACCCTACCTTGTAATTGATGTATCGCTAATGCCATCACCACTTCGAGAGAATGCCATGCACCTGAATCACCTTGCCACCTCACTCGCGGTGACCGCCTTCGCCTTCGCGGCCACGACGGCACACGCGTCTATTGTCCTCCAGCCCGTCGGCGCCTCCACTGACATGGGAACGGACAGTAACGGGGCTTTCTCCACGACCAACGTGATCGACCAGTCCGGTTTGAGCACAAGCTATACGTCGTTAGTCACGGATTTCGACGCTTATATCGCCAGCAACCCGACACACGACAGCGCTCCCAGCCGTAATACTTGGGAATCCGTTAACCCAACCGGGAACTTCGACTTCGACTTGGGCGGGACGTACACGATCAGTTCTTTTGCGCTGTGGAACGTCGGCCAGGACGCCGGCTCGAATATCATTGATTTCACGCTCTTTGCAGCCAACAATTCGGCGTTCAATAGTGCGACGAACCTTGGCAGCTTTTCAGCCGACCCGAACACCGGCGACGTTTTTACGGTCTCGCCGGATGTCTTTACGTTCGCCCCGACTTCCGCGTCATTCGTGAGGATGCAAATCACCGCCAACAACGGCATTTCTCTTACCGCCTTCGGCGAAGCGGCCTTTGCTGCCACGGCCGTCCCCGAGCCGGCCTCAGCCACTGTTTTTGCTGTCCTGTTGGGTGCCGTCGCCTTTCTCCGTCGCCGATCCGCCTGAATGACTTCTCAAACCCACGAGCGGCTTCCGGAACGAGAGGCCGCTCGTCTTATTTGAGTGACACCCGGCATCGGCAAGAACCAGAAGGTGCGGTAGTTCGTCGGAGCGTCGAAGAGACGCTTAATGGTCTCTTGGAGGCCGAAGCGGACGAGCTGTGCGGTGCGAAGCGGTACGAGCGAAGCCCGGACCGCTTGGATACGCGAGCCGGAAGCTACGATCGTGGGCTGCAGACGAAGGCGGGCCCGGTGAAGCTCAAGGTCCCTCGTCTACGGAGTCTGCCGTTCGAGACGCAGATCATCGAACGCTACCGACGACGCGAGTCGTCGGTCGAAGAAGCCTTGATGGAGATGTACCTGGCTGGAGTGAGCGTTCGCCGGGTGGAAGACATCACCGAAGCATTATGGGGAACACGAGTTTCACCGAGCACGGTGAGTGAGCTGAATCAGCAGCTTTACGAGCGGATTGAAGCGTGGCGAAACCAGCCGATTGAGGGCCAGTTCGCCTACGTGGCGCTGGATGGGATCTGGCTGAAACGTTCGTGGGGCGGGGAAGTGAAGAACGTGGCGGTGCTGGTTGCCATTGGCGTCGACGAGGACGGCTATCGCCAGGTGCTGGGTGTGTGTGAAGGAGCCAAGGAAGACACCGAGAGCTGGCGGAAGTTCCTCCGGCACCTGAAGGAGCGAGGGCTCAAGGGAGTTCGCTTGGTGACCAGTGATAAATGCTTAGGGCTGGTAGAAGCCTTGGCCGAGTTCTATCCCGAAGCAGACTGGCAACGGTGCGTGGTGCACTGGTACCGCAACGTCGGTTCCGAAGTTCCTCGGCACCGGATGAAAGAAGTGATGGCGATGCTCAAGGCGATCCATGCCCAGGAAGATCGCGAGGCGGCCGAGAAGAAGGCCATCGATGTCGTGGAGAAGTTGCGAGCACTGAAGCTCCAGAAGGCTGCCAAGACCGTTGAAGAAGGCGTCAGCGAGACGCTGCGGTACATGGCCTATCCTCGCGAACACTGGACACGGATTCGCACGAACAACGCGTTGGAGCGACTGATGCGTGAGATCCGTCGGCGGACTCGCGTGGTAGGCGCATTCCCCGACGGGAACAGTGCCTTGATGCTGGTGGCCGCCAGGCTGCGGCACGTTGCCGGCACCAAGTGGGGCACCCGAAAGTACCTCGACATGGAGCGATTGCAGGAGACCAGCGGAGGGGCCTCGTAGGCCGCGCCCGCTGTTAACTTCTCCGCAGCTGCGCCGCTACGAAGTTAACAGCGGACCTACCAGCAGGGCTAAACCTAAAATCAAATGTGCGCAGGTTGACAGACGCTACCCCGAACCCATGGTTTACCGGATCATACTGTTGACGGTTTCCACTTGCCACCGTTGGCCAAATTTTTGCTTCTTGAATTGGGTTCGCATCTGGTTACGCCAACGTCCTTTCAGGCGATTCTTCGTCGGTCGGCCGCGCGTGGCAGGAATGAACTTCCGTGCGCCACACTGCTCGCGAGCGGGAACCTTAGCGTTAATACGTGTCGTTTGAGCCGTTGGCGTTGCCGGTATTCGTCCCCGCTCCGGAGCCGGGCGTCCCGGTGACGGAATAGCCCGACGTCGTGTTGTTCGTTGCACTGTTGGTGGTGAGCGCTGTCGTGCTGCCGGCTGTAAAGTTCAGCTCGTAGCCGATGTCATTGCCGCTGGACGTGTTATTCGAGATCACACCACCCAGACCTTGCAGGAGTTGCATTCCGTTCGTGCCATTCCCGTCGAACACGTTATTGCTGACCGTGCCTGTCCCTGTAGTTGCGCCCAGGAACAATCCGCTCTCAAGATTGTTTCTTGCCACATTACCCCTGAACGATCCTCCGGTGAGCTGGGCAATTTGAAATCCCGAATCCGTATTGCCATCGGCAGTGTTGTCGGCGATCGATCCACCGGCAACCTGGGAAAAACTATACCCTCGACCTCCATTGTCATTGGCTGTGTTGCCCGTTAGTTGTCCGCCATTCATGTTTTGGACGAACATCCCCGCCCCGCTGTTTCCGTTCGCAATGTTATCGGAGATCGTTCCGGCGTTCAGGGTCGCCACGATCAGACCATCAGCATTACGTGAAAAGATGTTGTTACTTATTGTTCCGCCATTGAAAGAGGAGATACGCAGCCCGACGAGCCCGCCGGTTACTGAGTTGTTTACGATATCGCCACTGACGCTAAGCAACTCGATGGCTCGGCTACTAGCCCCATTGACGACGTTGTGGTTGAGATTGATGCCTGTGATGTTTGCGCCAACAATCCCTTCAAACGGATCCGTGATCGTAAATCCAGACACTTCCGTATTGTTTGCCAACGCAATCGCGGCGCCAGGATTAGGAGCATAGAGAATCTCGGTTACGCCTCCCAGCCCCGTCAACGGCATTGCAAGCGTACCGAACTGAGTGCTGAGTGAATGGGACCTGCTTGCCGCCAACAGTCGGGTGCCGGGCGAGAGAATGATGCTGTCGCCCACGTAGAGCCCTGGTTGGACCAGCACGACATCGGTGCCCGCGTTGCTAGCTGCCGCCAACGTTCCGTACGGTGTTTCGGCGGTTCCGTTTCCGCTTGCACCCGTTTGCACGTGCGTGAAAGTCAGTACGTTTCCAGACACCGAATCGCGGGCAAGTTCCGTTGAATTGACGACGTTTGCTTCAAGCGTTGTAACCGGTACGTTGTACTGCCGCCGGACAGGCACTGCCATTCGCTCGCATCGCGATTGGCCCGAAGGCGATGCGCCGCCGAAGTACCAAACCAATCCGGTGGAAGTTGTCGTACCGAACACCCGATCGTTGCGAATCGCCGCGTACGCTTCAAGCTGTGGTGTCAACCAACCTTGAACTCGTCCCATGGGTCCCCAAGCGTGGTTCGCGTCGCCACCCTCCGCCTGAAGATGATAGAATCCGAGGCCGAGTTCGACGGGCAGTGACCTCAACCTTCTGGCGACCTCGAAGTCGCCACCTTGCATTGAATCCAGCAGCAGGTCACCCGTTTGTTGCGTCACCGCCAGATTATTCGCTTGGTAATTCAGGCCGGTCACACGCGAGAACGGCTGGGAAACGGGACTGTTCGAATCCAAGTACACGTTGAAGCGGCTGCTCCACACGGGACCGAGAAGTTCCAGACCGAAGCCGTATTGGTGAACATCGTGATCAATCAAGTCGCTTTGGAAATCGCGACCATCCCAGTAGGCATTGACGCCGGCAATCAGGTCCCGTTGCTCGAAGAAATGCCTTGCACCAAGACCAACGCTGCCAGCATCATCCCCATAATTGTCAAGTGTGTATTGAAGGTCAGCGTACCACAGCCACGTGTGGTTGCCGTCATACAGCAACGGTAGGAACGCTCCGCCGCGCGTGTAGCCTGCTTCATAACCCGGTTCTTCACCGAACTGATGTCCAATCGATCCGCGAGAATCGATCTGGGCTGCCGCAGGATTTGTCGCGAGTGCAGATAGGACGATGAGGCTGATGTGCCAACATTTCATGAGCGCGATCGCCAATTGTCTGAGTTAGTATATATTAAGTAATTATCGGAGGAATGCTGCATATTTCTTTAGTCGGCCGAGCCAAGCAGCCAAGACCCGCGGACCACGAAATCTCGTGTAGTGATTATTTGGCGTACAGTCTTACGACGGGCGGAACTTGAAACGCTGCATAAGCAGGTCAAGCAGAAACGGGGGCAGGACTGCTCTGTCGAAAACCCGCTCTAGCTAGCTAAACCAACCGTTTGTCTGGTCCGTATCTTGGAGCATGGCGAAGACGAGCAAATCTCCGAAACGTATTCTGCGGGTCGCCCACCAGCTTGGCAAACAGAGGCTACGGACCTATTCACACCGCTTTAGTCCGAAGAAGTTTAAGAATCGCCACCCCACCCACGGATCGATCTGCAGTCTACTCGCCAAGCCATAACGGCATCGTGCACGCCATCTGACGGGATCGAACGTCGCCCGGCGCAGCGGTCGCGCTACCGCCTGCAGTTCGAAGAATCTCTACGGCGCAGCGGCTGGACCACCCGAAGCAATTTGAAGCTGACCGAAACTGATGGAGGTGGCAGCGACCGCCGAAGTTGCACGCGTGGTGCTTTTCGCCGGGTCCTCTCCCAATAGCTCCGGCCCACCGTTGAACATAACCTTCGCAGGGGAAATCACTACGCCTGCAGTTCTCTTCCTCACACCCGTGCAATCCGTTCCTTGCGACATGCATGAAACTGACGCAAACTATTGTGCCTAAACGAGTTGCGTCCAGCAGGGCATCTGTGCAACAAGGGTTCGAAGTAGCCAGGATAGAGGCCAACATCTGCAGTCTCAATAAGCGTTTGGTGGCCCAAATCCTAACTCAACCGACCCACTCCCCGCAGAGTACCTCGGCTTGCTCCAGAACGGTTCGCGTTGCACTCTCTTGCAGGTCCGGCGGATAGCCGTACTTCTTTAAGATACGGCGGACCATCACTCGCATTTTGGCTCGTACTGTCTCTTTGAGTTGCCAGTCGATCGACGCGTTGGCCTTCACCTTCTCGACCAGTTCCTGGGCGATGACGGCCAGCTGGGCGTCACCCATCACGTCCACCGCGCTCTCGTTGGCCGCCAGGGCGTCGTAGAAGGCCGACTCGTCGTCATTGAGACCCAACTGCTCTCCGCGGCCCTCTGCGTCTCGCATGTGCTTGGCCAGCCGGATGAGCTCGTCCAGGACCTCCTGAGTGGTGATCGCCCGGTTGTGGTAAGAGTTGATCGCCTTCTTGAGCATCTCGGCGAACGAACGTGATTGCACCACGTTCTTTCGCCTGCGCGTCTTGATCTCCCCTTTCAACAGCTTGCGAAGCAGTTCCACGGCCAGGTTCCGCTGCGGCATGTCACGCACTTCGGCCAGGAATTCGTCGCTGAGGATCGAGATGTCCGGCCGCTCGAGCCCAGCCGCAGAGAACACGTCGATCACTTCGTCGCCGGCAGATACCGCCCGGGAAACTAACTGGCGGATGGCGTGGTCGAGCTCGGCCGGGTCGCGCTCGCCGCTTTCCCGTTTCAAGAAGGCCGACCGCACCGCCTGGAAAAAGGCCACATCCTCGCGGATCCGCTCTGCCTCAGCATGCGTCGGACAGAGGGCGTACGCTCGCGATAGGTCATAGACCGTCCGGCACCATCGCTCCTTGCCATCGGCCGGGTCGGCGGCCAGCAAATACTCCTGCGCCGGCCCAAGTAGTGCCAAACGGTCGGCGACGCTGTCGGTCTTCCAAACGGACCAGTCAAAGCCATGTAGCATGTCGCAGCAGACCTCGTACTTCTCCAGCATCGCGGCGACAGCTTCGGCCGTGTCGATGGCCGTCTCACCGCGCCCACCGCTCTGCGTGTAGGTGTGCATCGCTTTCTTGAGCTGGTCGGCGATGCCCAGGTAGTCGACCACCAATCCGCCGGGCTTGTCGCGAAACACCCGGTTTACCCGAGCAATCGCCTGCATCAGCCCGTGCCCCTGCATCGGCTTGTCGACGTACATGGTCGTCAGGCAGGGGGCGTCGAAGCCGGTGAGCCACATGTCGCGGACGATGACGATCTGAAACTGGTGCTCGGGATTCTTGAAGTCTTTTGCCATTTCCTTCCGCCGCTGCTTGCTGCGGATGTGTGGCTGCCAGTCCAGCGGATCGGACGCCAAACCGGTCATGATGATCTTGAGAGCTCCAGAGTCGTCATCCTCGCTGTGCCATTCAGGCCGCAGAGCAACCAGGGCATTGTAGAGATCGACGCAAATCCGGCGGCTCATACAGACGATCATCGCCTTGCCGGCCATTGCTTCCTGCCGCTTGTCCCAATGGGCCACCAGGTCCTCGGCAATCAGCTTCAGCCGCCGTTCGGTGCCAACCACTGCCTCCAGCGCCGCCCACTTGGTCTTCAGCTGCTCCCGTTTCGACTCCTCCTCGCCTTCGGTGACCTGGCCAAACTCCTCGTCGATCTTTGGTAGCTGTCTCTCTTCGAGTTCCAACTTGACCAGCCGACTCTCGTAGTAGATCGGCACCGTCGCGTTATCTTTGACCGCCTGCTGGATGTCGTAGATGTCGATATAGTTGCCGAAGACCGCCTGCGTGTTCTTGTCGCCCAGTTCGATCGGGGTACCGGTGAAGCCGATGAATGTAGCGTTCGGCAGCGCGTCGCGCATGTGGCGCGCGAATCCGTCGATCATATCGTACTGGCTGCGATGGGCTTCGTCCGCCATCACCACGATGTTTCTGCGGTCCGACAGCTTTGGATAGACCGTCTCGTCTTTGGCCGGGAAGAACTTCTGGATCGTGGTGAACACCACTCCGCCCGAAGCCACGGACAGCAACTTTTGCAGCTGGCCGCGGCTGTCCGACTGCTGGGGTGCTTGCCGCAATAGCTGACTGCAGCGGGCGAATTGACCGAACAGCTGATCGTCCAGGTCGTTGCGGTCGGTCAGCACCACCAGCGTGGGATTCTTCATCTCCGGCTCGCCAATGATACGGCCGGCATAGAACGTCATCGACAGACTCTTGCCCGAGCCCTGGGTGTGCCACACTACGCCTGCTCGCTGGTCGCCGGTGGCCGGTGGCCGAGGATGCCGCTACGGTCTCTCGAGCCGCTTTCTCAACCGCATGGAACTGATGGTACTGGGCGAGAATCTTGTAAGTGCTGTCGCTGTCGGTGTCGTGCTCAAAAGCGATGTAGTGCTTGATGAGCGTCGTCACCCGCGACTTGTCGAACACACCACGGACCAGCAGTTCCAGCTCGATCAGCCCCGCCGGCGGATCGCCCCCGTCGATGGTCCGCCACGGCTTGAACCACTCCTTACCAGCCGTCAGCGAGCCAATCCGGGCGTTGAGTCCATCGGTGACTACCAAGAGCTCGTTGTAGGCGAACAGCGTCGGCAGCTGCAGTTTGTAGGTCTGCAGCTGATTGAAGGCACTCCAGATGGTCGCTCCCTCGTCCAGCGCGGCCTTGAGCTCCAGCACCGCGACCGGCAGGCCATTGATGAACGCCACGATGTCGGGCCGACGGTTGTGCTGGCCTTCCACGACGGTGAACTGATCGACCGCCAGGTAGTCGTTCTCGTCCGCATCGTCGCTCACCAGCCGCACCCGGTCTCCCTTCACGGTGCCATCAGCGCGGCTGTATTCCACCTCAACGCCATCCCGCAGCATCGCGTGGAATTTTTGATTATTCACTACCAGTGAGGGTGACGCCGGACGCAGCACCTGTTTGAGGGCATCCTCGCGAGCCGACTCGGGGATATCGGGATTCAGCCGATAGATCGCCTCCCGTAGCCGATCCACCAGCACGACGTCGCCATACGACTCCCGCTCCGCGCCCGGTTCCCCGGGGGCGATGTCCTGCCCGTGGGTGATCTCGAAGCCGAGGTCGGCGAACCACTGAAGGGTCTGCTGTTCGAGGGCGTGTTCGTTGAGAGGGTCGGGCATGGTTCTTGTCAGCTACGAGTGCTTTGTGACTTCAGCCATTTCTTGGCGACAGGATGCTTACGCCATGCTCCGCCAATAGCATCCATGCAGACGATCGCTTCGCTCTCGTCGCCTGGGCTATAGTATCCGGGGCCCTGCTTGGGCAGCCGCTTGCGACCCACGAGGTAGGCTTCGACGTACTGGTTCGCGTCGCGAGCTTCGGACAGTGCTGCGGTGGCTGCGTCGAGGTCGTCGTCCAAGACTCGTGCGAGCACACGAGCCCAGGCAAACATCGCACTACCCTCCTCAGCATACTCAAGAAGCAGGTGGTCCGCACCTTTCAGGTTGCCAAGCTCCAGATACCACCCCAAGAGCGAATAGCGGAGCCCCTGATTGTCGTTCGGATTCAGCCGCAACATCTCCTCGACGTGCTCGATCGCCTCCTCGGTTTCCCCCACGTCGTACAGCAACGAGGCCAGCTCCGCCCGCACGCGCATGTAAGGCCGAGTCTCCAGCAGGCCCCAGAAAATACCCTCGTTCTCGCGGAAGAACTTCTTGCCGAAATTCTTTTCGGCCCGGTCGACGGTTCGCCGGAGATTCTCGACCAGTTCGGCCTTATTCTCGCTGCCGAGCTGCGAGAGGATGTGCAGCGCGTCGATGCAGTTGGGGTCGATCTCGGCCGCCCGGGTCGCGGCGGCGGCCGCCGCCTCGTAGTCGCCGGAAGCCATAGCCTCCATGGCTTCGAACGCCAGTTCCTGGGCGTCGAATTGTCGGTCGGAACCGCCGCCGAACATGCCCTGCAGTACCGACTCGGACATGTGCGGCATTGGTGGACCGGAGGGTGGCTTGGTTTCCTTGGTCCGTTTGGTGGCCTTTTTGGGCGTGGCCTTCTTTTTGCTTGGTCGTTTGGCGATGGTTCACTCCCTTCGATAGGTAACGATTCACTCCCCCACAATCTCAGCCGCCTCGCCAACTCGAATCTCGCCGCTCAGCAGTTTCGGCAACAGCGTGTCGCGAAGCGCCGAGAGAGTTTGGGATTGCAGCGCATTCTGATAGCAGGATCGATATAGAGGGCCAGCGCATTGATCAAAAGCATGAAGAATGGTAGCAGGTGGCGAGCAGAAATGGAGGCGACGCATATCTGCAACGGTCACATGCCCAAGCCCCGTTGTTTGCTTGTTGCGAGCAATCTCGATTAGCGCGGGGCGCAGATACTTTAACATGTAGTAGACAAAGTGAAGCTGCGCCTCAGAATCAGCGTCTATCTTGAAGATGTGCTGGTTAAGCAGACCAGGACCAAGCGACCAAACAAAAGTATCGAGGGAAGTATCTGGGCTGCCCGACCACGAGTACAAAAGCGTGCCAGAGTCTATGCGGTACTTAGGGTCGAGGTCCTGCCTATTGGAGTACTTCGTCTGCGCAGAGATACCTGACTTTAATTCAGCAATTTTGATGACCGGTAGTCCATCCTCAGGCTCGCAAAAGTGCTCGCCACGAAATGTCGCACCATTTATGAAACGCGCTGTATCGTACACGGGAGATGTCCTCCACCCCCGCGGCACCTTCCCCAGCTCTGTATCCTCAAACCCATCCGGAAACAGGGCGGCCGTGGCGGGGTCCATGCCGGCGGGCTGGCGGCCGTCAAGTTTGGCCCGCACCGGGTCGAAGTCGACGAACCAGCTTTTGAACACGGCCCGGGCGATGCCCTCCAAAGTCTCGTTCATCCGCCGGTTCAGCTCAATCTTCTCATCCAGCGTCCCCAGGATACGGGCGATGGCCTTCTGCTCGGCGAGGGGAGGAAGCTGCATGCGAAGCTTCCGCGCTGCCCCCACATTGAAATGCTGTTGTACAGCACCTACTAGATGTGAATGCACATGGTGCTTCGCTGCGGAATTTAAATAGTAGACTAGGAAGCGTCGGTCGATTTCTGGCCCACAGCGTACGATTACAAGATCAGAGCAGTTTGCCTCAGGAAGAGTGTCGGGCACGAGAGCCGCAGCGCCTGGTTTCCCCGTTCGAACAATTACTACGTCCCCTGGTGACAACGTAGACTTCTTCAGCCTACCGTGGAATTCGCGGCTAATGTATTTCATGTCGTCCCACACAATATTGAATGGGTCGACATTCTTACTGCGTAAAAACGGCACTCCAGTTTCGACATACTCACTCGTCATCGAGCCCACGTGCCCAACGATGAGCTCTTCCGCGACATCTTCCAATAGGGCTTCGCTCCAGGTGCCATTCTCACTCCCCATAACCAAGCCCCTCCAAGTTCGACTTGATCGCCGCTTCCAGCTTCGCACTCTCGGCAAACTGCTCGCTGTCCGTATTAAACACCGTCGTCTTCCTTCTCTTCTGGCGGCTGGAGCTTCTTTGTGTCCTCGACGAACTTGTCGAAGTCGCTCGTGGGCTGGGTTGCTTCAATGCGGCGCTGAGTGGCCTCGTATTGTTCGAACTGTTCGACCGCCAGCCGATCAGCGACTTTCTTCTGAACTTTGCCAGCGTGCTTCAGCACCGCGCGGTCGTTAAACTCCAGAAACCCGTCTAACTTGCCGACCTAGGCGGCCATGGTCATGGTCTGGTGCCGCCGAGCCTGGTCTTCGGCGTAGTCGAGATACATGGTGACAACGCGGTTGAGCTCAGAGAGTTCGTCCTGGCTTAGAACGTGTTTTGAAATTGCCTGAATAGCCAAAAACAGCTACGGCTCCCTCTTTTGGTTAGCAGCCTCAAGGAAGGAGCCGCAGCATGAAAACGGAGTGTCAGTATTCCAGTGATTTGACGAACAAGCAATGGCAATCGGTTCGGCAGTTGTTGCCACCTCCCACCCGACGGGGTCGGCCGCAGATCGATCGTCGGCGGAT
>NZ_JAMXLR010000050.1 GCF_024054565.1 Aeoliella straminimaris
GACCACCTGATAGTATGTAGTTCCGCCCCTGGCGGGGCGTTAATCAGGAGTCTTAAGGATGAGCAGGAAGCGGCGAAGTTTTTCGGCGGGTTTCAAGGCGAAGGTGGCGTTGGCAGCTGCCAAGGGGGACAAGACGTTGGCGGAGCTTGCCAGCCAGTACGAGGTCTATCCCAACCAGATTTCGGCTTGGAAGAAGCAGCTGTTGGAGGGGATGGGCGGGTTGTTCGAAGACGGCCGGCAGCGAAAGCTGCCGGAGGACGAGCCCCAGACCGCTCAGCTCTACGAGCAGATCGGGCGACTGAAGGTAGAGCTCGACTGGCTTAAAAAAAAGTCTGCCGAGTCGGGCGATGGATAAGCGGCGGTGGATTGAGCCAGGTCATCCTCAATTGAGTGTTCGGCGACAATGCGAGCTCCTCGGTCTTGCTCGGTCGAGTTGCTATTACGCGGCGAAAGGCGAGAGCGAGGAGAACCGGGAACTGATGCGCAGGATCGATGAGCTGTACACCCGCTGGCCGTTCTACGGCAGCCGTCGGCTGGCCGATGAACTGGGCGTGAGCCGCAAGCGAATCGCGCGATTGATGCGAGTGATGGGGATCGAAGCGATCTACCCGAAGAAGCGAACGACGTGGCCGGGGGCAGGTCACAAGATTTACCCGTATTTACTGCGGAATATCGAGATCACGTGTCCCAACCAGGTGTGGAGCAGCGACATCACGTACGTCCCCTTGAAGTCGGGCTGGCTGTACCTGGTGGCGGTGCTGGACTGGTTCAGTCGGAAGGTCTTGAGCTGGCGATTATCGAATACGATGGACGGCAGATTCTGTATGGAGGCCTTGGACGACGCCCTCACCCAGAGCGCGCCCGAGATCTTCAACACCGATCAAGGCTCGCAGTTCACGTCGAGTACCTTTACCGGTCGGCTGGAACAACGTGGCATCGCGATCAGCATGGATGGTCGTGGTCGAGCGCTCGACAACGTGTTCATCGAACGATTGTGGCGGAGCGTGAAGTACGAGGAGGTGTACCTGAAGAGTTACCCGAGCGTGGCGGAATGCGAAGCGGGTCTGTCGGCCTACTTCACGTTCTACAACGATCGCCGTCGTCACCAGGCGCTCGGGCGACGCACACCGACAGCAGTGTATGCCGGGGAAAGCTCAAGCGAGGTTAGCTCGGGCACCGAAGATTCAAGAGTCGGTCGAAAAAAATTGGAAAACGTTAGAAGTGGCTGCGCCCGTTAGCAGGGTTGCGGCCGCGCGGGACCTGTGAGGGGTCCCGCGGGCCGCCTACGCGGCTACCTACTAAACCACCCTTCGGGTGGTC
>NZ_JAMXLR010000051.1 GCF_024054565.1 Aeoliella straminimaris
GACTCACGCCGCCAGGAAGGCTCGCAGCAGGTCGAAGCCTCGGTGAGTCAAGAAACTCTCGGGGTGGAACTGCACACCGAATAGCGGCAACTCCCGATGCTGGATGGCCATGATCTCGCGGCCACCATGCGGCTCGTTGGCCCACGCGGTGACGGTGAAGTCGTCGGACAACGTCTCGGGGTCGATCACCAGGCTGTGGTAACGTGTCGCCTGGATGGGACTCTCCAGTCCCTTGAACAGCCCCTGGCCATTGTGGTGAATCTGGTCGACCTTGCCGTGCATCAGGTTGCGAGCGCGAACGATCGTGGCGCCGTACGCCTGGCCCATCGACTGATGTCCCAGACACACGCCCAGCACTGGCACCTTGCCAGCCATGTGCTTGATGGCCTCGATCGAAACGCCCGCTTCGTTGGGCGTGCAGGGCCCGGGCGAGACGATCAGACGCTCGGGCTTGGACTGCTCAATCTGCTCGGCGGTCCATTCGTCGTTGCGCACCACGCGGACGTCCAGCGCACCATCGATCTCGCCCAACCGTTGCACGAGGTTGTAGGTGAATGAATCGTAGTTGTCGATGACCAGAATCATAGCTTGAGCTCTCATTTATTCGCGGTTTTCTCATTCTACCTGCCCCCGTGTGGTGCTACTAGCGGCAAACGTCGCGGGGTGTTGTAATGACCGCTTATTACCCGCTTCCAGCTCACCCTACCCTCACCATTCGAGTCGTCATGGCCAAGCGTCGCACCACGAAAAAATCCTCCTCTTCCGCCGCCAAGTCCCCCGAACTCGAACTGGTCATGCAGCTAATGGCCATTCCCGGTGCGAGCGGTCAGGAGGGGGCCGTCATGGAGTTCATCCGCAATCGACTGGTGGCCGCCGGAGCCGACGCCAAGGCCCTGGTGCACGACAACGCCCACAAGAAGACACCGCTGGCCGGACAGGTGGGCAACCTGATCTTCAAATTGCCCGGCACCGTGCGGGGCCCCCGGCGGATGCTCTCGGCGCACGTCGATACGGTTCCGGTATGCGTGGGCAGCCAGCCTGTGCTGAAGGGCAAGTTTGTCGAGTCGGCCGACCCGAACACCGGACTGGGCGCCGACGACCGCTCGGGCGCTGCGGTGCTGCTGGCCACGGCCGAGAAGCTCTTAAAGGGCGATGTGCCGCGCTTCCCGATCACCTTTTTGTGGACCGTGCAGGAAGAGGTCGGCCTGTACGGCGCGCGGTACGTGGTGCCCTCGAAGCTGGGCAAGCCGCAACTCTGCTTCAACTACGACGGCGGCTCGGCCACCAAGCTCACCGTGGGAGCCACGGGTGGCTACCGCATGACCATCCACATCCATGGCATCGCCAGCCACGCCGGCGGCGCGCCGGAGCAAGGCGTGAGCGCCATCGCCATTGCGTCGCTGGCCATCGCCGACCTGGTGGAGAACGGCTGGCACGGGCTGATTGAAAAACCGGGCGGCACCGGCACCAGCAACGTAGGTGTGTTCGAGGGCGGCCAGGCCACGAACGTGGTGACCAACTACGTGAAGCTCCGCGCCGAAGCCCGCAGCCACGACAGCAAATTCCGCGAGCGAATCGTCCGCGAAATCGAAAAGGCGTTCCACCGCGCCTGCAAGAAAGTGAAGAGCGCCACCGGCAAGCGCGGCAGCATCGAGTTCGAAGGCCACCTCGACTACGACTCGTTCCGCCTGCCGAGTGACGATCCCTCAGTGGCCGCGGCCAAGGCAGCCGTCGAAGCCGAAGGCCTCACCCCCACGATCGAAATCAGCAACGGTGGACTCGACGCCAACTGGCTGGCGGCCAACGGCGTGCCGGCCGTCACACTGGGCTGCGGTCAAAAGAACATCCACACAGTGGACGAGCTGCTGGACGTCGAGCAATACGAACTCGCCTGCCGCCAGGCAATGCGATTGGTTACGGCCGAGTAACCTGGGAGCTGCGTTCTAGATCCCCAAGTTCGCCAGGCCGTCGGCCAGTTGTCCCAGGGTTTGGGCCAGCTTGGGATGCTCTGCTTCGAACTCCGACATCATGCTGCGCAAGTGCTCGCTGCTGGCCTGCGGCGTGTCGCCCTCGCCGGTATGCTCGCCGCTGAGCACTTTCACGATGTCCTGCATCACGGTGGTCAGCATCTGTTTGGTCGAGTCGTCCACCGAATCGACGGTGCTCAGCTCCTGGTGCAGCTTGGTGAGTTCGTTGCGGAGTTGCTCGCTGTCCATGACGCGTACCAATCAGAAGAGAGATGTGGGAGGCTAATCTACCCCCATTGTACCAAAACTGCCCACCATGGGGCCAACAAGAATCGCCCGCGCCGGCCCTGGCAAACGGCCTGCGGGCTACCAGATTGCGGATGCGCTAGCCGGCCACTTTGGCGGACCAGTTCACCTGTCCGTAGGCGGTTTCGACGATGCCCGTGTCGATGATCGCGGTCGACGCGGCGGCCCCCACCACCAGCGAGAAGTCGGCCAACCGGGCCACCTGCCGCGGAATGCCCTGCGACAATGCGTATACCAGGCGCAAGGCGTCTTCGGTGAACACTGGTTCCAGCCGGCCGGCCATCATCAGGGCGTGCTGCAGGTAGTCGACGGTGGTGTCCTCGTCCCAGGCGTAGAGTTCGATCCTCAGGTCGATCAGCTCCAACAGGCAGTCGGGCCAGCGTTGGGCTTCGCTGGGCGTGGCGGCCAGCACCACGGTCCAGCAAGCGCCAGCCATGCCGGCGACGCGCGACAAGCGAACCAGTTGCTGGCACAAATCGGGCCCGGCCTGCCCGGCATCGTCGACCAGCACCATGGCCGATTCGCGCCGCCAGGCGTGCTCGGCCGCCGTGTCGGCCAGCCTTTGCCATAGTCGCGAAATGCTATCGCCCAGGGACGGCTGGGCATCGAACCCGCAGGCGATCTGCCACAACAGCTCCCGCGGGGTCATGCCAAAGGCGTCGACCTCGGCCACGTAGCGGCCGTCGCGCGTGCGATGCCGCTGGGCGTCGGCCAGCACCATGGTCTTACCCATACCTCGCGCGGCCACCAGCGCCCCCAGTGCCCGCCGTTCGGTGGCCAGATAGTCGATCCGCGCCAGCGCCTCCTGATGAGGCGGCGCGGGATAAACCTCGCTGCTGGGCCGATAGGGCGAATGTTCGAGCTGCCAGTGACGCAAGTAAGACATGGAAGCAGTAATTGGAGGATCGTGGACTAGGGATTGGGCAGCGCCCCCTTAATCGTCATAATCGGTCCCTCATGCCAGCTAACTTCACCTGCATTGTGCTAGCAGCACCCAACGAATGTCCGATCGCTTCTATCTGCCGACTCCCCCTGCCGATGGCCAGGCCACGCTCGATGGCCCCGAAGCACACCACCTGCTGCATGTGATGCGGGCGCAGCCGGGCGACTCGATCACGTTGTTCGACGGCCAGGGGGGCGAGTATCCGGCCACCATCGAAAAGTGCGGACGCAGTGAAGTACTGCTGGAGGTTGGCGAGCGACTGGAGTTGAGCCGCGAACTTGCCATCCGCATCACGGTGGGCGTGGCGCTGCCGAAGGGCGATCGGCAGAAGTGGCTCGTCGAGAAGCTCACCGAACTGGGCGCCACGCGCCTGGCAATTCTTTCCACCGAGCGCAGCGTGGCGGACCTGAAAGGCAAGTCGCTCGAGAAGCTCCGCCGTGGCGTGGTGGAAGCCAGCAAGCAGTGCGGCCGCAACACCTTAATGCAAATCGACGAGCCTCAGCCACTGGCCGAGTTCGTCGCGGGCGCCAGCGGTACGCGAGTGATCGCCCACCCGACGGGCCAGCCACTAAGCAGTGTGGAATTTGCCGACCAGGTGTCGCTGCTGATCGGCCCCGAAGGCGGCTTCACCGACGAGGAAGTTGCCCTGGCCATCGACCAAGGCTGGCAATGCGTCGGCCTGGGTTCAAGCATTCTGCGCATCGAAACGGCCGCGCTGGCGCTGGTGGCCGTAGTGGCTTCGAATTCCTGACTCCCACTGCGGAACCGGCACACTACTCGGTGTCGCCCTCGCCTGCTTTGGCTCGTTCGATCGTGCCGAACAAATTGCCACCATGGTCCCCGCCGCCCCAGTGCCCGGCGTAGTGGCCATCGTGGAACAACACGCGAGCGCTGTATGTGCCGAGGCCTGGGAAGCCGATGTTATCGACCACCACCACGGGCGTGTCGCCGGCCCATTTCACGGGCAACGTCATCGGCAGCGTGACATCGTGATCGCCGTAACGAATGCGAGCTTTGAACAGCCAGTTACCCTTGTTGTCGACCTTACGCACTTCGACCAGGTCGTAACGCTCGCCCCGCAGGCGAGGTGGACCCTCCTGCTGGCCATCGCCAGTCACGGTGAAGTACCCCACGAGCGTGGCGCCGGTGAGCATCTTGCTGAGCTTGGCCTCCTGCTCGTTGACGGTGACCTCCTCGCTCGAGGCAGGCTCCTGCGCCCGCACCTGGCCAACTGCGATCACCACCAACAACAGGGAACAACTAAACGCCTTCATCGCCAAATCTCCGAGGCTCGAGGTAACGGACTGAGGACAACCTGAGTTGCCTTCAATCTACCGAGCCGGCGAGCGGCAAGCCAGCGTTACCGAGATTTGCTATCGCAGTCGCGGCGCCGCGGGATAGTAGCGGCTGGTGTTCAGGTACCGGGTGCCATGACCGGTACTGGGAACGCCGCCGCTGGAGTTTTGCACGGCTTCGCCATACGAAACGGTGCGAACCTGCCGCTCGAGCGAGCGAAATTCCAGCTGTGCGCGGCGGTTGGCTTCCTGCTGCCGCAGGGCTGGGCGGACATAGGCGAAGTAGTTTGGCGGTGCCTCGTCCGACTCTTCGTGGAACAGGTTCATGTAGGGGCTAACCGTCGGTGCGTTGCTCACGGTGCCTTCAAACGGCTTGGGAGCCTGGCGAACTGGCGGTGGCGACGTCATGCCGGTCGACGGCCGATAAGGCAGCTGTGACAGCGCCCGGGCCGAAGTTGTGCCACCGTAGAAGTCGAGCACGTTCTTCACCCGACTTGGCAGGTGAGCGGTCGACTCGACACTCAATCGCTGCGCCGTGTTGGGACTCACCAGCGGTGCATGCGGCGCCGGAGCCGGCCGCGCGGCGGGAGCAGCCGGGGCGACTGGAACCGCAATGGGTGCCTTGATGTCGGGTTTCGCCCAATTCGGTACTGCGGGCGGTGCGTCGTTCTGTCCCCACGCCACCGGCGTGTGCAAGCAGGCAAACAACAGGGTGAGAGTCCATCCCAAAAGTCTGGTCGACACAACGACCTCCCGATAAGCGAGTAACAGACGAGCAACCGCGGCGGTGCACCGCTACGAACTCACTAATCGTCAAACTCAACCATCGGACTTTGGGAATAATGCCGCGCAACCCAACGAGCGAGCCGCGGGGATGGAAGGTCACCCCAGCATTGCTAGCAACGTTTCTTTTGTTTTGGCGGAATCGAGTTTCACCAGATAACCCAACGCAGTTGTCAGCGATCCGTGCTGCGATTCGGTCACAGGTACCGCCGCGCCGGCCGGTGGTTCCTGCGGCACCACTACGTCGGCGATCCGCTCGAGCAAGGTCTCGACGCCCTCGCCGGTGGTGGCGGAAGTCGCAACGAGCGAGTCGTCGGCTTGCGGGCTTAGCTGCTCGCGCTGATCAGTGGCTAGCAGATCCACCTTGTTGATCACTTGAATCATCGGCTTGCCTTCCACCCAATCGTCAAACACTGTCGCGGGCTCACGACCCGCCAGGTGGTTTTGGGCGTCGGCAACGCGGAGCACCAGGTCGGCCCGCGCCAGTGCCCGCTGCGCTAGTTCGATGCCAGCTTGCTCGACGCCTGTGGCCTGCAGTCGCAATCCGGCCGTGTCGATCAGCTCCACCGCCCAACCGTCGATGGCCGTGGTGGCAGTCACCACATCGCGGGTGGTCCCGGGCAAATCGAACACGATGGCCCGCTCGTAACCCACCAGGGCGTTGATCAGGCTGCTTTTACCAACATTGGGCGGGCCGGTGAGAACCACGCGGGCGGGCTGTGTGAGCCGCTTGCCCAGTGGCCAACGGTCGCTGAGCGTCTGGATCGCCTGCTGTACTTCGTCCCACAGCTCGCTATCCAGCAAGGCAATGATTCGCTCGATTTCAGTCCGCAGCGCTCCACTCCATTGGTCGAGCAGCACGAGCGCCGCCTTCTCGGTTGGCGCTCGGCCCAGCAGTTCGCTGGCGGCCGCGGCCAACGGGTCGTGGCCGCTGGTGATGAGCCACGACACGGGGTCGACGCGCTGGCAGCCGACCTCGACCAGCGACTCGACAAGGGCACGGCTCGCCGCGATGCCGCCATGACAATGAATCTCGACACGGCCTGCAAACCGCGTGACCACCACCTCCTCTCGCCCCGCGACGCTCCAGCGACCGAACGCCACCCGGCCCTGAGGAATCTCGGCCAGCCGCTTACCGCTGGCGGCCACGAACAGCGGTGCTACCACGTCGGCCGCGTCCGGCCCGTCGACACTTACCACCGCAATCGCCCCCCGCCCATGTGGTGTGAGCACGCAAACGGTTGGCTTGTGGTCGGGGTGATGGTCGATCATGGGGTCGGACATTCAGGGTAGCTACGCTCGACAGAGCGGGGACTGACTCACCAGCAACGGCGAGAGTATCAGGCGTTATGGTTGGGCGTCCACCGTCTGGCGACGGCAGCCACTCCGACCGCCTCTGCTAGACAATCAGCCGGCCGCCAAGGCCAATCCGGCCAGCACCAAATGCGGCAAGTAGCGGACGGTATAGTCCGGCGCGCCGAGCAGGCGGGCCATGTCGGGCGAAGTGCTTCCCGTCACGAACACTTGCGGCGGGGCGACCAGGCTGTCGCGCTGGCGAGCGATCAGTTCTCGCACCGCGCCCACGGCGCCCCAATACAGTCCGGCATGAATGGCACTCGCCGTGTCGGTACCCACCGCCGGCGGCGACTTGCCTTCCATTGGTACGTACACTGCGGGAAGCGCATCGGTGCGGGCATGCAGGGCCTCGGCCGAGGTGCCGACACCCGGCAGGATGGCGCCACCCTGAAAGGCCCCCTCGGCCGAGAGCAGGTCGACGGTAATCGCCGTACCGAAGTCGATCACGATGGCAGGTGTATCGGCGCGGCGAATGGCGCCAGCCGCCAGGGCCGCCGCCAGGCGGTCGATGCCCACTCGCTCGGGCTGTTGGGTGCGGTTCTCGAGGGCGAAGTCACCTCCAGCAAGCTGCCGAACGTTGTTCCACGCCCCGTCGTCGAACTCGTCGAGAAACTCCACCAGCGCGGTGGTGGCGGGCTTGCTGACGCTGCCAATCACGATGGGCGTACCGGGCGCGACGTGCTCGCTCAGCCAATCGGCCAGTCCCGCCACGTCGAACTCGGCGCGCCGCTCGGCCAGCGGAATGGCCAACGTCTCGACCGGCTCGGGCAGTCCGGCGTGAAGGCCGGACTCACGATCGAACCGCCCCAGCTTCAACCGGCTGTTGCCAATATCGACGGCGACAAGGGACTGAAGTTGCATGTACGGGAGCTAACCACGGAGAGACCAAGTCGAATGACCAACGTCCAGTTAACAATGACCCATGTTCCGAGGAATGTCCACTCCCTCAGGTTGGCCGTGGCGGATGTCGTCATTCGCCATGCCGGCCTACTGATCGCTGCCCGCCTTCGTGCTGACCTCGGCCGTGGGCGTATTCTGCTTTGCCTCGGTCTTGGCCTTCAGCGTGTCGACCTCTTTTTGCAGCGAGGCCTGCTCCTTTTTCAGTTCGCTGACCAGCCGGCGGAGTTCGCGGACTTCGCGGGGCACGAACGGGGCGTCTTCCGTCAGCTTCTTGACCGCATCCTTGGCGGCCGTCTGGTCGCGGCCATTCCCTTCGCGGTCGGCGAATGTCTGCAGGGCGGGAATCGCTTGCGGGTCGCCCAACGCGCCGAGGCCTTCGATGGCGCCAACACGCACTCGGCGGGCCGGGTCGCGGAGGCACTCTACCAGCATCACCCGCACGGGCTCCTTGTCGTCGGCGTCCTTCCACAGCTTGG
Source organism: Aeoliella straminimaris (assembly GCF_024054565.1). Classification (GTDB taxonomy): domain Bacteria; phylum Planctomycetota; class Planctomycetia; order Pirellulales; family Lacipirellulaceae; genus Aeoliella; species Aeoliella straminimaris. Next base: position 8,027 of record NZ_JAMXLR010000051.1, read on the forward strand.
CCAACGTCTCCAGGGCCGAGGCGTAGTCGCGGTCGGTGAACTCTTGGCGGTCGGCCTTCAGCTTGCTGAGGACCTTGCCGCGAAGTTGCACGTCGCCGGTCTGGCCCAGCGACTGAATTGCCGCCGCAGCGATACGATTGTTGAAGCTGTCGCGATCCATCGATTCGACGATCAGGTTGCGTACGTCGTCGGCCGGGTACTTGCTCAGCGATCTAATGGCCGTGGCCACAATCGCGGGATTGGCTTCGTTGGCCACGACGCCCTGGAGCAACTCCAGCGATTCGGGGCGGTAGAACTTGCCCACTTGCTCCACCACTTCCTGCCGCACGCGGGCATCGGACTGGTCGAGGCTCGCGGTCAGGGCGTCGTACGCTTCGTCGGTGCCGATGTCCTGCAGCGAATTGGCCGCCGTGATCCGGACGCCGTAGAACTCGTCGGAATTCAACGCTTCCTTCAGCAGTCCCACCGACTTCTGGCTGTCGTCCTTGGCCAGAGCCTTGGCCGCCAGCAGCCGGCCCATCATGTCGCCTTCCAGCACGATTTGCTTCTCGAGCATGTTCTGTGGCTTGTCGAAGTCGACCTCGGCCAGCACCGAGTACTCCGGATCGAACCGCACCACTTCGGGCTGGGCGGCCAGTGGTACGTAGAACTCGTGCTTCTTGTCTTCAATCTCGATTTCGTGGTCGACCGGATGTCCGTCGATCACGAAACGCAGCTTCGTGGGAATCTGGAACAGCCCCGTGTTGTCGTCCACCTTGTGAGTCTGCTCGACCGTCACCCGGGCGAGCTTCTCTTTCGGCAGCCACTTGTAGCTGACCTTCAGCTTGGGCGAACCGGCGCCGTACACCCACTGGTCGAAGAATTGATCGAGCTCGCGGCCCGAGACCTCTTCCAACGCGGCCATCAGGTCGGACGTGACCACCGACGACTGACCGTTGGTTTCCAGGTAATGCTTGATGCCGGCGCGGTACAGGTCGACACCCAACTGGCTGCGAAGCATGTGCAACACCCAGCTACCCTTGGGATAGGCGCGGAAGTCGAACTGCTCCCAGGCATTGTCGTAACCGCGGAACACGATGGGCCGCGGGTCGTCCGATGCTGGCAGAACCCGGCCCGTGGCGTCGCGGTACAGGCCGTATAGCAATTCGTCGCGGCCCAGTTTGTGTTCGTTGTACAGGTGCGTGTAGTACGTGGCGAAGCCTTCGTTCAGCCACAGGTGGGCCCAATCTTCGCAGGTCACGTAGTCGCCGAACCACTGATGCGCCATCTCGTGGGCATCCAGGTTACGGCTCGAGTAGATGTTCTCGGTTTCCTTGGCCCAGATGGTGCCGTGGTACAGCGTGGTGATGGTGGTGTTCTCCATACCGCCGCTATTGAAGTCGCGGATCGTGGCTTGATCGTACTTGTCCCACGGGAACGGAATTCCGATCTCCTCTTCGTAGAACGCCATGATGGTTCGCGTGTCGAGGAATGCGTTGGGGGCGTGCTCGGCCAGTGTGGGTTGGGTGTAGAAGCCCAGCTTCACGTCCTTATGCTGGTCTTCCAGCTTTTCGAACTTGCCGGCCACCAGTGCCACCAGGTAACTGGCGTGCGGCTTGTCCTGCACCCAGTGCACGCGGTGCATGTCGTCGCCGGTGGTCTCGTCGGAAACAATCTTGCCGTTCGAGACCACCTTCATGCCCTGGGGCACCGTGCAGATCACCTCGGTGGTGGAACGTTCGTTGGGATAATCGAAGCAAGGGAACCAGTGCGGCGCCTCGTGCGTCTGGCCCTGCGTCCAGATGTGTGTGTCCTCCTCGGGGTAGCCCAGTTCGGGCGTGCGGAAGTACAGGCCCTTCTTCGGCTCGGCCGAGTAGGTGATGGCCACCTCGGTCTTCGCGCCCACCTTCAGCGGCTCGGCGAACAATAGCACCAGGTGATGGTCGGTCACGACGTAGTCGGCCAGCGGGGCGGACGATTCCACCTTCTCGATGTCCAGCTTCTCGGCGTCGAGCGTCAACTCTTCAACTGGCTTGGAGATGGGAGCAAACGTGAGCGTTGTCGTACCGCTGACGGTGCGCTTTTCGAAATCGGGCACCACATCGATCTTGATGTTCAACACATCCACCAGGCGATCGGGCGCGTACTTGCGTCCGGTGCCGTCGGTGGAAGCCGCCGCGGCAGCGGCCGCCTCGGCCGCGTGATCGCGACCGCAGTATCGGCAGATGTTCTCGTCAATGGCCAAAGCCAGTGGAGCGGAGAACAGCAGGAAAGCGAGCAGGGCGATAGTCGAACGAATACGCATCAACATCTCTCTTTCGTTCAGAAAACGAAGGTGGGGCCTGTAGGTGGGAAACTGGAGCAGTAAACAGCCGTGCGGCTACAACTCGACGGACATCGCCCCAGGTCCGAAGTAGTATACCCCGAGGGTCCTCTATCCGCGACAACTGCGGCAAAATGCGCGATTTTGGTGGCCGATGGCCCCAGATTCTAAGGGTTGCCCCATTTTCGGTGGGGTGCAACTAGGTTCTAGGGCTCAACTGCCGCCAGGGTTCGCGCCGCCGGCGGAAGAATTTGGCTCAGAAAAATCGGAGAAGCCGGCTCGGTGGTTCTGTTATCATCATCCGTACGCTGGAAATCGCCCCGAAAACCCGCGGGATCCTAGTCACGCCCAGGTGGAGAAGTGTCCATGCGTCGCATCATGTTATTGCTCGCCCTCGCCCTGTGCTCGAGCGCGGCAACCTCGGCCGAACAGCCGAATATCCTGCTGATCCTGACCGACGACCAGGCGTACGATGCGGCCCGCTGTCTGGGATGGGACGAGGTGGACACCCCCAACATCGACCGTCTGGCCGAGCGCGGCACCACCTTCACCCACGCCTACAACCCGGGCAGTTGGAGCGGCGCGGTCTGCGTGGCCAGTCGCACCATGCTGTTTACCGGTCAGCAACTGTGGCACGCCCAGCGCGACGCGTCGAAGCTCGAGCAGCGATACGTGGAAACCGAACAAAGCTGGCCGCAGCGACTTCGCGCGGCTGGCTACCGCACCGCCATGACCGGCAAGTGGCACGTGCAGGCCGACCCGCAGAAGGTGTTCGACCAGGTGCGGCACGTCCGCCCTGGCATGCCCAACGATCACAAGTGGATGTATAACCGCCCGCACCAGGACCAGCCCGATCCGTTCGATCCCAGCGACCAGTCGGCCGGCGGACACTGGAAAGGGGGACGCCACTGGAGCGAAGTGGTGGCCGACGACGCCATCGAGTTGATGCAGCCCGTCGCCGGCGACGAGCGCCCCTTCTTCCTGTACGCGGCCTTCAACGCACCGCACGATCCCCGCCAGGCGCCGGCCGAGTACGTCGCCCGCTACCCGCGCGAGAAGATGTCGGTGCCCGAGAGCTTCCAGCCCGAGTATCCCTACGCCGAAGCGATGGGCGCCGGCCGTGGTCTGCGCGACGAGCGGCTGGCCCCGTTCCCGCGGACCGAATACGCAGTGCGCGCCCACCGCGCGGAGTACGCTGCAATTGTGTCGCACCTCGATGCGCAGATCGGGCGCATCCTGGATGCGGTGGACCAACTTGGTTTGACTGCTAGCACGCGGATCATCTTCACCTCCGATCACGGCCTGGCGATCGGCCGCCATGGGCTGCTGGGCAAGCAGAACATGTACGACCACAGTGTCCGCGTGCCGTTCATCCTGTCCGGACCGGGGCTGCCCACCGGCCAGCAAATCACCACGCCCATCTACCTGCAGGACGTGGTACCCACCACCCTGACTTGGGCCGGGGCGTCGACCGATGGCATCGAGTTCCAGGACCTCAATCCGCTACTCGACCCAGATGTCACAGCTACCCCACGGCAGGCAATCTACGGCGCGTACCTCGATCGCCAGCGGATGGTGACGCAAGACGGGTGGAAGCTGATCGTTTATCCGAAGGTTCCGTGCGTACGACTGTATAATCTGGAAAAAGACCCGCATGAGGTGGTTGATCTATCTGAAAATGGTGAGTACAAGGTGGTTGCAGCGCAGTTGTTAGACCAACTGCGGTTGCAGCAAACCGAAACGGGCGATGATTTATACCTACCTGCGATAGAGGCGCTACAACCGTACGCCTCTCCCACCTCCCCCCTCCCGCCCGTGCGTTAGCTTTCGAGTTGTGGCCCCCTCCCTCCCCTGGGCCACCACTTGCTTAGCTGCTCTCCCCCACCGCTATGCCAATTCGTTTGCTGTTGTGGACATGTGTCCCGCTGAGTGTCTTTGCGTCCTGGTTCTCCTGGCAACTCTATTGGCAAGCCGAGCCAATTAGCCTGGCACGAGAAACCACGCTCATAACCGGTCCGCTGGCCGATGACGGACTGCCGAGCTACTCGATGTTCCTCGTGCAGCGGATGAAGGCCGACGTTACGGCCGACAACAACGGGGCGCCGGCGTTCGTGCGGGCGATGTGGCCCGCCGAATTGCATGGCAACGACAAGCAGCTGGTGTGCACCGAACTTGGCATGACCATGCCCACCGAAGAGGGCCTCTCGATTCCCTACGCCGACAAGGCGCTGATGGCCGCGCTGGCCAAGTGGTGCGACCCGGCCGAAAAGTCCGAATTCCTGGTGCCCGAGGAAGATCTGCTCGAGGCCATTGAAGCTGCCCCCTGGACGGCGGCCGATGCCCCACCGTTGGCCCAGTGGATCGAGCAGCATGCCGAGCAATTCGAGTTGTTGCACGAAGCCGCCCGGCAGGAGGAGTTTTACTTTCCCTCGCCCACGCTGCTCGCCGACCCCAAGGCAAGTCTCCACAGCATGCGAACTCCAGCCACGCAAACGTTGCGCACCGCTGCAAAGTGCCTGGCACTGCGGGCCAATCTGCGGGTCGGCAGTGGCGACCTGCGGGGCGCCTGGGACGACTGCCGAGCAATTTACCACCTGGCAGACGTGCAGACGCACAGCACCGTATTGTGCGAATTGCTGGCCTATAAACGCGAGGAAATCGCCAACCGCACGCTCTGGCACATCGTGCAGTCGCCGCAGCTAACCAGCGAGCTGGCCGAAGAGATGGCCACCTGTCTCGGCTCACGGCAACCACAACACAGTTTGCGCGACACGCTGAGGTCGGGCGCGCGCATCGATTTTGTCACCGAACTACTGGAAATCTCCGGTTACCGGCGGACCAGCGCTGCCTCGGCCCACGGGGGCGTCGCCTACGGGCAGGACGATATCGATCACAAGCCTGCGATCGATTGGTGCACCGTGCTCCGCATCGCCAATGAAGAGTACGATTTGTATCTCGCCGCCGCGGACCAACCCACGTACACCGAACAGCAGGCGGCACTCAATGCCTGGACCGACCGCGTGAGCGATCTGGCCAAGGAACCCGAGTGGACGAATATGCTGCTCGATTACGAGGTCCGCACCAACCACATGGCCTACGAACTGGCCAAGATGATCCCGAGCCGCCTGGCCGCCGCCATCGAGAACGGCCGACGCATCACCGCGAATCGCCAGTTGCATCTCACGGCCGTGGCACTGGCCCGCTATCGCCTGTCGACCGGCGAGTACCCCCAGTCGCTCGACGGGCTGCTGCCCGAGTACCTGGCCGAGATGCCGATGGATCCGTTCGACCGCGCCCTGGCCTACACGCGAACTCCCGACGGCTACCTGCTCTACTCGCTCGGTCGCGATGGCCAGGACTCCGGTGGCAGCAATAACATGCTGAACCTGTACCAGGGCTACCCGATTCCCGAGAGTCCGGCGAAGATACAGCAATTACGCCAGCAACTGGGCGCGCTGCCCCGGTCCGCCGAAAACACCAGCCAGCCCGCGGTTATGGACAAATGGGGCCCGAGGATCGAAGATGACGATATCGCGCTGCGTATGCCGCACATCCAATATCCGTTGCCGCAGTTCGAATGGCAGGAGTAGCGTCGCCCGTTACTCGCCATTCGCCGCCGGTCGCCTCTCATGCTAAAACGCCTACTGAAATGGACCGGCATCGCCTTCGGGCTATTCATGGCGTGGTTCAGCTGGCAGCTGTGGTGGCCGGCCGGGCCGATTAGGGTCTCGCCCGAGACCACCTTCATCACCGCCCCCCTGGCCGACGACGGGCTGCCCAACTACTCCGAATACGTGCTCGACCAGATGCGCGAGGGCGTCACGCCCGCGAACAACGGGGCGATCCCGTTCATCCAGGCGATGTGGCCGGCGGGGCTGTGGGGCGACGACGAGAAGCACTTGGTCTGCGATGAGTTGGGGATGGAAGTGCCCAGCGAGGCAGGACTCGACTCGCCCTACTCCAATCGGCAGTTAATGACCGAACTGTACGAGTGGTGCGGCGGGGACCCCGAACCAGCGGGCGAATCGGCTGACGACGAACTCGACGGCATCGGCTTCACCGGCCAGGAGCGCGACAACAATTTGAGTCCGGACGAGGCACTGCTCGACGCCGTCGAAGAGGGCCCCTGGACTGCCACCGACGCCGAGCCGATTGCACGCTGGCTCGCGGAGCACGCCCCGCATTTCGACCTGCTCTACGCAGCGGTCGAGCGAGAGAAGTTCTACTTCCCATCGCCCACGCTGCTCGCCGACCCCAAAGCATGCTTCGTTCGGGTGATGATCCCGGGCGAGCAACGAATTCGCAGTGCCGCCAGTTGCCTCAAATTGCGGGCCAACTTACGACTCGGCAGCGGCGACATCCGCGGGGCGTGGGACGACTGCCGGGTGATGTACCAGCTGACCGACGTATCGACGCACCCAACGGTGCTCTGCGAGGTCATCTCCCACAACATCGAGAAGTTTGCCAACGCCCTGTTGCTCCGCATTCTCGAGTCGCCCGAGCTCACACCGGAACTGGCCGAGGAGATCGACGCGTTCCTCGCCACCCGCCAGCCGCAACACAACATGCGAGACACGCTGGAGACCGGCAACCGAATCGACCACATTACCTCCTTGCTGGAAATTTCGGACTTCCGCCCTCTTGAGGAATCGAATACCCCCGACTGGGTAGTACCGCGGGACAGGGACAATGGCCGCGAACCCTCCATCGACTGGACCACTGTACTCCACATCGCCAACCAGCAGTACGACCTGTTTCTCGAGGCGGTCGACCAACCAACCTATGCCGAGCAGCAGGCAGCGCTCGATGCGTGGTACGCGGAAATCCAGCGCAAGGCGGTCCAACCCTCGCCCGTGAGCTTTATGCTCAGCTGCAAGGTCCGCACCGAGTACATGGCCTACATGCTATTGGAGGGCTATGGCGACAACTTTGCCCTCAGGCTAGACCGACAGAATCGTACCCATCGCCAGCTCCCCCAAACGGCCGTCGCCCTGGCGCGCTATCAACTCGCCACCGGCGAGTATCCTGAGTCGCTCGACGGGCTGATGCCGCAGTTTCTGGATAAGCTGCCCATCGATCCGTTCGACCGCCCGATCGTGTATCAGCGAACCAGCGATGGTTATCTGCTCTACTCACTCGGTCCCAATTGCATCGACGACCGCGGCAACTGCATCGAACTTCGCACCCTTCAGGGCTACCCCATTCCCGACGACGAGGCCGCCGAAATGCAGCTCCGCAAAAAACTGGGGGAACCGGCCCTCGATGTAGAAGTCGACAATTTCCACAATGACGACGTCCTGGTGATCGACACCACCATCGACCCAGAGCTACAAACCGACGACATCGCCATCCGGCTACCGCTCCTCCAGCGGCCGATTCCCAAGTTCGAAAGAGTAGAATAAACGCCACTCGTTCCTTACCCCTTATCTCCTCATGTTCAAACGCATTCTCAAATGGTCAGCCATCGCCCTCGGGGTGTTCATGGTTTACTTCCTCTGGCAACTGTTTTGGCCGTCCGGTCCGATCGAGGTCTCAACGCAAACCACGGTCATCACCGAGCCGCTGGCCGACGATGGGTTGCCAAATTACTCCAAATATTTGCTCGACCAGATGCGCGAGGGCGTCACGCCGGAGAACAACGGGGCGATTCCGCTGCTGCAAGCGATGTGGCCGGCGGAGCTCGAGGCCCAGGATCAACAACTGGTGTGCCGCGAGTTGGGCATGGAAGTGCTCACCACCGATGGGCTCCGCGATATCGAAGACAATCGAAAGCTGATCGACGACATGACGACCTGGTATCTCAAAAATCAGGTACCCGCCGACGAGCATCTTTCGGATCTCGATCACGACATCAAGTTTTTCGTGGAGAACGACTACTTGCGGGCGCTGGGCATGCAACCGTGGCAAGCGGATGATGCCCCGCCGGTGGCCGATTGGGTGGAGGCCCATGCCCACGACTACGCCCTGCTCCACGAAGCGATGGCGCGACCCGAGTTTTATCTGCCGGCCCCTGCCCTGCTGGCCAATCCCAAGGTCAATGTGATCGTCCTCGATATTCCGGAGCTGCATTACCCGCGCCCTGCTGTTCGCAGTCTCGCGCTGCGGGCGAATCTGCGAATCGGCAGCGGCGACCTTGCCGGAGCCTGGCAGGACTGCCAAACGATGTACCGCCTGGCCGACCTCGAAACGCACTGCACGTTGGTCAGCAAGTTAGTCGCCTACGCTTGTGAAGGTCAGGCAAAGGAAACGCTACTGCAGCTCCTTCAGTCGCCCGACTTGACGCCCGAACTGGCCGCCGACATGCAGCAGTTCATTACAGCCCGCCAGCCTGGCAGCACCATGCGAGACGCGGTGGATTCGTTCGAACGGATCGGATTCGTCACGGGCATGCTCGAAATGTCCCACGCCCGCACGCCAGAGAATCCGAACGACTCGATCGCCGGCCAGTTTGGCATCCCCATAATCTCCGCCATCGCCATCGACTGGAACGCGATCTTGGAAATTGGCAACCAGGAGTACGACCAGATAGTCGCCGCCTTGGACGAGCCGACCGCCACCCAGCAACAGGCGGCGCTCGATGCCTGGAGCAACTCGCTCACCAAGCGATCGAACGCCATCACTACTCCAGGCGGCATAGGGGGTACGGCCCTGAGCCGGTCGGCGCGTAGCAAGAACATTGCGTACGTCCTGTGCCAGTTGTTGCTGCCGAGCATCGAAGCTGCCCTGGGGGCCGAACGGCGCGTGCAAAGCCAGCGACTGCTAAGTCAAACGGCCATCGCCTTGGCCCGCTATCGGCTCGCGCATGGCGAATACCCCGAGCAACTCGGCGCCCTGGTGCCCGATTACCTGGCCGCGCCCCTGGTCGATCCGCATGGCAACGCGCTCGCCTACCAGCGCACCTCCGACGGCTTCTTGCTGTACTCGCTCGGCGCCGATGGCAAGGACCAGGGAGGTTCCCACGAGATGTGGAAAACCTACCAAGGGTACGAGATGGCCGATACCGAAGCCGCAGACCGCGCCCTCCGCAAGCGTCTGGGTCTGCCTGAGTACGAGCCTGAGTTCGAAGGCGACTACGAGTTCCTTCGTCTCACCGAACCCGCCGACGACGTGGCTATCCGATTGCCGAAGTTAGAACTGCCACTGCCGGAGTTCGAACCGCCTGACGAGCCTGCATTCTGAGAATGGACTCAGACTAGGAAACGGGGCGACGATCGGCGCTACCGCGGTTGCCGCGGGCGAGTCGAAGCTTCAGCAGCGCCGGGCAGGTTGAGCAGCGTGGTGAGATTGCCCTGAATCGGGTGGCTGGAGAACTGGCCATCCGCTTCGTGCAGCTCGATGGGCACCGTAGCCACCGGCGACAGCATCGTACCGGTCACCTGCGCGTTGATCTCCGTACCGGCTGGCACATCAAGTCGGAAGCGTTCGAGGATTCTGGGGATGGCGTGGCGGAGGATCTCCATGGCGAGCGGGCCGCCGATGCACATCCGCGCGCCGGCGCCGAACGGCAGGTACTCGTAGGTCGATGGTTTGATGTCGAGCCAACGGTCGGGATTGAACGTTCGCGGATCTTCATACAGCCCTGGCAGGCGGTGCGTGATGAGCGGCGTGAACACGATGGGCGTGCCGGGCAGACAGTCGTAGGGACCAACCTGCACCCGGCGACTGGTAACCCGCTGCGAGTACGACGACGCCGGCAGCACCCGCATGCTTTCCTTGATCACGCGGTCGATCAGCCCGGTTCGAGCCTCCTCGGGTCCCAGAGTCTCGGCCAACAGGTTAGCGGCGATCTCGGGATGAAGCGACAGCAGCAGCAGCGTCCAGGTGAGCGAGTGGGCCGTGGTCATGTGGGCGGCGCCGAACAACACGCAGGCCTGCCCCACCAGTTCCTCATCGCTGAGCTTGCCGAGCTCGCCGTGCCCACGCACCAGCAACGACAGTACGTCGCAAGCGTCGGGCTGGTCGGCAATGGTCTCCCTGCGCCGGGCGATCATCGCGGTGACCGAGCGTTCGAGCTCTTCTGCTTGCTCGAGCAGTGGTTCGTAACCAGCGTCGAAGGCCGCATCGGGTACCAGCGCCCCCGCGCCGATATCGTGCATCCGCGACACCCAGTCGGCAATCTGCTCGCCCAACTCGCAAGCCTGCTGCTGGTCGTTCATGCCAAACAGCAAGGTGCTGGTCACGGTGAGCATGTACCGCGTCATTTCGTCGTTCAGATCGATCGTCGACCCTGGCTGCCAGGCATCGAGCCAACGGTCGGTGATCGACTCCACGGCCGGACGATAGCCGGCGATCGCCCGCAGGCTGAAGGCATCCTTCAGGATGCGTCGATTGCGGGCATGCTGTTCGCCGTTCATCCCCAACAACCCGCAAGTCAGCCGGCGCTGGCTGGAGCGCTTCGGCCCGCGAATGGGAAAGAACCGGCCCTGGTACGTGTCGGTATCGCGAAGTACCTGGAAGTTGAGTTCCGGATCGAACAACACTACGAGCCGCTGCCCGCCGTCTTCGATGGCCGCCACGGGCCCGAACTCCTCGTGCAAGGCGAATAGATTGCCGAGTACATCGTCGGCAAACTCAGCGAGGGGCAGGTGGGAGACCGCCGGCAAGCCGTCGGCGTGTTGGTCTGGCGAAAGCATGGTCAAATATCTAAGGCAAACGGTCGACGAAATCCGACATCGGAGGGGGGCCGGGTGGCCAAGCAACTAGGGTGGGGTGGGAAGAGTACCACGGAAGGCACTCGCTCTAAAGGGGCCCGAATCCTTTATCTTACCTATGCAACCTACACTATATCACCCACAGTAAGAAAAACCGTGTAAGTTATTTAGGGTTTGTCTGGTTCGATAGTGACCACCGGCAGCGGCCGCCAAACCATGACCTACAAGGACAGTATCGGGCGCAGCGACCAAGGATGGGACAACCCGCAAGGTAGGTGCCGAGCTCGACAGGCCGCCGCTACCAGCTGGAGCATGAAAACAGGCAGTGTTTCGCTCGCCAGTGGGTCGCTCGACACTTATGTAAGGCAGACTATGATAGAGGACTTCGAATTGGTCGCGGTCACGGCATTGCAGGCTTACTTTAGATTCAGGGGAGACCCCTCACGATGAAAATCGCCGTCATCGGTACTGGATACGTCGGTTTGGTTACGGGCACCTGCTTTGCCGACAGTGGCAACAATGTCACTTGTATCGACATTAACGAAAAGAAGATCGAGGGCCTGAAACAGGGCGAAATACCGATCTACGAACCTGGACTGGCCGAGCTGGTCGAACACAATGCCGAAGCGGGACGCCTGGTGTTTACCACCAACACCGCCGAAGGGGTTAAGGATGCCGATGTGGTTTACCTGGCCGTCGGCACCCCCCAAGGCGACGATGGCTCGGCCGATCTGTCGGCCATGTGGAGCGTCGTGAAGGCAATCGCGCCGCACATCCGCGAAGACGCCGTTGTCGTCACCAAGAGCACCGTGCCGGTCGGCACCAACGCCAAGATCTTCGGCATGCTCAAGGAGCTGACTGGTCGCGAATGCGACGTGGCGAGCAATCCCGAGTTCCTGAAGGAAGGGGCCGCGATCGAGGACTTCATGAAGCCCGACCGTGTGGTGGTGGGCGTACGACGCCCGGAAGTGGCCGACGTGCTGCAGCAGCTTTACCAGCCGTTCCTGCGGACCGAGAAGCCCTTCATCAGCATGTCGCCCGAAAGCGCGGAGATGACCAAGTACGTGGCCAACGCCCTGTTGGCCACGAAGATCAGCTTCATCAACGAGATGGCTAATCTGTGCGAAAAGATGGGGGGCGACATCAACGATGTCCGCCGCGGCATCGGCCACGACAGCCGCATCGGCTTCGCCTTTCTGTTCCCTGGCGTGGGCTACGGCGGCAGCTGTTTCCCGAAGGACGTTCGGGCCCTCACGGCCATGAGCGCCGATCACGGTTGCGAGCCCACCATGCTGAGGGCCGTGGACGAAGTGAACGAACGGCAAAAGTCGGTGTTCAACGACAAGCTGGAAGAACACTTCGGTGGCAACCTGAAGGGCAAGACCATCGGCATCTGGGGGCTGGCCTTCAAGCCTCGCACGGACGACATTCGCGAAGCACCGGCCCTGGTGCTCATCAACTGGCTGCTTGAAAAGGGCGCCACGGTTAAGGCACACGACCCCGAAGCGATAGAGAACGTGGAGGCCGAACTGGGCGACAAGATCACCTACTGCGACCGCCGGATGGAGGCGATCGAAGGCGTCGACGCCCTGGTGATCATGACCGACTGGAAAGACTATCACTCGCCCGACTTCGCCGAAATGTACCAGTTGATGAAGTCGCCCGTGGTGTTCGATGGCCGCAACCTGTACGAGCCGGAGCGCATGAAGCGCCGTGGCTACAAGTACTACAGCATCGGCCGCCCGATGGTGCAGTAAGCGGGGCCAGCCTTACGACTGCGGCGGCGTGTTGCCTGCGGCCACCCGAATGCTGTTTGCTTGACGGTTTCGACCCCTACAAATAGACTCAACGGGTAGACGCTGCGCGCTGCCCCACGGGTGTTGCGCCGCGTCGGCAAGCTTGCCCTAATCGTGGAGCGGAAGCCGTGATGGTGCTGCCCGCTCGTCTAGGGGTGTCCGCCGGCAGCAAGGTTCGCGCCGTGGCTCCTCGTCGGAACGGAAGATAATGAAGACGTATTTCGCCAGAGGCATTCACCCTCGATGTGCGCGCACGCTGCGCGAACTCGGCCTGCTCAGTTTAGTCGCGCTCGGAGCCGCTGTAGCCGCATCAGAATGTAGCGCCACCGGCATTCCGGTCGATGGATTTCTCCCCCAGGTCGGCATCACGCTCACCGGCGAATACACCGACGATCTCGAGTTCTTTCCTATTCCCAGCTCGCAGCCTGGGGGCAACTTTCTCGGTAACAGCCAAGGCTACTACGACGTCGCCCTGCTCGATACCGGTGCGGCCATCTCGCTGATTACCTCGGAGACGGACGCCGCATTCAACATCGATGGCCCTTATCCTGGCGATGGGAACGGTGAGGGCTATCGCGGCACCGAAGTCATTACGATTGGTGGCGCCTCGGGCTTTCTGGACGCCAGCATTGGCGATCCGCTCGGGCTGTACGCCGGTGGGCTGCAAGATCGCACGGCAAGCGGCGCGACGCTGCAGATGAACAATTCCGCCATGGCGGGCCAAACCCACACATCCCTCGTCACGGTGCCACCGGAGTCCGACCTGCCAAACGTGTTGGGACTATCATTTGCCAGTCAGTATACTACTCGCATCCGCAATAGCATGCCGCAGATCTTCGAGGTCAACGGCAAGACCGTACGCTCGCCGGCCGTTGATTTCCACCCCCTGGGCAGCCAAGGACTGGGCATCAATCGCAAAGCGCAACTCAACCTGCTGGGAGATAGCCCTTCCACGCCGCTGCTGTTTCCGAACCTGGGCAACTTCGACCTCGACCACCCCTCGGAGAATCCCTCTCAGCCCACGGTGGTGCAAGGTGGTCACTTCCTGAATGCAACGTTCAACAACAACGGGGCGTCGCTCAGCTCGCAGTTTTTCCTCGACACCGGTGCCAGCGTTACCGTACTCTCGCAGTTCAAAGCCCTGGAGATGGGCTTTGACGTCACCCTCGACGATCCAGAATTCACCATCTCGATTGTCGGCTCCGGCGGCACTCTGGAAGATGTACCAGGCTTCTTCATCGATCAACTGACCATCCCGGCGCTGGGTGGCAGTTTCACGGCGACCAACGTGCCAGTGATCGTGCTCGACGTAACCAACGTGTCGAACCCCGGCAACATCGTCGATGGCATCATCGGCATGAATGTCTTCCAAGGCCGCGACATCGTGATCGACCCCAATCCATCCTTGGGTGGCGGTGGTCCCAGTCCGGGCCTCTACATTAGCGATCCGGTGACCACCGATGCCAATTGGACCAGTACGGCCGCCACCGACTCCTGGGCGACCGCAGGTTCCTGGAGTACGACCTCGGTTCCCGACTTGCTGGCCATCGCCAACGTGCGGCACGTCTCGGGAGGTAACCAACAGGCCACTGTCGGTGTCGATGCCTCGGCGTTCGAGGTAAACGTATCGGGCGGCACGTCCGGCGAGCAGATGAAGCTGCACGTAGATAGCGGTGTGACCCTCACCACCTACTCTGGTGTAAACATCGAAGCCAACGGCGTGTTGGAACTCGACGGCGCCACCGTGGATGCTCAGTTCGTAGAGCTTCGCGACGGAGGAACACTCACCGGCACTGGCATGATCCGTACCGGCAGCGGAGGCATTGCTGGCCAGGTGGAGAACGTCCGCGGTACCGTGGCTCCCGGATTCGATGTGCCGGGCAGCGAGATTGGTTCGCTACAGATCGAGGGTCGCCTTGCAGTGGCCGACGGCAGCACCATGATGTTCGACCTTGGCGGCCTGGCCGCCGGCACGGAGTACGACCAGATTGTCGTCGACGGCACCGCTTCTCTTGGCGGCACGTTGGAGATCTCGCTTACCGATCTTGGCGGCGGTAGCTTCACGCCGACTCCTGGCGATACCTTCACGCTGATCTCAGCGACCGAGGGCATGGCGGGACAATTCGAGTCGCTGCTGTTCCCGACGGGATATGGTTTCGAAGTGCTCTACCAATCCAACAGCCTGGAACTCGTGGCAGGACTCGGCGGCGATTTCAATAGCGATGGCTCCGTCGATCTGGCCGACTACGTCGTTTGGCGAAACAATCTGGGCAGCATTTACGACGCCAGCCACTACGCGCTCTGGAAGAGCAACTTTGGTGAGTCGTTGGCGGGTGCGTCATCCTCGGGATCGGCCAACGTGCCAGAGCCGGGGGCCTGGAAGCTGATCCTGCTATCGCTGGGGCTGTTCGCCTTGGCTCGGACTAGGCGCCGCTAGCAGCTGGTTCTCGCTCGCGACTCTTCGTGTAGAATGGTAGCTGGCGGTTCCCCCACTCCTGGACGAGCTACAAATCATGCGATCTCGGGTTCTGCTCTTCGCACTCAGTCTCGCATTCGCGACAACCGCTCAAGCGGTCGAAATCGTGTTGAAATACGATTACGACACGCAGAACTTCTTTAACACGGGCTCCAGCAACGGACAAAAGGCGCGGGCCACGCTCGAAGCGGCGGCCGACTTCTACTCCGAGATACTCACCGACACGCTGGATCGTATCGAAACGCCCGATCCGTTCTACAGTCAGGCCTTCAATGGCGTCGCGACCTGGGAGTGGCAAGCAGGATTCACGCATCCTGGCACAGGTGGATCTGTCACGCTGTATGACCTAACCATTCCCCAAAACGAATTCTGGATCTACGTGGGGGCACGCTCTCTCAGCGGATCCACCCTCGGCTATGGAGGCACCAGCTCGCCCGGCTATAGCTACGGCGGCGATGGAGGTTTCTCCAGTTCCGAAATCAGCCAGATCAACAGCATTTCGGATGATTTTGTCGACGCGGTCACCACGCGGGGCGAGCTATCCGGCTACGTAAGCTGGGGTGGTTCGCTGACATTCGACAACGACACTTCGACCACCTGGAACTACGACTACTCCGTCAATCCAACATCGAATCAAAACGATCTGTACTCCGTGGCGATACACGAAATGGGCCACGTGTTGGGGCTCGGCACTTCGAGCCAGTGGACCGGATTGGTCGACGTGAGCAACAACGTTTTTACTGGCTCCAATTCCATCGCCTCCTACGGCACCTATCCACCCGCAACCACGGGGCACTGGGCCGATGGAACCATGAGTGTCCGCTACGGAACCAACGTGGCCCAGGAAACGGCACTCGACCCCACGCTTCGAAGAGGCGACCGCAAGCACCTCACCGATCTGGACGCCGCGGCGCTGAAGGACATTGGCTGGAGCGTCACTCCGCCCGACTTGAGCCAGCCGGGCGACTTCAATGGAGACGGGCAGGTCGACATTGCCGACTACGTCGTGTGGCGCAACAACCTGGGTAGCAGCAACGAGTTGGCCATTCATAACAACGGCAACGGCGGCGGTATCACCGCGGCTGATTACACCATCTGGAAAAACAACTTTGGACAGTCACAAGGCGCCTTTAGCGGCCTGGCCGGTCCAACGTCCGTCCCCGAGCCCACCGCACTGTCCATCGCGGTAGTGTGTTTCGGGGGGCTGTGCCTTGGCCGTGCTCGTCAGGGAAAACATTGAAAAACATTGTTTTTCTTGCCTCCCGTCGCCTGGGCGCTTAGTCTAGAGGCTCGAAATTGGCTCGCCTGGTCCCTGCATAGGGTTGCCTCTGGCCAGCGAGCCCGGCCTTGTCGACTGGGAGCTTCGGGGAATGGGATCGTTTCGCAGTGCACTTCGGGGGAGCCTCTGTTGGCTCGTGCTTTGTGGTTTCGCTTCGGCTGACAACGTTAGTTGGGACGATGGCGGCACTACCACCAATTGGTCGGATAACGATAACTGGTCGACCAATGCCAGTCCCGCGGATCATGATCTTTCGATCGGCGACCTGCCCGAGGCGGCGGATGTTTCGACCTTCATCGACTCCGACTTCAACATCGCCAGTCTTGCCCTTGCGGCCGGTACGGACGCCGATACCTCGGGCCACTTGCTAAGCATTGCAGGCACCGCCACCATCGATGGCGCTGGCACCACCCTGGTGGTGTCCACCCATAACGATGGCGCGAACAGCACTTCCGTCGCTGCCGAGTCGATGCTGCTCTCTGGCGGTGGGACACTCGCCATTGCCGGCGGTAAGCTGGTATTCGATGACGAAATCGACGGACCACCGAGTGTTGCTTCTCTCACCAATACGTCGGGCATGATCTCGGGCTACGGAATCATCCTGCTGCACGACGACCTGGGGCCCACGGTCACGACCACCCTGGTAAACGACGGCGCGCTGCAAAGCCAACGTCCCCTATCGGCCGGTGCAGGCGAACACTTTACGCTCGTCATCGATTCCAGCCACGTGAACCACCGCATCGACCTCGATGGCGCTAACGGCGCCGGCGTAGTAAACATCGGGGAGGAAACCACGCTGGAGCTGCAGGCTCAGGCCGCTACGTTCGGTGGCACGCTGAACTTCGCAGCGGGCTCCCTGCTCGAACTCGACGACCCCTTCACCACCAACGGCGCCACGGTGAACGTCGACGCCGGCGCTACCGGATCGGCCACCGTCCGCGGCTATCGCATCGGTGGCGACGAGACGCATACCACCCCCACTACTTACAACGTGAATTCGGGCAGCTTCGTTCACGAGGAGGGGTTTCACCTCAACTCCGCCTCGGTCGTTAATCTCGCGGCGAACACCACGCTGGTGTTTCAAAACAAGATTCCCGGTGGCGGGACCGTCTCGGAGATTGAAGGTACGCTGAATTTCGACGGCCCGGGCATCACACTGCTGGTCGACGAAACGTCGCTGGCGCTGAAGTCGCCGTCGTTCGATTGGGATGGCCCCGAGGACGTCGTCACGCAGGTTCAGTCTGGCAACTTGTACGTTCAGAGCGACGACATCTCGCCCGCCGAGGACGACGACTCTTACGATGGCACCCTCAACCTGATTGATTCGAACTTCTATCCTGAGACTCCTGGTGGCTGGGTGTTCGGGGGTACGATGAATCTCGACTCCAGTTTCTCGTTCACTCCGAACTCGACCATCGAGTCCGACGAAACGATGACCGTCGCTGGCGGCGTGATCCATGTCGCCACGGGTCTCAACGCTCTTCGCGCCCCCACGGTGTTCGCCACCGATGCCTCTGGCGGAACCAACATCGAAGAGGACGCCACGCTGCGTGTGGAGCGAGAAGTCACCTTCCAGGGAGGCAGTACCCACTCGGGAGAAGGAACGCTCGAGTTCCACGCGGCCACTTTCACGGTCAACGGCAACCAGGCGCTGGCCATGTCTCAGGGCCTGCTGAATCTGGCGGCCGACCCAACGGAAAGCGAAACGTGGCAGCTGAATGCCCGTTTGTCGGTGCAGACCAACGAGATGGACAAGTTCGGCAACAACACCGACCCGGTTGAAGATGCCATCTACATCAACGGTGCCGACGGTCAGTTGGCCGTGGATGTGTTCACCAGCAACCAATGGACGCTGGGCGAACAAGGGGCCATCTACGTCAACGGCACCGCCGGTTTTGCGAGTTCGCTATCTGGCGACGATGTGCTGGTCGAGGGGAGCGTGGTCGTCACCGACAACACCGAGTTCACCGCGCGGCTCGATGTCGCCACCGGCGGCACGATCAACATCAACACCCCGGGCGCCGCACTGCGGTTAGCGGGTGGCTCATCGGCAACGCCCAATTCCATCTCGGGTGGACACATCCAGGGGCCTGGCCAACTGCGGGCAACCAACTCGACCGGCTTGGCCGGCTACGGCGTTATCAATGCCGACTTGATCTTTGCGGGCAACGCCGACTTGCGCGCCAGCGGCGGAACTCTCATGCTGGGGGGCCAGGTGCTCAACGCCGATCGGGTGATTGCCGACGATGGCGCCACACTGCAGTTGAGCCAGATGCTCGACACGGCCAACCTATCCATCTTGGATGTTTCCGGCGGCACCATCGCCGGCGCCGGAATCGTCAACAACAACATCACGCTCGGACGCGGCGAAATTGCCGTCGGCACGTTCATTAACAACGGCACCTTGCACGCCGTGGGAGCGGCTGACGAAACGCTGGTCGTCTCTGCCACGGAGGGAATCGACCTCGATGGCGACGGCGCCTCGGGGCAAGTTCAGGCGACGTCCGGAAACCTCACCCTGGCGAGCGGGCTGACCGACGAGTTCGATGGCAACGCCTTCGTCGGCGCGGGGCGAACCCTGATGTTCCAGCAAGGTTGGATACTCGGTGCCGAGGCCACGCTGCAGCTCACCGGCAACGAAACCGATCGCGCCACGGTGCTGAGCGGTGGCGATGGCAGCGAACTTCGCGGCACCGTGGAAGTGAGCGGACTGGGACGCCTGGAGAACGCCACCTTCGCGGCCGACGCCAATGTGGACGTTCCTCTGGCCAGCGACGTACTGGAACTGGATGGCGACTCCACCATCGCGAGCGGCGCCACCCTCGCCGGGGCGGGCCTACTGCAGAATCTATCTTCTGGCACTTTGACGCTCGAAGCTGGCAACAACATCGATCTCGATCTGGATAGCGAAGGCCAACTGCACCTCGAAGGCCATTCGTCGGTGCGGTCGTTCACCCAAACCGCCGACGGTACGCTGCTGGTCGACATCCTGAATTCGACCGACTTCGGCCAACTGGAATTTGCCGACACCGCGCAAGTCGCCGGCCAACTACAGCTCGCCGTGGATGACAGTTACGTTGCTACGGAGGGGGACAGCTTCCCAATCCTGACCGGCAGCGACGGAGTGACCGGCACCTTCGACACGCTGGCCGACGAACTGCCCCGGCCGGGCATTGGACTGGGCTGGGAGTTGCACTACACGGGGGCCGATGTGCAGCTGCGTGTCATCGCCGTGGGTCTGCCCGGCGACTTCAACGACGATGGCACCGTCGACCTGGCCGACTACACCGTGTGGCGAAACCACCTGGGCGTCGCGGACGAAGGCCTCCTGGCAGGCAATGGCGACAACTCGGGAGTCGTCGACACCGGCGACTATCAAGTGTGGAAAACCCACTTTGGCGCGGACCAGCCATCCAACGTAGACCCCGAGCCAGTGCAGGTGCCCGAGCCCAACACCCTATCGCTGCTCGCAATCTTGGGCTGCAGACTACTGTTCTCCGCAAGAGTTTCTCGCAAGTGCGCATAGCCCTCTGCGAGGAAGTAGCCAACGGTTAAACTGACAGTTCGACCATCCGCCGTACGGCCATCGCTGGCCAAGGTCTTCCCATTCGTCGTCCGTGAACTGTCCCACCGCCTTATGCGCTATTGCTATCTTTGTGTCGCTACCTTGCTACTGCAATTGACAGTTGTCAGCACTGTTTGGTCGCAGTCTTACGTCAACGGCATCGACGTTTCGAGATGGCAGGGATCGATCAATTGGAACGCGGTCAACAACTCGGACACCGAGTTTGCCTTTATCAAGGCCACCGAAGGGGTCGACTAAGTCGATCCCTACTTTGTGCAGAACATGCAGAACGCCACGGCGGCGGGTCTGCTGACGGGGCCTTATCATTTCGCTCGGCCCGATAGTTCCTCGAACAACCCCTTGGACCCGATCAACGAGGCCAACGACTTCCTGGACGCGATCACGCCTTACTACGATACGGGCACTCATCTTCCGCCGGTGCTGGACATCGAGGTTTTCGGCTTCACGCCTCCGGGTAGACAGAGCGTGAAGAACTTCGTGTCGAACTGGATTCAGGACTTCAGCGACACGGTCTACGATTCGATGGGGGTGCGACCCATCATCTACACCGGCAAGTCGGCGGCCAACACGTACTTCACCGACCCGATTGCCTCGCAGCACGACCTGTGGCTCGCCTGGTGGAAGTCGAGCGGTACAGCTAATCCGCCCACGCAGTCCGACACGCCCGCCTGGAACACCTGGAAGTACTGGCAATGGACTGCCGAAGGCAGCGTGCCAGGCATCGGTGGCGATGTCGACCGCAATCTGTTCAATGGAACCCGCCAGCAACTCGAGGCCGAGTTGATTGGCCTCGGCACGTCGCCCGGCGGACCAACCATGATTGCCGACTTCGAGATCGACGAAGGCTACTTTGGCTCTTCTCCGTTGTACTCCGGATCGAACACTGGCATCGGCGATGCGAGCTACGCCGACCGCATTACCACCAAAGCGCACGAAGGCGCCGCATCGCAGGAGCTGTTCATCGATGGCGACGACGACGGCTGGTTCCTGCGACACGTTTCCGGCATCGGTACTCCCGCATCGCCCGGCTCGAATCAGGCCTTCGATACGACCGGCTACATCGGCTTCTGGCTCAAGACCGACGACGAGGATTTGTCCGTCCGACTGGCGATCGATGCCCCCGACACGGCCGATCGCGGCATCGCCAAACAGGTGATTGCCGACGGCAAGTGGCATCTGTACGAGTGGTCGCTGGACGACGACGACCAATGGGAAGCCTGGGCCAATGGCGATGGCATCATCGACGCGGCAACAGCCACCATCGACTCGATCCAGTTCTTTGGAACCGGCCAGGCCACGGTGTACCTCGACGCGGTGATGCACAACCCGCTTGGCAGCCTGCTGGCCAGCACCGACTTGCCCGGCGATTTCAACAACGATGGAATCGTGGACCTGGCCGACTACAGCGTCTGGCGCAACAACCTGGGCGCCGCCAGCGAAGACGTGATTGCCGAGAACGGCAACAATTCTGGCGTGGTCGATACCGGCGACTACAATCTGTGGAGACTGAACTTCGGGCACACGGCATCGCCGTCGAACCAGGCCACGGCTCAGTCCATTCCCGAACCTGCCGCGGCCACGGCCATGTTCTCGCTCGCCGCGTTAGGCATCTGCCTGTGGCGTACCGGTCGGCTGCAACGCGCCTAGTCGCTCGCCACAGCGACTGCAGTATTGCGCCCCGTCGTCCGCGGTATTGAACGCGCAGCGTGGACAGCTGCGCTCGGTACCCCGCAGTGCCCGCTGCTTCATCACTTCGGCGCTGAACAAACCGGTGGGAACGATGATGATCGCGTAGCCCAGCAGCATTACGAGCGAAGCAATCGTCTTGCCCAACGGTGTGACCGGAGCGATGTCGCCATAGCCCACAGTGGTCATGGTAACGATTGCCCAATAGACGCTGACCGGGATGTTGTCGAACCCGCTATCCGCGTCCGTCTCCACCAGGTACATCACCGAACCGAGGATGATAATGGTGCAGACAATCACCGAGATAAATACCGTGATCTTGGGCCAGGTGTGCTTGAGCGCCAGCAGCCACCCCTGCCCTTCCCGCACGTGGTGCGCGAGCTTGAGAATACGGAACACGCGCAACAGCCGCACCGTACGAATGGTGGCCAGCGACTGCGCCCCCGGAATGAGAATCATCAAGTAGCTGGGCAGCAGCGACACCAGGTCGACCACGCCGAAGAAGCTGAACACGTAGCGGCCAGGCCGATTGACACAGGCGAGCCGCGCGGCAAACTCCAAGGTGAAGAGCCCGGTGATAATCCACTCGACCGCTCGCCAGGTGTCGTACCAGGCTTCGGGTGCATCCTTATAGCGGATGCTCTCCAGCATCACCGCCACGACGCTCACCACGATGACGACCAACAGCCACACATCGAACCAGCGACCGGCGGGCGTGTCGTGCTCGAAGATCACCTCGTACCACTTACGCTGCCACCCGGCCGGCCCGGGACCGAGTTTGGGCCTTCCCTTCGATTTGTCGGCTGCCACATCGTTCATGTGGCAAGTGTAGCTTACAGGCTAACGGCCGACCAACGGCGATTTGGGGACGCCTGCTGCCGAATTCGTGGTTGGGGGGCTCGAACCAAACGTGGTACAATTGTCAGCAGCACTACAGCTCCTTTCGCCACCATGGCTACCAACTTGGCCTCTCCATGTCATCGCTAATTCCTTCGGCAGACACCGCTCCGCCCAGTATCCGCCATCTTCCGCTCGCCAAACGTGTGGAACTCTGGTACGAGTTAGTTGACGAAGCAGACGCGCTGGTCAAGGCCGGACTCCGTGGCCGCTTGAAATCCGAGGACGAGCTGGCGGCAGCGTATCGAGAATGGTACGTCCGCAAGATGGAGCAGCATGACCGCGATCAGGTCCGAATGCTGCAGCGTTTGGCCGAGCGCGAGGTGGGAAATGGCAGGTGAAGCTGTACGTGATGTACTCAACCATGTAGCGAACGCCCTTTCGACTCTTCCCTCCCCGTTCGCTCTCGCCGGTGGACTAGCGTTGGCCGTGTGGGGATACCCGAGGGCCACTCGCGACGTCGACTTACTCATTGGTGTGGAATCCAGTGAGTTCGACACACTTCTCACTACGCTCACCAGCCATGGCTGTCGACCGAAGCACACGCCACCGCTCATCCCAGTGGGACCGTACCATATTGCCCAGTTCCTATTTACCCCGCCCAATGAGTTCTACGACGTCCAATTCGACTTACTGCTCGCCGAAAATGACTTGCTGAAGTCTGCGTTGCAGCGAGCTCAGAAGCAAGAAGTTCCCGGTCTTGACCGTCCAATTCGGGTACTCTCCTGCGAGGATCTCATGCTGCTAAAGCTTCTGGCGGGGCGAGTGCTTGACTTGTCTGACGTCGCCATGCTGTTGCGCGAGAATCACGCAAGTCTCGATCATGCCTACATGGCGGTGTGGCTAGGCAAACTCAATCTGGAAGCCGCCTACGAAGAAGCAAGACAGTCAGCCTTCCCTGAAGAATAGTTCTCGCCTGCAATTTTGCTGAAAGAGCGTGTAGAAGACGAGCAGTCGTTCATCGACTTTGTGGTAGCTTTGGCGACCGATCGCGAAGACGAACAACGCAAGGAACAAACCGGAGTCACTGATGCCCATTACCATGAATGACCTCACGATCAGCCCCGACGGCGTCGACATGAATGCGATTCTGTCCGACTGGGAATGGGCGATGCCAGAACCTCTGCGTCCGATTCTCATAACTGTGATGGGTGACGTTTTTGCGCAAGGCACCTCTGGTAATGTGTACTTCATCGACACCGTCCAGGGAACGATTGAATCGGTTGCCGAGGATGGCTCGTCGTTCCAATCACTTCTATCCGATACACAATTCGTCACCGACCACATGTTCCCGTCACGCATTGTGCAGCTGCGGAATGCCGGAGTAACCCTGGAGCCCCAAACCGTCTACAGTCACAAGCAGCCATTAGTGCTGGGGGGCAATGACGATATAGAAAATATCGAAGCGACCAATGTCAGCGTCCACGTCAGTATCCATGGGCAAATTCACCGCCAAGTCCAAGACCTACCGGATGGCGCATCCATTGACAGCTTCACAATAGACTGAAACGCCCTGGGCTACGTCAAGGTTCGCGTAGTGCTTCATCAATTCACGTGCATCTGCGTGCATTCGCGGGCCACACTTTGCCTGGTCCATCGGTCGCAGGTTTGCCTGAAATGTCGGCTGTAAAAAATTCGCCGTTGATATCGCGCGCCAGTCTGGTCCAATAGAGTTGCGGCACTTTGTACCTGCCGTGGATCTTTGGCAATTTGTGAATGGGCTGTAGGCACTGGGGGGGTAAGCTATAAGCCAGAGGTTGGCGCTCGCGGTGCGCAGTTGGTGGGCGGTGGTTCTGTGAGGGAGCGCCCGGGGGTACTTCGCTCATTCGCGGAGCGAATGGCCACTATGGGGTTTTGGGCCAACCTGAACATGCGGAGAACAACGTGGTGGGTTTTGTCCCCTTCCTCGATTGGATTGATCGAGAAATACAAGGGTTTCACCACCTGGGGGGTGACCAAAACCACTGGAGTTTTGGGCCCATGGATGTAAATCCCCCGAGGTTGGCCCAATACGATGCTGGCCCAAAACGATCGGGTCGAGGTCCACCGTCTGGCGACGGTAGCTACGGTTAGGCGGAGCGCCACGCGCGTGCGCGACAGTCGACGGTTTACCCTACTACGCCGGCTCGTCCCGTTCTTCCTCCGCGCGGAAGCCGAGGTTGCCGTAGCGGTGGTAGCGGAAGGTGACCGATTGCTCGCGGACGTACCACAGCAGCTCCACCCGGCCGTGCGGTGAGACGGGCGCGTCGGCCATGTAAGTCATCACCTCGGCGGCGGCGGTGCGGATCGACTCCGGCACGCGGCTGGGATCAGCGTAGCGAACGCGGCCGACCAGTTCCTGGCCGATGATCTCGGCGAGCTCGGCGTCCGACTCTTCGACGAACTCAATGGCCCCGGCCCAAGTGTCGGTCACTTCGTCGAGTTTGGCGATCAGATCCCCCAGTGGAGTGCCTTCGTCGAAATGGGGCGAGCTCACCACCACTCGCGAACCGGCGGCCTGAGCGGCAGCGACGCGGGCAAGCACCTCGAATTCGGTATCCGACTCGTGCACGCGGACGCGCACCATATCCACCGGCAGGTAGCGGCGTTCGTTATCCTCGCCCAACAGCCGGAAGTGATCGTGCGTCTGCCCGAATTCCTCGCTTGCCCAGCGATCGTAGCTTGCCACGGCGGGCGCCAGCCCCAGCGAACCACTGGGGTCGAACGCTTCGACCAGCTCCGCCAGCAATGGACTGGCGATCTGGTGCGTCTCCGCAGTGTCGTCCGCGCCTTCGAAGTCCATCAGCTGCGCGACGTAGTTCGGACCGCCCGCCTTGATGCCGGGACCGACGTTGCTCTTGCCCATGCCGCCGAATGGTTGGCGAAGGACAATGGCGCCGGTGGTCGAGCGATTGATGTACAGGTTGCCTGCCCGGATTCCTTCGCGCCATTGCTGCTGTTCGCGATCGTCCAGGCTCTCGAGTCCCGATGTCAATCCAAACCCCGTGGCGTTCACCAGGTCGATGGCCTCGGCCAGGGTCCGCACGCACATCACGCCCAGCAGCGGGCCGAAGAACTCGGTGCAGTGCGTCAGCGAATCCGGCTGCACATCCCACTTTACGCCGGGCGAAACCAGGTGTGGATTGTCGTTGATGCCAATTTCCGGCATCACGGCCCACGATTCGCCCGGCTCCAGTTCCTTGAGTCCTTTCTCCAGCACGCCACTGGGCGGACGAATCAACGGCCCCACGCGCGAGGCCAGGTTCCAGGCACTGTCGACCTTCAGGCTCTCGACCGCGTCGCACAACACATCGCGGAAACTGCGGTCGTGGTACACTTCGTCTTCCAGGATCAACAGCGACGTGGCCGAGCACTTCTGCCCGCTGTGGCCAAAGGCACTGGTCACCACGTTCTTCACCGCCAGGTCGCGGTCGGCCAGGGCCGTGACAATCGTGGCATTCTTGCCGCCAGTCTCGGCCAGCAGGTTCATCCATGGATCGACTCGCAGCAGGTGCGCGGCGGTGTCGGTACCGCCAGTGAGCACCACCACGTCGGCCGCCTGGTGCGTAACCAGTTGTTGGGCGACACCTTCGCCGTGGGCACAGCCAACCAGTTGCAGTGCGGTCCGCGGCACGCCGGCGTCCCACAGGCACTGACACATTTTGTAAGCGATGAGCACCGTATCACTGGCAGGTTTCAGGATCACCGTATTGCCTGCGGCCAGCGCCCCGGCGACACCGCCGCACGGAATGGCCAACGGAAAGTTCCAAGGCGACACGACCACCACAACACCCTTGCCACGCGCTTGCAGGCCGGCCAGATCATGGAAGCTGGCGGCCGTCTGGGCATAGAAGCGGCAGAAGTCGATCGCTTCGCTTACTTCGGGGTCCGACTCGGTAAACAGCTTTCCGCCCTCGGCCATCATCACGCCCAGCAGATCACCCCGCCGCTCGGCCATGATGGCCGCCGCGCGGAACAGGATCTCCGATCGCTCACTGGGGCTGCGCCGACGCCAGCCGTCGACGTCTTCGGCAGCGGAGGTCATTGCCCGCTCGGCATCCTCAGGCGTCGCGGCGTGATAACGACCCACCACGAGTTCGGGACGCGAGGGATCGATGGTTTCGGTCACCGTGCGACCACTGGTGATCTCCTCCCCTGCAATCACCAGGGGCACCTCGCCTGCCTGATCGCTGTGGCGGGACTTCCACTGCGCGGTGATCGACTCGGCCCACTCGCTGTGCTGCGGCAGCGCCCAATCGGTGTTGGGTTCGTTCCGGAAGGGATATTGGGGGCTGGGCGTCGGGCCCTGCGGCACGTGGCCCAGCTTGCGGTGATCTTGCGTTCGCCGTGGCTGGCTGGAGAGTGTCTTGAGCTTGTCGAACGACTCGCAAAATTGCCGTTCGAGCCGCTCCCATTCGGTGGTGCCGACGCGGACGTTGAATGCATGGCGCAGGAAATTGTCGGGCCCGGTGTTCTCGTCGAGCCGACGGACCAGATAGCCGATGGCGCTGGTGAAGTCGTCCTGATGCGCGGCCGGGGCGTACAGCAGCAGGTTGCCAGCCAACTCGAACAACGCCCGCCGCTGATGATTGGCCATGCCCTCGAGCATCTCGAACTGCACGCGGTCGAGCATGCCCGCCTCGTGTGCAGCCACCAGGCCATAGGCCAACGTAAAGAGATTGTGCGATGCCACGCCCACGCGAACCACGTCTCGGTTCTCGGGCAACAGGGTCTCGTGCAGCATCTGGATGTAGTTGGCGTCGGTGTCGATCTTCTCCTTGTAGGGCGATTGTGGCCAACCTTCGATACTGGCCTCGACGCGTTCCATCTCCATGTTCGCGCCTTTGACCAGCCGCACGGTGATGGGTGCTCCGCCGGCGGCTACGCGGCCACGGGCCCACTCCAACAGTTGCTGCAGCACCAGCAGCGAGTCGGGCACGTACGCCTGCAGGGCGATACCGGCCTCGACGCCCGCCAGCCCCTTGCGGTCGAGCGCCTGCATGAACGCCGCGGCCGTCAGATGCATGTCGCGGTACTCTTCCATGTCGAGGTACACGAACTTCGGCACCGTGGTGCCATCGGCACGGGTGAAGGTGCCCCGCGCTGCGGCCCGGAACAACAGTTCGATGCGGTCGCACAGTTCGGCGACGGTCTGTTTGCGAGCAAGCGGCGTGATCTGCGAAAAGATGGTCGAGATCTTCACGCTGATCACTTCGATCTCGGGTCGCTGCAGCACGGCCAGGTACTTCTCGAGTCGCCGCCGTGCGTCGCGCTCGCCCAGCAGTGCTTCCCCCAGATGATTGACGTTCATCCGCACCCCTTCGCGACGCCGGGCGGCCAGATGTTTCTCCAGCAATTCCGGTTCTGCAGGCAGGATTACGTTGGCCGTCTCGTGCTGCATCTTCTCCTTCACCAGCGGCATCGCCACGCCGGGCAGGTACGCACCGAACGATTGGAAGCCGCGCAGCAGTGTGCGGTCGAGCGGACTGAAGAATCGCGGCACGCCCTGCACGTCGAGAATATGGATGAACTGATCGGCCGACCGCTGGGCCTCCCGCGAGCGGAAGGTCTGATCGGTCATCTGAGTGAGCGTTGCCTTGTCGTGAGGGCACTGGATCATGCGATCCAGTTCGGCCTGCTGCCTCCGCTCGGCGGGCGTCTGCAGGTCCTGGGCACGCTCCTGCAATTGCCTGGCAAGATAAACCGCTTTGGCGACCAACGGGTTAGCGTCGCCCGCAGCGTCGTGCTGGAATTCGGCCAGTATGGATTCAAGCTGGGGATTATTGGATGTGGCGGTGGTCATGCGAGCAGGCCGGGGCGTAGGAATGGATTGGGACGTGTCGAGCATCGCGCCTTACAGAAACGGCCGCCAGCGCAAGAAATCTCTCGCTCGCCATCCGTCGCTGTCTCACGCCATTTTCTCTTCGTACTAGCCCATTTGGGAAGGGCGGAACGGGGGGTTTTCCGGGCACCTGTGCGGGTTCGTGGATTTCTCTTGGTTGCAGGCGGATGGCCGCGTATTGATAATGCATAGTCACGTCCCCAATGCCGGAGAAAATGGCTTGCCCAACCAGTTGCCACAAATCGATTCGCACATCCGTGTGGTAACGCCCGAAAACATCGCGTTTGAGTATCGCGTGGCGAGTCCCTTCGAGCGAGCCGTGGCCTACCTGATTGACATGTTCATCATGGTGCTGCTGGTCCTGGCAGTCGGTTTTCTGGCTTTTCTGGTGTTTGGGTTCCTGGGCCTGGAAGAGGTCGGCCTCGGCATGGCGGCGATTATCCAGTTTACCGTCGCCTGGTTCTATGGCGGAGTTTTTGAGACCTTCTGGAGCGGCCAGACCCCTGGCAAACGCTCCATGGGGCTGCGGGTCGTTCGCGTCGATGGCAGCCCCATCAATGCAGGGCAGGCCGTGCTGCGAAACTTCCTCCGCCTGGTGGATGGGCTGCCAGCGCTAACGCTGGCGGTTTTCCCGGTGAGCAGCTACCTGGTCGGCCTGCTGACCACGTCCATGAACCGCCGCTATCAGCGACTGGGCGATCTGGCGTGCGGCACCATGGTGATAGCCGAAGACCGTTCGCGGGCCACGAAATTCAACGAGATCACCGACGTGATGCTAGGCCCCGTGGAAGATTTGTTGCCACCCGGCGCCCTGCCCAGCCGCACCTTGGCCAAGGCGATCTCGCAGTACGTCGAGCGGCGACGCTACTTCGGCCCCGAACGTCGTGCGGAGATCGCCGGTCATGTGGGCGAGCTGTTTGCCGAACAGCACAATCTGCCCGAGGGCATCGACTACGACATCCTACTGTGCGTTCTGTATCGCCGCGCATTCCTGAGTGCCAACCAAGAAGATGACATCGTCCTCGAACCACTATTGCCGGAAGGCCAGGTAGGCACGAACCCGGTGCTTGCCCCAGCACAACCCCGCGAGTTCGAACCGCCGAGATAAGCAGCGTCAGCGCGTGCTCGCCCACGTGTGGCCAGAAAACTAACCAGACAACAAGCAGCGGGCGACAGCCAACGGCCATGTCCGACTCCGCTCCAGAAGAGCAAATCAATCGGGGGACAATTATGAAGCACATCACATTCACAACTCGATGGAGGCCCACCCTTAGACGACCTGTCTGGCGGGTCGGGGCGGCCATCGGGATGGTGCTGTTCTCGATATCGATGGTCACTGCCGCGCCGACGGCCGAACAGGAAACGACCAGCGACGTCACTGCGCTGGAAGGCGAGACCGTGGTCGTCACCTTGAAGAGCGGCGTGGAGTACGAGGACTTTGTTGTCGATCGTGTGACCACTCACACCCGCACCGGTCAGCCGCAACGGTTGATCGGTCAGTTGGCAAGCAGCAGGCGACGGACATTCAAATTCGACACCATCGAGCAGATCGCCCTGGACGGAAAAGTGATGTTTCGCCACTCGGCATCGGCGACGCCCCACAGCGGCGAGTCGAAAAAGAGCAAGTCGACTGAAGAAACCAAGGAGGACGAAGCCGCAAAGCAGCACGAACTGTGGCTGGCGCGGCTACGGGCCCGTGGCGTCAAACCCTGGGACCCCTTAACCGAGGAGGACCACGCCAAGGCCATCGAGGCCCACAAACAGCGGTACCAGGAAGTGGCCAAGTTGCTGCCAGGTTTGCAACTCTACGAGACCAAACACTTCCTGTTCTGCTCGAACCTTCAGCCTCAGCAGGTCCGTGTTTTTGTGCAATCGCTCGATCGCATGTATAGCTGGATGCAGCACACGTACGGGGTCGATCCCGACCAGCCTGTGTGGCGTGGCAAGGCCTCGGTGTTCGCATTTGCACAGAAATCCGAGTTCGTTGCGTTCGAAAGCAAGTTCATGGAGAACGACTCCACCGGATTCGCCATGGGTTTGTGCCACCACGATTGGGACCGCAACGTGTGCGTCGCCTGTTACACTGGTGACGATCCCGACTACTTCGCGACCATCTTGGTTCACGAAACGAGCCATGGGTTTATTTTCTGCTACCAGACACGCGCCCTGGTTCCCAGTTGGGTAAACGAAGGAATGGCCGAGGTGATTGCGTCGAAGATGGTACCCAGCAGCCAGGGAGTGCAGCGCAAAGAGAAGAAATTCATCGAAAGCATGCTGCAATCGCCCCAACCCCGCCTGGGCGACGACTTTTTCTCCACAACCCAGAACATTCCCAGCGACCGCTACGGCAGTGCGACCAGCATGACTCGGTTTCTCATCCAGACCGATCAGGAGAAGTACGTGCGATTCATCAAGCTGCTGAAAGAAGGCATGTCCTGGGAGGAAGCCCTCGAGGCTTCGTACAATGCCAACAAACAGCAACTCGTTTCCGCCTACGGCCGCTGGATCGGAGTGCCCAACTTAAGGCCATGACGGCGCCAAGTTCGACCGCTGCCGGTCCTGCACCACCTCGGCCAGCTTGATACGATTCGAATTCACTCACTACGCCACGCATAGTTTCCCTCATGAAAGCCGCCGAACTTGTAGAATCGCGAATGGTCGACTGGCGGAAGCTGGAGCAAGCCTGCATCCGCCTGGAGACTGGCGGTCGCCGCGATCGCTTGAGTCCGCAAGCTCGAGCCCAGTTTGCCGCGGCCTACCGCGCGGCATGCGCCGACCTGGCGTTGGCCGATGCCTACCAACTGCCGGCCACCACGGTGCGTTACCTGCATCAGTTGGTGGGTCGAGCGCACAATCAACTCTATCGGAGTCAACGATTTGCCTACCGTACGTGGTTCGACGAAATCTTTCGCCGCGTACCACAGCGGTTGTTTCACGACGGCTACGTCCGCCTGGCGTTTGTCCTGTTCTGGGGCACGTTCCTGGTGTCGGCCTTCCTGGCCAGCAAGTGGACCCCCATGTACCAGTTCAGCGAAAACGTGCTGACGAGAGAGTACATCATGCAAATGGAGGACATGTACACCGACGCCCCCTGGGATGGGGGCCGGTCCACAGGGGCCGAAGGCTTGATGCTGGGCTTTTATGTCAACCACAACACGACCATCGGTCTGCGGTGCTTTGCGATGGGATTGCTGTTCGGCATCGGTGGACTACTGGAAACCATGCACAATGCCGTGGTGATTGGTGCCGTGTTTGGCCACATGACAACCGTACCACAGCAGGACAACTTCTTTCAGTTCGTCACCGCGCACGGTCCTTTCGAATTGACGGCCGTCGTGCTGTCGGCGGCGGCAGGCATGCGGCTCGGCTTTTCGCTCGTCAACACGCACGGCATGCGACGATTCGACTCCCTGGCGCTCGCCGCGCGGCAAAGTTTGCCGACAATGCTGGTGGCCGTAGCTCTGTTCTTCATGGCGGCCGTGATCGAAGGATTCCTGTCGCCTTCGCCGGCGCCCTACGCGCTGAAGGCGCTGGTGGCCATGATGTCGATGCTAATGCTGATGATTTACTTCACCGTCTTGGGATACTCGGACGAGCCCCCCTCGGATGATACCGAACTCGAAGCACTATTCTAGCAACCTTGAAACAGCCCGCTGGCCAATCGCCCCACCAAACGACATCCACCATCGCCTCCTGAGCTTCCATGCAACTCGATCAGACACGCATTGTGATTCGCGAGCGTCGCTTCGGCGAGATCCTGGGGCTTGCGCTGCAGGTCACGCGTGCAGGCATTCACTGGATCGCACCGCTGTGGCTGCTGGGCGTATCGGCATTTGCGGTGCTCAACGGATTTCTGCTCTATCCTACGCTTGTCGACGACCTGGACTTCGAAGAAGTACCGGTTCGCTATGGAATCCTGTTGCTCATACTCGTAGCAATCGAGACTCCGCTGGCTACGGCTCCCATCACGCTGTACCTGGGCAAGATGACCTTTAACAGTCCGTTTCAATTCCGCACCATGCTGGTGGAACTGATTCGCAGTCTGCCTCAACTGTTACTCTACCAGGTGGTGCTGCGGACGCTGTTGATGCCCTTTCTGTTGCTGCCGTACTGGCTGATGCCGTACCTGGGCGAGCTGATCCTGCTGGAACGCAACCCACTGACCGGTGGACGCCACCAACGTTTGACCACCAACCGCCGGAGCCGCAATCTTCACTCGAACAACGGCGCTGAGCTGTTCGGGCGGTGGGTCACCGCTGTGATCGTCGGTGGGGCCCTGACCCTGGCCCTGGGCTTTGGTATCGCAATCCTCGTTACGCAGATCGGCGGTATCGAAGTCACTCCTTTGATCCAGTTCCTGGTAGTCGGTCCCCTCTCCCTCTGGGTGGTGGTGGGGTGGATGGCCGTGGTACGCTTTCTTTCGTACCTCGATTTGCGCATCCGTCGCGAAGGGTGGGAAGTGGAACTTTTGATGCGTGCCGAGGCGTCTCGGCTGCGGCGACCTTCGTCCCTGGTGAGTGCTTGATGTCCGTCGCTTACATGTCCAGATTCCGCTCGAACTACCGCTGCATGGCGGTCGCGCTCGCGGTGTTGACGTGGTGCGCGATGCTGCCCCCGGCGTTTGCGGAGAGCGACTTCTCGGACGCCAACACCGCGATCGAGTCGGGCAAAAACTCGCTCTCCTCCGCACCCAAGATTCCGTGGTACGACTCGGAAACCGACGACTTTCGCGCAGCCAAGGTCGAGGTGCCTAAACCGCCCCGCAACAACCGCAGCAATTTCGACGGATACGACGTACTGCTGGGGCTGGGCTGGCTGCTGCTGGCAGTGCTGCTGGGGCTGTTGATCTACCTGATTGTGCGATCGTTCCTGCGGCGCGAGGTGGAGGAAAGCATCGTGGCGAGCGTAGCCCATGCGGGGGCCGATATTGCGCGTGTGGAAGAACTTCCCGTCGCGTTGAACAAGTCGCCAGCCGACTTTCTGGACGAAGCGCAACGCCTGTACTCCAAGGGAGATTTTGCCCAGGCCATCGTCTACCTGTTCAGCCATCAACTGCTTCAGCTCGACCGACGGCACTGGATTCGACTGGTCAAAGGCAAAACCAACCGGCAGTATCTCCGCGAAGTACGCCGCAGCGCATCGCCGTCGGCAGGCACGCTGGCCGATACCTTTTATCAGACCGTGCTGGTGTTCGAGGAAGTGTTCTTCGGCAAACGACTTCCGCCCCGCGAGACCATCGAAGGCGTGTGGCAGAAGATCGATCTGTTCGAATCGCTCGTAGGAGCGAGGGAGGAACAGGCCGCATGAAATCTGCTCGCACTCGCCACCTGCAACACTTTGGCCTGGTGCTCGCGACCTTGCTCGCGGCCATGGGCTGTAGCGACTACGTACCCTCGGATTACGGCCAGCGGGGCGGCCTGGGTGAAACCAGCCTGAACGGCACCCGCGTGCTGGGCGATATGTTCGAAGACGCTGGCCACCGGGTGCGCAGCTGGCGATATCTGTCGCCCAAGCTGGACAAAGCGGACGTCATCGTTTGGTTTCCGGACGACTTCAACGTACCATCGGAAGAGGTGGAATACTGGCTGACCGATTGGCTTACCGGCCAGAGCGACGATGGACAGCCCCGCGTGCTGATCTACGTCGGCCGCGACTACGACGCCGCGCCCGACTACTGGCAGCACATGCAGGGGCAAGCCCCCCCAGGGCTACAAGCGGAGTACAAACGGCGACTGTCCGAAGCCAAGTCCGATGCCCTGGCGAACCGCCCCCGCCCGCTCACCCGCAGCAAGACCGAAGACTGGTTCGAATACGACACCCAGCCGAAACGGGCCAAGGTTCAACAGCTCACCGGCGAATGGGCGGCCGGCGTCGATCCGGCGAAAACCGACATTGTCCATGAAACTCGGATGACCATCCCCGACCGCAACTTTCAGCCGCTGCTGGTCGACGAGACGGACAAGCCGATTGCCAGTGAACTGGTGTACGAGAGCAGCTACCCGAACCAACCGTTGCCGTCGGGTCGCTTGATACTGATCGAGAACGGCTCGTGGCTGCTCAACGCACGGCTGGTGAATCACGAACATCGCAAGCTGGCAGGCCACCTGATCGACAGCGTCGGTCCCCCCCGGCGCAACGTGGTGTTCCTCGAATCAGGCATCGACGGACCGCCGATCCGCGAGGAAGATCCCAGTACCCAATTGCCCAACGCCTTGGGCTTGTTTCGTATCTGGCCGATTGGTGCGGTGCTAACGCAACTGGCCGCACTGGGAATCGTGTTTGCCGTGATGCGGTGGCCCATCTTCGGTATTCCCAAGCGACTGGTCCGCAAGTCGCTGTCCGACTTCAGCAGCCACATCTCTGCGGTTGGCCGCCTGCTGGGCGACAGCCGTAACCGTGGGTACGCCGTACGGCTGCTCATGTTGTACCGTCAATCTCTCCGGCACGAATCGGTTGGCGGCACCGAAATCAGCCAATCCACGACGCCTCTCCCGCCACCTTCACCTGCAGATAGCGACTCGGAATGAATCAACCTCACCACTTCAATCAACCCAACTCCGGGCCCAACGAACCGACACCACCGGCAGGCGACTCGGAATTCGAACTCGAAGTCGTCCCCACGTCTGCGCAACCGGCCCAGACCGCCGCGGTGCAGCAACTGTACCAGCAACTCTGCAGCGAAGTGGGCAAAGTGTACGTCGGGCAGGATGAACTGGTACTGTCAACGCTGGTGGCCCTGTTCTCCGGCGGGCATGTGCTGATCGAAAGCGTGCCAGGGCTCGGCAAGACGCTATTCGTGCGCACGCTGGCCAAGGCGCTCGGCGCCAAGTTCGGACGCATCCAATTCACCGCCGACCTAATGCCTTCGGACATCACCGGCGCGCCAATCTTCAACATGAAGACGCAGGAGTTCGTCTTCCGCCCCGGGCCAGTTTTCACGCAACTGCTGCTGGCTGACGAAATCAACCGCTCGCCGGCAAAGACCCACGCCGCGCTGTTGGAGATCATGCAGGAACGGCGCGTCACGGTCGAGCGAACCACGCATCCGCTCGAACCACCGTTCCTGGTCATGGCTACGCAAAACCCCATCGAAAGCGAAGGCACCTACAACCTGCCCGAGGCACAGCTCGACCGCTTCATGTTCAAGGTACTGGTCGACTACCCCACGGCCAGTGAGGAAGCCCGCGTGCTGAAGGAACACAGCCGCCAGGTGCCGGTCGAGAAACGGCTGGAAGACGATGTGGCCACCGTCACAGGGCCAGAGCAGATTGTCGAAGCAACTCAACTGTGTGGCCAGGTATTGGTGGCCGATGAGTTAATCACCTACATCAACAACATCGTTCGCCAAACCCGGGCCTGGCCACAGTTTCATCTGGGGGCTTCGCCGCGGGCGGGAATCGCCCTGGTACAGGGCGCGCGAACGTTGGCCGCGTTCAATGGTCGGGACTACGCCATCCCCGACGACGTGAACGAAATCGCCCTGCCGGCACTCCGCCACCGCGTGGTGCTGACCGCCGAGGCCGAAGTGGAAGGCCACCAGGTCGACCAGGCCCTCCGCGAGATGATTCGTACCGTCGAAGTACCCCGAATGTAAAGCTCTTAAACCTACAACGCATGCAGTTTGTCTTCCTGTCACTCATCGCACTCTTAATAGCGCTGGTTGCCCTTGCGCGGTGGGCGGGCGTCTATCCCCATCGGCCGTTGTTCGTGCTGCTGCTGGTGCCGTCGTTCGTCTCGATCTGGATCGCCTTTCTACCTTCGATCTGGCCGATCGTGGCCCTCTTGGACCTACTGCTGCTGGCGGTAACGCTGATCGACCTCAACAGCCTGCGTGGTTCGGGGAAAGTTCAGATCGAGCGGCACGTTGGCCTCATTGCCTCACTGGGCCAATTGCACAAGGTGACGCTGACGGCCACGAACCGCGGCAAGAAAGAGTGGCCCGTCTGGATTCGCGATGGCGTGCCCGAGCACCTGGAGGCCGAGCCCGAAGAATTCAACGTGGTACTGCCAGCCGAGCGGCGGGCGACGCTCGAATATCACCTGCGGCCCCACCGCCGTGGCGGGTTCGACTTCGAGCATGCCTACCTGAGGGTCCGCAGCCGGTGGGGCATGTGGAACCGTTATCTGCGACTGCCATGCCATTCGCGGATCAACGTCTACCCCGACATGAAACAGTTGGGCGAGTACGCCTTGCTGGCAAGAACCAATCGCCTGAGCCTGATGGGACTCCGCCGCACGCGTCGGGTGGGCCAGGACAACGAATTCGAACGACTCCGCGACTACACCATCGACGACAACTACCGCCACATCGAATGGCGGAGCACCGCGCGGCGAAACAAACTGACCGTAAAGGACTTCCAGGCCAACCAGAGTCAGCGGGTCGTATTCATGGTCGATTGCGGTCGCATGATGACCGGCACCAGCGGCGGCGTGAGCCTGCTGGA
Organism: Aeoliella straminimaris; assembly: GCF_024054565.1. GTDB lineage: Bacteria > Planctomycetota > Planctomycetia > Pirellulales > Lacipirellulaceae > Aeoliella > Aeoliella straminimaris. The sequence goes on from NZ_JAMXLR010000051.1 coordinate 44,965, forward strand.
CCACGCCTTGAATGCGATGCTGATGCTGAGCTACGTAGCGCTCGCACGCAAGGACCAGGTGGGCCTGCTCTGTTTTTCGAACGAAGTTCACACGTTTGTGCCCCCCAAGGGCGGCAGCCGGCAGATGAACCACCTGTTGCACGCCGCCTATGACCGCTTTCCGCAGATGGTCGAGTCACGTTACGACGACGCCTTCCTGCATCTGGCTTCGCACGTTCGCAAACGGGCGCTAGTGGTGCTAATCACCAACGTGATCGACGACGTGAACGCCCATCAGATCGAAAAACACCTCACGGCATTTCGTGGCCGTCACCTGCCGATGGCCGTGTTGCTTCGCGACCATGAGGTTTACAACGCGGTCGAGGCCGTGGAGGACGAACTGCACGTGGCCGAACGATTGCAGGCAGGCGAAGGCGATCGGCCGGAATCGGCGGCCTTCGACCAGGTGGCCGACAACAAACTATTCGAGGCGGCCAGCGCTGCCGACATCCTCACCTGGCGGCGCCACGTGCTGGCCGACCTGGAGATGAAAGGCGTGCTCCTGGTCGACACCTTCCCCGAGAATCTAACCGGGCAACTGGTGAACCGCTACTTGGAAGTCAAAGCGCGGCATTTGTTGTAAGCGGCCAGCGAACAGGAAATCCAAAGAGCTATTCTGGCCGACGCTCTTTCAACCTCTCGGCCAAGTAGGCCAAATCGCCGTCTTTCACCAGGCAGCCTTCGGGGTCGATGAGCAGCGCCGTTGGCCAACGGTAGATTCCATACGCGCCGGCCGTCTTTCCTTCACCATCCACGAGCACTGGATAGGGCAGCGACGTGCCCTTCCACGCACCGTCGACTAGCGGTGCCGAGAACTTCTCGAAGGCTTCGATGGTGATTGCCTTTTGGCCCTGGGTGTTGCAGATTGAGAGGATCTCGAAATGGTCTCGCTGTTCGGCGTGCTGCTGGCAGAACTCAGCCAGTTCCGAGAGGTTATTCTTCACACGCGGTCCACACCAAGTGGCCCAGAAATCCAGCACCACCCATTTGCCACGAAAGTCGCTCAGCTTCACGTCCTCCCTAACGCCCCGCGCATCGGTAATGTTCAGCGGCGGTGGCTGCTTGCCGTAGAACTGTCTGTAGTCGCGGGGAATGCCATCCTCAGGCTGAGTCATCAAGACATTGATCACCCCCAGGTCGAGTGACGGCTTCCCGGTGGGTACCTCAACTTGAAACGGCCGGGGCAATGCGGCATCGGGCGACTCGCTGTGTACGTTGATGTCGTATTGGCCAGGTGGGAGTAGAAATGAAAACTTGCTCTGGAGGGAAACACAGAATGTGATCGCGGGTCCAGTTCCCTGGTCGTGCCTCGCCCATACGCGGGCAGCCGAGGACTTGGGCTTCCGGCCGGCTTCGGCGCAATAGACTTCGCCGGTCACCCGCGTGAGTGGCCTGAGGACAATTTCCACTGGCTGATTGGTCGCGGCGATGTCCACCACCACGATGCCACCCCGCTGGCGATCGCGATCCACCGCCATGAGGGCCACCTGATCGAGGTCGGGAACTTCAATAAAGAAGTGGCCTTCCGGCAGTCGCTGCGCTAAATTCCGGGGAAGTGGCGCGAGCTCTCCAAGCTCTCCCTCGTCTTTCCATATCTTCTGCTCATCGCTTTCTGCTGCGGGCTGGTAGTACTCTCCGTCAGCATTCCAACAAACACCATTCGACGACCAGAAGTGGGCAACGTCGAAATCCTCGACCGTTGCGCCCTGCTGGTCCACCACCGTCCCCGAAATACCCAACGTCAATTCAGGCTCTTCCGCAGCGACCGATGTGACCAGGACAGACAGAATCAGAAAAGCTGTCGCACCACGCATTTGCTGGCCTCCCCCATTGGAGAACGATCAATCCAACCAATCATGCTGCCGGCTGTCAGCGATTCGCCTACAGCAAGCGATTGTTCTCAATGGCTACAGCATAGCCAACAAGCTGCGCATCATGGGACAGAAAATCACATGAGACAAGAGGAATGGGCTACACACCAACGACGCGCAGGTCGTCGGCTAGTCGCGATGGGAATTGCACCGCCTTTTTGCTGATAGCCAGCAACCAACGGCCCCTACGCCAACGGGTCGTCCAGCGAGTCGATGCCGAGTTCTTCGATACTGCGATTCAGGAGGTCCGCGGGATTCGAGGTGCCAGGGCGCATGTCGTCGGGCGCCAGGCGGACCACGACGCGGTTGCCTCGGACCTCGATCACTTGAACGTTTTGCCCTGGCTCGATGGCCTGGCCCTTGGATACCGCATCGAGCATCTGCCCATCGACTTCTACCGAACCGCTGGGCAGCATCTTACTGCGGGCGACACCCACCTTGCCGATGAGCTGGCGCCTGGGATCAGCGGTCAGCACATCCTCGTCCTTCGGAGCTTCCCCCAACAGGGCGCGACCAATGGGGGTGCGAGGGAGATAACGAAACGCGGCCGTCAATACCGCCGGCGCAAGCACCAGCACGATGGTAATAAACGTGAAGCCGGTCGTCGCTCCGCCAGTGCGGAAGGCGATGATGACACTGGCAATCAGTGCCGACGCGGCCAGTACGCTCAAAATTCCACCGGAAGGCAGCAGGATCTCCAACACCAACAGCGCAAAGCCCGCTACGACCAGCAGCGCAGCCCAGACTAGAGGATCGATGGTTTCCATGGTTCAGCTCCGCTTATCCAACCTACCAACACCTATTCGCCCTTACGGGCTAATTATAGCGAAGTTTCCATGAAACGACCCCATTTCTACCCGCGAAGGTTCGGCAAAATTACCGCTGGCACCGCCCACAGCAGCCGCAGATGACAAAAGCCGCACGTACCGCTAGCTGGTCACCTGGCGGACCTCGACACGGCTGCCTCGAGCGCTGACGACTTCAATGGCGACTCCGCGATCGATTACTTGCCCGCCGGCCGTCACGTCGACCAGCTCGCCATCGATTTCGGCTCGGCCGGATGGCATCAGCGGCGTGGTAGTGACGCCCTGCTTGCCCACCAGGTGCGAGTACTCCGCCAGGCTTTCGCGGTAGTTTAGCTGGGCCAGTTCCTCTCCTTCGGGACCAGCCAGCATCATGTCGTTCAGAATGGGAATTTTTGGCAAGTAACGACGCAGCAGGAGCGCAGCTACCACCATCAGGGCGCCAGCGGTCGCTACCACGGCCAGCGACGTCTGCAGTTCGGCGAACTCTTCGGGGCTGCGTGGCACCAAGCGATGCTGCCCCGCCAGAACCAACGAGGCCACCACCATCAGGGCGCCGCCAAGTCCGAAGATGCCGACGCCTGGCAGCACGAAGATCTCCATCATGATGGCCACAATCCCGCCGACGAACAGCAGCACTTCCAGCCAATCAGCCGTGCCGTGCAGGGCTTTGCTCCAGAAGAACAACAGCAGCGCTACGGCGGCCACGAATCCGCCAATGCCCAGCCCAGGCGTGTGCAGTTCGAAGTAGATGCCGGCGAAAGCGATCACCAGCAGCAGCACCGTTACCCCTGGCGAAGCAAGCGCCTCGGCCAACTCGAGCGACCAGGTGGTCTGCACTTCACGCGGAGTCGACTGGAAGCCGTAGATCTGATTCAGCTCCTCGACGTTGTCCACCACATGCGTGGCAATGCCCAGCGAGACGGCATCCTCGCCAGTCAGACGAAGCACTTCGCCCGGCGTGGTGATGGCGTCGCCCTGCCGCCAGTCATTGGCGTCGGCTTGCTCGTCCGCTTCGGTTTCGCAGAACAGTTGTTCGGCACCGGTCTGGGTATTGGTGTAGCGGTAGACCTCCAGGTCCGGGTCGACCATGGCCATGAGCAGCGACCAGGTATGCGGCGTGCTCGGCGCCAGCGATTCTTTGATCGAGTCGCGCAGCGGAATCAGCTGCACTTCGTCGAGCGGCTCCGGCTCGCCGCCACCCAGGATGGCGTCGCGTCCCAACACCAGTTGGTCGGCGGACAGGGCCACGAGGGCCGATACGCCGCTGGCCTCCTCGGGCACGTAGGCCACGCTGCGGCGTTGGTCGTTGCCCAAGCTGGCCACGTAGGAAGCCAAATCGAGGGCGTAGGTCCGACTGCCACCACTGCTGTTGATCCGCAGTCCAATCCAATTGGCGCCGTCGTTATCGATCGCCCCATCGACCAGCCGGCGGGTGCGGCCCGGTGTTTTCGCGGTGATGGGACCTTCGATGGTGTAGAACATCGGCCGCCAGTCGGCCACCAGCGCGGCGTCCTCGGCCAGTGCGTCGGAATCGAGTCGTAGCAGCCCGGCCAGCGACTCGCGATCCTCCACCACGTACTTCACCGCGCCAAACATACGACCTTCCCGGGCGGTGAAGATGCCCATCGAGCCATTGGCGAACAGTGGCGTGGTGCGGATGACGGTTTCGTCCTGCTCCACTTCTTCCAAATCCTCACGTTCGACGTACTCGATGCTCGACTCGGTCTCCACCTCCAGCACCTCGGTGTTGCGATCCACCAGCCCGATGGCCACGGCCTCGGGCGCGGTGCGGCGGGCACGGGCGATCTGGCGATAGGCCTCGATCACGGCTGGCTCGATTGGCCGGGTGGGATCTTCGTCGATACCGGCCTCGCCTAACTCGGCGGTCGGCGCCATGGCGATCTCTTCGCACGCCAGGGCCACCAGCACGCCATGCCCCTTAATCGTGCGGGGGATGAACGCCACGGTCTTGATTCCTGCCAGCTCGTCGCTGGTCAGATAGCGGGCCAGCGAGAAGGCGCGCTCAAAGTCGGTCCCTTGGCCGAAGCCGTCGCCTTCGGCAAGCGGCGCGAACTCGATCACGATCACGGGGCGGTCCTCGCCGTCATAATCGGTTAGCAAACGAGTCTTGGTACGCTGCACGATGCTCCGAAACGCCGAGTCGGCGCTACCGGTGATCGGCAGCCGCAAGCGCAACAATCGTCCCGGGCGGCGCATCTCGTCCTGTTGATCAGCAGCCGGCGGATCGTCCGCTTCTTGAGCCCACAGCGGCGTTGCGGTCAGCGCCACCGATACGGCCAACATAGCAATTCCCGCATGCCGCCAATGGCGGACAGCTGGCGGGCGCGAGCCCATCAAAACCTGACTAGACGGAACCATCCGGGCGAATCCTACAAATCCTGAGTTTCTTGGGGCGGCCAAATTATAGTTTTACATCCACCCGCAGGCAAAGTATTGCAACTGAAACGGATAGGGCTGCGGATAAGGGTAATTCGCCGAAGGCACGGTTTTCTCTGGGGATAATGGGCAGATTCTCCCGTCTCAAATAGTGGCCCAGTGCCCCGGATTTTGTTACTATGGCATAAGGGACGATGCCCGGCGCCCTACCCTCGGAATTCTCTTGCGCCGAGCTTCCCACGAACAGAGAGCAACCGGTCCATGGGCAAGTCGAACTCCTCTTCCAATCTGCCACCTGCCGAGGTGAATGTAGCGCTGGTTGATCCCCCCACCAAGGCCAAACAAGATCCTGCTGGTAAAACATCGCCACGCCAAGCGAAGCAGGAGAGTCAAGCCCAGGCCGATCCGGCCGACGACGAGCCGCTGGACGACACCCGGGGGTTCGTCGGCAACATGCTCAACAACAGTGCGGGCTGGATGATTAGTGTCATCGTGCACATGATCGTCATCATTATCCTGGCATTGAGCGTGATTCGGATGCCCGAGTCGCTCGACTCGCTGCTGTCGGCCTCGAATAGCGAAGAGATTTCGGACGAAGTGGTCGATGTTCCCGAGGTCGACTTCAACGACGTGAATGTCGAGATCGAACCCGAAGACCTCGACTTCCAACCCGATACCGATGTGATTGAGGAGCAGGTAAGCTTCTCGCCGTTCAGCGAGCAGATGGAAGCGGCGGCCCCTGTGGACTTGGCCGACTTCGGTCTGACCAGCGCACCGGACGCCATGACGGCCAACGTCAACGCGTTCGCAGGTAATGCCCTGGAGGGACGAGGACACGCGTCACGGGCTGCCCTGGTACGTGCCAAAGGCGGCAACGGCGCGAGCGAAGAGGCCGTGGAGGCGGCCCTGAAGTGGCTCGCCACGCATCAGAATCGCGATGGCACCTGGCACCTCGACCATCGTGGCGGGGGCGACTGCAACGGACAGTGTGGCGACCCCGGCGAGATTGAAAACTCGCTGAAAAGTGCAACGGCCCTGGCTCTGCTGCCGTTCCTGGGTGCCGGCCAAACTCGCTACGAGGGTAAGTACAAAGCCGTGGTCGGCCGCGGCCTGGATGCCCTGGTGCGGTTGGGAGAGAAGCCTCGCCGGGGGGCTGGCGTCTCCTGGACCGACGGCGGCACGATGTACGCCCACGGCCTGAGTTCCATCGCCATCTGCGAAGCGTACGGCATGACCGGCGAAAGCCAGCTAGCGCTGCCTGCCCAGGCGGCAATCGACTACATTGTCTCGGCCCAGAATCCTAACGACGGTGGTTGGCGGTATTCCTTCCAGCAAGCGGGCGACACCTCGGTCGTGGGCTGGCAGATCATGGCCCTCAAGAGTGCCCACCTGGCGCACCTGAATGTGCCTCATTCCACCGTGGAGGGGGCGTCGCGATTCCTCGACTTCGCCCAGATGGACGGTTCTTACGGCGCCGCCTACGCCTATACGACCGACGCCAAGCAAACCTATCGGGCCAGTACGAGCGCAGTGGGCCTGTTATGCCGCATGTACCTGGGCTGGAAGAAGGACCATCAGGCCATCATCGAAGGCACCGACCGAATCGCCAAGATCGGCCCGTCGAAAAATGACTTCTACTACAACTACTATGCCGCACAGCTCATCTTCCAATACACCAACGGCACTGGGCCGATGTGGCGGGAATGGAACACGAAGCTTCGCGACTACCTGGTAGAGACGCAGGAAAAAGAGGGGCACCTCAAGGGCAGTTGGCACGTCAACCATGGACACGACACCCAAAAAGGTGGCCGCCTGTACTGCACCGCCATGGCATGTATGACGCTGGAAGTTTACTACCGCCACATGCCCATCTACCAAACCGACGCCGTCGACTCGGAATTCCCCGAGTGATCTGGTTCACCGATCGGTGTAGTTGGCCGACATCTCCATCTTCAGTGTGCCGCTGACAAACGTGGTTTGCGACGCGCTGTAGCTGCCAGTGGTGGTCGCCATTCCCAATGGGCCGCCGAACTGCAACTTGCGAGTGCGGCACGTATCGATCTCGATGTCCAGCGTGCCGTGCACCATCAGCTTCATCTGCGTCGTCTCGGCGCCTTCGGAAAGGATTTCGATCGCGAAGTTTGCAACTCTGGTCGTCGGGTCGACGCCCTTGAGGGTAAGTTCGAACTTCGACACGCTGCCCAGAGCACCATCGCCCGACAGTAGCGAGTCGCCCAGTTCCTTCGGCACTTCGAGTTTCTGCCCGGTGCGGACCGACTTGCCGTCCAGGTAGTCGGCCAGTGGATTGGGCCGCCCCAGAGCGTGCATGCTCTCGGCCACCAGGGCGAACTCGTCGGGCAGTGCCAATGTGCCATCGGCTCGAGTGATGCCCAGGGTGTCGTCCTCCTTCCGCTCGCACCGATAGGTCTTGCCAACGATGGGCGGCTCCTCCGTTTCTCCATCGGCAGTCCGCTCGCACTTGCCAAAACGGACTTGTGCGGCCACGGTACGGCCATCGACCACCCGCTCGACAACGAGCATCCGTTGCTGCTTGCGCTGGATGGTGCTGGTCGACTTTTCAATCGGCTGATTGGCCCGGCGGGTGGTGGAGTCCATGCGAAGCGAAACATCCACCTGCTGGTCGACGCGGTCGCCCCGCTGGGCGCCCCGCTTGGTGAAGGTCACGGTCTTGGCCTGGTTCGGCAAGCTCAGCGTTTCGTAGGCCGCCAACCGGGGACCATTCTCCTCGGCCAGAGCTAACGAGCCAAACGACATCACCGCGATCGCCAATAGAATTCGCATCACAACCATCCGCGAAAGAGTAGGAACTGCCGCCTTGCCGACGACGCGAGGGAATCCGCGGCGGATGATGGTAAGTTCTGCGACCTGGGTCAAGATCGAGCAGTTCCGCTACTCCACCAGCGTGGCCTCGAGCGATGCAACCGCAGCGGCCAAGGCCATGTCGCTCGACTGATAGCTGTCCCACCACTGCGTGAGGGTCTCGGCCAGTGGTTGCACCTCGGCGGCGGTGCTAGCGACTCTCCACAACTGGAGGGCGCTGCTCAAACTCTCCGTGGAGTACTCTGCCAGTTCCACGGCCTCGGCCGCCGCCAGCGTTGCCGGCAACATGGCGAGCGCCGCGATGTGGGGCAACCTGCCGGGCGGTATTTGTTCGGCAATGGCCGGCAGATCGAACTGTAACTGCGAGGCAAGCCACGCCAGGCGAACCACCTCGGGCAGTTGTGGGTCGACATTGGCCAGCAGCGCCTCGATGGTGACCACGTTCGCCGGCAGGTGCGCCGTTCCATCGCCCCCTACCACGGGCAGTACCATCACCACCTCAACCCGCTCGGCAACCAGCCAAGGCTCGGTCAGGCGTTCGATTTGCCGAATCATTCCAGGCCCACGGGCATCCCAGTGATCTCGCATTGGTACGGTGCGAGTGGCAATCTCGTCCGCCAACTGCCGTCCGGTCTGGCCACGATGCCACTGGAAGTACGCCTGCTCGACTCTGCTTACCCAGTCAGCCAACTCCGAAACATCGGCCTCGTCCAGCTTGTCTCGCCCGCCATGCTTGGCGAGTGCCTGCTCGGCCAGTTGCCGATTCTGCTCACACCCCGCCGCGGCGTACTGCAGTAGCCCCGCTGTTAGACCTGGCAAATCTTTCTGCGCCGCCGACGGTGGTCCGGCGACCAGTGGCCCGAGCGCTTCGGCGAGTCCGGGGGGCACCAACGCTAAACCTCGCGCCAGTGCATGCACTGCATGCAGGGCGCTGGCCGATGCCGAGGCTTTCCAGATCAAATTCATATGTCCGACTCTCAACCTTCGCCAATATTGCCCGCCGGCGGCCTGCCAGGAACTTTCCGCCAATCGCTCTAGGTGGCCCACGGATTGCTTGCTACACTCCCGGCCCGAATTCATCCCCCCCAGCCTACGCCACCTTGCGCCGGAGAGAAACGGTCCATGCCTCGTACGCCTATCCTCCTCGCCATAGCTTGCCTCGCCGCCACGACCGCAGCCACGGCACAGCAGCCTACCACCCCGAATCCAAGCATCCAGCAGGTCGCTCAACAACAGCCGGCCGTGGCTCCGGGTGGACCGTTTCAGTTGTCCCCCGCCCAGCTTGCCTGGGTCGACGATGTGCTCCGGAAGTGGGAAGGCGAGAGCAAAAACGTCAACAATTTCTATTGCAACTTCAAGCGTTCGCGTCACACCATTGCTGGTCCCGGCGACGGCCGCCCCGCCGCTAGAGAACAAGGCAAGCTGGCCTACCACAAGCCCGACCGCGGCAGCTTCCAGATCACCGAATCGCTGGTGTGGACTCCCAAGCAGCAACCTCTTGGACAGCCGAACCAGCTTCCCCAACAACAGCAGGCGCAACCCGTTGAAGGAAGCTACCTGCCTCGCAAAGATGTCGACGGCAAGGTAGAGCCAGGCGAGCATTGGGTTTGCAGCGGTGAAAAGATCTTCCAGTTCCGTCGCCACGACAAGGAACTGGTCGTCACCCCGGTACCCAAGGAAATGCAAGGCAAGGAAATCGTTAACGGCCCCCTGCCCTTCATGTTCGGCGCTGAAGCTGAAAAGCTGAAGAAGCGATTCTGGATGGAGCCCGACATGACCACCACCCGTGGCAGCTACGTCGGTATCCACGCCAAGCCGAAGTTCCAGGCCGACGCCGCTGAGTACTCGGACATCTACGTGGTGCTGCAGAACGTGGCGGGTAAACCGCTGATGCCGGTCGGTATTCGAGTGGTCCATCCCAACCGCAGTTGGGACGAGTATGTGTTCGACCTGAACGAAGCCCAGGTGAACCCGGTGATTGCAGCCTGGTTCTCCAACCTGTTCCAGGAACCCCGCACCCCGCTGGGCTGGAAGCGTGTCGAAGAACCACTGCGTCAGGCACAGCAGCCTCAGAACGCTCCGAAGTAGTTTGTCTACGGCCCAAGCATATCGATAAATCCCACTGCTTTCAGCCGCAGCGTTGATCGATGCTCCGCTTTCGCCTCCACACGCTGATGCTTGCGGCCACCGCAGTCTCCGGCGTCGCCTTGATGTTTCGCCCCGTGCCAATCGTGGTGGAATACTACGTCATTCCACCGGCGGACCTGCCCGAGACGGTGCTCGTCAGCGGTGGCTTGGGAAACGACCCGGTCGCGAAGAACGGCGAAGAACTCTATCGCAAGTGGCATCGCACTGGTTGGCAGGAGTGCGTTAGGCGATTTCTCACTACCCCCAATGTCGACTGGCCGCATCTAGATCTCGATCTCGCCAGCGACGACGAGCTGCCGACCGGGAAATACTGGCTGGTTGACTTCGAGCGGAGCGCCGAGAACGACGGTTTTGTTGATTGCCGAAATGCCCTCCGCGAACTCGTCGACCGCTATGGGCAGCAACGGACTCGCGAGAAGCTGCGGGTCCACTGGCCGGGGCAAGACGAAGAAGATTGGGCCGAATTTGCCTGGGAGATGGGCTACATCGACCAGAAGCCCATCATCGACGACGAGAGCCCACACGATATCGCAACGCCGACGGGAACTCAGTGCTCCCAGCAGTTGCCGATTGACACAAAAAAACCCCGACCGAGCGTGGAATAAACCAGACTCGACCGGGGAGCGATACATACATCTTTTGCCAGCTAAGGTAATTGGGAGTCAGCTAGCTCGTAGCAGCGGCAACGTTTACCGAAGTTTCGGCAATGTGTGTAAGCTTGTCGTCCGCTGCGGACTCTTCATTGAGGGTCTGCTGCAACAACTCGGCGACCTGTTCCAGACCAAGCTGCCTGGCCAGCGTGCGGGCGGTGCCGTAACCGGCCATCTCATAGTGCTCGACACGCTGCGCCGCCGCAATTAAAGCGGCGTCGATCACCGATGGATCGCCATCGGAATCGAGCACTTCATCGCCTTCGCTCAGCAAGCCCTTCATGGCATCGCAGGTCTCACGATCGGGCTTGGTGTCGATCAGCTCGAACACCTTCTCCAAACGTTTCACCTGTCCTTCTGTCTCCTTCAAGTGATGTTCGAAGGCGCTCTTCAACTCCGGCGACTGCGCCGCTTCCACCATATGCGGAATCGCCTTGGTCAGGCGTTGCTCGGCGTCGTATAAGTCTTTCACCTGATCGACAAACAAGTCGTTAAGGGTGTCGAATTTCTTTGTAAGCAATAAACCCATCTGCAAACCTCCTTCATCTGTGTATCTATCTCGTACTTCAACACAGAAGACAGGTTGCAAACGAGATGCCAGCCAGCCGAAAGGCTGTGGTATACCAGAGAATGGCAAACATCTTCACACAGAAAGACATGATGGCCCGCGTTTCGACGGATCGGGCACCAGCATGGTGATCTGCCGAGCAATCGTCCGCTCCGCGCGGTGGTCCACAGGTGTCCTGATTGGTGGGTGGCTGTCGACCACCCTCCAACTCGTTTAACGCCGACGCACCAGGGCGAGGCCGGCCGGCCGCTTGCCGACACTGTGCGCCGCTTCGGCGAACAGTCGCAAGGCACGCTTACCCGGCATCGCCCGCAATTCGTCGGGCGAACTATGGCGAAGTCGGCTCGACAGGCGATGGGCATCGCGTTTCTCAGCGATCGGCATGCCGGCGGCCGTTAGTACCAGTCGTTCGCGAACCAGCAACTCTACTCGGCTCGGCGAGTAAACGGCTCGCTCCGACCAACCGAGTGCCGGGCAATTGGCGGAGGTCCAATCGCACGACGACGCACGCCATCGGGCAAATCCCGCCTCGCCGGCCGTGGCCAGCGATGCGTGGGTGCCATCGACGTCGAGCATCGCCACCGATACAGCAAGTCCCTCTCCGCCGGGCGAAGCCAGCCACAGCGTGTGATTGACTCGGGTGAGCAGTTCTCCAGCGTCGCTCGCCGCGCCGGCGTGGGCACGCAGTGCGATTCGCGCCGCCTGCAACCAACCGTCGGCCATGGCGTCGGCACAATCGATCGAGCCGGTCGCAACCAACGTCCGTCCGTCGGGTAGGGTCTGCCAATCGTAAAATGCCTGCGGTGTCACGCCATCGAACGTCCAGCCGGCTAGCTCCCACTCGTCGACCAGCGGATTCGACGCCGGGCGGGCGATGCGCGCTTTGGTGGTGGGGCTGGCTGCCGGCGTTGCGGACGATGTTTCCACCTCAACTGGCGGCGGGGTGGGTGCCGGATCGTTACCCCCACTTCCCGCTACGCGCCAGGCATTCAGTTCGATTTCCACGGCCAGGCGACCAGCCACGACTTCGGCCAACTCCAGTTCGGCGTCGGCAAACGTCCGCGGTTGGCTGCTGTACAGCCACAATGTGCCGTGGATGGTTTCGTCGCTGGCCACGGGCAGGCAAATCGCCGCGCCGCACCACACAGGCACCGGCCAACCGGCTACCTCCACGTCGTCTTCCAGCACGATGGCGCTGCCAGCCAGCGCGGTGACGTCGGCCCGGGCTGCGGCCAGCGTTCGCCGCGCGGCGCCTGGTTCGCCCTCTTCGGCGTGGTAATGCGACCGCAGCACTAGTTCGTTGCTAGCAGCGTTGAGCAGGTAGAAGTCGGCCGCATCGCAGGCAAAGCCCGACACCAAGCCCCGCAGCACGGCCGTTAGGCGTTGATCGAGTTTATCCTGCCGCGAAGCGAGCACCGCCTGACCGGCCGCCGCTGACGGCCTGGTCACCACCTGTGGCTCGGCGACTTTCGGCACGACAGCCCCCAGGATTTCGCCCGGCAACGCGGCTTGCTGGTTGATTCCTGACTGCATGGCGACCTCGACTCCTAAAATGTCAAACTCTGCTGGCATTGGCCTTGGCAAAGGCACCCCAAAACACCCTCTCTACGCAACTTAACATCGGATAGATAAAAGAGGATATTTGAGTTATTTTTACCGCTTGCGGAATTTGTGCGGCGGATTGCCCGGCAATAGCCCCAAAGTTTGACTGCCCGCGAACCTGGCAATGCGTTACGTTAGGGGCTCTCTGCCCCGCCGACCCCCGAAAACAAGGATTCAGATGAAGAAGCTCGCACTGCATTGGAAGATCATCATTGGCATGGTGCTGGGCGTCGTGGTCGGATTAATCGCGTTGGGGCTGGGCAGCACCGTCGAGCGCGACGTCGAGGTGGTGAACAAGTCGATGGTTGTCGAAAACGGCAAGGTCGTCGAAAAGGTCGAAGTCACCGAAGTCACCAAAGAGTTTCACACCGGACGCGAGTTCGTCGTGAATTGGATCAAGCCATTCGGAATCATCTTCATCAATGCCCTGAAACTGATCGCGGTACCGCTGATCATCGCGTCGCTACTAAAGGGGATCTCGGACTTGAAGGACCTGTCGCGCCTCTCATCCATGGGGGGCCGTACTATCGCGCTCTACCTGTTCACGACGGGCGTGGCGGTGACACTGGGGCTGTTCATAGCAACGATCATCGGTCCCGGTAAGGGGATCGACGCCGATACGCGCGATGCCCTGATCGCTGCGGCCAGCAGCGATGCGGCAGGAAAGATCGACATCGCCAATGAGCAAAAAGGAAAAGGGCCGCTGCAACCGCTGATCGATCTGGTGCCAGAGAACCTGTTTGCCGCCGCTGGCGACAATCGAGCCATGCTTCAGGTCATTGTGTTCGTCTTGTTCTTCGGGATCGGGCTGTTGCTCGTTCCCCCCGCGGTATCGAAACCTGTTAAAGACTTCTTTGACTCGCTGAACGAGATCATTCTCAAACTAATTGATCTGATCATGCTGGCCGCACCGGTTGGTGTGTTTGCGCTGCTGGCAGCATTGGTGGCTGAGACGCCGTCGCTGCAGGTGTTCTATGCGTTGCTGATGTATTGCCTGTGCGTAATCGCGGGGTTAGTACTGCTAATCTTCGCGTTCTATCCCAGCTTGATGATGATTTTCACCCGTCGTGGCTATGGCTGGTTCTTCAGGGGACTTTCGCCGGCACAGCTGCTGGCCTTCAGCACCAGCAGTAGTGCCGCCACGCTCCCGGTCACCATGGAACGGGTCGAGGAACACTTGGGTGTCGACGAAGAAGTGGCGAGTTTCGTCTTGCCGATTGGTGCGACCGTCAACATGGATGGCACAAGCTGCTACCAGGCGGTGGCCGCCGTGTTCATCTGCCAGGCGTTCGGCGTCGATCTATCGATTGGCCAACTCATCAGCATCGGCCTGACCTGCATGCTGGCGTCCATCGGCACGGCCGCCGTGCCGAGCGCCGGAATCGTCATGCTGGTCATCGTACTTGGGCAGATCAGTCCGACGCTGGTGCCAGGTATTGCCCTGATCTTCGCAGTGGACCGCATCCTCGACATGCTCCGTACCGTGGTAAACATTACCAGCGATGCAACCGTCTCGATGCTGGTAGCCAAAAGCGTCGGCAAACTGGGCGAGCCCCACGAAAAGACCTGGGACGAGTACTATCACCACAAGAAGGAGAGTGATGAAGGGGAAGGGATCTGAGGCTCAACTCCTTTCCCGCCTTGTTCGCCGTCTCATTACCCAGTTGGTCAGCAGGTAGCCAAACATCGTGGTGAGGAAGGACACCACGAGGATGAGCACGATGCCTCGGACTGTCGTGATGAGGTGATAGAGTGCATAGCCCAGAGTATTGGACTGGACAATCGCAAAATCGTCGAGGCGCACCGTGGTGGTAGAGCCATTGTCCCAAATCACCTTCACGTGCATCCAGTTTGCGTCGAGCTGGAAGTCCTCCATTTGCAGCCCCGACTCATCGGAAATCAGGTTCAAACCGAAGGGTACCCATCCGATCATCTCCAAATCACTGAGCGAACGTCCCGGCGACGAACCGTCATGGACATCGATGTGGAAGAAATTGTCTGTGTTGAAGTAGACTAACAGCCTTCCGTCGGGGCTCGGCACCCCATGATGAATCCACCCATTGGTCGTCCATAGTGGAGTCGTCGATCCGTCATTACGATACATCCCGGTGCACGGATAGGTATCGTACAGCCGTTGTACTTCGGCAATCTCATTGGCGTAGATAATCTCTGGCGGACTATCTCCGTACTTACGAATTTCTGCAATCTGCTTATCGACCGGATCTGTCAACAAACAGACGAACACGTACTTGTCGTTTTGAGATGTCGTCGACCACGACCAATCGTGCCAGATACTAAGACCGGCATGACATGGCGCTGCATGCTGGGCCAGCAGGCAAAACAGGATCCCGCAGCAGTACCGAGGATTCATCACCTATCCCACGAGCTACGTGCATTGCCCCACACGTTACGAACATCACGCCTGGCTACCCAGTGTTCGATTTGAACGCAGGCGACTATTCCTGCCGCATGACTCGTGGACGTCGTGCCGGGTCGGAGGAGCGAAGAGAGGGTGGCCTGAAGTACGTGCAGACGCTGTTCGACGTTTTTTGCCAAACGACAGCCTGAAGCAGCGCCTCGCAATCTACTTCCCGCAGTAGTCAATCGTCCGCGCGATTTCGCTCTTCATATCCGCGCGTTTGACGATGCGGTCGATGTAGCCGTGGGCGAGCAGGAATTCGCTTCGCTGGAATCCTTCGGGCAGTTCCAGCCGGATGGTGGCTTTGATGGTGCGTGGGCCGGCGAAGCCAATCAGGGCTTTGGGCTCGGCGAAAACCAGATCGCCCAACGAGGCGAAGCTGGCGGCTACGCCGCCCATGGTGGGGTTGGTGAGCACCGAGATGAACAAGCCACCCGCTTCGTCGTACCGCGCGAGCGCGGCGGAAACCTTGGCCATCTGCATCAGCGACAGGATGCCCTCGTGCATGCGTGCACCACCGCCCGAGCCACTGACGATCACCAGCGGCAGGTCCTGCTCGGTGGCCCGCTCGATGAGCCGCGCCAGGCGTTCGCCCACTACCGACCCCATACTGCCCATGATAAAGGCCGAGTCGGTCACGCCCACCGCGACGCGGCGGGCACGGATCATGCCGGTGCCAGTGAGGGCTGCGTCGCGCAGGCCGGTCCGCTTCTGCTCGGACACCACGCGTTCGGCGTAGGCCTTCTTGTCGAAGAACTCCAGCGGGTCGGCCGGCATCAGGTTGCCGTCCCACTCCTCGAAGGTGCCTTCGTCCAGCAGGTAGCGAATGCGGTCGGCCGCGCTCAGGTACATATGGTACCCGCACACAGGGCAGACGCTCATGTTCTCGGCGACGGTCTTGCGGAATACCGTTTCGCCGCAGTCGTCGCACCTCAGCCACAAGCCGCTCGGCACACCGCGTTTGGCGCGGTGCTTCTTCGGCTCGTCGCCCAACAAAGGGTCGTCCGAGTTATCAGGCTGATCGCGGTTTTCCTTCAATTCGCCGGTGGCCATGCGAGATTCGTTGGGGATTGGAACTGCGTGGGCGGTCTATGATACCAGTTTGCCGGACTTGTTGGGAGACGGATGAGCGGTTCGATGGCTAGGACTTTGCCTCGGCCACCAATTCCGCCGGTTTATCGACCTCAAACTTCTCCCAGCGGCCCGCGTGGTCACCCGCATGCCACAAATCGCCCAGCTCGGCGCCGGAGAGCACCTGGCGGATGATCGAGGCCAGCGGGTCGGGGGCCACCAGCACTAACGTCGTGTCCGGTTTCTGCTTCTTACTGAGCTTGCTGAGCACTTCGGCGACCCGCGCGCGGGCGCGAGTGATGGTCTCCCCCTCGGGCGGGCAAACCGACTCGGGGTGCTCGATCCATTTGCGGAAAACCTTAGGCTGCTTGGTTTTCACGTCATCGACCAGCAGGCCCTGCCACAACCCCTGATTGACGTTGGTCAGCTTGTCGAGCGTTCGCGGCTTGAGCGACAGTCGCTCGGCCAGCACTTCGGTGGTCTGCTGCGAAGCCTGGCCGGGGGCAGAATAAAGCGACGAGGGGTTCAATGGCTTCAACTGCTCGGCAATTTCGATCGCCTGCTGCTTGCCATCCTCGCTCAAGGGCACGTCCAACGTACCCTGGATGCGGCCTTGCTTGTCGTATTCAGTGGTGCCGGTGTGTACAAGAACCAGATGTCTCATGTTTGTCGTTCCAACTTCAACGGAATCGTGTGTGGACGAGTTGCGTTGCCTGTGCGGTTTATTTGATAAGTCTCTCGAGTTCTACAATTCGCTG
Organism: Aeoliella straminimaris; assembly: GCF_024054565.1. Lineage (GTDB taxonomy): Bacteria > Planctomycetota > Planctomycetia > Pirellulales > Lacipirellulaceae > Aeoliella > Aeoliella straminimaris. Next base: position 62,135 of record NZ_JAMXLR010000051.1, read on the forward strand.
GCGATAGTTGTCGCTGCCGGAGATGGCCGAACCGACGACCAACATATTCGCCCCCGCGGCCGTGCAATCGGCGATCGTCTCGACATTCACCCCGCCATCGACTTCCAAAAAGGCGGTCACATCGGGGCGATCGCGCAGCGCGGCGAGTTTCTCCAAAGCCACGTGATCGAACTCCTGCCCGCCAAAACCCGGCATGACACTCATGCAGAGAATTAGATCGCAATTTCCGGCGACCTTGTCGATCCTCTCAAGCGGCGTTGGCGGATTGATAGCGATGCCAGCAAGCGCGTCGAGCTCGCGAATCTGCGCCACCAGGTCGGCCAGTTCGGATTGGTCGCGGCACACTTCCTCGTGAACCGTGATCACGTCGGCCCCCGCTTCACGGAATTGGCGGATGTAGCGGCCCGGCTGCTCCATCATCAGATGCACGTCGAGCGGCAACTCGGTCGCACGACGTGCGGCCTCGACGATGGTCATGCCAAAGGTGAAGTTCGGCACAAAGTGCCCGTCCATCACGTCCAGGTGCAGAACCTTCGCACCCGCCTGCTCCATGTCGGCAATTTCCTGCCCCAGCTGGGCGTAGTCGCAGCCCAGGATGGATGGATTGATCGCCGGCGCAGCAGCAGCCAGCCGTGCTCGAATCTGGTCGCGATGGGTTTGCGCAGTCACCAACAAGTGCTTTTCTTCGCGATGGACAATGGGAACCAAGTGACGCAGGCGGGGGGAGATGTCGCGCGATCGTGCGGGGGGTGTCCTTGGTTTTGGGGCGCTCCGCCACGGTGGCGAGCTGCCTGGTACAGACGTGCATTGGCAAAAGCCGGATTTTACTCCCCTGGCCCCCGGGCCCGCTACCGCTAATCGGCCGCTTTTCGGTCCTCCGTCAGCTCCTAGATTCGCCTGCCAGTTGCCCACAAACCTTTTCTACACAAGCACTTGCGCCGACCTGTCACGCCGCATCAAACTCGGCCGCCTGTGGCAATTGGTCGATGCTACGCAGCCCAAACACACGCAGGAACCGCTCGCTGGTAGCGTACTCCACCCGGCGTGGGGCCTCCGGGGAACGTCGGATTTCGACCAATCCCCGGCGAACCAGGCTGCCAGCAAGCGATTGGCTCTTCTGCGACCGCATACCGTCGATGGTCTTCAGATCGACCGGTTGGCGGTAGGCGATAATGCTCAACACTTCCATGGCCGCCGGCGTCAGCGTGGCCTGCTGCACCTTGCCGTAGAACTTGTCGCGCACCCGCTCGAGTTCCTCTCGCAAGGTCAGCCGATAGCCGGCGGCCGACTCCACAATCATCATGGCGCTGCCGTCTTCCAGGTACTCGGCATTCAGCTCGTCTACGGCCGCCGCCACTTCCTCTGGCGTGATGTCTCGCATCGTGGCGGCAATCGCTTCGGCCGATAGCGGTTGATTGTCGGGCCGGCCGACGAATAACAGCGCCTCGGTAATGCTCCGCGTGTCGATCGCCGCTTCGCGGGGTGGGGCCTCCTCCGACGCGCCCGGCTTACGACCTAGCATGGCCGCAAACGCGCTGGTAAGCCGTTTGATCGACAGGGGCGACTCTTCCGGTTTGTTTTCTTCCTCGGCCATGACGCGGATGGTAGGACGAACCTCTGGCGGTGGGCAAGCCCAACGAAGGAGGTGCTAGCACGGTGGCTGCTACCACCCCCCATTGGGAATCTCCCCGTCGTGCCGATTGCACATTTGACGAAAGGTGTGCACGTCGATGTCCTGGGAAACACTGCTCACCGATCCATCGCCATAACCAAACACGACAATCCCAGCGTGGCTGCCCTGGAACCCACCCACGCGGAGTGGCGACCCCCAGTTTCCGCCCAGCAAGCTACGTGTGTAGAAACCGGGACGAATCTCGGCTTCCAGTCGGGGAGCGTCCTCATCAGAGAACACATCGGTATTGAATCGCTTGTTGAGCTTGAGAATGAACCGACCTTCGATGTCGTAGATGCTCGTGTCTTCGGCCTCGCCGGGTTGCTTGTCGTCGTCGCCTTGCTGCTCGTCGGAGCTCTTCTCTTCATTGGAGTCTTGCTCCTCGTCAGATGCTTGGTCTTCTGGCTCGCTGCCAGGTTGCTCCTCCGCATCGACTTCGTCTTCCTCTGCGGCGTTGCTATCGTCCTGCTGTTGCTCCTCGGACGTGCTGGCCTCCTGTTGCTCCAGTTTTTCGAACTCCGCGCCAAAGGAATCGTCCACCTCGGGCGCCATGCCGAAATCTTGCGACTCCAATTCGGGATCGTCGTCCCATTGCTCTTCGTTGGGATCTTCTTCGAATCCCCAGGGGTCGTCGCTGCCAGTGGCCAACCATGGCAAGTCGGCCCCCATGCCTCCACCCCCGGCACTGATGGCAAAGCCGCCATTGCGAAGCGTGGCGGGCGTACCGCTCAGCCAGCCCAAGTCGCCGGCCTCGGGAAACTTCTCGCCGATGAAGATCGTATAGCTGGCGCCGTCACGGATGTCGTCCAGCGTGATACGTTTGTTGAGCACAAAAGCGCCGTTGTTGTCGACGTCGATCGGCGCTTCGCGATCGTGATGGCAGGCTGCGTACGTGGAAATCGGCTGATCATCCCCCCAGTAGCTTGGACACATCAGCAGATCGAACGCAGTCTGCCGCACGGGATCGTTCACCATGTGGTAGGCGCTCTTCTTCATATCGAGATTTGCCGCCCGGTTTTGCTCGCCAATGTAGGGCAACGTCCGGGCCAGCCAGCTCATGTGGTGCCCGTTGGGCACGTTGCGGATGGGGCCCGTTTTGTTGGTGGTCCCAACTGGCAGATGCCCGAACGCCAGCTCGTAGTTGTGCACCCCCAGTGTTAGCTGCCGGACATTGTTAATGCACGAACTACGCCGCGCCGCCTCGCGCGCGGCCTGCACCGCCGGCAACAACAATGCCACCAGAATGCCAATGATGGCTATCACCACCAGAAGTTCCACAAGCGTAAAAGCACTGCGATGTCTCATGTTCATCGTTAATCCTCATGGCAAGGCTATTGGTGTATCTTCACTCGGCGTGATTGTGCGTCTATTTCCCGCCGCGCTGTTCGGTATGGGTCACTCGGCGTGGACCGGTGGCCGGATATTGGGTCGTAGCGATTACCATCGGTTCGCCGCCCTCGCTTGTTTTCACCTCGATCAAGACCAATGCGTCTTGGGCTAGCCCGGAATCGGCTGCTGCCACCTGCCAGGTCTCTCCCGAGTACTCGGCGCTGCTGGCTAGCTGCAATTCGGCTCGGGCGAGTGCCGCTTCGCTCAGCAGCCGGCACTGGCGGTGTTCGTGCCGCAAACGTGCCTGGCGATGGTGATCGACCATCGACTCGGTGGCGTACGCCAGCACCACGGCGCTCACGCCTATCACGGCCAGCACCACCAGCATCGTGGCGCCGCAGTTTCTGCGACTATTCATCATTGCCTCCCTCGTTTTCGAGTTCGGTATCTTCAAGCGGCTCGATCACCCGCACGGGCAGGCCACGCTCGCCCTCGGGCACGCCAAGCACGACCTCAGCCATCCCCTGCTGGACGTTCACCTGCCAATCGGTGCGGGGACCAATGTCGTAGCGATCATGGCGCGGCGACTCGCCCGCCACCGTCCATTTCACTTGGCAGGCGTCTTTGGCTAGTTGCCATTTACTGGTGCCTTGGCGGGTGGCGATCGTCAGCGTCGCGCCGGTGGGCTGGATATCGGTCGATTGACGCAACTCGCGACGCAAGGCCAGCTCCAGCCGATCGACGGCTGCCGCATGAGTGGAGGCCTGCTGTACCGACGAACCCCAACGGCCCAGATGGTGGAGCAGCGCGACGGCAGCGCCCGTCAGTGCGATGGTGCAAAATACCACCACCATCAGCTCCACCAAGGAAAATGCGCAACGCGGTTGGCGGCAACGGCTGATCATGGCTGCTCCTCCTGTCCGACAGGCACCCAGCGAGTGAGCACCAGCGGTCGCCTCAGGGTGGAGAGCTGCAGCTCCATCGTCACCCGCTTGGAGGCGGGCTGATCCTCGCTCGCGACCATGGTGCGGAGCTGTGCCCCCGGCAGCTCTCGAGCGACTTCCGCCGGGAGTTTCCACTGGTCGGCAGCCGCCTGCGTCACCTCGCTGGGCGGCTGGCTGGTGAACTGCTTCAGGCTGTTCTCAAGCTCACGGCTGGCGTAGTCCAGGCGGTCGCTAGCTACCCGCGCGCGATCGAGCCCCACGGTGGCCTGTACCACGCTCACGGCAACAATGGCCAACGCCGCGGCCGACAACGTGACTTCCAATATTGTCATGCCACGACGCTGGGTTCGACGAAATTTTAGTACTTTGCGACTCACTAGGAGAGTCCCTCCACAAGCTTGACCAACGGTACAAACAAGGAGATGACGATAAACGCTACGAACATCGCGATGGACAGCACAATCACCGGATAGGCGATGCGGACCACCACGTTCATGCGTGCGGCGAGCAGGTTTTCGCGACGCAGGGCAATTTGGCGCAGTGCCCAGGGTACGTTGCCCACCCGCTCGGCCGTTTCGATTAATCCCGCTTCGCTCGAGGTGAGCAATTGATGGGCCATAAGAGCCGCCGGCAGCGACTGCCCATTGTGGGCTTCGGTGTAAGCTCCCGACAATCGGCTGCGAAGACTGCGAACGGGGTAGGTCACACTCAGTGCATAAAGTAGTCGCTCGAACTCGACCCGGTGTTCGATGCCCAGGGCCACCATCCGGAGCAGCTTAGCAACATGGGCTCGGCGAAAAAGCCAATCGCCCATCAATCGCAGCACCCGCATGTCACACAGATAGAAGATGCCGATCAGCATCAGCATCACGAGGGTCAGGACGGCCGCGATCGTCATCAGGATGGACATGGGCGTAAACGCAAATCCGTCAATCAACAACTGCGTCGCCGGGGGGAGTTCGAGGTCGAACTCCCAGAAGATCTCGCGAAACTGAGGAACAATGAAAACGCCATACAACGACAGCAACAACCCCATCGTCAACGAAATGGCAACCAGATAAGCAACATAGTCGACGCAGCTTCTCGAAGCCGAAGCAAGCACCGGATCTTCCGGCCGGCTCAGCTCATCCAGCGCCTGCGGCTCGGCCTTGGCCAGGGTGCCCACGGCCGCGTAAGACGCCGACGCGCGTGGCAGTGCCGCGGGTTGGGTGCGCACCGACTCGTATAGCGGGGTTCCGGCTTGTAGTTCGCGGCTGAGCCTCCTGGCCGCCCGACCAACGTAACGTCCCTGCCGTAATCCCTCGAACAATACGCTGGTTTCCTTCAGTTGTCCCTCGCGCTGCGCGATCGATAGCAGCTTGGCGTTAGTGCGGCGGTTGGCGTCGCGCGATGTGGTCACACCATCCACCAGCGCAAATCCACCCAGGGTCCACAACAGCACACAGACCATCAGAGCGCCCGGCGATCCGGCCAGCGGCAACATGCACCAGGCAAAAATGCCCACCGCAAGAAAAATCCAGCTCAAGAGTAGCAGCAACAGGTAAATATAGTCGTTGGGCTCGGGCCCCCGCGCACCGTAGGCCATGGACAGCGCCATTCGCATGGCGAGGCCGACCATTAGCACCAACAACGGAGCAAGAAAAACCACAACTAGTTACTCGCACGACATAGAGACAAACACTTCCTACGAACTGGCATGCTTTGGCTCACCCGGTGAGCCCCTCAATCAGCTTGATGACGGGCATCAGCAAAGCGGCGGCCGCAGCAGCAATACCACTGCCCACCGCGACCAGGGCCAAAGGCGGCACCACCCGGCGGATGAACACTAACCTTTGCTCGCGACGATTGGCGAACATCTCGGCTGCCAAGGCCAGTCCGCTCGCTAGCTGCGAACGACGCTCGCCCCAACCGGCAATGGTCGCCAGCGACCGATCGAATGCCTGCGAAGTGGCCATCGCTTCGGAGAGCGTTAGCCCTCGTTCGACCAGACCCGCCACGCGATAAGTGGCCCGCGCCAGGCCACGATCGTCGAGCAAGTCGCCCGTGTACTCGAGCGCCGCCGGCAGCGGCACACGCAACTCGACAAAACTGGCCAGCGTCGCCGCCAACTGTTGTTGCGAGATGCTCACAAACAACCGCCCCAATAGCGGCAGCGAGTTACGCAGCGAATATCCATAGCCGAAGATGCCGGGCAGCAGGATCACCATCAGCCATAGGGCCATCATGGCAATCATGGCCCAGGGCATCAGGGGCATCGCCCCCAGGATGCTTTCGGTGGCGGCAGGCAACGCCAGATCGAACTCGTTGTACAAATCGCTAAAGTTCGGCAGCAGTACATAGGACAGCGACATCGTTACCGACGACAATACCACCAGCAAGATCAATGGATACAGCAGCAGGCCCTGCAACGTGCGCCATGCTCGATCGGACGACTCGCGCAGCAGGGCAAACGTGTTGCAGACGTTCGCCAGACGATCGGACGTGGTCGCGGCGCGAAGCATCCCTACCAAATAGCGAGGCGCGCTATTCTCGATACTCTTGAGGGCGGCTTCGAGTGACTTGCCGGATGCCATCTCCGATTTCAGCCGTCCGACTGCCTCGCGGAGCTGCCGATCGTCCAAATCTTCCACTAGCGCATCCAACACCACCTCGAGCGACATCCGCTGCTCGCTGGCCACCGCGGCGGTAGAAGGAATCTGTTGCGAATTGTCTTGCTGGTAGTCCACGAACGTCTATCGCCACAAGGAGTCGGCCAAGGTGTGAAGCATCCTGGTGTAAGGCCACATCATACCAATGCAGTAGACCGCCACCACGGTACCGGCCACGCCCACGGTGAGCATTGCCGGCACAAAGTCGTTGAGTGAGGTCTGCAGCAGGTCGGCCCTCATTTGATACGATCGCGCCGCACGATCGAGCGATGCGGCCATCAATTGCCGGCGACCGCTCTGCTCCAACGCCACCTTTACCAGCGGCGGAAATCGCTCGAGGGGCGATCGCTGCTGGTGACCTGGGGAATCCGCCAGCGGTTGGCCGGTGGCTGCCTGGTCGGCCAGTTCGAGCGCTGCCCGGCGATAACCGCGATGCCCCACAGCGCCGGCGGCGATGCGGAGCGAGCGGTCGAGCGGCAAGCCGGCGACCGTGGTCATACGCAACACTTCGGCCATGGTGGCCGACGAACTAAGTCGATGCAGCCGCCGCGCGCCGGGAATCCAGCCCAACAGCCACCAACGCGGCGAGGCAAGGCTCGTGGCACGCCGGCTACGCCACCACCACACCAGCGGAATCACGATGGCCAACACCGGTACCACCACCGTAAGCGCGGCAATCAGCCACGACTGCCCCGCCAGGTCGGCATAGGGCTGCAGCACCTTGGGGGCAATCCAGGCGATGTTTCGAAACACCACATACAGCAGCAGCGCCAGCAGCAGGCTGGCCAGGATAATCACCGTGATGGGCACCAATAGCGCGACACTGGTGACGCGTTGCAGCGAAGCCAGGCGACGGGTGCTGCGGGTCATCTCCTCCAGGGCGGCAGTCGGGTCGCCACTGGCGAGCCCCGCCTCGACCACGGCGTGGTACACCTCGGGCAGGTTGCCTCCCTCGGCATCGAGGGCACTGGCAAGCGAGTTGCCCTGCTCGATTCGCTGAGCCAGCCGCAGTGAAAGCGCCCCCGCCCCTGGCGGAAGCTGGTTGGCGAGACGGCGCAACTCCGGCTCCAACGGGATCCGCGCCCCCGCCAGCGCTGCGAGTTCAGCGTTGAGCGCCGCAAGGTCGTCGAGCGTCGTGGGTTGGAGTGCGATTTCAGACATCAACGGTTCGAATCATTCGATTAAATGCAGAGGGAGCGACGCGCAGTGGCGGGCCTCGACTAGGTGTCTACCGCAGGCCTCCAGCCCAGCGCCCGCACCACTTCGCCAGGACTCGTCACTCCCGACTCGATTAACTGACGGGCTGGTTCGGCGAACGGCATCGTGCTGTTCGTCTGATGGGGCGTGATATTGGTCGACGCTTCGGCGAGCAGCACACGGCCACGATAGCCCGTGCCCGCGCACTCCCCGCAGCCGGCCGGCCCCATACACTGAGCGACGTCGAGCCCTAGCGGCGCCGCGTCATGACTGGGCTCGCCCTGCAGAGCACAAGTGCAGAGCCGGCGGACCAATCGCTGGGCAACGACCAGTCGCACCGCGTGCTGCACGGCATCGGCCGGGATGCCCATGTCGACCAATCGATCGATCGCCTCGCTGGTGCTGCCCGCGTGAAACGTGGTGATCACCAGGCTACCGGTTAGCGCTGCCTCGAGTGTGGTGGCGGCCGTCGCGCGGTCGCGAATCTCGCCTAGCATCAGCACCTCGGGATCTTGCCGCACCAGCGACTTGAGCGCCTCGGCCATGGTAAAACCGGAGGAGTGGCTGACCTGCGATTGCGCAACCCCTGGCACAACAACCTCCACGGGGTCTTCGAGCGAATGAATCGCGCGCCCCCCGCCCGACTGCTCCACGACTTCACGCACTGCGGCGTAGGCGGTGGTGGTCTTACCACTGCCGGCCGGTCCGACAATCAGCACCGCCCCCGTCGTGGCGGCCAGTGCGTCGCGCATCGCGTCGAGCACGTTGGGTCCCAGACCGAGTTGCTCGAGCGTTTCGAGCCCCCGGCGGCTACTACCCAACGAGCGGAGCACGGCCCGTTCGCCAAACAGCGTGGGGAACGTGCTGACGCGAAACTCGCCGCCGGTGACCTCGCTTTCTAACCGACCTTCCTGTGGCAGTGCGGTCTCGTACGTCAACAGCCCGGCGAGCACCTTCAGCCGGCCGACCACGCTGCTGGCCATCGCCCGCGGCACGGTGCCCAGCGGGGCGAGCACCCCGTCGAGCCGCCAGCGGAGCACGAGATTGCCCTCGGTGGGGTCGATATGGACGTCGCTGGCCCGCGACTGGCTGACCAATTGCAGCAATCGGTCGACCAACTCCACCGCGGATCCCCCCTGCGGCTTGATCGAAGCGAGGTAGTCCTGCCAGGCGGCGAGCGGTTCGTCGGTCGATGGGGGAGAATTCATGCAGAGGCAGACGAAGGTGCGAAAAGTGGCAGCAGGCTCGTACGAACCACATCATAACCCGAGATCTACTGCTGGCGAAACACTCAATGAATTCCGTTCGCACGGGCCGCCGGCAACTATTGCATCGCCCCGGCCGCGTTGGGGGCCGCCGCAGCGGGCTCCCGAGCGTTGGACCGCGTAGCTCCAACCTTGGAGCAAATCTCGCCGTACTCTAAACTTAGCCGCATGGAATCGATCAATATCCGAAAGGCGAGGTACCCCTTCACCGCTGTGCGGGACGACGCGGGGGTGCCACACGTCAAGGCGGCGGATTGGCAGGCGGCCGTTTACGCCCTGGGCTATCTGCATGCACTCGACCGGCCGACGCAGATTTATTTCGCCCGCTCCATCGCCGCCGGACGCGCCGCCGAGCGCATCGCCGCCAAGCCCGAACTGGTGGAAATGGACATGTTCCTCCGCCGGGCGAACCTGACGCAGCGAATCGACGAAGAAGTCGAGGCCCTCGAGCCGCACATCCTCGAACAGCTGCTGTGGTACTGCGAAGGCGTGAACGACGGGCTGGCCGATGGACGCCGGTCGCTGCCCATGTGGGTGGTCGGCTTCGAACCGGGGCGATGGGACCCCTCGTCCGTGTTGCTGCTGGGCAACCTGCTGTCGTTCGCGGGTCTGGCGGTGGGCGAGCAGGAAGCCGAGCTAACGCTGCTGGAACTGATTCAACTGGGCGTCGAGGACGATCGCATCCGCGAGTTGTTCGCGCCGTACCTCGACGGCATCGACTTCTCGCCTCTCCGCGATATCCACATCACCAAACGACTGTCGGACGAAGCACTCGAGTTGCTGGCCGACCTGCCGCGACTGGCTGGCAGCAACGCCTGGGCGGTGAGCCCCGCCCGCAGTGCCACCGGCAGCGCGCTATTGGCCAGCGATCCGCACCTGGAAGTGAATCGCCTACCCGCCATCTGGTACGAAGTAGTGCTCGACTGGTCGGGCGACTCGGGAGAGAAGCAATACGCGATGGGCGCAACGCTGCCCGGCTGCCCGCTGATGGCCGTGGGCCGAACGCCTCAGTTGTCGTGGGGCGTCACCTACCTGGCGGCCGACACCAGCGATTACTTCATCGAAGACTGCCGTCCCGGCGGCGAGACCGGCTGGCAATATCGCCGCGAGCAAACCTGGCACGACTTCCGTCTGCGCCGCGAGGAGATCAAGCGCAAGGGACAGTCGCCTCTGGAGCTTGAAGTGCTGGAGAACGACCTCGGCACGCTCACCCGCACGCCCGAGGAACGGGGCACCTACATGAGCGTTGCCTGGATTGGCGGGCACGAAGGCAGCGGGCGGGCAATTGGCACCTGGCTCGAACTGTTCACCGCTGGCGACACCCGTCAGGCCATGGACACCGTGCGCGACTCGCCCCACCCTTCGCTGGTGTGGGTGTTTGCCGACAGCCAGGGACACATCGGCATGCAGGCCAGCGGCTGGCTGCCGCAACGGCCACCGCACGCCTCGGGCATTACGCCGCTGCCGGCGTGGAACCCGGTGAATCACTGGCAGGGCGTCGTGCCGTCGCAACTACTGCCCCATGTGTACGATCCGCCCATCGGCTTTGTGGCCACGGCCAACGAAGAACAGTACCGCACCGACGGCCCGCCGCTGCACGCCAGCCACCTGGCCGACTATCGCTTGCGGCGGATCAAGGAACGCTTAACCGAGCTGCCCAACGCAACGCTCGAAGACATGCAAGCCCTGCAGTACGACGTGGTGAGCACCCACGCCCGCGATCTGCTGCCGGTGCTCCTGGCGCATCTGGAAGATTGCCCCCTGAAGCAACGCCTCTCGGCGTGGGACTGCCGGTACAATCCCGAGAGCACCGACGCCTCGCTGTTTCACAGCTTTTATCGCCATGTGCTCCTGGAGATCTTCGGGCACGAAGCCGGCATCGGCTGGCGGCGAATGCTGTACCTCTCGACACGGATGGGGTACTCGAAGTTCTTGCTTACCGCATGCGATCGAGCCCTGCGTAAGGTGACCAGCAGCTGGTGGCGCGAACGGGACAAGGGCGAGATGATTCGCCGCGCGGCCGAGCGCGCGCAGGCCGAGCCCGACAAGCCGTGGTCCGCGGTCAACGAGTTCCACTTCGTCAACCGCTTCATCAACCTGGGCAGCGTGGGACGATTGCTGGGTCTGAAGTCGCCCCCCATTGCGATGCCGGGCTGCCACGCCACGCCGTTTCAGGGTCACCTGTTGACCACCAAGACCCGCGAGAGCACGTTTGCCCCCAGCTATCACTTCGTCACCGACATGGGCTCCGACCAGGCGTGGACCAACCTTCCGGGTGGTCCCAGCGAAAGCGCCTTTAGCTGGTGGTACCAATCGGACCTCGAGCGGTGGAAGACCGGCCAGTACAAATGCCTGGCGCTCGATGGCGAGTGTAAACCCGACGCGGGGCTGAACGCCGACCTGTTGGGGTAATACGCCTTAGCGAGCGCCGCGACCCAACGTGGGGGTAGAACATCTTCAGGCAACGGCGCCAAGCAAACCACTCACGGTAGTATCTATACACCCCACAAAGTGGTGGTACCAGCATGGCGATACCCAGTGACTTGCATCGCAGTAGACACTGCTTTCATTTTGTGATGCATTACTGCAGCTAATGCCATCGTTTCTTATGAGTCCATTTACTCATAGTTGCAGTGATAGCTGTTGGCGTTCGCACCCAAAATTAAATCTGCATGAAGTTGCGGCGCGCCTGCTTGCTGAAGTTCACAGCAGGGGTATATTCGCAGTTAGCAGTACTGCCTCCTAGCCGCGCGGCCGTCTCGCCTTGTCCTTTTTGCCGCGCGCATCGACTCGAATTCTTGTCTCGTGTCACTTCTCGATTCGGAAAGGGAGCAAGATGATTGTCAGCAGGCACTATGGGATGTTGGCGGCTGCGCTGTTCGCAGTCGCTGTCGCGGGTTCCGCCCTCGGTCAACGTCAGACCGAAGAGCAAAAACAAGACGACATGGCTACACAAAGCGTCGCCCAGCGCATCGATGACATGGCCGACAAGCTGGGGCTTAGCGACGAGCAACGGCAACAAGTCCGCGACAAACTGCAGTCGTACAAAGAGGAGTACGCCCGTTGGCGGGACGAGCGGAAGGCCTTGTATCAGAAGGAAATGAACTCGCTGAAGTCCATTCTCAATGACGACCAACTGGCCAAGGTCAAGCAGTACGTGGAAGGTCAGCGCAAAGCGATGCAGAAAGATGCCAAGCGGCAATACGACGAAGGTTTAGACTCGGTTGCCGAGCGGGTTGAGCAGGCCGCCAAGTCGCTCGACCTCACCAGCGAGCAACGCCAGAAGATTGCCGACACGCTGGCGACCTATACACCGCAACACTGGAACCAACGCGCCGAGCGGCGCCGGATGGTGCGGGCCGAGCTGAACGACCTGGCCGGCATCCTCACCCCGGAACAACGCACCGAAGCCCGCAACGCCCTGCTGGGCCAGGCGGTCGAAGCTGTGCAGTCGCAGATGCTGACCGATCGCATCGAAGCCGCTGCCAAAACGCTGAACCTGACCGACGATCAGCAGGCCAAGATCCGCGACGTGGTGCAATCGTACGTGCCGAGATTCCAGCAAGCGCAACTCGATCGCCGCCAGCTGATGCGCGACGAGCTAGCCGCGATGCGCGATATCCTGACCGACGAGCAGCGTGAGCAGGTCCGCAACTTCTTCAAGGATCGTGTGGTGGTGGTCGACGTGCAGATCGACGAAGCCGCCCTGCAGGACCGCGCCACTCGGCAGATGCTGCTGGAGACGGTTTCCGATCGCGTGGAAGCGGTCGCCGACCAGCTCAACCTGACCGATGAGCAGCGGCAGCAAATCCGCGAGCAGGCCAAGGAGTTCGTCAACAAATATCGCCAGCAGCGACAGCAACGCGAGGAACTGCGCAAAGAAGAGTTCGAAGCCATTCGAGCGATTCTCACGCCCCAGCAGCGGGAGAAAGTGGAGAACATGATCTCCGAGCAAAACGGCAACCGGAACAACTAACTCGACTGCCTGTTAAGTCCCCCTAATTGAAACACAAGGTGCCTCGTGCAAACGAGGCACCTTTTCTTTTTGCAGCCCGCTGGTCGCCCCCCTACAATCCATGATGTCGTTCGATCATTTTCAATGACCTTGGGGGCTACGTGGTGTTTACGGGATCTGCTCTTTCTCTTTCGTCCACTCTGCTCGTGTGCTCTGTCATCATGCCGGCCTGCCTGGCGGAGGAGCAAGCCAATGTCGTCGAAACTAAGTCGCCAACACCTGCCGAACTCCTGCAACCTCCCAAGCCATCGACCGAGGAAAGCCCCCCTCAATTGATCGTGGCGAAGAACGTAATCCTCTTCGAAGGCCGAGTGATGGGGTGGGCCGACCTTTCGGAAGAACTAAGGAATCGTGCAACTGCCAACGGCGGCGACCTGGAAACGGTCGGCTATGCACGCACCTTCGAGGCGTTTCAGGATGCTGAACGAACCAAGGAAGCCCAGAACTGGGCGCAGCTGCTCACCGACACCGGTGGCGTTGAGGTTCAGGATCGAGGACGGATCCTCAGCGGCCCCGCCCGTCGTTACGACGTACTGGAGATCACCGACGTGTGGCCACCCGGTGCTGAGCATCCAATCTGCGGCCGCGTGGTCGATGCCGACGGCACTCCGGTAGCAAACGCGCAAGTGGTGCTTCGCATGCCGACCGACCCACGCTTGCGAATGGGAAGCCCTGCCCTCCGTCTGGACAACGGGCGCTTCGTTGGCACGGAACAACTAATAGCCAAGCGCAGTGATAGCCGTGGCAAATTCCAGTTCGAATTCCCGAGCGAACGCACGAGTGTCGTTATCGCCGCTCCCGAGGGATTCGCCGCCGTGCCGGCCAGCAGCGACGATCGTGATATCGCGCTGACTCCGTGGTCCCGGGTCACCGCCAATCTGAGGCAAGACAAGAAGCGAGGAGTTCAGACGGTGAGCCTGTATGCCTATGTCTCCCCGGCGAAAGGTTATCCCACCATCGTCATCAAAGTGTCGCTGGGCAGCCCAGGCGAGCGGGCCGAAAAGGTGGAAGCATTGGCAGCACCTCCTGCGGCGAAGATCCAAGCCAAAAGACTACTCTGGAAAAAAAGCGACGGCAATGCCCTGACTGGCACCCCCTACGGCCCAGCCTACGAGTTTTCTACGGAGTCGGGCATGACGCATCACTTGGAGTTCGGACCGCTAGCAGAGTAGCTTTCTGAAGCGTCGCTGGCGTTTAGGTCTGACACGTGTAAAGACTGCATGTCGCGAAACTTCTTGTCGACTTGGGTGTTTCCAGACTGCGGCTCTGCTACACTGCAGCAACCATCGGGTGCCGACACCGAACCGAATGGACAGAAGGTTTCCGAGAAAGGATGGAGAGGTATGTCATCTGTCAAAGGGTTTCTTGCGCTCTTGGTGATGCTGGGTGGGGTTCGCGGGGTTGCCGAGGAGGTCGACACCAGTCGTCCATCGATCACTGGCAGTGTCACGGGGGTCGATGGCACCCCACTGGCAGGCGTGCGTGTCGATATTTCGACCGCCGCGCCGAAAGTTGGCCGGGGCATCTTTTGCCCCAGCTGCTATCTCGACTGTGGAAAATGGGCCACGACCGATGACGACGGCCAATTCACCATCGCGAGTCTCGATCCAACACTCAAGTTCCATCTGGTACTGACGCATCCAGAGTATCAAACGCTGCAGACGCCGCTGATCGATCCGGCTGGCGAAGCAGTGTCGCTCTCGCTCGATCCACTGTCAGAGGACATCGATCCCTCGCGGGTCGTGTTGGGCGTCGTCACGCAAAACGGCACCCCGGTGGCCGGGGCACTGGTAGATCCCCACGGCGCCAAGACCGTGGACCGACGCTGGTGGGGTCGCGTCGATGGGGTCACGCCTACCGTTACCGACGCCCAAGGCCGGTTTGCCATGGTGCTGCCCGATGACTACCTGGGGCTCGACATCCGTGTTGAGGGTCACGGTTTCTGCGGCGAACAACGAGAACTGCTCAAGCCTGGTGCTGAACCGCAATCAATCGAGGTGCGAACCGGTGCGACGGTGACGGGCCGCTTGATGCATCACGGACAGCCGGTCGCCGGGATGAGCATTGCTGTGGTGCAATTGAACCGGAGCACCGCCGACGACATCTTCATTGCCGCCGTGGGCGATGTGACCGATTCAGAGGGGCGATTCGAGATTCGATACCTGCCACCCGACCAGCGATACTGCATTTATTCGGTGGCTGGCGAAGCCAAACGCTCGGAGAGTCCTTTCATCTTGACCACCAAAACGTTCACCATGCCGGGAACCGACGAATCGCGCGACCTGGGCGATCTCGAGGTGTCGCAGCCCTGCTCGATCCGTGGCCGAGTCGTCCGGTCGGACGGCAAACCCCTGTCGCCGAATCTGCGGCTGTCGTTTGGACGCGATCCGGCCTGGGACCTGGTAAGCGCGTTGGTCGAGGACGATGGGTCGTTCGAAGTCACTGGCTTGCCGCCTGAGACTTACGAGGTTCGGGTGGGCGATCGCGATATGGTCATGGCGAGCGATCAGATTCTCTTCCAAATGTTGAGCGACGTATCGTTCGGAATCCGCCTGCGCCAATCGATCGACGATCTGGTGGTACCGATCCAAGCCAAGGAGTAACTCAAGTGCCCACAACACGACTGCACTGCTTCGCAATTCTGTGGTTGGGACTCTGCTGCTGCACGACCGCGGCACAGTCGGCCGACCTGATGCCGGTCACTGTCACCAGCGAGCCCTCGTCGGGCACACCAGCTGCCACGGTACGGGGAATGGTTGCGGACAAAGCAGGCAAGCCGCTGGCGGGGGCCACCGTAGTGCTGCGTGCAAAGCTGGGTGGCATTCAGTATGCCGGCGGACTACAGCATTGCCGTGATGTGCTGGCCCGCACCACCACCAACGAAGCCGGCGAGTACGCTTTTTCGAACATTGGCATTCCGCCACGACTGGTCGAAAACAGCGACCTGCTGCGCCGCGGCCAGCCCGGACTGCAGGTGCTGGCTTGGTCGGACGGATACGCCCTGGCGTGGAAAGATATTAACCACTTCGACGTGGAAGGCGCCGATCTATTGCTCCAGAACCCCGCGGAAGTATCAGGAGTTGCCCTGGATAGCGACGGCGCCGCCATCGCCGAAGGCGAACTGGCTGCCATGGGCTTCACCGAGGCCACCGGCGACATAAAAAAGTTCCTCAACGACCCCGGCGATCTCAATCTCATCCGTTCCGAAGTGCAGTTCACTGCACCAGTACGCGATGGCAAGTTCAGCCTGCCCAACATCCCACCGGGCTATTACATATCGGTTCGGCTGGAGAGCCCCGCGGGGGACCGCCAGTTCTTCTTCGTCGACACCGGCAATACCACCCTCAAGCAGGCTAGCGATCACAACTCAAGTCGAGTGAAGGTGCCACTACACCGCACGCCGATTCGCGTCACCGCCGAACGGCTCCCAGTCGTCAGAGTTAAGGTCGTCGATGCGGACGGCAATCCGGTCGCCGGCGGAGGAGTCCAGGCCATCACTGCGGAACATCAATACGGCGGTTCGGCCGGCGTGGGAGCCGATGGCACCGCAACGATGATCGTGAACAAGGCGGGAAGCCACAAACTAAACTACAACGGCGATCCGTTACACCCCGCGGTGGGGCATTCACAAGAAGTCGACATTCAACTCGGCGGCACGTCAATTGAACTACGCCTACCAGCATCGCAAACGCTAAACGGCAAAGTGGTTGATGGCGATTCCGGTGAACCGGTGCCGGGCGTGTACGTTGCGGGTGGTGGTTCGATGGCCGTCTCCGGAACCGATGGCCGCTTCACCCTACGTGTGAAGGAAGGAGAATGCCAGCTTGCGGTGCGACACGAAGTCGCAGGCTATCTGGCCCCCACTTATGCACTGAGTCGCGATGCGAGCACCAAGCCGGCACTGCCAACCGTGACCGTAACGCCTGATAGCGCGCCGGAAGAAGTCACGCTGAAGCTCAGTCGCGGCCTGGTGGTCGAGGGCGCGGTACTCGACGAGCGTGGTTCCTCCATACCCGGGGTGCAAGTGATGGCCTCCTTCCGGGGGCAACCTTACCGGCGAGTGGCGACGACAACCGACGCCGCAGGCCGCTATCGCTTTACAGGTCTCTCGCCTTATGTGCCGATTGCTATCGCAACCTTGTCCAACATCGGTGCCGCAGAGGAGACGATTGCCGCCACGGAGGATCAACCATGGGACCAGACGCTAACCAAGCACGTCGATTTGAAGATGGTCTCGGCAACAACCCTGGTGGGTCGCGTGGTCCAACAGGACGAGCCGATCGCAGGCGTTACGGTGCGTCTGCATCGCGCGGCCCCTCGCGATCCCAATGAGCGTGGCACGAGTTTTTTTCCGACTGGTGAGACCGCAACCGACAAGAAGGGCAAGTTCCAACTCAGCGGCCTCAGGCAAGGCGACCGGTACTACTTGGAAGTTGAACCGGTGGGAGATGCCGAAGTTCGCGACTGGCGCTATGCGAGTCCGTACACCCAAACGGTTGAAGTCGCGAACGGTAGCACCATCGAGTTACCCGACGCTGTGCTCAAGAGCAGCGGCCAAACGCTGGCGGGAGTGGTGGTCGACCCCGATGGCAATCCGCTGGAAGGAATCTCGGTGAGTGCACGATTCGCCTCGGGCCGGAACCTGTCGCGACCACAACACGGCCCCCCACCGTGGACCAAGACCGACGCCGAAGGCCGCTTTTCACTCACGCACTTGCCGGACGAGCCCCTGTCGCTGATGGCTTACAAGGCCAACCCAGCCGGCGGCAGGATTCTGCACCCCAGTCACGTCAGTCCTGCAATGAACGCCGACGACATCCGCATCATCCTCGATCCCAGCTTGCTGGAAGAACCCGAGGACCTCGACTGAAATGCCGGGCGCCGACCACTCGCGACGCACCACCTGGGGAAACTCGAACAGAAGCAATCGCTACTCCTCTTTCACTCGCCGCATGTCGCCACGCATCATTTCGACCCAGGTGCCGTCCTCGCTCATGATTTCCGACCGGGCGATGATGTGGTCCTTACCATCGAACTCGTAGGAGTCGCGGAACTTGGCGATCTTACCCGCATCCATGGGGTTGGGGCCTTCGGCCTCGAGCAGCAGTTTGTTGCCGCTCTTGTCCACATGACCTTTGTACCTCCAGAGGTGATTCATCATCGTGTCGACCCAGGTGCCAATGTAGGCCTTGGCTTCCGGATCGTAGCCAATCGTCTGCACGGCTTCGAACTTCATCCCTGGCATCTCGCCTTTCATGTCGCT
Source organism: Aeoliella straminimaris (assembly GCF_024054565.1). Lineage (GTDB taxonomy): Bacteria > Planctomycetota > Planctomycetia > Pirellulales > Lacipirellulaceae > Aeoliella > Aeoliella straminimaris. The sequence goes on from NZ_JAMXLR010000051.1 coordinate 80,468, forward strand.
GATGACCCAGAAGCTACCCAGCATGCGATAGGTGGCAGTGCCTGTACACTCCATCGGTCCGCCATCGGGTCCGACGGGCGCGGCACTGGTGCTTTCCCATTTGCCTACAAACTTATCGAGCCATTTGTGCTCGGGCGTCGGGGCGGACATCTCCTGGCTGCTTGCCAGATTCGCCACACACAGCAGGACTACGGGCACCAGCCCTGTTAACACCAACTTCATGGCAGCCTCCCAGAAAAACAGGTGAGTCCGGTCCACCGTTGCGGCAAACCTCAAGCTCTGATGATACACAACAGCCAATGGCGAGGAAGAGGTCCTCTTTGGAAGATTGGTGAGGGCGTGCAACTCAACCAACCGACAGGAACCCAGGATTCGTCAGGCCTGCCCGGGTCCCCGTCAGTCGGTATGGGAACGATTGGAGGCTCGGAATACCCCTTCGTTCTTAGAGCACGCGCGATCGGTCACAGATCGCACGCGTACGGTGGTTACCTGAAAATCTTGTGCCGATTGGCGCAACCGTTGAATTTCCCGTGAGTTATGAGATTCGGGCTACTTTGCCCTGCCGAACTGTGTCGCGCAGCGCGACAGCTGCGCTGCAGGGCGCGACACTTTCACGACCATTTTGGTGTCATGAAGAGTTACTAGCTAGTGGTTTCGTGCCAACTGGCTGCACTGATTTCAAGTGAAATCACTAAATGCCATCCGTTACCGATGCCACCTCGAAGTGGGGACCGGATTGGACTGCGGGCGACCGAACGGGGATCACCGCATGGCGAGTCCGCCATCGACGGCGAAGTTGGATCCCGTGACATAGCTCGCCTCGTCCGAAAGCAGGAACGCGGCAACATTGGCCACTTCTTCAGCACGGGCGGTTCGGCCCAGCGGGATGATCGACCGCACACGTTGGCGGTAGGCCTCGATCTCGTCGTCCGACAGGCCGGCCCGGGAGTGAAAGTTGGTGTCCGTCAGGCCAGGCGTAACCACGTTGACCCGGATACCCCTGGGGGCAAAATGCGAGGCCAACGATCGCGCGGCCTGTTCGACCGCCGCCTTGCTGGCCGCGTAGTAAGCAATGTCGGGACGTTTGCTACCCACGGTGCCCGAGCTGACCAGCAGGATTGCACCACCGTCGCGTAGTTGCGGTGCGAGCGCTTGGGCCTGCAATAGCGGTCCACGAACATTGATGTGGAAGTGCTGGTCGAACGCCTCGGGTTCGAGTTCGCCGACGGGGTAAAACTTGCCTATGCCGGCATTCAGGAAAGCGCCGTCGATGCCACCAGCCTCTTGGGCCGCAGCGGCGAGTGCCTCGGCGCTGGCCGGATCGGCGGCATCGTTCTCGATCACGGTTGCATCGGGCAGTGCCGCGCGCGTTTGCTCGATCCGCTCCGCATCGCGGCCAGTGAGAATCAGTTGGGCGCCCTCGGCCGCCAGTCGTTGGGCCGTGGCCAACCCAATGCCGCTGGTGCCGCCAGTGATCAAGATTGTTTTCCCTTCGAAGCGTGCCATCGCTGTTCCTCTCTCAGTATTTTCCAGGTTGAATGTCCTGCAAGAGTGATATTATCGCCATTTCGACGTCGGAGGACAGTCACATCGAACAACCGCACCCGGTGGACCACACTCGTCCGTCGGCCGACATGATGGGAACGTGATCGTGCTTGGGAGGGGCAGGACGCGAGTTGTCGTAACCGCCGAACGTTGCCACTGGCGACCAACTCGGACTGACCGGCGGGGCCTCTGGCGCGAGCGATGCAAACTCGCCTGCACCATAGACCATCTTGCCGCCAACCATTGTCAGCAAGCTTTCTAAACCGCGAATGTCATCTTCTTCCACGGCAAAGTAATCGTCGCTCAACACCGCCAGGTCGGCGTACTGGCCTACGGCCAGCGTGCCTTTCCGATCGTCTTCGTTGCTGAACCAGGCACTCCCCTGGGTGTATAGTCGCAAGGCCTCTGCGCGGGTCAGGCGGTCGCTATCGTCATGCAGCACGGTTCCGCCCACGGTCTTACTCGTAACCATCCACCACAAACAGGTCCAGGGATGATAGCTGGCCACTCGTGTACCATCGGTACCCGCTCCGACCGGCAATCCCATTTCGATCATCCGCCGCAATGGCGGGCGACGCTTGGCCGACTCGGTGCCGTAGCGGCGAATGTAGTACTCGCCCTGGTAGGCCATGCGGTGCTGAATGGCGACACCGCCACCCAACTGTTGGATGCGTTCGAGATTCCGCTGCGAGACCGTTTCGGCGTGATCGATGAACCACCGCAGATGATCGATCGGCACGTCGCGGTGCACGCGTTCGAAGATGTCCAGGAAACGACCAATCGACTCGTCGTACGTGGCGTGGATTCGCCAGGGCCACTGGGCTTCGGCCAACGAGCGAACCACCGCCTCCAGCTGGTCCTCCATCACCGGCTGCAGATCAGGTCGGGGCTGTAGGAAGTTTTCGAAGTCGGCTGCACTCCATACCAGATTCTCTCCCGCACCGTTGACGCGCAGCCAGTCGGTTCCGTCGCCAGGATGGGTCATACCCAACCAGCGTTGGTAGTCGCTCAGTTCTTCTCCGGGCTGCTGGGCGAACAAGCTGTAGGCGATTCGCACCGACAGGTGGCCGTCGTCGGCCAATCGTTTGATCACCGCATAGTCGTCCGGGTAATTCTGTCCACCCCCACCGGCATCCGACACACTGGTGACACCAAATCGATTCAGTTCGCGGAGGTAGTGACGCGTCGAATTCAACTGGTCGTCGGGCGACAGCTTCGGGGCGTTGGCGATGGTCGAATACAGTATCAGCGCACTTGGTTCGGCGATCAGCAAACCGGTGGGATTGCCGCGGGCATCGCGGGCGATCAGGCCACCCGGCGGATTGGGTGTGTCGGGACCGAAGCCTAAAGCCCGCAGCGCCGCAGCGTTCAGTAGCGCCGAGTCGTACAGGTGCAGCACAAAGACCGGCGTGTCGGGCGCGGCCTGATTGATCTCGTCGAGGGTCGGCATCCGGCCTTCGGCGAACTGAAACTCGTTCCAGCCACCGATCACTCGCACCCACTGAGGGGGCGGTGTCCGCACGGCCTGCAGCCGCAGTTGCTCAAGCGCCTGCGAAACGCTCGGGACACCGTCCCAACGAAGTTCCAGGTTATAGAACAACCCGGCCCGAATCACATGCAGGTGCGAATCGTTCAAGCCCGGTATGACTCGCCGACCACCAAGATCGACCTTCTCGGTGGCAGCTGTCGCCAGGGCCAGCAATTCGTCGTCGCTGCCAGCACCGACGATCTGCCCATCGGCAACGGCCACCGCGGTGACTTCCGGCTGGCTGGGGTCGAGCGTAGTTATCTTGCCATGGTACAGAATCAGTTGCGGATCCATGTGCGTGATCTCCATGGGGGATGGTTTCCAGAAATCCGGTAGGTTAGTGGCCGTGCAACCAGCGACTCAGCGACTTGGTGAGCACTGGCATCACCCCCCAGGTAAGCGTCGCCACGACCAGGGCAATGGTTATGGCCGACGCCAGGTAAGGGTGAGCCCAGCCTAACGGCGACTTCAGCAGCGTCGACCACAGCAACACGGTCGGAAAAACGCCCAACCAGGTGACGATCGCCATCTTCCACCGCGGCGGAGGCAAACCACCACGGCGGAAGAACGCCTCGAGCCCGCTGAGATCGCGTCGCACCCAGCCCTCCTCCACCCACGAAGCGGAACGGCGCTGCCAGTCGGCGAACATTTCCGAGTCGTAGAATTCGTCGCACGCTTGGGTGTTGGCGAACGACCGCAGGATGCCGTACTCGCGATCGACGCCCGTCACCGGACCGACGAGATGCACTCCCGTGGTGCCGGGAAAGCGGAGCGACTCGCGGGCAAATTCCCGCAGCGCCGACTCGAAGGCTTCCTCCTGTCCCGGCCGAACTCGTCGAGTAATGGCGATGTGAACTTGCGACATGCTGCTACTCCAGTCGTCTGATCAAGGTCTCTCCGCCGCCGAAACTCTCGGCGGCGGAGCAGGCAACTCCCTGGGGCCAATCACTGCACCTTGCGAGCGGGTGGGGCCTTGTGAACCATGGTGTAGGCGTACTCGACTCCAACTCCGTAAGCGCCACCATGGTCGCGGAACAGGTTCATCAGGGCGTCGTAGTGATCGCGGTTTGCCCAGTCTCGCTGGAACTCCAGCACCGTGGCGACCGTGGTCATCCGCACGGCCCCGGCCTGCACCATTCGCGACAAGGCCGCATCGTGGGCAGCCGGCGACGTGCCGGCGGAAGCATCTTCCACCACGTACACGTTGTATCCCTCGGCCAACATCTGCAGCGCTGGCCAGGCGATGCAGACCTCGGTCCACAAGCCGGAAAGAATGATGTTCTTCCGCCCGGTCGCCTTGATGGCGTCGCGGAACTCCGGCGTGTCCCAGCTGTTCATGCCGGTTCGCTCGATGGGCGTCTGCTCGGGGAACACGTCCAACAACTGCGGCCACATGGGCCCACTGAACGATTCGGTTTCCACCGTCGTCAGCAGGGTCGGCACCTCGAACTCCTTGGCCCCGCGTGCCAGCATCAGCACGTTGTTCACCAGCAGTTGGCGATCGATACCACTGCCTACGCCGAACAACATCTGGGGCTGATGATCGATGAACACCAGCACCGAATTGTCTTTCGTCAGCAGGCCACCATCCGTATCGGGAAGAATATTAGCCATGATCTCGTACTCCAGTCCATGTGATAAAGTGGAAATGCCAAATCGATCGAGCAAGCTCACGCCACGCTCTGGCCAGCTACCGCCGGGGCGGCTTCGCGGTTGGATTACAGCCGCTTGAACAACACGTGGTCGAGGGAGAATTCACCAGGACCGGTCAACATCAGCGAGACATAGACGCTCAGGTACACGGCGGCCAGTTCCTTCACGTTCCAGGGATCGGCCGAGTGCACCAGCACCAACGCGACCAACATCGTGAAGGCCAGTGGCACCGCAGCCAGGCGCGTACCCAGACCGAGAATCAGCAGGATCGAGCAGCCCACTTCGGCGCCGATGGCCGCAATCAGACTCAGTTGACTACCCATGCCAATGGGATCGGGAAACACATCGGCCATCTGGCCGAAGCCCATCACTTTTTGTGTGCCGTGCACCAGCATCAAGCAGCCAATGGCTACACGCATTGCCAACAATCCGGCCGAAGTCAGTTTGGTTTGATTGAACATTGGAGTTCTCCCTTTTTCGCTTGGTAACAGTAAGGTCAGGTAACGTGTTGAATCGGGAAACAAGAATCGAACATCGCTTTAGGCGAGATCGAACAACATGATCTCGGCGTCTGATGACGCTTGGATCGCAAGCAGCGGTTCGTCACTCACCGCCAGGCCGTCGCTGGCTTCCAGTGTCTGTCCACCCGCGGTTACGGTGCCACGAAGCACCTGCAACCAGGCGTGCCGACCGGCGGCAATCGCATGCTCTACCTGCACGCCCTCTGCGAGTTTCGCCAGGTAGATGCGGGCGTCCTGATGGATGAGCAATGCACCGTCGGCACCGTCGCGCGAGGCGACCAGGCGCAATTGGTTGTCCATCGCGCCGTCGTCAAATCGCTTCTGCTCGTAGCTTGGCTGCAGTCCGGTTGCTTCGGGCAGCAGCCAGATCTGGTACAGATGCGTGGCCTCGGTTGCCGACGGGTTGAACTCGCTGTGCGTGATGCCCGTACCGGCGGTCATTCGCTGGAACTCGCCCGGACGCAGGACTTCCCCGGTGCCCATCGAGTCTTTGTGCTCCAGCGCTCCCTCCAGCACGTAGGTAACGATCTCCATATCCTTGTGCGGATGGGTGCCAAAGCCGTTGCCCGAGGCCACGTAGTCTTCGTTCATCACTCGCAGCGACCGAAATCCCATGTGATCGGGATCGTAGTAGCTGGAGAACGAGAAAGTGTGGTAGGTATCCAGCCACCCATGGTTTGCGTGGCCGCGGTCGTTTGCTTTTCTTACGTGGAACATTGAAAACCTCGCTATCTCTTTTCGTAAATATTATTTACGCATCAACTAAATGGCTAAAAAAACACGTGACCGCGCTATCCACCATCCAAGGTCCTTGCCTTCTCCAGCAAAGAGCTCAACTGCTTCAATTCGCCCCGGTTCAGGTGCCCCAGCATATGTTTGTGCATGTCTTCAAGCGGCTTGTCGATCTTCGCCAGTAGCTTTATTGCCTGAGGAGTGATCTCGACGAACACCACTCGGCGATCGTTCTCACATCGCCGACGCTCGACCAGGCCTTGTTTCTCCAGCCGATCGATCAATCCCGTGATGGCGGGCACCACCTGGATCATGCGTTCGGCGATTTCCAACGACGGCAACGGCTGGCCCTCGCCGCGGAGGATTCGCAGCACGTTGTACTGTGAAGCGGTCAGACCGTACTCGCGGAAGAACCGGCCCATCTGATTCTGCAGCAGATCGCTGGTGCGCATCAGATTGAGGTAGGCCTCCTGCTCAGGCGAGTGGAACGGCGTTCGCTTCTTGATCTCTTGCTGCAATTTACTGTCGGTTGCCATGCTGTTTGCTCCTTACGCATATACTTTACGCGTAAACTATCGCTGCGTCAATAGTTGTCGGCGTTTTTTTCTTTGGGCGATATCTTTAGCACCAAAACCCCGCCAAAAACATGCCAATCACCCCAATTTCCACGCCTTTCGTGAGCTATCCTTCCTCGTCCGCTCGCTCCGCCAGACTCGAGAACACAGGGCCCTGGAGATCGTGGCCATGATCCGCAAAGCAATCCTCCGCCTACTGCTCGCAAGCGTCGCTATCGCCGTGGTGGTGGTGACGGCCATTATGGTGGCCGGCTACCTCGCCTTGCAGCAGCCTGGTTACTACGCCGCCTTGCGGGCGGTCGAGTTGCAGCCAGCCGACCAAGCCGCGGCGGAGCTTTACTGGAGACAGACCGCAGCCGACTACGAACGGTGGATGCAGAACTCCATCGCCCGCCAACAGGCAGCCCTGAAGCAGACGCCCGACGCACCCGCGGAGGCCGCGCCGCTACGGATGCCGTACAATCCGGCCACCGATACGCACGAGGTTCGCTTTACGCAGCGGCAGCTCAACGCTCAACTGGCTGGCAGCAAAGCCACGCAGTCGGGCGATTGGCGCAACCCGCGGGTTCGCATCGGCCACGACTGCATTGACGTGGCTTTCGAGGTCACCAGCGACGAGGTCACGTGCTTCCCGTCCATCGCCCTGCGACCTGCGATCGACGCCGATGGGAACCTGCGGCTCGAGATCGTCTCGGCCCAAATCGGCCAGCTTCCGCTACCGATGAAGACCATTCTGCGAAACCTGCCCGAGGAAATCGGCCGCAAGGCATCGCGCGACGTCCAGCTCGACCTCACGTCGCCAAGCCCCAGCGTGACGGTGAATCTACCGAGCACCGGGAAGGACTCTCCCACGGTGAAATCGCTCACGTGCCAAGAAGGCGAAATGGTGGTGGAGTTCCTGCCACCGGTGATTGGTGGGGAGAGTTTGTAGGCTGGCGTCCGGAGGAGTCGTGCTTGGTCGTGATGGGATCCTCGAAACCGGCACTTTGATCCGGCCACGGCAGATCTGCGAAGTGTTTCGCAAGCAACTATCCGCAATCCAATGGCCTGTCGATCACTTGACTTTTTTATACATCAGGTAAGTCGGCGATTCGGACAAGGTCAGCTTCAGCTTCCCGTCGCTAGTTGAATGGTAGTCGACCTTTTCAGGGCCACCTTCGCTCAACGCCATGCGCTCGCAGCGCAGCAGAGTTCCTGGCAATTCTTGCAGCGTGATCTCTAGTTCCCGCTCTTCGCCGGTGGGCGACCAAACCACCCAGCATCCTCGAGTTGGATCGTCATGGTGCGTGAATTCATAGACATACAGCTCACCCTCCGACTTGGTGCTGACTTTGGTGAAATGGTAGTCACCAAGTGTCTGGTAAAGATGCTTGATCGCCCAAAAGGAGGGTTTGGGCTGGAAGTGGCGCGTCAGGCCGCTCGCGGCGTGCACGGACGCCTGATCGCTATCGTTGAAGTAGTACAGATACGCGCGATCAACATCGCGTTCGGCAAAGCAGAGTATTGACCGCACGAGGTATTGCGCCTGCTGCTTGTCGCTCACGCCCTGCCAGTTGAGCTTCTTCGCCCAGCCTTCTCGCTTGGTCATGGCCTCGGCTGTGCAAGCATCGTAGCCGAACTCGGTGATCCATACTTCCTTATCAGGAGCGTGGCGGTCGCGAAACGCAATGGCTTGGTCAACTACCTTCAGGTAGGAAAGCGCTGGGTTCTCTGGGTAACTGCGGTCCCAGGGACTCTGGCCCTCTTTCTTTGGCTTGATAGCGTACACGTGCAGATTAATCACATCGTACAGTGGCTTGATCTTTGGGGATGAGAAGGTGTCTTCAAGAGACTTTGAATACTTGTCGGCCGCTCCGGACTGTGCAGTTGCGGTGACAATCTTGATCTGTCGATCTGCATCACGAATACCCTTGGCCATCTGGATAAACAACTTCTGGTAAAGTGCGTCGTCGAAATCGGAACCGGGTTCGTTGCCAATCTCGATCGATGTGACCAAGCGATGCTGGCCCGAGGGCCCGAAGTACCGCGCCAACTCGTGGCCATACTGATACGCCCAGCTATCCTGCCCTCGCCAAAGCTTGGTGTACTCGGAGTTTGCTTCTCCAAACTTTCCGAACTGCGCACAGAGATCGACTTCGAACCCGTGACTTGCCCACTTGCCGTAAACGTGTGCGTCCCAGTTCACTTTGTTAACGCAATTTGGGACCGTGATCGGATCGCCCGGCTTCTGCACGTCCCAATCCATGTTGTGGTAGTTGCGTGCCAGCCGACATGTCTCGCTGTACAGTTCGGGCTTGAATTGGAAATGCCCATTGATCCCGATGAACTCTTTGAGAGGTGGTCGTTCCGCAGGTTCGCCCAACGACACGCCAGCAGTCACGCAGCTCACCCCTATCGCTAACATCAAGAGTCGTTTCATAGCTTGATCCGGAATCCTGTGAAGCACCTATGATCCTCAACTTCACTCCTCAGTCTCTGCATCACGTGTGCTCTCGTTCAGACGGTATCGCACACCCTCGCATTCGCCTTCCGCCAGAGGTTCACCGGACAGGCAAGCGCTGAATTATTCAAGTATCTCAACAACCGACTTACCACTGACTCCCGCATGGGCACCCTCCACCCCCGACTCCGCGACCAACCGAAGAAAGATTAAATTCAGGCTTCTGGCATCTGGTCTGCCGAGTGTTCTTATGATCGCGGCAACTGAACTAAATACCCCACTTGGATCCGCACTGCTAGCAACTTGCTGTAGTCGCTAGTCCATTAAAGTTTCCATATGCTTTGTGAAGTTTTCAAGTCTATCGAATGGCAAATCGTAGACTTTCCACCAGCTTGCCATTCGCCAGAAACCTATCACTCCGGCACCTCATACTCTTCCAGCTTCTTCTTGAGCGTCGTGCGGTGCAGGCCCAGGGCGCGGGCGGCGGGGGCGTATTCGCCCGAGAAGCGGTCCATAGCGCGGTTGAGGAGCGGACGCTCCACTTCGCTGAGGAAGCGGTTGTAGACATCGCCGGCCAGCGCGGGATCGCTCAACAGTTCGTCGGCACGGGCGCGGGAGGCCTCGGTCAACTGCTGTTCGTGATTGCCGTCGCCGGTGGCTTGGAACGATGGTTGCGCCGGCGGCAGGTGCTCGGGCATGACCAGTCCCGAACGGGCCACCACATGCGCGTGCTCGATGGCGTTGCGCAGCTCGCGAACGTTGCCATGCCAAGGTCGACGGGCAAGTTCGGCCAGGGTCTCCTCGGCGAATGCCCGAGGGGTGGGCGCCAAATGCGAAGCAAAGTGCTGCACCAACAACGGGATGTCGTCGGCGCGCTGGCGAAGCGGTGGAATGACAATCTCGAAGGCGCACAACCGGAAGTACAAGTCGTGACGAAACTCGCCCTCCTGCACCCGCTGTTTGAGATTCTGATGCGAAGCACCAATGATGCGAAACCGTGTTTTCACCGGCTGGTCGGCACCGACGGGCAGAACCTCGCCCTGCTCGACCGCCCGCAGCAGTTTGACCTGAATGGGAAGCGGAATGTCGGCCACCTCGTCGAGGAACAGCGTTCCGCCGTTGGCCTGCACGAGCAGCCCATCGCGTCCGCGCTGGGCACCGGTGTAAGCTCCGGCGACGTGACCGAACAGCTCGGACTCGGCAACCGTGGGACTGAGCGCCGCGACGTTTACGGCCACGAACGGGCGGTCGGCGCTGGCGCTATGTTGATGGATGGCGCGGGCGACCAGTTCCTTGCCGGCTCCGCTTTCGCCTTGGAGCAGCACGCTGGTATCGGTAGCAGCCACCAGGGCGATCTGCTTGAACAGTTCCTGCATGACCGGCGTCTGCCCGACCAACTGCGGTTCGTCGCCGGCGGCGGGAGCAGCGGTCTCGGCGGTATTCTCCGCCACGGGCGAGGTTCGCAGGGCACGCTCGATGGCCGCGCGGATCTCGGCCACGTCGAACGGCTTGAGCAGGTACTCGAACGCACCGCTCCGCACTGCCCGAACGGCGGTTTGCATGTCGCCAAAGGCGGTGATGATGATGATCGGCACGTCGCCCAGCACCTGGCGGAACTGCTCGACCGCGGTGATGCCATCGATACCGGGCAGGCGGACATCGAGCACCAGCACATCGGGCTTCGAAGTTTGGGCGAGGCGCAAACCTTCCTCGGCCGAAGCGGCGACCTCGGCCTCGTGCCCCAGCATGGTGGCCACCTTGGTTATGCCCCAACAGATCGACTGCTCGTCGTCCACCACCAGAATCTTAGACATTCATCACTCTCCGCGCTATGGATGGAAGCCGAAGCACAAACCGTGTCTCGTCGGCCGAGCGGCTCCACTCCAGGGAGCCGCCACTATTCTTTGCTACCTGCCGAGCGACGGCCAGCCCGAGCCCAACGCCTTCGGGTTTGTCGGATACGAACGGCTCGAACAACGACTCGGCCAACTCGTCAGGAGGTCCCTCGCCAGAATCGGCCACGGTCAGTACGAGCATCTCGTGGTCGAGTTCCAGCGACACCCGCACCTGGGCGTCGCCGTCTCCCATGGCCGACTGACGGGCGGCGGCGTCCACGGCATTCAGCAGCAGGTTCATCACCGCCTGGCTCAGCTGTTCGCCATCGGCGTGGACCATCGTGTAGTCGCCGAGCACCTGCCAGTCGAGCGTCACACCGGCGTGTTTGGCCGAGGGCCGCACCAGCGTTACCATTTCGCCTACCAGCTCGGCCAGATCGAGATCGGCATCCGCGCCGTCGACCGATTGCTTGCCCAGCCGCAGGAATTTTTGTAGGCGCCGCTCCATCAGGCTCAGTTGGTGGCGGGCCATCTCCAGGCTGTCGTCCTCCGCGGCGGTGCCACTGCAGACTTCGCAGTGCAGATCGACCGCCATCCGGCAACCGGTGGCCGCGTTGCGCATTTCGTGGGCGAGCCCCGATCCGAGGATCGCCAGGGTGCGCATCTGCTCGGTGCGGCGGGTCTCGGCTTCGTACTCGGCCAGGCGCGTGGCGGTTTGGTTGACGGCCACGGCCAAGTCTTTGGTTTCGTCGTTCACGTTCGGCACTTCAACGGCGGAGAAATCGCCCTCGGCCAGGCGGCGGACTTCGCGTCCCAGTTGCTGGAGCACCCGGTTGATGCGTGCGGCAATGAGTCCCGTCGTGAGCATCACCGCCACGACGGCCGCCAAACCGATGAGCAGCGGCGGCACAAACATTGCCCACCACACGGTGTTGAACTCGTCCTGCGGAAACAGGATATGCAGCACCTGGGGCGAAACTCCGCCCCGTCGATCGTCAAGTTCCAAGCTGGAGTGAAAGTATTGACTGCCATCGAGCTCGATGACCGACCCCAGCGAAAGCTCGGCTGCCCGCTCGGCCGCAGGCGTGGTGGTGGGCCAATCGACCGACTCGCTGGGCACGGAAAAGCTGGCGGCCACAGGATTGCCGGTCTCGGTGGTGAGCACGAACTCGGCGCTGGCCAAGTCGCTCATCTGCTGCAGCACGGCCTCGGTAAGAGGAAATCCACTACCGGTGAGCACCGCCGCTACGCCCTGCAGTTGCCGCTCCACCCGATCGCGGGTCCGCACGGTCGACAGGTGCGCATGGACCACCGAAATAGCCGCCAGGCTCGCCAGAGCCACCACGACCAGGGGAACCATGAATTGATAGCGAATGGGGATACGCAACGCGGGGAACTCGCGTGGGAGGGAGGTGCTGGGGGGATGCCTCTTATTATAGACCGACAGACGAACGCCCCACAAACGGCGAACCGCAGCGGGCCTGGTGACGTATCCCGTAGAAGCCCTGTTCTGCCCCCACGTCGACCCGTCATGCTCACTCTGACTCCACCGCTGCTGCTCGCGACGCTGGTGATCACCACCCTGGCGACGGGTGGACTCCTGGGACTATGGGCCGCCACGTCGCGATGGCACTGGTTTGCCCGGACCATGGTGGTGCTCGGGGTGCTGGCTCCGCTGCTGTGGCGTCCAATCTACGAGCCGTTCGTGTACCGCCCCCATGGTCTGCAGTTCAAGCTCTACAGTCGCTGGGACGACCACCAGGACGACGGCGGCGAGCTCAACGCAACCAGTCGCTCCAGCTTTTTCGACCTCGACGGAGACGTATCCCTGGACGCCTTCTTTGCATTGCCGAAGTAACCAACCAGTGCGACGTGCACCAGTCGCTCAATACAACAACACCCGCGCCAAAGCCAAAAACACCACGCCTGGCACCAACGCGTAGTACAGGAAGACCAGCAGCGTCTTGCGGAGGATCAAACCTTCGCGGCCGATGAGCCCCACCACGGCCGAAGCGGCCACCACGTTGTGCACGCAGATGGTGTTTCCCGCGGCGCCGCCGATGGCTTGCAGGGCGACGATCCACACCGGGTCGGCCCCGATCCGCTGGGCGACATCGAACTGAAACAGCGAGAACATCATGTTGCTCACTGTGTTGCTACCGGCCACGGCTGCACCGATACCGCCGATCGCCGGCGCTAACAGCGGCCATGCCTGACCGACCAGTTGCTCGGCGCCGGTCGCCAATGCGAGCGGCATCTTAGGATAGTCGCTCACCCCACCGCCCGAGTTCAAAAACACCTGCACCATCATCACCGCAAACAATAACGCTGGAAACGCCCTGAGCATCGTTCGGCCGGCGTTGGCCCAGGCCAGCTTGTAGCTCGCGGCTGTAAACCCGGCCGTGAGGCGGAAGAACAAGTAACTCAGCACCGACACCGCCACAAAGATCATGCCGGGCGTGTAAACGGGAAACACTTTCACCTCGATGGGCGTGCCCAGCATGTTGCTCCAAGTCAACCCTACCTGCTTTGCCCATCCGCCTAGCGGCAACTGTGGCAGCCGCGTCAGTACCAGCAGCACGGCCACCGTCAGGTACGGCAGCCACGCCTGCAGGATGGGAATCGGTCGCTCGCGTGCCACGTTGGTGTGGGGCACGATGTTGCCGGTCCACGTGCAGTCCCACTGGTCTTCCGGCGCGAAATCCCACACCTGATCCCCTCGCGGCATCAGAAAACCTTGCTTGGCGGCCGTGATGACAATCGCCATGCCGCATAGCCCACCGGCGAGCGACGGAAACTCCGGCCCCAGCCAGTAGGCCGCAGCTACGTACGGGACGATCATCGCCGCCGCGGCGAACAGCGCGAATGGCCACACGGCGAACCCTTCCCGCCACGACCGATTCGGGCCGAAGAACCGTGTCATCAGCGAAACCATGAGCAGCGGAATCAGCATTCCCACGCAGCCATGGATCATCGCCACTCGTACGCCGATCAATGCCAGGAAGCCGTGCCACCCCTCGGGGCCCACGTACCCCAGACTCGCGGCGTACTCCTGCACGGCTGGCGAGTCGACGATGCCTGAGTTCACGCCGATCAGGATGGGCGTCCCCGCTGCGCCGAACGAAACCGGCGTGCTCTGAATCACCATGCCGCAGAACACCGCGGCCATCGGCGGAAAGCCCAACCCCACCAGCAGCGGCACCGCTAGGGCCGCGGGAGTCCCGAACCCCGCGGAGCCTTCGATGAACGTCCCAAACAGCCACGCCACGATGATCGCCTGCACTCGGCGGTCGGGCGAGATGCCGCGGAAGCTGGCCCGCAGGCTTTGCATCGCCCCGCACTGCTCCAGCGTGTTCATCAACAGGATGGCGCCGAACACAATGAACAGCAGTTCGGCGGCCACGATGGCGCCTTTGGTCGTGGCGGCTGCGACCGTGATGGGACTCACTCGCCACACCAGCAGCGCCAGCGCCGCCGCCACGGCGTAGCATATTGGCATCGCGCGACTGGCGGGCCAGCGGAGTCCTAGCAACAACACGCCTACCGACGCAATCGGCAGCAGCGCCAAGAGCGCGAGAATCTGAATCGGCATTTCACAAGCTGGGGTTCGAGACGAGAAGCATATCCATGGCAGGAGTCACCGCCTACGGGGACCTGCCCATTCTGTCTCAAACCCACGCCGCCTGCAGCGCGAACCTGCTTCGATTTCTCTCACAAGCTGAAAAAACTCCCCCGCCAGCCCCGACCAAACAACCTATCCATCGGCGAAATTCGATCGGGGCTGCAACATGCTCCACCTCACTCGATTACCAGCCGTAGTAGCTTCGGGCGCCGGGGCCCACGGTCAGGCCGACACCGCTACCGCGATAATAGTACCCGCGAGTTGGTGCCGAGTAGTACAACCGGTTGCCGTAATAACGTGGCACGTAGGCTCGTCGTGGCGCGTACCTCGGGCCGTAACCCACCGACATGCGAGCCGGTGCACGCCACGCGCGGCGATAGCCCCAACGCGCTTCGGCGTCCTGGGGACTCATGGCCAATGTGGTCGCGGCCACCACGGCCGCGGCTAACAGTATTTTGCGAAACATCAATCGCTCCTTTCTTATCTTATCTGCATACACCTCAGCAGTGGTGGTTGGCGCACCACCACCGCCCTAATAAGTACATGCACATGCCATGCCGGTTGTGTCGATTGTATTGGATCCTCATCTCCAGCCATGCAGTTGTCGAGCCAAAGCCCCCGAGCAGTGCGGCTGTCGTGCGTAGGTTGTGACATAAGCTTGTGAGAGGGTGAATTGCGGCTCGCGATGGTTGGTTTACCACCAACCAGTTGGCCAAGTGCCCACTCGTCTTCCACCTGCAACATGTCGAACCCCCCTGCCACCTGTGCGATGGTGGCGCAAACACAGCGGCACCCCGTCCGCTAACAACCGACCGCGAAGGGAAGCCTCCGATGATTGAGATCCTATTTGTCGACGACCAACCCGAAGAACTTGCCGAACTCGAGAAGACGCTCCGCAAGTTCCGCCAGGAGTGGAGCATGGAATTTGCCCACGGTGGTGCCGAGGCACTGCGTAAAGTGGAGTCGAACGAGTACGACGTGGTCGTCTGCGATTTGAATATGCCCCAGCCCTCCGGCACCGATGTCCTGCGACAGGTGCAGAAGAAGTGGCCCAAGGCCGTGCGCATCTTGCTTTCCAAACGGGGCGAACAGGAACAAGCCATCGTGTCGACCGGCGTCGCGCACCAGCACCTTGCCAAGCCGTGCGATGCCGATCTGTTGGAAATGGTCATCAGCGATACCCTCGCGCTACGTTATCACATGGAGAACGACGCCATCCGCGACCTGGTGGGTCGACTCGATCACTTGCCTACGCTGCCCGACACCTACACCTCGCTGGTGGCCGAGCTCAATTCGCCCCACTCCAGCCTGGCTCGGGTGGGCGACATTATTCGTCGCGACGTTTCGATCTCGGCCAAGATCCTGCAGTTGGTCAATTCCAGCTTCTTCGGCCTGCCGGTGCATGTGACCGACGTGTCGCACGCCACGGCCCTGCTGGGCATGAACGTCGTGAAGCCGCTGGTGCTTTCCAGTGGTTTGTTCGAACAGTTCGCGCCCGGTTCGCTCGGCGAGTACTCGCTGGCGCACCTGTTCGACCACAGTGCCGAAGTGGCCCTGGCCGCGCGTTGTATCTCCCAGCTCGAAGGAGCCGCCTCGGAGGATTGCGACGACGCCTTCATGGCAGGCATGCTGCACGACCTGGGGCAACTGGTGCTGGCTAAGAACTTCTCGGCCCAGTACGACCAGATGCGCGAGCACGCCATCGAAACCGGTACCTCGTTGCACGAGCTCGAACGAGCCGAGTTCCAGGCCAGCCATGCCGACCTCGGCGCGTACCTGCTGGGCTTGTGGGGTCTGCCGTCGCCCATCGTCGAGGCCATCGTCTGGCACCACACGCCGTACGAATCGACCCACGACCGACTCACGCCGCTCGCCTCGGTGCATGCGGCCGAAGCCATCCTCAATTCCAGCCGCAATCCCATGGGCGAAGCCTCGGGCATCTCGCACGAGTTCCTCTCCCGGTTGCGCCGCAACGACCGCGTGAGCGTGTGGTCGGTGGCCCTGGGCATCGAGTCGCAACTCGCCTAGCGCCGGCCAAGGCTCCCACACACCCCCAGCTCCCGGAGGGAGTTGTCCCTCCGGCTACGGGGGGGCCACCCTCATAGGAAAGCGGTAGCTTGCTGCGTGGGGGATTGTTCCCCGCGCGCAAATCGTTTCTCTACAAGTACTTGGAGTATTGGGCCAGCGGTGGCCCAATACTCTGCGGACGACTCTCCGTAACTCGTTACGCGCCTTGCAGTTACCGTTTTGGTCCAACTCCCCGCCGCCACCTCGAAAGGGACAGGCCCAAAACCCCCACCGCGCCGCCTCCAGCCGAATTCGTAAGTCCTTTTCTAACCGCGACTTACAGCTTTCGCCGGCAATAGTTCCCCCGGAGTATCCCCCAGGTGTACAGCAGCTGGCCCAAAACTCCTCTCGGCCTGGGGGATTGAAATCAGGGTCAGGGACTAAGGCAAACCCGTGAGCCAACACCGCCAGCCGCGGGCTCACCCAGGGGTCAGCAAGCACCCCCCCGCCGACAGCCGACAGCCCCCGCCCACTGCCCTACCCCACGCTGCACTCCATTGTCCCGGATGGTGTGTAAGAAAACTACACCGCACGGTAAGAAAGCAGGAATTCGAAAGGGGCCCGTAGGCCGTAACAAGTGGAGCGCAGTTACGACCTTCGGTCCTCCAGCCCCGCTTTTAATAGCTCATGCTCATCGACCCTACGCCGGCCCCACCACCACTGCCCCACCAGCGTTGCCACCATCACGACTGCGATAACGATGTACCGGCGGCCGTCTCTCAAGTGGTGAATCCACTCCGCATTGGCATCGCGATAGACGTAGTTGGGTAGAAGAAAGTCGAACAGCACAACCAGCAGAATCGCATAGACGATGCACGATCCCGTGATCAGCCACAGTCGTTTCGCGGCGTGAGGGTTCACGAGTCCGAACAACAGGGCCAGTCCGGCCGTGATTACAGGAAAGCACTGGTGAATGACGACCGCACCGCTAGACCTCGCGGTCGAGTAGCAACTCATCCGGGAGCCTTCCACAACCAGCATGAAGTAGAACATCGGTACGTACGCCAGCACGCTGATGAGACTGGTGACGATGCGGAGAAACTGGACCACACGATCTCCTTGCGTGGCGTTCGAGAATGGGGGCTAGTCCTCCATTCTATCCTCGCGCGGCGTTCTATTCCCGCTTGGCCGCTTGGCGGATCGGCCCCAGCCCCCAGGCCAGCACGGCCAGCACGCTAGCCAGTGCAATGCCGCTCGGCTCGGGTACGATGCTCGCGCCACTCAGCACGATGTACGCCGTATCGATGTGGGCGACGATGGGCGTGTCGATCACGATTCCACTGGTCGACAATACAAAACCATCGGGGGGATCCAACAACGGCGGGTAGGCCGTGCCGAAAACGGGGCCGACTCGCAAGTAAACCGAAAACGATTGGGGCGGGTCACCTCCAGGATTCGGCAGCGGAGTGACCTCGGGCCAGAAGGGGTCTTCCCATACGGTCTCGATCCGGAAATCTTCCGGGGTCGGCTCGTCGAGAATGTTGATCTGGTTCTCGAAGCTGGTAAACACCCCCACACTTGGCAACAACTCGAAGCTGGTGTTCTCCCGCCAAATCCCGTCGCCGTGCGCCAGCCCGGCCGACACGTGCCCCTCCACTACCAGGCGGGCTTGATCTACCTGGTAGGAGTTATAGGGCGTATAGACGTGCTCGCTGACAAATGTGCCCGCCGGTTCGACCGTGTAGGTGTGCTGCCCCAGCAGCGCGGGCAATTCGTAGCGAATCGACCCCGCACTGACGGTACTGGAGGCCAGCGACAACGCGAAGACGAGTATCCACTTCATGGCAGCGTGACTCATGGAAGTCAGGGAGTGGGACGTGAGCCCATTATGCCACGGCTTGCCGGCAGTGTCACGCCGAGCAACTGCCCCCCTGCCCCGTCGGCGAGAAACTAGCGGCCCCCACCGCGCGGGGCTTACCATCGCCATGTTCGGTACGACCCTTTCCCACGCGAACCATGGGGTTGGGAGGATTCAGACGGCCAGGTCCGAATAACGGCCGCGGGTGACGTATTCTTCACCACTAGGTAGCCTTACTCCCCTGTATCCACGCCCCACTGCGAACCGAGCACCGAATTTCATGGCTGACTTCATCAAGTTCGTACTGAGCAACTTCACGCTCACCTTCCTGGTGATCGGCGCGGTAGTGTCGGCCATCTCGCTGGGGGTGCGGCGCGCCGACAACAGCCAGGAGGTGGCCAAACGGTTTCTGGCCGGCTACCTGTTTTTCGCCATTGGGGTTTGCTACGCCTACAACTTTGTGATGCACGTGTTCTTCGCCGAACGGGCCGCGGCCTTCATCGGCTGGAAGGACAGCCCGTTCCAAGCCGAGGTGGGTTACGCCAGCCTGGGCTTCGCGGCGGTGGCCATGATGGCGGCGCGTGGTTCGCGCGATTTGCAGTTCGGCGCCATCCTGGGTCCGGCCCTGTTCATGTGGGGCGCCGCGGTGGGGCACGTGATGCAAATCGTTCGTCAGCACAACTACGCGCCCGGCAACGCGGGCATCATGCTGTGGAGCGACCTGCTATTGCCGGTGATCGGCTTCGCGCTGTGGTACTTCGCCACCCCTCGCGAGAAGAAAGCACCAGTCGGCGCGGCGGGCTAGGCTCTGGGCTGCAGGCGGGAAGTTCCCTCCCTCGCCCGATCTCCTGCCTGCTCATTTCGGCCAGCCACACCGAAACAGGCCTTCTTTGCGCTTTTTGCGCACCTATTCAGCGCCAAACGGCGAGACTCTGATTCCCCCGGTGAGTAAAATCGGGATGCGTGGGACCAGATTGCGCCACAACTGCGCGCGCTCGGTGGCCCGAGCTGCACGGCCTGGCAAGCGATGGTCTCATGCCGGAACAAAGAAGCACTCGCGCGATTAACAGGGCTGGTACTCCAGTATGGCGAATTTAGAGAACGGACGGACACGGAAGCTGGCAATCGAACACCTGGAGTCCCGCGAGGTCCTGTCGGCGGCCGGTCTGGTGGACGTCGGCGCCCAGCCCGAGGGCGGACTGTCGGACAAGATCGTCTACCTTCACGGCGGTCATGGCTTTACGGCCGACAACCTGGAAGACGGCAGTTGGACGTTTCAGCGGGGTTTGCTGCTGGACATGATCGAAGACCTGGGCAACCAGGACCAGATGACCTTTCTGGCCGACTACCTGTTTCGCGCTGGCGCCACGGTCGTGCCGCTCCGCCCGATTGGACATCAGTCGAATGAAGTGGTGCTGGACAACGACGACGTGGAAGTCACGTTCACCGGCGACTGGAACAACAGCTCCGCGAGCATCTACTTCGGCGACCCGGGCGACGTGCCGTACCGCTATGCGAGCACCTCGGCCACCGAAACGGCCACGGCCGAGTACCGTCCCAACATTCCCGAGTCGGGCTTCTACCCGGTGTATGCGTGGACGCGCGCCGGTTCGGACCGGGCGACCGATCAACTGTACCGCGTGCATCACACGGGCGGCGCCACCGAGGTGACCATCAACCACCGCCGGGTGGGCAACGGCACCATCTACCTGGGCACCTATTACTTCGAAGCGGGCACCGAAGGGTACGTGGAGATCAGCAACCAGTCGGGCGACTCGGGCAGTGTGGTGATCGCCGACATGATTCGCTTCGGCAACGGCGTGGGCGACATCGATCGCGGGGGCGGCGTCTCGGGCCGCGACCGCGAAGACGAAGCGGGCCTGTACTGGGTGAAGTGGCACGTCGATCACTCGCAGGGCATATCGGATTCCGAGTACCGGACCTCGAGTAGCGACCGCACGGCCACCGTGTCGCTATCGCCCCGCTACGCGGAGTACATGAACCGCGAGGCGGATGGTTCGCTGTCGGACCGGCTGTTTGTGAGCTTTCACTCCAACGCGGGCGGCGGCCGTGGCGTGCTCGGGCTGCATAACACCTCGAGCGGCGGCAACACCCCCAACCAGTACTTCCTGGCCGACACACTCGGCCAGCAGGTGAACGACGATATGGTGGCGCAGAACGGTCAGTTCGAACACAACTGGCACAACCGGGGTTCGAACGTCACGTACCAGGCCAGCTTCAACTACGGGGAGATCAACAACTCCGTCATTCAGAATGAGTTCGACGCGACGATCGTCGAGACGGCGTTTCACGACAGTTCACTGGACACGGATTTGATGCTCGACCCCAAGGTCCGCGACGCCATCGCCCGGGCGACCTACCAGGGCATCGTGGATTACTTCAACAACGTCGACGGTGGAACCACGCCGAACATCGACCTGCCTGGCGCACCCACGGACGTGGGCGTCGAGACCACCGGCGCCGGCTCGGTGGCCGTCCGCTGGGAGCCACCGGCGGCCAACTCCTACAACGGTGGCACCCCCACGGGCTACCGGATCTACACGTCGACCGATGGCTATGGCTTCGATGGCGGTCGCTACGTGGCGGGCGGCGCGACCAGCGAGCTGGCGATCGACGGGCTCGACCCCAACGTGGCGTACTTCTTCAAGGTGGTTGCGGTGAATGCCGGGGGCGAATCGGCAGGCTCGCAAGTGCTGGCCGCCATTCCCAACGACGCAGCGGGCGACGTGCTGATCGTGGCCGGCTTCAATCGGCTGGATCGCACGCAGAATCCCACGCAGTCGGCGCTCGGCGGCATCGTGGAACGCGTCCGCCCCCGCCAGAGCAACTCGTTCGACTACACGGCGCAAGTGGCCGAGGCCATCGAAGCCTCCGGGCAGCAGCTCCGGGTCGACAGCGTCGCCAACCAGTTGATCGTCGACGGCACCGTGCAGTTGAGTGACTACTCGGCCGTCATTTGGATCCTGGGCGAGGAATCGTCGGTGGACGACACGTTCAACGCCACCGAGCAAACGCTGGTGGCGCAGTACCTGGCCGACGGGGGCAGCCTGTTCGTGACCGGTGCGGAGATTGGCTGGGACCTGGACAACCTGAACAACGGCCGCTCGTTCTACAACAACTCGCTACACGCCGACTACGTGGCCGACGACGCTAACACGTACAACGTGACAGGCACGGCCGGATCGATCTTCGCCGGCATGTCGTTCTCGTTCGACGATGGCAGCCAGTTCTACGACGTGAACTATCCCGACGTGATCTCCCCCACCGGCGGAGCGACTCAGGTGCTGTCGTACAGCGGTGGCACCGGCGGCGGGGCGGGCATCCAATACGACGGTGGTCCCGGCGGCAGCAAGGTGCTGATGTTCGGCTTCCCTTTCGAGACCATCACCAGCGCGGCCGTGCGGGCGGAGATCATGGATCGCGCGTTGACGTTTCTTGTCGACTCGCCGATCAATCCCGGCGACTTCAACAACGACGGCGAAGTGAACCTGGCCGACTACGTAGTGTGGCGCAACCACCTGGGCGCGGCCGACGAGTCGGGCATCGCCAACCATGGTGACGGGCAGAATGGCGTCGACATGGCCGACTACCAACTGTGGAAGGACAACTTCGGCAACACCTATCCCGTGGCGGTGGCCGCCGTGAGTTCACCAACCACAACGGCAGCGCAACCTGCCAACGGTGAGGCCACCGTTAGCAGCAGCTCGCTGGCAGCGGGCGCGGACACTTCGCCCGCAAGCGACGCCTCGACCGACTCGACCATGGCCGCCACGCAGTCGCCCAGCCGATTGCAACGTTTGGCCGATCGTGTCCAGCGCGCGAGTAGCGGCACGCCCACCGCGATGTCGTCGCCGCGCAGCGATAGCGCCGGACTGCTACTCCTGTGGCGACAAGTTCAGCAGCGCGAGAGGACGGCCCCCAGCCATCTGGCAATGCTCGACCAGGCATTCGCCGATCAAGGGGAAACACCAGATGAAGTCCGCGGTTGGAGTCGCCTGACCGAGTTCGAATAGGTTGCCTCGCCGAGCAGCGCGGGGTCGTCCGCAGTGCCCTGCTGGCTTCGCCGGGTTTTTCGCTTCGGCAAATGCTGGCTGCCTGTTCGCCTGCGGCGTGATCGCCACGCGATCAGCGCGAAAGCCGGGCGACCAATTGAGTCGGAATCTCCGTTCCCGGGCAACATATATCTTCCCCCGGTCGCCAATCGCATCATAATGGATATTGCGACTGGTTTTTCGCCCCCATAGCACTCTCCGCACGGTGTGGTGAAGTCGCGCGAATCGAAGCATTCGCTAGTTTGCCAGCAGGCATGGATCATTTTTCAGAACAGTTGCCCAGTATCTCTTGCTGGGCATACAGTCATGCGTGCGGCCTTGGAACAGATCGATATGAATATGCGCATAGCTTTGGCGGACGATGAGCTGGATTCCCGCCGCATGTTGGCCCGGATGCTGGTAGCACTTGGGTACGACGTATGCTACTCAGCTGAGGATGGAGAGGAATTGCTGCAATTCGACCTGGAACAGCAAGTCGATGTGGTGATCCTCGATCTCGACATGCCGAATCTCGATGGGCTGGCAACGGCCGAAGAGGTCAGCCGTCGTGGTATCCCGGTCATTCTGCTTTCGGGGCATGCCGACCTCGACAGCGTGGTCGTGGAGAAAGAACCGGTACTGCTGAAATTGTCCAAACCCGTTGAAGCGTCCCCACTACAGGATGCCCTGCTGCTGGCCGCTGAAAGGCGTCGATGAGAACCGTCTTGCCGCAAACCACAGTCCCTCGAACTCCGTTGGCGCAAGCTACCGGCTGGCCGCCGACGATTGTCCGGACGGCGGCCCTAATCAGCATCCTGGGAGCCCTGATCACCGGTATTGGCTGGATCTTCGATCGGCCGCGGTGGACCGATTGGTGGGGCGATGACATTTCGATGCTGTTCAACACCGCTTTGTGTGTACTGCTGTGCGGCGTTGCGCTACTGATGAGCAGATGGCAGGACAATCCGTTATCTCGTCGATTGATGCGAATCTGTGGCGTGGTTGTGGCGACGATCGGTGGCCTGACAATCCTGGAACACCTGACCGGAATCAACCTGGGGATCGACACGCTGCTGATCTCGCGTAACTGGGGTCAAAACGCGGTGACCTCCAACATGCGGATGGGCCCGCCCGCGGCCACCTCGTTCCTGCTGCTGGGCATCGCCATCGTGATGACGACCGGCTCGCCGCTGACGCGCCGTAACGCTTCGGCCCTGACACTGGTGCCGCTGTTCATTGCCTCGCTGTCGATCATTGGTTACCTACTGGATGCCGATCAGTTGTACGGCGTTGCCAAGTACAGCGGTATCGCTCGTCAAACGGGTGTCCTGCTGGCTGTGCTCGGTATTGGTGTCATCACATCGGTGCCCGAATTCGGACTGACGGCCGCCCTGCGACGACAGGACCTGGGCGGCGAAGTGATGCGTCATTTGCTGCCATCGGTGCTGATGATACCTGTCATGCTGGGGTGGGCCCGCGTGATGGGTCAGGAAGCCGGATTGTACGACACCGCGTTCGGCACCTCGTTGCTGATCCTGTTGCTGGTGGTGCTGTTGTTCGCCCTGCTGTGGTGGGCTTCGTCCAGCATCAGCAAACAGATCAAGCTTACCGAAGATGCCCACCTGCGTCTGGCGGCGATCGTCGCCAATACCAGCGACGCCGTGGTGGGCAAGCGGTTGGACGGAACCATCGAAAGCTGGAACCAGGGCGCCACGGAGCTGTACGGGTATGCGCCGGCCGAAGCGATCGGCAACTGTATCACGATGCTCGTTCCACCCAATCG
The DNA here is from genome assembly GCF_024054565.1 of Aeoliella straminimaris. GTDB lineage: Bacteria > Planctomycetota > Planctomycetia > Pirellulales > Lacipirellulaceae > Aeoliella > Aeoliella straminimaris. The sequence goes on from NZ_JAMXLR010000051.1 coordinate 104,619, forward strand.
GTTCGAGGAAGAAGACCGAATACAAGAGCGGCTAAGATTAGGCGAGAAGGTTGAACCGTACGAGACCATCCGCTGGCGCAAAGACGGCAGCGAAGTGTACGTGTCGCTCACCGTCTCGCCCATTCTGGATGCGTTTGGCAACATCGTGGGAGCTTCGCACATTGCCCGCGACATCACCCAGCGGATCAAAGCCGAGGAAGCGATGCGCCGCAGCGAAGCGGAGCTGCAGGCGCTGGCCGACTCGATTCCGCAGCTCGCCTGGATGGCCCAGCCCGATGGTCACATCTTCTGGTACAACCACCAATGGTACGAGTACACAGGAACCACGCTGGAGGACATGGAGGGCTGGGGATGGCAATCGGTGCACGACCCCGAGGTGCTGCCCCAGGTGCTGGAACAATGGAAAAGCTGCCTGGCCCGGGGCGAACCCTTTGAGATGGAGTTCCCGCTGCGGGGCGTCGATGGACGCTTCCGCTGGTTCCTTACCCGCTGTCGACCACTGTGCGACGCCGAGGGCAACGTGCTGCGGTGGTTTGGCACCAATACCGATTTGGAAGAAGTCAAACAAAAGGAACACGCCCTGCAGCAGAAGACGCAAACCTTGGAGCTGCTGAACAACGTAGGTCAACTGCTGGGAAGCAAGCTCGACATCGACGAGCTGCTGCAATCGGTCACCGACGTGGCCACCAAGGTGAGCCAGGCCCGGTTCGGCGCGTTCTTCTACAACTCGACCGACGACGACGGAGATTCGATGCTGCTGTACTCCCTGTCGGGTGCTCCCCGAGAGGCGTTCGAACACTTCGAGATGCCCCGCGCGACGCCGCTGTTCGAACCAACGTTCGCCGGCACCGAAGTGGTTCGCTCAGACGATATCCTGGCCGACCCCCGCTACGGCAAGATGGCCCCGCACCTCGGCATGCCCGAGGGGCACCTGGAAGTTCGCAGCTACCTGGCCGTGCCGGTCAAGTCGGGGAGAGGCACCGTGCTTGGTGGGCTGTTCTTTGGCCACCCCGAGGTGGGACGATTCACCGAGGCCACCGAGCGAATCATCGAAGGCATCGCCTCCCAGGCCGGTATCGCGATCGACAACGCCCGCATGTACGACAACCTGAAACGGGCCGCGGTCGAGCGTGAGGAACTGCTCGTCGCCGAACGCTCGGCCCGTAGCGACGCCGAACGGCTCAACACCATGAAGGACGAGTTCCTGGCCACGTTGTCGCACGAACTGCGGACGCCGCTCAATGCGATCCTCGGCTGGTCGCAGATTCTGACCATGGGCGAGGTGACCGACGAGGACTTCTCCGAAGGTATGGACGCCATCCAGCGCAATGCCCGCGCGCAGAACCTCCTGATCGAAGATCTGCTGGACATGAGCCGGATTATCTCGGGCAAGATTCGCCTCGAGGTGCGGCGGATCAATGTTACCGACATCCTGTCGCAGGCGGTCGAGACGGTGCGGCCGGCGGCCGAGGCGAAACAAATTGAGCTCGTCGAGCGGCTCTCTGCCTCCGACACCAAGATTCGCGGCGATGCGATACGTTTGCAACAGGTCTTCTGGAACCTGCTCTCCAACGCCATCAAGTTCACGCCCCGCGAGGGTCGCGTGGAAGTGGTCGCACGGCAGGACGCGGATCACCTGATCGTCGAGGTGAGGGATTCCGGCATCGGTATTCCCAGCGATCTGCTGCAACACGTCTTCGAGCGTTTCCGCCAGGTCGACTCCTCCTCCTCGCGGGCGTTCGGAGGACTGGGGATTGGCTTGTCGATCGTCAAAAATTTGGTGGAAATGCACGGTGGCAGCGTAGACGTGCAGAGCGAGGGAACCAACCAGGGTTCCACCTTCACCGTGCTACTGCCGCTGAACCCAACGCGATCCACTGCCGTTTCGCCCGATAAGTTCAAACTGCCGGAGGGCGATAACTCGGACGACGCCTCTTTGCTGGCCGGGCTTCACGTACTGGTGATCGACGACGAGATCGACTCGCGGATGTTGCTGCAGCGGCTGCTCAAGGAATACCAGGCCACCGTGGACGTGGCCGCCAGTGCGGAGGAGGCCTTTTCGCGCATCGATATGCAGGTGCCCGATCTGATTGTCAGCGACATTGGCATGCCGGACATGGACGGCTACGAGTTCATTCGGCGGCTGCGGCGACGTGGTCCCCACGAAGGAGGCGACGTGCCGGCCGTGGCCCTGACGGCCTTCGCCCGTGGCGAGGACCGCGAGCGGGCCCTGGAGGCCGGCTACGAGGATCACCTCACCAAGCCAATCCAAACCCGCGAACTGGCCGCCACGCTCAGCCGTCTGCACAGCCGAGCGTGATCCCGCCCCCCGCGGCTCCCCCCCAAGTTACGTGCCAAACTTTTCCAGACCCCCGGGTCTGGTATAATTCGCCCTTTGCGGCGTGCGCCGCGGAGGTTTCATCCGGTTCACAGAGATCAGCGCGAAAGGTTCGCTATGCCCACTCACAAGCTCACCGCCTTTGCCCCACTGGTTGTCCTGTGCGCGATTGCTAGCATCCCGCTGGCCATCGCCCAGGCTCCGGCGACGAAAGATAAAGAGAGCTCGAAGAAGCTCACCCCCGTGCCGGTCGAGGCGGACACCGCGAAGATCAGCGGCAAGAACACCTGTATCGAGTTCGTTGGCCTCCACACGGGCGACGACCCCAAACCGCGCTTGGGTGGATTCAAGAAGTTCGACGGCGTGCTGCTGGTCGAACAAGGTGCCCTGAAGAAGATCAGCGTGAAGATCGAGATGGCCTCGATCTGGACGGAGTTCGACAAGCTGACCACGCACCTGCAGGCGGCCGACTTCTTTAACGTCGAGGAGTATCCCACCGCCACGTTCAAGAGCACCAAGATCACGCCGGCCGACAACAAAGGCAAGGTCAAGGTAACCGGTCTGCTGAACATGCATGGCACCGACGGCGAGATTACGTTTCCCGCCACGGTGAAGGTGACCGACAAAGGGATCACGCTGACCAGCGAGTTCAAGCTCGACCGCACCGCCTTCGGCATGACCGACCACGCCGATGGCGTCGAGGCCATGGTCAACGTCGAGGTGAAGGTGGGTCAGGCCACCAAGGGTGTGGAGGAAGACGAGAAGGAAAAGAACCCCGCCAAGGAAGACACCAAGTCCGCCCAAATCGAGCGTCCGCGCTCGGGCTTGGCGGTTGGCGAGTCGGTTGAGCCTTGGACCCCGGTGCACGTGGCCGGTCCCGACAAAGGCACCAAGGCTTGCCCCGTCTGCAACTACCTGGCGCAACCAGCGATTGTGATCTTCGCCAAGGACGGAGCCAATACCACCCAACTGGTCGAGGAAGTCGAAAGCCTGGTGGCCAAGCACAACGAGCAAGGCCTGAAGGCCTTTGTCGCCGTGCTCGACACCGCGCCGGAAAACGTGGAATCAATGGCCAACCAAAGCGGCATCGTGCTGACATCCGTTTGCTATCCCGACACCAAGACCGGCAAAAAGGACCTGGCCGCCTACCACGTGGATCCGAACGTGGAGAATACCGTGATGATCTACAAGCAGTACAAGGTAGTGGCCAACTGGGTCAATCTCCCCTCGGAAGACGCAGGCCAGTTGCGCAAGGCTGTCGAAGAGATGGTGAACTAAAGCACTCTGCCCCGCTGAGCTCGGACAGCCAGGGCCCCGCCGACGACCCCGAGCACCGCCATGGAAAGCGTTGAAGCTTCCGGAATCACCTCGAAGTGCACGTTGTCCAGCGCGAATCGCGTACCACCGGTGACAGTCCAGGTGACGTCGGCCCGCACGAACGGCACGTCGCTATGCACGCCGGCAAAGCCGCCAATAAAATCGGGATCGAGCACGCCATTGAAGGTGAGACTGCCGAGCGACTCGTCGTCCTCGTCGAATAGCTGAATCACCGACCAGCTCGGGTCGCCGTCGGAGGCCCAGCCGTAGCCCAGGCGACTGATGGGCGTCGTGAACAACATCGATAAAACGCCGTCGGCGTCGCCTTCGATGTTGGCGACCGTGATGTTGTTGGTATCGCCAGGTCCACTGGCGATGGTCGCGTCGTTGCTCGGCATGCCATTGACCGTGAAGCCAAAGCTGACGTCTTCGATCATGTTGCCGTCCACCACTTCGTTGGTCTCGACGGTTCCAAAGTCGATGAGCGTTGCGCCGCTCGAGAATTCGTCCGCAGTAATGGGAGTAAGCGTTGCCCCCTGCGCAGCGGCTATCGGTATCAACAACGCAGAAAATAGTATGGCCCAAAATCGACCCGACGGCTTCGATGCGAAGCCATGGTAAGAAAAGATTTGTGCCTGGCGTATCCTCCAGGGTGTCCACATCATGAGCGTTTCCTCACATGGTCCTGAATCTGTGTTCCCTCAGCGCCTGTAGCCTACCAATCCAGTCAGCGATTTCAAGCACCAAATTCCCACCAGCGATAGCAACTGCCGCTGACTGCAATGCTGTAGAAACCCCTGATCTACCGAGCCGAAGACCACCTGCGGTGCCTTGTCGCAGGCGCAACCTGCAGTCACCGCGGCAGTTTCGACGGGGCAAATCCTAACAACAGCGCAGCAAAACGCCCTCGACTTGCTGGAAGTCGAGGGCGTGAGAGAACTTGCCAGTTGCGGTGAACACCATGCGGGTGTTATCGCTTCCTCAGGTACGCACCCGCAATGATTGCAGCAACGCCTGCAGCGCAGGTACCTGCTGAGGAGGGCTCGGGTACGTTGGCCGTGATCTCCATCGCGCCGAGGTAGGCAAAGGAGCCTTCGGCCAGCGTGAGGTCGAAGAAGATCTGGCCAAACTCGTCGGGACGCACGTTGTGGAACTCGACCACCGTGTTGTCATTGCCGTTGTACCCAGCGGCCGCGGCGCTGCCGGGGCCCGAGGTCTGCAGCACCTCGAAATACTCGGCGTCGCCAACCAGACGGTACTCCGACTTGCGGACTTCGCTGGTGTTGCGGGTGCCGAACAAACGGAAATCGTACGTGTAGTCCTTATCCAGGCCGGAGATCATGAACCCGCCGGCCAGGTCGTCGTTGCCACCCCCCTGCACCCCGTCGCCGGTGCTGAAGAAGTAATCGACCGTCGCCGAAGCGATGCCCAGATCGCCAAGCAGGCTCGGATCGGGCGAGGCCAGGCCGCCGTGGTTTTTGCCGTTGTTGTGGAACTGGGCGGTAATGGTCAGCCCCACGCCCACCGGTTCGTTCTCGGTGTTCACCAGGTTGCCGATGTGTTCGCCCGGCAGAATGTCGGTACCCCCGTTCAGGGGATGCCAGTTGTTCCAATAGTTGCCGTTGGCGTCCGGCCCGATAGTGTGGTCGCCATTGGTGCCATCGTTGGCGCCAAAATCGAACAGGATCTTATCGCCCGCCGCGAGGGCCGTATTCGGCGCGTAGACCTTGTCCGGCGCCACCACGGCCTGCACCCGGGGGCGGATGATGCTGGTCCACAGGTCGTAGCCGGCACGATTGAGGTGAATGTCGTCGACGAACTTGTTCTGGAAGTCTGCGCCAGCGTAGGCACCCAGGGAATCGAACTCAGCCGGCAGGTCGATGTAGTGCAGGTTGGCGTGGTCGTCGGCATAGTCGGAGATGTAACCGTTGGCCACGTCCTCTTTCGAGCGATTGCCCTGCCGACCCGGCGTGGGCATGATGCCCAGGTAGAAGATCTCGGTAGCGGGCCGCGCGGTCTGCACCGCATTGACGAACCCTAGATAGTCGTCGAACACCTCCAGGCCGTTTGAACCGTTGGCCAGATCGTTGGTTCCCGCCCACACCACTACAGCGCGCGGGTTGTGCTTGACCACCAGGTCCTGCACCTGGGCGTTCACGTCGTCGAACATCGCCCCGCCGATACCGCGCTGGATAACGTTGTAGTCGGCAAAGTCGCGGGTCACTTGCTCCCAGCGGCGGATGCTCGAGCTGCCGACGAACAACAGCGAGTCCTGTGGCAATGGGTCGAGTGCGTCTTGCGTGTTCCAGGTGTTGATATTGGATTGGTAGGGTTGCGCCTCGACCGACGCACCACACACGAGTCCCACCGCAGCGATCGCGGCCAGCGGGAGAGAGAACTTGGATAGCATGGTTCTTTGCCTGTTCGTTCAGTTCATTAGAAGCAAATCATGGGGTGAATGAAGGACCTTCAGCGTGCATTCCGCCGGCGCCGCCAGCAGCAAGCGGCCACAACGCCACAGCCACCAAGCAGCAATGCCGAGGTGGGCTCGGGCACATTCATGGTCTCGGTGACCTCCATGGCGCTGATGTAGGCGTAGTTGCCTTGGACCACCGACAGCAGGTACTGAATCTCGTTGTTGGCGTCAGGCGTGATGCCCTTGATCTCGACGATGGTGTCGTTGTTGCCGTCGTACCCATCGGTGCCGACGTCCGTACCGGAGGTTACCAGTGTGACGAACTCTGTCTTATTACCACCAATCACGGTGTGTCGCGACTCGCGATAGCTGCCGGTAACACGGGTGCCGAAGAAGCGGAAGTCGTACGTGGCGTCGGGGTTCAACTGGCTGAAGATCAGACCGCTGGGATCGTTCGGGTTGCCGGTGTTCTGCGAACCTTCGACAAAGAAGTAGTCGCGCGTGGCGTCGGCAATGGCAAAGTCGCCCAGCAACGATGGATCGGGGTTCGTCAAACCGCCGACGGTGTCGCCGTTGGCTCGGAACGAGGGGCCATTGACCACCGAAGTGGTCTCGACGTCGATAGTGCTAGCATTGTTCTGGGTGTCGACCAGGTCGGAGAGAGTCAACCCAACCGGTACCTCGAATCCATTGGAAGCCAGGTTGTTCCAGTGGTTGCCGTTGCTGTCGGGGCTGGCCGTGATGGCGCCGTTGGCGTCGGTACGGCTGAAGTCGATAAAGAAGCTCGCGGCATCGGCCGAGCCGCCCAGGAGCGTAAGAGACAAAACACTAGCGGCAGCTAGTGCGAATTTCGGGTACCACATCACTAGACACTCCCAAGCTGTAAATCAAAAGATCAAACAATCAATTGCATGGGGCTCTTCCGCCGCAGAACATCACTGCGCGGTGGACGGCAGCCCCGCCCGTCTCGTCTTGCTTCAAAACAGGCGCTGGCAGATCCGCATGACAAGTCAACGCGTCGTCCACCTGTTGTGGCGAGCCTCCCTATAGCGGGGAGCACTCGTGCACCGCCTGTGCAGGAACAGCCTCGAGAGACCGCCCCCAATCAGGTGCTGGCAACTCGTAGCGACCACCGTAGGTCGGCACGCGCGCCAAACAACCTACACTTCATGTTAATCACAGCCCCCGGCTGACAGGAATTTCGGTAAGAATTTTGCCGAATCTTAACCAAGACCCCTTTATCCCCAAAAAACACCAACATACGCCTTGAGGTTGTCCGAACCTTGGCCGAGCAACAGAGCCCCGCCGGCAGACCGCGCAGCCTGGGCTATTAGTTAAATACCGCCAACGGGCCGGGGAGTAACGTGGACCCAAAGGTCGGCTTTGGTCGCCGATTCCACCCTTGTGCGGGCAGGCGTCCGGCGGCAGCGATTGCATCTCCCCTGCGAACGGGTGCATCCATCGCGCGCGGAGTTATGGGCCAACCTCCCCCACTCGCATCCATGGGCCCAAAACTCCGGGGGTTTTGGTCACCCCCCAAGTGGCAAAATCCCTTGTTTTCCAGTCCCAGCCGACCACCCGGTGGGACAAACCCCCAGGAGTTGTTCCCCAACCTTGCGGCGGGGGGCCCAAAACTCGCAGCGCGGGCCCAAAACTCCTCAGCCCTCCAGCCCCCCAGCCTCACCTACTCACCTACTCACCTACTCACCTACTCACCTACTCACCTACTCACCAGCGGCTAGCGCATCTTCACCCCATGCACGCTGCAGCACGCGCGGCACCTTCATTAGATCACACCACGACGGAAGAACTACAGCAACTTTCATACAGCCGAGATTTTGCCACCCGGCCCTGCCCTGCGAGCACCTTGAAAACGAGTCCGGCAATCAGGGTCGTTGAAACCTTCGATTGGTCGTTTTGCTCGAATGCATATCGAGTACATTGGGCATACACGGGCAGAGTCCGTGGCACACAGCAAAGTGACGTAGGTCGGTGTCACCCGTCCGATGAGTTTGACATGCAGCAAAACAGCAGGGATGACAACCCTTACCGAGCAGGCTCGGCAGAAACGGGTGCAAACGCAAGAGCTGGGCCACCCTCACGTGTCGCTGTGATGGGGTTCTGGTTATCAGCAACAAGTGCGTCAGCTTTCTTCATTGCCTCCTTGATTCCTGCGGGATACTTACGTCTCTTCTTGGTTTGTGTTCTTTCTGGACTCGCGATCCCAGGGCTAATTCTTAGCTTTGGTGCCAGATGGAAAGGAGAAAACCGAGTTGTGACTTTCCTTGGAATTATTTTTGCATTATTCGGGGCAATGCAGCTTGGTACCTTTGTTAACTTGATAATAGTGAATTGGCCACTTGCTAAGTGACCGTACCGGCCGGCGTGGCACTGCCCGCCGGTACATTTCGGGTGCCACTGCTGGCTTGTCGAGTGTGGAACCATTGAGTGAGTCGGAGCAGCTAGTTGGGCCAAACATAGGCCGCCACGATGTCACTTGACCAGCAGTGTGCTTAAGGTTGGGCGTGTAACTCACCACTGGCGTCTGGCAGCCTTTGTTTAAATGCCAGAGCACGTCCATTTGCTGGTATGCTGCCGACGGACAGGAGCAGGACGAACGACCGGCGAGGTTATCGGCCGTGCGACCGGATTGGTTTGTTGGAGAACCCATTTACGAGCTACTGAGGCTTCCCACAGAGCACTGCTGGTCCTCTGCAAGCTGGCGAACTAGTAGAAAATTGTGTGACTCGCGAAGGGTTCGAAAAAGGCAAGGCTCGACAAGCCAGCAGTTGCACCCGCGCGAAGCAACAAACCTGCACATAGTACCGCGGCCCCCTGCGCTAATCGGCATCACCTCGCTCGGGTTCTGCTGCCCGGGGGCGGCGACTATCGTAACCACCAGCCGTGCAACAGGTTGCGCAACGTGGCAGAGGAGCGCAGACGCCGCTCTGCAAACGACTCGCGCGCCGGCGACTGCTCGAGCCCCCGACTTCGCGGGGCAATTGGCGGCAGATTCGTCTCGCAATCGCCGGTCGGGTTCGGGTACAATTGGAAGTGCGCCGTTCGCGGCGCGACTCTTATCTACAACGCTCTTCGCACGGGAAATTCCATGGCAAGCCAATGGTATTGTCGGCTGATGGGAAGCGAGATGGGGCCGTATAGCTCCAGGCAATTGCTGGAGATGGCGCGTAGCCATCAAATCACTCCGGACGACGCGGTCCGCAAAGGTCCCGATGGCCGCTGGGTTCAGGCCAGTCGCGTAAAAGGTTTGTTCGAGGATCCCGGTGCGTCGACCATCATCATGGCCAGCCTGCCGCCCGAGGTGAAGCAAGCGCTCGAAAGCCAGCAATCCTCCGCCACGCACAAAGCGATGCCGAGCGAACCTGCGGCCGTCACCTGGCACTACATCTCCGACGAAGGCAAAGTGGGGCCGCTCGAGTTCGAGCAACTCGTCGCCCACGGCCGCCAGGGACTGCTGAAACCCAAAAGCCGCGTCTGGTCGTCGACCTCGCCCAAGTGGTGCCAGGCCAGCGACATCGAGGGGCTCGTGTTTGCCGAGGGGTAAGTTACCGAATAGCAAGCACCGGAGCCGCCCCGTTTCACCCAGCATCGCGTCATGCCCCGAATTGCCGCCGGACTGTTGATGTACCGCCAGTTAAATGGCGCGGTTGAGGTGCTCCTCGCGCACCCCGGCGGGCCGTACTTTGCCAAGAAGGACGACGGCGCTTGGACCGTCCCCAAGGGGGAGCCCGACCCCGGTGAGGACGACCTGCTGACCACCGCGCGGCGAGAGTTCCAGGAAGAGACCGGCGTGGTGCCCACCGCCGACCGATACCTGCCGTTGGGGTCGATCACACAAAAAGGTGGCAAAGTGGTCCACGCCTGGGCACTGGAAGGCGACTGCGACCAGGGCCAGTGCCACAGCAACCTGTTCTCGATGGAATGGCCCCCTAAGTCGGGCAAGCTGCAAGAGTTCCCCGAAATGGACCGCGCAGAGTGGTTCCCTCTCGCCGTGGCGCGAGTGAAGATCAAAGCCTCGCAGGTGCCCCTCTTGGAGCGACTCGAGGAAATGGTGCGGACAGCCTGACGACGGCCCGCTTTTACCTGCGGCGTTCGTAACGTTCGCGCTCGCGTCGACGGTCTCGGGACGATTGTTCGTCGATCGGCTCGGTACTCAAGCCACTGAGCACCGACCGAATCTGCTCGGCCGACGAAGGATGCACCCGCAACACCTGGGTTACCGGCTGCGAATCCTCGGCGGCCTCGTCGCGTTGGCGGACCAGTTGGCGAATCTGCTCGAACAGGGTGTCGTTGCAGGAGACCAACAACGTGCTCGAGGCTTCGTCCACTGACAGGGTGAGCTGGATGCCCGAGGGACGCAGTCCCGACCGCTGTGCCTGGTTGGCCAGCACCTCGGCCACGCGGGCCTGGCTTTCCCGGTTCCGGCGATCGTCTCCACCACTGACCGCGGTCAGCGGATCGACCATGTAGTCCTTGTAGAGCTCGCGAACCATCTGGGCGACGTCGTTCACGTCCGCGTACTTCACCGGAATGGAACGCGGCTCTCGATCGCGGAGCGATCCGGGCAGATCGTTGGTGTCGAGGAACTCGAGGAACTTTTCGGCCCGCTCGATCTGTTCGTCCGACCCGCTGATGAACAGCGAGTTGGTCCGTAGATCGGGAACGATGCGGATGGTTTGATCGACCAGCCCGTTGTAGTTGTAGTCGGGTCCCGCTCCGATCACCGCATTGGCATTGGCGTCGCTTTGCAGCAGATCGACCAACGTCTGCGCGACGGTATCGGCCGGCGCGGCGCGGAGGAAGAACACGGTCCACTGCGTGCGGGTGGGCATCTGGCGGACCAGGTCGCGAACGGTTTGCTCCACCTTGTCGAGGGCCACCGCATCGTTGGAATAGACGAACAACTCGCTGCCCCGGACCTCGATCGTGACTCGTGGCAAGCGCTTGCTGTTCCGGTTGGCTGCTGGGGATTCTTCAGCCGGCGCTTCCGCTGCCGCCTGGGCTTCGCCAGTGCTGTCAGCATCGGCCGACTCGCCAATGCTGGCCTGCTCTTCGAAGGCCGCCAGCAGCGTGTGGTCGGTGGTCGCGCGATTCGCCTGGTTGTCTTCCTCGTCTAGCGGCACACGTCGCAATTCGTTGCTGGACCGCTCTGGCGCCTCGGTGTCGGCGCGATCGTCGGGCACCACCACGCGGATTCGATTATCGAACTGGCGATTGGTATCGAGCATGTTCTTCACGGTGCGGGCGATCTGCTCCGCGTCGCGTCTGCCGCCCAGTGGCAGGCGACGGAACCGACCGCCGTCGCCCGAAACGCCATCCATACCACCCCCCTCGTTGAACGAGGCGAGTGCCTTGCGAATTTCGGCCATCTGCGACGATGTGGCGCGGACCATCAGCGAACGATTCTGGAACCCGGGCATGATGACCGGCCGATCGTCGCGGTCCTCGTTCTTGAACAACGAGTTGAGCATATCGCACATCGCCAGCGGATCGGACTGCGTGAGCGGAATGACCTCCATACCATCACCAACGCCTCCCGAGTCGATAATCTCGATCAACTGCTCCACCTGCGCATGCTCGGCGGGAGTCGCCAGGACGTGAATCGCGTTATGGCGACCATCCTCGTTGATCACGACACCCGGCATGACCGAGTCGACTGTTTCGGCAACGTCGTCTTCCTCCGAGTTCTCGACCTTGTACACGCGGAGTTCCGGCACGTTGCTGGTGAACTGCCCGGCCCGCTCGCCGCTTGGCTGGACATCGATGGTTTGCAGGATGTTCTCCACCAGCTCGATGGCCGCCGGCGTGGCGGTTACCAACAGGCTATTGGTTTGGCGAAGCGACGACACCTTCATATTCATGGCGATGTTGTCGACCAGCGGCGCCGGCCCCGCGGGACGGTTTTCGTTCCCCTCACGGTCGCCCCCCCGTTCTCGCCGCTCCCGCCAGGCGGCCCGGCGCTGCATGGAAGCCTGAAAGGGATTGGTGCCCAAGCCGAAGAGATTTTGTATCTGTCGCTCCGCATCCATGGCGGGGATGTGCCGCAGGGTGAACGACCGGAAGATCAACTCGTCGTCGGCCGGCGGCGCTTTGGCATCGGCCAGCAGTTGGACCGCTTCCCGCAAACTCTTGCCGAAGCCTTGCAGCACAAGAGCGCCCGACGAATCGAGCGGCGAGGCCACGCCCTTGGGCCCCAGGATCTGGGTCACCTGGCTGGCCACTTGCTCCGGCGTGAATCCGTCCACCTGTACCACGATCCGCAGCAGTTCGTTATTGCCGAACCGTTCGAGCTGCGAAGCGGGAACTGTCGGAATCAGGTTGGGCAGCATCGGATTGTCGGTCTTCATCGCCACCAGGAACTGATCGCGACGCAGCAATACGTACCCCCGCGGCAGCAGGTAGCCGTTCATCACGTCGATCGCCTCGGTCACCGTGTACCGCTTGTCGTCGATATAGTTGAATGTACCCTCGGGCTCGTCGGCTAGGTCGAGAGAGAGCTCGGCCTTCTCCGCAATCCACTGCAGCACCATCGGCCAGGATGCTTCGGCAAAGCTGAACTGCAACAGCTGCTGGTCGCCGATGGACGACTCGGCCGCGGCTTCGCTGCTGGCCGGTTGGGGCGGATCGTTTGCCGGAACCTCCTCTTGAGCCCTGGCAACTTGGGCACCCAACGAGCAAAAGGCTATCAACCCACTCGCGGTAAAGATACTCAGCCGCGCAATAAACATGCGATCCATGGAACACCCGCCGTTTTTTGAGAGTCTGACTAACGCCACCGGCCGCAGCCGTAGCGAGTTGAGCCCTTGCCGCACTTGTATCAACAAAGGTGGGATATTGGTTGATTGCGGTCCGCAGCGGCAGCCCGCAAGCAAAGGCTCTATGCTTCCCGGATTGTAGCACGATCGGCCGCGCTTGACCAATTTCTCCTTGGAGCGACAAGAGACGCCCGGTTTGTAGAGACGGAGGGCTGGTTTACGGGCGATTAACGACTGAGAAAAGTCGAAGCTTCACGGCAAGCTGTTCAAACTGGAGCAGTCACCCAAGCTGGGACAACTGTGAGAGTGCCCCTAGATCCCCATCGGCAAACACTCGTGTACTAGAGACGCCCGCTCTTCCAGAGTGCAGAACGCCCAGGCATTTCAAAATTGAGATCTTCCCAAACATGGGAACTTAGCATGTCGTCTGCAGAGCTTTCATCCCCATCGTGGCCTCCCGCCACATCCGAATTCGTCTTGCGTCGCGCGACGGCATATCGGAGCAGAAGGTCGGGGCCGATGGTCGCCACAGGAGCCGAGGACGTTCCTCCGGCGCTCGCGGAACGCCCGCCGAAGTACTTCAATCAGTCTTTCACTTGATCGCATCGCCGCCTTCGGTTGCGGCCTGATACTTGCGTTCCCTCCATGGTTCCGCCAAAGACGCCATCCGACTCTCCCCCCTGCGTGTTCGCCCCAATTGGCAGATTCCCATGAAAATGGACCACGCAGGTTGCTTTCAATTTCGCCGGTGGCAAACCACCACCGCCAGGCCGCTGAGCCCCAGCAACATCAGCGACGTTGGTTCGGGGATAGCCGTAAACGGAGTCACGTCCTCCCAAGTGCTACCGATTCGATACTCGTCGAACGTGAATTCCGAGTAAGGGCGATTGCCGCTGTCGTCGCCCACTTGCACGGCCAGCCAGTCGCCGGGCAGGTACAGCGGGTCGTCGTCCTTTTCCCAGTTGGCGACCAGCGAAGGGGTGTTCTGCCCTTCCGACTCGAGAAGCGGATCGAGATACATATGGATCTGATCTCCGTCGCCATCGCCCGCCGCGTGGTCGATGCGAAACACCACCAGGTATGTGTTACTGCCCTCGCCGAACGGCTGGTCGATGATCGGAGCATTCGACTGATCATCGAGGTCCTGGCCCGACAGTCGCCACACATCCTGATCGACATTCGACAGGTTGCCAATCAGCAGCGGCACCTGATCGCCGTTGTCGTTGCTGTACATGTTGACCCCTGCCACACGGGGATACAGATTGTCGCCCCACGGATAATTGCCGCCATAGATCGGATCGTTGGGGTCGGCAGCCGCGCCGCTGCGACGCGCGAGAAACGAGATGTAGGTCGACTCGCCCAGTTGCGGCGGTGCGGGGTGTGGAAGTGCCGATTGATCGTACGTGCGGGCGATCTTGGTACTGCCGTATTGCCCGGTAAGAAACAGGCTGCCGCCCGCGGTCTGCAACCGCGAGCCATCCGTATCGGTGTAGGCGAGGCTCGAAGGCACCAGTTGAACGGAGTCGGAGGAAGGAACGCCAGCACCCCCTAACAGCGTATTACCAGGCTGCCACGTGTTGACGAAACCGGTGCCGCCCGAGACGTTGAGAATCGCATCACCATCGGCGTATTCGCTGAAACCTTCGTAGACGGTCAGGGCCCCCGTAGCCGCGAGTGGAGTTGTCAGGACAGAGAGGAAGGACGCCATAACGTACAAACGCATTAGCTGCTTACTCCACGATCTGGAAGTTGAAAAGGCAAGAGACAAGTGTCGTGGAGTCGAGCCTAACCGCCAGACGCGCCGAACAGCGCGGTCAAGGCGCCCTGTAATCAGACAATCTGCAGGTTTGCCTCCCTTGCTGCCCTCAACCCGCGGAACTGTACTTCAGCATGCCATCGTGTTTTCTAATTACTAGCGCGGCGGCGACTTAAGCACACCGCGCCCGCCAATCCAATCATCGCCAGCACTACCGAGCTTGGCTCGGGTACGGTGGTCGGTGCGTAGGTGAGCGACGACACGGACGTCAGACCCAGCGGGCCCACTAGCGATTCGCCGCCGGTGGCCGGGTCGATGCGGTACAGGGCGTCGGGGCCGACCTCCGGATCGACGCCAAACAGCGAATCGAGCTCCGGCACGTACGCCACGGCCTGAAAACTGCCGAGGCCGGTCGAGCCGATCGACGTCCCCGCGCCGGTGGCCGGGTTCAGCTCGATCAGTTCGTCGCTGCCGTACGACACGCCGTAGATGGTGCCGGTCAGCGGGTCGGCCGACAGTCCGCCCATGAACGTGAAGCCGGTCGGCCCGATAGCGGCGGCCGCGCCGGTGTCGATGTCGATGCGTAGCAGTTCGTCGGTATTGGCATCCACGCCCAGCAAGCTGCCGCTGGTGGGATCGAACGTCAAACCGAATACGAAGTCATAGCCTAGTGGCCCCACCACCCCCGCTGCGCCGGTCGTGGGGTCGATCTTGAGCAGGTTGTTCGCGTTGTTATCCACGGCGAACAGCGCGCCGCCGTTGTAGTCGTACGCGAGCGCTTCGATCGCCAACCCGCCGATGCCGAGCGGACCGACGGAAGCCGTCGCAGCCGTGGTCGGATCGACGGTCACCAACTCCTGGGTAAAGTTGTCGACCCCGTACAGTTGCCCCGCCCGGGCGGCGTTGTTCCCGGGGGTGGAGGCGGCCAGCGTAACAAGCAGTGCGGCGCCCGTAGTAGTAAGGGTCGAATAGCACTTCACAGATTTCATCGCGATGCCCTTTGCCTGAAGAGAATGGTGGTCGCGAGTAGCCCAGTTCCATGGCTCCCATAACGCTGCAGCCCGACGGCACTCGCGAATCATAAGGGAAAGCGACAAGCAGCACGCCCAGGGGCAGCAAATCGGGCAGTTGCGGAAGATCGACGGCCGCTTGCGCGGAAGGCACTGCTCGCCGGTTTCTCGACGGCGGATTCTTGGCAGTTTTGCCGCGCTTCTACGGAGGGGAAAGGATCTTGGGGTCGGGGGTCGGGGAGTTTGGAGGGACGAAGGCGGAAGGAGGAAGGTGGAATGACGAGTACCGCGGAAGGGTGCCTGGGGTCGAGCCCCGCGAGCCCCCGCTCAAACCTCCCGCCTACTGCTTACCGCCTACCTCTCTCCCCTCAATCGATCATACGAATACGCGGATTCGACCGCGGTTTGTTTACACATCAGCGCATAAAAAAAGCCGGCGATTGCTCGCCGGCTTTCTTTACTACTTCTTGATCGGTGGGCGATCAGACAGGGCGTACCTGCTCGGCGCGGGGACCCTTGGGACCCTGACCTTCAACGTACGTTACCTGCTCGCCTTCGCGCAACTGGTCAAAGCTGGTTCCTTCGACATTAGACGAGTGGAAGAACATGTCCTGTCCGGTTCCCGTGTCGATGAATCCAAAACCCTTGTCCGTCAAACGCTTGATTGTGCCTTCGGCCATTACTCTCAAAACCTCAAAAAGAAAAAAAGTGACGCCGACCCAAACTTACCAAAACAGAACGGTCGCGCCACGCGATAAGACTACCATGCCCGGGCAATTAAAATAGCCACAAACTTTGGATTTGGTGACAAAAGGCCTAAAACCGCCAGTGCCCGACCCGTTCGAGTCGGCAAAACAAGACAAATCGGCGCACCAGCGGGCCTGGCAGAATTTCCAGCAATTCCAGGATGCCGCCCCCCCGGGCGGTGGGATATCTACGAAAGAGCGAGCAAAAGGCCACCGGAACCGGAGTGCGCCCCCGTCCGCCCACGCTCCGGTTTGAAAACAGGAGGGCAGCACGCAGCGTGGCTGGTCCTGCCAGCCGCGAGAGTGCGAGTGCCCAAGCAGCCCCCACCGCCGACAGGTTGACTCACCAAGCAAGGGTGGCGGTGCTGGGTTGTCGGGGTTTGGCATGAGGTGGGAGTTTGCGTTGCGCAGGGTGCTCCACTGTGCCGCCCGAGGGACTTCGGCCAGCAGTGGTTTGGGGGAGGTTGGAAGCGGTGTGGGGAGAGGAGTGCTGGGTAACGTATTCGGGGTAGTTCTAGATTATTGGCACACATGAGCAAGTCCTCCATCTCGCTTTATTATTTGATTATGTGGTAGGTCTTTCTTGAACTTCGATAGTACCTCCACTGTCAACGACGATCTCAGCTGTACCGGCCAAGACCGGATTTAGGAATCTTGAGGCCTTTTCGCTGGCGACCAGCCTGTACAGACCGCCCACCACAGGTTGTTGATCTGGTTCTGGTGGTGCTGGCTCAAATCCAAGGTCGGTCAAGACACCTACCACTTGCGATTGAATCTGCGTACTCATCTGGTTATCTCCTAGAGCAATAGCACAATTCACAAACCACGATTTACAGAGTTTCGCGGTCACTCTATCACCTAGGACCGGAAAAACTCCTCGGGGTTCGTCAAAAAGTTCGGCTGGAACTCACCGAAGCAAATGAGAACCGATGATGCACTGAAGAGGATCAACAAAGTACACCCGAGCAAAAGACGTTTTGGGTAATCCTACGTAAAGGACAATGGGCAGACGTCCATTCCCCACGCAATGAGTGTGGAAAGTGAGCCTACAACTCAATATGACTGCGTTCGGTTGAACGCGAGTAACATTCATCCGCAGCGAGCGGGTACCCCGTCTGGAATCGGTAGAAACTCCTCGCCTTCGCAGGGTCGAAAGTCGACCGGCCAACACGCCCGCATTCGACAGAGAAGGCGATTCTGGGTAGGAGCCTCCAAGTTAACCCGTTCCACCTCCAGGTTAACTATGTCGGTATCGCATTTCCCGAAAAGGGACTTCACATCACGAGCAAGATAGCGTGGAACATATCCTATCATCGCACTCGAGTGTTCCGTGCGAACTGCAACAGCGTTTCGATCCGACGGATTTTGGACATCTAGCATCATGTATAACCGGTCCCCGGTCCTTAAAGTCTCTAATCGCTCTACCGCTGAATGATCCATCCACCGAATCCCATGCAGGAAGAATCGGTTTAGATAACATCCTTCACTATCCGGGGTAGGACATGGAAAAACTTCTACGGCGTCAGTTTTGCGGATACCCTCAGTAACACCAAGCACCACAATCGGCTCGGGCGGTTGCGAAGGATCGAAACCACTCCAGCGCAAGTACTCTTCGTATTCGGGCCGCGATGCTGGCAGTAGTCGATTGGCGAAGATGGGAAACAGGCTTTCAGACTCATAAACCTGATCAAGGTCCTTCATTCCGGCAAATGGCTGGAACTCTTCTCGTTGAGCGCCACGAGTGTAACAGAACCGATATAGTCCATCGCTGTGGATCAAACGCCCAACGGGCCTCCAACCACTGCTCGCTTTTTCAGGACGCCAAGCAACAAAAAGAGCCTTCATGGATTTAACGCTCCCTCTAAACGTTTCTGATTCTCAATGAGAAGTCCAAGCGTGAATTCCTGGCCGATTTCAGACAATCTGGACTTGGGCACTCGAGCAATAATATTCCACAGTTCTTCTTGGGATACAGCCAACATTCGATGCACCCAAGCCTGAGCTGCCCTAGGTGCTAACGCTGCGAACGACCGAGCTGCATCAATCGTGGACAGAGGCTTCTTATCAGCCCCAGAACTATAAAATGCTGACCGACCGCGTTTTACGAATGAAGCAATAGTTCGATTGCGGTCTTTGGTTGACAGTCGCTCACGCCGCTCATCGTCTAAAATGTTTCTAGCAAGTGCAGCACCATGGTCGAACGTGGGAGCTAATCGGTAGAGAGGCCCAACGATCGCGCCCCAATTCTCGTGATGCCTGTCTTGATTGGCTATCCACGCGTCGAGAAGAACGTAGCCGCAAAACGAATCCAATGCGGATTCCACCTCTAAGGGTTGATTGACCGCCCAGCTGTCATCGACGGGCTGAAGGTGGGATAGTGCACTCTCCACCGC
Source organism: Aeoliella straminimaris (assembly GCF_024054565.1). Classification (GTDB taxonomy): domain Bacteria; phylum Planctomycetota; class Planctomycetia; order Pirellulales; family Lacipirellulaceae; genus Aeoliella; species Aeoliella straminimaris. Next base: position 123,371 of record NZ_JAMXLR010000051.1, read on the forward strand.
CTTAATCGTGTGTTGGCTCACTTTCCATCGTTGCTCGGATGGATATGAGGGATCGAGCGATAAAAGCATCTGGTTGCCCAGAACCAGCGACCTTGGTGGTGGTGCCATGTTCTCGCAAATCACACCAGGCAGTACCGGTTTCTCTCCATCGTACTCCGTTGCCAAATCGTAGTGAACATGCGGCATTCCGATGAGCTTGCATAGCTCGCAGGCAATAACTTCAGCCCAGTCCTCACCAGTGCCCCGATCGTCCGCCTTAAAAAGCAGGCGTTTTTGTCCATCCCGAAACCAAAATTTCGGCTTGCTGCCCAGCGACTCCAACTGGTCGCGGCGACTTCGATCGACACGGGTGGTTGGATATTCGCCCAAACTTCAACATCCGATAGGTTACTGGCGAATTGGGCACCCGATGGTCTTCCTAAAGGCGGCGTAGAAACCGATTGTACGCACGCGGTTCTCTATAATCATAACAATGCAGCGATCAAACCGCAGCAAATTCCTATCTCTGTCGATTGCGCACTCCCCCAAACTTCTTGGCTGCTCCTCTTCTCAGAGAATAGCAGGCGAATATTGGGGCCTCCGAAGAAGCCCACACGGCATGGAGCCGAGTTTCGTTCGCCAGCTACTGTAAGTATCGGTCAAAGATACCAGACAATCAACTGCGGCTTCAGTTCGCTACCCCCTGCCAAGACGGCACCCCTCGCCCCCGCGGAGCATCAGCCCAGCAAGCGGCGCATTCTTCTTCGGTGGTGGTAAGTTCCTACTTTTCGGCCACTTACGCCAAAGTACCGGTTTGGCGGGCGGGGTGCCTTCGGTCGAGTAATCACGCTTCCCCCTCCCCCCACTCCCCCGGTCGCCGCTGACCCTTCCTGATCAACAACCAAGCCAGCATCGAAATCCACGCCACCAGGCAGACCGCGAGAAAGCGTTCGATGGCGCCGTCGATCGACGTGGGGGCGGCGAACATGAAAATCGGCGAGCCCACCAGCCACACCGCCGCGAACACGAAACTCGCCGTGCGGTAGCCGCGGCCCACGGGGCGTAGTTCGAGGCCCAGCGTCACAGCGGCCACGGCCACCACGACGTACAGAATGTAGACGCACGCCAGGTGGATATCGACGCCGAAACCATCGAAGCCCTTGTACTCGTCGTACTCGGCGATCACCAAGACGGTAATCGCGGTCAGCACCAGGGCGACCACACCGATCCGCCAGCGGATGCCGCCCCACTGCCAGACCAATAGCCCGATGGCGGTCGCTATTACGCCGGCGGCAAACACGTCGAGCCCCACGTCCTGCACCCAACCATACTCGCCGACAGCCAGCTTGCTGATCGTTTCGCTGATCGGGTTGTGGTCCTCGACCACAACACAGCCGACGAAGTCGGACAGTAGCACCACCACCGAGCCCAGCACGGCCACCCAGCCAAACAGGCTGGTCCAGAGCGGCCGTGAGAGCCTGGGCTGTTTGGATCCGGGGAGTTTCATGGTGTTGTGCCGGGTGGGAAGAACGCCAAGCGCCAAAAGCAGCTCGACGTGGCAATAGTGGCTGGACCCAGCAAGTGTAGGCGTAGGACCGGCTGGGGAAATCTGCCAATTTGACATCTCCGCGGCCCCGAACTCGTGGCTGCTGCCCCCCCGGTCCGGTCAAACTGACAGTCGGGGCTTTTTTGTCGGTGGCGGTAAGTTGCCTACTTAAAAGCACTTACGCCAATTGGACAGTTTGGCGCGCGGGTTGCATTCAACGACCGGTCCGGGACCGCCCTGCGCGCGGGGAGTGATTTGGCGGACACTGAGTCGTTTCCACCCCTGACGCAGCTGGCCTCACCCGAGCTCGATTCGTTGAGCAATTGGCCAGGGGGCGCGGGATAAGAAGACATCCATAGTCCGAAAGACACACACAGTCCGAATTCTTGCGAATCCGGCTACGACTTCACCAAAGAAACTTTACAGGAGCAAACTCACATGGCTGCAACCGCAACCAAGAAGAAGGGCAAGTGCAAGCTGCAACCGCTGGGCGACAAAGTGGTCGTGTCGCGGGACGAGAGTGAAGACGTCACCGCCGGTGGCATCGTGCTGCCCGACAGTGCCAAGGACAAGCCCAGCCGCGGCACCATTGTGGCCGTCGGTACTGGCAAGACCCTGGACGACGGCACTCGTGGCGAGATGCAGGTCAAAGTGGGCGATCGCGTGCTGTTCACCAGCTACGCCCCCGAGACGATCGAGATCGACGACGAAGAAGTGCTGCTGATGAGCGAAGGCGACATCCTGGCAGTGATTGAATAGGGACGAGGAGCGAGGGGTGAGGGGCGAGGGAATCTGAAGTTCGATTTCCTCGCCCCTCGATCCTATCCCCTCGCCCCTGCGCTGCTTAGTCGCACAACTAAATACAACTACAAACTGTTCCAATACACACAGGAGTTAACCCGATGGCCAAAATGATCGCTTTCGATCAAGAAGCCCGTGAGGCGATGCGGCGGGGCGTGCAGAAGCTCGCTCGTGCCGTAAAAGTGACGCTCGGCCCTAAAGGCCGCAACGTGATTCTTCAGAAGAGCTTCGGCTCGCCCACCGTCACCAAGGACGGCGTGAGCGTGGCCAAGGAAATTGAACTGGAGGACACCTACGAGAACATGGGTGCCCAGATGGTGAAGGAAGTCGCCAGCAAGACTTCCGACGTGGCCGGCGACGGCACCACCACCGCCACCGTGCTGGCCGAAGCGATCTTCAACGAAGGTCTGAAGGCCGTGGTGGCTGGCGTGAACCCGATTCAGATGAAGCAGGGTATCGAGAAGGCCGTGGCCGACGTGACCGAGCAGCTCAAGAAGATGAGCATCAAGGTCAAGAGCACCGAAGAGATGGCTCAGGTTGGCACCGTGGCGTCGAACGGCGACGCCGAGATCGGCGACATGCTGGCCAAGGCGATGGAGAAGGTCGGCAAGGACGGTGTGATCACCGTCGACGAAGGCAAGTCGCTCGCCACCGAGGTGGAATGGGTCGAGGGCATGCAGTTCGACCGCGGCTACCTGTCGCCTTACTTCGTGACCGATCCTCAGGGCATGGAAGCAGTGCTGGAAGACTGCTACATCCTGATTCACGAGAAGAAGATTTCGAGCGTCAAAGACCTGGTGCCCGTGCTCGAGGCCGTGGTGAACAGTGGCAAGCCGCTGCTGATCATCGCCGAAGACATCGACGGCGAAGCCCTGGCCACCCTGGTGATCAACAAGCTTCGCGGCACGTTCAATGTCGTGGCGGTGAAGGCCCCCGGCTTTGGCGATCGTCGCAAGGCCATGATGGAAGACATCGCCGTGCTTACCGGTGGTCAGGCGATCTTCGAAGACCTGGGCATCAAGCTCGAGGGCATTGGCCTGGCTGAGCTCGGCCGGGCGAAGAAGGTGATTGTCGACAAGGACAACACCACCATCATCGAAGGCGCTGGTAAGAGCGGTCAGATCAAGGGCCGCATCGACCAGATCCGTGCCGAGATCGACAACACTTCGAGCGATTACGATCGTGAGAAGCTGGAAGAGCGGCTGGCGAAGCTGTCCGGTGGCGTGGCCAAGGTGAACGTTGGCGCCGCGACCGAAAGCGAGATGAAGGAGAAGAAGGCCCGCGTCGAGGACGCCCTGCACGCCACCCGCGCTGCAGTGGAAGAAGGCATCCTGCCGGGCGGTGGTGTCGCTTTGGTCCGCTGTGCGGCCAAGGTTTCGCCCGCTGACCTGACGCACGATCAGGAAGTTGGCTACAACATCGTCCTGCGTGCGGCCCGTTCGCCGCTGACCTCGATTGCTGGCAACGCCGGCAAAGACGGTGGTGTGGTGTGCGAGAAGGTGGCCGGCGAGAAGGGCAACATGGGCTACAACGCCGCGACCGACAAGTACGAGGATCTGGTGAAGAGTGGTGTGATCGACCCCGTAAAGGTCACCCGCACCGCCCTGCAGAACGCGGCCAGCGTGGCAACGCTGCTGTTGACCTCGGACGCCTTGATTGCCGATGCTCCGAAGAAGGGCAAGGCCGCTGGTGCCCCCGGCATGGACGACATGTATTGATGAAGGCTGTCGGCTGTAAGCTATAGGCTGTCGGCTGACAAAATCGAATCCACTCGCTCACTACGGTGAGTGGTTCACCATAGAAGACCCCGGTGGAGTGAATGCTCCACCGGGGTTTTTTCGTTCTGTTATACTGCCAGCGTGCTTGTTCTTCACTACAGGAGGTCTCCCATGTCGGTCGCGCGCTGCAGTATGGTTGCCTTGGTCGTTGCTCTGTTACTCGCTCCAAGGACTCAAGCTCAGGGAGATCCGCTCGCCACACTTCGTCCCGAGCATCCTCGGCTGTTGATCACGGCCGACGACTTCGAGCAGCTATCGGAACGTCGGGCGAGTGATCCGGAACTCGATGCCATGCTCAGTCAAATTGTGGAAGCGGCCGACAGCTCATTGGACGCGCCGCTGCTCGAGCGAAAGATGACGGGACGACGCCTGCTGAGCATCTCGCGCCAGGCCCGCGATCGCATCACCCAATGGGCGATGGCTTACCGTTTGACCGGTGACGAACGATTCGCCAAGCGGGCCGAAGAGGAGATGCTGAACGTCTGCGAATTCTCCGACTGGAACCCCAGTCACTTTCTGGATGTCGGCGAAATGGCGGCGGCCGTGGGGCTGGGATACGACTGGCTGTACGACCAGCTGCCCGCAGATTCGCGGCAGCGGATTCGCGAAGGGCTGCGCGACAAGGCCGTGGCGCTGATCGAGAACGACTACTGGTGGCAGCGGACCACGAACAACTGGAATTCGGTGTGCTATGGCGGGATGGCCATCGGAGCGCTGGCCATCGCCGAGGACGAGCCCGAGCTCGCCCGACGGGTGGTGGAGATGGCGGTCGCCAACAACCCTCGTGCGCTGAGAGAGTACGAACCCGATGGCGTCTACCCCGAAGGGCCCGGCTACTGGAACTACGGCACCACCTACCAGGTGCTGTTGATCGACACGTTGCGTACTGCGCTCGGCGACGACCTGGGGCTGTGCACCCCAGCGCTCGAGTCGAGCGGTGCGTTCGTCGCTCACGCGACTGGACCGACGGGCAAGACATTCAATTTCTCTGATGGTGGCGACCGTGTAGGCGCGCCGACCGCACTGTTCTGGATCGCCAACGAGGCGAACACCCCCGCCTGGGCGAAGGCAACGGCGCGGCTCACCTCCTCTCGCAAACGCAAGCGCTCGTCGGCGTTCGATCCGCTGTGGAGGTCCCCCTCGCCGGAAAGCGGCGAACCGCTTGCGCTGAGTTGGCGGGGGCGGGGGCATCAGCCGGTGGCCATGTTCCGCACCTCGTGGACCGACCCCAATGCAATGTTCCTCGCCGCCAAGGGCGGCCGGGCCTCGACCAACCATGGCCACATGGACGCCGGGTCGTTCATCTTCGAAGCCGATGGAGTGCGGTGGGCGGTCGACCTGGGCGGGGTGAACTACAACACTTACGAGCAAAAAGGCATCAACATCTGGGACCGCAAGCAAGGTGGTGAGCGGTGGAAGATGTACCGCTACGGCAATTGGACGCACAACACGCTGACCGTGAACGATAAAGAGCACAACGTCGACGGATTCGCCGAGTTGACGAACTACGCCCCCCTGATCGAGGACCGTGGCGAGCTGGAAGTCGACCTATCGAAGGTGCTGCCCGACGTGCAGCAGGCTTCGCGGCAGTTCGTGTTCGATGCAGCCAACCGGCAGGTCACCATCAACGATCAGCTCGAAGGCGTGAAACCGGGCGCGGAGATCCGTTGGACCTTGGTCACGCGGGCCAAGGTAGACATCGACGGCAACCATGTCACGCTCGCGCAAGACGGTAAGCAACTGGCCGTGACGCTCGACAGCAAAACATCTGGGTCATGGACTGCCACGCCTTACGATCCGCCGGAAGGCTTCTTTGGCGAGCCGCTCAAAGGCGTGACCGTGCTGACGTGGAATGCCGAGGCGCCAGAAAGCGGTGCGTGCGAGATGACGGTCACCTTGAAGCCGGCGTCTTAGCACTGTCAGCCTATTGATCCACGCACGCCTTAGTCGGCGGCCGGTGGCTCGGCGTTGTACTCGCCCCGCTTGTCGGCCGGCGGCAGATGGTCCTGCAGCTTGAACTCGGGTCGCGGTTTCGAGTTGACGTACGTGGCAATGTCGAGCGCCTGCTGGTCGGTCAGGTACGGATCGCCCAGTGGCATGGCGACCTTCAACCAACTGGCCAGCTTGGGAACACGCGAAAGCCCGGCGCCATGGTTGTACGACTTCGCCCCCCACACCGGCGGGCCATCGTCAGAGCCTTCGCCTGCGTCGCCGTGGCAGTAGGCGCACTCGTTGGCGTACAGTTCGCGGCCGCGGGTAAGATCGCCGGTCGTCATGTCGATGTCGAGCGTCGGCACGTGCTTGGGCCCGAGCGGCTTTTCGTGATTCATCTTCATCGCTTGCCCTTGCGACAGCGAGGCGATGTAGGCCGTCATGGCCACGGACACCTTGCTGCCGTTGGGGGGACGCGTGCCGTTCATGCTCCGCATGAAACAATTGAGCACACGGTCTTCCAACGTGATCACCCGCTGCTCGCGAGGCGACCAGGCGGGATAGGCCGTGGCAACGCCGATGAACGAAGCGGCCTGCGGATCGGTACCGGCTTCCAAGTGACAGGAAGTGCAAGCCAGATCGTTGCCCACGTATTGCTTCGACAAGGGATGCGTGCCCGTGTGCAACACGATCTCACGTCCCAGGGCGATCACCTTGTCAAGTTCGGTCTCGGTCGACGCCTCCGCATCGGTTGCGGTCGACGGTTCGGCATTCGAGAGGTGCATCGACAGCATGACGGCGGCCAGCGAAAGCACGGCCACCACGGCCAGAAATCGATACTGCTGGTTCATGTTCGTCTAAACTCCGAGGGGATCCACGACGCGCGGCGCGCTGGTAACCGCTATCAATAATGTACCCCGCAGCGGCGCGAAATGGGGACCAACCCCCTCGGCGTTTCGGGTGTCCGCGGCGGGCGTCTCTTGCTGGCGCGGTGCCAATCGATTGAGTCACCACTTCAAGGCCGGCGCAACGGTCCGTTCGGCACTGGCAGTGCTGGCGATGCACTTGCCCCCAGCGTCGGGCGTGCGGCCAACAGCATGCCACGCCTCGAACTTTCGTCGCGTTTCGGTTCATAATTCGATCCACCTGGCAGACTAGGCGTATTACATGATTGTCGTCACCATTCTGCAGTTTGCTTTCTCTCGGGAGTTAGAATTGATGCGTACGTTGTTCGCCGGATGCCTGGTTGTGCTTCTCAGCTTCGCCACGAGGGGGGCGGCCGAAGCGGAGACTGGCCCCGAAGCAGAGACTGGCCCTGATACCCAGTTCACGCCGGGCGAGCAGGAGCTGGCGACGCTGCTCACCGAGTATAGCCGGACGCTCTCGTCGTATTGGCGGCAGGCTCAGAAGTTCGAGACGCGCGAAGCCCTCCAGGCGGCGCTGGCGGAGGGAGAGGTCGACGATCCGCATGCCGAATTCATCCCGCGTCTGCTGGAATTCGAAGCGTCGCACCGCGGACAGAACAAAGGGCTGCTTGCGCTGCAAGAGATCTTCCTGAGTGCTGGAGGGAGCAGAGACGACGACACGCCGGCGGCCGTTGGTCGCCGGCAAGCGCTGAGCAGACTGTCCTCCTACACCAACGAACCGCTGCTGCCGATTGTCGTCGCTCGGTCGTTCGGTGGGATATACGAACCCCTGGCTTACGAGACGGCCCAGGCGCTGATCGAGTCGGAATCGCTGCCCGCAGATTCGCGTGACTGGATACGATGCCGAGTCGCCACGAACGATCTCGAGTTGCAACAGCTGCACAAAAGTATGACGACGCGCATTGCCGAACTGGAAGACGGCGCCGAACCGTACTGGCCGAACGAGCTCGAGTTGAGACAAAATACCCTCAAGCATGTCCCTCCGGCGGAGGAGCTGGCTCCTCGGGCGGAAGCGGCAATTGCCACGCTCGAGCAACTGGCGGCCGATCCGCAGTCGCCTCGACGACGCCGGGCAGAGCCCGTGAACAACAGCCGGCAGATCTTCCGGCTTGTCGATGATCCGGAGGGGCAACGACTGGCCGACTACGCAGCGGCGCTGCTGTTCAAACAGCGTCACCTGAAGGTCGGCAAGGTCATCCCCGAATTGGAGGTAACGCTGCTTGATGGCACCCCGTGGCGGATGGCCGACCAACGTGGCAAGGCGGTGATCGTGCAGTTTTCGTTCACTGGCTGCGGCCCGTGCGCCGAGTTGTACCCTCACCTGGCCAGGCTCGACCAGGAGTATGGCGACCGTCTCGAGGTGCTCACCATCTTGGCCGACAAAACGCCCGATGCCGCGCGTAAGGGCGTGGCCGACGGCAAGCTGTCGTGGAACATCGCCCTGGACGGCAAACCAGGAAAGTTCGTCCAGCAGTGGTCGATTACAGGCTTTCCCACGATCTACGTCGTTGGCCCCGACGGCATCATCGCCATGGAAAGCGTTGGTGTCCGCGTCGAGATGTTGGAAAAAGCCATCGCCGAGTTGCTGGCGTCGCCGGCCGGATAGGTTGCAGGCCAGAGCTCAGCCGAGTTTCGGCTGCCCATTCGAGGCGCTCAAACCACCATCCACCGGCAGCACCACGCCGTTGACGAAGCGGGCATCGTGGCTGGCGAGGAAGGCGATCACGTCGGCCACTTCCGCCGGCTCGGCGGGGCGTTGCATGGGGATGCGATCTTTGAATTTCTGCATCACCTGGTCGTCGCTGGTGACCCCTTCGGCCATCTCCGTGTCGGTCAGGCTCGGGGCCACGGCGTTGACACGGATGTTCCTGGCAGCCAGATCCAGTGCCAGGGCGCGGGTCACGTTGCTCACCGCGCCTTTGGTGGCGTTATAGGCGAACAAGCCCCAGTCGCCGCCCAGGCCAGATACCGAGGAGACGTTTACCACCGCCCCGCCCGACCGTTCCAGGTACGGTAGCGCGCTCTTGATGGTCAGGAACACGCCCCCTGCGTTGATGGCCATCTGCTTGTTCCAGTCGTCGTACGATACCTGGTCGATGTGTCCCATCACCAGGGTGGCCGCGTTGTTCACCAGCACGTCGATCCTGTCAAACTTGTCGACCGTCGCGGCGATCAACCGCTCGACATCCTGCTCCGAGGAAACGTCGCCCGGTTGTACGAGCACGTCCTCCGGCTTGCCGATGGCGTCGGCCACCGTTTGCAGCTTCGATTCGGTGCGGCCGTTCAGCACCACCTTGCATCCATCGGCGGCGAAACGCTAGGCGGTCGCTGCGCCAATTCCTGAACCGGCCCCCGTAACAATGACAACTCGTGCTGCGGACATGATTCACCTCTTTCCGTTCTCGTGTTCTGCGGACCGCCCGGCCAATCTGTGATGATGCACTGTTCGCCGGAGGTCGTCGCGGGTCAAGTTGAGCCCGTTTTCTCGGCGAAATGCACCGCAGCAAGCACCAGCGGCCTGCGGCCACCTGCAGCCAGACACCTCGCTGCAAACCCTCCCCCCTCAGAGGAAGCAACCAGCAGGCGGATCGTTTAAACTAACCAGCATGGCTTGAGACCCCAACTTGCGGAGGTGGACCGTGGTCGTACGAAGATGGATGCTGCTGGTTGCTGTTCTAATGTCGCTGGTCGGCGAGCGGGCGGTGGCGGACGCTCCTCCAGCGGAGTGCTCGATCGCGGCGGTCGACCTGGAGTGCGAGCACCTGATCGATCCGCTGGGCATCGACGTGGTCCGGCCGCAACTATCGTGGCGCATTGCAGCGACTGAGCCCCAGCGGCGAGCGCTGCGTCAGACGGCCTACCAGATTCTGGTGGCCAGCCGTGCGGAGGACCTCGATCGCAACGCCGCCGATCTATGGGACTCGGGCAAGCAAGAAACACAAAGCACTCAGCACATCGAATACAACGGGGCACCACTCGAGCCCGGCATGGCGTGCTACTGGAAAGTGAAGGTATGGGACCAAGAGGATGTGGCCAGCGACTGGAGCCAACCCGCCCAGTGGACCATGGGCCCGACGGCCGGCGGCGAGTGGACCGCCCCGTGGATCGGCGCCGCGGAGGCCAAGCCCGAGAGTGGCAACGCCTGGGACCCGTGGTTTCGCAAGCGGCTCACGATCGATGGCGATGTGCAACGGGCGGAGCTGCAGGTCGCTTCGGTCGGTTATCACGAGCTGTACGTCAACGGACAACGCATCTCCGACACGGTGCTCGCCCCGGCGGTGAGCAACCATCGCAAGCGGGCGCGGTACGTGACGTACGACATCGCCCCCGCGCTGCAGCCCGGCGAGAACGTCATCGCCCTGTGGCTGGGGACCGGCTGGTCGATCTACCCAGCCTATCAAACCGACGACAAACCCGCTCAGCCGATCGTGTCGGCCGAGGGAAGCATCGAGCTTGCTGGCCAGCCAGCGGTCGACGTCCGCACGGACGAAACCTGGCTCACGCACCCCAGCTCCAACAAACTGATCGGCACGTGGAAGTTTCGCGACTTTGGTGGCGAACTGCAAGACACCACGCGCGAGGTGCCGAACTGGAACCAGCTGGACTTCGACGACACCGCCTGGCAACCAGCGACCGTGTACAGGCCGAAGCTTGCTATTTCGGCCGAGATGGTCGAGCCGAATCGCGTGATCGAGTCGATCGAACCGGTGGAAGTGGTCGAGGTGAACGAGGGGGAGTACCGCGTTGATATGGGTCGGAACTTTGTGGGGCTCATCGAAGTGGACGTCGAGGCCCCGCCCGGTGGCAGCGTCGAGATCCTCTCGTCCGAAATGCTGGAAAGCCCCTGCACATGGAGCCTGCGTAACACGCTGGTCGTTGGCCCCAGTGGCCAGGGCACCTTCCGCAGCCGGTTTAACTATCACAGCGGGCGATGGCTCACCATCCGCGGCGTCAGCCGCAAGCCGGAACTGTCCGACGTGCGGGGCTACCTGGTGCGCAGCGACTTTGGCCGCACTGGGCAGTTTGAATCGTCCAACGAGCTGCTCAACGACATCTACGACACGACCCTGTGGACGCTCGAAAACCTGGCGCTCGGCGGCTACCTGGTCGACTGTCCGCAGCGCGAGCGGATGGGTTACGGCGGCGACGGTCACGCCACGATCAACACGGCACTTACCAACTACGACGCGGCCGCGTTCTACACCAAGTGGAACCAGGACTGGCACGACGTGCAGTACGACAGCGGCTACCTGCCCTACACCGCGCCCACCTATTGGGGCGGTGGCGGTCCCGGGTGGAGCGGCTTCTGCGTGGTTCTGCCATGGGAAACGTTCCGCCAGTACGGCGACCGTCGCATCCTGGAGCAAAGCTGGCCCACCATCGAGCGGTGGCTCGGCTTCCTCGAAGCGCATTCCGAAGACGACATGCTCGTTCGCTGGAAGTCGCAAGGCGATGGCATTGCCGACCAGTGGGCCTTTCTGAGCGACTGGCTGTGGCCCGGCGCCGACGGCACCAATAGCGGCACGCGCGAGACGCTGATGTTCAACAACGCCTACTGGCTGTACAACCTGAAGCTCGCCGCGGCCATCGCCGACGAGCTGGGCAAGTCCGACGAAGCCGCGGCGCTCCGCCAGCGAGCAAGCACCATTCGCGACGCTGTGCATGCCGAGTTCTACGATGCCGACGACCACAGCTACGCCGGCGGCATGCAAGCACACATGGCGCTCGCGCTGCTCGCGGATTTGCCTCCCGAAGCCGAACGACCGCTGGTGATGGACCGGTTGGAACGCGAGATTGCCGAGGTCCGCGACGGGCACATTCACGCCGGCATCACGGGGGGTGCGATGTTGTTCAAGCTGTTGATGCGCGAGCAACGCGACGACCTGATTGCCACGATGGCCACCCAGACCGACTTTCCCAGCTGGGGCTACATGCTGGACAACGGCGCCACGACCATTTGGGAATGCTGGGAACCCGAGTCCGGCCGCCCGGGACATTCAAAGCTGCACAGTTCGTACCTGTACGTGGGCGCTTGGCCCATCATGGGCCTGGCCGGCATCCGCCCGGGCGAAGAGCCGGGCTTCGCTGCGTTCGAGATCCGCCCTGGGATCATCGACGGGCTCCACTGGGTGAAGGCGAGCTACGACGCGCCGACCGGTCACATCGAATCGTCATGGCGAAAGCAAGATGGCGAGGTGGAACTCACCGTCGTGGTGCCGCCCAACACCACGGCGACGCTGCACTTGCCCACCAGCCGAAAGATCACCGAGAGCGGCAAAGCACTCGACCAGGCCGAGGGCCTCACGAACGTTCGCCGCTCAGAAGAAACCACGCTGCTGGACGTCGCCTCGGGGACGTACGAGTTCCGCTGGCCAGTGGATTGAGCCCGCCATCTAAGCGAGCGGACGCCGCCGGGCGTCCGGCAGCGAGCACCGCCCCGCCCCTGCAGCAACCATGACCGACACTGCCACCCGCGACCAACACAACGCCTATCGCAGGTCGCTCGTGGTATCGGTACTGTTCTTGGCGGTGCTATTCGTGCTGCTGAACTTGCAGCCGTTTCGATGGTATTCTTGCCCTACGTTTGTAGATGACGGATTGGACTATCGTCATGGTGTCCCGTTTACTTACATGACACGTGACCTTCGGGTACGTGGCGCCGGATTTAGTTGGCATCATGGCCCATGGCCTCTTCAGGATCCAACGTCACTCTGCAGTCAGTTCAATGGCTGGATGCTGGTGCTAGATATCAGCATGGCCGCAGGTGCGATTCTGCTGGTTGGGCGAAGCTTGGCGAGATTGCTCGTAGGATTCCCACCCAGGCTCACGCGTTGCTGCCTGACTTTGCTCATCGCCATGGTGGCCTGCTGGCTAGTCATTATTGCCGATTCTCTGGTGGCCATTGCGAGGAGTGACCTGCTGTTTCCACCTCAACACCAGCCAATTACGAACGCGTGGCTTTCGGATATAGTGCTACTCATTGCTCCAGCAATTCTCTATCCCGTGATCGTCTGCTGGACATTCGTGGAACTTGTCCATTGGGCGATCCTGCCTGGAGCTTGGGCAACTCCACGTCCATTACTGGTTGCGCTGAACACTATTCTTGTCGGACTGTTTCTAGCTTACTCTGTTGGTGAGTGGGGAGACTTCGCTGAGCCGGTCGAGATTCTCACCTGGGCTGGCCTGGTCGTCACGCTGGGTCTTTTGGCTATAAAGCTCGGCCTATGGCTTCACCGTACCCGAGAATTGCCAGCACGCGCAAATGAGCAACACCGGAGGTTCTTCGGATTGAGCTTTACCTCTTGGCTATGGACCGTGGTGATGGCTTGCACCATCGGCACGTTCTCCTTGTTGGATGTGTCTTCCAACACCAACGAGTACGGCTGGCCCTGGATCCATTTCCAAAATCACCGGCTGGTAGAAACCTCAATCGACTACTGGACGCTCAATGGCTGGAAAAGTGGCACTCTACAATGGCCCCTGCTGGCGGCGAACATCGCCGTGCTGCTGTGGATCGCCGCTGGCACCGCAGTGGCCGTGCAAGCGATGGTAAGTATTCGGCGGGCGCGGTTGAAGTTCGGCATCCGCAATCTCATATCGATCACGACAGCGATTGCCGTGTTGATGGCGTTCTGGGAACCGGCGGGGCGTTCGATTAACTGGCCCAACTGGTTCGTCGAATTCATGGCCGGCCTGGGGCTTGGCTGTGCGGGCTTCCTGCTGGCACGGGTGCCGGCACTGTTGTGGGAGAGGTTCGCCGTGCGAAAGGAAGAACAGCTGGCGGCGCCAACGGAGTGAATTTCGCACCACGCTATTCCAACTCCACGCCCCACTGCTCCTCTACCCATTCCGGCACCACCTGGAAACTCGCCCGGCCGTCGGCCCAGCGGATGGTCGACCTGCGTTTGGCGGCCGGTGTACACAGGTAGTCGGCGTGGGGCTCGACACCCACACGGCCCAGGTCCAAACGATCGGCGTCCCAGCAGGTTTGCACGGTGACATCCAGGTGGGTTCGCTCGTCCGTGTGGCCGGCGCAGGCTTCGTACAGCAGGTCGAAGTCGTCGTCGGCCAGGTGGAACAACTCGCCGAGCAGCGAGTGGGCAAGCTCCGCCCCACGAAGCCCGTGCCCTGGATCGTGGTGCTCGTTCAACCGCCGAGAATCGTGAAACACGGCGAACAGGCCGACCACCTCGCGCCGCGCGCCGGTCTCGCCGGCCAGTCGCATGCCGTTGTCGTACACCCGCGCCCAGTGGGCAACACCATGCGGGCCGTCGATAGGCAAGGCATAGCCTTCGAGTATTGCGGAGAGGATGGAGCGATAGTTCGGCATTTTGGAGCGTTTTCAGAAGTTGGTGTGCTGGTTTGGCGCCGTGGTGTTGGTCCGATGCGCGAAGGCCGAAGCAGGCGAATTGCTATCCGTCGGTGCAGGCCGACAAAGCAGCGGGCCGACACAACAAGCCAAACCGGAACACCAAAGATGAAAGCGCTCTGGTTCCGGTTGCACGGCGGTCTTGTCGAAGTCCCACCAACGAACGCTGATCTCGAGTCTCGAATTACTGCGACCGTGAAAGCGTGACACTTGCCGCCGGCATGGAAGCTCCTAGAGTCCCAACAGCAGAAAAATTTCGACCATCCCGCAGCGCGTCGCGTTTCAGCTTCGGCCGCGCACGTTTCCTGCGTGATGCCTACTTCCACCATTCGAGCCACCAGATCATCCATGTTCCGACGCAGCGACTACCTGATCACAACCAGCGCCGCCCTGGCGTTTTTGCTTTCCAACTATCTTTGGTTCACCGGCAACAAAGAAGCTGGTTTGTATGTCGGCATCTGGGTCCCATCGTTAATCGCTGCTGGAGTCTATCTCAAACTGGTTCTACATCGAGGTGTTCGATGAGCGACTTCTACATATTCCTTGTGGGTTTGTTCGTATCGATCATGTGGCTGCTGTTTGCTGGCTCGACCATCTACGAGTTTCGCAAGATGTAGTGATGGCAGTCGACAGTATCTGCAACGAAACAAATCGCGTTCTACGATTGCTCCGAGTACTGCGTCGCCTGGTCGACGTTGTCGTAGATGCTGAACACCAGGTGCAGGCGGCAGGCTTGCATGGCTTCGCGGGGATGCGGCAACAGCCCGCACAGGCGGAGTTCGCCGCCGGCCATCGACGCCCGTTTCAGCACCCGGACCAGGGCGCCCATCATGCTGCTACCCATGAACGTGACTTGGTGCAGCTCGACAATCATGCGGGGCGGTCGCCAGTCGGCCACGACGTCCCACACGGCTCCGGCCAGCAGATAGGCATCGCCGGTCACGTCGCCAGCGGGCACCAGCTCAACGACTTGCCAGCCGCTGCGTTCGTACAGATTTGCCTGCCAATCGTCGGTGAGCCGTTTCTGTCCTTCCATACCCGACACAGCCCGCCTTTCTTTCAATCGCCCGTTTGCAGAATGCCCATGGGAAAAGGAGTCCAACCCCCGGTACGGACGCCAGCCGTCTGCAAGGCGTCGCCCGTCCAGGCATTGCAAGTATACAGCAGCGAGTAGGTGCCCTGGGCTTCGTAGAAGGCATCGGCCCTGTTGGGGTAGTGCTCGCCAGGTAGCACCCGCGGGTGGAAGTCGTCTGCCTGCGACGAACCGTCCAGCACAAAGTACGACTGAATGAACTCGACCATTCGCTTGTAGCCGGCCCGGTCGATGGTCACGTAGCGATAGATCTCATTCTCTGCGGGCAGATCCATCATCTCGACATGCATCACCGTATCGGTGGGCAGAAACATCGATCGCGCGGTCAGGTCGGCCCGAACGTCGTCCCAGGTGGGCGTGTGCAGAAAGAACTCGCGATCGCCCCAGCCAAAGGAAACGTGCGTCTCGAAACCATCGCGATTGGGAAATTCGCTGGCCGAGAACCAGGGCCCCCAGTCGTGCACGTCGGTGATAATCGGGACGATGATCTCCGAATGAGCCGAGCCGATACAGACCACGATGTCGATGCCGTCGTCGGGGCTCTTGAAGTCGCGATTCACCGGAATCAAGCCGATCAGTACTGCTCCGGTGAACGCCAGTACCACCACCAACGCCAAGTGCAACGTCCGCCGCACGATGCGCCAGAACAGCGAGCGTCGGGTTGTCGAAGCGGCGGCGGCCATGGGCATCCATCAGGGGCGGAAGGCACGAGGGCAGTGAACGTCCTGCACTATACTCTATTGTGGCTGTCCGCAGGCCGCGGGGCAATCACCGCCGGGCGCGGTGGTTGGCGGACTACCGAACTGGTCGGGCAATGCCCGCACTGCGGGCCCGAAAGCATAGTATTCGCACGCCCCAAAGCCCTATTCCCGGTTTGGCATCCTGTTTGCGAACTATATTTTCCGAATGACCAAGCAAGACGGCTGCCAGACGAACAAACTGAAGGGCCGCTTGCCAGCATAACCCTTTCGCCCCTTACCTCCATTGATCACCAAACAATCACTATGAATACTGCGACACCCACCACCCACACCGCGACCAGCCACGGCACCATCGACGACACGCATAGTATGGTGATTGGCTACTGCTTGTGGATCTTCGGATTCTTCGGTGCGCACCGGTTCTACTATGGCAAACCCATCACCGGGACCATCTGGTTTCTCACGTTTGGTCTGGTGGGCATCGGCTGGATTATTGACCTGCTGCTGATCCCGGGCATGGATCGCGCCGCCAACCGCCGGTATATACCCGGCCCGCTGGACTACAACATCGCCTGGATTCTGCTCACCTTCCTGGGCTGGGCCGGAGTGCACCGCTTCTACATGGGCAAGTGGATCACCGGCGCGATCTACCTGCTGACCGGCGGACTATTCCTGCTTGGAATCCTGTACGACTTCTGGACACTCAACGAACAAGTGGACGACCTGAACGCGCATGCGTAGGTCTCCTTTCGCGGGAGCGGTGCGAGCCGGCTTGAGCAACTAGAGTTGCGGCCGGCGGGGCGTGGTGAGTTCGCCCAATTGCATGACCACCGTCACGGCGGCCACTGTCGTTAGAAAGACGGTCGGAAACGGCCCAAGCTGCGCCATGAGGCTCGTGAGGAACAGGCAAATCAGCGACAGCATGAGCACGCTGGTGGCGATTGGCACGAACTTGTCCCAGGCCGGCAATGGCTGAAAAGAAGTATCTTCCAAGACTTGGTGGTCGGATTTGAGGCGCAGCATTCGATACTCCTCCGGGCTTCTCTTCAAGCTGTCTATCAGATGAGGGGACTATAACAATACTAACACGCCGGTTGGAAAAAAGCGTTCAAACCGCAGCAAGTTTTTCTCAAAACCCAGCGGATTTTGTCCTCCCCCGGGCAGGCGGTTGGTTGAGAATTGGGCGATAAGTGTAGTCGGCTCCCGCACCGGCGGGACAAACTCTGCTCTTGACGCCGGGATTTTCGCCATTATTCTACGGCGAAGAAGCTCTCCTCTTTGTTCATCCCCCGCCAACCGAGCCCATGCTGGCTGCTTTCCGGCAATTACTCCCGATCTGGCATAACCGGGCCTGGCTGGCCGCGGCCTTGGCATTGGTTTTGCCGCTGGCTACACCGACGCTGGCCGAGTCGATGATGGAGACCGGCAGCGAGCGAGAAACCACCACGAACGATAGCCAGGAACTCCTGGCCTGGGTTCACGAATGCCGCCCCAGCAGCCGAGGCCCCCAGGTAGGTTCTGCTTGGGCGTTTTCCCCGCCACTTTGTGCGGCGTGTCGAAAACCGGGGCAAATCATCCATCCTCCGCTCTCCGGCCACCGGCTCTCATGTGGAATCATGGCGCCCTTGCGCTGCTAGTGTGCCAACGTTATTCGCCAGTGCACTGAGCTCCCATTTGGGGAGCTCGCGAGATTGTTCCTCCTGGGTTCTACACCCCGCCCCCTCCAGCGTGTGGCGTTGTTCCGCTCGTGCAAGAGGGACCATGGTTCAAGCCCACTTTTTGGCGTCCTACACCTATGCCCAAGCAGCCCAACAACAACGACAAGTTCTCGATTTATGACCTGAAGACATTGCCCGCCGATCTGTTGAGCGGCCTGGTGGTATTCCTCGTGGCGTTGCCACTCTGTTTGGGAATCGCCCAGGCGTCGCGACCGGCGGGAATGGACGATCCACCGTTGATCGCTGGCCTGCTGACAGGAATCATCGCTGGACTCGTGGTCGCTTTGATCAGCAGGTCGCATACCAGCGTCAGCGGACCTGCGGCTGGACTCACGGCCATCATTGCTACGCAGATTTCCAACTTGGGATCGTACGAAGCTTTTCTAGTGGCCGTGATCTTGGGCGGTGTCCTGCAGGTGGTTATGGGTGTGCTGAAAGCAGGCGCGCTTTCGGCCTTCTTCCCTTCGAGTGTCATCAAAGGACTGCTGGCTGCCATTGGAGTGATCCTGATCCTTAAGGAGATTCCGCACCTTGTTGGACACGATACGGATCCACACGGAGAAATGGCCTACCAACAGCCTGACGAGCACACCACATTTAGCGAGCTCTGGTCACTGTTGGAGACTGGCGACATTCACGTCGGCGCTGCCACGATTGGTTTGATTTCGGTAGCTGTTCTGTTGATCTGGGGCCGCGTGAAATTCCTGAAGCACCTGCCCATACCCGGGGCCCTTGCGGTCGTGCTGCTGGGGGTTGGACTGCACCTCTGGTTTCGGACCATCGGCGGCGCGATGGCGATCACCGCCGATCACCTCGTCGACATCCCGGTTGCTAAGACAGCTCAAGAGTTCGTGGGCTTTTTCCGTTTCCCTGACTTTAGCGCCTTGCTGAGTCCAACTGTCTACGTGGCCGGAATCACCGTGGCTATCGTGGCGTCACTGGAAACCTTGCTCAACCTCGAGGCGGTCGACAAGCTCGACCCCGAACGTCGTTTTTCGCCTCCCAGTCGGGAACTACTGGCGCAAGGTGTGGGTAACATCGCGACCGGTTTCATTGGTGGCTTGCCCATGACCTCCGTGATCATCCGCAGTTCGGTGAACGTGAACAGTGGCTGCAAGACCAAGCGGTCGGCCTTCTTTCACGGCATTCTGCTGGCTGTATGCGTTGGATTCTTTCCGCAGTACCTCAACATGATTCCAATCTCGGCACTGGCCGCCATTCTGCTGGTGACCGGCTTCAAGCTCGCTAGCCCCAAGTTAATCGCCGAAATGTGGAGCGAAGGGCGGTATCAGTTCCTGCCGTTCGTGATCACGGTGGTATCTATCGTGTTCACTGACCTCTTGATCGGCATCCTCATCGGTCTGGGCGTGGCACTGTTGTTCATCCTCAACAGCAACCTCCGCCGGCCGGTACGGCGCATCGTCGAGACCCACCTCGGTGGCGACGTCATGCACATCGAGCTGGCCAATCAGGTGAGCTTCCTGAACAAGGCGGCACTCGACAAAGTATTCAGCGAAGCCCCCGCAGGGAGCAACGTGCTCATCGATGCCAGTGGAACCGACTATATCGATCCCGACGTGCTGAGCCTGATTCGCGACTTCAAAAACAATATCGCGCCGGTGCATGGGGTGAAGGTCAGCCTCCGCGGCTTCCGCACCAAGTACCGACTGCACGACGACATCCATTTCGCCGACTTCTCGACACGCGAACTCCAGGACCGGCTAACACCCGAACAGGCGCTCAACATCCTGAAGGAGGGCAATCGTCGGTTCCGTTCGGGCGAGCAGCTCTCCCGCGACTTCAGCCGGGCGATCGACGGCACCGCTGGCGGACAAAACCCGATCGCCTGCATCTTGGGCTGCATCGACTCGCGAGTGCCGGCCGAGATCATCTTCGACCTGGGCATCGGCGACATGTTCGCTGTGCGCGTCGCCGGCAATATCATTGGCACCAAGAGCCTGGGCAGCATCGAGTTCGGCGTGGGCGTCGCCGGAGTGAAGCTGGTGGTCGTGCTGGGGCACACCCGCTGTGGCGCCGTGACGTCGGCCGTGGGGATCATGGCTGAGGGTAAGAACACCCGTGAGGCAACCGGCTGCGAGAACCTGGGCGCCGTGGTCGAAGAGGTGCAGGTGAGCGTCCGCGAAGACGAAGCCCGCCAGTTCCTCCGGCTCAACGAAGACGATCGCGAAGCGATGCTCGACGACATCGTCCGCCGCAATGTGCTCCGCACGGTGCACGAAATCACCGCTCGCAGCAGCGTAATTCGCGACGCGGTGCGCGACGGCCGCGTACTGGTGGTCGGCATGATCTACGACATCAAGACCGGCGAGGTAAAGTTCCTCAACGAGCACGGCCGCATCGAGGCGATGGAGCCGGAAGTGTCGTGAGAGGTGGAACCTACGACGCTTTGAACTCCACCCGTTCGTAGAGCTCGGCCAACGGCAACTCGGCGTCGATACCGGGCAAAGCGACCCCAGCGTCGAGGCCCTCGTAGCACTCAGCCACAAAACCTTCGTCGGTGCGGCGATGCACTACGACGCGCGGCCTGTCGGTCTCGATCAGCATGTAAGCGGCTAGCGTGGGGATTGTCAGGTACGCTTCGCGTTTCTCGCCTTCGTCAATGCGACGAGTTGCCTCCGATAGCACCTCGGCGATGATGACAGGACGATCCTGGTACAGATCGTCCGGCTCGTTGGCATCGCACACCACCATGCCATCGGGATAGTAAAATCGCGTATGCGTGGGAAGCTGCACCCGGACCTTCATGTCGGAGTTGAACGGTTCACAGGGCTGGCCACGGAGAGCGTTGTGGAGCGCCGCGTACCAAGCTCCCGCAATACGATTGTGCACCGTCTTTGCGCCGGCCATGGCGTAGACGTAGCCATCCGAGTACTCGTGCTTGGCATCGGACAGTTGCTCGCCGGCCAGATAGTCGGCGACTGAAACGAATTCGAGCTGTTTGGCTGCAGTCATACGTTTCAAGTTATCATCGACGGGGGACGTTGGCAACGAAATCCTCCCGGGTCACTGACAGCTACCAACTTGGCGTCCACTCGTTCTATGTCGCTTTGAACGCCACCACACTCCACTGTGGCAGATTGATCGAGATGCGGCCATACTCGCTGGGCGTGGGGAAGTGTCCCGCGTTACCGGCCCCCTGCCAGCCACCGAATCGTTCGTCCTGCGAGCAGAGCACTTCGGCAAATGCCCCCTCCAGGCCGCCGGTGGGCACTTCGTAGTTGTGGTCGGTAAAGTTGCGATCGCCTACGTTCACGACCACGAGGATCTTGTTGTGGTAGAACTCGCGGACAAATGCCAAGACGTTGTTTTCGCGATCAACATGCACAATGCGGAAGTCGTCGGACCGCAGCGCGGGGTTTTCCCAGCGCACGGCATTCGACGCCGCCACTAGTTCGCGCATCTCGAGACCCAGGGCGTCGCCGGCCGTACGCCAGTCGAAGCGGTGGTCGCCCCACTGGTCGACACCGTCGTGCCAATAGCCCCACGCCACGTGCGGCGAGGCCAGCAGGCACTCGCTGCCCATGAAACACATCGGAGTACCGGGCATCGTGGCGTTGAGCGCCCAAGCCAGGCGGCACTTGGCCCGGGCCCAGCTGTTGTGCCGTCCACCCAGCAGGTCGACCAGGTAGCGATGCCGGTGATCCCAGTTGCGATGGCCGTGCTCGGCGTCGCCGTTCTCCGAGTCGCCGATGTCGTCGTGCGAGCCGGAGAGGTAGTTCACCAAGTTCCAACTATGCTCGAACGGGGCGTGGTCCAGGATGCCGAGCAGACGATCGATCGAGGCGTCGCCCACCAACGCCCGCTGCGTCTCGTGATGGGCCGAGGCGTGCCACGTGGCGTTGAAGTTTCCCGCGGTAATGATCCAAGGATGGGCGGGCAGGTGTTCGGCAATCAGATACTTGTCGGGGAAATCCTGCCGCAGCCGCCACAAGACGTTGCGCAGGTAGTTGCCGTTGATCATGGTCGTGGCGTCGAACCGCAATCCGTCGGCATGGTACTCTTCGAAGTACATACGGGCGTTCTGGTAGAAGAAGTCCTGCACTTCCCATTTCCACCAGGCCGGGCCACGTCCCCAGGGGGTCATGCTGCCCCCTTCGAAGTAAATGCCACCGTCCTTCTCATAGCCATCGAACTGCCAGAGGACGTTGTCGCCTGGCCCGGCGTGGTTGTAAACCACGTCGAAAATCACGGCCAGTCCCTTGCCGTGGGCTGCGTTGACGAAGTGTTTCAGGTCGGCCGGCGTTCCGTAAGCACTCTCGGGGGCAAAAAAGGCCGCCGGGTTGTAGCCCCACGAACGATCGAAGGCGAACTCCGAGATGGGCAGCGGCTCGATGGCATTGAAACCCATCGAGCGGATGTAGTCGAACTTCGATTCCACGTCGACAAACGTGGCAATCGGCTTGTTCAGATAGTCGTTCCGCCCCGCAAAACTGCCGATGTGCATCTGGTAGATGAGGAAATTCTCGAACGCCGGTGTGCTGAACGATTCCCAGGGATAGGGCTTGCTCTCCACGACGATCGACGCATTCTGGCTATTGCCATCGGACCGCGTGAGCGCGGAGCTCACCACGTCGCGGGCGGCGGGGTCCAAACGCTCGCTAACCTGGCCCCCCGAGGTAATTTCGAAACGGTACAGCGTACCCGCCCCGATGCCCGGCACCGTGGCGCTCCAGTAGCCGCTGGGCGACCGATCGAGGTCGGCTTCTTCGGCCG
This sequence comes from Aeoliella straminimaris, assembly GCF_024054565.1. Classification (GTDB taxonomy): domain Bacteria; phylum Planctomycetota; class Planctomycetia; order Pirellulales; family Lacipirellulaceae; genus Aeoliella; species Aeoliella straminimaris. Next base: position 145,948 of record NZ_JAMXLR010000051.1, read on the forward strand.
CGTCGTGCGGCCGCCATAGGTCGCCATGCTGCATGCGCACCCTCACCCGCTCGGCGTGGGGAGCCCAAACACGGAAAAAGCAACCTTGGCTGGTCGGGTGAGCGCCGATTCGTTCTTCGAGCAACATGGGGGCAGACTCTTTTTTGCGGGAAAGCGGGGCCAACGCTAAGTGTAACTGGAGAGCGGGAGCGGAGCCATTGGCCACTGGCCGGGCGCTGCCACTCGGCGGTCTGTACGGTAGATACTCGGGGTTCGTTCTTAGGTGCTCGTCTTGTTGGTGCTGCACCACTGGCGTGGGCCGCGGCATCTGGGTTCACAACGCGTCGGGGGCAGTACTATCGACCTGCGTATCGAGGTCTTGCTGTCCGGGTTCCTGCGGCTCGTCGTTGGGCTGAGCAGATCCGGCTTCGGCTCGAAAGCGGTGTATCAACACGCGGGTGCCGTAGATCTCTTCGGCGCGGAGCTTCAGCACATGGCCAATCAACTCCTCCCCGTGGGGATATTGATAGATCTTCTTGTTCTCGTCGGGGCCCAACATCACCACCTGCGTGCGTTTGCGGCGCCGTGGCGGCGCGTACAGCAGGCACTTGAAATCGGAAGTGCGTGGACCGGAATTTGTCATTCTCTGCTCGACGATCAACTGGCCCCGTTCATCCAGGTGGGTAGAGACCTTGATCTCGATGTCGTCCATACCGACCCGCAGATTGCGCCACACGCTGAATCGATATTCCTGGTCAGCATCCACCACAAAGTCGATCCGCACCGGCTGCTGGCCAAACGTGGCGTCGTTCAATTGAATCTGGATCGGCAGGCTGAACTCCTCCTGGGGGCCAATCGACAAGCTTCCTTGACGCGGTAAGACCTCCCAGGTCCGATTGCGGCCATCGAAGGCTGCCGGGACGTTGTCGGTGACAAGGTTCAGCTCGACCTCTTCGGGTCGCTGAGGAACGAAGATCGAAAAGTGACCTCGTACTCCTTGCTTGAATTGATTCCGCCCACGAACCAGGTTGTCGTGCGGTCGACTGAACACGCTCGGCACGCGCAGTTTGTCGAACGTCACGCTCATCCGCCAGGCGGTAATCGCGGGATGAAGTCCAATGAGAAACGATGGATTGCGATCAACCTCGAACCTCACGCGTCCCTGGTCGTCGGACTCCAGTGTCTGCCGCTTGCCCCAGACGTCCAGCCGCTCGATTTTCTTGCCCAGATACAGTTGCTCCATGGTGGGCTTATCGTTCCACACAATCATGACTACCTGGCCTTGTTCGTTGCGGAACACATGGTTCGTGCTATGGCCGGGGAGGGTCAACTGCCCCATGTACCTGCATCCTCCCAGCAGGTGAGCCGTGGTCCGCCAAGGTAACAGCAACTCACCCGGTGTGCCGTCGATGTTCATCACGCCCTCGGGTCCCGTAAACGGGTTGGCGACGAAGATTCCCTCGGCATCGTGTATTTTGGCAGCCACCATGCTACGGACGAATTCTCGCACGTGATTCTGGTGCAACTGTTTCTTCTCGCTGGCCGACAGACTCTTTTCGGGTCGGTCGTACTGCGAATGCATGGTCGGATCGACGAGCACCCAACGCGACGCACTGCCGCGCGGGTACGTTGCCATTCGTTCGTCCAAGGCTTCGGCCCCCAGGGGCGGATCGGCCGACATTTGTACGTATTCCCAAACGTCCGTCTCGTGCGTGGGAAGCCAATCGGTCTCCCTGCCCTGCTCGGGCCATCGCCATCCGAGTCCTAACTGCACGTCCTGGCCAAAGCGGAACAGGTGCTTGCGAATGCTCAGCAACTTGCTTGGCAACTCGGAGTATCCGTAGAACGACGTGTCCCAGTCGTTGCCCAACTGCCACCACCGCAGGCGGAGGCTCAGGCGGGTCATCACGTGCTCGAACTGGGGTTGCCAGAACGAGGGATCGGTCAGCAGCAGGTTGGCGACGTCCGACGGTTGATTGGGGTCGCGGATATCCCAGTCTTCGGCCAGCGGATCGTCGAGAATACCGACCACTTCGATGCCCGAGGCCGAGGTCCGCTCGGCGAAGCGGATGATCTCCTCCCCGCGTTCGCGCTCGTTTGGCGGATACCATACCGGCAACTTCACCCAATGCACGCCCACCCGGGGAAGCATGTCGGCCAGCACCTCGAACGACAACGGATTTTCGCCCATCGGCAGGGTCCAGCCGAACTCGCCATGCGCCGGGCGGGGAAGCTTCGGCAGTACCGCCAGTGTGATAACTCGCTCTTCGAGCTGGCGATCGTACTCGCTGATCTCGTGACCTGCTTCCTTGTCGTTCTCGCGTAGCATCTCGACACGAATTTTGTAGAAGCCGTAGTCTTCGATGTCGGGCGTCCAGTACTGAGTGCCTTCATAACCGCTTGGGCGATTGCCGATGGTTCCGACGATGTCGTCGGCTCGAAACGAGTCTTCGACTATCAGCCGGCCTGCGAGCCGCTTGGTGTCCGACTTGCCTTCGATCTCGCGGCTGGTTTCATCCAGCAACTGAAAGCGGATTTCGGGATTCTGCTCGCGGATACCGGACAGCGTGCATTCAACCTTCACCTCCTGAAAGTCGTCATAGACGTTGTAAAGCCTGCCGGTTCTGACCACCATGCTGGGCAAACGTTCGAAGATCACATAGTCGACGTGCAGTTTGCCCTTCATGTCACCACGGCGCCCCCGCGGCGCATCCAGATAGACCACGGCGCGGTCGATTTGTGCACTGTTGGGACGCAACGAGTCGATCTTCACGTCGTGCCACTCGCCGTCCGACTCGATCGGTTCGCTCACCTGGATCTGAATGCGTTCCTGGTTGCGGTTCTGCAGTTCGATGACGAAGCGAGCGTCCGTATACTTGATATTCTCCGCCTTGACCCGAATGAAGGCCTTGTAGCCGAACTTCGGTAGGATGGGGATGGCGGGCGTCGAAACGAACACTCCCCCACCGTCCAAGTCGACCTGCAGACTTCGCCCATTCTCGGCCGTTGGGTCGTCGACAATTCCGACTTTCGTGTAGTGGGGATATTCGGGATTCGTCTTCCGCGTCCAGTAATCGGGCCACTGGTCGTAGTTGGCATCGGACTCTTGCTCGAACTTGGTAGCGAAGATGGCCTCGTGGCTTACCTCGCGTCCGAACGACGGCGCGGCCAGCGCGGTTCCAAGCATCGCAGTGGTTAGTAGGAATCGTAAGAACATCATCAACCAGGAAAAAATGGCGTAGAACTCGGTTCAGGCCCCCAGCCGCGTGGCTGCTAGCCATCGGCGCTGTGAAAATGTACCGTAGCGTTACCACGACGCTGTCGCGAAACCTCACCAATCGAACCAAAACAAGGACCTCCAGTTGTGACAATCGTCAAAATCGGAATGGCAACGCACGCCCTGGGACAATCGCTCCGCAAGGCACTGGCAACTGCCGCCGAATTGGGCGCCGATGGCGTGGAGATCGACCTCCGCGGCGAGCTGCCGCTGGCCGACCTCTCGCAGTCGGGTATTCGGCAGTTTCGCAAACTGCTGGAAGACCACAACTTGCGGCTGGCAGCCGCCAGCTATCCCACGCGCCGTGGGTATGAGGACCCCGCCGAACTCGACCGCCGGCTGCAGGGAACACGCCAGGCGATGCGCATGGCCGCACAACTGGGCGCCCGAGTGCTGGTGGGCCGCGCCTACGGCGACCTGCCCGAAGAGGACTCGCCCCGCCGCGAGGCATTGATGCAGGCACTCGAGTCGCTGGCGCACGAGGGCAACCGCGTAGGCGCAAGATTCTGCGCGCTGACCACCTCCGCGCCGGTCGACGAGTTGGCCGGCCTACTGGGCCAACTGCCTGAGGGCACCCTCGGCGTAGCGCTCGACCCTGCCCGGCTGCTGGAGAGCAATCAGTCGCCGCTCGACGCGTTGGAACATCTCGGAAAATACGTTTCGCATGTTTACGCCAACGACGCGGTTCGCGATTTTGGTTCCAGCCGCGCGGTGCCGGTGCAACTGGGACGTGGCTCGGCCGACCTGCCGGCCCTCGTCGCCATGCTCGACGCGCTGGACTACACCGGCTGGTTCACCGCCAATCGCAGCCACTCGGGCGATGCCCGCAGCGAACTAGCCGCCGCGGTCGAATATCTCCGCAGCCTGGCGATGGGTTAACAGACGGCTGTCACGCAGCGAGCGAGTCTGTAGCGCTGGCTTGCGCGGGGCTCCGGCGAATGGCACGTTTCTCCGGCGATTTGCCCCAATACGGACGAAGTTCGGGCGAATAGCCGCTACTCACGTTGAGTTGCTGCCGGCAGTTGACGTATGCTGATGGTCCGCGCAGTTGAAGGATTCGCCCGCTATTGGAGATTTGCCATGCAGTGCCACGAAGTCGACTACCAGGTATTTGGCGACGACATGCAGTATGTCGAAGTGGAACTCGACCCCGGCGAGACCGTCGTCGCCGAAGCGGGCGCCATGAACTACGTAGAAGATGGTATTGTGTTCGAAGCCCGCATGGGCGATGGCTCGAAGGGCGAACAAGGCATATTCGGCAAACTGCTCGATGCCGGTAAACGCACGCTGACTGGTGAATCGATCTTCATGACCCATTTCACCAACCACGCCGATGGTAAACGCCGGGTGGCGTTTGCCGCGCCATTCCCAGGTAAGATCGTGCCGCTCGACATGCAGAAGATCGGCGGTGTACTGACCTGCCAGAAGGACGCGTTTCTGTGCGCCGCCTACGGCACTCAGATTGGCATCGCCTTCCAAAAGCGACTGGGCGCTGGTTTCTTCGGCGGCGAAGGGTTCATCCTGCAGCGGCTCGAAGGTGATGGCCAGGCCTTCATCCACGCCAGCGGTGCGATCATCAAGAAGTCGCTGCGCGGCGAAACGCTGCGGGTCGATACGGGGTGCCTGGTCGCCTTTACCGAAGGCATCAACTACGACATCCAACGGGCCGGCAGCCTGAAGAGCATGTTCTTCGGTGGCGAGGGATTGTTCCTGGCCACGCTCAGCGGCACCGGCACGGTGTTGCTGCAGAGCCTGCCCTTCTCTCGCCTGGCAAACCGCGTGCTGCAGCACGCTCCTACTATGGGTGGTTCGAGCCAGGGTGAAGGCTCCGTGATCGGCAGCCTGGGCAACTTGTTTGGCGACTGAATGCCTGGCAATCGGTGGGGAGCGGAGTCTACTCCTCCATTTCCTCTTCCCACTCGCCGTATTCGGCGCCCTTGGTTCCCAAATACTCGTCCACCTGTTCGCCCGACCAGTCGCGCACCGTCATGCCCTCTTCGTCAACGGCATTGATATCCGCCCCCTGTTCGACCAACCACTTGGCGAACTCCAAGTTGTCTTCATTCGCCGCATAGTGCAGCGGCGTGGCACCGAATACGTTCTTGGCGTCGAGGTTTGCGTCCTTCTCCTTGAGCAGCTTGGCTACTTCCAAGTGCTGTGCACCTGCGGCGAAGTGCAGCGGCGTGTTCTTCCAGCCGTCGTTGGCTTTGCTCGGATCCGCTCCATCGGCCAGCAATTTCTTCACCTGCTCGGTATTGCCCAGTCCGGCGGCCACATGCAGCGGCCACTTCGACTTTAGCCCCTTGGCTTGCAGTTTTTCGACAATGCTCTTAGCGCCGCTGAAGGCGGCTTCTTCCAGGCAGTTGCCACCGTACTTGTCGACGTGTTTGATGTCGGCACCATGCTCTACCAGCAGGTCGAACACTTCATCGTTGCCTGCTTCGCAAGCATTCTGCAAAGCACTGAGTCCATACAGCTTCTCCACCGCGTTAACGTTGGCGTCTTTGTCGAGAAGCAGCTTGACGATTTTCACACTCCCTTGCGAACTGGCGACCATCAAAGTGGTGTTGCCATACTCGTCGGTCAGATCGACATCGGCGCCGCGATCCACCAGCAACTTGACCACATAGTAGCGGTCGTCATAGGTGGCCCACTGCAAGGCGGGGCCGCCGTACACCATGGTGTCGGGCGACATGCCCGCGTCCAGCAGCCGCCGCACGGCCGCGATGCTGCCCGAGTCGATGGCCGCGGCCATCTGATCGCCGGGTGTTTCTGCGGCTTCTTCCATCTGCGCAAAAGGGTTGCCTGCGGTCGAATCGTCAAATGGATTCTGAGCCGTAGCGGGGCGCACCACGAGCAACCCGATGCAGAGCAACAAGAAACAACAATTGCGAACGCACATGGAATGGATTCCCCTGGAAGCTGAATCGGTCGGAGTGTTACAAATCGGCACCTTACCGCTTATGATACCAGAGAAACACCCTGCCGGATTCAGGAGGTCAGAGAAAATGTCCACGGTTGCCGACGTCGTTGCACTGCTCGAACAGTTCGCCCCCACTACGCTGGCCGAAGACTGGGACAACGTCGGTCTGGTGGTGGGCGATGGAGCAAGCGAAGTGCACCGGGTGATGACCTGCCTGACGCTTACCGAGGACGTGGCCGACGAAGCCATCGAAGAGAAGGCGGAACTCGTTGTCACCCATCACCCACTCCCGTTCCGCCCGCTGAAGCAGCTTACCACCGCCACGCCCGAAGGCCGGGTGTTGTGGAAGCTGATCGGCGCGGGCATCTCGATCTACAGCCCCCACACAGCGTTGGACTCGGCCGCCGAAGGAATCAACCATCAACTGGCCCAGGGACTGAACCTGGTGGAAGTCGAACCGTTGGTGCCGGCAGATCCCACCCAGCCGGAAGCCGAACTCGGCTCGGGGCGATGCGGTGCGGTGCTGGAGCCTACCGACCTGGCCCGGCTGGCCGCCAATACCTGCAAGCTGCTGTCCATCGATCACGTTCGCGTGGTGGGCGACGAACGGCAGTCGGTGGCGCGAGTGGCCGTGGCTTGCGGCAGTGGTGGATCGTTCCTGGACCTGGCCATCGATGCGGGGGCCGACGCCCTGGTAACCGGCGAGGCCAGCTTCCACACCCTGCTAGCGGCCCGCTCAGCAGGGGTCGCCATGGTACTGACCGGGCACTACGCCAGCGAGCGTTTTGCCCTGGAACACCTGGCCAACTGGCTGAGCGAACAGCCGCTAAATGTCGCCTGCTGGGCTAGCCGTAAGGAGTGCGATCCGTTGCGGTTAGCCAAGCGGTAACGCCAGCGGCCGGCTGAACTTTTCCGGTGCGGGTTTGCCCTAGGGCGGCAGCCGTCTACAATGTTAAGTCGCCTGCATCAGTGCGGATTGCCGATGCGCCACATCGAACCTGGGCAGGGCTAGCCCGGGCCCCTTGGAAGGGATTTCGCGACCTACCCCACCCGCGTCCTTCCTGATTGCGCGAAAGCGAACTTCTTATATGACCGATCAACTTCGTTACCTGACCGCCCTGCCCGTCTACAACGAAGCCAGCCATGTAACCGACGTACTGGACGAGGTCGTGCTGTACGCCGACGACGTGCTGGTGGTGAACGATGGCTCGACCGATGGCACCCGCGAACTGCTCGATGCCCGTGGCGATGTCCGCGTGGTGCATCACGACCAGAACCGTGGCTATGGCGCCGCATTGATCACGGCGTTCGACTACGCCGTGGCCCATGGCTACGACGTACTGGTTACCATCGATTGCGACGGGCAACACGAACCTCAACGCATTCGTCACCTGGCCAAGGCCTGCGCGGCGGAGGTCGACATCGTCTCGGGCAGTCGCTACCTGGAAATGGAGCAGAAGTCGTCCGAGGCGGCGCCAGTCGATCGTCGCCTGATTAACCAGACCATCACTCACGAACTGAACGAGTGCCTGGGACTGTCGCTCACCGATGCCTTCTGCGGCTTCAAGGCTTATCGCGTCAGGGCCCTGGAGCAACTCGACCTTACCGAGACCGGCTACGCCATGCCGCTCGAGGTGTGGGTGCAGGCCGCCTACAAGGGATTGCGTATCACCGAGATCGCGGTACCACTGATTTATCTTGACGAAGAACGCAGCTTCGGCGGCGCACTGGACGACGCCAAGAAGCGGTTGGCCCACTATCGCGAAGTAATCCATCGGGCCATTATCCACTTGCGGAAGTCGGGCGAAGATCCGGCGGCCCCGCACTTCGACTTCGGTCCCTGCGGTTGTTCTCAGTACGTTGCGGACTTCGAGCAATGCTGAGCGTGGCGACATCGCAGTATCGGCGATATCGCGTTCCACGAGAGGACAACACCTTGTTGATGGAGCCTCCGGCGGACAAGGTGCGCATCGCGGGCCCCTGCCCTGGCATTCAGTTCGACCTGGGCGGCATGTCGCTGGCCGAACTGCGATCGCAAGCCCGCCGCGAGCTGTTGACGGCCGCCATCGACTACACCTCCGGTTACCGCGACGCAGCCGTGCCAACTAGCCCGGACGCGCCGCTGCTGGTAACGGGCCATCAAGCCGAGTTGTTTCATCCTGGCGTATGGTTCAAGAACTTCGTGCTCAGCCGCCTGGCCGACCAGCACGCCGGCGTTGGCATTCACCTGGTGATCGACAGCGACACGTTGCACTCGCCCAGCGTCCGCGTGCCCACCGGTTCGCCTACCGCGCCGCGGGCCGAAGCGGTGCGGCTCGACCGGTTGGACACCAGGCTGCCGGTCGAAGAACTGCGCGTGACAGACAACGCCCTGTTCGAGTCGTTCGGCCAGCGCGCCACCGATACCATTGCCCCGTTGATCCCGAATCCCCTGGTACGCGATTGGTGGCCATCGGTTGTCGCCGCCAGTCGGCGGACCGATGGCAAACTCGGCCTGGCCATCGCCCAGGCGCGGCACGAACTCGAAGCCAAATGGGGCGCCGCGTCGCTCGAAGTGCCGATCAGTCATTGCTGCCAGTTGCCGTCGTTCCAGCGGTTCGTTGCGGCGCTGCTGCTGGATGTCGAGAGGTTGCACCAGGCCTACAATGATTCGTTGGCCGAATACCGCCGGGCGCATCACTTGCGCAACGAGGCCCAGCCCATGCCCGACCTGGCGACCGAGGGCACCTGGCTGGAAACACCGCTGTGGGTTTGGACCCACGGACGGCCACAGCGCCGCCCGCTGTTCGTCGAAAGGTCCGCCGGCAAGTTGAAGCTATCGAACCGCGAACAATGGACGGTGGAGCTCGAGTATCGTTCGCACGAACGACTGGCCGAGCAGCTTGCCGATCTGGCCGCCAATGGCGTGAAGATTCGCACCAGGGCGCTCACGACCACATTATTCGCCCGCACCGTGCTTGGCGACCTGTTCCTGCATGGCATCGGCGGCGCAAAGTACGACGAGGTGACCGACGACCTGGCCCGCCGGTTGTGGGGCTGTCCCCCGCCCGGGTACCTGACGCTCTCGGCCACACTGCAGCTACCTATCGAACATCGCCACGTGGGCGACGAACAAATTCGCTCGGTCCAGCATCAATTGCGCGACTGCCAGTGGCATCCCGAGCGAATGCTGCCCAGCGAGCCTTCGGCCGAAGCCAAAGATGCGCTCAGCGCAAAAGAGAAGTGGATCCATACCGCCAAGACCGAATCGAACGCCCGCGACCGTCATCGGGCGATTGAAGCGGCGAACCAGGTCCTTCGCGGCGCCGTCGAAACGCGGGCCGCGGAACTGGAAGCAGAACTGGCAAACCTCTCCATCGCCGCCCGCGCCACGGCGGTGCTCGATTCGCGCGAGTACGCCTTCTGCCTTTATCCCGAACAGGATCTGCGGCAGCGGATGACAAAACTTGTCGACCAGGCCCTTTAGTTGCTAACCTCCCGGCGCCCGCGACGCTACAATATTTGGTGGCAGGGCACCCTCATGGAATTCGATACAGCACTTCTCGGCGACAACCTTGTTCGGCTCACCATCGCGGCGCTCGCTGGTGGGATGCTGGGATTTGAGCGCGAGCTATCTGGCCAGTGGGCCGGACTGCGAACACACATGGTCGTGTCGGTTGGCGCTGCCGTGTTTGCGATACTGGCCGATCATATCGCCGGTGGCGACCCCAATGCGGCGGCGCGCGTCGTGCAGGGCGTGGCGGCAGGCATTGGCTTTCTCGGCGCCGGCACGATCCTCAAACTGAGCGACCGCCAGAGGATCAAAGGCCTCACCACCGCCAGCAGCATCTGGCTGGCCGCGGGACTGGGCTCGGTGGCTGGCTTTGGCCGCTACGAGTTGATGATCGCCGCGATGGTGGTGGCGCTCGTCATTCTGGCCGTGCTAAAACCACTCGATCGCCACTTGGGGAAGGTGCACGAGAAGGAGTTTGAACAGGAGTATCGCGAGCATCCTCCGTAGTCAGGTAATGCGGAAGCAATCGTCAAACTCGTCGCTATGCCAGTCCACACCATGGGCGTCGACGCCCCTCGGCCAATAGAGCCCCTTGGGAGACTGGAAACAGACCTTTGACCAGTTTTCAAGAAAGGTGCCAATGCTACTGCCGAGAGTCACGAACTTGAACTCATCATGACACCAAATCGCGATTCTGCCCGTGCCGGCATCTAGACACACAAGGTCCCCGTTTCCTTCCTCAATCAACGGCACCCAGGGAAAGCGTTCAGGATAGACGGTGTCGTCGACCGTGATCCCCTGATATCCTTCGCAATCAAGTTGATCGGTGCACCATCGCTGTCGCTGCAATCGCAGTTCATCCAGCTCTGGAAGACACAAGCCTCCTTGAACGTCGCCGGCCTCCCAATGAAAAGTGCATCCATCACTCTCCATGCTGTACAGAACAACAAAGTCCTGAGGAAGCGTTAGTGAGAACTCACGCTCAAAGGCCTCAATCCTCTCTATAGGCGTTGGTTCGTAGAGATATCCCTCCGACGTGATGCCAAGAGCCTGCAGATGATGAGACGCGACAGCTAGGAGGTCGAGAAGGTTGATCATGTGCAGACTTTTCTACAACCCCGGCCACCGCGCATAGACACCGCTTTCCAGCTTACGGTTCGCCTCGGTCGCAAGTTCCAGGCGGCCGCTCTTCGGGGGCTGGCCGCAATGGCCGAACAAACCATCCGACAAATACGCGGCCAGTTCCGCCGTGCCGACGCTCGGCGTGTGGCAGGTGGCCACGACGAAGCGTCGCGCGTCCTGCGTCAGCTCGCGGCACATTTCCAGCAACTTAGGCAGGTCGCGGACCAAGCGCCACTCTTCGCTCTTGGGGCCGTGGCCATACGTGGGCGGGTCGAGCACGACGCCGTGGTACTGACTGCCGCGCTTCAACTCGCGGCGGCAGTACTTCAGCACGTCTTCGACGATCCAGCGAATCGGCGCGGCGGCCAGGCCCGACTGCTCGGCGTTCTCTCGCGCCAGCGCCACGGCCGGCTTCGAAGCGTCGACATGGGTGACCTCCGCCCCAGCAGCGGCCGCAGCCAGAGTGCTGGCGCCGGTATAGCCGAACAGGTTCAACACTCGGCACGTCCCTTTCGAGCGGGCCACCCGGTCGGCGATCCATTGCCAGTTGTCGAGCTGTTCGGGGAAGATGCCCACTTGCCCGGTGGGCAAGGTATCGATGGTCATCTGGAAGGATTGGTCATTTGGGAGGGGAACTTCGACCATGCGCGGAGGACGTGGTTTTCCGGCTGTCGACTTCTTCCAGCGACCTTCGGACATCTTGTCGCCTTGGAACTTTGCAGTAGCCGCGCGCCATGTGGCTGCGTCGAGCGTGCGCTTGCCGGCGGCTTGCGGCGAGGGGCGGTCGAACACCAGTTCGCCAAACCGCTCGAGCTTCCGCCCGTCGCCAAAGTCCAAGAGTTCGTAGTCGGGCCAGGCTGGCATCGATTTCGTCATGGTTGCAGGACTGACAGGACGCTCTTGCTTACTTCTGGTCTTCGTCCTTAAGCAGCGGCCGCACCAGCGACGACCACAGCTCGTAGCCCTTGTCGGTCATGTGCAGACCATCATCCCGCAGCAACTCCTCCCGGGGCTTGCCATCTTCGCCCAGCATGGGCTTCCAGACATCGATGAAGGTCCACTGGTCGTTATCCGCGCAACGCTTGGCCACGCGGGCGTTGGCATCCTGGATGGTGTCGGCCAAGTTCCACCGCCGGGTGCTTGGTTTGACGGCGATAAAGGCAATCTTGGTCTCGGGCAGTTCGGTTTGGATCTTCTCGGCCAGTTTGACGAAGTCGCTCTCCACCCGTTCGGCGGTCTTGCCGGCGGCGATGTCGTTGTCGCCGGCATATATCACCACGATGCGGGGCTTGTGGCTGGTCACCAGCAATTCGGCATACCGAATCGAATCGGCAAGCTGCGAACCACCGAAGCCTCGGTTGAGCGCCGGCGGGTCGAGCTTCGGAAAGCTTTTCTCGAGATCCCACAACCTGATGCTCGAACTGCCAACAAATACGACGCCACCCGGCTCGCTGGGGTGCTCGGCATCCGCCTTGGCAAACTTCTGCATATCCGCCGCCCAACGGCCGGTGAACTCGGTTTGCCCCAACGCAGGACCCGCTAGCAGGACCAAAAGAAATGAGAAAATCCCCAATCGCATGATGTTTCTCCAAAGTGGCGAATCTTTCCGCCTGCACGCAGGTTTCGTATAATGCTTGGTTCGCGCCCACTCCCGCCTAGATGCCCGCCAGCCGCAAGGACGCCCTGATGCCAGCTTCTGATATCGTCATCAAAGGAGCCCGCGAACACAACCTCCGCGATGTCGACGTGCTCCTGCCGCGGAACAAGCTGATCTGCCTGACCGGTGTGTCCGGTTCGGGCAAGAGCTCGCTGGCTTTCGACACGTTGTACGCCGAAGGACAGCGGCGGTACGTCGAGAGCCTCTCGACGTTCGCCCGCCAGTTTCTGGGCCAGATGCCCAAACCGGATGTCGACCATCTGAGCGGGTTGTCGCCCTCGATCTCCATTTCCCAAAAGTCGTCCGGCAACAATCCACGGTCCACGGTCGGCACCATCACCGAGATTTACGACTTCCTGCGGGTGTTGTACGCCCGCGTGGGCCAGGGGCATTGTCCCAAATGCGACCAGCCGATCACCGCGCAGACCCGCGAGCAGATTATCGGCCAGATTTTAATGCTGCCCGATAAGACCAAGTTCGCGGTGCTCGCGCCGGTCGTGCGGCAGCAGAAGGGCGAGTTCCGCGACCTACTGGAGGATCTGCAGAAGCAAGGCTACGTTCGCGCGCGGGTGGATGGTAACGTGGTGCAGCTGTCCGAAGACCAATCGCTCGATCGCCAGATGCGGCACAACATCGAGGTGGTCGTCGACCGCCTGGTGGCCGGACCGAACATTCGCGGCCGTTTGGGCGAAGCGGTCGACGCAGCGCTACGCCTGGCGGGCGGCAATATCATCGTATCGGTCGAGCAAGAGGAGAATGCCCCCAAGGCCAAGAGCACCAAGCGCCGCCGCGTGGGTCTGCGCGAGGGCGACATCGCCCTGTCGAGCCATTTTGCCTGCACCAAGTGCGGCCTGAGCTTCGACCAACCCACGCCGCAATTGTTCAGCTTCAATAGCCCCCAGGGCATGTGTCTGGAGTGCGATGGCCTGGGCGAGTACTACAGCTTCGCCCCCGAGCTATTGGTGCCCGATCCATCGAAGTCGTTCGCCCAGGGCGCCATCGAGCTGGTCGGCAAGTGGAAGGACCTGGGACGGTGGAAACGGCACATCTACAAGGGCGTGGCCGACACCATCGAGCGGAAATGGGAAATCGAAGAAGGCACCCTGCTCGAAACCCCCTGGAACGAGCTGTCCGACGAGCTGCGCAACGTCTGGCTGTGGGGTACCGACGACGAGCACATCACCTACACCTGGCGAGCCGGAAAGAGCAGCCAGAAATATGGCGGCGAGTTCGAGGGCATCATTGCCGATCTGCTGGATAAGTACCGCAGCAGCAAAAGCGCCACCCAAATCAAGAAGCTCGAGAACTACATGCGGGTGCTCGACTGCGCCGATTGTCGCGGCGCACGACTCAACCCGCAAGCTCGCTCGGTGCGGCTCACCACGACCGCACCACGATTCGCCGACCGCCCGAGCCTGTCGCTGCCCGACGTGTGCAATCTGCCCGTGAGCGACGCAGCGGAGTTCTTCCTCGATCTCGAGCTCGAAGGCGCCCAGGCGCTCATCGCCACCGAGGTGCTCAAAGAAGTCCGCGGCCGGCTCGGATTCCTCACGAATGTGGGACTCGAGTACCTGTCGCTCAATCGCACCGCCCCTACGCTCTCGGGTGGCGAGTCGCAGCGTATCCGCCTGGCCGGGCAGATCGGCTGCGGTCTGGTTGGCGTGTTGTACATCCTGGACGAACCCTCGATTGGCCTGCACCCTCGCGACAACGACCGCTTGCTCGACACGCTGCAACAACTGCGCGACATGGGCAACACCGTGGTAGTGGTCGAGCACGACGAAGACACCATGCGGGCCGCCGACCACCTGGTCGACTTCGGCCCCGGCCCTGGCGTCAAAGGTGGCTACGTCGTGGCCACTGGCACCGCCGACGAGATTTCGAAGAAAAAAGATAGCGTCACCGGCGCATTTCTCTCAGGCAAACGTACCATCGAGGTGCCGAAGTCGCGCCGCGTTACCGAAGTGTCGGAAGATTCCGAGACAGCAACTCCCACGCTGTGCATCGTCAACGCCCGCCACAACAATCTGAAGGGTGTCGACTTCGAAGTGCCACTCGGCAAATTCGTCTGCGTGACGGGCGTGAGTGGTTCGGGCAAAAGCTCGCTTGTCTCTGACATTCTGATGGAAGCCTTGCGGCGTGACCTGATGAATGGCAAAGGCGAGCCCGGCGCGCACGATCGCATTGATGGACTGGACAACCTGGACAAAGTGATCTCGATCGACCAGTCGCCCATCGGCCGCACGCCGCGTTCGAATCCGGCGACCTACATCAAGGTGTTCGACGAGATTCGCAAGCTGTACGCCAGTCTGCCCGAGGCGAAACGACGCGGCTTCAAGCCGGGCCGGTTTAGCTTTAACGTGGCCGGCGGTCGCTGCGAGGCTTGCGATGGCAACGGCGCCAACAAGCTGGAAATGGACTTCCTGGCCGACATCTGGGTCACTTGCCCCGTGTGCGAAGGCCATCGCTTCAACCGCGAAACGCTCTCGGTACAGTTCAAGGGCAAGAGCATCTCGGACGTGCTGGAAATGGACATCCAGCAGGCGCTCGAACACTTCGACGCGGTGCCGCCCATCGCCGACAAACTGCAAACACTGCACGCCGTGGGCCTCGACTACCTGAAGCTGGGGCAGCCCTCGCCAACGCTTTCGGGTGGCGAGGCGCAGCGGGTGAAGCTCGCTCGTGAACTGGTCAAGAAGTCGACCGGCAAGACGCTCTACGTGCTGGACGAACCGACCACCGGTCTGCACTTCGCCGACATCGAACTGCTGCTGAAGGTGCTGCACGATTTCGTCAACGCTGGCAACACGGTGCTCGTGGTCGAACACAACCTGGACGTGATCAAGACGGCCGACTGGCTGATCGACATCGGCCCCGAAGGCGGGCGTGATGGCGGACGCGTGGTGGTGGCCGGCACCCCCGAAGAAGTGGCCGACTACGCCCGCGAGAAGAAGGGAAAATCGAAAGAGCTTCGCTCGCACACGGGCGAGGCGCTCATTCCGATTCTCGATGGTACGCACACGGCCAATGCCGACGCCCGTAAATCGAATAAGCGGGCGATGAAGGAAACCACGCACATCGAGGTCCGTGGCGCCCAGCAGCACAACCTGCGAAGCGTCGACGTGAAGATCGCCCGCGAGCAGTTCACTGTTTGCTGCGGCCCCAGTGGTTCGGGCAAGACGTCGCTGGCCATGGACACGATCTACGCCGAAGGACAGCGGCGTTACGTCGAGAGCCTCAGCAGCTACGCCCGGCAGTTCGTCGGACAGATGCAGAAGCCGGCGCTCGAGCACATCGAAGGCCTGTCGCCCGCCATCGCCATCGAACAGCGCAGCACCGGCCACACCCCTCGCTCCACGGTGGGCACGGTCACGGAGATTTACGACTACTTCCGCGTGCTGCTGGCGCGGCTGGGTCAGCCCTACTGTCCCGACTGCGAAGTTCCGGTCGGCACGCAGACCACCGACGACATTGTCGACAAGATTCTCACCGAGCCCGAAGGTACGCGATTGTACCTGTTGGCGCCGGTCGATATCGAAGTGGGCGAGCAGTACGACAAGCTGTGGAAATCGCTCTCGGACCAGGGCTACCTCCGCGTGCGGATCGACGGCCAGACCCACCCGCTGGACGACATTCCGGCCATGACCCGTCGCCGCAAGCACCAGGTGGAAGTGGTGATCGACCGCATCAGCGTCAAGCAGGAAGGCCGCGCGCGTTTGGCCGAAAGCGTCGAAAACGCGTTGTCCATCGGCAAGGGTGTAATGGGCGTGGCGTACGTCGACGAAAACGTGCCCGAACCCCGCTGGCAAACCAAGACCCACAGCCAGCACCTGGCGTGCGAGTCTTGCGGGCGCAGCTTCACGCGGCTCACGCCACACAACTTCTCGTTCAATAGTTCGCTCGGTTGGTGCGGAGCTTGCGAGGGTCTTGGCACGCAGGTGGGTGCAAACCCGGCCGCGCTGTTGCGCGACGACGAACTGACGCTCGAAAAGGGCGCCGTCCTGTTGTGGCCCGACCTGCGGACGTCGCTCGCCAAATCGATGCTCGAGGCGCTGCATCAACACACCGGCGTGCCTCTCGACGTGCCGTACAACAAGCTGTCGGCCAAGCACCGCAGAGTGCTGCTGTACGGTACCCACGACGACTGGATTGAGGTGCCCGGCGAAAAGAAGAAGCATTCGCTGCTTCGCTTCCAGTTCAAAGGTCTGTACCCCGCGCTCGAGGAAGCGTCGAAGCTGTCGGTGCGACTGCGAACAGCGCTCGAGCACCTGGTGGGCGAGATCGAATGCAGCGAGTGTGGCGGCAGCCGACTGCGGGACGATGCCTCGGCCGTGCGATTCCGCGATCAAACCATCGAAGAGATCAGCCGCACTCCACTCGGGGAGTTGGTCGATCAGGTGAAGAAGTGGAAGCTCACGGCACGCGAGAAAAAGGTGGCGGGCGAGTTGGTGAAGGAGATCACCAATCGGCTCACGTTCCTGGTGGACGTGGGCCTCGATTACCTGACGCTGGGCCGCAGCGCGCCAACGCTCTCGGGCGGCGAATCGCAGCGCATCCGCTTGGCCAGTCAGGTCGGCAGCGGCCTGGTGGGCGTACTGTACGTGCTGGACGAGCCGACCATCGGCCTGCACCCCCGCGACAACACGCGACTGATCGCCGCGCTGCACAAACTGCGCGACCTGGGCAACACCCTGCTGGTGGTGGAACACGACCGCGAAGTGGTCGAGAGTGCCGACGCCCTGCTCGACTTCGGCCCCGCGGCCGGACGGTTGGGGGGCGAGATTGTCGCCCGTGGTACGCCGGCGCAGGTCGCGAAACGCCGCACCAGCGTGACGGGCCCGTATCTAAGCGGCAAGAAAAATATCCCCGTGCCGAGCAATCGCCGGATCGGCCCGGTGAAAGCAAACAATGGCAAGCGCAAGGCAAGCAAGAACGGCGACGGGGCCAACACCGCGACCGCAGCCTTTCCTCACTCCGCGCTAACCGTCGTCGGTGCCCGCCACAACAACCTTAAAAACATCACGGTCGACATCCCGCTGGGCACCCTCACGGCCGTGACGGGTGTCTCGGGTAGCGGCAAGAGTTCGCTGGTAGAAGACGTGCTGTACGCCACGCTGGCGCGTTCGCTGCATCGGGCGAGCACCGTGCCGGGCGCGCACGACGACATCCGAGGCGTGGAGAAGATCAACAAGGTAATCCGTGTCGACCAGCAACCGCTGGGCAACACGCCGACCTCGAACCCGGCCACGTACACTGGCGTGTTCGACCTGATTCGTCAGCTGTTCGCACAGTTGCCAACCTCGAAACTCCGCGGCTATACCGCCCGGCAGTTCAGCTTCAACGTCGCTGGCGGTCGCTGCGATGCCTGCGAAGGAGCCGGCGAATACTGCGTCGAGATGCACTTCCTGCCCGACGTGTGGATTACGTGCGAGACGTGCAATGGCAAGCGTTACAACCCCGACACCCTGTCGGTAAAGTACCGCGGCAAAACCATCGCCGACGTGCTGTCGATGAGTTGCCGCGAAGCACTCGATTTGTTTGAGAACATCCCCAAGATACGCCGCGTGCTGCAGACGCTGTGTGACGTGGGGCTCGACTACGTGACGCTGGGGCAAAGCGCGCCGACCCTCTCCGGCGGCGAGGCGCAGCGGGTGAAGCTGGCCGCCGAACTCGCCCGGCCTGATACGGGACAGACACTCTACCTGCTGGACGAACCGACCACCGGCCTGCACTTCGACGACCTGGCGAAGCTGCTCGACGTGCTGCATCGTCTGGTCGATCTCGGCAACACGGTGCTGGTGATCGAGCATAACCTGGACGTGATCAAGACAGCCGACTGGCTGATCGACATCGGCCCCGAGGCCGGACGCGAAGGCGGACATGTCGTCGGCTGCGGCACGCCCGAAATGCTCGTCGACCAGTTTGTCACAGCCAATGGAAACAAGAAGAAAAAGGTCAAGGCTGTCTCGCATACGGCCATCGCTTTGGCGCCGGTGTTGGCGGAAGGACCTTACCAGGAGCGGAAGATCCACGACCCGTTTGCCGCCGAAGCCGAGAAGGAAGGCGACGTCGATCTGGACCGCGTTGGCGAAGACACCAAGATGCCGTGGGAAGTCGACGGTCGGCATTGGCACACCGTCGAGCGGGTGGCCCGTGATGGCGACGCCTGCCACTGGGATGGCGAAGTGCTGGAGCAGATCGAGCGGAAGATCCACGAACTGGGGGACTTTGCTCCCACGAACTGGAACCATCGCTCGGTGGTCGAGGTAACGGGCCACACCAAGAGCGATGGCTGGTTCTTCCACGCCATTACCGGCGAGAAATGGCTCGTAAAGCTCAAGTTCCGCACGGCCAAACGCACGTTCGACCGCGACAAACTGCTGAACGACCTGAGACTGCCGCCGCTGAACGACCTGGAAGACATCGAAGCCTACGGCAACGGCCCCCGCGTGAAATGCAAGAACCTGACCGGGCCGTGGCAGGAAGTGCAAATTGCCGCCCATTCGCTCGACGAAATCGACAAGCCTGAATTCTGGCGGTTCCTCGAGCGGGCTATCGAGGGTTTCAAGCAGTTTGCCGAACGCAAAGAAAAGAACCCCGAAGACCTGATGCCGTGGAAAGTGCTCGGCCAAAAGTGGCACACCACCCGCAAGGGTTTCGCGCCGGGTAAGAAGGTTGCGTGGCCGGTGGAGATGCTCGAAGAGCTGTTCGAGACGCTACACGCCGTGACTCCCAAGGGGCAGTTCCTGTGGAATAACAAGGTGCTGGTCCACTTGATGGCCCCCGGCAGCAGCGACCCCTGGGCCACGGTGGTCACCAAGCGGGCCGAGAATGTCGAGCTGGTGCTCAACGGTCCCAAGGGCGCGTTCCAACTCGGTCGACTGACCGAACTGGCCGCCGAACAGGTGCTGGACAACGACTCGGAGAATCGCGACCGCGTAAGGCTGTTCTTTACGTCCGCCGACGACCTGGAACGCGGCGACCTGGAAGGGTTCTTGCGCGAGCACCTGGACGCGGTGCAGAGTGCGGGCGTCAGCTAACTAACAATCACCGCCAACGACGGAGGTCGTTGGTTCACAGCATCAATCAATCCTATGACCACCCCCACGATTGAATGGACCGGCGAAACCGATGGCCACTTGCGGCTGTTGGATCAGACAAAACTGCCCACCGAGACCGTGGTGCTCGACTGCGAGACGGTGGACGACGTGTGGTGGGCGATTAAGAAACTATCAGTCCGCGGTGCACCGGCCATCGGCATCGCCGCCGCCTACGGCGTCGTGCTGGCCGCGAGCGACTCGCATGAGAGCATCAAGCAGGCGTGCGACCACCTGGCCACCAGTCGCCCGACAGCCGTAAATCTGTTCTGGGCACTCGATCGCATGCGGCGCGTGGCCGACGAGGCCCGCGACTCCGAACGTGCCGAGCGCCTGCTGGCCGAAGCTCGCGCGATTCACGCCGAAGACGCCGAGCAATGCGCGGCCATGGGACGTTACGGGGCGGACTTGTTCGAGCAAACACTTGCCAAGGGCAGCGGCATCCTCACCCACTGCAACACCGGCGCGCTGGCCACCGGCGGCGACGGGACGGCGCTGGCCGTGTTGTTCGAGTTGCACCGCCGAGGCTTCGCCCCCAAAGTCTACGCCGACGAAACCCGCCCGTTACTGCAAGGTGGCCGGCTCACGATGTGGGAACTCATGCAACGCGGCGTGAACGCCACGCTGATTTGCGACTCGATGTCGGCCCAGGTGATGCGCGAAGGCCGCGTGGCGGCCGCCATCGTGGGCGCCGACCGCATCGCGGCCAACGGCGACGCGGCCAACAAGATTGGCACCTACGGCGTCGCCCTGCACTGCCGGGCGCACGGACTGCCATTTTACGTCGCCGCGCCCAGCACGACGTTCGACCTTTCGCTCTCCTCGGGCGATGGAATTCCCATCGAACAGCGTGCGGCTGAGGAAATCACTCAACCGGGCGGCGTGGCCGTCGCGCCCGAGGGGGCCGAAGTCTACAACCCGGCATTCGACGTGACCCCCTCCGAGCTGATCGCCGGCATCATCACCGAACGCGGGGTCATTTCGCCAGTCAATCAGCAAACGGTCGCGGCGCTGATCGGCTGAGAAAAGGCGAGGAGTCCTCCAATATCTCCGCACGGCCGTCGAATACGTAGACAACCGGGGGTACTAACAATTCTCAAGGGGAGGGACTGGTGTTCGAAATCGCTGGTGGTTTTGGCTGTGTTGCTGTATTTGTCGTCCTGGGCTTTGCCACCCAGGTGTTCTGGCTCTGGATGTTGGTGGAGTGCCTGACGAAGGAACCGTCCGAAGGCACCGACAAGATCATTTGGGGGTTGGTGATCTTCTTTGGCAACCTGCCGGGGGCGCTACTTTACTTTCTGATACGCAGAAACGAGCGGATCGATCGGTATGGCGAATAGCGATCCGCGCGTTACAATTCGGCTGGCTGGTCGGGGGGCCCGCCAGCCGTAAATTTGTACCGCGCAACCTTGAAGGATCGCCGCCATGCCGATGACCGTCCCCTCGCACCATCACTCGGGTGATTCCTCTCCCTCCATTGGAGAGTACCTGATCAAACGTCTGCAGGATTACGGCATCGGCGATGTGTTTGGCATCCCGGGCGACTACGTGCTGTCGTTCTATGCGCTGCTCGAAGAGAGTCCGATCAATGCCATCGGTTGCACCCGCGAGGACTGCGCCGGCTTCGCCGCGGACGCCTACGCCCGGGTAAAAGGAATGGGCGCCCTATGCGTCACCTACTGCGTTGGCGGCCTGAGCGTCTGCAACTCCATCGCCGGTGCGTACGCCGAGAAGTCGCCCGTGGTGATGATCACCGGCTCGCCTGGACTTCGCGAGCGGGTGCACAATCCGCTGCTGCACCACATGGTGCGCAACTTCCACACGCAATACGACGTATTCGAGAAGCTGTGCATCGCCGGCACGGAACTGAACGATCCCAACTCGGCGTTTCGCGAGATCGATCGGGTGCTGGCGGCGTGCAAGCGGTACAGCCGGCCGGTTTACCTGGAGATTCCCCGCGACATGGTGCATGTCCGCCCCGCGACTGCCCCGCCCTACGAGAACCCCACGCCCGCCAGCGATCAACGGGCACTCGCCGAAGCGGTGGAAGAAGCCGCCCGGCGAATTGAAAACGCTCGCCAACCGGTGCTGCTGTTGGGCGTGGAGATCCATCGCTTTGGGCTGCAAGATCAGGTGCTAAAGCTGGCCGAAGCTGCGGGTATTCCGATGGCCGCCACGATGCTGGGCAAAGGCGTCGTCGGCGAGACGCATCCCCAGTACATGGGGCTATACGAAGGCGCGCTGGGCGAGCCCGATGTCACCCGCTATGTCGAGGAGAGCGACTGCGTCGTGATGCTGGGTACCTTTATGACCGACATCAACCTCGGCATCTACACCGCCGAGCTCGACATGAGCGACTGCATCTACGCCACGAGCGAAGAGCTGCGGATTCGCCACCATCATTATCACGACGTCCGGCTCGAAGATTTTCTCGCCGGACTGGTGGCTCGCAAGCCAACACCCAAGCAGTCCCTGCCTCCGGCGCCGACCGATTGGAACAAGGAGCCATTCACGCTCGCGCCGGAGCAGAAGATCACCATCACGCGGATGATTGACCGCTTGGACGAACAGCTGGTCGACGACACGATCGTGATTGCCGACATCGGCGACTCGCTATTCTCGTCGACCGAGCTGACCACCCGTGGTCGCACCGAGTTCATCAGCCCCGCCTACTACACGTCGATGGGCTTCGCGGTACCCGCCACCCTGGGAGCTTCGACCGCGGCGCCAAAATCGCGCGTGGTGGCCATCGTGGGCGATGGCGCGTTCCAGATGACCGGCATGGAGCTCTCCAACCTGGTGGCCCGCAAGGTGCCGGCGATTGTCATCATTCTGAACAACAGGGGCTACGGCACCGAGCGTCTGCTGCACCCCGGCGAGTACAAGTTCAACGACATCCATTCCTGGAAGTATCACGAATTGCCCAAGGTGCTGGGCGGGGGCACCGGCTACGAAATCCACACCGAAGGCGAGTTTGACAAGGCGCTCAACGACGCGTGGGAAGATCTTTCGGGCCCGAGCATTCTGCATGTTCACTTGGGCGCTACCGATTCAAGCCGAGCACTGGACCGCTTGGGAGAGAAGCTGCAGGAAGCAGTGGTGGGTGAGTAAGCCCGCTCCAGAGTTTCTACTGTCCGACCAGTCAGCTCACCGCCGCCCACCGCTGTCGACGACATAGCGTGCCGCCGAGCACCAGCGTCCCCAGCACCATGACTGTCAGCCCTGGTGGTTCGGGAATGTTGCGGGCAGGTACCAGTTGCGAGCCCCAGAACGTCTCGAAGGCGGCGAAACCACCATTGGAGTATCCACTGGCCTGCGAATTGAGGTCGGGAATCTTCACCCTGGGGTTACCCACGTAGTCGGCAATGCCAGGAAACGGCAGTGGGTCGAAGTCTCGCAACAACATGGTTTGCACGCCCGAGGGGGACAGGTGCCAGAAAGCCATGTTGTTGTTGGCATTGACCTCTCCCAAGCCGCCGTCTTCAAGGATTGCTGAAAAGAAGATGTCGCCTTGGTCAGTGATATCCATGTTGGAAAAGGTGAATCCGATGGGGAACGTGCCGTAGTTGGCCGCGGCAAATCCGTCCGCTAACTGCCCTTCGCGAACCACCAACTGCGCGCCCGATGAGTCGATCTTCACCAAAGCATCGTTGTTGTCGTCATTTACGCCGGCGCCTTGCAGCCGCGTAGCGACCAACGCGTCGCCCATATTGTTGACCTGAAAGCTCCCCCCTTGGGCCGTGACGCCAGCCGGCAGACCTTGGATGAGAGTTGCCGAGTTCAACACGGGAGTGAGAACGTCGGATTCGGATAGCTTGTACAGCGAATAGTCGCTGCTGCCGTTGAGCGATGCGTTGAAAAACAGATCGTCTTGGTCCGTCAATTGAAATTCAAGGATGTTGGTAAGTGTCGAACGACTAAACCGCTGCCCCTGACGGAGAACAACTTTCGATCCTTCGTCGGTGTGCTTGACCAGTGCGAAATCGTTCGAGTCGTTGACCGCAGGCCCGGTGATATCGACCGGGATGAGCGCATTCCCATTGGCGTTTACCTGCGCCGAGTAGTAAGCGTTCGCTCGCGTAAGCGACTCGCCCGTGGCCAAGCCCGCCGGCGTGTCGCCGGAGCGGCTGATCTCGGTCAGCGGCTCCCCCACCTCCCCCTGCAAGACAACATCGTAGAGAAAGTTGTCCGTCGCATCGTCCCGGACCCAGGCGTTCACCAGGAACGGACCACCTCGACTGGCATTGAGCAGATAGATCTCGTCGATGCGAGATCCAGCCGGCAACCCTTGGTAGTCACTTCCGGAGGTGATCACTGTTTCGAGTCCGCCAGCGAACGTTTCGCGGAAGACACCTTGCCCCTCTGTTCCCTGATGTTCGACATCGGCCTTGAAGTAGGTTGCCCCGCCATCGGTGACGAACAACTGCTCGTATCTGGGATCGATTCGCATGTTGGGGTCGTTTGGCAAAGCCCCTTCGATAGCCACCAATCGCGTCTGGCCCGTCGTGGTGTTTGTCCAAACGCCATCGCCAGCGCTGCTTCCGACGTTGAAAGCAAAGTCGCCTCGGCTATTGGTCACCACGACACGCGCCGGCGAAAAATAGGTCTCGCCCACCGGCAGTCCCACCGCCTGCTGACCCCGATGGTGCAGCACGGTAAAGTCGCCTTGTTCGATCAAGCTCTGTACTGGCGGGGCCGCCCATGATGGCAGGGCAGCCGCTACCAGTGTCGCATGCAAAAGTACCGCGACAAAACAACGTGCCAAAGGTGTCGTGCTCACGAGATCGCCTATTCATTGGATGCAGCATGATGGATCGCAGACGTAGACTATAGGGAGCCACCGCAGGTAATGTCAAACATCCAGGCCGCGGACACGAGATCGGTGATCGCGGCACGCACTATTCACTTCGCGATGCAAGTGAATGGGAATACGAAGAGCATTGGCTCCCACTAGCGCTTCATGCGCGGGACTCGATCCACCATGCAAACGGCAGGAACACTGACTTCGATGTCTCCATTCAATACCTCCCCGCAAGACGGTCTCTGCTGTCATGCGTGCCAGCGGAGTCGGCAATTTCGGCACAGCCGATCGATCCCGCGTTGGTAGTGGCAAGCCGCCGAAACCCGCATCACTTCGTGAACAATTTCACAATCTCGATGGCGGCCCTGCAAAGCCCGTAAACTCCCCCCGTTCTGGGAACTTGCGCTGCGACTCTGTGAAAAAGTTCACAATGAATCCGGGGCTTTTTGGCCGGAATTCTTTTGGTGACCACCAGGGCCATCGGTATACTTTCGTTGGCCAGCGAGGCAAGACCTGATCTCTTAAATTCTCATCCCCACGCACCGCTTCGTCTGCCCCACTCATCCCTGCGTAGTTGGTTGCAACGGAATCATCCCGCTGGCCCACACGGTTGCACAACAACCTACGAACCTTCGTACCACGAGCTTCGTAGAACAAAGTAGCCGCCTTTCCTTTTTCCAGGAGGTACAAGTATGACGATGGTTGCCGAAGACATCATGGTTACCCGGCTCGTAACCCTCAGCCCGCACGTCGACGTGCTCGACGCAGTCCGGCTCTTGCTCAAGAATCGGATTTCGGGGGCACCGGTAGTGGATGCCGACGGCAAGTACCTGGGAGTGTTTAGCGAGAAGTGTGCGATGCAGGTCATCCTGGACGCCGCGTACGACTCGCTGCCCACCAATCACGTGGGCGCCTTCATGGACACCCAGGCGCGAACCATTCGCCCCGACACCGATCTGCTGTCGATTGCGCAGGTGTTCCTGCTCACCAACTTCCGCCGGCTGGCGGTCGTGGATGAGGACGGTACACTGCTCGGCCAGATTAGCCGTCGCGATGTGATGGCGGCCGGCATGAAACTCATCGATGAGAGTTACGTCGAAAAGCACGAGTCGTCGCTCCTGTATTTGAGCGCCATTCACGAGCGCAACTCGGCTCCGCTAGCGTAAGCGACGCCAGCAATATAGCAACACAAGCCCGGTCGTCTGCCAAGTTGGACGGCCGGGCTTTTTTTGTAGGCCTGGGCCGAGTTCTCTATGCCTGGACTGGGCCAGGCGGCGGCGCGTCGGTGGATTGATTGCGTTTGGCAAGGATGGAGAGATTGCCCTCGAGCAAATCGGCCGCCAGGCGGGTACTATCGAGCTCGGCGAAGATGATCTTCGAGGCCGACGTGATGGGCACCGCCAGAAACGCGCCGACCATGCCCCAGATCATGTACCAAAACATCAGCGACAGCAGGATTGCGATGGGGTGCAGGTGAAACTGATTGCCCATGATCTTCGGCTCGAACACGTTGCCGCTAAGAAACTG
Organism: Aeoliella straminimaris; assembly: GCF_024054565.1. Taxonomy (GTDB): domain Bacteria; phylum Planctomycetota; class Planctomycetia; order Pirellulales; family Lacipirellulaceae; genus Aeoliella; species Aeoliella straminimaris. Next base: position 171,824 of record NZ_JAMXLR010000051.1, read on the forward strand.
CACCACCGCTGCCAGGGTGATGACAACGATGGCTTTCACCAGGCCCATGTGGGCTCCCTCTTCACCGGCCCAAGTGGCTTCGACCAGCACCCACACCAGTGGCACCGGCAGTATGCTGGCGATGATCGGCCCCAGATTGGGAATGAAGTTCAGCAGGAACGCCAGCATGCCCAGCACAAAGGCCAGCGGTACGCCGAACATCCACAGCACGGCCCCGAACACAAACCCTGTGACCAACGAGATGCCAGTCTTGGCGACGATGTATTTGCGGACGTGGGCATCGACGTCGCGCCAGATGTTGTTCTCCGGCAGTTGCACCTGGCTACCGCCCAGTAGCATGAAGAACAGGAAGATCATCACCAACAGACCGCTGGAAAGCACGGCCAACAGCTCGTTCACGCCCACCAGAATCACGCTGTTCATTCGCGAGACGATGAAGGGAATCAGTCGATGGTTCTTCTCGTTGGATTCATCGCTCGCCGGCATGCCCGCCGAGCTAGACGTTGGTGTCGCCTGCTGCTGTTCGAGCGCGGCGGCATCCTGATCGAACTCTTGCTCGCTAGTGGGTGGCGGAGCCACTGTACCGGTCGCACGATCACCCAAGGTATCCGCCGGAGGTTCGACTTCCGGCGCTGTTTTATTGGTAGCGTTCTCTGCTGGTGCCTGACCGGCCGGGCCAGCGGCTTCGTCCGGCTTGGGGGTGGAGTCCTCCCTCTCACTGGGCTCAGGCAGGAAGGGATCGGCAAGCGACTCGATCCGCACGAGCATTAGCGTAAACCCTTCGCGAAAGGGCCGTTGAGCGTCCCGAAGCTGATTGATGGACTGCGCAATCACCACGCAAATGACGATCGTCAGCCCCAGCGAAACAGCAAACGTCAAGAAAATGGCGAACGGCCGCGTGGAGCCGAGCCGCTTCTGCACCATGTTCAAAACCGGCGAAATACCGCTAGCGATGAACAGTGCCAGCACGAACGGCATCAGCACCGGTCGCAAGAAATAGAGGGCCACGGCCACCGCGATGAACGTGAGGATGACCAAGGCCGTGGTACGAATTTGCGAATCGCGCTGCAGCTGTGTGATGTCCATGATGGGGCTATTCTAATCAACCCTGCTCGATCTTGGCATCCGCGCATAAAAAAGAACGCCAACCGGTCCTGGGAGGGGGATAGACCGGTTGGCGTCCGTCGCTGCGAGGCCCGCAGGCCGTAGGGCACCACACCTACAGCCGCACGAAGGGCCGCCGCTGAGTCAGAAATCTTCTCTTCATTCACTCGTTACTGGGCGATAGTCGGCTCGCTGTAAATCTCGCCGCTATAGCCGCCGCAGGAGTCGCAACTGTTGTTGTAAGTCGGGCAGCATGGCTGGCAGGCCGGCGCGCATTGCACGGCGGGCATGGCCACCGTTTGGGTGCGTGGCCGGAGGATGCCAAGGCATCCGCAGCCGGTGGTACTCGCCACGATGAACATGGCGGCACAAACCAAAAGCAATCTGTTCATTGTTCAGTTCCGTGTGGTGGGGTGGGAGGGGAATGGGAAGGCTGGCAATATTCACTTATCACCAGGCCCCAGCGGCGGCGGAAGTCGTAGGTGCCGTGTCGGTTCGGGGTGCCGTCGCCAGCGGCATTGAAACACTACACGCTAACGGACCCGTGGCAAACGAAACCCGCCCCGTTGCGAGCAAATTTCTGCCATCCCTGCGCGCTTCGCTCGCGCAAATCGGCGACGTCCCCGCCGCAGGCACAGCTTCGCGCGCACGTGCAGCCTACCCAGCCCGCAGAGCTTTACACCGCGCAGTTTTCCCCCTATCAACGCAACAAAGGCCCGGCGATGCGAGTCGCCGGGCCTTTGAAACTTGGATACGACTAGGCGCCGCAGCGCCACCGCTATTTGGCGGGCGGGGCGGGCAGTTCTTCGACCACGTCCGGCTCCGTACCTGGATTAGCCAGCGTCGGTTGCTGCTCCAACCAGTTGATCAAGCCACGCATCGCAATCCGGGTGCGACCAAACGATGGCAGCCGCGAGATCGCCACGAACTGGGGATCGCCCGCCACGCTGTCGAAGCGCTCGAGCGTCGTGGTCAACTCTTCCCGGCCCGAGGTGGTGGTGTAAAACTCGGCAGAGGCCACGTCCTCGCGACGGCTACGCGGCAGGTCGAGATAGTCGAGCCACTGCCGGGCGACTTGAGGATTCTTCTCGGCCATCTCGTTCAGGTCACGCACCAACGCGCCGTGGGCGGTGTTCAACCGAGTGTAGGGATCGGCCGCCGAACTGGCTGGCGGGAAACGCAGGTCTCCACTGGTGCTCGCCTCCTCGGCCGGCACGCGATACGCTTCGGTCGGTTGCGGCGAATTCAGCAGGGAAGTTTCTTGAGGCGGAGCCAGCGTGGGCTCCTGTGCTCCGGCCGGAGTTGGCTCGGCGGGCGGAGTGTTCGACGACTCGGCCGGCGGGGTCGAATTGCCCCACGATTGCCAACGCCCGTTCGAAGGTTGAGCAGCAGCACGCTGCACTTGGGGTTCGCTCGGCACCAGCACCGAACGCTCGCCTGAAAACACGCGGCCGACCCGTTCCTGAACTCGCAACCGTACCCCCGGAATCGATACAGCGGGCAATTGCACGTTGCGACCCTTGCGCAGGTCTTCGTAGTACTTCTCCATCCGCTCGGCTTCGCGAGCGAGGCGCGGATTTCGATCTTCGTAGTAATCTTCCAGATCGTCGTAGTATTCTTCCATGGCCTTCAGGTCCCGTTCACTCGCGCGATCGACGACGCGACGACGACCAAAAAGCTGCCCATTGGCGTCTGCAACCATGACAAACGACAGGGCTACCAGCAGAGTGGTGCAACTGCGGTGTAGCATTTCATTACTCCTACGATGTTCCGTTCGGCTTTCGGATAAAGGCACCATTTTAGCCCCCACCGTAACGGTTGGGCAAACGGGGGCGAACTGCGGAAATCTGAACCCCGCCGTCTGAAATTCAGATCGCATGCATTAGTGGTTTCCACGCAAAATCTTGTGCGTCTCGCACCCTGAGTATTGGGCGTTTTGTCCCCCAACTGGGCCAAACCAATGCGCGGTCCCAAAACTCGGCCGACTGCGGTAAAGCAGAATCTCGCAAGTCGAGTGTCCGCAACAGGTTGCAGCCTCACCTAGGCGTCGGTCCGAGCGAGTTTTGTCCCCGGGGTTACACGCGACGGGGACAAAACTCCCCATCCCCCGGTGGAGTTACGGACTGCTCCCCTCGCTCCGGCCTTCCACACAACCTGGCACGGGACGCCCCCGCGCGCACGATGGAAGTGCACGCCTGGCCACCATGCCATTGGAACAAACCGCCACGCGAAATCAACGACGATTTTTGGACAAGCAGGCCGGGCGGCCACCAATCCGCAGCTCCATTCGATGGCACTACCTCCTCGTACTACGGCCGAGTGGGCGGTAGCGTTACCCGCGCCATCGTGCATCGACGCGTCATCCCGAAGGAGTCCAAGGAGGCATCCATCCATCATGGCTGGTCGAGCGAAGGTGACGGCCTGGCACGTCTTTATGAGTGCCACTCCTTGCTCAGGTGGGTTCTTCGGCCTTACCCCCTGCAGGGGGTGAGCGAAGGTAGCCAATGAGCACCACGAGGAAGAAACCCCAAAGTGTGGCAATGCTAGTCAATGTTTGCTGAAAGAAGGATATTGACGATTCACGGACCTCCAGCACTGCTCGCCTCGGACTGGCAGGACAGACATGTACTGATACATCCATGCCTTTCTTGTACGTGTTCAGGATGTGCTCACGTTCATTGACTGATCCTCTTTTCGCATAGGCCAGGGTATCCCCCCTATACTTTGTGCCTTTAAACTCATACACGTATTTCACGGTTGCGTATCGCGGCGCCTCCGTCACGCCAACGATCTCGCCAGGTACTTCAATCCAATCAGCAGCAATTGCATTTAGGCAGAGACCGTAAACAAACTGCCCCAGTAGCAAACTTCCGAATGCTCCAATCAGTATTAGCTGCAGAAGCATCATCATTTTCGGGGGCTTCATGACCCTTGCCTTCACAACGAGTACCGGATGCGTGACACGGTATCCGTGGGTGCCACTCACCTCTGCCAGTGTAGGCTAACTGCGTTCGGTCTGCACTCCGCTAAGATCAGATCACAGGGCAGATTTTTGCCACCGATCCGCAAAGTGCCGAACTCGTATGCGCGGAGGCTGCAGGCATCCTACCATGGCACTTCGACACACGGGCAGTGGTGCGTGGCACACCAACGGGTACCGGCCGTTCAGTACCCCCGTGCATCCAGCAGATCATGGTCCTGGCGAGCACGTGTCTTCTCGGCACGCTATAATCTCACTCCATGCCAGACGTCACTCATATCTTGTCGCAGATCGAGTCGGGCGATCCTTCTGCGGCGGAGCAGTTGCTGCCGCTGGTGTATCAAGAGTTGCGGGAATTGGCAGCCGCTAAGATCGCGCACGAAAAGCCCGGCCATACCCTGCAGGCCACTGCCCTGGTGCATGAGGCCTATCTGCGCCTGGTCGATGCGGAAAAAGCACAACATTGGAACAGCCGCGGACACTTTTTTGGAGCGGCCGCCGAAGCGATGCGCCGCATCCTGGTCGATCGCGCGCGGCGCAAGAAGCGGGAGAAACATGGAGGCGACCTACATCGCGTCGCCTGGGAAAACCTGCAGGTGGGCGTGGACGCCCCGCCCGACCAACTGCTGCAACTCGACGAGTGTCTCACGGAACTGGCGGCGTCGGACGCCCAAACTGCCGAACTGGTGAAGTTGCATTGTTTTGCCGGGCTCTCCATCGAGCAGGCCGCCGAACAGCTGAGCATTTCCGCTCGAACTGCGTACCGAGACTGGGCTTACGCCCGCGCCTGGCTGCTCTCACGACTCAAGCAGGCGGAATCAAGCGGAGCCGAAGAATGAGAATTTCCCCGTTTTATTGGCAGTGAGGTCGCACCGAAAACGCACTGTCTCTTGGGTAGAAATCCTGGGGTATTGCGATGGCCAGTTCAACTGACTCCGTGAAGGACATCTTTGGCAACGCGCGGGAGATCCCGGATCGTGATCAGCGCAAGCGATACCTGGATGAGGCGTGTGCCGGGGATGAGTCGCTCCGTGCCGAGGTAGACCGACTGCTGGACGCACTCGACTCGGCTGGCGACTTTCTCGGAGGCAGCTACAGCCCGGCAACCGCACAGCTGCCGATTTCGGAACGGCCCGGCGACACCATTGGGCCTTACAAGTTGCTGCAGCAGATCGGCGAAGGGGGCATGGGCGCCGTCTACATGGCCGAGCAGACCGAGCCGATCGAGCGACGCGTTGCGCTCAAGATCATCAAACCGGGCATGGACACCCGACAGGTGATCGCCCGCTTTGAAGCGGAGCGGCAAGCGCTGGCGATGATGGACCACCCTAACATCGCCCGCGTATTGGACGCTGGTGTGACGGACACCGGCCGGCCCTATTTTGTAATGGAGTTGGTCAAAGGAATGCCGATCACGGAATACTGCGACCTGCACCACCTGACGCCCCGCGAACGACTCGAGTTATTCGTTCCGGTCTGCCAGGCCATCCAGCACGCCCATCAAAAGGGAATCATCCACCGCGACATCAAACCATCGAATGTGCTGGTGGCTCACTACGATGACCAGCCAATACCCAAAATCATCGACTTTGGCGTCGCGAAAGCAATCGACCATCGGCTGACAGAGAAGACCCTGTTTACCGAGTTTGGGCAGGTGCTGGGGACGATCGAGTACATGAGTCCCGAACAGGCTCGGCTCAATCAGTGGGACGTCGACACGCGTACCGACATTTACTCGCTCGGAGTGCTGCTTTACGAATTGCTGATCGGCGAGACGCCCTTCGACCGCGAGCGGCTCCGCAGCGCAGCATTCGACGACCTGTTGCGGATCATCCGGGAGGAGGAACCACCAAGGCCAAGTGACCGAGTGAGCGCAAGCCACTCCCTGCCAACCATCGCAGCCAATCGCCAACTGGAGCCTCGGAAGTTGACCGAGCTGATGCATGGCGAGCTCGACTGGATCGTGATGAAGGCGCTCGAGAAGGATCGCTCGCGCCGCTACGACACCGCTAGCAAGTTTGCCGAAGATGCTCAGCACTACCTGCACAACGAGCCGGTGGAAGCCTGCCCCCCTTCGGCCAGCTATCGCTTCCGCAAATTCGCGCGACGCAACAAGGCGGTCCTCGCCACCACGATGGCCATCGCCGCTTCGTTGATCTTGGGAATTGTTGGTACTAGTTGGCAAGCAATCGAGCGCGGTCACGAGGCCGAGCGAGCCAGGGCAGCCGAACACCTGGCGCGCGAGGAAGCCAAGCGAGCCGACGCCGAAGCAAAGAAGGCGAAGCAGGAACGCGATCGCGCCATGCAAGCGGAGCAAATTGCGGACGACCAGCGAGCGATGGCGGAGAGACAACGGGCAGTTGCAGAGACCCAACGGGCGGCTGCGGAAGCCTCCGCAAAAACGTCGCAAGCAGCTGTCGATTACTTAGTTGAGATGCTGGGATCGTTCTCCATTGCAAAGCGAGGCAGAGCGCCGACCATCGACGACGTGCTTACCGATCTCGAAGCGGGAATCGACGATCGCTTCGCCGACGAGCCGCTCACGAAGAGTGTCATTCAAACGGTCTTGGGAACCGTCTATGCCCACCGCGGGCAGACTGAACTGGCACGGTCGATGCTCGAGAGCGCGTGGGAGATACGTCGGCAGCTACTAGGAGACGCCGACGAGACCGTACAAAGCGGTATCCTGCTCACCAGCCTACCTCCAGGAGATGATGGCCTGGCCCTAGCCGAAGAGGTGCTCGCAATGTCGATCCGCGTGCATCGTCCTTCGCACCCGGCAACCTGGGCATGCCGGAGTACCCTGGCCAGACAGTACGCCTATTCCGGCGACAATGAACGCGCGCTGGATATGTACCAGCAGGTGTTGCGTGACCGCCAAGGGTATTTTGGCGAGAACTCCCCTGAAACCAGGGCGACTCAAAAGAACATTGGAATTGTCCTGCTCCGACTGGACAGGTCTGACGATGCTCTAAAGGTATTTAACGACGTTCTTCAGCTGCGGGGGCCAGGCGGCCAGGAGCGGGCCGGCTATGCCGATACGCTGTATGACATCGCCAAGTGCCATATCGCGCTAGGGCAGACGGAAAAGGCGGAATCCATCCTGCTGGAGGTAATCGAGCGGCGTCGCAAGCTCTTTGGCCCGGGGCATCGCCATGTCGTCCCGCCGGTACGACGCCTGGCCCACTTGTATGTCGAAAACAACAGGCGCGCGGACGCCATCGCTCAACTGAAGAAAGCACTGGAACTCACCAAGAATGCAGTCGGCGCCGACGACCACTACACGGTGCAACTAATGTACGATCTCGGTCTCTGCCATTTGGACGGAGACAACTACGAAGCCGCCATTCCACCCCTGCGCGCGGCCAAGAACAGCCCGCAATTCCTCCGCGCGATTGGAAGTCCCCTCACGCCGATTGGATCGACCGAGGTTGCCTCGCAAACCACGCTGCGACACCAGGCGTATGAAGCCTACTTGCAACTCGCCATTTACAGTTTTGAAAACGACGAGTGGGCAACCGCTGGCGAGCTTCTCGGAGGCCTTACTTGGTTGACGGACGAGCCCAAAGAAAAGGTGGAAACCGAGCTCTACCGGTCGATGTCGCTGTGGCACGCAGGAAAGCACCAAGCCGCCCTGCAGTCGTATGCCGACGTGACGAACTGGATGAAGGACCAGGACTTCGACCAGGTGGAGTTATCGCAACTCCGCTCCCAAGCATCTCAGCTACTTAATGTCGAGGCGGCCACCGAGGGCACCTCGAATGATGAAGAACCGTAAGCGACTCTTCCAGAAACTCCGGCCGGTGAGCCTGTAGCTTGGGCCGCACCTCACCAGCCGGCGCCGGATGCCCCGCGCACGGCCTGCGCGCGTCAGGGCTTTGGCTCTTTCATTGTACCGCGGGCCACATGAAAGGTGAATCTGATGAGAATGGCAATTCTCTCGGCTGCGGTCTTGCTTTGCCACGCCGGCAAAATGCCATCGGCAACGGCCCACACTTTCGTAGGCCTCGGCGACTTGCCAGGCGGCAGCTTCGTAAGCGAAGCACAAAACCTATCCGCCGATGGGCGCTTCGTTACGGGCCGCAGCGTGATGGCAGGCATGTATACCAATGAAGCCTTCCTCTGGAGCGCGGAGACCGGAATGCTGGGCCTCGGCGCCCCGCTGGGTGGCGACAATAGCCGCGGCTTTGCCGTATCGAACGACGGCAACACGGTCGTCGGAACCTTCGATCACCCTTCGATCCTCTATCCGCAAGTCTTTCGCTGGAACCGAAGGGGGGGCATAACCTGGTTCAATCCGTTTCCCGTTGATGCGAATGACCGCCCTGCCCATCGAAACGTTCGAGACATGTCTGCCGATGGTAACGTGGTCGTTGGCCAATATCGCAACTCCCTGTTAGCCCTTGTCGGTTATCAATGGTCGAACGACGACCTGACCGAAGTGGAGTTCGGCTTTGCTTCGGCCGTCTCTGCGGATGGAAGCGTCGTAGTGGGACAAGCAGAACTTCCCACGACCATCCTCGAGGCATTTCGCTGGACTGTTGAAGACGAAGTCAATGGATTAGGTTTTTTATCTGGGGGAGAAATGCAAAGTGAAGCAATGGGAGTGTCTGCAAATGGACAGGTCATTGTGGGAAGGAGCGGGAGCTCCATCGGGACACAAGCCTTTCGTTGGACCGAAGAGGACGGCATGGTCGGCCTGGGGGGGCTCAGCGGTGGCACCTTTAGCATTGCTGAGGATGCCAATTTCAATGGTAGTATCATTGTAGGCAGAGCTGGAAGCTCGACCTTCTTCGACCCCTTCATCTGGGACGAAACTCACGGGATGCGAAATCTGGAGTCGCTACTGCGAGACGAATACGGCCTGGCCGACGTACTCGCAGGGTGGGACCTGCAAGTAGCAACCGCCATCTCCGACAACGGCCGTGTGATTATCGGCAACGGCATCAATCCAGACGGTTATGTCGAAGCTTGGCGGGTCGAGCTCGTCCCGGAGCCAAGTTCGCTAGCTCTGGGAGCACTGGCTCTTGCCGCGTTCGCCTGCCGGCAGCGATTCCGGTGACTGCCTGCCGGCGACGCAAATAGGTCGTCAGCGGGCCCCGCCTCGGGCTATAATCGCCCTCATGGCTGATGTGACCCATATCTTGTCGCAGATCGAGTCGGGCGATCCTTCTGCGGCGGAGCAGTTGCTGCCGCTGGTGTATCAAGAGTTGCGGGAATTGGCAGCCGCTAAGATCGCGCACGAAAAGCCCGGTCATACACTTGAGGCCACAGCCCTGGTGCATGAGGCCTATCTGCGCATGGTCGATTCGGACAAAGTGCGCAGTTGGAATGGTCGCCAGCACTTTCTTGCCGTGGCCGCCATCGCCATGCGGCGCATTCTCATCGAGTGGGCTCGCAAAAAAGCGGCGACCAAGCGGGGCGGCGACCGACACAAGGTCGACTTGGACGACGTGGAATTGATGAGCAGTGCCCGCCCCGACACAATCCTGGCGATTGACGAAGCACTTGAACAGCTGTCGGCCCGAGCCCCGGAATCCGCCCGGGTTGCGGAACTGCGCCTGTTCGCCGGCTTATCCTTGCAAGAAGTGGCCGAGGCACTTAACACCAGTACCGCAACAGCCCATCGACATTGGGTTTACGCGCGCGCTTCTCTCCATGACTTCTTGACATCCTGATCGCTCCCCCCGCTGGTGGCGGGCGGCGTCAGTTAGAACACGGACGTTTCGCCAGAAAATTCTCCCTCTGTGAGAAAATGCCGACCCGAATGCGCTTATCCTTACAGAGACCTCTTCCACCGGTCTCATGAGGGGAGCCATGAGCGCAGACACTACCAGCGAAAGAACCATCTTCCTCGAAGCTCTCGAGTCCGTACCGAAAGACCGTTGGGATGAGTATATCGACCAGAGGTGCGCAGGCGATCCGGAGCTTCGAGGTCGTGTGGCTCGATTGCTGGAAGCGCATCGCAGCCTGGGCGACTTCGAAGAAAGGTCTGTCGCCACCCCGACCAACGCCGCGCCAGATCTCCTTGGCGTTCAGATCGGCTCTTACAAGCTGCTCGAGCAGATCGGCGAAGGGGGCATGGGTGTCGTGTACGTCGCCGAGCAGACCCAGCCTGTTCGACGCAAAGTGGCGCTGAAAATCATCAAGCCTGGCATGGCCAGCCAGGATGTGATTGCCCGGTTCGAAGCCGAACGACAAGCGCTCGCCATCATGGACCACCCCAATATCGCTCGGGTCTTCGACGGTGGCACCACCGACATGGGCCATCCGTATTTTGTCATGGAACTGGTCCAAGGACCACCGATCACCGAATACTGCGACCAATACAAACTCGGCAGCAACGAGCGACTGGAGCTCTTCGAGCAGGTCTGCCGCGCGGTGCAGCATGCCCACCAGAAGGGAGTGATCCATCGAGACCTGAAACCATCCAATGTACTCGTCCCACGGATCGACGGCCGTGCGGTGCCCATGGTGATCGACTTTGGTGTTGCCAAGGCGATCGGCCAGTCGCTCACCGACGCTACCGTCTACACGCGGTTCTTCCAGATGGTGGGCACACCGCTGTACATGAGTCCTGAACAAGCTGAGTTGGGTATTGTGGATATCGACACGCGTAGCGATGTCTATTCACTGGGCGTCATGCTGTACGAAATGCTTACCGGCTGCACACCCTTCGACCACGAACAACTGAAGCAAGCCGGATTCGACGAAATGCGGCGCATCATTCGCGAAGACGACCCTCCCCGCCCCAGTGCACGCGTCAGCACCCTGGCGGCGCAAGATCTGTCGACCGTGGCCAACAATCGACACGCCGACGCCCGCCACCTCGGCGCATCGCTGAAAGGCGAGTTGGATTGGATCGTGATGAAGGCTCTCGAGAAGAACCGGGCCAGGCGATACGAGTCGCCCAGCGCACTGGCGGACGATCTGAAACGCTACCAAGTGGGCGATCAGGTGGCGGCGTGTCCGCCAACCCTACGTTATCGAATTCGGAAGTTTGCCCGCCGCAATCGAGCGCTGATGGTATCTGCCTGCTCGATACTGGTGGCTCTCGTTGCTGGCCTGCTGGTCGCCACGGCGGGAATGCTGCATGCCATCGATCAACGTGAGCGTGCCCAGGAGTCGGAAAGAATCGCAGAACAGGGACTCGCGCAAGTTACCGAGGAGCAACAAAAACAACAGGCTCTTATCGATCTGTTCTACGACATCTACCCGCGAGACTTCGGCTTGAAATCGCGCGGACTGGGTCACACGGTTTACGAATCCATCGAACAGGTTTCCCGAGAGGTCGACGCGGATCGATTCAAGGACTACCCGAGTGTCGAAATCGAGGTTCGCCAAGTCTTCGCGGAAACCTACACCTCTGCTGGCGAATTCGATAAAGCGCGCAATCATCTTTATCGTGCGCTCGAATTGGCGCAAAACCTGTACGTTGAACCAAGTGAAGTGGTAGCAGGAATCCACGCATCTATCGCCGACGAGATCGGATGGAATCAATCCATGCTGCCCGCAGATGTCGAACGAACGGCCAGGCATGCCAGGAAGGCTATCGAAATCTACAACGAGCTGGGCATCGACGAACCGAAACCCTGGTTTGCCCTGGCAGCAGCGCTGGCTAATCACCCTCAACACTTCGACGAAGCGGAAGCAGCCCAGCGAAAGTGCGTGGAAATCGCCGGCGAAGGCTCCATCATTCCACTGATCGACTTGGGATTCCTACTGCAGAAGTACAATGACGACCGCCTCGATGAAGCCATGTCTACCTTCGATCGAGCACTCGACAACTATCAGCGGGGCAACGTAAACAAGCCGCATATCAAGGCCAACGTCCTGGCAGCACGAGGTGGATGCTTTCGCAAGATGGGAAAACTGCCGGAAGCGAAACAGGAGTACCACGAAGCATGGAAACTTTACTCGCGCCCCAATTTGCAGGACGAGGCGTGGGGACACCGCATTGGCTACCGGCTCGCAGAACTCGAGTTCGCCGATAGCCACGTCGATCAAGCCTACTTACTGCTTGAACAAATCCATCGTTTGGCAGCGCGGCACGAGGTTGCAGAGTCGCAAGTGCAATGCCAAAGTCAGCTTGGCTGGCTTTACTTTCAGGTGGGAGACTACGAAGAAGCCGAGCGACAACTCCGCGCGGCCGTGGAAGCCGCCCGGCGGGAAACGGGGGATAGACATGCAGACTTTGGCCACGCGGCCGTGCAGCTTGCCGAGACCTACGAGATCCTGGATCGACCGACTGATGCGAGTGAGAGGTACAGGCAAGTAATGCCTCTGACCAGTGCTTTTGTCGATTTAGGGGCGGTTTTTCCGCTTGCCTATCGGGTACATGCCCGGGGGATGCTTGCCTCGTGTGGAAATGAGCCAGAGTTGCTCGACAAAGCCGAGCTTCTGGTGAACGAAGCCTACGCCAACATCCAGCGATACCATCGAGAGACGGACGAACCCTGCTTTAACCTCCTCCGGGCAAACATCCATCGCCGGCGAGGTCACCTGGAGCGTGCAATCGAAGAACTCCGGGTGGGTTTGGCGAAAGCGAAAGAGCCTCAGCCTACGATACGAGCCGAATACACATGCATACCGACGTCACGCTGCGAGCTGGAAACGACACTCGCCGATTTTCTGGTCGAGGCAGGACGGGCTGATGAAGCCAAAGCCTTTTTGGATGAAGTCATCACCATTCGCGTCAACACGGAGGAACTCGGTCCCCACCACATTCAAACGACCTTAGCCCGCTTGAGATATGGAGAGTTTCTGCTCGAGCGCAAAGAGTATCCGATGGCCAAGCAGCAACTGGTTGCTGCCCTTGAGTCGCTTCCCGATTCTCAACTGGTCCGCGGAGTTCGCGGACGTACTCTCGGAAACATCGCCGTTTGCTGCGATGCGTTGAACGATGCGGAGGAAGCCGATATCTGGCGATCAGAGGCGAGGACGCTGAGCCAATAAGAGACAACGGCCAACGATGGCCTTTGAATCCAACTCGGCAAGCTGCATACCCGCCAATAGAAGTTTCGACCCTATCCACCCTGATTGAAAGGACGAGTCGCATGAAAGCATCAACTTCGCTGCAAGGCCGAGTGATCTCCACCGTATTCTGTTGCACCTGCCTTATCGGCAGTGTACCAGCAATGGCGGGCCTAATCGGGACAACCGCCATCCTTGATCCCTACTATCAAGAGACACCGGAAGGCGAGATATGGCGTTTGGACGAGCCGCTGACCGCTGTGGTGACCGAAGAGATTGAATTTCCCTGTCTAAATTGCCTGGTTGATGGCTTCGTCGAAGCATCCATTGACGTTGGGGATGACTACTTTGAGTCGGTTTTTGCTGGAAGGGCAAGGGTTGGCCCAGGATACAAAAATTTCCTTGAACTTAGCTTTGAAGCTTCTCCCCCAATTGAGATCCTGTCGGCTGAGCTCGACCCAGTCACCACACTTGATGTGTCGCCAAGCAACATCTCGATCGCTGGCAATAAACTGATCATCGATGTCAGCCATGGTCCGTTGTACGATCCAGGAACCATTCTGCGGATCAATCTATCGACACAAACCGTTCCGGAACCATCGGCACTACTGCTGATCGCCGTCATCACCCCCTTCTGCACGTACGGTTTTTACCGACGGAACAGAAGGTGACCAGCGGTCGACACAAATTCAACAGGTCGCTGAATGCAATTCGCTCTAAGCTACGCGCTTTCGCGGTACTGCAGGTGGAACAACCGACGGTAAACATCGCACCGCGATAGCAGCAGCTCGTGGCTGCCGGCGTCGAGGATTTGTCCTTTGTCCATCACCACCACGCGATCGGCCAGCGAAATGGTGCTCATGCGGTGCGTGATGATCAGCGTGGTGCGGTTGCGCGTGAAGTCGGCCAGCACCTGGTGGATGAGCTGTTCGCTCTCCATATCGATCTGGCTGGTCGCTTCGTCCAGGATCAGGATCTCTGGATCACGCAGGATGGCTCGCGCCAGGGCGATGCGCTGCCGCTGGCCGCCGCTCAGACGGTTGCCGCCGGGGCCGACGATGGTGTTGTAGCCGTCGGTCAGCTTCTCGGTGATAAACTGATGGGCGTGTGCCTTGCGGGCGGCAGCTTCGATTTCGTGCTGCGGCACGTTGCCGGCGCCGTAGGCGATGTTCTCGGCAATCGACGCGTTGAACAGCAGTGTCTCCTGCGAGACCATACCGATCCGCGAACGAAGATCGCGGAGCCGCACGTCGGCCACGTTCACGCCATCGATGGTAACGCGCCCCGCGGCGGGATCGTAGAACCGCGGCACCAGCGACAACAATGTCGACTTGCCACAACCGTTGGTGCCGACAATGGCGATGGTCTCGCCCGCCTCGACTTCCAGGTCGACGTCCACCAGCACGGGCCGGTCTTCGTGGTAGCCGAAGTGGATGTGTTCGAAGCACAGCGATTTGGTGAGCTTGGGCAGCGGCTTGGGCTGGGGGGGATCTTTGATCGCCGGTGCGGTGTCGAGCACCTGGTACACGCGGTCGCTGGCCGCGGCCGCCTGCTGCAGGTCGTTGAACACATTGCTCAGCCGCCGCGCGGGGTCGCTCATGCCCACCAGCATGGCAAAGAACATGCTCATCGCGCCGTGCGTCAGCGGGCGATCGCTAATCGGGATGCCGAACAAGTCGGTATGCCCGCCCAGCACCAGGTAGCCACCCGCCAGGGCGGCCATCAGCACCATGGCGATGCCGAGCGTCTCGGTCAGCGGGCTGACCAGCGAGTTGTACGTGGCGATGCGCATCTGACGGCGATAATACACTTTGGCCGAGCTGTCGAACTTCTCGCGTTCGGCGTTCTCCATGGTGAACGCTTTGATCAGCTTCATGCCGGTAAGCGTCTCGGTAAGCGTTTCGTAAATGCTCGAAAGCTCTTCCATCGCCCGGCGGTTGGCCCGCTTGAGCGACTTGGCGAGGAGCGAGATCAGATAACCGGCCAACGGCACCACGATCATCGTCAACAGCAGCAGCCGCCAACTGATGTAGGCAGCAAACGCGAAGCAAGCCAGCATCTTGAGCGGTTCGCGGACCGCCATGCCGAACAGAGTCTGGATACCGACGCTCATGTAGTTGAGGTCGGTGGTGCACCGATTCATCAAGTCGCCCCGCCCCTGATGGCTGTAGGCCGACATATCGAGTTGCAACAGATGGTCGTAGAACTGCTTGCGGAGCGCCAAGCCCACGCGATTACCGAGTCGCGAGATGAGTACCTGATTGATCACGCGAAAGATACTCTTCACCACGGTGCTGAGCATCACGGCGGCGGCCACGACGATGAGCGTTTGGTACGCCGTGTCGGGCAGCCAGCGATGGGCGATGGGCGAGACCTGCTCGAACGTCTTGGCCCGATTGGCATTGAGCTTCAAGTGAAACTGGGTGCCTTGAATCTCGACGCGATTGGCTTCGGGGTCGGCCCCAAGCTGTTCGAGCTTGACCTTGGCCTGGGCCACTTCCTCGCGGGCTTCGACCACTTGTTTGTCCACCCACTCGGGCAGCGACATGTCTTCCATGATCACGTCGACCACGGCGAACACCGCAGACAGGCTACTCGCCCAGAGCACGGCCACTACCAGCGAAGTGAGCATGCAGGCGATCACGTTGACGCGATGCGCCATCGCGATTTTCAGTACACGGCGAAAATGGGACATGAGGGGGAGGCGGGGAGTGGCGGGAAGCGGAGATGCAAGCAACGCGTGGGTAGCTTGTAGCAGACCTACACGCCGCATCCAATATCGACCGGCCGGAATTCTCCCCTGGAGCTCGCACTTGCAGGGGGAAACCGCAATGCCCCGCCTGCGTTGCACGCTGGCACCACGCCATGCGTGCTAGCATCCGGTCGCTACCGGGGACGCAGGAACTTTTGCCACAGACTCACCACAATCAGCACGAACCCCGGCGCGATGAGGGTGAAGATGACAAAGAAGGCCCGTTGGTCGCCACCGCGACGCAAACCCCCCAAGGCTGCGGCGGCCACGGCCAGCAGAGTCATGAGCAACACCAGCAGTCCGATGCCAAAGCGGGGTCCGCGAAATCGAGGGGGTTGTTGGTCCATGGGAAGTCAAAGGGAGTGCGTGTTTCGAGCCAACCCTCGACTTCCGTCAGGGGCCGAGGGCGATTTGTTGGATTCTACCAATTGTACCGCCGATACCAGTGGTACGGAAAACATGGGCGCGCGATCCACTTGCAGTACGCGCTCTTTTCGCTTCAAGGGGGGAAAACTCGATGACTCGCATTTTAGCTGCGGTGCTGCTGTGCGCCGCTAGCAGCGTTGGCTGCTCAGCCGTTAGTGGTCTCAATGCCAGGGGACCCATTCCATCGCAACAAGCGATGAATCAATCTGCTCCGCGGCCTGCCATTCAGCGGGCGGCCTACGACCAGCCTAGCATGGGCCTGTCGGACATGGAGTGCAACTGCCCCGGTTTTGAGGGGGGATGTGGCGAAGGCATGTGTGGCTGCGGCGACGGTGTCGTCGACGGCATGGTTAGCTGTGCCCTCGATTGTCACGGTGCTGGCTGCGGCGATGCTTGCGGTGGCTACCAAGGTGGCTGCTACGGTGGCGGTTGCCAGGGCGGTATGGGTGCTTGCATGTGTGGTGGCCAAGGACGTTGTGGTGCCTGCTGCCGCAAGATTCGAGCCATCCTGGCTGCTGGTTGCGTGTGCGGCGGACAGGGCCAGTGCCCCTGCTGCCAGCATGTAAAGACGATGATCGGTGGCCCCATCATGGGTGGCACCGACGCGATCTACAACTTCAATCCGGGTCCGCCCGCTGCCCAGACCGCCTATCCGTACTACACGACCCGCGGTCCGCGCGACTTTTTCCTCGACAATCCGCCGTCGATCGGCCCCTATTAATCGAGGGTTGAACATAGATGGGCTCGCTGCGAGTCACGACCATTGCAACTGAGGTTGCGTCGATCCTGACCGTCCAGTAAAAGCCGCCCATCGCGTGAACGGAATCACGCTTAAGGCCGCACCACGGCGAGAAGGATCTCGCTGGTGCGGCCTTTTTTTATTGGGTCCCTGCCCCCGGCCGCACTCCCTGCGGCACTACGGCGACCACATCAATATCGATAACGGCAACAGCACCGCCGCAGCTATCAGCAACACGGGTAGCAGCACCGTGGCCGCGCCCTGTCGACCCGCAAACTGATGGGCTTCGGCCACCGTGGCACTAAGCACCACCAGCTGCCATATCCCGCAAACTACCATGATCAATCCGATGGCGAGCAACATGCCCAGCATGGCCAGTTCGCCCGGGTTGTGTTCGACGTACCAGTAAACCAGCACCCCGCACACGTTCAGCGGCAGGCACCACACGGAGATGACATTCGCGTAGGCGATGGCCGTGCGCAGCTCGAAACTCCGCCCTACGCCGCCCGACAATCGCCCCAGGCCGGTGAAAATCCAGCCGACGATGAACAACGCCACCAGCGAAACGCCCGCACCGATCAGCGCCACCACAGCCCCCAGGCGCATCAGTTCCCCAAGGTCCGGTGTGTTGGCCAAAGGTTCGACGCTGTTCACCAAACCGTTGGAGACACCAGCCAGGACGGTGATCAGCAGCACGTAACGCTTGGGGTCGGTGTCCAGTACCTGCCGCACCGTGAGGCGTGGCTTGGTCCAGATCGAGGTCCATGGCGTAAGCGGAATTTCGGGAATATCGGTTCTGGAAACGCAGCCAGGGCTGGCTTGGTCCGTTGCCACAGGCGAGGCGAATGGATTGTTCGCGGCCAATTCGTCCCGGGGCGTGGTTCGGCGCTGCTGGGGGAAGTCGTCAGACATGTCAGCGATCTGCGGCCTTTCCTGTTATCGCAGGGCCATCACAAACATGGCCACCAACACGCCGACAACGAAGGCAAACGCCATGATCACGCCTATCATGAGCAGTACGGTGAGCAACAGCGTACCGAGCCCACGCCAGCTTGAGTACTGATGAGCTTCCCCCAACGCATGGCAACTAAGTACCTGCATCCAAAGACCAATAATCATGGCAAGTACCATGATGGCGAACATCCATGGTGGCATCAACGAAAAGGCGGCCCAGGGATTCATTGGCGGTTGACCTTGGCGGGGCATTCCACCAGGGACCGCATCAGGACCGACGACCAAATAGTAGAGGCCAATCATCAGGTACAATGGGCCCATCCAGATTCCGGGGATACAGCACCACGCCAAGGCGCAGCGGCACTCCAGCGCATTGGCGACTCCCCCCAGGATTCTGCCGGCCATTCCCGAGAGCCATCCCAGGAGGAAAATCCAGATCATGCCGATCACTGCCCCTCCTAAAATCCAGCCGAACATGGTAGCGATTCGAATCGGCAGTTCTTCACTCTGCGCGATCATTTGATTGGCCAGTTGGCTAGAGAATCCCCACAATGCCGCCACTAGCAAGACATGCTGCCGGGGATCGGTATCAAGTTGCTGCCGGACCGTCACGCGTGGCTTGGTCCACATCGAGAACCAGGGATTCAGCACCTCGGTCGACCGATTGACGTACCCCTGCTCGCGCGGCCCTACCGCCAGCGGCGAGGCGAACGGATTGTTCGTGGAAAAATCGTCTTGTGGCTTGGGAAAGCCGTGTTCGTCGGTTGGGTCGACCATCATCGGGCTCTTTGGTCAAAGGTTGATAATACGAAGCAACGGGCGCCTACTTGTGTCGCTATTGGTTGTTGGGAGGCTCAAAAGAAACCTACTCCAAAGGCACCAAGTATTCCCACCACCACAAGCACAAGGACAAGCACAGCCGCAACCACCGCCAAGGTTGCGAGCACCAGTGCGGCCAGGCCGCCCCAAGCGGAGAACTCATGGGCCTCGCCGACCGCTTTACAGCTAATCACAATCTGCCAGATCCACACCACGAGATAGACTGCAGCCAGGGCAAAGAACCAAATTGGCAGCATGCTGACGTCGAACACGTTCACACCATCTTGCACGCGTCGCAATTCGTCCATAAAAGCATCGGCACCCATAACGGCCATGGTCGTCGCGATGGCCAAGGTTAGTGGCAACATCCAAATCATGGGAATGTTGCTCCAAGCCAGGGCTGTCCTCACCGAGGCCGCGTTCGCCACCCCACCCATGGCACGCCCGGACATGCCGACGAGCCATCCGAACAGGTACAGCCAGACGACACCACCAATAGCTCCGCCGAAGATATAGCCCACCAGCGTCGCCAGTCGCTCCATCAATTCCCCCTCCATGAAGTTGGCGTCGTCGAAGGCGCCCGCGACGCCTCCCAGAATCGCCAACAACAGTACGTACTGCTGGGGATCCGTCTCCAACTGCTGGCGGACCGTCTCGCGAGGCTTGGTCCACATCGAGATCCAGGGGTTCAGCGGTTCGCCGGGGGGAGTGACGTAACCATCCGCCTCCTGGGCCGTGGGCGAGGCAAACGGATTGCTCGCGGCAAAATCGTCCTGCGGCGTGGGAAAGCCGTGTTCGTCGGGGTAGTTGGCCACGTCAGCCCCCTGGGATGTGGATCAAATCACTCCCAGATTAATCGCTGGCAGAACGTACAACCACCCCGACCTCGGACATGGGGGAGCAAATTCGAGAGTCTACACGGCCGTGGCAATTAGCGTGATGTTCTGTCCGCCGAAGCCGAAGCTATTGGACAGCGCCGTCTTGATCGGCATCTCCCGGGCGGTGTTCGGCACGTAGTCCAGATCGCAGTTGGGATCGGGCGTGGTGTAGTTGATCGTGGGGGGCGCGATGCCATGCTTCATGGCCATCAGGCAGATGATCAACTCCGTGGCCCCGGCGGCCGCAATCAGGTGGCCCGTCATGCTCTTGGTGCTGGAGACCGGCACCTTGTAGGCGTGGTCGCCGAACGATTGCTTCAGCGATAGCGTTTCGACCTTGTCGTTCACGGTGGTGCTGGTGCCATGGGCATTCACGTAGTGAATGTCCTGCGGTGTCATGCCCGCATCTGTCAGGGCCATTTTGATGCAGGCCGTGGCGCCGCGACCCTCGGGGTGCGTGTCGGTAATGCGGAAGGCATCGGCCGTGGTGCCGTAGCCGGCGACCTCGCCGTAGATGGTAGCGCCCCGCTTGCGGGCGTGTTCGTATTCTTCCAGCACCACCATCGCGGCCCCTTCGCCGAGCACGAATCCATCGCGCTCGAGGTCGAACGGCCGGCTGGCTGCCTCGGGATCGTCATTTCGCTCGCTGAGCGCGGTGAGCAGATTGAATCCAGTGACGCCAAACGGGTGGATCATGCTGTGCGCGCCGCCGGAGAGCATCGCGTCCACGTCGCCGCGGCGGATCATCTCGGTGGCCTCGCCGATGGCCTGGCTGCTGGCGGCGCAGGCCGTCAAGCAGTTGACGTTGGGGCCCTGGGCGTCGAACATCGCGGCCAGGTAACCGACCGGCATATTGGGCTCCTGCTCGAGCTCGAGCTGCGGATCGAGCTCGTCGAGACCTTGCCGTACAAAGATGCCCAAATCGAAATCGCCACCGGCCAGCGAAGCGACCATCATCCGGCTGAAGGCCTCGAAGTCCTGCTGGCCTTCGCCCGCACCGAGGTAAACGCCCAGCCGCTGCGGATCGACCGTGCCCGACAGGCCCGAGTCGGTCATCGCCTGCTTGGCGGCGCCCACGGCAAAGCGGGTATGGCGTCCGCGGGTGGCCCACTCCTGGGGGTCTTCGCCCACGGCGGCTACCGACCAATCGCGAACCTCGGCCGAGATCTTGGTGGGGAAGTTGCTGGCATCGAACAGCGTGGTCTTACCGACGCCACTCTTGCCTTCCATCAGGTTGGCCCACAACTCCGGCACCGTGGTTCCCAACGGCGTGACACAACCGACACCGGTGACGACGACTCGACGTTTCATGGGATTGTCCTTGAGGGAATTCGGTCCGTAGCAGGACTTGCGAGAGTTCTGATTTTGCCATCCTGCAGTCCGAAGTCTTGCGACTCCGGCTACAAAGTTCACAATAGCCTAGCCGGCCGACTTCATCGGCAAACCATAGTCGGCAGGATGCATGCGGGTGCCGTCTTTCTTCACGCCGATTTCGAAGATGCCTACGCGCAGCAGCCACTGCAACAAATCGGCGGGGTCGAACAACCGCTTGGGGATTTCCTGATCGCCGACGTCGCCGGCCTGCAGTCGGGCGAAGAAAATCTCGCCTTCGCAGCGGAGTTCATCTCCGCAATGTCCCGAAACGACAACGGACGAACCAATGTCGCGAACATTCTCGATTTCGGCCCGATAGGTGACGGAGTCGCCACCACGGGTGATGCCGTGAAAGGCCAGCTTCGAGAACTTGGCCAGGACCACCAGCTCTTTGAATTCGTACAGCTCGCTAACCAACAGCCCACCGGTCTGCGCCATGCCCTCGGCCATCAGCGTGTGGGGCATCGTGGGATAGGCGTCCCAGTGATCGTGCATGAAGGGGTCGGACAACGCCACCCCCTTGTGGCCGACAGCATGCGACGACCCCACAAACTCGGTGAATCGATCTACCCATAGCCAGCGCATGGGAACGTTTCCTTGGAGTTGTCAGCGTAGCTATGAAGGGTCAATAAAAATGACCAACGACCGCCGGGCCATTGGTCATTGTGGTAGGTCAGCGGAATTTACTTTTCCAGCTTGTACGTCACGAAGGCGCACATATCGGCAACGGTCAGTTGCTTGCCCAGGTTTTGGACCTGCGGGTCGGATTCGAACTTCGACAGATTGGCGAACGGCATCCGCTCTTTGAGCTTGGCCAGACCGTCAGCGTTTACCTTGCCGTCCTGGACATAGTCGGTGTTGGTCAGGATGTCTTCCGGGAACAGTTCGCCCCGCTCGATCTTGATGTCGAAGCTCTTCTCCAGGCGGAACACGATGTCCAAGAAGTCGATCGACTCGGCATCCAGGTCTCCCTGCAACGTCGCCTCCGGCGTCACTTCATCGTCGTCGACCCCCAGGGCGTCGACCAGCGCTTCTTGTACCTTGGCGAAGATCTCTTCTTGCGAGGGCATGGCCTCTAACTCCTCTTGGGTGAATTCAGTTCTCCGTGGCCGGCGACAAGTGGCTTGGGACACTTGGTGTCCCTGGCTTCTCAATCGCAAGTCACTCATTTCTAAACCCGCACACTGGCGGGAAGCATCTCTGGTTTGGCAATCGAACGGGCCACCTTACACAGGTAATCCCGCACACGCGCGTCGACCTCTTCCTGCATGGGATCGCTGTCGGCGAGGTTGTAACGCTCCAGCACGATTCGCCCGCTCAAGGTCGACTGGCCGTCGACCGTCCCCGCCACCTTAAAGGTGGCAAAGCGTTCGTCCTTCTTCATCTGCTCGACCGTCACTCGTAACTGACGGCCAGGCTGGACAAAGTTGGCGTACTTAATGTTCTTGGCTTCGCGAAGCACCACGATCGTGTGGGCCAGGTCGTCCGTGAATCGAAGCAGCCAGGCAGCCGCCTGCGTTGCCGCTTCGAGCATGAACACGCCCGGTAACACGGGGAACTCCGGGAAGTGGTCCTCCAAATAGTCTTCGCTATAGCTAACGTTCTTCACCCCGGTGAGTTGCTCATCGGGGGTGAAGGATTCGATGGCGTCCAGCAACCAGAACCGCATGGAAAATAGGTACCAATATTCGGGGTGGTGCGAAAACGCTGATTCTCAACTACTCAACTCACGCCGTTCCGGCCCGCCGGATTGTGCTGCCAGTCGCGTAAAACGCGAGAGGCTCGGCAGGCTGGGTAAAGCGAACTTCGGATTATACCGACTGGGCAAAATACCCACAACGGCTCTCGCCGCAGGGCGACGAGGCGGTGTGTTTCGGTAAACCGTCTCACACCAAGCATTTACAGCATTCCCGCCGGCCTGGCAACGTCAACCTTTGGAGTTGGGTAAGCGGCCTTTTGTACATTTCGACCTGATCGACTGGTCAACCTGAAGCCGACCCGCACAAACCGCCAAGGATTGCATGCCTGCACTGCTGGCGGACGGATGGCTCATCTTCGTCCTGGCGGCTCGCGGACGGCGTAGCGGTCCGGCTGCGGAGAGATAAGTGCTGGTCGCCGAGCTGCCCAAACAACCTTGACCATCAGTAGCGGGGGCCCGTATGCTCCGCCCCGCCAATCTAGGCACTTTTTCTGACCTGCTTATCTTCAAACCAACCATGAAACTCCTCCCGTTGCTCGGCCTGCTGCTGGTCTGCTCCGCCACCACTGGCGTGGTGCGCGGGGAGGAACTTCAGCAGCTGCGCGAGGGAGTGCACACGCCAAATTCCCCTGCATCCAGCTCGCCGGCGCCAAGCTCGGGTGGCAGCCGTGACACTTACGATCCGGCCGACGCCGTGCTGGATGACCTGCTCGAGGATAATCCCGCTTCCGAGTTCTTGTTGGGCGGCATCTTCATGGTCGCCGCGGCGCCCTACTGGGCCCCCTACGCCTTGCTGAACGATCCCGACCACCAGCGGTTCGGCGGCTACACGGATGCTTATGCCGAGGGTGGCTACAAAGACAGCGAGCTGTTCTGGCGGTCGACCGACTTTGTCAGCTCCGCTCGGGCGCAACTTGAATACGGCACCAACTTCGACGACATGCAAACCGTTGGTTCGCGATTGCAGATCGACCTTGCGTTGTGGCGTCTGTCGCTCGACTCCTCGTGGAACAACTATTACGAGGACATCCCTTCCGGCACCGACGAGTTGGCGCTGGGCGACTTGAACCTCGTTTTCCGGTTCGCCCAGAACGACTACATGCAGTGGCGGAGCGGCTTGGGCATCAACTGGCTGTCGGACACTCGGAGCGAGGTTGGGTTCAACTTCACTTATGGCTTCGACATTCTGCCGGTCGAGCCTTGGATCTGGTCCACCGACTTCGACCTTGGCAAGCTTGGCCATGCTCGTTTGCTTCGCGCCCGCACTACGCTGGGCGTTCATCTAGGCAAGCATTGCCGCGACGGCGAGCTGTACACCGGCTTCGAATACGTCGACATTGAGGACGCCCAAATCCCGCAAATGTTGTTCGGTTTCCGCTACTGGTGGTAGGCGGCCGGGCAGGCCGAATCGGCCACCTGGGCATCCGGCGTGGGGGCGAATTCGGCCCTGGCTCCAACCTTCTCAACCACCCCGCCCCAGTTTCTTTCGGGACGTGGCAAGAGCCCTCTAAAACCAGGCTTTTCGGCAAGCCGGCGACCGCGGCTGCTCGTTGTGAGCGAGCCCCCAAAAGAGTAGAATAAGTCGCTTATTCATTACTCATCACCCGCAAGGATGAACCCACTGTGGCAGACGAACCGAACGATCCCACTGGGCCGGAAGAGACCGGACCGGAAGAGACTGGTGCGACTCCCGAGGCGGAGGGCAAGACCGAAGAGGCCATCGCCGCCCGGCTGATCGACCTGCCGATCGAAGACGAGCTGAAGGATAGTTATCTGACTTACGCCATGAGCGTGATCGTCAGCCGCGCGCTGCCCGACGTGCGGGACGGCCTGAAGCCTTCGCAGCGCCGCATCCTGGTGGCGATGAACGACCTGAATCTGGGTCCCGGCGCCGCGCGGGTGAAATGCGCAAAAATCTCTGGTGATACCAGCGGTAACTACCACCCCCACGGCGAAAGCGTCATCTACCCGACGCTGGTCCGCATGGCCCAGGAATGGAACATGCGTAACCTGCTGATCGACAAGCAGGGCAACTTCGGCAGCATCGCCGGCCTGCCCCCGGCGGCCATGCGATATACCGAAGCCCGCCTGGCGCCGGTCGCGTCGATGATGCTCGAGGATCTGAAGCTCGACACGGTCGACTTCATCCCCACTTACGACGAACGGCACACCGAACCGGTAGTGCTGCCCTCAAAGTTCCCCAACCTGCTGGTCAACGGCTCGGGCGGCATCGCCGTGGGCATGGCCACCAGCATTCCGCCACACAACCTGAAGGAAGTGTGCGCCGGCGTGATCTCCCTGATCGACGATCCGGAGATTTCCATCACCGGACTGATGGAGCATATCCAAGGTCCCGACTTCCCCACCGGCGGCATCATCTGCGGCCGCAGTGGAATCCTCAAAGGCTACCAGACTGGCCGCAGCACGGTGGTGGTTCGCTCGCACACCAGCATCGAGGAAAATGGCAAGAAGTCCCGCATTATCATTCACGACATCCCCTACCAACAGACTCGCGACGCACTGGTCAAGAAGATCGCGGCGCTAGCGAACGAAGGCAAAGTGCAGGGCATCAGCGATGTGCGCGACGAGAGCGACCTGAACGAACCGGTACGGGTGATCGTCGAGCTGAAGCGTGATGGCGACCCCGACATCGTGCTCAATCAGCTCTACAAGTACTCACCGCTGCAGGACACGTTCAGCGTGATTTTCCTGGCACTGGTCGACGGCAAGCCTCGGGTGCTGAACCTGAAGGAGATGCTGCAGGAGTTTGTCCGCCACCGCGTGACGGTGATTCGTCGCCGGACGCAGTTCCTGCTGTCCAAAGCCCGCCGCCGGAAGCACACGGTGCAGGGTCTGCTGCTCGCGCACGCGAATATCGACGAAGTGATCCGCGTGATCCGTGCGTCGAAGACGCAGCCCGAAGCGAAACAAGCCCTGATGGAGATCAAGACGCCCGGCGCGCTGCTCAAGCGAGCGTTGGGCGACGAAGGTTACGCCCAGTTCCAGGACGAGCGGGGCGTGGCCGAGGAGTACTCGCTGACGCCGGTGCAGGCCGACGCCATCCTGAAGATGACGCTGGGCCAGTTGGTGAACCTGGAACAAGAAAAACTGGCCGACGAGCACGCCGAACTGCTCAAGCAGATCGCCGAGTACATGTCGATCCTGGCCGACGAGGCGATCATTTACGGAATGATCCGCCAGGACATGGTAGACCTGATGAACTCTCGCCACGCCGACGATCGGCGGACCGAAATCTCCGGCGAGGAGATCGGCGAGGTGAACATGGAGGACCTGATCGAAGAGGAGACCATGGTGGTCTCCATTTCGCACAATGGGTACATCAAACGCACCCCCGCCAGCACGTACCGCGCGCAGCGTCGCGGCGGCAAGGGGATCAGGGGTGCGACCGTCGACGATGACGACCCGGTCGAGCACCTGTTCGTCACCAGCACGCACGACTACCTGCTGTTCTTCACCAACTACGGCAAGGTCTACTGGCAGAAGGTCTACAACCTGCCCGCCCTGTCGCGAGAAAGCAAAGGCCGCGCGATCGTCAACCTGCTGAACCTGGCCGAAGGCGAGAAGATTGCCGACTGCCGCGCGATTCGCGACCTGACGCAGGAAGACAGCTACCTGGTGATGGCCACTCGCAAGGGGCTGGTGAAGAAGACCGAGCTCAAGGCGTACAGCCGCCCCATGAAGACCGGCATCATCGCCATCAAGCTGAAGGATGGCGACGAGTTGGTCGACGTCTCGCTGGTTCACCCCGGCGACGAACTGCTGCTGGCCACCGCCAAAGGCATGGCGATCCGCTTCAGCGAAGCCGACGCCCGCCCGATGGGCCGCAACGCCAGCGGCGTGAAGGGCATCAACCTGGGCAAGGACGACTGGCTGGCCGGCATGGTGGTCGCCGTGCCCGAGGCCACGCTGCTCACCGCCACCGAGCACGGCTTCGGCAAACGCACACCGTTCGGACCGAACGCCAGCCCCGAAGGCGAAGCAGAGAGCGACGACGAGGAACTGAGTTCCAGCGCCAAGTACCGCACTCAAAACCGTGGCGGTAAGGGTTTGCGTGACATCAAGACCACCAAGCGCAACGGCCCTGTGATTGGCATTGCCCAAGTCACCGACGAAGACGAGCTGTTGATGATGACCGCCCGCGGCAAGATTCAGCGGATCAAAGCGAGCGACATTGGCGTGATCGGCCGCAACACCCAAGGCGTGAACATCATGACCCTGGGCGACGACGACACGCTGTCGGCCATCGTCCGCGTACCGGCCGAAGAACGCGACGAGGACGCCGTCGAGGCGGAAGCCACCGAGCCGTTGGAGCCAGCTGAAAAGCCGGAAGAGACGGATCAGACGGAGGAGTAGTCCTCCGGAGATAGCCAACGAGCTACGCCTCGTCGTGCAACTACTTGGGACGCTCTTCCGACGAGGTGTAGCTCGTCAGGTTGGGGGGAATTGAAGTGCGCTGTGCATTCTTGTCCACGCTCATCGCGTGCTGCTGCTGTTCGTTGCTCGCCGCCGAGCCGCCTAAGATTACGGTCTCCAAGGAGACCACCTATATCACCAAGCCGCTGACCGAAGACGGCCTGCCCGACTATCGCCGCGCGTGGCTCGAACGACTACGTAAGCGCAAAGTGCCCGCCAGTGAGAACGGCGCGGTCGACTACTGGCAGACGGTGGGCCTGGCGATGGTGGACGAGAAGTACCGGCAGGCGTTTTGCGACGAGCTCGGCATGCCGACGCCGCCGGAAGGGGGAGTGCTGGAGACGGTGAGTGGTGATAAGACGACGCGCGCCATCGCCATTTGGTATCTGCAACAGACGGGGGTCGACGTCGATGAAGAGAGCTTTGCCCAGTACGAAGCAGCTCACCCCAACGCCGCTCTCGCGGCACAGTTGTGGCCCGACGATCTAGAGACATTTGTTGCTACCAACCGATCCTTCGCCGCGCATCAGGTGCCGCCGCTCGTGGAATGGAAAACACGCAATACCGCAAAGCTGGACCGGATCGTCGCCGCGATGGAGCAACCCAACTGGTATGCTCCACCGCCATCCCTGTGCGTTGCGGTCGATGAAGATCCCACCATGATGGGGCTCGGAACGATGGATCAGCGAAGCGTCGCCAACTGCCTGGCCATGCGTGCCCAGATCGCGTTGGGGCAGGGAGATCTGACATTAGCTGTCCGAGATCTGGTGGCCATCCATCGCCTCAGCAATATCCAGCCTCCAGACCTGTATCTCGATCTAGTCCTATTCAACGCAGCACGGATACTCAGCGCAGCACCGGTGGAATTGCAGCTTGTTTCCCGCAGCGATGCAACGGACCGGCAGCTGTCGCAGCTGCAACAGCTGCACGCCCTCGATGTACCGCCATCTCGACTGCCCGGTGTACTACGAGCAGGCGAACGACTTTACGGACTCAACTACAGTCTTGCCCTGCTCCAGAGGCACGAGGAAGTTCTCCAAACGCTGGGTTACTTCTGCGACGATCCGGCGGCCGTGCAGCGCACCCGCGACCTGCTGGAACTGCCCCTCGATGCCAACCGCTTTCTGCGTGGAGTCAATCGCGACTTTGAAAAACAGATCGCCATCGCTGAAAAGAGTAACGTACGCCAGAGGCTCGCCGAAATCGAATCCATGAATAAGGACTTATCAGACGAGCTTGTCGCCACGACACCACTACAGGAATTGTCTCTTCAGCAACGTGCTGATGCACTCCTCGAATTGCTATGGCTTATCCAGGGTAGCTCTTTCGACACGATGATCCAGGGTGAAGCCCGTCACGCAACCCACGACCAACTCATGCACCTCGCCATGGCCTTGGGCCGCTATCGACTCGCTAATGGCGAGTATCCCGAGTCGCTCGAGGCCGTGGTGCCGCGGTACGCGGCCAGGATTCCCGTCGACGCGTATGGCAACGAGTCATTCGGCTATCGCAAAACCGACAATGGGTTTCTGCTCTATTCGTACGGCCTCAACGGCGTCGACGACCGCGGCAGCCACAACGACATGAACATTCTGTCCGGCTACACGGCCGCGGCGTACTCCGACCAGGTTCGTGAGTTGCTGGGCGACGATCTGCCCGGCCCAGGTTTGCTCGAGGGGTACGTACCCGTTAGCGCCGACGACGTTGCGATTCGCGTGCCCCTGATCGAAGTTCCGCTGCCCGGCGACGGCGAGTAACTCCCCGCCAACAGCCACAACCACTCAGCTCGCCACGCCCGGCCACAACAAGGTGAAGATCCCAGCCGTGATCAACGCAAACACCAGGCCGTCCACGACCGTCATGGCCGTTTTCTGGCGAAACCAAAACGCGGCCGGGTACGGGCCAAGGGCATGGCACAGCACGCCGGCCGTAAACACCAGGGCGAAGATGTCGAGCTTGTCGGTCTCGCCCGGCGCGAATGCAATCGAAGCGATGTAGCCAATCAGGAATGCGGCCAGCAGGAAGTAGGCCACGGTCAGGCCGATGGCCTTGCCCATGTTGAGGGGCGTGTCCCACAGCACCAGCATTCCCTTGCACCCACCTTGGAGCTTTCGCTTGAACTCGTCCGAGTTCATCTGCGCAGAGTCCTCGCAAAACGGGAACATGTACTGGCCAGCCGGCGACTGGTGGGCGTCGAGCAAGCCGAGCAATTCGTCCTCGGCCGGCAGTTTTTTCCACTCCGGCTTGTGGTGCGGCAACACCATCCAGGCCAGGGTGCTGGCCACATGGGTGGCTACCCCCGCGAGCAGAATCGGCAGCCATAAGTCGAATACTGACATGGATTTAATCCCTCCTGCGAGAAGCTCGCACCTTCTCAAAAAGGCCCTGTTTCTGCGGCTTTTGCATCTTTTGGTGGTCTGTCTTGGTTGGCATGATTATATTGCATGGTGTCTCTGGTCGCCTGGTCGACCATTTACAAACCTTCTGAGAGTGTGTTGCTAATCGCCAAACGTGCTTCCTGACTGGCCCCGCCGCAGTTCGCTGCTTTCCTGCGGGCCCTGTTGCGCTTTTTCTCAGCAACACTCGTTTTCTTGCGTGCTGTAATAATCCGCGCGTTGATGTTTACCTCGTTCGTTCAACCCCGCATCCTAGCTTGTACAAGAAATGACTCATTCCAAATTCGCTCCACTCGCACAAGTCTTCTCCATTGTCATGCTGGCCCTGGCCTGCAGCACGGTGCGCGCGGCGACCCTCGAAACGGAACCCACCTTCACGTTTACGAAGGAACCCTTTGACGACCCCACGCTGGAAGCGACCCAGGATCGCATTAGCGACAATGTCTGGATCACCCGCGCCGACGTCGAAGGCATCTACAATGCCGCAATGGAACCGCGCTACACCAGACACACCAGCCCCCTGGGCGTCGAATGGGCGCTCGGCACGCTGGACGACGACATCGACTCGCTGACGTTCGACAGCTGGTTCAACACCATTGCTGCAAATCCGCCCAACTCCGTCGGCCAGAACATGGTGATCCACATCCCGGCGGATAACGCTTATTACAACCTACGATTCACCTCGTGGGGCCAGGGTTCTGGCTCCGGCGGCGGGTTCAGTTACCTCCGCTCGTTGAACCCGCTGGTCGTGCCCGAGCCTTCGAGCATCGCCATGATTGGCATTGCCGCCGTCGCGCTGGTAGGATGGCGGGCGCGCAAACGATAGCGCCCGTTCGTCATCCTCCAGGATCGATTCGCCATGCACGTCAGGTTGGGCCATTGGATAGTTGTTGTATTGCTCGCCATCGGAACCCTGCCTGCCATGAGTGATGCGCAGTCCACCGACAAAGCTCCACAGTGGGTGCTGGTCCTGCATGGCGGGGCGGGGAGCATTCCCGGCGACACGGCCGACGACATTCGTACCGGCTACGAGAACGGGGTTCGCCAGGCCATGGAGGTCGGCGTCCGATTGCTCGAGCAGGGACGCCCCGCCGTGGACGTGGTGGGCGAAGTGGTGGTGAGTCTCGAAAACACACCCATCTTCAACGCCGGCAAAGGAGCCGTGTTCACTGCGGCCGGTGGACACGAACTCGACGCCTGCATCATGGATGGCAGCAACATGGGCTCGGGCGCCGTAGCCGGCGCCAAACGCATCAAGAACCCCATTCGCGCTGCCCGCCTGGTGATGGACAACACCCGGCACATCCTGCTGGCCGGCGACGGGGCCGACGAGTTCGCCATCGCCAATGGCTGCGAAGAGGTCGACCAGGCCTACTTCTTCACCAGCCGCCGGTTTCATGCGCTCAATCAGTTCCTCGAGCGGAACGGCCAGCCAACGTTCGACAAGCCGGCGTATCCGCTGCCTGCGGATGTTCAACTCGAAGCGGCCGAGGCCGACTCGCCTGGCAACACCGTGGGCTGCGTCGTGCTCGACGTGCATGGCAACCTGGCCGCCGCGACCAGCACCGGTGGGCTCAACGGCAAAATGCACGGCCGCATTGGCGACACGCCGATCGTGGGCGCGGGCACTTACGCCAACAAATTTTGCGGCGCCAGCGGCACCGGCACCGGCGAGCAGTACATGCGTCATACCATCTGCACCAAGGTTGCCTGGCTCGTCGAACAAGGCCAAAGCCCCGAGGAGGCCGTGGCCCACTGCCTCGACGACATTCTCAATCCCGGCGACGGCGGCATCATCGCCATCAGCGCCGACGGCCGCGTCACCGCGCAGTCGAACACCGGCTCGATGCCCCACGCCATCGCCGACTCCAACGGCCGCCGCGAAATCGGTATCTGGTTCGAGGACTAAGCCGCCCGATCTCTCGCATCGTCCCGAGGGAGCGTCGCTCGTATCATCCCGAGGAAGCCGCGTTCTTCTCCTTCCGAGGAAGCCGCGCTCAAGTCATCCTGAGGGAGCCGCGCTCATGTCATCCTGAGGGAGCCTAAGCGACCGAAGGATCTACTCTCTACCAGCAGCACCCTCCGAGGCCGGGCTCGGCCCGGCCGATGGCCTGCTCTTTTTGGGCCAACGTTTTGGGCCAACGATGGGGGATCTACATCCATGGGCCCAAAACTCCCACTGTTTTGGTCCCCTCGAGGCGCAAAAACCTCTGTTTTTCTCGGCTAAACCACTTGGAGGGTGCGACAAAACTCCCCGAGTTGTTCCCCGCGTGTGCACCGTGTTGGCCCAAAACCCTCCGTTGGCCCAAAACCCAGATTGTCGCCGCTGGCTCCGCCGAACGAGTGAAGAACCCACCACCACGCTCTCTTGCGCGAGCAAACCAAAACTCCGAAGTGTATTCCGATTTCAGCGAACACATTGGACGGTCAACTTTCGCGGACGACGTGGTCGTCCGGCTACTCAAGACGAGACCGCGAAGGGCAAGCAAGTCGACTATCTACTCTCCAAGCTCACCCCGCATTATCCCCCACCGAGTGTAAGAAAACTACAAGCAACCTCGTAGAACGGAATTTATTCCGTTCTACGTTCCTGAATTACTGCTTTCACCCCATTTCTCAGCAAAGTGTCTGCGGTTGGGGATTGCGGTTATACTCGAAGCTCAAGACTGCGACCGCCGCATTTGCTGGATGCGGCGCTTCCGGCTCGCTGGAAGCCCGCACAACTGCCCCGCGCAGCTAGCAGCAGCGATTCTGTTTCCCGAGGGTGCAATCCGCAACCAGCCTGCTGGCAACTGCGACGGAACCAACTCGATGAGCAGAACAACAATCTTCCGGCACTCAGGTCTTTGCGTTACTGTTTGTTTAATGAAGATTGTAGTCAATAATCACGATTATGGTTGACGACTCTGCGCCCCCCCCCGTTAAAGTCAGACTATTGGGCAAACTGCTCTGGAGGAATAGAGATGAGGCTGATGAAGAAGCTTGTGTGTGCCGTGGTTCTACTGTGCGCGGCGCGGCCGGTAACGGCGGGGACTGTTACGTTGGGGTTTGAGGCGGAGGTTGCGAGCGTGGTACCAATCGGAGAAGGGTTGGACCTGCCTTTCGATGTAGAGGTAGGAGACATTATTATGGCGTCTTTCGCTGCGTCCCCAGAAACAGGTTCACTTCGGATCCAGACCGATGAGTTTTTCCTAGAGAAGACCGACTACAGCGTGGTCGTCGAGAACGATGCCCCCGACTGGATTCCTCTAATGGGTCGAATCGCAGACCCTGAAAACACGCCAGTAGTCGACCGAGGCCCCGGTGGAGTTAGCGACGTCTTTCGCGTAGGCTGCGCCGAAACGGAAGACATAGCACTGTGCGAAGGAACTCCGTTGATGGGGGATCAGGCGATTCTGTGGATTGCCAGTGTATCACTTATAGGTGACAGCGCACTAATCAGTAGTGAGAATGAAACGCTAAACCTAAGCACGTTAAATGCTTTCTCCTTCCGAGAGATGTCGCTGACATTTTTCGATCCTAGCACCGGAAATGCGGTGAAGGTCGGTGCGTTCGTTGGCGACGTACGCGTAGTTCCTGAACCAGCGTCCACGCAGTTGATAACCGCGTTGTTGCCCATGCTGATACTTTGCACCTCGCTACATGCATGTCCATGGCGTCCCCACTTTCGTCACAAGAATGCCACTGGCGAGTAGTGGTGTTAAAACCTTACATGGGAAGACCAATGGGGACACCCAGCCAATCGTGTCCTTGCTGGAATGCCACAAGTGACCATCCAACATGAGCTTAGCTCGGCGACATTCGCTGCGTGACATCGCCAGCTTGGATGGCTGCCCCCCCAACTAGCTCATTAGTTACTAGCTTCTCACCACTTTCGTCGTAGCATTCTCGGGCTGCGGAATACCGACTGCGATTGATTGTAATGGATTCAAAACGTATTAGCCATTTCACACCACGCGTGAATGCATGAAGATACCCTTCACGCACCCCGATTCTGGTTGACGAACTCGCCCCCCCGTTATTGTCAGACTATTGGGCAAACCGCTCTGGAGGAATAGAGATGCGACTGATGAAGAAGCTTGTGTGTGTTGCGATGTTGCTGTGCGCGATGCAGCCGGCAACGGCGGGGACTGTGACGCTGGGGTTTGAGGCGGAGGTGCTAGAGGTGAATCGAGACACGCCCCCACTTCAACTGCCATTTGAAGTTGAAGCAGGAGACAGATTTCGTGGCACGTTCACGTTTGAACCACTGGATGTTGGTTCTGAGATAGACCAGACAGAAATAGTTGAACCATACGCTGTGAAGTTCGTGATCGATGGCTACGCATTCTCTACCGCGGATTATGTAGCGCAAAGTTTTGACAATATTCTCTCCGACGAAGACTTGGGCTCTCCTCCCGCTGCTCCTGAAGATGTGATCCGACTGAAGAAGACGCTTGGTGAGAGCTTGGGCGACTCGTCCATGCTGCAGTGGGGATTCGCATTTGCGTTTTTTGGCGACGAACATGTGATGAGCGGAGCTGACTTTCCCGCCGACATCGAGGCTTGGCGCGATTTTTCGGAGGCAAGTGTGCGTGTTACTTTCGCGAATCAAGGCATGGACAACTCCAGTAGCGTTTTGGCTTCAATTGTTGCACTCCGCCAGGTTCCCGAACCGAAAGCAAGTTCTATTTTTGCTGCAATTGCCGCAAGCCTTTTTCTCTACAGAATCGGATCGGATGCTCCAGATTAGCAATGCTTGATTATCTGACAGCTCACAACGAAACCTTGGAAAAACCGCGAGTTACGGAAGGCCAATCATGCAGTTTAGGGCAAGAGGAACAGGAACGCGTCTCTCAATTGAGCAATTGGAAAACAAAGACCTGCTGGCGATCGTTTGGGCAAATGAATCAGCAGCTCTTAATACATTTGATCTCGAATATGGCGTGAACAATGCCACAACTGCCCAAGCGGTCGTCAATCGCGCGATCAGCGACTGGAATGCTGTCATCAACAGTTTCAACTACGCCGAAGATCTGGACGCAAATCCCAGTAATGACTTGAACGACACGTACTATTTGTCAGTTTTTGCTGAGGACTTAGGTGGCGGCACGCGTGGTCAGGTGCAGTTCGCAGACACCCAGTACAACGTCGACAATAGTCCCATTTCGGGAACGATACGCCTGGATGATAACGGTGGAGGGGCTGGGTGGTTTTTCGGACCAATGGGGACACCCAGCCAATCGTGTCCTTGCTGGAATGCCACAAGTGACCATCCAACATGAGCTTAGCTCGGCGACATTCGCTGCGTGACATCGCCAGCTTGGATGGCTGCCCGCGTGGAATTTCGTGCTTACACGCGATCGAGTGCGCTTTGGTAGCGGGGCGCCGACGGGGGTTTCGACGGGCCCCACCGACACAGAAGTTGCCTTTGGTGATTTCGATATCACGGACGACCTCATTGTCCGTGGTGTAAATGGGGTAACTACTCCTCAAACAACCTTCAAGTGGCGTTCCGATCTGCCATCAGACACCGTCTTTGAATTGCTGGGTGACTACAATCTGGACGGCACCGTCGACAGCCTCTCCGACTACACGGCGTGGCGGAATCGCCTAGGAAGCACTACGAGCCTGGTTGCCGACGGAGACGATGATGGTATTGTCGACGCCGACGACAACCTAATTCGAAATGCCAACTTCGGTAACACGTTTGCGATATCCAATGTCACCGTCTAAGCATTGAATGAGTTGTGTCCGCTCTGGCAGTGCCCCGTTGGTGCCTTCCCGCGCTCGCGATGTTCGCCTCGCCTACGGTGAAGGGCGACACAGACCTGTCTGCCACCGCGCCAGGCACTGGCACGGCGGCCCCCGCTAGCGCGGCTGCTGACGCCGCGCTATTGCTGGTGGGGCGCGAAACAAAAGCCAGGCCGGCGCTGGCCAGCATATCCCGGACGGGTGGCACGCCGAGTTCCTCCGGCGTCGGCGAGGAGCATGAGGCCGGTCTCGAGGTCGCCTGGGGGCTTCGCTAGGGGGCAATCGGCTTGGCGGCCGAGAATTGCCGGTTTTCGCCCTCGTTTGCGGCGATTCCCCCGGTCTTTCGCCCTAACTCGAGTGCCGCGACCACAAGTTGCTTGGAGCTTTTCGAGCGGCAACTATAATTAATTTCTTGCGCGCCGTGGCCAGGGCTGGCCAGGCACCGCGCGCCGGGGGCGCGAGAGCGCCTGGGAAGGGGAACTCCATTGGTACCGCATCGTAGTCGTATGCAAGCTCGTCGAACGCACTCGCGCAAATCCATCGCCGCCGGCCCGCGACCATTGGCGGTCGAGCCGCTCGAAGCGCGCCATCTGCTGGCCACGATTCCGGTCACCACGTTGCAAGACAGCGATAACGACGCCGACGGAATGACGTCCCTGCGCGAGGCGATCGACCTCGCCAACCTACAGCCGACACACGATGTCATCCGGTTTGTCGAGGCGACGTGGGGTGGCACCATCGAACTAAACAGCGCACTGCCGACCATCCGGTACTCCGTCACGATGGAAGGTCCCGGCGCCGACCTGATGAAGATCGACGCAGGCGGTGGATTGACCGCAGAACCTGGCGACGGCTTCCGCGTGCTCACCATCGACAACGGCAGCGAGGCCACCAGCCTGGCGGTGAACATCAGTGGCCTCACCATCACCGGCGGCGATCCCAGCACCGCATCGCGGGAAGGTGCGGGGGGCGGCATCTACAATCGCGAGAACCTGACCCTCACCGACAGCATCGTCACTGGCAACACGGCCACCACCGGTGGTGGCATCTACAACAGCGGTCAACTGGCGGTGGTCGAAAGCTCGATTACCGGCAACTCCGCTACGGCGACCGGCGGTGGCATTCGCAACACCCTGTCGACCAGCGTGATCCGCAGCACCGTGGCCGGCAACTCGGCCGTGGACGGGGGTGGCGTGTACAACAACAGCGACCTGTCGGTACTGCGCAGCACGGTGTCGGGCAACATGGCCGCCAGCCGCGGCGCTGGCATCTACAGCCAATACTCGGCCAACCTGATTCAAAGCACGGTGTCGGGGAATGTCGCGAGCTACGTCGGCGGCGGCATCTACAGCCTGCAGACGCTAACCATCACCGGCAGCACCATCACGCTGAACGAAGCCGGCTATGGCGGTGGCATCAACAACGTGGCGGCGGCCGACATCCGTGGCACCATCGTGGCAGGCAACACCGCCACGGGAAACGACGCCAACCTGTCGGGCGACCTGGCGGCCACCAGCCAGTTCAACCTGATCGACGTCGATCCGAAGCTCGGACCGCTAACCGACAACGGCGGTCCCACCCCGACCCACTTGCCACAGGCCGACAGCCCGGCGGTCGACGCGGGCGATCCGGCGATCGAGCCCGATGCCAATTCGTTCGACCAACGGGGCGTTGGCTTCGTGCGCGTGGCGGACTCGACCGGCGGAATGGATGCGGTGATCGACATCGGCGCGGTGGAGTTCCAGCCGCCGCCCATCCTGCCTGGCGACTACAACACCGATGGCCAGGTCGATCTGGCCGACTACGTGGTGTGGCGAAACCACCTGGGTGCGGCGGCCGCGGCCTACGCGGGTGCCGACGGCAACGGCAACGGCCGCATCGACTCAGGCGACTACCAGGTGTGGAAGGCGAACTTCGGCCTCTCGACCCCACCGGCGGCGGTGGCGGCAGCCAGCTCGCCAGCGGAAACCAGCCCCGCAGCGACCGATGCGGCACTGGCGCTGTACCTGTCGCCGGAATCGGAGCAGGACCAGCCGCAAAACTCGCCCGAAACCAGTGATTCCACGCCCAATTTGGCCCCGCCGGAGTCGTCGCTCACTGCGGCCCCCGACGGCGAGTCGGACGAGGCGTTGGAGCCAATCCAGGACGAAAAACCGAGCTCCGAGGGCGATTCCGGCAGTGCGGACGGGCTCGATGCACTGGGCCCGGTTCTCTAGCTTACGAGGCCTCCGCAGCCCCTTGCCGGCTCGAGCCAGAAGTGGTATTCTCCGGGACTTCGCCTATTTCGCGCTTCCAAGCAGGGAGCGCCCGTCGATATTCCGCGTAGATTTGAGTGTCCGCGATGAAAACTTATATGGCTAAGCCGGCCGACGTCGAGCAGAAGTGGCTGCTGGTGGATGCCACCGACAAGGTGGTGGGCCGCCTGGCGAGCGACATCGCCGTCCGCCTGATGGGCAAGCACCGCCCGACCTACACGCCCCACGTCGATACTGGCGACTTCGTCGTCGTGGTGAACTGCGAAAAAGTGAAGTTCACCGGCAAGAAGTGGGAACAGAAGAAATACACCTGGTACACCGGTTACCCCCGCCAGCGTTCGATCTCCGCCAGCGATCAGCTCGATCGGCATCCCGAACGCGTGCTCCGCGAAGCGGTCCGCCGGATGTTGCCCAAAAACAAGCTGGCCAAGCAGATGCTGGACAAGCTGAAGATTTACGAGGGCGACCAGCACCCGCACCAGGCCCAGAGCCCCGAAAAGGTGGAACTGGCCGTCTAGTATCTGGTCAAGCCGAACTTCTCGGATCGTGATCGCAAGACGCCTCGATAGTTCAGACGTTTGTCGAGATTACTACCCGAAAAGATTCGTTTGACAAAACACGGGCATCGCAACATGGATGCCTCCCTGACCCCCGAATCCTGACCCCTGATCCCTTCCCATGGCAGATACCAAAGTCATCGACGCACTGGGCACCGGCCGCCGCAAGACCTCGGTCGCCCGCGTTCGCATTCGTCCCGGTTCGGGCAAGATCACCATCAACAAGCGCGAGCTGGACGAGTACTTCCCCGTCCCGCAGGACCGCAACGCCGTAGTAGCTCCGCTGGATAGCTGCGAACTCCGCGATAGCGTGGACGTCGTGATCCGCGTGCACGGCGGTGGCAACACCGGCCAGGCTGGTGCTTGCATGCAAGGCATCGGTCGGGCGCTGATGAAGTACGACAGCGACCTGCACGAGAAGCTCCGCGAAGGCGAGTTCCTCACACGCGACTCGCGTATGAAGGAACGCAAGAAGCCCGGTCTGCACGGTGCCCGCCGCGGTACGCAGTTCTCCAAGCGTTAATCGCTGGCCGAACGCTACTTCGAGACCATTCAAAACGGCCGAACCACTCGCTGGTTCGGCCGTTTTTTTGTTGGCACCCGCTCCCGCCACAAGTGTGCAGCCGCGGCGGCAGTTGGTTAAACTGGCATCGGCTTGGGCTTCGTCACTGCCTCAAGGGAAATAACGATGGACGAGAATCCGTATTCGTCCCCCGCCGAAAGCGAGCCGCCTGCGGAAGCTACACCCCCACGCGATGCTACGCCAAAAGATATGGCGAGGTACGCACAACTCGGCCTGCGGCTGCTGGGCGTGATGCTTCTGGCTGAAGGGCTGATTGGCCTTGTTGGCAGCAGCATTTTCGGAGCCATCGAACTGTGGCAGCTTGTCCAAGACGGCTACGACCCCTCGCCGGACCCTTACGTGTATGGGTGGTTCGCCTCGTCGGTGGTCTCCTTTGTTATCGGTCTGTATCTGATCGTGAGCGGCCGGTGGGTCCTGACCAACGTATTCCTGCCAGCAGAGTGAAACCAGGCACCCGCACCGCTGCGATCTGCCGCCCCGTGGCAGGGGCAAAAACTGGCAAATTCGCCCGAAATCGCTCCACAATATTTGCTTCGCTTGATAGCAATGCAGCCGGGTCCCGCGGCCCAATTTGCAGAAAACTCCTATAAAATCCGCTTGGGCGGAGTTCTCCCTTCGCCCGCCAGGAAAACGCCGCCTACCAGTCGGCTGGGCGCCCCGGTTGTGGTAGACTGTCGCGTTGTGCGGCCACGAAGTTTTGTTAATCGTGGCTTGGCACCACTTTTTCAATTTTTGAGTTTGAGGTTGAGGTTGATGGCAGAAGGTACAATTAAGCGTTTGACGGACAAGGGATTTGGATTCATCGACACGGGAACGTCAAAGGACCTGTTCTTCCACTCGTCTAACGTCGAAGAAGTGCGCTTCGACGAACTACGGGAAGGCCAGCAAGTGACGTACGTCGAAGGCATGGGTCCCAAGGGTCCTCGCGCCGAGCAGGTCCGACCTGTCTAAGACAGGTGGACGACTGTGAAACGAAAAGCCGGCGAGCAATCGCCGGCTTTCTTTTTGCGCGGTGGGATGAGTAAACACGGCTCGATCCAGTTCTTCTGCCAATCGATGAGCCAAGTCACACCTGATTTCAGATAGGTCTCTATGGAAGTTACCGTCGAACAGTTGCACGAGTGGGCCGCCCGCCAAGCTGGGGGCGACGACAAAGCCGCGGCAGAGCTACTCGCCGAGATCACGCTCGAGCCGACCAAGCGCGAGTGGAACTATTGGTGCGACCCACCAGAAGTCGGCGTGTTCGCGGCGACCGGCATCGACGGAGCGCACTTCGGCCAGTTCGTTGCCGAGGACGGCACCTGGCCCGTTGTGCTGATCGCTCCAGAGTGTGCAGAGAACTGCTGGACGATCGTGGGCCAGTCGCTTGATGAGTTCCTCTGCCTGGGCTGCCAGGTCGGCTACGGAGTACTGGTCGAGCTCGCCACCCAGCCGGCCGAGACCGTTCGCAGGATCGAAGAACCTGAGGCAACCACGCCGCGCCAGCAGGAGATACTCGAGTCGCTGCGTCAGGAGTTTTCGCTCGCGCCTTGGGAGGATGTCGGCCGGAGGTTGTTCGAGCTGCAGGAGTTGTATCTGGATGAGTTGATCCTGCCGGATTAATTGACTCTACCTGCTTAAGACTGTTGTTGTGTCACGCAGAGACGCAAAGACGCGGAGGAGGACCGGTTCAATGTTTCCAGCTTACTGGCAGAGCTTCTTGGATCAGTACTCACTGACGGGAAAGATGGCCTCCGTTCCCGAAGACGTCGACATGTCTGGCCTTGGTGCCGAACTGACATTCATGACTCCCAACGAATCAAAGCAAGAAGCAGGAGATTTCTACCCCGGAATTGCCGTGCTCGCCGACGGCTACGTGCCGGTTGGAAATTGCGAAATGGGCACCGGCGATCCGTACTTCATTAATTCGAATGATGGACCAAATGGACCGCTCTATCGCATCTACCATGAAGCCGTCCATGCAGAAGAAGGCTACGACGCAAGTGAGGCAATTGCGACTGTGCTAGACCACGATAACGAGTTGGTCAAGTATCTCGAGTAACGGCAAATTCCTCCGCGTCTCTGCGTCTCTGCGTGAGACACCTTTCGGCCACCGTAGAGCCCCTTACTCCAAGTACTCCCCCACGATCCCCTCCCCACGGGCGACTTGCTCGATCGCCCGCTTGCTGATCTTGCGGTTGTCTTTGCGGATCAGTTCCATCAGTCGCGGGATACGTTGGGCTTGCGACTGGCTGTCGTACTTTGCGCTCCAGAGCATCATCTCGAACACCACTGGCACCAGGTCGAGGCCCTTCTGGGTGAGCGTGTAGATGCCTTTGCGGCCGTCGGTCTCGTCGCCTTCGCGCTCGAGGATGCCTTGCTCTACCAGATGGTCGAGTCGTGCGGCCAGGATGTTCGTCGACCAGCCTTCCTCGCTCTTGAGGAACTCGCCGTAGGTCCGTTTGCCGCGAAAGATAATGTCGCGGAGGATGAGTAGCGCCCACCGGTCGCCGAACGCCTCGAGACCGTAGTTCACCGGGCAGTGGGACCGGAGCTTCTTTTTTTGTCGCTTCATAGATCAACTCTAACTTTTCCACTTGCAATCTGCAATCGACCTCGCTAGATTGACTTCACTTGCATTTTGCAATCTATTTTCGAGACTATTTTCTTCACTCTGTTTTCCGGAGCAATCTCATGGCCGACATCGTCCAACGCATCGGTATTAAAGCCCCGCCCAGCAAGGTCTACGAGGCGCTCGCCACACTCGACGGGCTCGCCGGTTGGTGGACCCAAGAGGTTGCTGGCGACAGCGAGCCTGGCGGGGTGATCGTATTCACCTTCCGCACCGGCGAGGGGGAACTCAAAGGCGAGATGGGCATGCAGGTCGAGAGCCTCACACCCAACACCAAGGTCGCCTGGCGGTGCGTGGAAGGACCCGACGACTGGCTGAAGACCGAAATCTCGTTCACGCTCAGCGAGCAGGACGGGCAGACGATCGTGCTGTTTGCCCACCGCGGCTGGTCAGAACTGTCCGAGCACATGGCGCACTGCACCATGAAGTGGGCCACGTTCCTGTTGAGTCTCCGCGAGTTGGTGGAAACCGGCACCGGAAAACCGGCACCGCGGGACGTAAAAGTCGACAACTGGTACTGATATCCAGTTAAACGTTGTAATTGCTTGGGGGTGACTGGGGTCGAGTCCTGCGAGCCCCGAGACCTATTGATTACTGGGGGCTCGCGGAGCTCGACCCCAGCCACCCAATGCTTGTTTGATACTTTGGCACTCCGCCGGTGCCGAAGGTATACTTGTGGGAACTTGTTACAGCGGTACCAATTCACTAACAACGAGATTCCCACTCATGCACAGGCACTTCGCTTCACTCGCTCTTGGCGGCTTTCTCTTCGGTCTACTCACACTCGGCGTACTGCTCCCCTACCCTGCTCAGGCGGAAGAGGCCCAGTACACCCCAGCGCCGGAGAATCTGGAGAACCGCGAGGCCTTTCAGGACGACAAGTTCGGCATCTTCATTCATTGGGGCGTCTACAGCGAGCTCGGGCGCGGCGAGTGGGTGATGAACAACGAAAAGATCAAGGTCGAGGACTACAAGCCGGTTGCCGAGAAGTTCAATCCCACCGAGTACGATCCGGCCGAGTGGGTCGCCTTGTTCAAGAAGGCGGGCGCGAAGTACATCACCATCACGTCGAAGCATCACGACGGCTTCGCCCTGTGGGACTCGAAGGTGACCGACTGGGACGTGGTGGACGCCACGCCGTACGGCAAGGACCTGCTCAAGCCGCTGGCTGAGGAGTGCGAGAAACAGGACATGAAGTTGTTCTTCTACCACTCGCACCTCGACTGGAGTCATCCCGACTACTATCCCCGCGGTCGTACTGGACAGAACCTGGGCCGGCCGGACGAAGGCGATTTTGACAAGTACCTGAACTACATGGACGCGCAGCTCGCCGAGCTGCTAGTCGGCGACTATGGCGATGTGGCCGGCATCTGGTTCGATGGTTGGTGGGACCAGCGAGACTACGAGGCCGAAGATCCCCAGACCACCAAAGTCGACTGGCGGTTGGACAAAACCTACGGTCTGATTCACTCGCTGCAGCCGGGATGCATGATCGGCAACAATCACCATGTTGCGCCGTTCCCTGGCGAAGACTTTCAGATGTTCGAGCGCGATCTGCCCGGACAGAACAAGTCGGGCCACAGCAAGGACTCGACGATTGGCGATCTGCCGCTCGAGTCGTGCGACACGATCAATGGTTCGTGGGGCTACAACGCGAATGACAAGAAAATCAAAAGCAAGAAAGACCTGGTGCACTACCTGGTGAAGGCCGCCGGGCAAAACGCCAACCTGCTGCTGAACGTCGGTCCCAAGCCCGACGGCACCATCCAACCGGAGTTCGTCGCCCGACTCACCGAGATGGGCGAGTGGCTCGACGAGTATGGCGACAGCATCTACGGCACCCGCGGCGGCTCCGTTGGACTGCAGGAGTGGGGCGTCACCACTACCAAGGGCGACGCGATCTACGTACACATCCTGCAGGCCCCCGAAGCGGGCGAGGAAGGTTGGGTCACGCTCGCGGGGACTGCGGACCTCGCGGTCGGCGACCTCACGCTGTTCGGCTCCGAAGACGAAGTACCTCACCAACGGGGCGACGATGGCAATCTGCAGGTAAAACTACCCGCCGGCGCCGCCGAGGCAATCGACACCATCCTGGTGACGCAGGCCGCGGAGTAAGCCTCGCTTCAAACGTACGGCAGGTCGCCCTTGCTGGCTTTGGACAGGTCGGCAAGCACGTCGGCCAACGCTTGGGTGACCGCCGCGAAGTACTGCTGACCTTTTTCAGCCGTGGCCCGCGAGGGATCGCCGCTACCGGTATCGGGATGGCAATGCGCCCACGGCCGGGGTGTCCACACGCCCGGCCGGCGGAGCGCGGCGATGTCGAACGGACGCCGTTCGCCTGAACCGGCGTGCTCCAACTCCACGAGTTCCGGTTCGAGGTGCAGCAGCAAACTCGTTTCCATCTCGTCGGCGTGATCCCCCGGCTCGTCGAACACCGACTGATGCACCTCGGGCGCGAGCTGGAAGAAGTTCGCCACCACGATCAGCAGGGGAAACTCCGCCATCAGATCGCGAACCATTGGCTGAAACTGGTTGCCACCGTGAGCGTTGACGATCACCAGCCGATCAATGCCCTGGGTAGTAAGCGAATGGCAAACGTCGCGCAAGATGGCCAGCGCCGTGGTGGTCGAGATGCTGATGGTCGCCACCTGGTCGAGT
This sequence comes from Aeoliella straminimaris, assembly GCF_024054565.1. GTDB lineage: Bacteria > Planctomycetota > Planctomycetia > Pirellulales > Lacipirellulaceae > Aeoliella > Aeoliella straminimaris. The sequence continues at coordinate 215,749 of NZ_JAMXLR010000051.1, forward strand.
TGCTGGCTATCGTTGCCAAACGGAATGGTCGGCAACACAATCACTTTGCCCCCTTGGCCTCCGGCCAGCGACGCTCCGCGCTCGGCGATGTGCGTGGCCTCCATCACATCGGTGCCATAGGGCAGATGATAGTTGTGCGCCTCGGTCGCCCCCCATGGCAGCACCGCCACGTTCGGTGGCTCCTCGCGGAGCCGGCGGTAATTCGTTTCGAGCAACACGTGGGGGCGTATGGGCATGGCAAGGGCGAACCGGATTGAGACTGATTGGAGAGCGAGAAATTGTAGCAGAACCCTGAAATCGCCGGGGAGTGCGGCCGTCCCGCTAGTTCAACCGCCGGACCTGTGATAGCCTACGATTCAGCGGCCAACTACTCAAACTCCTATCCTCGCACTCACGATTCCTATGTCCGACCAAGCCCTGCTCGACGCCATCGAGTCCGCCACGAAAGCCGAAAAAATCACGCCGACTGCCGCCACGCATATCCGCGAGTGGCTTACCGAGCCGAAGTACGCCGACTACGCCGACCAAGTGGCCGAGCACATCAAGGACGAGAAGTGGCAGGCCCTGGACGATGCATTCTGGACAATCATTCCCTTCGGCACGGGTGGCCGCCGGGGGCGGATGTACCCGATCGGCTCCAACGCCATTAACGACCGCACCATTGGCGAGAGCGCCCAAGGCCTGGCCGACTACGTGAAGGAAACGCTGGGCGAAGGAGCCGACCTGTCGTGCGCCATCGCCCGAGACACCCGTCACCGCTCGGAGGACTTCGCTCGGCTGTGTGCGGAAATCATGGTAGCGGCCGGCTTCAAGGTGTACTTCCTGAGCGGCTATCGCAGCACGCCCGAGCTGTCGTTTACCGTGCGTTACAAAAACTGCTCGTGCGGCATCATGGTCACCGCGAGCCACAACCCGCCCAGCGACAACGCAGTGAAGGTGTACTGGTCGAGTGGCGCGCAGGTATTGCCGCCGCATGACAAGGGTATCATCGATCGGGTGATGAACACGCAAGAGATCCGCCGGGCCGATTTCGACGAAGCCGAGAAGGCAGGACAAATCGTGCGGTGCGAAGAGGAAGTCGATCGCGCGTTCATCGATGCGGTGCTGCAACAAGCCACGCCCGGCCCTCGCGACCTGAAGGTGTTGTACTCGCCGCTGCATGGCGTGGGGGCGACCTGCGTCGTGCCGGCGCTCGAGCGCGATGGTTTTGAGAACGTCGAGGTGTTCGCCCTGCAGTCCGAGCCGAGTGGCGACTTCCCGAACGTGCCAGGGCATGTATCCAACCCCGAGAACCCGCAGGTGTTCGACGCCATCATCGGCCATGCCATGAACACGGGCGCGGACCTCTGCCTGGCGACCGACCCCGATTGCGACCGCATCGGCCTGGCCGCGCCGTTGACGCTGGAAGCGGGCAGCGACTGGCGGACTCTTACGGGCAACCAGATTGGCGCGCTGCTGTCCGACTACGTCTGCGAGACGCGGAAGCTCACGCCCGAGAAGTTTCAGGTAACGACGCTCGTGACCACCAAGCTGATCGAGCGCATTGGCACCAGCTACAACATCAAAACCGTGAGCGACCTGCTGGTCGGCTTCAAGTGGATCGCCCAGGCGATCGACGCCGGCGGGCCGGAAAACTTCCTGTACGGAACCGAAGAATCGCACGGCTATATGTCGGGCACGCACGTTCGCGACAAGGATGGTGCGGTGGCTTCGATGCTGGCATGCGAACTGGCCGCCAAGCTCAAGTCGGAGGGCAAAACGCTGCACGAGAAGCTGGACGACCTGTTCTGGCAGCATGGCGTGCATGCCGAGAAGACCATCTCGGTCATGATGCCCGGCAGCGATGGCATGGCCCGCATGAAGGAAGTGATGGCGGCATTTCGGTCGAACCCGCCGGAAACGATCGGCGGCTTCGACGTGGTGCAGCGCCGCGATTACCTGCAGAACATCACCACCAAGAAGAACGGCACAACCGAGCCGCTGCCCGAGCCGAAGGGCGACCTGGTGATTCTGGAGCTATCGGCCGACGGCAACTACATCGCCTGCCGTCCCAGCGGCACCGAGCCGAAAATCAAGTTCTACATGTTCGCCTACACTCCGGCCGAGATGCTGCACGACCTGGAAGACACAAAAAGCACGCTCGACGCACGGCTCTCGGAGTTTGAGGAGGACCTGCGAAAGTTCGCGGGGGTTTAGAAGACACAGGAGGATTCTTAGGTGGTAGAATAGTACCATGGCTGCTTCCTCGCCTCACATAGCTGAAACGATTGCCCTGGGGTTTGCTTTCGATCCCAAGAACAACGAGCGGATGCGACAGATGGACCTTAGCGACTTATTCGCCTCGGTGGGTAAACTGTTCGATCTGCTTGACGAACGGAAGGTCGACTACGTTGTGGCCGGTGGCATTGCCATGCTGGCCTATGTGGAAGGGCGAAACACTCAGGACATTGACTTGCTGCTTTCTCGCGAAGCCGTGGGGCAACTACCGGAACTGTCTATTGAAGACGAAAACAACGATTTTCTCCGAGCAAAGTTCGGCCAATTACAGGTAGATGCCCTGCTTACTGCCAAGCAGTTCTTTTCCCGCATCGCCCAAAGCCACAGCACGGTACAGACCTTCGCCGACCGAAAAGTCCGCTGCACTACGCCTGAAGGACTGGTGCTGTTGAAGCTGTTCGCCCTGCCTTCGCTTTATCGACAGGGAAACTTTGCGAAGGTTCGCATCTACGAAGGCGACATCGAAGCACTAGTTGATACCTGCGGGCTCGATACCAAGATACTTCTTAAGGGCCTTGAGGGGGAGGTAATTGATACGGACCTTAAAGAAATCGCCAACATCCTAAGTGACATCGAGCAGCGGATCACGGTGAAGAGATCACGGTTCGCGGAATAGCAACCGACACCCCCGACAAAAAGGGTTCCAACAGACAGACCGTTCCATCCAAATCCAGGGGGCTGAGATGAGGCGAATCGTCGCGGTAGGGATTGTCGTTGTATGGATGCTGGGTAGATTGGCCGCCGCCGAGCCGACCGAGCAGCAGCCTGCGGATGTGGATTTGTATGGCGATCCTCTGCCGGTGGGCGTCGTGGCGCGGATGGGCACCGTGCGGCTGCGGGTGAACAATCCGAATGCGCTCTGCTTCTCGCCCGATGGCAAGCAGCTTGTCGCCTGTGGTCACACTCCGCTCGTGTCGGTATGGGACGTCGCAACCGCTGAGCCATTGGAGCCTTACAAAACCGATCCGGTTGGCGAGTGGATCATGGCCGTGCGGTACTCGCCCGACGGCAAGTACCTGGTGGCCACAGGCGAGCGTGGCGAGGTGTGGGTCTGGGACACCGCGAGCCGCGAAGTGGTGTGGAGCGCCGAAGAGCATGGGGGCAGGACCTTCTCGATCGCTTTCTCTCCTGACCACAAGACCGTGGCGACCGCGGGTGGCGGCGTTGATCCGCGGGCGAGACTACTAAATCGGCTCGAAGGCAAAACCGTGGCGACCGCGGATGGCCAAATTTATTCGACGGTGAGACGATGGAATCTGTCCGATGGCAAGCCACTGAGCACCATCGACGTGGGAACTTTAATCCTGGACGACTGCCCACTCGACTTTTCACCGGATGGCAAACAGCTGGTATTCGCTACCACCCGCACGATCACTCTATGGGACATCGAACTGGATGAGCCAATAAGAGTCATCAAGAGACCATTTCTCGGGGGTGTCTCCTCTGTCTGGTTTACTAGCGATGGCAAATCGGTATTCACCGCCGGCTATCGTTTCGCGATCAAGAGGTTACCCAACACCTACAGGTCGATTGTCGAAAGGCGTTCAACACTGAAACGCTTTAGCCTGGAGACTGGTGAGGAAGAAGCGGCGTTTGCAGCCCCGGAACCACACGGTCAGGAACCAAAGACGGCGCCTTTGCCGGGGGGCGAATCGTTCGTCTACGTCGGCTACGAAGGTCTGTTTGTGCTGAGTGCGAACAGCGGCGAGATCGAATCGCGCTGGCCACAACCAGCCAATCATCAGTTCACCCGTGGCGGTGGTTTGTCGGTACAGCCGGACGGTTCGCTAGCTGCCCACCTGCGAAACGATGCGATCGTGCTGATCGACTTGAAATCGGGAAAACAACTTCACGACAATTATCACGGCCACAAAGGCCACATTATTTCACTCGCCACGGCGCCCGACGGCAAGACAACGGTCACGGGCAGTGATGAGGGACGTGTGCTGGAGTGGAACACCGAGACGGGAGAGTTCCTCCGCGAACTGCCCGGCACCAAAGGCTGGGTGCGGTGCCTGGAGTACACGCCCGATGGCACGAAGCTCGTCATCGCCGGCAAGGGCCGTGAAGAGAATCGAGGCTTTTTCGGCGAGGTGCTGGTGTGCGATCTTGCCAGCGGCGAGAAGGTTTGGGGGCAAGAAGTCGAACCGCGCGTGGTGGCCGCAACAGTCTCTCGCGATGGTGCGACCATGGCACTCGCCGCAGGTTTAGTCACTAGTTCCGCCGGTGATGAGCTGGTCGATCGAGTAGAGGTGCTAAAGCTCGACTCGGGTCAGGTGTTGCACAAATTCAATGGTCTTTCCGGTCGTGCTTTCAATCGTCAATCTGGATGTGCCGTGGGGTTGGGGTTCTCGGAAGGCGCACAAACCGTTCGCTTGCTCGACGACAATGGCAAGTTCACTCGGTTGCCGATCGAGCCCGCCACAGATCCAACGTCCACACAACTGGCAACGCCAAGACCCAATACCTCGATCCAGGCCGCCACGGCGAACGCGGCCGGCACCCTTGCCGTGTTCAGCTATCTAACGCGCCCCCATCTCAACGTTAACATAGGCGGTTTGCAAACGCTGCAACAAAAGAGTTCCATCGCTCTGGTCGATACCCTATCGGGCGAAGTTCGCTGGGAGCAGAGCACGGGGTTCGACTACGTCGATCACGGCAGCATCTCGCCCGACGGCAAGCTCATCGCCATCGAGCAGCGTAGCCCCAGCGAAGCTGGCGGCGATGTGACCCTTGCGATCTACAGCGCGAACGACGGCGAACTGTTGTGGGCGTTTCCCGTTGTAGATTTCCGCCTGTCCTGTCTGCGCTTCACGCCCGACAGCTCGAAACTCGTCGGCGGAACCCATCGTGGCGACGCGATGGTATGGGACCTATCGCTGGTCCCGGCACCGTAACGATCCGTCCAACCCGCTCTCTTCGCGTGCTGCTCAATTTGCTGCACTTGGAGCCGATCATTCGCGTTGGGCGGCGACTGGCAGCAGTTCGAGTTCGGCCAGCGACGCCCAAGGTTTGCCCTCGTGGGACGAATGGGCTTCGAAGCGAATGTAGCGGGTCGTCACTTCGTCGGTGGCGAACTCTTGCGCGTTCTGGTCGTCGGTCATCTCTCCGGTCACAATCGGACCTTGCCAGGTTTCGCCGTCCGAGCTGACATAAACAGCGAACTCCTTGGTGCGGCCCCCCTGGTTGCCATCCTGCCGGCCCAATAACCGAATGCCCGAGATGTCAGCCGGTTCGTTCAGCTCTATCTCAAAGGAATGGGGCATATCTGAAACGTGGCCCTGCCAGGGGGTATGCCAGAAGGTTTTCGGGTCTCCGTCTACCGCCAGCCGCGCTTCATGGCCAGACGCTTCGCTGTCGCAGGCTGCGACTTGCGGCTGGAGTCGTCGCATCCAGGGCTCCTGGAACAGCTCGCGAGCAGTGGCAAGGTCCAATTCATCGTTGGGGTCGAACCGCTCACTTTGGCAGTACTCGATCAGCGAGCGACGTAGCTGGCGGGCTGCATGGCGGTGCTCGAGATGGTGCGTCAAATCGTATCCACATGCCAGCAACCGGCCACTACCAATCCGTGCTTCGAACACCTGTGCCAGGTTACGGTTGTGGTGGAAATCGCTGACAAGTTGCAAGACCGGCTCGATGGACGGGGCTACCTCGGTCAGATCCCAAGTAACATTCCGCTGAAACAGATCGTACCACTGCCAATCACTGTATCCGTCATTGGGAAACAGCGACAATGCCGGATGGTTTGAATCGCACACCAATCCGAGGTGGCTGAACCGATTGCCCCACCATCCACCCGACCAGTACTGTGAAAAGAATCCACTCTCACCGTTATGGTGGTTGCGCTCTCCCTGGACCAGCAGCACCCGACCACCCTTCTGCAGCGCTTGCTCCACGTTCTTGTCGAACTGTGTGGCGATGATCAGCCCCTCAGGCTCTTCGGTCGACTCGGCCGCGGGATACACCCAGAGCGGCCAGGAGTTCACCGCGTCGCCTACGGCGATACGTAGCGTCAACCTTTCTGCCGAACCAATTTGACTCAGCGGAACACGAATCGCCCCCAGTGAAGTCACGGTGCCCGTCTCGATGCGTGGCACCACCAGACGTTCCTCGGCGATGACTCGCCCCCCAGCATCACGAATCGACCAGCGAACCTCCGGGTCAACCAGATCGTGAGGTCCATAGTGCGCCACCTCCAGATCGGCCGAAAGAGTCTCGTCGCTGGACCACTCGTACTGCGCGAATCGGGCGAGCGGCACCGTCGGGCTATTCCAGGCGCGGACCTCTTCGGCGGTGACGATCCCTTTCTCCTCAAAAAAGGGATCGAGGATGCCAACCAGGGCCTCCGCCTGGCCGGGAAAGTCGCCCAGCATCAGCAATTGGTAGCCGGCGTAGCTGGGGGTTCGCAACATCGCTTCGTGTTCGGCTTTGTATTGCACAAGTTGAAAGCGTGCCGAGGCCCGCTCGAAGTCTTTGAACCGATCGGTAAGTCCGGCGGCGCGTGCCTCTTCGCGCAAACGCTCATAGTTATAGGGACGCAGCGGACCATCGAACTTGGGCAGCAACTCCTCATAGTCCGGAAACACCGGGCGTTGTCCCGTCTCGTGGGCGATGAGCGGCTGGCTTGTCGTCTGGGCCGCCTCGGAAAAATCCCAGTCGGTACGGTTCGGTCCAATCCCGCGCGTGCCGGCCTTGCCCGTGGAGTGAGTGACCCAAAAGTCATCGGCCGCTATCGACTTCCGCGCTGTCGAACCGCTGTAGAGTCGTCGCGGGTCAGTCGACTTGGCGTCGGCCACGATTTGATCGACCTGCTGCCAATCCACCTGGCCGTTGAACTCGTTGCCGATGCAGAAGAGTACGAAAGAGGGATGATTCCCATAAGCGTCGCAGATGCGACGTATTTCGCGACGAACGAAGTCAACGACGTCTTCGTCGCTGCCAAAGTCCCGATCCCAGTAAAGCGTTTCGGGCTGCAGATACACGCCCAGTCGATCGGCCGCGACGAAAGCCGCTTCCGGGGGACACCACGTGTGGAAGCGAACGTGATTGAAACCATACTGCTGAACCGTACCCAACAAATGCTCCCATTCGTCCACACTTGTGGGCGGGTATCCTGTTCTGGGAAACACGCAGCAGTCGAGGGTGCCACGCAGGAAAAGCTTGCGACCATTGATGTACAGTGCGTTGCCATCGCGGGCAATGGTCCTGAATCCAAAAGGCTCGCTCCACGAGTCCTGCTGTGGTTCGGAGCCGACGGTTGCCTCCAGGGTTGCAACCGCTGTGTACAACTTCGGTGAAAACTCATCCCAACGGGAAACCTGCGTCTCCAGCGGAATTTCGAGCTCCAACGTCTGCTCCCCCGGGCCGATGGACTGCTTGCCCGTCGTGGAACTGCCAACTTGCTTTCCCGTTGACGCGTCGACGATGCGAACCGCCACGGTGCCGACTGCAGTGGTATCGATGGCGTTGACGGTGTCGATGCGCACCTGCACCGAATCTTGCTGGCCGGTCGCATCGATTCGTACGTTCTGCAGATGGACCGGGTCGCGGGCGACTAGTTGCAGATCGCCAACCAGACCGTTCCAGCGAGACTGAGTTTCCGGCCCGTAGGAGTGACCATTCACTTCGATGTCGTGGATCTTGCGATTATCCACGGCGACGGTCAGCCGGTACTCGCCTGCCGCCAGCACCCCCAGGTCGTATTCGTGCGGCGTGGCCAGCGAATCGCAATCGCCTAAGGGACGATCATCCAGCCAGACCTGCGACTTCCAGAGCACGCGTTCCAGGCGTAGCGTGAAATGCTTGCCTGCCAGAGCTTCAGGAACCGTGATCGTGCGTTGATACCAGGCCTGCCCCAGATACATCCAGGGGCGAACCAGGTGCCCCTTGCGATCGATGCGCGACTCCTCTTTTCCAGGCCCCATGGCGGTGAACGGGTAATCGACCGCGTATCGCATGGTGGCCACGTCCAAAGGTTCGCCCAAATGCCTCTCGTCGGTTGTTCCAGGCAATTCGATTGGCTCACCGTCCAGCGGTCCGAGGTACCACTGCGACTCTGCTCCGCGATCCTGCGGGTCGAGCCTGACAGACCAGGTACCCGACAGATCCACTCGCTCCGCAGTAGACGTAGCACTTGTCGTCGGTGACGTCGCTTCGCCAGCGTACGCGGAAGAGATGATGCCAACGGCTGTGGCAGACCACGCCGCCAGCAAGACAAAGCCCACAAATCGTGTTGCCAATTTCATCCAGCGCTGAATATCGCGCTCAGACCGTTGGTCATTCTCGGAGGTACTCATGGGTCCTTGTCGCTGGATGTCTGCGGATGGAATTGATCGTAAGGGGGATCATGGGGGGATGCTGCGGAACTACCCTGGATGCCTGTCGGCTGCAGGTCCGTAGGATCCAACGTAGTACTTTGGTGGCCGGCTACCAGGGACGAATGTCAAGCAGATCAACAACCGCGGAAAACCCCCGGGGCGTAACAGCCGCACCAACTCTGCGTATAAGAGGTGGCGATATCGGATATGCGTGTCATCTTGATTGCAGCGCAGTCGATTTGATCACATTTTCGACGGGCCGACCCCTGCGCGCCACAACCGCTGCCTTTGCTGTAAGTGATTGCATATAAGCCACTTACAGCTCTCTCCCTGGCTGTCTTCAGCTTTTGGCACCCTCTTCGCGTTACTAGGTAAGCAACGAGCGGCAACAGAGTGCCGCCGACCGCGAGACCCACCTATCCTGAGGACAAAACTATGTACAAGATCATCGTACCCGCCGCCGCGTTGGTCGCCTTCACCTTCTTAAGTACTTCGACCGACACTGCCCAAGCCCGGGGCGTGCACTTCCGTGCCGGCGGCATCCACGTCGACGTTGGCCATCCCCACCGTGGTGGATTCCATCGCGGTCACGCCCGCTCGTTCGGATACAACACCTACTATCCTTCGAATCGTGGCTGGGGTTGGGGCAGCGCCCATAGCTGGCACGATACCAGCCACTGGGACTACCATCCTCCGCAACTGGTGCCGCACGGCAACCACTTCCACGTGCAGCCCGGCCATTACGACTGGCATCAAGACGGCCACTGGGATCACCACCACCCGTAAGCGATAACGCTTGATAATTGGAGACTATCGCGGCGGCGGAACCTCCGGGTTTCGCCGCCGCGTTTTTTGTTGCGTCAGCTATTTGAGGAACGTGGCCATCTCTTCTACGTTCTTGCGACTGCCGATGACCAGCGATGTTCGATCGTGAATGGCCTTGGGCTGGATCTCGACGATCCGCTGCCCTTCACCGCAGATGGCCATGCCGCCTGCCTGCTCGGCGATGAACGCCAGCGGGTTGCACTCGTACATCAGTCGCAGCTTGCCCCCGGGGTGGGCTTCGGTGGGGGGATAGAGGAAAATGCCACCCTTGATCAGGATGCGATGGAAGTCGGCCACCAACGAGCCGACGTACCGCGACGAAAAGCCGCCACCCTCCGGGTCCTTCGACCACTCCAAGTACTTTTGATACGACTCGGGGAAGCGATGCAGGTAGGCCTCGTTAACCGAGTAGGTTCGCGAGTACTCGGGCATCTTGATGTTCTCGCGCGTCAGCAGGTACGCACCGAACTGTGGATCGAGGGTAAACTGGTGCACGCCATTGCCGCAGGTGTAAACCAGCACCGTCGACGAACCGTACAGCACATACCCTCCCGCCACCTGCTCGACACCTTTCTGCAGCACGCTCTTCTCCACGCCAATCACCTCGGGCGGGTTGCGGAAGATGGTGAAAATGGTGCCGACCGACACGTTGACATCGATGTTCGACGAACCATCGAGCGGATCGAACATGATGATGTACGAATCCTCGGGATCGACGTCCTGCAACACGCGGGGGTCGTTATCTTCTTCCGAGGCGATGATGCCGACGTTGCCGCGGTAGCCGAGTGTCCGTTTCAGGGCTTCGTTGGCAATGATGTCGAGCTTCTTGACGTCCTCGCCCTGGACGTTCACCGAACCTTCATCGCCCCACACGTCGATCAGCCCAGCCCGACGGACGTACGAGGCAATCATCTTCGTGGCCAGTGTGATGCCCGACATCAGCCACGAGAACTGGCCCGAGGCACTGGGAAACCGTTGCTGCTGCTCCTGCAGGTGTTGCCCAAAGGTAACGTACTCTCCATCGCGTTTGATCGGCATGTCGGGGCCTCCTGCGGTTGAACTGATTGGGAGTTGGCTGATCAAATATAGCAGCAATTTGGCGAAAAGCAGCGAAGTTCGCCCTTCGCAGGATGGGCCTGGCGAGTCTCGGCTTACGCAGACTCATCAGGTGGAAAAAGGACGAAGGACGAAGTGCCCAATGACCAGCGATCTCGCCGTCGATCCCACCACCTGACTCGGTCGTGGACACCGGAGGGTGCTTTTGCCGCTACCCGCTGGGAATCGTTTGCAATCGGCCCGGATTCTCACGACAATAGAGGGTCTTGCTACCACTCCCGCTCTAGGACCCCTCGACGATGAAGCCTGCCACACTCCTAGTTGTCGCTGTCATGACGCTTGCCGCCGCCAGTTCGGCCACAGCCGGCAAGGTGCGCACCTGGACCGATGCATCCAGCAAGTACACCATCGACGCCAGCCTGGTGGCGTTCAACGAGTCGGACGTGGTGCTCGAGCGGGCTTCCGACAAGCAATTGGGCACCGTGCCGATCGACAAGCTTTCGGAGCAGGACAAAGAGTACCTGAAGACCAAGGAAGCGGTCGATTCGGCCAAGGAACTCACGGACGCCATGCAGCGATGGAAGCTAAGCAATGGCATGGAAGTGGTCGGCCGCCTGGTCGATTTCGGCCGCAAGGAGATCGTCCTGCGACGCAGTCGCGGCACCATGTACGTTAACGATCGAGCGTACCAGAACCTGCCGCCCATCTATCAGAAGATCATTCCGCTCATCGTCCGCCACGCCGGCAACAAGGTCGATGATGCCGACATGCTGGAGACGTGGCTCTCCTCGCGGGGAGGACGGCCCCAGACGTTCACCGTCGACGGCGTGGTGCTCGAATTGGAGAACGGCGACGAGTACGGCATTCCCTTCTTCCTGTTCAGCCCACAGGACCTCGAAGTCCTGCAGCCCGGCTGGGAAACGTGGCTGGCGGCCCATGAGAAGCAAGACTACGCCGCCCGCCAGCACGAGGCGCTGCGTCTGCAGACCGAGGCCGCCGAGTACCAGCGTCAACGCGACGCGCAGGATCGCCGTCGCATCGCCGAGTTGCAACTCGGCCTCACCGCCGTCGAAGCCGGCGTGACCAGCATGTGGGAAGTCACGCTGTACCCCCAGCCCGGCAACCCCGGCCCACCACTCTGGGTGACCGGCTTCGCCCGCAACAGCCGCGACGCATCGTACCAGGCGATGGCGAAGCATCCGGGATATGTTGTGGGGCCAGTGCGGCGGATTAGTAATTGAATGACGAATGACGAAGTACCCAATGACGATTGGGGACTGAGTGTATAAAGCCGCGACCGTTGGTCGCGCGGGAAGTGGCCCGCGAATCTGAGCGAATGGGGGAAGCTCTGCATCAGATCGTTCCCCGAAGGGGTTTCACATCGTAGCCTGGGGTAAGTGCGGGCGAGGTACGAGCCCAAACGCCACCCCAGGTGACTTGGCAACGCTATCCAGCGGTCGAGGAGAAGATTCTCCATAAGCCGGCGTGTGACCGAGACCGCAACTCGGCCGCGGTGTACTAAATCGAATACCTCTTACGCGCAACCTTCGCAGCGCTCGCGATAGGCTTCGGTGGTGGAGGTGGCTTCGATGAGAGGCATGACTAGAGAGAGTTAGTGGATCCCCTAACCCGATACGTCCTCCAGCTTCAATTGAAGTCGCTGAATCATCTCGTCGAAGATTCGATCGACCAGCGCCTCCGGCTCGTAGCCAGGCTCGTTTCGCCACAGTCTGTGATTCCAGCCGCGCAGTACGACTGGATCACTTGGATTGTGATAATGGTTTGAAACTCCGTAGAGGAAGCAAATCCGCCGCCGCCATGCGAACCAGGGATCTCCACATCGCGTGATATTGCCAAAGTCCAAATCGCGCAGGCTATCCAACTTCGGCAGCCTGCGCTCTACGAAGTCCACGGCGATCGAATCAACTGTGTCCGGACAGGTGAGTCGCCAATGAAAGTTTGGCGTGATTCGCTTCAGCAAGTGAATCCAGAGAAGCCGCTTCATTGCGAACTACGCGCGCCGGCGCGGGCTTTGGCGAGCCGCATGATGTGCTCGACCTTCATGAAGTGGTCCAGATCGGAAGACTCTTCGGCAGTCAGCCCAGTCGTTTTCTCCTTGTGGATCAGGTCCGCCACGTAGTCCTTCGTCGCTTGCGAAGACTCAAACCGCGCAACCGACTCCGGAGTAGTGCCGGCGGCAATGAATTCAACGATTTCGTCGTAGGCTCGGATCATGCGTTAATTATAGCATTGGGCGTCCATAGAAACCAATATTCGCTTGAACTGGAAAGAATGCTCAAAAACATCATCGAGCCCTCACAATGATCACCCCGCCCCGCCAGCAACCAAAGCCACCCCCGCGCCACCCAAAAAACCCGCCAAATTTCCCCGCGAAACCACGACTGGACCTCTGGGGTTTGATAGTCTGTACTCAAATGGGCGGACCCGATTGTTCCTAACCGCACCCTCGCTTTTCCTGTGGGGAATCTCGCTATGTTCCGCGATTTCGTTGCCCTGGCTTGTGCTGCGCTGGTGGGGTCGTTCGCCGACGCAGCACCCAACGTTCAGCGTGTGGCCAGGCAAGTCGACCAGTTGCTGGCCGAGGAGCTGTTCGACGACTCCACGGATCTCGCGCCGCCGGTCGACGATGCGACGTTCCTTCGCCGGGTGTGGCTCGATGTGGTGGGAGACATTCCCTCGCCCGAGCATACCACGGCCTTCCTCCTGGAACCCTCACCCGACAAGCGCAATCGGGTGATTCGCGACCTCTTGGCCAGCGAGCAATACGGGCAGAACTGGGCGCGGTACTGGCGGGACGTGATCCTGTCGCGGCGTATCGAAGACCGGGCGGTGATTGTCTCCAACCCGCTGGTCACTATGCTGACCGAGGAGCTCAACCGTGGCACCGGCTGGGACGAAGTCGCCCAGAAGTTCATTACCGCCACCGGCGACGTGCGGGAGGATGGCGCGACAGCCATTCTGATGGCGCAGGACGGTGTGACCGAAGACAGCACGGCCGAGTTCTCGCGAATCTTCCTCGGCATCCAGATTCAGTGCGCGCAGTGCCACGACCATCCTTACGATCGCTGGAAGCGCGAGCAGTTTCACGAACTGGCGGCGTTCTTTCCCCGCACAGCGGTGCGGCCGGTGAACTCGGCCACCAAGCGGAGCTTTCAGGTGATCGCCAACAACGGCCGCGATGTCCGCCGGGGCAATAACAACAACCTCAACCGCCGTGGCGCGGCCGAACACTACATGCCCGACCTCGACGATCCGTCGGCGATCGGGGAGCGGATGCAGCCAAAGTTCTTCCTGACCGGCGCCCAGCTGCCCATCGGCACCCGCGACGCCCAGCGGCGGGAGGCGGTTGCCGAGTGGATGACCGAGAGCCCCTGGTTTGCCACGGCCTACGTCAATCGCATGTGGGCCGAACTGGTGGGCGAAGGATTCTACGAGCCGGTCGACGACATGGGCCCCGACCGCACGCCGAACGGCGCGAAGGCGGTGGAGTACCTGTCGCAGGAGTTCGCCGCCAGCGGTTACGATCCCAAATGGCTGATGCGAGTGATCCTCAGCACCGAAGCATACGGGCGCGAGTGCCGCCCCCGCCGCTTGCCCGACGAGCCGGCCTTCACGGCCAATGTGGCCCAGCCGCTGCGGGGCGATCAACTGTTTAACTCGCTGCTCACCACGCTGGAACTGGACGAAGCGACCATTCGCTCGATGGTCACGGGCGGCGGCGGCCGGGTGTACGGCGGTCAAACCTCGCCGCGGGACGGGTTCAACGTGGCATTTGGCTTCGATCCCTCGGCCCCGCGGGAGACGATCACCAGCAGCATTCCCCAATCGCTGGCGATGATGAACCAGCCGCAAATCAACCGCTCGCTATCGGCCGGCAGCTGGCGACGCCCCACCTCGCTCGGCAAGCTGATCGCCAGCGTCGAGGACGACGACATGCTGACCAGCGAACTGTTCCTGCGGACCCTGTGCCGGGAGCCGACCGACGAGGAACTCGAGCAGGTGCACACCTACGCCAAGTCGGTGGACAATCGCACCGAGACGTACGAAGACCTGTTGTGGTCGCTGATTAACTCGACGGAATATGCTTATAGGAAATGACCGAGGTCGAATGAACAATGATCAATGCGATTGGTCATTGGGTATTTGGTCGTTCGTCATTCACTTTTCGGAGCCCCCGCAATGCTTTACCGCCTTCAACATCACATCCGCGCCACGGCCAATCGACATGGCATTACTTCGCGGAGGGACTTCCTGCGTGCCGTGGGCGTGGCTGGGGCCGCGGTAGGTGCGGTGAGTTGGACCGACGCCATCGCCCTGGCGGCCGACGATCTGCGGAAGCGCAACAAGGCGTGCATCCTGCTGTGGATGGCGGGCGGACCGAGCCAGTTTGAGACCTTCAGTCCCAAGCCCGACCATGCCAACGGGGGCGAGACCAAGGCCATCTCCACCGCGGTATCGGGCATTCAGATTGCCGAAAACCTGCCCCGCGTGGCCGACGTGATGGACGAGATCGCCATCATCCGCTCGATGACCAGCAAGGAAGGCAGCCACCCGCGGGCCAGTTTCTACATGCACCACGGCTATCTGCCGATGGGTGGGGTGAAGTTCCCCACGCTCGGCTCGAACGTCGCCCATCAGATTGGCGATGCGGCCTGCGAACTGCCGAGCTTCGTGCGGATTGGCGGCCGCGGGCAGGGCTCCGGCAATGCGGGGTTCCTGGGCGTCGATTACGATCCGCTGATCCTGCAGAACGCCGACCGCCCGCCGGCCAACAGCGAGCCGACCACCAGCCGCGATCGCTACACTCGTCGGCTGGGCCTGTTGCAGAGCCTGGATAACGACTTTGCGGCGGCCGAGGGAACCGACCTGGTGCACGACCATCGCAAGCTGGTCGACGCGGCCAGCGAGATGATCCTCAGCCCCAAAATGGAGGCCTTCGACATCGAGCGCGAGTCGTCCGCCATGCGCGACGCGTATGGCCGGACCAACTTTGGCTCGAGTTGCCTGATGGCGCGGCGATTGATCGAGCGCGGCGTGACGTTCGTCGAGGTAAACGTCGGCGGCTGGGACACGCACGACAACAACTTCGAGCGAGTGGCCAACCTCACCGGACAAATCGATCAGCCAATGGCGCAACTGATTGCCGACCTGCGTCAACGCGGCATGCTGGACGACACGCTGGTGGTCTGGATGGGCGAGTTCGGCCGCACGCCCAAGATCAACGGTCGCAACGGCCGCGACCACTACCCACGGGCGTTCAACGTCGCCCTGGCCGGCGGGGGCGTGCGGGGCGGGCAGGTGATTGGCGAGACCAACGCGGCCGGCACCGACGTGACGGAGCGCCCCGTGCAGGTGAAGGATCTGTTCGCTAGCATCTACACGCTGCTGGGCATCGACCCGAGCCACGAGAACATGAGCCTCATCGGCCGTCCCATCCAACTGGTGGACGAAGGCGAAGCGGTCGAGGAGTTGTGGTCGTAGAACGACCAAACAGTGTCACGGCTGGAAGCTCGAATACCCAAGCCCCCGCACTCGCCAACTCTTAACACGCTCCACACGCGATTCTTCCGTCGTTAATCCTCCTACTGAATGACATTTACGATGTTGCGGTCTTTTAAGGGGCTCGACGCGCATGCTGTTTTTGCGCGATAATCATGGGGTGTTTGGCATCGTCCTGCAAACCCCTGCGATCCCAGAATCTTGAAAAAGCCCGATCCCAAATCTCTTCCTGTCATTGGCTGGCGCGAATGGGTCTCCCTGCCGGACTTGGGAGTGGATAAGGTCAAGGCGAAGATCGACACAGGGGCTCGCTCCAGTAGCCTGCACGCCTTCGATATGGTGGTGTTCGAGCGGGACGGCAAGCCTTTTGTCCGCTTTAAGGTCCACCCCATCCAGCGGAGCAGCCGGGAAACCATCGAGGTGGAAGCCCCCGTGCTCGAATTCCGCAAGGTCCGCAGCTCCAGCGGCCACGCCAAGAAACGGCCGGTGATCGTCACCACGGTCGAGGCGCTCGGCACCTCGTGGCCCATCGAATTGACGCTCGCCAACCGCGACGAGATGGGATTTCGCATGCTGCTGGGACGCGAAGCCGTGCGGGGGCGAATGCTGGTGGACGCTGGCGCCTCGTATTTCGGAGGCAAGCCGGCGCAGGCCAAACGCAAATCGGTTAAGAAGAAAAAAAAGAAACTCGCGAAGCCTTCGGGCAAAGATCGGAAAGAGAAAAATTCATGAAGCTCGGCATCCTCTCACGCAGCCGTAACTGCTATAGCACTCGCCGCCTCCGCGAAGCGGCCGAGCAGCGTGGCCACCAGGCTAAGGTGCTCGACACGCTGAAGTTCGCCATCGATCTGGAGGAGGGCGAGCCCGACCTGTACTTCCGGCAGAAGCACCTGAGCCACTACGACGCGGTGCTGCCGCGGATCGGCGCGTCGATCACCTACTTCGGCACCGCCGTGGTGCGACAGTTCGAGCAGATGGACGTGTTCGCCGCCAATTCGTCGGCTGGCATCGCCAACTCTCGCGACAAGCTCCGCTCGCTGCAGATCCTCAGCAAGCATCAGATCGGCATCCCCCAGACGACGTTCGTCCGCGACAAGAAGGACGTGCTGCCGGCCATCGAACGCGTGGGCGGCGCACCGGTCATCATCAAACTGCTCGAAGGCACCCAGGGCGTGGGCGTGATCCTGGCCGACTCGGTGAAAATTGCCGAGGCCATCATCGAGACGCTGCAGTCCGCCCGGCAAAGTGTGCTGGTGCAAAAGTTCGTCGCCGAAAGCAAAGGTCGCGACGTGCGGGCGTTCGTGGTCGGCGACCGTGTGATTGCCGCCATGCGGCGCGTTGCACAGGGGCAGGAGTTCCGCAGCAACGTCCATCGTGGCGGGCGGACGGAGGTGGTTGAGCTAGACGACACCTACGCCGCCACCGCCGTGCGGGCCGCGCAGATCATGGGCCTCCGCATCGCCGGTGTCGACATGCTGGAGAGCAACAGCGGTCCGCAAATCATGGAAGTGAACTCGTCGCCCGGGCTCGAAGGCATCGAGACCTGCACGCAGCTCGACATTGCCGGCGCGGTGATCGACTACATTGCCGCCCAGGTCGACTTCCCCGAAATCGATCTCCGCCAGCGACTCACGGTGAGCACCGGCTACGGCGTGACCGAAATCCACATTCCCGATGGCTCGGAGTACATCGGCAAGACCGTGCAGGAGTCGGGCTTGCGGGAAAAGGACATCAACGCGCTGACGCTCTATCGCGGCACTACCGTGATACCCAACCCACGAGCCGACCGGCAACTCGAAGCGGGCGACCGGCTGTTGTGCTTTGGTAAGCTAGAACGTATGCGGGACATGGTGCCCGAGAAGACCAGGCGGCGGCGACGACCGAAGATCAAAGACTTGCCGCCACAGGAAGACCACCACGAAGAGAACTCGTAATGAAGCGGGCACTTGAAGCGAAGTCCGTAGGTGACTGGAACGGCCAACGCATCGCGCCGGGCGAAGCCCGCGATATCCGCTTGGCCGTTTCCGAAAGCTACAGCGGCATGACGGTCCGCATCCCGATCCATGTCCGCCGCAGTCACAACGACGGACCAACCGTGTTCGTCACGGCCGCCCTGCATGGCGACGAGATCAATGGCACCGGCGCCATTCGGCAACTGATTCAGGACGAGCACTTGGAGCTCACCAGCGGAGCCTTGGTGCTGGTGCCGGTGCTGAACCTGCTGGGCTTCGACCGCCACTCGCGGTACCTGCCCGACCGGCGCGACCTGAACCGCTCGTTCCCGGGCTCGCCCGAGGGGAGCCTGGCAAGCCGCATGGCGCGGACTATCTTCGACGAAATCGTCGCCCGCGGCGACTACGGCATCGACCTGCACACCGCCGCCGCGCGACGGACCAATTACCCAAACGTCCGCGGCGATCTGTCGAATCCCGAAGTGCTGCGCATCGCCGAGGCGTTCGGCTGCGACTTCATCATCAACGGCAAAGGTCCTGCGGGCGCGTTCCGCCGCGAGGCGTCCGCCGCCGGCCGCCCGAGCATCATCCTCGAAGGGGGCGAAGTCTGTAAAGTCGAGCCGGCCATCGTCGAAACGGCCGTGCGAGGCGTCCGCAACGTGCTGGCCGAGCTCGGCATGATCGAGGACCCGCCCGAGCGGCCCGACTACCAGGTGACCATCGAGAAGACCAAGTGGGTGCGTGCCGAACGGGGCGGCTTCTTGCAGTTCCACGTCCAGCCGGGCGAGATGATCGAGCAGGACCAGCCACTAGCCACCAACACCAACCTGCTGGGCCACGAGCGGAGCGTGCTCACGGCACCATTCGATGCGGTGGTGATCGGGATGACGACGCTACCAGCCGTGAGCCCCGGCGAATCGGTCTGCCATCTCGGCCAACTGCCCAAAGGCACCCGCGCCAAACGGATCGCCAAACACCGCGCGGCAGAAGACAGCCTGGAAGGCCGCCTGGTGGAAGAATTGGGCACCAACGTCATGGTGGTCGAGTGGGAAGACGAAGTCGAAAGCGACGACTAACGTTTTCACTTTACCCTTCCAATCGTGCCATCCTTTCACCCTCCCCCCGGGAGGGTCGCGGTCTCAGCCGCGGGGAGGGTGCGGAGCCAAGAACACCTAAGCATCAGCCATCGCTATGAAGCTGCGTCCGTTGGGCGGGCCTGGATTTCAGCCACAGATGAACACCGATTGGCACGGATGCGGGTGTTCTCGTCCACCACCACCCAGCTCCGAAGGAGCGAAATAGGATAGCCCAGGGTAAGTGGAGGCGAGGAACGAGCCAAACGCCGCCCTGGGTTTAATAGGTGAATGTCTCGGCGGTCGAGGAACAGATTCTCCATCCGCCGGAGCGTGGCCGAGACCGCAATGGGCCGCAGTTTGCACTTGGGATAGCGTTGGTCCTGCGCACCCTCCCCGCGGCAAATGCAGCCGCGACCCTCCCAGAGGCAGGGTAAATACACTACTCAACCGAGCCTTCCTCACACCCGAGCGCCGTCTTCACATCGCTCAGCTTCTCTCGGAGTAGCGCGATCTGCTTTTCGAACGACTTCTCGTCCGTATCGACGCGTTTGATGATCCGCTCGCCGCCCGAGATGATGGTCTTGGCGGTGGTGCGGATCGAGTCGAGGTTCGCCGCGCGTTTTTCGATTTCCAGTACCGCGCGGTCGATCGTCTCGAAGTCGACTTTTTGCGATTCGGTGCTGCCTGCCTGGCGGACCGAGATCGCGCGGGCGGTGACCATCGCGGCGCGGAGCCAGAGGTCGGTCGAAGGGTCCTCGGGATCCCAGACGCAGACGATGTCGCTGCCGAAGTGCTGGAAGGTTTCGATGCCGGTGGGCGCCAGGCGGCGGGAAAAGACGAACAGGCCGATACCCGCGTCGCGGTTCTTGCGAGCGATCTCCAGTTCCTCGCGAGCGGAGGCCAACGTGTAGCCGCCGTGCTGTTTGGCTTCGACCACGATTCTCTCGCCGGCCGCCACACAACTGGGGCCAAGCTCCACAACGCAGTCGCCCTTCTTGCAGTTCTTGATCAGGCCGGTCGTCGCGCCGGTGGGCGTCACAATGTCGCCGGCGTGCTGGGCCTCGCGGGCGACGAACTCGTAAACCGCGTCTTCGAACACCTCGCCATGCCGAGTGGAACGCTCGGCCTCTTTGCGGGCGGTGGTGATCTCGGCCAGGGCCACTTTCACCTGCTGCTGGAACTCGACGTTCTTCTTGTCGGCCTCGGCCAACAGTTCGTGCAGTTCCTTCTTCAAGCGGTAGAGCGGCGAGCCATCTTCGTCGAGCGTCAGGTTCTTGTGAATCGCCCCCTGCGTGGCTTCGAGCATCTCCTTCAGCCGCGACAAGGCAGAGGTGTTGTTGTCGAGCGAGAATTCGCTGGTGATGGTCTTCTGCGCGCGATCGACATTCTGCACCAACCGGCTGAGGGCCGAGCCGTCGTCGTCGAGCGAGAACTCCTTGACCACCTCGTCGATCTTTTCCTTCAGGTCCTTGGTCAGGTCGCCATGCTTGGTGTTGAGCTCGGCAACCAGCCGCGCCAATGCGCCCTCGCGATTGTCGAGCGAGAACTCTTTCAGCACCTTCTCGCTCTGCTGGGTGAGTTGCCCTTCGACGGCCTGACGCAGCGCGGCCAGCAGGCCCTCGGACTGCGCGGGGTCGAGCATCTTCATCAGCGGGCTTTCACGGCCGACGTGCGTGAGCATGGTGCGGGCGAGGTTTGAATTCTCGCCGTCGATCTGGTCTCGCATCAGCTTCGCGAGCTCACCATCCTGCGAGACCAAACGCCCCACGCGTTCGTTAAACCGCCCGTCGCTGGGATCGAAATACTCCTTGAGCGTGCGATTGAGCTGCTCGCCGGTGTTTTTGGAATAGTGCTCGAGTGTCTGCGAAAGCGTGCCCAATAGCTGCGAGGTCTCGCGGCGTAACAGATCGGCGTCGAGTCGGGTGTTGGCGTGCCGCAGCGCCATGACACCGATTCGCAGGGCGTCGAGGGCAAACGTGTTGCGGGTTCCAAGTTCCTCCTGCTCCAGCAAGGCTTCGATCACTTCGCGGTCGCGGACCACCAGTTCCAGCGGCAATTCACGCGGCAACTCGCCATCGCGGGCAGACTTGGGCAGGCGGAACAGCAGCGGTTCGGTGGAAGAATCGGTCGACGAGCTGGCCACGACGGGTCTCCTTACTCGGGCGCATGAAGTGTACGTCTGTCAATATCGCGAATCGCCAGCGGAATGGCAAGTCGCTTGACTCGCAAGCCAGGAGAAATCGCCGCGGAACTAGGCAAGATATGCAAGTCACATGGCCGCGTACCCGTCATTCCGAAAACTTACCCAGCGTAGCGGTTGACGCCGCAACACTGGGTTGAACGACGCTATCCCTTCGGGATAGAACGACTCGACTCTTCATGGTGCCGAAGCCATTGTGCCTCCCAGCGAAGGGTTGCGGCGCAGCCGCTACCCGGGTCGGCTCAAACCCGCGGCTTCCGTCGCGGGCTGGGGACGCTTTGCCCTCACTCCTTCACCGGCACCCAGGCTTCGCCGATTTCGTCAGTGGGTTGCTTGGCGACCATGTGACGTTTGGCGGCCATCGTGGGCGGCTGGGGTTGGGCGAGAGCGATCGACACGATGCGGCGAGTGCTGCCCCACACTTGGGGTTGGTCGAACCACAGGATCTGCCGCTCGCCGCGAGCCCAGCAGCGGACTTCCAACTGGCCGGCGGTCCAATCGTCGGGCACTCGAAACACCACCGACAGGGTGTGCTGCCCTTCGAGTGTGGTTTGCGACGACGGACGCAGCTGGAAGAACGCGCCGTGGCTCTCGTTGATGGTGCCGCTGACCACGATGGGACGCTTGGGTGGCAAGCGGCTAGTCGTCTTTGTCTCGGCGGTACGATCTTTCGAACCGCCCGAGATACTGGGGGTTACCTGGGCCACCACATCGCCAATAGGCATGGGCGACTGGCCACCCAGGCTGGCTTCGAAGGTTCTCGCTTTCTCCGTGGTGGTGGTGACTTGAATATCGCCGGCGTGTTCGCTGCCGAGCGTGGTTTGCGGCGCAAAGTCGTGCACCACCAATCCAGACATCCGGCCGTCGATCTCGATGGCAATCTCGTCGACCCCGCCCGCGTTGCCCTTCAGGATTCGAGCAGAAACGGGCACGGTGACTTCAATCAATCGCGCAGCGCTGGGCTGCACCGCTTCGACTACATGGTGGGCTACTAGCTGCTTGGGCAAATCGAATTGCACCACAGGGGGTTCACCCGCCAGCGCGGAACTGGCTGATACCCAAAGAAGAGGTAACAGCGCACGCCGCAACCGCGCGCCAGCAATCGGCATCATCGTCTGTCCTCCATTCCACCACGTGTTTCCATTCGAAAAGCATGCAGCCGAGAAAATCCTAAAAAGGCCGGAAGCGCCAGCACATTGGAAGCACCATCCGGGCTAACGCTTCCGGCTCACCACTTCTGCTGCAACTAAGATTACGCGCGCGGTGGCCAAAAGGTTCGCGCCGCGGGCGGTGCTAGCAGTAACTCGTCGGATCTTGCGGCAACCTGCTGGCGGAATTCCGGCAACAGTTCGCCGAAGCTTTCGGGCAAACCTGGCAAGCGCACGCGATTCATCACCTGGCCCAAGCGAAACAATAGCAAACGGTCTTCGGCATAGTCGGCCACGAACTCGAGCTCCACAAACTTGTCGATGAACTCGGCCAGCCGCCCCACGGTCTTGCCGCTGAAGCCCTCGATCTGCGCGGCGACCCACCCGGCGTCGGCCTCGGACATGCGCTGGTAGTAATGGCCGAGGCGAGCTTCGTTCTGTTGCACCAATACGTCGTCCAGCAGCAGCTCGACCAGCACGTGGGCGAGGAAGCTCGCGCGAAGGTCGGTGCGTTCGCTGCAGTGCGCGACAATCCGGCGACTGAACTGCATGTTGAGCTCGACGAACGCCCTGGTCTCGTGAAACCAGCGATCGTCGTCATGATGCTGCGCAACACCTCGCGCGAGCGCGGCCACCCTCGGATCGGTGTCGTCGAACGAAGGCTCCACGTGCTTGGTGCGACACTTGGTCCGCCGCGCCGCCACGCCCAACCAGTCGGGCACGGCCAATCCGGCAAGCCAATAGGGATCGCAGTCGTCGCGATCGATCCAACGATGAGCGTGGGTGAAGTAGTTCAAAACGAATGCGGACTCTCGATTGCGGAATGATGGGCGACCTACGTGTCGCCGGAGGCGGGTACGCTACTACCACTTTCGCGTTCGATGCGACGCGCGTAAACCCACACCGCGAATTTGCCACCCAGATACGCTAGCAGCAGCGCCCACAGCGAATTGCCGACCGCGACAAACTCTTGAATTCCGGGAAAGTAGCGGGCGACGACATTCCCTTGCCGGGCACCAAACGGCCGGGTGCCAAACGGCTGGGTATAGGGCGAGGTGGTCGAAGAGTCGGACATGAAATCGGGCAGCGGGGGCGATGAACCTCCATAGTAGATGGATGCCGCTTCCGGTTCCGATTGGTGCCGCCGGCGGACTCGCTCGCCCGTCGAAGGATCGACTATCCACTCGGTGGCCATCTGTCCGTGCAGCCATTGCATCAACTGCGTGGTGGGCAGGGCGCGAAGGTAGTTATCGTCGTCATAGGTATGCACAGCGTAGGTAAACCCGACCGCCACCACCGTGAATCCGATGGCGAAGGCCTGCCGCCGCCCGCGATCGACGAATGCGCACACGGCCATCACACCACAGACCAATAGCGCCACCGTGGTAACCACTCCGGCCAGCAGTGGGGAAGCAAATTTGAGCGCCGCCCAGGCAACGGCCAGCAGCACTATGAACACCAGCAGTTGGCGAAGCGACGGACGCCGCGATCCGGGTGAAGTTTCTGTCATAACGGCTGACCTTCGCTGTTGATGCCTTGCTGCGATACGCGTCGCTGGTAAACCCACACGGCGAACCTGCCACCCAGGTAGGCCAAGGCCAGCGTCCAGCCGACATCGAGAATGCTGGCGAATTCCACCTTGCCTGGAAGTTCGACCTCGCGAAGTATTTCGGGGCTAAAGGGCGAGGAGAATGGCATGGATGGAAAGGACGAACTCAGCTCGACTTCGGCCCTGGGACCTTCCCGATTGTCGCGGCCGGCGGTAGGTCCCAGGATCGTGGCCGTCTCCGGGTCGTAGTCGTAAGGCACCGCCACGCGTTGGTGCGCCCAATCGGCAAAGGCGTCGGTGGGCAGCAGATTGCCGGGACCACGCCCCGTCTGCCAACTGGCAACCCAAAAGAGCAGACCCCAGATGACAAACCCGATGGCAAACGCCTGCCACCGGCCACGCCCGACGAGGGCGAGGATGGTCATCGTCGCCATGACGAGCAGCACCGCCGTGGTGCACAAATCTGCCAACAGGGGAGTCGCGGACTTCAATGCCACGCAGATCACGGCCAGCAGCACCACAACCACCAGCAGTTCGCGAAGTGATAAACGCCATAGTCCAGCAGGACGTTCTGTCATGTCGGGCTCCCCCCGGCAACGTTCTCTTCGCGGGCTATGCGACGCGCGAAGATCCACACGGCGAACTTGCCGCCGAGATAGCCCAGCAGGATGGCCCACAAACAGTGGCCGACCGCCAGGAAGTGCTCGGGAACGGGGAGGCCTTTGTAGATGAGTCCGCCTCCACTCCAATTGGGCGGCACTTGATCTTGCGGAACATTGCCCTGTCCGTACGCGGGAGGGTAATTCGGTGCGGTTTGCTCGACCACGCGTCCTGTCTCCCACTCGACCATGTACGTGCCATTGACTCGATGCCACGCCGCGTACAAAGCCCTCGAGGTGAGCAGGAACCCCTTGTCGGTTAGCACGGGATCGACACCCATCACCTGATCCCAGCTGTCCTCCAAAGTTGTCTCCGGTTGCTGAGTCCACAACACGGCGTACGCGAGCATCGCGATCAGCGCCCCGGCGGCCGCGGTTTGGCGAGATCCTCTCTCGGCGACGGCAACGATTGCCAGCACGATCGTCAGGGCGATCGTCAAGCCAAAAACGGCGATCGCCCAACCTTCTGAAGCGTTCAAGAGCGATGCAAACGCCACCGCCACAAAGGCAATGATCCCCAGCAGCTCACGCAGCGAAATACCGGGTAATCGACTTCGCCATCCAGTTGCCATGCGGTTGTTTCCCCTGTTTGCCCGTCCGCCCACGCTCCCCATGCCACCGGATCGTTGGTATCCTGTTCGGCGTAGGCTACCCGGCGCATTGCGAGACCCCACCATGCTAACACAATCCGACCTGACGATCCCCACACTTGGCGAGCGGCGTTACGATTCACCGCTATTACACGACGGCGTGCATACCCGGTTTATGCCCGACGAGTCCCGGGTGCTGTACGACATCGACTACTTGCAAGGGGAAAACGTCGCCGAGATCGGCTTCGAGAAGGCCGGCGCGCGCGAGCAGGTGTATTTCAACGCCAAGAAGAGCAAGGCCGCCATCGTCACTTGCGGCGGGCTGTGCCCCGGGCTCAACAACGTGGTGCGGAACCTGTACTACCAGCTTCACAGCAGCTACGGTGTGCCCACGGTGCTGGGCATCCGCTATGGCTACAAGGGGCTGAACCCCAACGAGGGCATTCCCCCCATCGAACTGACCCCTGCGCTGGTCGAGCCCATCCATCACCAGGGGGGCACCATCCTGGGCACGTCGCGAGGCCCACAAGACCCCGCGGTGACGGTCGACTTCCTGCATCACGAGGGAGTCAATATGCTGTTCTGCATCGGTGGCGACGGTACCCAGAAGGGCGCGCACGCCATTGCCCAGGAAGTGGCGCGGCGAGGCTTCGACATTGCCGTGGTGGGCATTCCCAAGACCATCGATAACGACATCAAGTTTTGCTACCGCACGTTTGGCTTTGTGACGGCCGTGTCCGAAGCGGAAAAGGTGATCGACTGTGCCCACATTGAAGCCAAAAGCGTGCCCAACGGCGTGGGGCTGGTGAAGTTGATGGGCCGCGAAGCGGGATTCATCGCCGCGGCCGCCACCATCGCCAGCGGCGAAGTGAACTTCACGCTGATACCCGAGGTGCCGTTCGAACTGGAGGGCGACAAAGGACTCCTCGCACAACTCGAGCGCCGCCTGGCGGTCCGCGATCACGCGGTAATCGTGGTGGCCGAGGGCGCGGGGCAGCATTTGCTCGCCAGGCATGGCGACGAGTTCGACAAGTCGGGCAATCGCAAGCTGGGCGACATTGGCGTGTTTCTCAAGGCACAGATCAACGCCCATTTTGCCGGACGCAACCTGCCAGTGGGCGTCAAGTACTTCGACCCCAGCTACAACATTCGCAGCGTGCCGGCGGGCGCCGCCGACAGCCTGCTATGCGAACAACTCTCCCGCCAGGCCGCCCACGCCGCGATGGCCGGCAAGACCGACCTGTTCATCGGCCTCTGGCAAAACCACACGGTGCACGTGCCCCTGGCAATCAGCACCGGGCAGATCAAACGCATCGACCCCGAACAAGAAATGTGGACCACCGTGCTGGCCATCACCGGCCAGCAGAAGTGGTAAGCCGCGGCGGCCTCCCCCCTCAGCCCCGGAGCCGCTAAACCCACCTGGGCCACATGGCCTTGAGTAGCTTGCCGTACATGCGGGCAAAAATGCTTTGGCGTGGCACTCTTGAGGACCCTTACTTGGGATGCTGATTAGCCGAGGTAATGGACACCTCAGCGGATTCGGACTTTAGCCAACAGACAGAGGTTGGGCACACCGCGGTCAGTTGAGGGCTGCCGACGAATTCCATAACATCTAAAATCACCCGGTCGCGACGAGAGATTTTCCAGTCTCAAAACGCCCGGCTTCGCGACTCGGGTGCATTTTTTTGCTATCCGACGTCGAGGCGATCATTGACCATTCGATCGTAGAGATCATTCAGGAAATCATCGAAATGTCGATGCACGATTTCCCGATCGGAAGTCTCGTGATCATACCACAAGACAGAGCCAATCGGCACTTTTCCAGTGGTTTCGGAAGCGACGCACAAATAGTCACCTCCCCCATTGGATAAAAAGGGAATCCAGCAAGGTCTCCAGAAATCATCATCCCATTGATCGAAGATAGCAACGTCTGAGTGTGTTTGATGTATCGCCGCAATCTCGGTGAGGGTCATGAATGTCAGATTCTCGACCAGTGGCTCAAACGACGCCGAATTCTGACCATCGTGCCAAAGGTAAAACGATCGCAAGCCCTCGGGCAAGGTGATGCCGACCGCTGTGCGGAGGGCGCTGAATAGGTATTGTTGAGCGGGAGGGTTCAACAGCGCGTGATAGTCCGGCCTATTTGCTGCGAGCCTAGTCTCAATCTTGTCGAGGATCGAGTTGTCCATTTGGCTCTCTTCTCGGATAACGACAGCGGTAACGGGGCCGCCACCAAAAACTATGATTTCAAAGTCCCGCGTTATCGGCGGCTCTCTTTCTCCGCTGTGTTACTTGCCTCTTGCTTCGATTGATCGGCAGAAATCATCCACGGATTTGTCGGCTTTACGAAATGCGTTCAAGGTATCCTGCCCAAACTGTTTAGTGGCATCTGGCTCTTTTAGCGCGGGTACGTCAGCTGGCAGGTCGAGGTTGAGTTGTGTAACACTGGGCGGTGTAGCCTCCATGTCGATTAGGAATACGCGTCCTTTGGATGAATCGTATTCTGTGTCGGAGATCGAAATGCTTTCTGTTTCAATGGATTCGGTCCCATCTTTCAGGACGACGTCGTACTCGACCGTGCATTCATTCCCGAAGGTGTTGATGGTATGAAACGTATTAGCGGTTGACCCGCTGCTGCCGCCTTCAGTCTTCACCCGGGCGTTCGGTCGATCGTGATTGAAGACCAAGAAATACGCGACTCTCTTGGATTGTCCTGGTGGTGTAACCGTCGCAAACGCAATTCCCGGTTGGTCGTCTATGACGACTACGTTGCCGTTGGATATCGATAGGCCATCACTTATCGAGCTGCCTTCGCCCATGATCAGATGGTCAGGCTTCGATGGAGCGTTGATGGAATTCGGTTGGCTTCCGGTGCAGCCAACCAGTACCGTAACGCCCGCGATGAGACTCCGTGTTAGGTAGTGCATGATTGGCATCTCGCGTACTAAGGCAAATAACTTAGTTATAGGAACTTTCTGCCTATCACCTGTAGACCGCAAATGTGCGGCCTAACGCGCAGGCTGGGAATCCCCGTAACTGAAATCATAGCTGAGGGTTGCGCGGTTGTCGCCCCGTTTTCTGCGTGATAGGCCGCCCCTGCCTAGCGCTCATCGAGGCCAAACTCGCAGCGGATGTCACAACCGCTGTCAGATACGGGACTTCCGAAGACGCCGAGGATGGGCACTCCGCTGCTGCCAAGAAATCTGCGAAACTGCACGAGGTGTGTCTTTGAAGAGGACACCTCTGTCAGTTGCCATCGGACGCAACTCACTGGTGTTGGTCCAGCTTCGGCGCCGTGGCCGGAGTCGAATCTGAGCGAAGTGATGAGTACCGACGGCAGTTGCAGAGCCCCAAGAACTGCGCTGAATACAAACCACTCGGGTGTTCTCCGGGGCCACCCGAGTGGGCCTTCCTGATACCCCGGCCTTTGGCTGTGTTTGATCATTCAATGTTGCATACGATGCGCTGGTATCGAACAAGCGGCGGCGTCCCAACGTCAGTAACTTCGAGAACGATGTGAATCTGTTTGCCGGGCTCGTTGGGGACGACCAAGCTGGCCTCTTGCTGGCCCGCATTGTCGATGTCTACCCGGGATGCCACCGAGTCGGCTTCCTCGTACTGCCACCAGCGATACGTCAATGCGTCCCCGTCGGGGTCGCTGGTTCCGGCAGCGCTCAGCGAAACAGCCTCGCCCGGTTTGACCTCCAAGTCGGCGTCGTGGGCCAGTTTGACATCGGGCGGATGGTTGGCTTCGTCGTAAGGCTTCACGCACCAATCGGCTCGTGCCGCAAAATCTTGCTGAATCACATCGATCCAGCGCCATTGAGGTTTGAGGTAGGCAGCCAGTTCCGGATCTTTGGTGGTCTCGCGTTTTGCACGTCTGCGACCCCATGCCGAACTGCCATACCAACGACCCTTGGGATACTCGTAGCCACGCTCGACAACAGGATCGAGCCACGTGTTCTCGCGGACTTTGGTAAATCGACCGCCCCAGCCGCCCCAGTCGGGTGACTCGTCACTGCGCAGACCGGTCGGAATCACGTGCAAGAATGCGGGCGAGTCTCCTTCGGACCGGAAACGTCCATCATCGTGTGCTTTGTACAGATCCAGCAGCGGCCCATGGTTTTGCAAGGCGTTCTCGTTCATCCACTTTGCGGAAAAGTATCGCTGCACTTCCTGGGGTACGGCCTTCCGCTGGCTTTCATAGGCAAAGGCGATGAACTGGTCGGAGATGATCGTCGGAATGTTGAACCTGCCCCATCGCGGCCGAATGTATTTCTGGTAGGTGTCATCTTGCTCCCAAATGAGATAGAAGCGGATCTTCTTTGCCACCTCGGCCATCTTATCCGGATGCTCCTCCTCAATCGTTTTCAGCGCCCGCGCGATAGTGTTGGGTCCGCCCCACGCCTGCAACCAGATGGGTCGACTGTCGGACTCGTCCAGCAGGACTTTGACGATCAACTGTGAGCCCACCGTTTCTTCATCCATGTCGCCTTCCGATTTGACGTTGCCGAGCACTATGATGGACTTTAGATAGTCCGGTGTGGGATAGTCGGGGTCGTGCTGGATGAGGTTGGGATAGACTTTTTCATAAGCCTCCAGAAGCGGTTCAATCCAATCATCGCCCGCCCACTTGTGCCCCTGCCAGTGATACTGCGAACTCGATGTCACGATGCCCTCGACGTCGAACTCATTCGCGTACAACAGGAACCGCACCATCGAGCATTCGTCGTCGATCTCCCCATCGGTCGTGACGATGACCCGGGGTTTGTCGGAGACGGCGTCAATTTGCTGCGCGGATGCGAAGGTGGTCAGGCAGGCTAGGATTATCGAGGGAATCAGGCGTGAAGGATGTATAGTGTTCATTTTGCGTGTTTCCAAAGTGAATAGTCGTGGGATAAGCTTCCAGCAAGTCGCTTGGCAATTACCGCTTCATAGAATGGAAGCCTGTGACACCCCGATGGTTTCACTGGCTAAAAGCCGATGCCGCATCAGTTACCAATCCGTTCACGTACTCTTCGATGTTAGTATAGCCATCATCGTCGCGGTCTTCTGTCGCGTCCGAAGCGTCGTCGGGGTTCAGGTCGTGTGCTTTCTCCCAGTCGTCAGGCATGCCGTCTTCATCGGTGTCCGCCGGCGGTTCTGCTGACTTCAACTTAGGCCAACCGCCGACATCGTTCGGCGTCGTGATGATGCCGCTGGCACCAAACGTTGCCGTGCCGGTGCGAACTTCTTCGACGATGCGGGCGTCAATCGAATCGCGATTGGGAAACGAGCAACCTGCGTGGACGAGGACTGCTTCGTAAGCCTCCTCCGCTGACTGCTGCTTGATCGGCATTGCGTCCCACGGCTCGGTCAGTCTTTTGAACCGATTGCCCTTCACACCCAGCCAGTTGTCCGTGGTTACCTTGGGAAAACCATGGACATGGTTGCGTGCCACGTGCCAACTGCCTGAATCCCCCTCGCACCTCGACGAAGGCTTCGCGACGTGATCCTTCACTTCACTTCGCGTGGCCGGGCCGGGTTTGTAGTAGTTGGCAAGCATGTTGATCGTCGAATGTTCGATGAGTGGATTTCTCCGGTCGCCTTTTTGGCGGGCTTCGCCGCCGTAGCAGCTTTCGTAGCCCCAGTTGTAGATCACGTTGTTGCGGTAGTCGTTGTAGCCGCAGCCCGAAGCCCAGCGCGGATTGCGACTGTCGTTGTGGGCAATCAAGTTGTGATGGTAAGTGCCGAAGTTGTTGCCCCAAATACCGCCAAAACGGTGTCCGGAATCGCCTTTTGCACACGCTTCGGAAATCAGGCACCACTGGATCGTGACGTATTCGTTATGGTACACCGACAACACTTCGTCACTGCTCCAGCTTGTGGAGACGTGATCGAGAATGATGTTCTTTTTGTAACGGCCGAAAATCGCGTCGACTTCGCGGGACACCGGATCGGGTCGCACGCGGATGTAACGAATGACGACGTCGTTGGCGTTGAGCGCCAGATCGCCTTTAAGGCAAATGCCGTCACCGGGAGCCGTCTGGCCGGCGATCGTGATGTTGTCGTTTTTGATGCTGAACCGTTTACCCTTGCTGTCGATCGTTCCTGCAACACGGAACACGACAATTCGCGGCCCCTTCGCTTCGATTGCTGCTCTCAGACTGCCCGGACCGGACTCATGCAAGTTGGTTACCGCGATCACTCGTCCACCGCGACCTCCGCGCGCCGCCGCGCCGTAGCCTTCCGCGCCGGGGAAGGCCGGCAACTCTCTGGAAAACGCCGATTCGGTTGACGCGATGGCGAGGACGACGGCGAAGAAGCTGTAGCAGAGCGTTGGCATTGGTGTTCGTGCCGATATCGAAGCGGACTCGCTCATCACATCGGCAGACTGCAAATAGTTCGTTGCTCTCATGGCGTCAGATGCTCAACAGGACAGCAAGTTCGTGAAATCTGCAATTATTGCAGCTTGTTCCGAACCGTGATTCTCCCTGTCTGCGATGCAGAATTCAACGTAAATCGATGTATCATGAGGTTGGTTTTGAGACACGCCCTACTTTGTCGTGACGTCCGTTGCCAATGCGGGCACGTCCGGCACGTCCCCCAGTGTGCCTCTGGAACCCAGCCCAGCACTGTCGGACAAGCGAGACATTGGCGCCAGAGAGTGCCAATCCAACTGCTAGGGGTGGAACTCTCGGAGCGCAATCTGACAAGTATCAAACTCGCGTCGGTTGTCACACTTCGGTCAGATTCGGGACTCCTGAAAGTGCAGAAGTTGCATCACCCGCGGCGCCTTAGCGGTTTGGCTACGGCGCAGAGGTGGCCAAGACCGACGCGCCAAAGCTCGCCACTCAAATGAGCGAGGATGTCACAACCGCTGTCAGATACGGAACTTGCGGAACCGCTGAGGTTGGGCACACCGCTCACAGTTTCGCGGCCCTGTGAAAGCTGCGTCGGCCGATGAATTCTAGGCTGGTTCCTTGGAACGTCGACCATTACGTTGCGCCACGATCAAGATCGACACTAGCAAACAGCACTCGAAGGCAATAACCGCGAAGCCATTTCCAAGGTGCACCTGGCAAGCGACGATTATCGCTACTGTCGTTGTAAGGTAAAGGAGCGAGGCGGTCCGAACCCGAAACCGCTTGAAGGGTCGCAAGAAGTAGAGTGGCGGCAGAAAGGCAAGCGAGGCAGCCCAGGCGGCTCCAAGTGCGATGAAATAGTAAGGAATTACAACATAGGAACCGCTTGCACCGGGATTGAAAGCGCGCCACCAAGGAAGAAAGTTGGGGTAGGAATCTTGCGTTGGCCTCTGAACCGAACGGAACTTCCTTTCTTCCCACGGCACACGACTGTTTGGCCAGGGAGGTCCATCCAGCGGGACGACGATCATTAAGACACCCCCATCGGATAGTGGCCCCGCATTAACGTATGCTTCTTTGGATACCTCTATCCAAGTCCCATCTTCGTAGAAATAACTACGCGGCCACATTACCAAAGACACCAATAGCACCATACAGCAGGCTGCAAAAGCAAACCAATGGAGCATCCGCAGGACACGTTGACCCATTGAATTACTCACGGCGTTAATATGCGGCGAAAACTGGAAGTGCGCTCGACCAACAGTATATCGCAACTATTGAGCGATGGCGAAAGAGCACAGAAGTGAAACACCCAAGCACCCAAGCTACATACCAAACCATCGGCTAAATCGATGCCGCCGCAGTGTAGTAGACTCCCAGCGTGCCAATAAACCCAATTGGAAAACCAAGCCACAATGGACGCCACCGGCGCAATCGAGGTGATCCCACCAAGTAGGCTCCCAGATACTTCAGAATCTCCCGAACCACGGCCCCAACGGACATCCCCGTTGAATCCCGAGGCTGTGCTTCGACACCCGAAGATGAATAAGGGTTTTCTGGCATTCTGATGGACCTTATATTCTTTGCTGTAGGCTCCTTGGCAATCTCAACTAAGTACCGCCAGCGAAGGGACCGGCTTTCTCATTTTTAGGGTTCCAGAAATCTCAATGCAAGTAAATGTGCGTCGGCGTGAAACGTCTACGCGTGTTTCGAGGCACCTACTCAAGTCGCTGAGGTTGTCACAACCGCTTTCAGCTACAAAACTTCCGAAAGCGCGTCGGCGCCGCTCTCCTTAATAGATTCGAGAAGCTCAGAACCCACCTCGCCCAGCGCGGTTTCCGGCTTGGTTCTCAAACGCTTTCGATGCCCCCCAAAGCACGTGAATCTGCCGCGTGTAAAAAAGTTACCGTAGAAATCGAATGGGGGTGTGCTCCAATGGTGCTGCAGGGTGGTGTGCACACTCGGCAAACGGGGGGCGTTGGGGCCTTGGTGTGAGGGCAATGTGAGTAGGAGAGTATGTGAGTAGGAGAGTAAGTGAGTAGGAGAGTAAGTGAGCCGATGGCGCCAGCCGTGGGTGGCGGGAGCTGATCCAGGATTTGAACCTTTCCAGAGTTTTGGGCCAACCTGGGAGTATTGGGACAACTCGCTGAGTAGCTGGGGACTACTCTCGGGGTTTTGTCCCCTCCCTCGATTGGTTTGGTCGAAGAAAACCGAGTGAAACCACTCGGGGGGTGACCAAAACCGCTCGAGTTTTGGGCCCACGGATGTAGATCACCAGCATTGGGCCCAAAAAGAAGTTGCTCCCCAACACTGCGGCGCAGCGAAAACTCGTGGCCGGAGAGGGATTGCTCGCCGGCTATCGGCTGCTGCTATGAACGATGGACGCGGGGCCCTACGCCACGGCCGCTGGCAGTACGTAGTACACCACGGCCATGTAGTGGAAGGCGGTTCCCGCGATAACGAACAAATGCCACACGGCGTGGTGGTAGCGAAGCTGTCGCCACAGGAAGAACACAACGCCCAGCGAGTAGGCTGCGCCGCCCAGGGCGATGAGCCCCATGCCGGCCGCCGGGATGACTTCCAGAATCGGCCCGATGGCCATCAGGCACGACCAGCCCATCAGCAGGTAGATGCCAACGCGAATTTTGGTGGAGTTGGTTCGCTCGGTCAGTTCGCCCACGATGCCCACCAGGGCTACGATCCACACGAACGCCAACAAGGTCCAGCCGATGGGAGTTCGCATGTTCGACAAAATGAACGGCGTGTAGCTGCCGGCGATCAGCAGGAAGATGGCCGACTGATCGTACCGTTGCCAGCGACATTTGGCGCTCTGCATGGCCTCGGGCACGGCGTGGTAAATCGTGGAAGCGGCGTACAACACCACCATCGTCAGGCCAAACACGCAAGTGCCAACCAGGTGCCAGATGTTGCCGCTCTGCCAGGCCCACATGCCTAAGAGGATCATTCCCACCGCGGCGAACAAGGCGGCCAGTCCATGGGTGATGGTGTTGGCCAGTTCCTCGAAGCCGGTGTAATCGCGGTGGCGAGTTTGTTTCAGAAGGAATGTCATTGTTTTGATCTTGAGGAAGTACCGAGGGTTGTGAAGCCTACCACGCTCGCCAGGGGGTGGCGAAACGGTTACTCGGGTTCTTCGGGGGGGAGGGAAGAACTCGATGCTATCCCTTGCACCACATTTTGGGAAACCCCCAACGCGATATAGGTGGGCGAAATCGACCACCCCGCTGCTTGCTTTTGGGCGTGTGCCAAAACCAGCCAAACGGCGGGCAGCCGCTATCGCCTGTATAAGATCAAGCGAAAGGTTGCTTGCATCGGGGCAAAGATTGGGCGAAACTTATTTTTAGACTGCTAATATCCGCATAACCGGCGACTCTTCTCATCTTTCCCGCCTTGTCCGAATGACCGTTCGTAAACTCAAATTCCTGCCCACCAAGGCAACTTTTAAGCTCGGCGAGCAACTGGGCATGGGCACGGTCGGTGTGGTGTACCGCGCGACGAGCCCCGATATCGACGAACCGGTGGCGGTGAAACTGCTGCATCCCAACGTCTCGGGCGACGAAAACATCGTCAACCGCTTCGAGCGGGAAATCATGATCATGGAGCGGTTGAATCATCCGCACATCGTGCGGCACTATGGCGGCGGCATCATGGAAGGACAGCACTTCTATGCCATGCAATTGCTCGACCATGGCTCGCTGAAGGACCGCCTCGCGAAAGGCGGCCCCCTGCCCTGGCAGATTGTGACCGTGTACACGATTCAGATCGCCTCGGCCCTGCAACATGCCCACAACCATGGAATTGTTCACCGCGACCTGAAACCGAGCAACCTGTTTTTCGATGCTGAAGGCAATCTGGTGCTGGGTGACTTCGGTATCGCGCGAGACACTCATTCGGCCGAAATCACCGATCACGGCGTCACCGTGGGCACTTATGCCTACATGGCGCCGGAGCAGATTCAGGCCGACGCGCGGATGGACTACAAGGCCGATCTCTATTCGCTGGGCTGCGTGATGTACGAGATGCTAACAGGACACCCCCCGTTCACGGGCGCGAACTTTGCCCAGGTGTGGGACCAGCATCTGCACCACCAGCCGATCGGCCTGCGTGAAAAAGGGGTCGACTGCCCGGAGTGGCTCGCGAAGATCGTGGTGCAACTGCTGGAGAAAGACCCGCACGACCGCCCCTTCAGCGCGCGAACGGTGCAAGGCTATTTGAAGCAGCACCTGACCGACGAACTTGGCGAACAACAGGCCGACGAATTGATCGAGCACCTGCCCGAAGTGCCCAAGGCGGAATACCGTCGCGATGAACCCCGCACGTGGGTACTGTGGTTGGTGCTCGGGGCGATTGCCGCGGGGTGCGCGGCGATGGTGCTGCGGTCTTAGAGCATTTTCAGAATTGGTTTGCTGGTTTGGCGCCGTGGTGTTGGTCCGATGCGCGAAGGCCGAAGCAGCCGAATTGCTATCCGTCGGTGCAGGCCGACAAAGCACCGGGCGACACAACAAGCCAAACCGGAACACCAAAGATGAAAGCGATCCAGGCCGCCGTCACTGGAAACGCCCGCCACCGCTCACGCCACTGTCCAGATCGGTCAGGCCGTAGGCGCCGTTGCGCGACGCTTTGCCGGGACGCACGATCTCGGTGGGAAACGTGGCATCGGTCAACAGCTTGGTGTTGGGTGTCGTCAACCGCGTGAGTGCCTGATCGAGCGTCTCGCCATCTCGCATCCAGATGGTCATGCCAGGCTGCCCCATGTTGCCCCGTCGCCAGACCGATTGCCCCTTGTAGCTGAGGGTCAACGAGGAAGGGCTGGGAGTAATCGTCCGTTCGACGATATCCCCGGGTTGCACACTGAATCGCGACCGCCCTTGTCCAATCTTGATGGTTTGCGAGGGCAGCTGCTTGCACACGGCTTTGACCACGGTGTCCGACTTGTCGGCCACGACGTAGCCCGACTTCTCCAGGTTGGCCACAATGGCCGCGCGAACCTGCTCGGTGGAGATAATCCGCTCGTCGATATCGAGTTCGATCGCCACGGGATCACCGGCTTTAGCGACGATCAGCGACTCGGGTGGCCCCAGGCGTTCGGCGGTCTGGATCATCTCGGGCGTGGGAAACGGCATGCAGCGTAACTGCGAGCTATCGTGGCCGCGCCCTTTGTTCACCATGCAGAGCACTCCGTTGCTGATTCTGCTGGCACCATTGTGCATCGAGATGCCTTCGAACTCCCACAGGAGGATGTGCCGGTGAAAGTCGTAGAGGTACCGGTTCTGATGGAACAAGAAGTCGCCGGCCCACAACAGGCTGGCCGAGGGAAACGTGGTTTCGTGATCGAAGTGCCCCAGCAGCGTGCCCGTTTGCAGATTCCACACAAAGATGCCCAGATGGCCCACGGCTGCCAGCTTCGTGTTGTCGGCATTGAAAGCGAGTCGGTCCACGCCAAGGTGTGCGGCGCCTTTTGCCAGGGCGATCGTCGCCTCGTGCTCGCCCGAACTCAGGTTGACGATGGCAATGCCGGAATCCATCTTCAGGGCTGCGTACCGCCGGTCGGGACTCAAAGCCAGGTCCTCGTCGTCGAATCCATGCGACACCGGCACCAACGTGGTGGCCTTGGCGTTCGATGCATTCCAAATGGTCAGCACATCGCCAAACTGGCCAAGGGTCATGATTCGCCCCTCGGGCAGGAACCACGCCGCTTCGACCTCTGTGCCACGCCCCATCCGCTCATCGCCGTAGGGCACCCAAGTGGCGACCGGCGCGAGCTGCGTGCCCCGCAGTTGCGCGATGGTCAGATCGGTGTTGCCACGCCCAAAGTGATCGGGCCGGTAGGCGACGAGTCCCTGATCGGGATCCACGGCCAACACTTCCACCTCGTCGGGCAGCGGCGCCAAAGCGGTCGATTTACCTGCCGCGAGGTCGAACGACTCCAAGTACAGCTTCTTGTCGCGGGCCACGGCCCCCTGCTCGCGTACCAACACGGCACGCTGTCCCGAGGCTGCCAAATAGAGCTGCTTGTTGTCCTCGAAGAACGGATCCGAATCGGGAATCGCCGAGAGCGTCAGTGTCCGCTGGCGGAGACTCCCCGCGTCGGATCCCAAGGTTGTTTCGGGTTCGAACGTCCAGCCGTCAAACGTCTGGGGTGCCAGTGTCCGCGCGCCCGACTTGTCGGCCTGCAACGGAGCACTACGAGACGGAGCGATCGCTGGTGTGCTGGAGGCCACGGCGAACGGGTTCTCCGGATCACCCCCCTGCGAATTCACATAGTCCTGATCGGCGGACGAAAGCTTATCGAGCGGCACTTCAATTTGCGACCCGTCCGACTTCTCCAGCACCACCTTCGCGCCATTCATACCGCGATATGTGGCATCGATACTGAATCGGCCCGACTGGTCCGACCAGGTCCGCGATGCAACCGACGACATCGCACTATCAAACGGGCTCGCGCTCTCGCTGCTGGAAGGCACGGACAGCGTCCTTCGACTCGGGCGCGTGGATGAAGGCGCGGGAGCCGTGGCCGCGGCGCCCTTCGCATGCCGAAGTTCCGATACATAGTAGTTGCGCAACAATCGTTTTTCGCGAACGTCATCCGGCAGTGAATCCGAGGAACCGTCGTCGTCCAGCCGCACTCGAATCCGGGTGCCACTACCACCGACAACCGTACCGGGAATCCAGTCGTGACCGCGCTGGGCTTCGACACGATCTCCGATGTCGTATGTTTCGGCATGGACCACCGCGACGGTGGAAACCAACCACAGTCCCGCAACCACAATCCATGTCAAACACCGACCGCAAATACTACACATCGAACGGGGCCCCAATAAAATGAAGAGTTCAGCACGGAAGACTCTAGATTAAGCGATCGGGTACACTCTTTCCAGCACTTTTGGCGACGCGACGATAAACTAAGTGGTCATGCCTATCCAGTTTGTGCCCCCTCCCTTGCGAAAACGTTGGAAACCACATTCACCCTCACGGTTATCCATGGTTCCTACTACTTCGCCAGCGATCCGTAGCGGTTGTAACGAATGGGGCGCGCCTAAAAATCTCTGCCCCTCGAACCGATGAACCACGTTCGCTTCCGCGTGAAGACTCTGCTCATCGCCACGACCGTGGTGGCTGTGGTGTTGGTGTACGTTCTGTCGTGGATGCGATTGGTGCGAAGCGCACTACCTGACGCTCCCAGCCAACGGTCTCACGGCTGCTACGCATTGGTCGGCATCCTACTGGTCGCGGTACTGTTCGCGATGCTCGCAGCGGCGCGACAGAACATGCTCGCAGACATCCTGGCAGAGAAAGTCCTCCCGCTTCGCATGCAACTTGTCGACCCAAGGTGGAGCGTTTGGCGGGTCCTGGTGGTGATTGCGCTGCTGTATGGCACCGCGGCTGTGCTGGTACTCCCTCCGGAAGAACCAGACATCAACACCCTGATGATCGGGTATTACCTGGCCTACCTGCCGGACGCCGCGGCAGTGTTCTGCCTGGGAATCCTATGGAGCTACCTTTTCCTCATTCCTCGAGTACAGCAGAGTTTCCCTGTCCTTTGCACCGAAACCGGAATGTACGTGCCCGGCCATAAGTTCATAGCCTGGAAGTGGCTGCAAAAATACGAATGGGTCGATCGAGTAGATGGCAGGCTAAAACTCATTGCGCCCGCGGCGCGAGCTTGGCTGCCGATCAAGGTCACGATCCATCCCGATGACATCGACGCCGTCGACGAGTTTCTCAGCAACAAGCTTTCCGAAAACGCAGGCACGCGATAACCACCCCGCGCATGAACCACCCCCGCTACCGCGTGAAGACGCTGCTCATCGCCACGACCGTCGCGGCCGTGGTCGTGGCGTGCCTTGCGCCGTGGTTGCGGTTGGTGACGTCGAGCCAGGTAGCCACGTTTTTCTCGCGAGTGCTGTGCGTTGCCTTGGGGGCGATAATTGCATTGCTGATAACTCGCAGCCGCTACAAGAACTGCTATGCAGAACAATGCAAGGCGGAGTCGGTGTTTCATCTGCAGACAATTCGAGTGAAGCCTTTGACGAATTTGGCCTGGCTGGCTTTCATACCGAACGTCGGAGCGGCCTTGTGCCTTGAGTTCGTGCTTTCACCATCGGTCATGTCGTCCTTCATCAAATGCTTCTTCTGGGTCATCAGCGCTAACTATGCAGTCCTGCTTTGGCCGCAACTGTTTACTCGACCCGGGGAAGCCACACTGTCCGAGACGTGGTTTGTGCATCCTTACCTGACAGTTCCCCTATCCTACTACTGCAGGTACCGCTGGAAGGATCGCTCGGCTGGCACTATCGATATGCGGATAGGGTACTTTGGCACTTTTGAACTGGCCGTCCGACGCGAGGACATCGACGTCGTGGACACCCTACTGTCCAGCAAACTGGGCACTCCAAGCGGGTGATCGCCGCAATGGGCGTTGTCCCACTGCCGCTGGCTACCTAGACTGGTACTAGTGCCGGACCCAACAGCTTGGGGGTGGCTGGGGTCGAGTTCCGCGAGCCCCCAGCAACTTGAGGTCTGGGGGCTCGCTGGACTCGACCCCAGCCACCCTCGACTTCCCTCCCTGCTCAAGGCACCAAGCGACGAACCTGCCCGCCTCCGCCATTGTCCCTTAGGTAGCAATGCCCAGCGAAGACGAAATATACCAGGAACACATCCTGGACCATTACGAAGACCCGTTCCACCGCGGCCACCTCGACGGGGCGACCCACGCCCACGAAGAGAAAAATCCGTTGTGTGGCGACGTGGTGCGCATCGAACTCGAGCTCGACGCCGACGGCAAGATCGTCGACTGCTATTTCCAGGGCGACGGCTGCGTGATCAGCCAGGCGTCGGCCTCGATGTTGCTCGAGGAGATGTACGGCAAGACCGTCGAAGAGGCCATGCAGTACAGCGCCGAAGACATGCTGGAGCTGTTCGGCGCGAAGCTCACGCCCAACCGCCAAAAGTGCTGCCTGCTGGGATGGAAGACCATGCTGCAAGCGGTGCACTCGCCAGTAAAGTAGAACGGCCACTCGTAGAACTGAGTTTATTCCGTTGGCGGAAAGTTATGAACCACGGAGACACAGAGGGCACGGAGATTGAATTCGTCGCGGATCTGCGCGGATCCCGACGGATTAGCGCGGATCAGAAGTGAATGAAGGCATATTTCCATCGCTTCTACCTGTCGATGTGTTTGTACTTACTCGCAGGTCATAAAAATCCAAACGATTCAATCCGCGCGAATCCGACCCAATCCGCGCAGATCCGCGACTAATTCCTTCCGTGATCAAAACAAACGAATGCCCCTAGCCGAAACCACCATCGATACCTCCGCCCTGTTGCCCGAATCGCTGCGCGACGACTTCCCCATCCTGCAGCAAACCGTGCATGGCGAGCGGCCGCTAGTGTTCTTGGACTCCGCGGCCAGCAGCCAGCGGCCGCGGCAGGTGATCGACGCGGTCACCGAGGTGTACGAGCGGGACTACGCCAACGTGCACCGTGGGATTCACGTCCTCAGCGAACGGGCGAGCGACGCCTACGAGCTGGCGCGCGGCAAGGTGCAGAAGTTCCTGGGCGCCAAGTACGACCACGAGTGCATCTTTACCGGTGGCACCACCGCTTCGATTAACGCCGTGGCGCGAAGCTGGGGCGATGCGAACGTGGCGGCCGGCGACGAGATTCTGCTCAATCCCATGGAGCACCACTCGAACCTGGTGCCCTGGTTCCAGCTGGCCGAGCGCACCGACGCGACGATTAAGCACATTCCACTCACCGACGATGGCCGGTTGGATCTCGATCGCCTGGACGAAGTGCTCAGCGAGCGGACCAAGATCCTGGCCGTCACGCAGGTCTCCAACACGCTGGGCACGGTCAACCCGATCGCCGAGCTCGCCGCCCGTGCGCACGACGCCGGCGCAGTGATCCTGATCGACGCCGCGCAAAGTGCTCCGCATCTGGCGATCGATGTGCAGCAACTCGACGTCGATTTCCTTGCGTTGAGCGGCCACAAGATGTGCGGCCCGAGCGGTGTCGGCGTGCTGTACGGCAAACAAGACCTGCTCGACACGATGCCCCCGTTCATGGGTGGCGGCAGCATGATTGGCAACGTGGCGCTCGACGGTTTTACGTCCGCGGGTCTGCCAGCCAAGTTCGAAGCGGGCACGCCGCCCATCGCGCAGGCGATTGGACTCGGTGCGGCAGTCGACTACCTCACCGAGATTGGCCTCGATCGCATTGCCGCGCACGAGCACGCCTTGATGGAATACGCCTACGCCCGATTGAGCGAGATCGAGGGGCTGAAGATCCTGGGCCCCGCGCCCGAGCATCGCGCCGGGTTGGTGAGTTTTGTGCTCGACCAACCGCACGCCCACGACATTGCCCAACTGGTCGACCGCCATGGCATCGCCGTGCGTGCGGGGCATCACTGCACCCAACCATTGCACGACCTCTTGGGCATTACGGCCAGCACCAGGGCGAGTTTCTACCTGTACAACACGCCGGGCGAGGTCGACACGCTGGTTGATGCCATCTCGCAAATTGTCTCGATGTTCAAACCCTCCGGTCGCAAGCGCCGCCGCAAGCCGGACGAGGCGTAGGTATCACACGTCCGTCCAATCGAGTCCTTCGTATAGCGGGCTCAGAATCTCCGCCCCGCTCTCGGTGACGTGCGCCATGTCTTC
The DNA here is from genome assembly GCF_024054565.1 of Aeoliella straminimaris. GTDB lineage: Bacteria > Planctomycetota > Planctomycetia > Pirellulales > Lacipirellulaceae > Aeoliella > Aeoliella straminimaris. The sequence continues at coordinate 257,944 of NZ_JAMXLR010000051.1, forward strand.
GACCCGCACCCCGCCGATGGTCGAGGAGTACAGTCCCGGCTCGACGGTAAACACTTCGCCGGCCAGGATTTCTTCGCCATCGACCGACAGCAGGATCGGCTCGTGCACATCCAGGCCGATGCCGTGGCCGGTGCCGTGACGCATGGCGGGCACCTCGGGGTCGTGTTCCGCGTTGCCGGGCACGTACTTGTAGCCATGCTCCTTGAGCGTGGCCACCGTCACCTGATGCACGGCGTCGCCCGTCATTCCGGGTTGCAGCGCATCGCAGGCCGCCTGCTTGGCGGCGACCACCGCGCGGTGCATTTTTGCCAGTTCGTCGCTCGGCGTACCGTGCACCACGGTGCGGGTGCAGTCGCCGTAGTAACGACTGGAGTCGTCGCGAGGAAAGATGTCAACCACGACCGGCAGACCCGTCTTCAGTGGCCCGGTGCCGTGGTGATGGCAATCGGCCACGTGGGGCACGCTGGCCACGATGGAATCGGTGACGTTCGAAAAGCCGTTGTCGATGCAGAACTGCGTAATTCGTCGCCGCACGCGTTCGCTGGTCAATATTTCGCCATCCTGCATCAACTCGCCAGCGTCGTTTACGTCGGCCGTGGCAATCCACTTGCAGGCCATGGTCATCACCTGGCCGGTGACTTTTTGTGCCTGCTCGAGCGCCTCGATCTCCTCGGCGGTCTTGATGCGTCGCGCGCGGACACCGAGCTCGTCGTCCAAGGTCAGCTTGATGCCGGCCTCTTGCAGCTGCGCGGCATACAGGAAGGGCAACGTGCGGTCGGTGGTCACCAGCGTGACACCCCGCTGCCGGAGCACTTCGACCACCGCCTGGGCGGTCGCCACTTCGCGGTCGCCGGAAAGTCCCTCGGCGGGAGCAAAGTCCTGCGGACAGCCAACCTGATCGGCGCGGGCCAGCTGGCGAGCGCGGGCGAGTTCGATATCGCGCACCAACAGCAGCGACTCGCCATCGGGTGGCAAGTTCCCCAAGTAGGCCACAGGATCGCCCACCAGAAAGCGAATCTGGTGGTAGAGCGTTTGATTGGTGTAGGGAATACCGGCGAGCAGGGTGACTTGCATGTCTAAGGCGGGGAAAGGTGCGGAAGGGAGGGATGAATACGAGGCTAGCTAAAGTCGCAGCGTACAGCCTATCAGACAATCGCCCCATTCGCTGCAATAGTCAACCCTTCGCCAACCGAACCAACGTAGCGCCGGTAGCGTACTACCCACCATCGGACCTGCTGGCATCTGGCTTGGTGGGCGGCTTTGATTTTGTCTCGGGGGAGCAGCTCGGTATACTCAAGGAACATGCTGCCCACGCGGTCTCGCTCTCATCGTGCTGGTGAAACGTAGTGGCAGTACCGTCTTAATCTCGAACGTCGATGGCGACACTTCTTACGTCCACTTCCGCTGCGGTGCCTACCCTCGACCCCGGTGTCGATGCTTGCGCGTGCCCCGACTGTGGCATGCCGATGTCGGTGCGGCTGTGGTTGCGGTCGGCCGATTGCTTGCGGTGTGGACTGTCGATCGACCTGGAGTACCTGGAGCAGGCAAAGCTGGCGCCAGCCCGGGCGAAGAAGAAACCTATGGCCGACAAGCCATCGGAAGCCACGCCGCAAGCAGCGCCAGCGACCGAGCCCATTGAGTTCGGGCCGCCAATCGATGTCACAGCGCCGCCGCGGCAACGTTCGCGAACCAAGAAGATCCTCCGCAGCCTGCACCAATTGCTGGCCGTGCTGATGAGCATGATTGCCCACCTGCTGCTGTTGATTCTGCTGGCGCTGATGGGATGGGGCACGGGCGTTGAAGAAGACCCGGCCATCGATCTCTCGGTAATATTCGACCAGGAAGAGCGGCCCGGCAACGTGCTGAACGATTCAATTCAAACCGTTGGCTTCGACCTGCCAGTCGACTCGCCCGAAGTACAGCAGGAAGTCGAGGCAGCGCGGTGGGCCGAGCAACTGGCGATCGACGACCCCGCCGATGCGCCGAACCTTCCACCACTCGACCGCGTGGCGGAGAACCTCGACTCGGACGATCGCTATCGCCGGATGCTCTCAGCCCGCGATCCGCGGATCCGCCGCCAGGTGCTCGAGGCCGAAGGCGGCACCAACCTCACTGAAGCAGCCGTTGCCCGGGCGCTGGACTGGATGGCTCGGCATCAACACAACGACGGCCGCTGGACGCTCGACGAGTTCGACCACGCTGGCAACTGCAACGGCAAGTGTCGCCACACCGGCACCCGCCGTAGCGACGAGGCGGCCACGGCCTTGGTGCTACAAGCCATGCTAGGGGCGGGCCAGACGCACCGCACGGGTATCTACCAGGACACCGTGAGCCACGGCCTGCAGTATCTGCGAAGCGTGCAAAGCGCCAACGGTAGCTTCGCCGACCACAGTTCGTCCAACACCGGTATCTACGCCCATGCCCTGGCCACGATTGCCCTGTCCGACGCCTACGCCCTGACGGGCGACGAGCAGATTCGCCTGCCAGCACAGAAGGCCGTGAACTACCTGATATCGGCTCAACACGCCGCGGGGGGCTGGCGATACTATCCCAACCAACGGGGCGACTTGAGTGTCACGGGGTGGCAACTCATGGCGTTGCACTCGGCACGGGCCGCGGGGCTGCGGGTCGAAACTTCGTCGCTCGCACGGGCGAGCCGCTTCCTCGACCAGGTGCAAACCGATCGCACTGGCGCACTGTACGGCTATATGCCGGGCCGAGAAGCCTCGGCTGCCATGACGGCCGAAGGTCTACTGTCGCGCGTTTACCTGGGATGGAAACAGGACGAGCCGGGCCTGCGCATTGGCGTGCCTCAGATGGTGGAGCGGTTCCCGATCAACATGCGACACGGCGACATCTACTACTGGTACTACGCCACGCAATTGTTGCATCACTGGGGCGGCCGCGAGTGGGAGTATTGGAACGAACGGATGTCCGACGTGCTGGTCACCTCCCAAGTGCAATACGGCCACGCCGAAGGAAGCTGGGATCCCAACGACCCCCACGGCCGCGAGGGCGGCCGGCTGTACATGACGGTGCTGGCCACCTGCACACTGGAAGTTTATTACCGGCACGCACCGTTATTTCGGAAGATCAAGCTGGACTGAAGGCAGCCATTCCACCGCCGCTATCGCCAACCGATGTTGGACGCGGGCTCAGGCTCTCAAGACTCATCTTGCGACTTTGGCTGCGAGTCTTCATAGACCTTCAGCTGCAATTCGAGCTGCTGGGGGTCGCTCGTTTGGGCGTTGATTTGAAGCAGCCCCAGCGCGCCGTCCGCTGTGCGAAACGCCAACGGAAGCCCTGGCGGCAATGGATCGGGTACCAGGTAGGCACGCCAACCCTCCGGGCCACCTTCGTCGATGACCTCCAGCCAACCATCGGTTTGCGCTAGCGCGTCCCTCAGGTCTTCGGCGGTGATGTCCGACGACGCATCAGCGGGAACTCGAGCTATCTTCAGTCCGTCGGCGCGCCGAGTAACCAAGCCCCATCGCCCACCAACTTGCTCGGCAAACAGCTCGACTCCCGCGGTGTTCATCCAGCGGCGGGTCTCGGCGTCCGATTCGTGTTCCATTTCGGGCCAGCCGCGCGTCTGGCCCGTGTCGAGGTCCAGGAACCGCGGACCGGGTTCGTCGCTTTCCAGACTCAGCAGGACTACGTCAGTCTCCACAGCGTATGATGCCTCCGGCTCGACCGAGGCCCGCCAGTGATCGGCTTGCCCGACCAAGTAACCTCTGGCCATCAGAGTGCCGAACACAGCCACGCCGACGATCACGCCAATTATTAATCCAAACGTCCTATTGAGTGGAATCGAACGCTGGGCGGCGCCAGGCGACATGTGCGGCATGTTGCGGGAGCTGAAGTTGGGCGCCGGGAAGAGCGGAGACGCCTGCGGCCAGATGCCTAGCAGGCTGATCGCTCCGATCCACATCGCAATGAAAAAGCAAAGAGCTACTGGGTAACGCAGCGGTTCCGGCAGCTCTAATGCGACAAAGAGCATGACGAGCGAGAACAACGTCCCCATCACGATCGTTGTAAGTTCCCAGGGGTTGTATGCCGGCGATTTCATGGGGCTCATGTCACCAGCACGCGAAGCGCTCGCCACATACTCGGCCGTGGTCTGAAACTCCCGCGCGGTCTGGTATCGCCGTTCAGGCTCCTTCTCCAACGCTCGCAACACCATCTCGTCGATCTTCACATCGACCTGCACTTTCTTCGAAGGTGCGATGATCTCTTGCTCCGGCCGTTCGCCGGTCAGCATCTCGTACAACACCACGCCGAGGGCGTAGATATCGGTGCGGCGGTCGACGCTGCCATTGGCCTGCTCCGGCGCCATGTACGATGGCGTGCCGGAGATGTCGCTCGTGGCGCCCACGAGCGAAGCAATGCCAAAATCGGCAATCTTCACCCGACCGTCGCGATCGAGCAGCAAGTTCTCCGGCTTGATATCACGGTGAACGATCCCTTTGCTATGCGCGTACTCCAGTGCCTCGCAGATAGGGGGAACGATCGCCAGCGCTTGCTCGGGCGCGATCTTGCCGTCGCTCAGCAGGTCGCGAAGGTTCACGCCATCGACATATTCCATGACCAGATAAAATAAACCCTGGGCCTTGCCAAAGTCGTGGACGGTTACGATGTTCGGGTGACTCATCTGGGCGAGAATCTTGGCCTCTCGCTCGAAACGTTCTGTAAACGCGGCATCGTCTTTCCATTCGCCCGCCAGGATCTTGATAGCCACTTCGCGGTCAAGCGTTTTCTGCCGCGCTTTGTACACAACGCCCATGCCGCCGCGTCCCAGACACTCCTCGATTTCGAACTTGGGGAACCAGTTGGCAATTTCCGCGGGCGAAGGGGGCGGATCTTGTTGGTCGCGATGGTCCGTCCCGCCCATGCGGGTTTCGGTTGCCAGGTTCATGGCCATCACGCAGCCCGGGCAAAGGCCGGCAGGTGCATCAGCTGGCAAGGGGTTCCCACACTGGGGACACCGCTGTTGATTGGATTCGTTCATTTTAGTTGCCATCGGACGTGGTTAGAGGAAGGCTGCTCAACTTCTTCTTAACCAGGCACCTCCGCTTGTTACATCAATCTTCAAATGCGAGCTCATCCCGACAGCACCCTGGCCAGGAACAGGAGTTCCTCCTCCAGATCCTCCCCTTCCTCCAGCGTCGAGGCGACCTCTTCGCGAAATCGGGTGCGGAATTGTTTGCGAAGCCGATGCACCGCAACCCGGGCCGCGCCCTCGGCCATGCCCAACCGCTCGGCCAGGGCGGGATAGTCGATGGCTCCTCTTTCGAGCATCAGCACCGACTTCAGTTCTTCGAACTGCGATTGTTTACCCCTCTGCTCGAACTCGCCACGCAGCCGGGCGATGGTGCGGTCCATGATTGCCAGTGCCCACTGCCGTTCGAACAAATCCTGCGGCAGCGCATCGGCTTTGGCCGTGGCATAGCGTTGCTCGCCGTCGGCCTGTTGCCAGTCGACGCGACTCCACTGGCCGCCGCGTTTCAGGGACTGGTCGCTCCGCCATTCATTGTTCATGTACCGGCGAAACGCGGTTAGCAAGAACGTTCGCAGACGACCCTTTTCGCGCTCGGCATCTGCGAGCCATTGCTTCTCGAGGAGCTTCTCGAAAAAACCCTGCGTCAAATCCTCGGCATCCGCTGCACTTTGGCCGCTGCGACGAGCGAAAGCGTACAACGGGTACCAGTACGCCCGGCACAAGCTCTCGAGGGCTTCGCCGCCGGAGCCCGCGGCCATGTCAACAAGCGACCAACGGGTCGCGGGAAATCCCGCCCCTGGGGTTGGAGTTCGACTCGAATTCAGATCGGCCATACTCTCTCTATTGTAATCTGTGTCGAGCCACTCGTTACCGGGTGGCACAACGACTGGCGAGTGGAGCGAGTTCTGCATAGAAATCGTCACTATGCCACCGTCGGTACTTTGAACCAGAAGGTCTGAGTTGGCTGGCACGAACATCGTGGCCGGCTGCTGACGATCAGTCTTCCCAACCTCGGCGTGCTATTTCCTTCAGCGCGTCGTGCAGTAGCAATTGCCTGTGCAACTCCTGCCGCAGGTCGCTGTCGACAAGCATGCGACGGACCAACTGGTCCAGCTCCGAGTCGGTCAGTACATCGTCGACAAAACTACCACATAGGTCTTCATCCGGATTGTGCTCGTCGAACTGGTCGTCGTCGGCCATCTTCGTTTGCCTTGCTGCGCGGTAATCGCTCGGTCTTGGTTTGGGCGTCCCTGGCGCAAAATGGCTGATGGGCCCGCCTGTCGGGCAATTCCGCCGGAGTGGTCTTTGCGCCAAGACGCGTCTTTCCCGCTGGAGGTTCTTACCCATTGAGGACCGCTTGTTACACCCGCTAGATAAGATCTCCGCCAGCTGCCAAAAAGGCTGCCCAATTGCAGCCCATGCGTGTCGAGGAAGAATCCGCCATTGACATCGATTACACATGTAATCTATCTTGCCGCCAGACGACAGAAACAAGGAGGCGTTACTCGTGGCGAATCCCATTCCGATTTCCGATGCCGAGTGGCAGGTCATGCACGTGGTGTGGCGTGACCATCCTGTCGAATCGCAGCAGGTTGTGGATCAACTGGCCGAAGCCAACGGCTGGTCCGCCGCTACGGTGAAGACCATGTTGCACCGTTTGGTGAAGAAGCAAGTGCTCGACTTCGACCGCGATGGCAAACGGTACCTTTACCGTCCCGTTGTACGGCGAAGCGATTGCATCCGCCAAGAGAGTCGTTCGTTCGTTGACCGGGTGTTTGGTGGCGCGGCGGCGCCAGCATTGATGCACCTGGTGAAAAACTCCAAGCTCACCGACGAAGAACTCGCAGAGCTTCGTCAACTTCTCGATCGCAAGGAAGGCAAATCATGATCGAAGTGATGCAAGAATTCGTCGCATCCAGTTTCTACCTGGCACTGCTGGCAGCGGTCGTGGCGGCGCCCGTTGCGGTGCTGGCGCTGACCATCGACCTGCTGCTGGGTGGCCGGATGGCGGCCCGTTTTCGTTGCTGGTTGTGGATCGTAGTAGCAGCCCGGCTGTTGCTGCCGTTTGCCCCCGGCAGCCCCGTGAGCCTGCAAAACGTGCTCGCCGCGTTTCAGAACACCTCTCCCAGTCCGGCCGCGGGAGACCTCCACGCAATCAAGGCACCTGCGCCTCGGTTGCAGCAGACGTGGTCCACTCCCATCGCTGGGTCGGCGGCACAAACACCGCAACCAGACAGCGTGTCGTTCATCTCCGCTATCGACTGGGGGACCATACTGATTGGCGCCGTACTTGCGGTGTGGCTGACGGGCGTACTGTGGGTGTTGTTGCGGGCTGGGATTGCCTGCGTGCGATTCCAGCGGCATCTGAAGCTACTTCCGTCGGTCGACGATCCGGCCATCATCGAGACCGTGCAACGAGCCTGCCGCGACATTGGTGTGCGGGCGCCCATCATCAAACGCGTGGCCGATCTGCCGGGCCCTGCACTGTTTGGCTGGCGATTCCCGACACTTTGCTTGCCGGAGGGCGAGCACTTCAGCAATGGGCAGCTCCGCATGATCGCTTTGCACGAAGCCATGCACATTCGCCGCAACGACGGCCTGCTCGCCTGGCTCTTGACCGCCGTGCGAGCGGCTCATTGGTGCAATCCCATCGCCTGGTTGGCGGTGGTGCGGGTGGAACGCTACCGAGAGCAGGCCTGTGACGAAGCGGTTCGCCAGCACACCGACGCCGATCAACAAGGGGAATACGCCGAACTTCTGCTGCGGTTCGCAGCCGGACGACCGGTGGCCACCAACCTGGGGTTGCTGGGACTTTGGTTCGCCCGACCGGCGCGGCGTTTGTCGCAACGGATTGAAGCGTTCCGGGGCGGCGCTCGATCGAGCCGACTGCCTTGGTTGCTGAGCACCACCACCGTGGTGGCGGTGGCCTTCGTCGGCCTGACCGATGCGATGGGGAGCAGCCACGATCGTGAGACACCGCCACAAGCGAACCGTGTCCCCATGCCGGGCAAGGCCGGCGCGCCATCGTTTACGGACAAAAACGTCGCCATCTTTGGGGTGGCTGACGAACCGAACCCCACCGAAGAGAGAACCTACGATCTGACAGCCGCCCTGGAGAAGGCAGACCGGATACCAGCCGGCATGGATCCTAGGCGGTGGCTGCTAACGTACACCACCCTGGGGTCCGGCCATGGATTTCCCATCACGCAAAGCGGCAAGACCAATCCCAACCAGGTCACCATCTCGATGTCGCGAAGGCAGCACGATTTCTTCGCGCACGTGCTGAGCGACATCGAGCGATTCGGCCACACCTTTCAGATCTGCATCGACACGCGGGTGTTCCCTTCCGAGTCTATCGAGAACATTCCCAGTATCGATTGGCAGAAGGCCGTTCAGTTCGCTGCCCCCGACCACATCAGTGCTTCCAAGTGGGACAGCGACTCCTCCGCGGAACCAGGCAAGACGTCGGTTGCCGTGGAGGCGGTTTCCTTTGAATTCGCTCCCTTCGTCGTGTGTAGCATCAGCGACACCGATATGCAGCGAGTGGAGCAGCACTTTCAGCGACAGCCGCACGCCGCGGTGGTGTCCGCCCCTAAAGTCACGCTGTTTAGTGGTCAGCTAGCGACCATTTGCGATCAGTCACAGACTCCTTTCGTCACGTCGGTAAACTACGGACAGGGCGAACAGGCGGCCGCCGCGCAGCCAAACATCACCGTGATTGATCAAGGTCTACGAATCGACATGCAACCCAAAATGCTCGACCTGGACCATCTCGAACTGCGATGTCATCTCACCCTGAGCACGATCGACGCGGTACGCGAAGTCAAGCTGCCGGGCGCCGATATCACGGTGCAGTCGCCGAAAGTGACTCGGCAAACCATCGCCACCACCTGCCGGATGAAGCGCGGCGAGAGCCTGCTGATCGCCTCGCTGGGAGAGAAAACGCAGTACTATGCGATCACTCCCCAGTGGCTAGCCGATCCGATCGAGGTCGATCCATAGCTAGCGCGAACCAACCGCCGGCGGCGAGGTTCTGCGGCGTCACCCACCACAAGGTGTCCAGTTCTCCTCGGTGTGCCAGCAAGGCATTGTGCCGCCGATGTGCCGCCGCCGGGCGGTTACCTCGGGTTTCATACGCACCAGAGCGAGGTAAACTGATGGTTAACGAGTCGAGCTCTCTGCCCGCGACCGGCAGCTACCGGGGCTTCTGGCACACCATCGACCATCTTCCTTGGACGGCACTTCATGCAACGCAGCAACATCTGGTATCACCTGTATCCGCTTGGCTTTCTGGGCGCGGAGGAGCGAAATCCCGCCCCCGGGGCCGAGGATGCCAGTGAATCGGGCCGGCTGAGGGATCTGGTGGGGTGGCTCGACTATTTGGTGGATTTGGGCGTTACCGCCGTGTTGCTGGGTCCCGTGTTTGAATCGGAATCGCACGGGTACGACATCGTCGATCCGTTTCGCATCGATCGCCGCCTGGGCAACGAACAGGACCTTACCCAGTTTATCGACGCATGCCATCAGCGTTCGCTGCAAGTCGGACTCGACGTCGTTTTTAATCACGTGGGGCGCGGCCATCCGTTCTTTGTCGATGTCCAGCAGCGCAAACAGGAGTCGGACCGGTGCGGCTGGTTCCACATCGATTTCGATCAGCCCGGATACGACGGATTCAGCTACGCCAACTTCGAAGGGCATGGCGGGCTGGTGACACTCAACCACTCCAATCCCCAGGTACTCGATTGGGCCGTGGATGTGGCGCGGCATTGGATGCAGCGTGGTGTCGATGCCTTTCGATTGGACGCCGCTTACGCGATCTCCACCGATTTTCTGGCCGCGTTTTCCGATCGCGTACGGGCCGACAAACCCGATGTGACGCTAATCGGCGAAGTGATCCACGGCGACTACACCGCCACGGTGCAAGCATCGCATCTGACGACCGTGACACAGTATGAACTCTGGAAGGCGATCTGGAGCTCGCTGAACGACCGCAACTTCTATGAGCTGGCACATGCCCTGCAACGACACGCAGAGTTTTGCGAGCACTTCGCTCCCTGGACCTTCGTCGGCAACCACGATACGACACGCATCGCTACGAAGCTGACCGACTCGCGTCTCGTTCCCCATGCGCTGGCGATCTTGTTTTCCATACCAGGCATGCCGGCGGTTTATGCCGGTGACGAACAGGGCGCCGAAGGCACCAAGTACGATCGCGAAGGGGGCGACGCCGAGATTCGCCGGCCACTGCCCCACGCACCCGCCGATTTTCCTGGCGACAGCCTCCCTCTGTGGCGCCTGCATCGGGAACTGATTGCCGTTCGTCGCGAGCGTCCCTGGCTCGAGCAGGCAGAGCTGCACGTAACCAGCCTGGATAACCGGGCAATCACGCTGGAGATGCGATCGCCGTCCGGCACGCTGGTCGTGGCGCTCAACACGGACGATCAACCAGCCCCGTGCAACATTCCCGCGGGACTGGCGCCGGCGGCCGGTCACGCCGTCACCGCGCCCGGAGCCACGGAGTTGCCACCGCGCGAATGGGGCATCTGGTCGTCCACCTGATCGCAGTCTCCTGCCAGCTGAATCTTGCCTACGGAGGCTCGAACTCGGCCGTCCACGCTGCTTGCGGACGTTGCTAGTGCCAAGCGGCTCTATATTTGCTACATCGGGACCGGCCCTATTTTTCCCCTCCCGGATGCCCAAACGATGAGCATTTCGCCCGAAGCGGTGAGCACGATTGACAACGAATTCAGCGACAAGAGGCGCGGCCCTCGAGATTTGCGTCCGTTTCTCGACGTCCTGCAGAACCTAGTCCGCGAGCCCAGCGTGGTGGGCCAGGAGGACTCGTTCTTCCGCGTCCTGAGCCGGGAGCTCGAAGAGGTCGGCGCCCGGGTGCGGTACTACCAGGGTGTGCTGGTCGCCGAGGGCAGCCGCCCCCGGGAAGTGGTTCTTTCGGCGCACATCGATCGACATGGGCTCTTGTGCACTGGCCCCAACGAATTTCAGTACGCCGCGTTCATCGCTAGCAATCAAAGCGAGCTGACGGGTGATTCGGTTTCGGAACAGATGATGAGCACCATTGGCGATCGCTTCGCCGGCCAGCGGGTGCAGGCCCATCTGCCGTACGCGGGTACCTACCTGGGCCAGGGGCGAATCAACCGCTCGTTCGTCTGCCCCGCGCGCAAGAACCTGATCTTCGAACTCGATGGGCTCGAATTCCTGCAGCCCGGCACACCAGTGGCGTTCCTCGACCGGCTGAATGTCACCGACGAGACGATCTCCGCCCAGCTCGACAACGTGTTGAGCTGCGCGATCCTGATTCACCTGTTCCGCTGCGGCTTTCAAGGCACGGCCCTGTTCACCGCCCAGGAGGAAGCGGGGCGAAGCTGGCGTTATGCCCTCGCGTGGTTTCAACGGCACAACCTGACCACCGAGCGACTGATGGTGCTCGACACCAGTCCGTTCCCCAATCGTCAGGCGGCCGAGGCGCAGCAGCTGGTGTTGCGACGCAAGGACTCCAGCGCCGTGTTCGCCGCGGCCATCACGGGCGAACTCGAAGGGCGGTGCGACGACCTGGGCATCAGCTACATCCACAAGGACGCCTGGGTCGAGGCGCTAAATGCCACGCGGGAAAAACAGGGCACCCTGGGTCGCACCGAACTGGGGCGACTGGTGGCGGCTACCGACGGGGCAATCAGCGGAACCACGCTGCAAATCCCCACCACCGGCTACCACACGGCCAGCGAGACAGCCTCGCTGGCCAGTGTCACCGCGGCGATTGACCTGCTGTCGACATTTATTTGACGGGCTCGAGCTTCAAGTAGTCGAGTCCGAACATGCCTCGCTTGATGGCTTTTTCGTTGTGGCCAGCGATGCGTACCGTAAGGCGATTGACACCCTCGGCCAGGTCGAACTCGCCCAACGATACCTCGCGGCTCGACACGCCATCGGCGTAGCTGTCGATGGTCTTGGCCTTCTGGTCGTTCACCATCACGTCCGCGATGGCATAGTCGCCCGCTTGAGTGAGGTTGGCAACCAGCTTGTATCGACCGGCTTCTTCGACGGGGAACATGAGCACGAGTTCGTCGCCCACGTTGGTGTCGCGCCACCACATTTGCTGCTCGTTGCTCCAGCCCCAAGTGCCGCTGATCTGCTGCTCGATCATGCCGCCGGTCTTGGAGTCAACATTCAGGTTCTCGCCTTCCAGCACTCCCTCGACCAGGTAAATGGTGCCCATGTCGCCTCGCGAGCGCGTTACCTCGCGGGCGGCAGCCTCGGGGTCGGGGTCGACATTGGCGGTGGCGCCAGGCCGGGCATAGAAGAACGCCGTGGGGGCGTAATTCACTTTGGTGCTCTTCCAGTGCCACATCTCCATGTCGAACTTGATCGACTCGGTAAACGGAATGGCATCCAGCCCGCGGTAACGGCTATTCACCGAGAAGCCGCCAGCCAGGTTGCCGTCGCCGGTTGGTTGGGCGTGGAACGGTGCGTCGAACTTCTCAGGGCGACACCAGGCGTAGCCGTAGTAGTCTTCGGTGCCGGTGCCGAAGTGCGAGGGGAACGTCTCGCCGTCGACGTAGATCTTTTCATCGCCTTCGCCCCACCAGGCAGCGGCGCCATTGAACACGGTGAGCGTGTCGCCCACGTAAACACCCTTGCCATCGACCGTGACGTAGTTCACATCGTAGGCCGCATCGCCCGGTCGTTCGGAGTCGACGAAGCTATCGACGTGGTACAGTTCCTGCCATACGGCGTGGAAGTGCATCGAACGATCGTCCCATTTCCACTGGCTCGAACGGACGTGCAGATCTGCGTTTACCGGTTCGTCGCCCAGGTTCTGGAGGGTGATGTTGGCCGATTTCTCGAACGGCATCACCCAGTAAGACACGAGCGTGCCGTCGGACTTCATCTGGGTGTAGAACGACTTGTATTCGGAGGGTTGGTAACCAATGCCGAAAAATTCGCCCACCGGCACCCACACGCAGGGTTCGCCATCGAACTCGATCTTCAGCACCGTGGAGCGAAGGGCCTGCGCCATGTCCTCGGCATCCAGCTTCAGCGAGATCTGCCGGACCGCCTGACTGCCCTTGAGCTGAGCGGTCATCTTGTTGCCCGTCCCCAGTTCGCCGCTGGAACTGGTGGTCGAGTTCGCGTCGGGACGGAACCGCCCGGTCAGCTGCCGCTGTGCCTCGGCGATGGCGTCCTTCGATTCGGCGAGCTGATCCATGGAGAACGACTCGACCTCGGTACCGGGCTCGTAAGTGCGATAGTTGATTTGGTAGTACAGCGCCTCGCCACGACGGGCGCCGATGTCGACCAGAACGTCGGTCTCGTAAGTCACCTTGCAGTGCTTGGCGTACGGAATCGGCAGGTACAGATTGTGGCCCCGCTGGCCATAGGGCGTGCGTGGCGAAACACCCTGCGACAGCGGCGCGCCGGCCAGCATGCCCTGATCGAGTACGTCTTGGATTGGTCCTTCGATGGCCGGGGTATCGCTACCATCGAGGTAGATGCGAAGCGTGCCGTTGGAGAACTTCTCGCCCCGCGGGCCATGCCAGGTACCCCAGAAGCGGACGATGGCGCCCGGACCTTCCTGGTCCATCATCACGTACTCTTTGCGAGTCTCGCCATCGACCTCGTTCTCTTCGATGCGGACCCACTGGCTGCGGTCGGCATTGGCGAACCAGGCGTGGTGGTTGCTCGGATCTTCCGATTCGCGATCGTAGCTCGATGCCTGGCTGCAGCTGTACGCCGGCTGCGGGAACCGCGCCAAGGTTTCACGACTGGTCATCTCTTCGAGCAGCGAATCGAGTGTGACCTTCTCACTCGCTGTTACCAGAGTTGAACTCCATAGACAGAAACACATCAGCAAACAACCGAACCGCATGACATACTCCTCGATGTTGTACAACAGCCAACAGATCGTCGACTACTAAGTGACAGTCGGACAAGTCCAACCATAGTACACTCTGGTCGCCCGCGAATGATATGGATTATTTATCCATTCATATGCACAGTCTGTACGAATTCGCGCATGCATGCATCCAGACTGCGTTCACTACTGCGCGACCGCCAGACGATTTCACGCACCCTACAGTTCGCCAGCGCGTGCAGGCGTCGCAGCCATCTATTAAGATAACCTTTTCCGCCTTCCCACTACCGGCGAGTCGCTCGCCTTTACGTCGCTGAGTTTACAGGAGCCCTGCATGCGCCGCCACTATTTGTCGTTTGTTCAACTCGCCCTGGTTGCTTGCGTTGCCGCCAGCGCGATGCCAGCCGGGGGCGAACCCGTCGAGGCCGACCTGGTTCTGGCTGGCGGAACCATCGTCGATGGCACCGGGCAGAAAGGTTACCAGGGCTCCGTGGCCGTGCGGGATGGACGAATCGTGGCCGTTGGCGAGTTCGAGACCGCTGGCACGCCAAAAACCATCGACTGCTCGGGCAAGATCATCTGCCCTGGCTTTATCGACCTGCACAACCACAGCGACGGAGCCGTGCTGAAGGAAGCCACCCGCCGAGGCGACTGCTATCTGACACAGGGCTGCACCACTCTGGTGACGGGCAACTGTGGATCTGGTCCGGTGGACGCTGGCGAGTACTACGACAAGCTGGAAGGCGGCAAAGTGGGCATCAACGTGGCCCACCTGCTGCCACAGGGCGACTTGCGAGAGAAGGTGATTGGCAACGCCCGCCGGCCGGCCACCAGGGAAGAGTTGGTTGAAATGCTACGCCTGGCCGATCAGGCCATGCGCGACGGAGTGTGGGGCATGTCGACCGGTTTGATCTATGTTCCCAGTTCGTACGCCGACACCGACGAGCTGGTGGTGATCGCGCATGTCGTGGGGCTGCATGGCGGCATCTACGCCAGCCACATGCGCGACGAAAGCGATCACCTGCTCGACTCCGTGCAGGAGGTGATCGAAATCGGCAAACGGGCCGATCTGCCAGTGCACATATCTCACTTCAAGGCGTCCAAACGCAAGAACTGGGGCTCGTTGAAGCTGGCTGCGCAGCTCGTCGAGCAAGCGCAGCGCGAGGGACTTACCATTACGGCCGATCAGTACCCGTATATTGCGTCGAGCACTTCGATCATGGCAATGCTCATTCCCGACAATGAGCGTGAAGGAGGCAACTCCGAAACCGCCAAGCGACTGGAAGATGCCCAAGAAGCCGAACGACTTCGCCCCGCGGTCGCCAAGGCCTTGGACGAGCGCGATCGCATTCTCATTTCCTCCAGCAAGAAGCATCCCGACTGGGTGGGCAAGTTCATTCGCCAGGTGGCCTCCGAGCAACAGCGGGAGCCCATCGAAGTGGCGATGGAGATCGTGCAGGACGCCAGTGCCGCCGGCGTGAACTTTGCCATGACCGAGTCCGATGTCCGCTACGCGATGCAGTTGCCCTGGGTGGCCACCGCTTCGGATGGCTCGAGCAAAGTGGACAATGGCACCCGCCCCCACCCGCGGAGCTTTGGTACCTTCCCGCGAAAGATTGGTCGTTATGCCCATCGCGAAGGAGAGATTTCGGTGGAACACGCCATTCGCAGCTCCAGCGGCCTGCCGGCCGACATCCTCGGTATGAAAGACCGCGGCTACTTGCGCGAAGGCCTGGTGGCCGACATCGTGGTGCTGGACGTCGACACACTGGTGGACAACGCCACGTTCGAAAAGCCGTTCGAGGTCTCCTCCGGCGTCGAATGGGTGCTGCTGGCCGGCAAAGCCGCCATTGCCGAGGGAGAAATTCAGGATCAGTTGTATGGCCAGCCGCTGCGGCACGAGTCGACACTGCCCCAAACCGCGTCTGCTCGCTAGAGCGGGCCAAAAGCCAGACGCACAAAAAAACCCCGCCCGAACCAGATGGTTCAGACGGGGCTCGGCAAAGGAAAGGTGATGCTTCGCTTGTGGCGTGGCTCAGTCGCCCATGGCCAGGCGGTTGGCTTTGGGCGTGAGCTTCAGTTCGCTCTGATTGATCAACTTGCCTTCGGAATTCAGGATCACGATGCGAGCGTCGGCAGCTTGCTTCAGCGGCAGTTCAGGAAGCTGGATGGTCACTTCGCTGGGGGTCCAATCGGCCACGGCGATCGGCAGTTCCATCGGGCCCAGCACCATCAGCACCTGGCCAGGCTTGCCACCGAACTCTTGTCCGTCGAGCGTCAATCGGCTGCCCACGGCGAAGCTCGGCAGGTTACGCTGAGCCTGGCGGATGTTCATCTGCGGAGCCGAGCCGTTGGCACCGGGCTGACCGCCGCCATTGTTCGGATTCTGTTGGGGCTGACCCTGAGGGAACCCAGGTTGCGGGCCTTGAGGACCACCCTGAGGACCACCTTGTGGGAAGCCCTGAGGAAAACCTTGCGGCTGACCACCGAAACCAGGCTGGCCTTGGGGAATGCCACCGGGGAAACCCGGTTGAGCGATCGGGCCAGCAGGCACGGGCACCGGCTGCTGAACCACGACGGGCTTCTCGACGATAACCGGCTTCTCGACAACCACCCGCCTCTCAACCACGACGGGCTTGTGGTGGGTCCGGTAAACGCCCATGTGGTGCGACGAAATGTAGCGGTGATGCAGGTTCGAAGCACCGCCGTAGTACTTTTTGCCACCACAGCCGGCGGAAGCGGAGTTGGTAGCGGCCAGGGCGACGACGATAACGGCCAGGGCGGGGAGAGTGTAGCGGGACATGGTTCTTTCCTTTCGGGACTTATGGGGCGAGTCGAGCGTGTTGGCCGGACTTCGCCAGGGTTGGGTTGAACTTCACCCTCTCATACGCCCCGGGGCCCAGGTGTTACGCCGCCGGGGCACTTTTCTCACAAAAGTCCTCCCGCTGCTCAAAAACCCCTGAAATCAGGCGGTTTTGCATCTTCGCCCGGGTCAAAGAATCGCTAAAATGATCTGGCTACCGGGTAGTTGAGCGGGGAATTTGCGCCCCTGCCCCCTTCAAATCCTGACCTCTGTCCCCCTTCTCTGCCGCCATGGACGATCGACTCAGCCAAATCGACACCATGTGGTCCGTGGTCCAGCAGGCCCACCGTCAGGAGGCCACCCAGTTTGCGGCCGCCCAGCAGCAGATGCTCGACCGCTACGGCGGCGCGGTGCGTCGATACGCCCTGGCGGCCCTCCGCGACCCTGAAGCAGCCGACGAGGTGTTTCAGGAGTTCGCCCTGAAGTTCGTGCGCGGCGACTACGGCAAGGCCGATCCCACCAAGGGCCGCTTCCGCAGCTTCCTGAAAACGTCGCTGTACCACCTGATCGTCGACTACCAGCGCAAGCGGGTGAAGCAGCAGAAGCAGGCGGGACCGCTCATGGCCGACACGCCCGACGTGGCCGAGTCGTACCAGGCCCCCGACGACGAAGCGTTCCTCACCAGCTGGCGGGACGAACTGCTATCCCGCGTGTGGCAGGAGCTCGAAAAGGTCGAACTCACCACGGGCAAGCCCTACCACACGGTGCTGCGGATGCGGGTGGAGAATCCCGACGTCCGTTCGCCCGAGCTGGCCGAAATTGTAAGCCGAGTGCTCAACAAACCAATGAAGGCTGGCGCGGTCCGCACCTCGCTGCACCGCGCCCGAGAGAAATTTGGCGACCTGCTGATCGACGAAGTGGCCCACTCCCTGTCGAACGCCACCCCCGAGTCGGTAGAGCAAGAGCTGATCGAACTCGACCTGTGGCAATACTGCAAACCGGCACTCGAGCGCCGGGAAGAGAGTGGTGAGGAATAGCTCTCAAACCCGGGGCGGCACTTCGGTTCGTCCCTCACCGGCATTTGCCCCGGGCTACCCTCTTACGCCCCTCCGGGGCTGGTGCCTGGCGATTTCGACTCGTCTCGCACATTCGTGTCGATCGGCGTACAGCTGTGGCTGGGACTAAGCGTGAACGATAGCCGCGGCTTTCTCTTCTCTGCTTGCTCTGTTGCCTACTGTTCAAACACAAGTGGCTCAGATGTCAAAAAGTCGCCGTAGATATTGTGCGGGGGTGCGATCTAATGAGGGTGCGCCAGTTCGTAGCTACCGTCGCCAGACGGTGGATGCCGTGCCGACGACGGTGGCAATTGGACCCGTGGCACTGACATCGCGTGTGCCACTGGCTCTGCCAGTGTAGGCTAACTGTGTTCGGTTTGCACACCGCTGCGGTCAAACCACTGGGGCGACGGCTTGGTCAGAGGTGGTAGTGCGGGGTCCACGATGTTTTCGAGGTAGTATCTTGCACTCGACCACTTCCTATCGGTAGCCCGTTTACACAACCCTCGTTTTACGGGATTCATGTGGATGTCGTCGATGCTAGCCTCGATCGCTTGGGCGCTGAACAGGTTCCGATCAAAACCCGGGCCTTCTTGCCAAAACCGGAAGCAGGTCTTCCCCGGTCGTTCACGAACCATCAATCGGCTGAGCAGGGGGGCCTGATTCTGCACGAGTATCTGCTTCACGGCCTTGGACGCCGGTTGTTTTGTCCGAGCGAGTAGCCGGCTGACTTCAGCATCGGAACTACTCGGATGCACCAGCAGATGAACGTGTTCAGGCATGAACACGAATGCCACGAGCTCGAACTTCTCTTCGTCACATGCCGAGGAGAGACTGCTGGCCAGTATCCCTTGCCAGACATCGTTCGTCAGCAGTGGCATCCGCCGATAACAAGAAAAGGTCAGCTCGTGCAGATGGCCACGACCGTCAAAGTGCCGAACTCGCTTTCGATGGGGCTCTCCAGGCATTGCTCCATGGTAGTTCAAAACACTGGCGAAGCCAGTGGCACACAAGATATCACCGGTAGCCAGTGCCACCCCGCCGTAGCTACGCGCTTCTGTGGCACGTTCTCTGGTCGACAGAAAATGCTGCGTGTAAAAAAGTCGCCGTAGATATCGTGCGGGGGTGTGATCTAATGAGGGTGCGCCAGTTCGTAGCTACCGTCGCCAGACGGTGGATGCCATGCCGACGACGGTGGCAATCGCGAGCGCCATGCGGCCTGGCGAAGGCCTCCACGCTCTGGCGAGCGTAGCTACGCGCTGGGGTTTTGTCCCCATGGACAAAAAACATGCGGGGAACAACGCGCGGGGTTATGTCGCACCCGGTGGTTAGTTGGGCCTGGAAAACAAGGAGTTTCGCCACTTGGGTGGGACCAAAACGCGATGAGTTTTGGGTCCATGAATGTAGATCCCCAGGGGTTGGCCCAAAACGAAACTGGCCCAAAACACTGCTTTGGAGATTTGTTGAGCGTATTCTCAGGCTAGCGATCGAGGCAGGGGCAAAATCGAGACCATGCTATCCGATTCACACGCTGCTAGCACTCGCCAGAGTGTAGCCGATTCAGTGCCATTGACCGGCCGCGGGGCAACTCCTAATCTCCGCGCGGTCAATTACCACATGGCCCGCTGCCAACGCCCCGATTCCACCCCATTCGCCGGTCGTTGCTTGCCAGGCCATCGGTCATACAGTTCCCCTCAGCCCCAAGGTTGCTACGATGTCCGCTGCTGCTCCCAAACCTGTTCCGATGCTCGATGTGAATCGTCAGAACGCTCCGCTGTTGCCGGAGATCGATGCGGCGATCGCGGAGGTTACGCGCACCGGAACGTTCATCAATGGGCCGGCCTGCCGGGAGTTTGAAGAAGCCGTAGCCGCTCAGGTGGGTGTGGATCACGCCATCGGGTGTGCCTCGGGCAGCGACGCCCTGCTGCTGCCGCTGATGGCCGAGAACATTGGTCCTGGCGACGAAGTGCTGCTGCCGAGCTTTACGTTCTTCGCCACCGCTGGCGCGGTCGCCCGATTGGGCGCGAAGCCGGTGTTCGTCGACATCTTGCCCGACACGTTCAACATCGATCCCGAAGATGCTGCCCGTAAGATCACGCCAGCCACCAAGGCGATGATCCCAGTCCACTTGTTCGGCCAGGCAGCCGACATGAAGTCGCTGATGGCGCTAGCCGAAGAGCACAACCTGGTGGTGATCGAAGACGCTTGTCAGGCGATTGGCGCCACGGCCGGTGGCGTGGCCGCCGGTGGTATCGGCCACTACGGCGCGTTCAGCTTCTACCCCACCAAGAACCTGGGTGGCATGGGCGATGGTGGCATGATTACCACCAACAACGCCGAGAAGGCGGACGTGATTCAGCGTCTCCGCAACCACGGTCAGCACCCGCGTTACTACCATCACCTGGTCGGCGTGAACAGCCGACTAGACGCCATTCAAGCGGCCGTGCTGAACGTGAAGATGCAATACCTGACCGAATGGGCCGAAGCCCGCCGCGCCCACGCCGATCGCTACACCAGCGAACTCAAATCGCGCAAGGTGTCGCTCGGTCTGCCGATGGTTACCTCGGGTGTGTCGAGCGTGTGGAACCAGTACACGGTGCGTGTCGCTGATGGCCAGCGCGATGCATTGCAACAGGCCTTGAACGCCGTTGGCATTGGCTCGGCCATTTACTACCCGGTACCGCTGCACCTGCAAGGCTGCTTCGAATCGCTGGGCTACAGCGAAGGCGACTTGCCTCACACCGAGCAGGCAGCCCAGGAAGTGTTGTCGCTGCCGATGTTCCCGGAAATGACCACCGAGGAACAAGACCGCGTGGTCGCCGCCGTGGCCGAGTTCAACCAGAGTGGCAGCACCACCGCTGCTCCGGCATCGGTGCCGATGAACACCCCGGCGGCCGGTGCGAATGTCGACCTGCCGAGTTCGAAGGCTGGCTAACAGCCGGCTCGTCAATCCGGTAATGACCAATGACCAAGAACCGGCGAACCTGCCGTTCTTGGTCATTGTTTTTTGAGGCCTACTCCAGCCGCCCTTTGACTTCCTTCTCGCGCCGGACTGGCTGAAGCGTAATCAGCATGCCAAGCACCACGCATAGAAGCACCAGCCCCCAAGCCAGGCTATCCTTCATCGTGGCAGCAAGCGGCAGAACGAAATGGGCAAAGGTGCTGGCGAGCATCGCTGGAAATCCGGTGCTGGGGAGGGAAGTCGAGACCAAGCTCCATTCTACTTACGCCCGCCGGCGGTGCCAAATGCCCCCGCCACTGGCGTAAACGGGGCATCTGCCTTGCATCGCTGGAGGTCGCCCCCCAGCAGGGCCGGGCGAGCGACCACGGCGCACCGACGAATCACTCGTCGTCGTCATCCTCTTCGTCGTCGGCGTCGTCCGCATCGTCGTCGCCCTCGACCGGCTTGCGAAGTTCCTCGACCTCGCCACCCGGGAACTTTCGGTCGGCGATCCGCTCGTTGTAGGTGGGCGAGCTTTCGTCGTCGGGATCCGAGTGCATCTTGCCCACCTTGGTGAGCCATTCGGCGATCTTCTCGTTGTCTTTCTTGTCGTCCTCGGTCAAGTTGCCGACGAAGTGCTGACCGTAGGGATTGTAGTTGTGCCGCTTCTTTCCCTGATGGCACACCAGACAACGATCCTTGCCCTTGGCCACCAGTTTGATGTAGGCCTTGTTCTCGGGCGACTTATCATCCTTGTCGATGTACATCTCGACCCACTGCTTCTGGAACTGAACATGGGCCATCGAGCTCTGAGCGCCCAGCACCACCAGCAGCACCGCCAACAAAGTCGAATCCAAGCGTCGCATCAACTCACCTCTCATTGGAAGACTGATTTCAAGCTAACACTGCGGACTTCAGACTCCGCAACGCGTCCCCCTAAGCATAGTTTGCCGCCGCGGCCGTTGCGAGCGACCGGGGCCAGTAGTAACTGGCGGACGCTATCTTATAGAGGCCGAAAGAGCTTCAAGCTGCCGGATAAACCGAAAAGGTTGCGGAGAATGTCGGAAATCCGACCTGTCTGCCCCCCCCCGCCTGCGCTCAGGGTGGCCTCGGAGAGAACTTCCGCCGGCAAGCAGCCTCTCCACCGCCACCGTACTGGTCGCCCCTCGCGGGAGGTTTCTCCGCACATCATTGTGTGCCAGGAGGTCATCAAGTCCGAAAAAAGCTGCTAGACTGGTCATGAACCGACAAAATCCAGGGGGCGGCGGGTCGAGGAGCAACACCACGGTGCTTGCATGGGATCGTGCGCCCATGCCTGGCCACCGCGCAGGCACTCTACCGCCCGCAGTCTGCCAGGCAGCGACGCCGGAGTAGCCGTGTCCAGCGATCCCGACCACACCGATGTGCGCCTCGCCAGCGAGAGCGACACCTACCAGCCCACCGGCGAGGCGCCGAGTCTTCCGCCACCGCTGCCAGCACGCAAAATTGTAAAGACCGTGCCCTACAGCGGCTCGATTCGCACGGCAACCGACGTCATGAAGCGGGGCGATCGGATTGACGACTTCGAGGTCGAAGCCGTGCTCGGTCGCGGAGCGTTTGGCGTCGTGTACCTGGCCCGGCAACTGTCGCTCGACCGCCAGGTGGCCCTGAAGGTGGCCGCCAATGCTGGCAGCGAGGGCCGCACCATGGCCCGGCTCGAGCACACGAACATCGTCCAGGTGTTCAGCGAAACCATCGACCAGAGCGGCGAACTGCGGCTGCTGTGCATGCAACTGGTGCCCGGCGCGCCGCTGGACGCCGTGATCAACGACCTGGCACAGATCCGCACCGCCCGCGGTCACTGGAGCGGGGCCGATGTGCTGGCCTCGGTCGATACGCGTTCGAAGCTCACCGACATCTTCGACCCTTCGGCCCTTCGCGACCGCGAAGCTCTGGCCGACATGGACGACCTGGAAGCCGCCTGCTGGATTGGCGCCCGGCTGTCCGAGGCCGTCGACTACGCCCACCGCCAGGGTGTACTGCACCGCGATATCAAGCCAGCGAACGTACTGGTGAACCGCTATGGCCAGCCCATGCTGGCAGACTTCAACATTTCGTTTCAATCGCTCGACGAGAACAGCTCGGCCGACGAGCGGTTCGGTGGCACCCTGGCCTACATGGCACCCGAACACCTCGAAGCGTTCAATCCTTCGACCGACGTCACAGCGGCGGCGGTGGACGAGCGATCCGATATCTACTCGCTGGGCATCGTGCTGGGCGAACTGCTGTATGGCCGCAGCCCGCTGGCCTCGCCGCCGCGGTGCGACAATCGCCTGGTATACCTCGAACGACTCGCGGCATGTCGTGCCGTGGCGCCGCCCGAGGTGATCGAAGGGGCCGGCAACGCCGTCAAAGCGTTCAGCTACACGATCGCCCGCTGCCTGGATCCCGATCCCGAGAAGCGTTACGCCACCGGCGCCGAGTTGGCCGAGGCACTCGACGGCGTCCGCGAACTGCGCAAGCACGAGCGGAGCTCGCGGGGCAATGGCTGGCTGGTTCGAGCCGTGAAAAAGCATCCCATGCGGTGGGTGGTCATCTTCTCGCTGTTCCCCCAGTTCCTCGGTAGCTTGTTCAACATTGGCTACAACGCCACGCAGATCTGCACGCATTTCACGGAAGAACAGCACGACGCATTCCATCGGCTGGTGATTGCCTACAATGTGATCGTGTACCCGCTAGCCATTGCGGCAGGCGTGGCCATCTTGCTACCGCTACATCGCATCTGGCAACAACTGGTAAGCAAGGAACCCGTAGAGCAATCCAAGCTCGATTGGGCTCGCCGCCGGTCCCTCAAACTGCCCATGTGGCTATTGGCCGTGGCCGCGATGGGCTGGCTGCCAGGCGGTTTTATCTTTCCCTGGCTAATCGAGCGCATGACCGGCTCGTCACCACCGGGCCTTTATTGGCATTTCTTCTTGTCGTTCACCATCTCGGGCTTGATCGCGGTGGCCTACTCGCTGTGCGGCGTGCAGTACGCCGTGCTGCGAGGTCTCTATCCGAGGCTCTGGCCACGAGCGGAGAAATTCCGCGAGACTGCAAACGAGGAACTTCCCAACACTTGGTGGCGGCTTGTCCTGATGGTGGGACTCGCCGCAACGATTCCGACGTTCGCATCGTGGACCATCCAGTACCTTGCACCTGATCGCAACGATGACTTTCTATTCCTGCTGACCTCCGCTCTCGACATGGTCGGATACGCCGGTCTGGCCCTTACCGCCTGGGCAAGTGTTAAACTATCGCGTCTAATGGACAACATCATGGGAATCGACCAACGACGGATAACGTAGGGGTCCCAACAGCCGGGCCGCCGCGCGGTCCGTGAACCAGAGAAGTGGCAACGCGATTGGCTCGGGACACACACCACCGAACGACCCGACCGATCCGCCGGGCCATGTGGCTGGCCAACGCCAATGCTGCGGTGTGGGCCACGGGCAACGGGCTGGTCAGCACCACCCTGGTGATCTACCTGGCGCTCGAGCTGGGTGCATCCGGTATCGAGGTCAGCCTGGTCCGCGCCGCGCCCACATTGATCGGGGTGCTGCGACTCGCCTCTCCGGTGCTGATGACCTCGGGCCGCAAGCGGAAAGCGGTTTGCATCGCGTGCTACCTGGCGAGCGCCCTGGTACTGACCTTGCTGCCAGCGGTGGCGCCGCACCATGTAATGGCATCGGTCGGCTGTTGGTCGCTGTACCACTTGCTGGAGTACGTCGCCACGGTGGCCCTGTGGAGTTGGCTGGGCGATTGGATGCCGCCGGTCATTCGCGGTCGGCTGATTGGTTGGCGCGAACGCTTTCTGGTAGCCGGTCGCATTGTGGGCGTCGTGGCCAGCATGCTGCTGGACACGCTGTGGAGCCAGCTCGATCCGACTGCGCCTCGCTGGGTGCCACTCTCGTGGTCGGCCGGCGTGGGGGCTGCGATGATGGTGCTGGCCGTGGTACCGCTCTGGTGGCTGGCGCCGCGGACCCGCAAGGTGCCCCCTGCCCCACGGCGAGTATGGCACGACATCCGCCGCGCGCTAACGGACCGGGCGTATCGTCGACTGCTTGTCTACTCCTTCTGGATCGCCTTTGCCAACGGCGTGACCGGTACGGCGCAGGCGCTCTACCCCGCCCGGGTGCTTGGCATCAGCTACACGCAAATGCAAGCCTTGCGATCGACGATGTACGCGGGCCAAACCGCCATTGCACCAACGTGCGGTTGGTGGATAGATCGCTTTGGACCGCGGCGACTGATGGTCGCAGCGCAGTTGGTGGTCGCCACGGGACCATTGTTCTACTTCATGGCGTCCGCCGATCTTCCCTGGTGGATTGTGGGCGCGTGGTTGGTATGGATGGCGTATGCACCGCTGAATGTGGGACTCGACACACTCAAACTTCGCCTGATCCCCACCGATGGCAATGCGCCGCCGTTGGCGGTGTACCAATCGGTGAGCGATCTGGCACACGGCGCCACACTCATTATCGGAGGCGTGCTATTCGACCTGCTGACGTCGGGCGATACCCCACCCCTGGAGCTGTACGCGGGGTTATTCCTGTTGGGCTGGCTGCTGAGAACGAGTGCCGCACCACTCGCCTGGCGTGTGCCGGAGCACCGCACAGGTGGCGAAATCTGAGCCGGTTGCCTTACATCGGGCCGCACCAGCAGCTAAAATCGAAACCTCGTCGGCGAACCCATGTTGTTCTTCTCGCCGACGTACCCCTCTTATCCAGAGTCTTCGTGGCCATGCTGCACCCTGGCCACGAGAAACAGTAAGGCGAGGAAATCTGAATGACCACTATCGGTGCCCTAGACATCGTCATCTTCGTGGCGTTTGTCATCTCGGTGATTGCCATTGGCTTGTGGAAAAGCCGCGAAGAAGACCACGAGAAAGACGCGCAAGATTACTTCCTTGCCGGCCGCGGACTTACCTGGTGGCTGGTGGGCTTCTCGCTGATCGCTGCAAACATCAGCACCGAGCAGTTCGTCGGCATGAGCGGCAAGGCCGCCGACTGGCTCGGCATGGCCATCGCCAGCTACGAGTGGATGGCCGCCGTGACGTTGGTGGTGGTTGCTTTTGTGTTTCTACCCAAGTTCCTCAAAAGCGGCATCTATACGATTCCCGAGTTCTTGGAGTACCGCTACAACAACTTTGCCCGCACGGTAATGGCCATTATCACGTTGATTATTCTGGTCGGCGTACCTACGGCATCGGTCATCTTCTCGGGTGCCAAAGTGATCAGCGTCTTCTTCCAAGGCTCTACGCTGCTAGGACTCGACCTGGGGAGCATTACAGTTGGTTGCTGGATCATTGGAGTATTGGCCGCCGCCTACGTGTTTGCTGGCGGTCTGAAGGCGTGTGCGTGGGCCGACTTGATCCAAGGTGCCGCACTGGTGCTGGGCGGCGTCATCGTGGCCTGGCTGGCATTCCAGGCCCTGGGCAATGCCGATCCCGAGGAACTGATTCTCACCAAACGCAACGACCAAGTAACGGTCGAACAACTTGCGGAAGCTTCGCCCATCGAACGCTTTTATGCCCTCAACGAAGGGCCATTGCCCGATGGCAAACTGCATATGAAGCGACCGCTTGACGACAAGGAAATCCCCTGGTCGGCCCTGCTGCTGGGACTTTGGATTCCCAACTTCTTCTACTGGGGTTTGAACCAGTACATCACCCAACGGACGCTCGGCTCCAGATCGCTTGCGGAGGGTCAGAAGGGTATCGTTTTCGCAGCCTTTTTGAAGCTCGTTATCCCGTTCGTGGTCGTGATTCCTGGTATCCTCGCATTCAATCTCTTCACCAGCGACCTGAATGACGCCGCGGTCGTGAAGAATGCCAAGACGTTGGCGGCCTTTGCACCTGACCTGTATGAATCGTTGCCGGGGAGCATGAAACCCGATCCGGAGAATCCCCGTACCGCCAACGATATCAAGGCCATCGAAAGCCGTTTGGAGAAAGCTCGCGAGCGGGAATCGGACGAGATCGCCCTGTTCACGTTCTCCGATCGCTTTGCAGAGAATAATCCGGAAGAGTCGCGATTGATTGCTGAGTTTAACCACCAGGCGCTCCAGGTCGAGCCACTGGCGGACAACCTGGATCCCGCAGCACTGGCTGCCGCCAACACCGATATGGTCGACGCTGCGAAAGAAGACAAGTCCAGAGAACTGAACACCAAGAGATCGCACTGCGCGACTTCGATTCAGCGTTCCCGGTGCTGTTGAAGAACCTGCTTAAGCCCGGCAGCGGCATTCTGGGTTTTGTGCTCGCTGCTATTTTTGGTGCTGTTGTAAGTTCGCTCGCATCGATGCTTAACTCTGCTTCGACTATCGCCACTATGGACCTCTACCGAAAAGTGCGAACCGACGCCAATTCCGGCGAACTCGTCGCCATGGGCCGTGTGTTCGTGGTGTTGTTCGTGCTTATCGCCATGTTGATTGCACCGGCGTTGGACGACCCCGCGTTTGATGGCATCTTCACCTTTATTCAGGAGTTCCAAGGGTTTATTTCCCCCGGTGTGCTGGGCATCTTCCTGTTCGGTCTGTTGATACCGCGGGCACCACGTGTCTGTGGCACCGTCGGCCTGATCCTCAGTCCGATTCTCTACGGCTTGTTCAAGTTCGGAAATAGCATTCCCGGCGCTGACCTGATCCCTGGCCTGACTTCGCCGCTGAAAGAGAGCTGGAAGGCCGTGGTCGACTGGTCGTTCCTCGACCGCATGTCCCTCACATTCGTCGCGGTGCTTGCTGTGCTCACGGTATTGACACTCGTTCGCCCATTGCGCGAACCGGTAGAGTTGCCAGTGAACGACAAAATGGACGTTACTAGCAGCAAGGGAGCGATGATGGCCGGTGCTGTAGCCATTGTCTTGACCGGCATGTTGTACTTCATCTTCTGGTAGCAACTACCCCCGCAGTTCCATCTTCGCCCCGCGGTAGTACACCTCCTTGCTCGAGGCGTACCGTTTGGCGAGTTGCGGCAGGTCGCCGTGGTGGCCGAGCACGATCACCGCGTCGCCCGCCGCCAGCTTGGTGGTGGGGTCGGGATCGACCAGCACGTTGCCAGCCCCTTTGCGCACGGCGACGATCAAAAAGCCCTGATTGCCACCCAGTTCGATGTCGGCCACGGCGTGACCGTCGAGCGGCGAGCCCGTGGTTACCGGCAGTTCGTCCAGCTTCAGGCCGATGTGCCCCAACTCGTGCTGCAGACTGTCGATTCCCTTATTGCTGGACAGCAACTGCTCGGTGCTGGGCCGAGTGATCAGTTGGGCCATCCGCATGCCACCGATCACGGCCGGCAGCACCACGCGGTTGGCCCCGCTGCGGATCAGCTTTTTCTCGGTCGACGGATATTCGGCCCGGGCGACGATGTGCAACTCGGCATTCAGCTCCCGCGCGGTAAGCGTGATGAACACGTTATCGGCGTCGGCCGATAGCACCGTGGCAAGCGTCTTTGCCCGCTCGACGCCGGCGCGGAGCAGCGTTTCCTCGTCCACGGCGTTGCCCTGCATGATGAGGTGCCCGTGCGACTCGGCCTCGCTCAGTTTGTCGTCGTCCATGTCGACGACTACGAACTTGTGATTCGCGTCAGCTAGCTCCTTGGCCAGAATGCGGCCGGCGCGACCGTAACCACACAGGATGGTATGCCCCGTGAGTTCGTCGATGCCGCGGGTCATCCTGCGGTGGTTGAGCGCGCGAGCAATTTCGCCTTCCATTACCATTTGAACAAACCCTCCAACGATCACGATTAAACTGCCGTAACTGGTAAAGATCAGCATCATGGTCACGCCCCGCAACGTGGGCGAGTCGACCGGCTGCACCTCGCCATAGCCGACGCCGAAAACGGTGATCACCACCATGTAAATGGCGTCGTCCAGCTTCCAGCCGTGCATGACGTAGGTCACCGTGGCCGCCGCGCATACCGTGGCGAACAACACCAGGACCAGGATCAGACGCTTGAGCAATAGAGATTGCAAGACGAGCGACACCGCGGGGTGAGCGTGGAAGATGATGCGGGTGCCTGTGGAGCATATTGTACTTCCGGGCCGGTGATTTTGGAACAAGAGCCTTCGGCAAAGTGTGAGCCGTAGGCGCTAGCCTCGGGTTTTCTCGACGCCCGCCCCACGCCTACCGACGCTAGCGCGTTCGGCTCCCACTTAAATCCCGCCCTGAGAAGTGACTTTCCGCCGAGTTGACACATCGTGTCGCGCGGTCGATTATGGGTTTTTGCGGCTTTCAACTCCCCCTACTTTCCCGGCGGAAATCCCCATGAACGATAAAAGTCCCCTGGTCGGTGTAATCATGGGCTCCACCAGCGACTGGGAGACCATGCAAAATGCCGTGGAAGTGCTCAAGGAGTTTGGCGTGCCGCACGAGGCCCGCGTGGTGAGCGCCCACCGCACGCCCGAAGACATGTTCGACTACGCCCGCGAGGCCGAAGCACGAGGGCTGGAGGTGATCATCGCCGGTGCCGGCGGGGCGGCGCACCTGCCCGGCATGGTGGCCTCGCTCACGGTGCTGCCGGTCTTGGGCGTGCCCGTGCAGTCGCGGGCGCTCAGCGGGCTCGACTCGCTGCTGTCGATCGCCCAAATGCCGGGCGGCGTACCGGTCGGCACCCTGGCCATCGGCACCAGCGGCGCAAAAAACGCAGGCCTGCTGGCCGTGCGGATCCTGGCCAACAAGCAACCCACTCTGCGCGAGCAACTGCATACCTACCGCGAAGCCCAAGCCGAGTCGGTACGGGCCAAGGGACTCGGCGAGTCATAGCACCCGCGGCCGGTAAATAATCCCCAAAACCCAAGATCTCCATTGGCCCCCACCAAGCTTCATGGGGGCTGGATTCTGCTCATTTTGGGTCCGTTTCGTTTTGGGCCAACATCCGGGATCTACATTCATGGGCCCAAAACCCGTCGCGTTTTGGTCCCACTCAAGTGGTGAAACCCCTTATTTTCTCGATCAAACCAATCTGGGGGTGCGACAAAACCCCGCGCGTTGTTCCCCGCATGTGTTTTGGGCCACCCCCGTTGGCCCAAAACCCCGTTGTCCCAAAACTCCGATAGTGGCCATTCGCTCCGCGAATGTGCGCCTCCGGCATTACGCTCGTTCGCGGAGCGAACGGCCACTAACGACCTCTGGCCTATAGCTTATTGCCCACAGCCAATAGCCAATAGCCAATCTCTATTGCCAAACAGCCGTGTGGACCTATCGCCACAGACTCATTGGACCAAAACGGTGCGAGATTTCTACAGCGACTTTTTTACACGCGCGGTTTTTGCGGATTGGTGGCACTGGCCACCGCTACATTCTTGTGTGCCACGGGCTATGCCCGTGTTTTGAGCTACCATGGAGCAATGCCTGTAGAGCCCCCATCGACAACGAGTTTGGCATTCCGAGAGGGCAGAGGCACGTTTAGTAAATTGGCCGTAGTGGTGGGCATACCGAACACAATTGGCCTACACTGGCAGAGCCAGTGGCACACAGGATGACAGTGTCACCCGTCGCCTACTCAATGGCTGATTTGACACCCGACCAGCAGTTGGCAGATGGTTTCGACGGATCGGAATAGGGGATCGTCAGAGTTTCACGCCGCGTGGAGAGTAGATGGACGCAAAACAACTTGAACGAATGGCAAGGCAATACCGCCGCGACTTGTGGACGCCGGGCGAGGTGGTCTACCAGTGCTTTGTTGCCGCCGGAGAACGGGAGGCGACGAGCGGCGTCCAAGCCCTACGCGACGCAGTATCCAGAGATGAATTTCGCAACCTGCAAGCCGCAGCGAGACAGGTACTTGACTCTATGCATCCTGATGCGGAATGGTACGGCGTAGGATTCGTTACGCCCGAAGTACCACCGTGTATTACTGAGATTCCTCGCACTTTTTTAGAAGAGATGGTTACCGACCATTAATCGCCACAGCACTTCGATGTCGCTCGACCCTAAGAATTACCGCACTTGGGATAGACTGGATTTGCATCCGGTTTTTGGACCTGATAGATCAAACATTGCATCGTGGTCTTACGATCCTTCCCAATACTCAAGTCTGACTGGGTATGGCGTTTTCTTACCCGAGTGGTACGTTCACGTTGACCCCGCGCCACCTGTACACGTTCAGATAGCGACGGCAAAGCGAGATTTAGAGAATCTCGCTTCCGCATGTCGCGAGATTGAAAAGGCTTTTGCTGACATTCGCTATGAATTAGTGGTCTTAGATGACTTCACCACTTATGTGTGGGTCCGACATGCAAGATTTGAGATTGAGCTATACCCTGGATTGTTCGGCGAAGAAACCGTCCTAAAAATGTTCGTCGAAAGACCCCGCTTGAAAGAGGAAGAGTTCGACTTCGTGTCAGTATCGAGCGTCATTCAAACGCTCTCTGACTTACTTAGTAATACGTAGCGGACCCAGAGGCACCAACATCCGCGCCCGGCGGGGTGGCACTGCCGGCACGTTTCGGGTGCCACTGCTGGCTTGTCGAGGGTGGACCCATGGAGTGAGTCGGAGCGGCTAGTTGGGCCAAACACGGTCCGCCACGATGCCGCTTGACCAGCAGTGTGCGTAAGGTTTGGCATGCAACTCACCATGGGGTTATATTCAGTGCATGTTTCCTGCCAGGCCTCAGCGAAAACTAGTCCGGCACTTCGACCAGCAGAGCGAGATTCACGAGTTGACGTTCTCGTGCTACCACCGGTGGCCTTTGTTAGAGGACGACTGCCGAAGTTGTCGGCCGTGCCTCCGGATTGGTTTGCTGGAGAATCCGACTTTACGAGCTACTGAGGCTGCCCACAGAGCACTGCTGGTCCTCTGCAAGATGGCGAACGAATTGAGAACTGTGCGACTAACTGATGATTCGAAAGAAGCAAACCACGACAAGCCAACAGTGGCACCCGCGCGGCAAGAAGTTCAGCGTGGTCGTTCCACACTCAGAAGGTGGGCACCCTGAAAAGATCGTCCTGAAGATCGACGATGCAAAGCCGTAGACGCAGCCCCGTTTCGTCGATAGCAGGGCGGCTGTTTTGCCGGAATTCGCGAACATTGGCGCCCGATGTTCGTTCGCCAATAATGCCAAGGGGCCATAGATTCTCTGTGGCCCCAGTTTGTATCTCGTCTACAGGTACGTTGGGTCTACTCTTCTCGCAGGTCAGAAATGCTTCTACTCTTACTTATCGCAACAGTAATACTCCCAATTGCATGGCTCGCCTCAGAAGCACAAAGTCGCCGTTGGCTTAGCGTTGTGCTTGGGGTGTGTGCAATCGGGGTTTGCTCATTCGTCGCATACGGAGCGGGACGCATCCCGTTAGTGTTCCAACTAAATACCGAGTTTACAGGGGCTTCTCGAAAGCTGATTGACACGGTTGTTGAGCAACTCGAAGACGGTCAGTGCGACAAAGTGCTTGCTGAACTGAAATCAATACAGCCTTCGGTTTATGAGAATTACGAGAACTACCCTCGGTACACAGAGATTGTTGACAAACTGATAGCGAAACTAAAGGAGACGGAGACGGAAAAGCCGGCGGGTGGCACTGACTAGCCGCCACTCTTCTGTGTGCCACGGGCTCTGCCCGTGTCTTGAACTACCCTGGGGAAATGTTTGTAGAACCCCATCGACAACGAGTCCGGCATTCCGAGAGGGCAGAGGCACGTTTGGTAAATTGGCCGTAGTGGTGTGCATACCGAACACAATTGGCCTACACTGGCCAAGGTTAGTGCCACACGGGATGACAGTGCCCCCCCGTCCGACAGAGTCTGGCTGGGAATCCCCGATGGCCTCCGTGCCATACTTGAAGCATTAGTGCTATGCGTCTAGAAGATCGAATGTACTCGGAAGCTGATACGCAGACTGTAATCAAGTACGCGTCGCACCCAGACTGGCATCTCGACAAAGCTCATGCCATGTATGAGCTTGCGTTGCGAGCATTGGATGATCCATCCTTGTTGAATACTGCCTGGAACTGCATTGGGAGGGAAATTGTTTTTGTCACGCGGCAGGGAACGCCGCTTGGCATGCCAGCTGCAGCAGTATTGCTCGAAGCTGGTCAGGATGTGGTGGAAAAGGTACTGGTCGAAGCGATGCAGGACTGGTCATTCGAGCAACAGCGGTCCCTCTTCTTCGGAGCAGTCGAAAAATCGGGGCGACGTATCTTTTTCGACCGCTTGCAGGCGAATTACGACTTCGTTCCCAAAATTGAAGTCAACAAGGATGGCAGCACCAGCTGAGTTATTTTTTTGTTGGCGGCCAATTGGAAGTAGCACACACGATCACAGTGCCACCGGTTCGTCGGCGGTAGATTCAGCCACGGAGTGGCGACAGCGACGGAGATCTGCTGAGGTGATGTACTCTTCAGCGCCTTCGTACTTTTGCCAACAGACAGAGGTTGGGCACACCTCGCGCAGATTGGGGATCAGCAGATTGACCGAGGAGAGCTGCACCGACGGCAGTTGACAGATGGTCGATTTGCCCTCGGTGTGTCCCACCGCCGCAGCCATGAGATTGGCTATCTACGGAGGTCGCCACGACCGACGCGAGTTAGCGGCACCGGCAATCTGCCGCGGGCGATGCATCCGACGCACCGTAGTCTGGCCGCAAACTGCGGTCGGTGGCTACACCGTTGTAGTTAGCGGAGGCCAGCAACGCTACGCTATGGCTGTGAAGCCTCGTCTCCGGAAACTCGTAGTTTTACTTTGGCTTCTGGGAAGGCCCTCTTGTAACGCTCAGCATCCGCCCTGACATCAGTCCAGATTGCGCGAACTGCTGGGTCGCCCCATAGTTCTTGCCACCAGCTTTGGGTGGTTACCGTCTGGCGAACGTTCTGCACGGTTTCATACTTCGGGAAGTCCATGGAACTACCTGGTGGCCAAGGAATGGAGGTGCCTTGTGGCCCCGAGTCCGCGGTAACCCAGCGATCGCTACTGTTGTAGAATAATATCCAACCCGGAACGCTGCCGTCTAATATCTGCTCCACCAAATGTTGGCGTTCGTGTACGGTGTGGATTTTCCATCCAAGCAAACACGAGAATAGCGCCACGGCGACCATAATGGCCTTTAAGCTAATGCGTGGCTTCGGTATTCGCATGCTCGGTTTCCTTGAAGGCTACCAACGTGGTGGGGCTAGAGGTTTGCTCCATCTAATGCGATAAGTTGGTAGGGTAAGTGGTTCCGCTGGCGTGGATGGGTCT
Organism: Aeoliella straminimaris; assembly: GCF_024054565.1. Lineage (GTDB taxonomy): Bacteria > Planctomycetota > Planctomycetia > Pirellulales > Lacipirellulaceae > Aeoliella > Aeoliella straminimaris. Next base: position 291,797 of record NZ_JAMXLR010000051.1, read on the forward strand.
GCGGGGTTGCCCAACGCATGGTCGCCAGCGGGTTCACCTACCTTCGCGCACCTTAGCAGGTGGTAGGTGAACCTGTCGGCAGTAAGCGACGATCGAGTGCAACGGTAACTAGGCCGACAGAACCACCTACCCTACGTGGCTCTTGGTATACCAGCAGAATCCCAGTCGGTGTACATCCCACTGCTATTCGATTGTCCTCTAACTGGCATAGGATGTCACAACCGCTGTCTGGAGCGGAACTTCCGAACTCGCGTCGGTGCAGCGCACCTCAGCAAGATGCTATTCCCCAAAATTGCTCCAACAAAACGTCCCATGCAAAGTCGCTGCCGCCGCTCCGCGGCTGGGAGATTTTCCTCTACCGTTTCCCGGGACTTGCGTCCCGGGCTATGCGCTGTCGCCACTGGCGTGGCTGAAAGAATCCTACTGAAGCGTGACACACCTGCCGCCTTCGCCATGCCGTAACTGCGGGTAGCTTTTTAGCGGCCTACGTTCTACTCTTCGGGCTCTTCCTTCTCGTACGGCATCATAATCTCGTAGGCGTCGATTTCCTCCAGGCCGGGGAAACCGCCGTCGGCGATCACGTCGCCCAGTTCGGTGATTTGCCGGTAATACGAATTGGTCGCCCGCTCGCCTTCCAGTTTGGCGATCTGGTTCTGGCAGAACACGTCGGCCGCTTCGTGCAGCACCTCGTTGGTCTGCCGCGAGGCGTATAGCGTGGTCGCCAGCACGGTGATCAGCGTCTGACAGCGGCTCGACAGGTCTTCCATGCGGCATTGGCGGTCGGCCAGGGCCAACTGGAATTTGCTCATCGTGCTGGAAATCTCCAGCGCCATTTTCTGCAGTCCTTGGCACGCGTAATCGGCGTGGCGACGCAGCGCCGCGGGCATTTTGGGCAGGGCCGGCGCGGCCGTGAACATTAACCGCCGGCCGATCACCCACTTGGCGTACGGCCAGGCTACTGGGGCGAGCTTCATGATGTGCGCCGGGTTCAGTGGGTTGGGCTTCTTGATGCCGGCGGCGGCCAGCGCCTTGCCCACCGGTTCGAAGTACTTCTTTCCGTGGTGCTTGACCAAGGACTTGAAGAACGCCATGGCCAGCATCTCGCCTTCACCCTCGTAAATGCATGGCGCGAGGAACTCGTGCACGTTGTCGCCGAACAGGTGACCGTGCAGGAACGACCGGCCACCGTGGGTCTTCATAAACAGCTCGATGGCAGCGTGTTTCTGCGCTTCGCTGCCGAAGATCTTGGCCACTACGCACTCCATCTCGCCGCGGTAACCTTTGTCGATCAGTTCGGCGCACCACGCCACGAGGGCGTCGCAGGCCACGATCAGTCCTGACAACTCGCCCATCCGCCGCTGCACCAGTTCGCGTTTGGCGATGGGCTGGTGATAGGTCACTCGGTACTGAGACCACGGAATCATGTTGGCCAGCATCGCCCGCATCGTGCCAGCGGCGTTGGCGCACAGCGAGACGCGACCCAGATTCAAACCGTGGTAGGCAATCGTCAGGCCATCGCCCTTGATTGGCTTCAGCAGATTCTCTACTGGCACGGGGAACTTGTTGAACACCATGCCACGGTTGTAGGTGTGCTTGAGTGCCCACAGGCCGTAGTCCTTGAGGCGAAACTGCTCGCTCTCTTCCTGCGGCAAATCAACCACCAGCACGCTGGGCTTGCCATCGATCAAACAGACCAGGCCAACCGTGCGACCGAGCTTCACGTTGGTGATAAACAGCTTCTCGCCGGTCACCAGGTAGTGATCGCCGTCGAGCACCGCTTCGGTACGCAGCGCCGTCAGGTCGCTACCGGCGCAAGGCTCGGTGAGGGCGAAGGCACTGAGCCGCTCGCCACTGGCCAGCTTCGGCAGGAACCGCTCCTTTTGCTCGTCGTTGCCAAAGGCGCTCACCGGATCGACCGCACCGATGCAGCCATGCACCGAGGCCAGGCCGGCGATCGTTGGGTCGACCGTCGCCATGCGGGTGATGAACGACGCAAACGCGGCGAACGGCGCGCCGCTGCCACCGTACTGTTTATCGACCAGCAGTCCCCAGTAGCCCACGTCGGCCAGGTCCTGCATCACCTGGTCGGTGATTTTTCCTTCGTCGTTGTAGGTGGTGCCGGCGTCGCGGTGCCGCTTGACCACGTCGATCGCGTTGTCCATCGCCGCGTGGATTTCCGGAGCGATCTTCACCTGCGTACTCTCGAACTCGCCGACGGGCACACCGCGGTCCCACACCGCACGATGGGCGGGACTATTGACCGTCTGGTACTGCGGGGCGAACAGCGACTCCACCTGGTCGTCGGCCGTGTCGATAGCCCCAGTGCGGCGAGCCTCTTCGGCGCTCTTGCCGCCCAGCTCGAGCGCCACCTCGGCGAACGATTTCTCCTGCGTTCCGTCCTGCCAGGGCGTGGGTGCGCCCTGCTCTTCGCGGACCGCCTTGCTGGTTTCGTCGGGATCGATGATCGACGGGGAACCTGTGAGCTTGGTCATGATGCTGCCGCCTTTCGGCTAGCTGCCCACGGAGCTAAGTGCGGGCAGCGAGGGATGTTAATGCGATTGAGTGCCCCGAAGAATAGTACGTTGCGCTACTAATGGTGACAAACGGCCAGATACGGTCAATAGCAGTCCCCGTCGGTCGATTTGTTGGGATGCGAAGGAGTTAGTCGATTTTGTACCGAGGGGGCCGAAATACGGCCCCAACCCGGGCCGACTATGGACAGACCGGCCACTTTCCGTGCATGATTTGGGTAACCTGAAGCTTCCGTCAAAAAGGGACCCATTTGCCATGCATGACCCGCGAATCGATCAACTGGCCGACGTACTGCTGGACCATAGCTGCCAGTTGCAAAAGGGCGAGAAAGTCCTTATCGAGGCCATCGACCTGCCCGAGCCCAATCTGATTTGCAGCCTGGTCGAGGGGGCCGCCGCCCGCGGGGCCATTCCGCTGGTGACGATCAAGAATCAGCAGGTTCAGCGATCGCTCTATTCCAGCGCCACCGAAGCGGCCATGGAGATGTCCTCCAAGTTCGAGGCCGCCCGCATGGCCGAGATGGACGCCTACGTCGGCATTCGCGGCTCGGCGAACAGCAGCCAGCATGCCGACGTGCCACAAAGCAAGATGGACATGTACCAGAAGCTGTGGTGGCAGCCGGTGCACAGTGCGCTGCGGGTCGCCAAGACCAAGTGGGTCGTCTTGCGATACCCCACCGACTCGTTCGCCCAAGCGGCCAAGATGAGCACCCGCGCGTTCGAGGACTTCTTCTTCAAGGTTTGCACGGCCGACTACGCCGCGATGGCCGAAGCCCAAAAGCCACTGGTCGCGCGGATGGAAGCTGCCGACCAGGTTCGCATCGTCGCCCCCGGCACGGAACTCGAGTTCTCGATCAAGGACATCCCGGTCGTCCCCTGCAATGGTGATCGCAACATCCCCGATGGCGAGGTGTTCACCGCCCCGGTGCGCGACAGCATCAACGGCACCATCAAGTTCAACACCGAGTCGCGATACCAGGGCACCGTGTTCAGCGACATCTGCTTCGAGTTCAAAGATGGCAAGATCGTCAACGCCACGGCCAACGAAACCGAGAAGATCAATGCCATTCTCGACTCGGACGAGGGCGCCCGATACTGCGGCGAGTGGTCGCTGGGTACCAACAACCACGTGAAGCACCCGATGCTCGACACGCTGTTCGACGAAAAGATCGGCGGTTCGTTCCACCTCACCCCGGGCGAGGCGTACGAGATCGCCAACAACGGCAATCGCAGCCGCATCCACTGGGACCTGGTGCTGATCCAACGCCCCGACTACGGCGGCGGCGAAATCTACTTCGATGGCGAACTCTTGCGCAAAGACGGCCGCTTCGTACCCGACGATCTGCAAGGGCTGAATGTGGGGCTGTAGGCCTCGGCCATTGCTATTAGCGTTGCGTCCACGTGGATGATTCGGGAGAATGCCGGAGGCTGTTGTCTCCAGGCACCGAGAGCTTTCGTCGTGCGCCTACTATGCTCGATCCGCTGGTTGTGGAATCGCCTCCACCCGTTCACTTGGGTGATCGTGGCGGTGGTTTCCGCGGCGCTGGTGCTGATTGTGGTGCCAGGGGAAGAGTTGCATTCCCTTGAGGACGGGAAAGGGGATGTCACGAAGGTTTGGAACGAAACCTGGGGAGGTAAGGAGTCCCTTCGCCGCAATCAAGTTGACTCTTTGCTCAACGGCTCCGGCCCCGCCTTGTCGGTCAGCCTCTACGAGCATGGTTGGCCATGGCCCTGGTTTGTGCGCGGCGTGCGTACGTGCGAAAACCCTCGGCCAGGCACCACGGCCCCTGCTCCCAAGCCTTCGAAAGCACTCTTTGAGTTTGCCGCCGGCGAGATCATGGACAGCACGACCGGTCTCCGTTTACCTGTCGCCGTCGAGTGGAGCAACTATGACAATTGGCCCCTGCGGACCGACGCCAGCCACCTGCGTGGCTGTGCATTGCTCGGCAACATTCTGGTCATCGGTGGTTTTCTTGCAACCATCGTCGTGGGCACCCAGCGGTGGGTGCGACAGCGAGGTGCGTTCTACCGGCTGCGAATCATTGATCTGCTGGCCCTAACCGCCGCTATTGCGGTAACCTTCGCGTGGTTCGAACACCACAGACAGAGTCACCACATCGAACGCGAGGTACAGAATTACAAAGCCAGGACCCACACACTGCCTTTTCCATCTTGTCTCACTTTCCCCAGTTTCTGGATAGCCGGTGAAGAATACTGTGGGCCGGTCTGGCTATATCGGTTAGCAGGCAACCGGCAGTTCCTGCCTCAACTCAACCACTACACGTACGCCGCGATTGGGGCTACATCTCACTGGAAGAACGACATTGAGCAACTCAAACGACTGCCGTACCTCGAGAAGCTTTGGCTACGGACACCAGTCACCGCCGCACTGCTCGCCTCACTGGTGGATGACTTGTCACTCCGTGAGGTAGAAGTCGAGCTAGCTCGGATAGACAACCATCCCTATCAGTTCCAGGTGGCCGCAGATTTAGGGGTCGACGAAGACGATCTGCTGAACCACGAGAATCTCGAACAACTGGCAACGCTATCGGTCGAGACGCTTGTCGTGCGGGCCGACGAATTGGTTGCAGAGGACTTGGAGCGACTACTGGCAGCCGGCCCACAAGCCAAATTGTTGCAGCTGGACGGACCGGCGATCGAGATCGAAGAATTCGAAGACCTTCGCCAGAGATATCCGGAGACTCGCTGGAAGGTTCGATGGCTGGATTTCGGTTCTCCAAGTGGCTATGCCGACCAGCCAAGTGGCGACCAGGACGACCATGTCGCTTACGCACGCCAGACTCGGGAAGAGATGAAGGTGCTCCGAGCCATGAAGCGCGAGCAGCAAAAGGCCCAATTGGCCGAGTGAGCGCCGCGCACGTTCTCCCGGCCAGCCGGAAGCATCGGCGCCCGCGGTTGATTTGCCGATCGATCAAATGATTCACCACAGAGCACACAGAGCTCACTGAGAAGTAGAGGAACGCTGATCTGCGCTAATCGACACTGATAGACCTCCGTGAAGATCGGCGTCGATTAGTGTTCCCCGTTTTACTCGGTGCTTCTCTGTGAACTCTGTGGTGAATCTTTTCTTGACTGCGTTACTCCTGCAGCCAGGCGTATGCGGCATCGAGCTGGCCGACGTCGAAGTACTTGATCTTCGCCATGGTGAACGGCTTGCACACCGCGGCCATGCCTTTTTCCCAGGACGTTTCGCCAACCAGGGCGATCTTCTCGATCTTGGTGCAATGCTCGGTAGCGAACTTGATGTCGTCCCACAGAGCGTGGGCGTCCCAGCCGTGGAACTCGTGGAACTCGGCCAACAAGCGGATCTTGCCATCTTTGGCAATCTCTTCGTCGAGGCGCGGAACGAAAGTCTTGTAGTCCTCGTCGTGCAGCTTGCCCGACATGCGGAAAGCGAGGATGTTGTCAGACGGGCTGGAGAGTTCTTCGATCATAACGGCCTCCTGTGACGCGGGAATGAACGGTTGGATGCAAGTGTTTGGTCGATCCCAACAATGCTTGTGGTCAACGCACCGGGCATTCTAGCACGTTCCTCACAACGTGGGGGACCGTGCACCCGGCTAAAATTGGAACCCCACCCATGAAACAAGGCGTCGCAAACCGATGTTTGCGACGCCTCGTGTTGGTTGCTTGTCTGACGACGCTGGCGGTACCGGGTTCAAGCCCCTGCCGCCCGTCGGACAGCTTACTTTCCGCCCTTCTTCGCCTTGGCGGGCGTCTTGGCCGGGATTTTCGCGGCCGGTTGTGGCTTGGCAGACTTGCCAGGCTTGGCCTGGCCCTTGGAGCTCGATTGAGCCATGGTAGTAATCTCCCACTACCCATTTCTCTGGGCAGTACAGATTCCCGGCAGTACGACGGCCGACCACGGCCGCTTCTAGTAATGTCCTGCACGGTTGTGCGAATCATATGATCGGCAAGAATCTTGGACAAGAGAAGTTTTTTGCAAATGATTAGCGACCAATCTGGCTGAGGATCGTCGGATCTTTGATCTTGGTGTCCTCCGCCAGCATCATGGCCTTCGACAGGATGACCGCCAGCCGCTGGTCGCCTTCGAACGGCAGGAAGACCTTGTCGCCCGGCCCCGCGCCGCGGCCGGGGACGATGCACAGGTACTGGTCGTTCGGCTCCATCAGGATGTTCGACGAGCCGAGGTGGATTTTGTAGGTCCGCCGGTCGCCCCGCACGATGAGGAACTTCTCGTCGAAGCTGCAGCGGTCGGCGATCTTGAGTCGTGGCACCAGCCGCTCGAGGATCTCGCGCCGTGTCTGGGCGGTGGCCGACAGATCGCCGAAGGAGCTTTGCTCCCAGTACTCGCGATATCGTCCCTCGGGCCCACCGTCGTTCCAGTTGGGATCGTTGCCAACGCTGGCCACGCCCACAAACAGGTCGACGTCGCGCATGATTTCGGAGAGGACGATGGGAGGGATTTGGTCGAGCGGCAACGGTTCGTTGATATTCTCGGCCCCTGGGCCGACGGCAAGCGAGCCGTACCCACCACCGCTAGCATGGGCGTAGGTCGTGGCGGCTTCGATGGAATAAAACCGCACCTGGTCGGTCGCCAGGTACAGGAAGGTGCCCGTTTCATTGGTGTCGGTGCCGTACTCGTCGCCGGCGCCCTCGACCCAGAACTCCGCCCGCAGATTCCACTCGGGGAGCTCAATCGAACTGGGCGGATACTCGTCGTCGACCATCAGGCGGAGCGTGTTTTTCCAGCCCCGCACGCCACACAAGGCGTTGTACTGGTGCTGCTTGATGATGTGCGAGGCGTAGCGGTTGGAGTAGACGCCCGTGTTCCGCTCGGCGTCGGTCAGCAGGTAGATCTCGCGATGCGCCTGCTTGAACGGCTGCTTGATCTGGCGATCTTCGAAGAACCGCCGCCATGCGAGGATGTCCGCCTGGTCGGGCCCGATGGGATGCCACAGAGAAACAATGGCCGAGTCGGGATTCACCTGCACCTCTTCGCCCGTCGAGTCGACCAATTTTCCTTCGAGCGATGTGGCGGCGACCTTGTTGCCCTGTTTCTCGCCCTGGTCAAACTCCCAGATCAGCCGCCGCGCAAGTGTGCCGACCAGCGGATGGTCGAAGTACCGCTCGCGCCACGTGTCGTATGCCCAGGTTTTCTGCTTGAGGTGCAGTTGGTCGATGCGTTCCCGCTGGGCAGGGAGCATCTTCTGAATGTCCTTGGCGGCCGCCTTCAGCTCCTTCAGGTCGTCGGCAAAGTCGTCCTTCACCGCCTTGGGCACCGACTTCTGTGGCTTGCCATCGGGCTTGATCCACCGCAGCTCGGTACTCGTGGTGCCGGTGACCACCAGTTCGGCCGTGAAGTCGCCCAGCTGTTCGGTCCGTTTGCCGATCTCCTCAAGGCCATAGGTGGGGACAGCCATCTCTTCGATTTCGTCGCGGGGCATTCCCGACTCTGCGGCCGCTTTGTCCAGGGCCTTCTCAATTGCCTTGAGAGTGGTCTTAAAGGTCACCCGGGCCTTGAGCCTCGCCAGTTGCCCGAGCGCGCTGATGCGGATCGTTTCATCGTCCATGGATGCCAATTCGCCCAAGGCCCACACGCAGGCGTTGGCGACTTTCACGGCCCGCGGACCTACGCCCGGCACTTTCTTGATGGAAGTCGCCAGCAGCTCGGCCACCACGCGAGGCGTGTTGGCGTCGGGCACGGTGACCAAGGCCCACACCAACCCGCGCAGCACCGTGGCGTTGCCCTCGTTAAACGTGTCGGCGGCACCACGAGCATCTCCGGCGTAGCCGCCCAGCACTTTGAACGACCGTCCTGCCGGAACCTTAGCAAACCAATCGGACAATCTTTGGTGAAGTGCTTCGTCACCAATCGCCTCGGTTAAAGGAGTCAAATCCTTATACCACTTCTTCGAAGGCTTGGAGGCAGTGGCCGTAAAAGCCAGCTTGACCAACTGAATCCAATCGCGACGCGACTCTTCGTCCATCTCCGAGAGGTCCACGTGCACCCGATCGGCCCAGTGTTCACCGGGCACCAAAAGTAGCGTGGCGTCGCCATCGATCAGTCGGCTGAGCCTCTTGGCCATTTCTGGCAAGGCCCCCATCGGCGGAGTATCGATGGCTTGGCTTCGCAAGCGGTGGATGACCCAGCGCTCGCCATCGGAAAGAGGTGCGGATGCGGCTTGCGTTTCCGCTGCGCTGGCAACTGACTCGTTGATGGGCTGGTAGTATCCGGATACGGCGCTGCGGAATAGCAACCAATCAAAGGCCTGCTGGCGGTCAAAGTCGTGACCAAGCGTATCAAGAGTGATTAGAATCATTTCGAGGGGGCGATTGTAGTGCAAATAATTGTGATCAGAGTTACGGCTCAGATACAATTCGATTTCGCGCTCACAGGCGGCAAGAAGGAGATTCTCCATATCTCGTCCAGAGGCACTGAGGCCATCCGTTGTGTGCTTCAGTTTCGCATTCAGGATTTTCTCCGCTTGTTTTCTGGCGTTGCCGCTACACCAGTCAGTTCCAAAACAAGGCGAACGACTGTCCCAAAACGCTTGGTAGAATTCCGGAATCGCTCGTGAGATTGCGGCATGCTCGTCTGCCAGTGGCGAATCGACGTACATCGAATATTGGTCCCCCTCTGCAACGACGCGTTCCGTATCAACAGGCGTCGCCGCGCCTAGGCAAACCTTCAGATCGGTCAACACGTCGGCAGAACCCACAGGCGCTGGTTCGGGGGGTGCGCCAATCACTTGCAGAGCCTGACAGCCTGGCACGTGCAGGATAGCATCCAAACGTGAAGCAACTGCTTTGTCTCGCCCGTAGGCACCTCTAGTGTATTCAGCCAGCTTTAGCAAAGCCTTTCGCAACTCACCCTCGATCGGCTTAAACTTGCCGAAGAACTCCGCCTGCTTTTGCAAACCAGACGGAGGTACCCCCCGGTAGTTTGAGCCTTGGTGCTCGACACAATCTCGCGCCAAGCAGATGAGATCATCTTCGGTGAGAGGGAGCTTTCGCCGCATCAACGCTGCCAGCGCTTCGCGAATGCCCATGAGTACGTAGCTGGGTGCGAGATTTTTGTCCCTCGAGCCAACATGGTAATGTTCACCCTGTTCTTCGTACTCCTTACGGATGTCGTCGTCGACCTGCCACCAATAGACAGTCTGTTCGGCGAGAGCCAGCACACAACGGCGATTCCACTCGGGGTCCTTTTCCAAAAGTCGCTCGCCACCATCCAAATCGCCAATGTCTGGATAGGGCCATCCGCCTCGACTGACGGAGTAGCCTTCTACCACCTTCGCGGCTGCCTCGTGAGCCTCGCGATCGGATGTTTGGGAGCAATCGAACGGCTTGATTTCAAACTTGATATTCCCTTTGGCCACCGCTCCTACCCCCCCACCAATGGCACCAGCTTCAAAAAGCTCACCGTCGTCCCCGGGGTGATGGTCACCCGCTCTTCGAGCGAGTCGGCCTGGCGGTCGTTTACCAGCACCAGGATGCTGCCGGCTTCGAACGCGGTGGTGGCCTTGTCGAACTGCTCCTGCCAGTCGATTTGCCGCTTGGTCTTCAGTTTGTAGCCGTTGAGCGTCTGCTCGGCGTCGGTTGGCATCACCAGGCCGCGAAACACGGGCTGCTGGGCCTGCTGCAGGTTGAAGTCCTGCACTTCCTGATAGACCCGCTCGCGGATCAGCTCCCGAATGGTGATCTCTTCGGTGAGAAACTCCAGGACGATCGGCTCGCCCCGGTCGCCGGTGGTCGATTCGTCGTAGACTTCGAGTGTCGCAGGCATCGTGAGCTCCGTGCGGATGAGTAGCGAGAAACGATGCCCGCATTATCCCGCGACCGGCGGCAGGCTGCAACTACTGGGAAATAATGACGAAGTACCGCTAGTCTGTGAGCCGAACGCGCTAGTGTCGGGTGGCGGAGGGGCAAGCGTGGCTTCGAGAACGTGCGGCGGCGAGACAACGTGGCGACGTAAAGCACCCGAGGCTAACGCCTATGGCTCACTATTCCCCATCATTCTCGCAGCTGGAACAGCCGTCGCAGCGCGTCGAGCAGGCTGGTGTGACTGTCGTTCTCGGCTTCGTCGCGGAGCGATTGCAGCGGCGGGTGCAAGAGTTTGTTGACCAGGCGGTCCGCAAAGCGGGTGATTTCTTCCTGGGACTTCTGGTCCAGGTCGCCCAGCTTGTTCAATAGTCGGGCTAGCTCGGCCTGCTTCACCACGTCCCACTCGGCGCGCAGCTGCGTGATCAGCGGCGAGCTGACTTGCATACGGGCGTCGGTCAGGAAGCGGGAGGTTTCCTCGCCGATGATCCGTTCGGCGCGGGGCAACTCGCGTTGGCGGCTTTTGCGATTCTGCTCGCACGCGGCGGCCAGGTCGTCGATCGAGTACAAGTAGGTACCCAGCTCTTCGCCGATGGCCGGTTCGAAGTCGCGGGGCATGGCAAGATCCAGGATGAACAGGGGGCGCTGATTTCGCTCGTCGGCGATCTGCTTCCGATAGTATTCCAGGGTAACGATCGGATGGCCAGCGGCCGTGGTCGAGATCACCAGATCGGCCCGCACAAGCTGGCGATGCAGATCGCCCCAGGACGCAGCCTCGGCCTGCCACTGGGCCGCGAGCGCCTGGGCCCGGCCCGGGTCGCGATTGAGAATCGTGAACCGCTTGGCGCCGGCGTCGCGGAGGTATCGCAGCGTCTCGTCGGCCATTTCGCCCGCGCCGATCACCAGCACCCGCTTATCGTCGAACCGCTCGAAGATGCGGCTGGCAAAGTCGGCAATGGCCACGCTGGGGATACTCACCCGATGGCGGTGCAACGAGGTTTCGCTGGTTACCCGCCGAGCGACACGCAGTGCGGCCTGAAAGCAACCATGCATGTGCGGTCCGGCGGAGCCAAGTTCGCACGCCAGCTCATACGCTTGTTTCACCTGAGCCAGAATCTGGGGCTCGCCCACTACCATGCTGTCGAGGCTGGCCGCTACGCGGAACAGATGCTCCACCACCGCCTGACCATCGAGCGAGACCAGCTGCTGCGTGATTTCGTCCAGGGGAATGGAGTGCCAGCCAGCCAGGTACTCGGCCAGCGAGTTATCGGTGAACGCATCGCTATGGCCGGCGGCCGCGGCGTAGAACTCGGTGCGGTTGCAGGTGGAAAGCAGCACCGCCTCGACGCCCGGATGCGACTGCTGCCAGGCCGACAAGGCATTGGCCGCCTGATCGGGGGTGAACGCCAGCCGCTCGCGGAACGCAATATTCGACTGGTGATGCGAACATCCCACCATGCGCAGGTTCATGACAGGACCTCCGCTTTGTGCCTTCCGACGAGATGTAGTTCGTCGGCTGCTGACTCACTAGATGCAACGCTTGGTGGAGCGAAATGAGCTGATGGATCCTGTGATTGAGCTGCACTCGCTTCCCGAGGTCTTCCATGCACGTCGTTCATCGTGAAAGTGATGAGAGTCAGCGCCAGGAAGCCGAACGATGCCAGCGTGAGATACGCCACCTTGCGACCTCTGCGGGCCGAGGGATAGATCATGCGAAACACCTCGGCCACGATCAGCCACACCAGCATCAGCAGCAGGCTGATCACCACGGGGTCGCCGAACAGTTGGTAGCTGCTGTCGCCACTGTGTTGAAGGCGGCTAAGCACGATGCCGCTGATGAAACCACCGCAGACCAGCACGACCGAAAAACTGAGCGCACGGCTGTTGGTCCGCTCGAGCCACTCGAGGCTCGGCAATTGGAACTCAGGCGACGGCGGCACCTTGTGTTTGAGCCGCCAGCTTTGGATCAGGTACATCAGCCCCGCAATGAAACCCACGCTGACCGTGACGGTCGAGAGCGTCATCAGACTGCCATGCAACGCGCCCCAGAACTGCGAGGCCCGCTGCTGGGCGAAGGGCTCGGTGCTGGCTGTTTCGGCCAGCGCAATGGTTATCAGCACCAGCGGCAACACAAACAGCCCCATGGCAGTCTTCGGCGAGGTAAACACCACCCACAAGTAGAACGCAGCCAGCACCCAAGCCACGACCAGGTACCACAGCTCGGGCGTGCGAAGAAAAGCAACGCTGCCGACGGAGTGATACACCAGGTAAGCGGAGTGCGCCACCAGCCCGGCCACGGCCATGACAACCATCGCCAATCGATGCCACCCAAACCGCACCCACAGCCCAGCGATCTCGAGCACGAGCGCCACGGTGTAAGAAGCGGCGAAGCATAATACGGATACGTTTCCCATGGATCACTGCTGCTGGGGAAATGACCAATGTTTAATTAACAATGACCAATGACAGCACTATTCTGAATCACCTGGCTTGGAGTTGCGATGGATAGCGGCGAAGACCTTGGTCAACTCGTTGGCCTCGCTCCAGAGTCGCCTGGCTTCCTCGCGGTGATTCGGACAGGCCGCCACGAGCAGCCTGAGCCGTTGTTTGCTCTCCGTTGCTTCTTTCTTGCACAGAGAAATGTGATAGCGAAACTCTTTCTTGCTTGAGGCCTCATCAGCTTCGCAATAGTTTGCACCAACGCTTCCTGTCGCACGAACAAGTTGGGTAATCAATGGCTTGGAGATGTGATTTGCTTCGATGCCACGAACAAAGTAGATCACTTCCTCCCCGAACTTCGCCGTTCGCTCTTCCAAATCGAATGCCGGTTGCCCACTAGCGTCATCGGTCATTGTTAATTGGGCATTGGTCATTCCCAAGCGAGCGTTACTCTCCCAACCCATAGTCCTTGATCTTCTTGTGCAGCGTGTTGCGGTTAATGCCCAACCGGCTGGCCGCCTTGATCTGCACGCCCTGGCATTGGGTGAGCACTTGGGCAATGACTTCGCGTTCCACGCGGTCGACGATGCGACTGTGCAGGTCTTCGGATTTGTCGTCGGCCTGCGATAACCCTTCGACCACCAGGTGCTGGGCCAGCGAGTCGAAGTCGAGTTGCACCGGCGTCGAGGCATTCGTCATCTGCGGATCGGCTTCGCCGCGCACCACGCCCGGCAGTACGTCGGGCGTCAGTTCGTCGCCGGTGGCCATCACCACGGCGTGTTCAATATTGTTCTGCAGCTCCCGCACGTTGCCCGGCCAATGATACTTCTGCAAGGCGTCCATCGCTTCGGGATGGATGTGGGTAACGTAGCGGTCGTTCCCTTCGTTGTAGATGTTCAAGAAGTGACCGACCAGGGCCGGGATGTCCTCCGGTCGATCCCGCAGCGGAGGGAGATGGATCGGCACCACGTTCAGCCGGTAGTACAAGTCTTCGCGGAAGGTGCCATCGGCGGCCATTTCCAGCAGATTGCGGTTGCTGGCCGAGACAATGCGGGTATCGACACGGATCGTCGTGTCGCCGCCCACCCGTTCGAATTCCCGCTCCTGCAGCACGCGGAGCAACTTCACTTGCAAGAGCGGCGTCGTGCTGTTGATCTCATCGAGAAAAATAGTACCGGTGTCGGCACTTTGGAAACGTCCTGCGCGGTCGGAAACAGCGCCGGTAAACGCCCCTTTCACGTGGCCGAACAATTCGCTTTCCAGCAGATTCTCCGACAGCGCGCCGCAGTTCACCTTCACAAATGGCCGGGTCCGGCGGTCGGACAGCGTGTGCACTGCCTCGGCAACCAGTTCCTTACCGGTACCGGTCTCGCCCAACAGCAGCACCGAGGCGTTGGACCGTGCCACCTGCCGAGTGACGCGGTACACCTCGAGCATCGCCGGACTCGAGCCAATAATGCCCGGTAGCGGTGCGACCGATTCAGGTTTTCCGTTACTAAGTGACATCTCTCGTCTTCGCTGGGTGCCACTGCTGGCTGGACCAGCAGTGCAGAACGCGCCTATTCCTCTGGTTGACTACCTCGTCCCGCTTCGATCGCGTCGAGCAAGCTGCCGAGCACCTGTTGGGTCTCCTTGCTAGACGTGGCGCTGGCGTTGTACAGATCGTACTGTCGCACAATTTCGTCGGCCGTCAGCCGCAGTCCAAACTGCTGGACGCTGTCGGCAAACGCACTGGCCGCTGCGCGACGCGACTCGATGCTGAGGGCCGGTGCGTTGGCGTAAGCCGCCAGAGCCACCTGGCTTTCATGGGTGCCCATCTTGGCCAGCACCTTCCAGTTGGCTTCGCCTTCGGCCGCGGGGCGAACATGCTGGGCAAGCAGGTCGCTCGCCGCCCGCAATCGATAGAAATCGCGCTTGTTGTCCAGCAGTTTGCTCGCCACCTGCATCGCGGTGTCGGCCTGCGTCAGACGCTGCTCGTCGGTGGGCCAGGTGCTTGGCAGATGGGCCAACGCAGATTCTGCCACCTCGGTGAGCACCTCATCGGAATGCGGCCGTGGCGAGGCCACCACGGCGTCGTGCTCCGAAGCAATGGTGCGCGCGGTGTGCAGCTGCCACTCCCGTGCGAGCAGGGCGATCGGCACCAGACCGGTCGCCGGTTGGCGGCGAAGCCGAAACACCGTCTCGCGAACCGCCGGCTTGGCGATCGACATATCGATCAGGATCAATTCGATGTCCGCGTTCTCTCCAGCACGCTCGACGGCCTCTTGGCCAATGCCCACCACTTCGCCTACCAGATTCATCGCGCCGAGTCCGCCCGCCCAAGTCGTGGCAGCGTCGATCTGCGGCGAGGCAGCCAGGACCACCTGATCGCCCGATGCGGCTGCCAGTTGTACGATTGCAGGGCACACCTTGCTGGCGCCCGGGAATGGCTTCGTCGGGTCGATCGCCGCGATGGTTTCCAGGGCCGCGGTGCGAATGGTGGGATGCGGATGCTCAAGCGCGCGGGCCGTAGGCGAGGGCAATCCATCGGTGGTGATCAACACCGCCGGATTTCGCCGTTCGGCGATCACTTGCAGAGCCAGCGTCGCCGCGGCGACCTGATTTTCTTCCATCGCATCGCGTAACAGACGATCGAGCCAGTCGGCGGGCAAGTCCTCCAGAACTTCCTTAGTGTAGCCCGCTTCGTGCCCCTGTCGGCCCCGAATTGCAGCGCTCTCGATCTTGAGTCGCAACGACTTGGTTTTAACGCTGGGAATCCCCCCGCGAAGTTCGGCCAACTGACTGGCGAGTGGCGCCATGTACATGGTGTTGGCTTCGGCCACGGTCAATGCAAGTGGAACCGGTTCGTTTTGTTTGCCGTGCCAGACCCAGTAGGTGACCATGTCATCCGCGCCCGGCATGAACACCGGCGCGCCGCCTTCGAGTCGATCGAGCGTCCGCTCCAGCAGTCCGGTTGCCGATTCGACGCTCGGCTCCTGCCCGGTGAGCGACTTATACGCCCGACCTGCAGAGCCGCCACTCATGGCCGGCACGGCCAGCAATGGTGCCGCTTCACCCGCGCCGATGGCCGCCAGCAGCTCGGAAGCTTCGGCCACCAGGCGGTCGTTACCCGAATCGAGGGTCGCCAGAAGCGGCCGCGTGGCAATCGGTCCCAGCCGCACGAGCGCCGCTCGCGCGCCCTGGCGCTCTTCGTCGGAGGCTTCGTCGCCGGCCAACAGTTGAATCAATGGCACCACCGCTCGCTCGCCGAGCCCGGCCAGGCCCGCGATGGCATTGCCTCGCGCCACGCCGTTGTCGCTGTCCAGATTGCCCAGCAGCGACTGCATCCTGTCGTCCGACGCGGCATCCGCAGCCACGGCCTCGAACACCGAGTTCACGAACGGACGTGCCGCGGGGCCAAGCTCGCCGGCCCGGGCCAGCGACTGCACCACGGCCGGGCCGAATTGCTGCACGAGGGCCACCTTCGTGGCGTCGTCGGGGTTGGTGGCCAGCAAGCGATGGAACTCGCCGGCGGCCAGTTCCCCTTCGCCCAGTTGCAGCAGCAGATTGGTCGCCCGCAGGTGATCGGCAGCCGTCGTGCGTGGCTTGTTCAACACCGCGCGGACTGCCGGGTCGGCCAGTGCCGTAGGCGAGGGGGCCACGGGTTCGTAATCGGCGTCGCCGGGAAACTTCGGCTCCTGGACTACCGGCGTTTCATCATCGGCGGGCGTATCTTGCGCCAATACGGGCCCGGCACCCAACGCGCATAGGGCAAGGGCCAGCACCCAGCCAGAATACCACCGTGGACGTTGCCGCCAGCGGCTTGCCGCGTGTTGGTTTTCGCTCAATCGTTGCTTGCTCATGCTGCTCACCTACAAGTCCGCGACCAAGGACCGCGCTGTTGGTATCCGCGACCTACGGTCGCGGCCTTGTTATTTGAGTTTCTCGTGCCACGTTGCAACTTGCTCGGCCACCCGATCGGGATTGGTGGAACCGAAACTCTTGAATGCCTCAACCGCACGCTCGACTCCGAGCACGTCGTAAACGCTCTCGTCGAGCGATTCGTGCGCCGCCTGGAAGTCTTTCAGCGGCAGATCAGCCAGGCGGCAATCGGCCTTCATTGCCGTACCGACCAGCTTGCCGATCAACTCGTGCGCGGTGCGTTGCGGTACGCCGGCGGCAATCAGATATTCCATCAGGGTCGTGGCGTCGAGGTAACCACGATCGATGCCCGCGGCGATCGACTCTCGCTTAAGCTGAGCACCGGCTACCATCGGCGCGGCCAGTTCCAGGCATGCCTCGACGGTGTCGGCCGAGTCGAACACCCGCTCCTTGTCCTCTTGCAGGTCGCGGTTGTACGCCAGTGGCAAGCCCTTGGTCAGCGTGATGAGCGACTGCAGATTGCCCACCACGCGAGCCGACTTGCCCCGCACCAACTCCAGTCCGTCAGGATTCTTTTTCTGCGGCATGATCGACGAGCCGGTGCAAAAAGCGTCGGGCAGCTTCAGGAAATTGAACTCGGTGGTGCACCACAGAATCCACTCCTCGGCCCAGCTCGACAGGTGCAAGGCAATCTGCGTCAGCACGTAGGCGAACTCCAGGGCAAAGTCGCGGTCGCTCGATGAGTCGAGGCTGTTGGCCACGATGCCCTCAAAGCCCAACTCGTCAGCCACCATCTGCCGGTCAATCGGAATCGTAGTGCCCGCCAGGGCCGCCGTGCCGAGCGGCAATTGGTTCACACGCCCGCGGCAGTCGGCCAGCCGCTGGCGATCGCGCTGGAGCTTCTCGCAGTACGCCAGCCAGTAGTGGGCAGCCAGCACCGGTTGGGCCCGCTGCAGGTGGGTGTAACCGGGCACGATCGCCCCCTCGTCGAGCGTGGTGCGATGCACGAACGCCCGCTGCAAATTCTTGAGCAGGCCGTCGACGCGGTCGATCGAGTCACGAATCCACAGTCGAAAGTCGGTCGACACCTGGTCGTTGCGGCTACGTCCGGTGTGGAGCTTGCGGCCCACGTCGCCGATCCGCTCGGTGAGCGCCCGCTCGATGTTCATGTGAACGTCTTCGAGCGACGTTTTGAATTCGAACGTGCCGGCAGCGATCTCCTCGCCAATCTTGACCAGTCCATCCACTATCTGATCGCGTTCGGTATCGGTGAGCACTCCGACGGCTGCGAGCATGCGTGCATGTGCCACCGAACCGCGCACATCCTGCGCGTACAGTCGGCGATCGAAGCTGACGCTCTCGCTGAACTGTTCCAGCAATTGGTCGGTCGGTTGCTCGAAAGCACCGCCCCAAGGTTTGTCCGACATGGCGAAGAGACGAATTATGGGCACTCGAAAGGAATGTAACACTAGCGGAGCAACCTGTTTATGCTAAACGGGTTACGTCCAAGCGTCAACGCTCTGGCCGCGATGGACGCCTAGTTTTTGGGCAACCAACGGGCATTCCGCACCATCGACACCACCGGCACTACCCACCCCGCAGGCGTGTCCCCTGACCATCGCGGGCCGGTGATGCCTGCAAAATCCCCAATTCGTCCGCTATTGGCCCGGGCAATGCCACCGCGGCGGCAGGCCATTGAACGCGCATCGGCTGCCTGGAGTTTCCCTGGCAAAAGAGTGTTTACCCTCTCTGCATCGTGCGGCACAATTGTGCCACCTCGTCTGCCTGCTTCTCTTCCCACTCGGCCGCGATATGACGACGCTCGAAATGCAACCCACGTTCGTCCTCTATACGGACGAACCGTTGGACCCCACATTGGCGAAGCTGCGTCGCGCGATTCGCTCGGCCGAGTTCGGCGGGCATGCCGAGTCGGCCGGGCCGTGCCTCGACTTCAAGGTGCCCAAACAGCAGCAGCGGCTATGGTCGCCCCACTTGTCGGTGCATCTCACCGAGCTCGAGCAGGGCGGCACGGAACTGTACTGCCGCTTTTCGCCCCGCCCAGAGATCTGGACCGGCGTCATGGTCACCTACTTTGCCGCGGTGTTCGTCATCTTCATGGCCGGCATCTATGCCTACGTCCAATGGCTGTTGGGCGGCTACCCTTGGGCACTCGTGGCAGTTCCCGTGGCTGCCGCGGTGGTCATCGCGTTGCATCTGGCCAGCCTCACTGGCCAACAGCTCAGCTCCGACCAGATGCACGAACTACGCACGCAGCTCGATCGCGCCATGGAGCTGGCGTCTGCTCAGAGCGTTCCGGCGGCGAAGACGGCTGGGATGGAATGACCGATGCCGAACGTCCCATGACAACAAGATGGCGGTCATGGAAACGTGGCGGCAATCCGCCTTGGCTGTGTCCTATGTTGCAAGCCAGATCCTCCGCTCCAGCCTGCGATCTAGTACCAAAGTGCGAACCGCATGGGCGTTTCACGTCGCAGGCAGCGTTTCTGCCGACTCCCTCCTCGCACAACACCTCTGCGGGGATGCAACACGTCCTCCTGCACTTCGATTCCGTTGGTACCGGATTTACAGTTTGTCCGGAGGCCTACTGGTCCAATCGGTATTTTCCCCAAAAATCCTGCTCCGCACAATCATGACCAACCTATGTTTTATTAGCCGCCACTGTGCGCGAAACGGATTCTCACACAGCGGCCGCCTCTTTTCTATCGGGAGAATCGTCAATGCCTCGAAGAACACAGAAAGCTACTGAAAGATCCGGGGTCGCCGCGATTGAGTTTGCCTTTGTCGCGCCGGTCTTCTTTCTACTCATCTTCGGTCTTATCGAAGCGTCGCGAGCATTGAATATGAAGCAGGCGCTCACGAACGCGGCCCGGGAGGGATGTCGCACCGCCTCGCTGGCGACAACGCTCTCGAGCGACAAGGTCGACGCTGCGACGCGCGACTACCTGGCGGCGGTCACGCGCCATGCCAACAATCCTGATAAGGTGCGGGTCACGGTGCCTTCCAGTTTGGCAACGTGCGAGACCGGAACCGAACTTACCGTATCCATCGAAGTCGACTTCCAAGACATGACCTGGTTGCCGCTAGACTTCATGAATTTTCGGCCCACGATCAGTGCTGTCCAATGTGTACATCGCGAATGAGGTAATCCTGTGCAAAACAGTTACCACGCATCGAAAAAGCAAACCCGCGCAGCTCATCGAAAGGGTGCTGCTGCAGTGGAGTGCGCGATCGTAGCGCCGCTACTGACGCTCCTCGTGCTGGGGGCGATCGACCTCGGTCAATACGCTAATGTGCAACAGACAGTGAGCGACGCCTCTCGCGAGGGCGCGCGAGTCGCAGCGAGGTACGATACGGCCCTTGTGTCGCAAGTAGAAGCAGCCGTGCGAGATTATCTCCAAGAGGCGTTTCCCGGTAAGCCCGACACGACAATCGCGGCTATGACCCAAGTCTCCGTCACCAAAGCGAACGGGGGAACCATCTCGGAGGGCAAACTGACAACCGTAGGCACCGGAGGTGAAGTCAATGTGACGGTATCCGTGTCTTACGACGACCTGCGGTGGGTGCACGGCTTTCCAGGAATCAACGGTAAGCAAGTTGTATCCAAAACCGTAATGCGTAGAGAGTAGTTCGGGCGTAGAGGAAATCGCACCGTGGTTTAGTTGTTTCCCGAAGAATAGTGGAGACGTAAGATGCGACGCAACATAAGAAATGAACGGCGCGGGGCGATCGTAGTTCTGTCAGCCCTATTGATGGCTGCGCTGGTCGGCATGGTCGCTTACGCCATTGATCATGGCTATTTGCTGAAGCTGCAAACCGATCTGCAGAAAGCCGCGGACGCTTCCGCGTTGGCGGGGGTCCAGGACCTGATCCGCCAGGCCGATGGCACTCAGGATGTGGCAGCCGCCAAACAGACGGTGATTAACTACGTCCGCAACAACTTGGGTGAAGAAGGGTTTCAGGTCGCTCTGGATGACATCCAGATCGGACGCTACGACCCGGACACCATCTACACGGGGCTCCAGCTGCTGAACACCGGGACTTTTGACACTGTCCGCGTTACGTTGCGGCGAGACGGGGCCCTTAACCCACAAGCGCCACTGTTCTTTGCACGAGTGTTCGGCCATGACGAGGCGGCGATCTATGCGACCGGTACTGCTGTGCTGCAAAAGGCACAAGGCATGGCGCCGGGGGCCGAAATCCTGCCTTTCGCAACGCCGAAGGAACTGTGGGACAGCTTGAGCCCCGGCGACCTATGGACCGCTTACGGCAACGGGAAAATCGCAGACGAGTCAGGGGCAGAGGTGCCGGGCAACTGGGGCACCGTCGACGTGGGTTATACGGGCAATAGTTCGTCCGATCTGAACGACCAGATCCTCAATGGTCTCCGCCAGGCCGACCTGGACGCACTTGTAGCGGACGGCCGCACCTCGAACACCGAGTACCTCGATAGCGCAGAACCCGCCTGGATGCAGGGCGACACGGGCCTCTCCTCCGGTTTGAAGCAATCAGTGCAATTGGTTCACGGTAGCAAGAAGTTGATCCCCATCTACGACCAACTGGCCAATCCGAACGGCAGCCACGTCGACTTCCATGTGATTGGCTGGGGGGTCGTGACGGTCATCGATTCGGTATGGAGTGGATCTACCAATACAAGTGTCGTGCTCGAAAAATCGCACTGGATGAACGGCAAGCTGCGCCCCAAAGGCACCCTGGGTTGGGGAGATGTTGTCATCGAGGGAGCCTATACGTCCCCCGTGCTTGTCGAGTGACGCGAGCTGGATAGCCGACTCCGGCTACCCTGCCCTATTGGCTGTCATCTCGCGGAGTTGTTCGACGTCGCGTTTCGGTGGGTTGCCGAAATGCCGCTTGTATTCGCGGCTGAACTGCGAGGCGTCTTCGTAGCCCACGCGGAAGCCTGCCTGCGCGGCGTCGAAGTCTTCATTCAGCATTAACCGGCGGGCTTCCTGCAGGCGCAGTTGCTTTTGGAATTGCAGCGGGCTCATGGCCGTGGCGGCTTTGAAGTGCGAGTGAAACCCAGAGACGCTCATCGCCACCTCGCGGGCCACGTCTTCCACTCGCAGCGGTCGATCGAAGTTCTCGCGTATCAAGTCCACGGCGCGGGCCATCCGATGTCCTTGCCCGCCGAATGTCGCCAGGTGGCGGAGCCGCGCGGCTTGCGCACCGGTTAGCAGGCGAAAGACGATCTCGCGCATGACCAGTGGCCCCAGAACTGGGTATTCATCCGGCGTGTCGATCAGCCGCACTAGTCGTACCGCCGCATCGAGCAGCCCTGCATCAAGCGGGCTGACGTCGACCGCCTTCATGCTGGCGTCGCTGCCCGGCTGGACGTGCCCCGACTCGACCATCACCGAGGTGACGACCGCGGGATCCAGCACCGACCGGAAACTCAAGTAGGGCTCCTCCGGTGTCGCTTCCACCACCTGGCCCACCAGCGGCACCTGCATGGTAGTGATCAGGTAATGGGCGGCATCGTAGCGAAATTGCTCCTCGCCCAGCAGCACCTGTTTGCCGCCCTGCGCAATGACACACAGCGAAGGCTCGGCCATGCCATGCACGCGATCACCGGGCGAGTTGGCTCGATTGAAAAACAGACCTGGCCGGACCTCGCGACTTCTTTCGTCCGGCTGCAACCGCGCGATGCGTTCGGCAAGTTCCAGCTGATCGCTTTCCAGGCGAACTGCTTGTCGTTGGCTCGTGTCGGTGCTCATGTTCTCGATGATAGACCTGTCTTTCCCGCGTGACGCGTCGAAAACCCGAGGTTTGGAGAATTATACAAGCATCGCGCAGGATCGTCATACTACCGAGAGCCCCGCACCGCGTAGAATCCGGCACGA
Organism: Aeoliella straminimaris; assembly: GCF_024054565.1. Taxonomy (GTDB): domain Bacteria; phylum Planctomycetota; class Planctomycetia; order Pirellulales; family Lacipirellulaceae; genus Aeoliella; species Aeoliella straminimaris. Next base: position 314,310 of record NZ_JAMXLR010000051.1, read on the forward strand.
CAAGAGATTTCCGAAGCCAACCGCGAGCGTCACTTGGACTTTTGTCCAATTCCGCCCGCGACCTAGGGAGTCCATCCGCCCACGACTACCTTCAACGGAACAGCTATCATGCCCAACGCCAAAGCCTACTCGGCAGCCAGCGCCAGCGCGCCCCTGGCCGCGGATACTATCGCCCGCCGCGAACCGACCAACCGAGACGTCGAGATCGAGATCCTGTACTGTGGCATCTGCCATTCCGACTTACACCAGGTGCGTAACGAGTGGCAGAACGCTATGCCCACCGTCTACGGTAGTGTTCACCCGCTCGGAAGCCAAGAAGGAGGACGCCGTGCGACTGGGCGCCGACGAAGTGATTGTCTCCCGCAACGAAGTAGAGATGCAAAAACACGGCGGCACGTTCGACATCTACCTCGAAACGGTCTCCGCCCAGCATGACCTCAACGCGTACATCAACCAACTTGGTGCGGACGGTATGCTCACACTCGTCGGAGCGTCGGGAGAGCCGACTCCCGTTGCCACGCTCGGACTACTGTTCGGTCGTCGCAACCTGTCAGGTTCGATCATTGGCGGCATCGCCGAGACGCAGGAGATGCTCGACTTCTACAGCAAGCACAGCATTACTTCCGAGATTGAGTTGATCTCGATCCAGCAAGTGAACGAAGCCTACGAGCGGCTGGAGAAGTCGGACGTAAAATACCGCTTCGTCATCAATATGGCGTCGCTCAAATTGGAATAGCCCCGTCACTCAATGAGGAGAAAAAACCCATGAATGTATTCCGCAGAGGTTCACGCCCACCACTGGAGGAGTTTGGAGAGTGGTTTGTCGGCACCGTGCGAATCGATCCCTTGGTTGAACCCCCCGCCCCCGCGCGAGTGATGGCGGTGAACGTGACCTTTGAGCCCGGCGCGCGCACGGCATGGCACACCCATCCGTTGGGCCAGACGCTGGTAATCACCGAAGGCAGCGGCTGGGTCCAGCGCGACGGAGGACCCAAGGAAACCGTCCGGCCGGGCGACGTCGTCTGGATTCCACCAGGCGAGAAACACTGGCACGGCGCCACATCCACCACGGCCATGACTCATATTGCGTTTCAGGAAAAACTCGACGGTTCGGCAGTGGAGTGGATGGAACACGTGTCCGAAGAGTTCTATCTGACTGGCGAAAGCTGACGCCTACGAACATGCAGGAGAGAGAAGATGCAAAAGCGAAAACTGGGGACAAGCGGGCTGGAAGTTTCCGCCCTTGGGTTGGGCTGCATGGGAATGAGCTTCTCCTACGGCCCCCCCAAAGACAAGCAGGAGATGACCAACCTGCTGCACGCCGCGGTGGAGCGGGGAGTGACGTTCTTCGATACGGCCGAAGTGTATGGCCCGCTGATCAACGAGGAACTCGTCGGCGAGGCGTTGAAGGATGTCCGCGACTCGGTGGTGATCGCCACCAAGTTTGGGTTCGACATTCGCCCCGATGCGGACCCGCGCGGCATGACCGGCACGCCCAAGGTCAACAGCCATCCCAAGCACATCCGACAGGCGGTCGATGGCTCGCTCAAGCGCTTGCAGGTCGACACGATAGACTTACTGTATCAACACCGCGTTGATCCAGCGGTGCCCATCGAGGATGTGGCCGGCGCGGTGAAGGAACTGATCGGCGAAGGCAAGGTCAGACACTTTGGCCTATCGGAGGCCGGAGTGCAGACCATTCGTCGCGCCCATGCCGTGCAGCCAGTTGCGGCACTGCAGAGCGAGTACTCGCTGTGGACCCGCAAGCCGGAGGAGGCCGTGATTCCAACGCTCGAGGACCTCGGCATTGGCTTCGTGACTTACAGTCCGCTAGGCAAGGGCTTTCTGACAGGCAAGATGGACGCCGGCACCACGTTCGAAAGCAACGACTTCCGCAACTCGCTGCCCCGCTTCACCTCCGAGGCGCTCAAGGCCAATCAAGCTTTGATCAAGTTGCTCGAAAGCATCGCCAAGAAAAAGGAGGCCACGGTCGCTCAAATCGCACTCGCCTGGTTGCTGGCCAAGCAGTCGTGGATCGTACCGATTCCCGGCACAACAAAACTGCATCGCCTGGAAGAAAATCTCGGTGCCGTCGACATCGAATTGACGGCCGAAGACATGCAGGAGATCGACAACGCTACGACCGAAGTGCAGGTGCTCGGCAACCGGTATCCCGAGAAGCTGGAGCAGATGACAGGGCTGTAAGCGTAGAAGCGGTGCTGGGCTGTGGCCGTTCTCGCAATATCATGCTGAGGAAATCGAAGCGACGGTCGGATGGAACAACCGCCCTACGTCGCCGGGTTCGGCGCCGGCGTGAAGTTCGAGGCCTGCACTCCATGCCCCGCGGGGCGTGGAACCCGCTTCAGCACCACCGTCGGCTCGACTTCTTCGATAACGGTCTCCGGTTCCGGGGGAAGTTCGGGCGTGGGCTCCGCCTGTTTGGCTTGAGCGAACAACAGGCTTTTGACTTTCTCTGCGAAGCCATCGGCCAGGCTATACACCACCGGAATGACGATCAGCGTCAGCAGCGTAGAGGTGATCATGCCGCCGACGACGCAGGCCCCCATCGGCGCGCGAGTCTCAGCACCCTCGCCCAGGCCGATGGCGATGGGGATCATGCCTGCAATCGTCGACATGGCGGTCATCAAAATTGGACGCAACCGCACGGGGCCTGCCTTCTTGAGCGCTTCGTCGCGATCCATACCGCCGCGGCGTAGCAGGTTGGTGTAATCGACCAGCAGAATTGCGTTCTTCGTCACCAGGCCTAGCAGCATCACCATGCCAATCATGCTGAAGATGTTGAGCGTCCGCCCGGTAAGCGCGAGACCGCCCAACGCCCCGCCAATCGAGAGTGGCAGACTGAACATAATGGTCAGCGGATGCAGGAAGCTCTCGAACTGGGCGGCCAGCACCATGTACGTCAGCAGCACCGCCAGGCCGAGCGCGAAGATGATGCTGGCGAACGACTCGGCCATCATCTCGGCTTTGCCGGTAAAGACGCCCGTGACGCCCGCAGGCAGGCCAATGCCGGCGGCCATCGACTCAACATCGGCGACGGCTTCTCCCAACGGCTTGCCATCGACCAGGTTGGCGAGCACCGTGACCTGGCGGCGACGGTTCTGCCGTTCGATGGTCACCGGCCCGAATGTGTTTTTGACCTCCGCAATCTCCTTCAACTCGGACAGGTCGCCATTGCCGGCGCGAATGGGCAGACGCTCCACCGCCGCGGCGTGCTGGCGATCGCCCCCCACCAGCCGGACGCGAACATCGATGTTCTCGCCCGCGGTCTCGAACTGCGAAACCGCCTGGCCGCCGACAAGTTGATTGATGGCCTTGCCCAGGTCTTCGACCTTCACACCCAGGTCAGACGCGCGATCGCGGTCGATATCGATCGAGAGTTCCGGCTTGCCGGTCTGGCTGGTCTTGTTGACGTCGACAAAACCCGGGCTGTCTTTCATCTGTGTCATCACCTGGTCGGCAATCTCGTTGAGCTCGTCCAGGTTGTCGCCCCGCAGGTTGTACTGCACTGCCGCCGAACGCATGCCGCCGCCGCCCAACCGGGCAATGGGGTCGACCGTAATCCTCAGGTGCGAGTAGGGAGCGATAAGCTCGCGGGTAAGTCGCATCGCTTCGAACTGCGAAATGGTCCGCTGCTTGCGGTCGACCATTTTCACCATCACCTGGGCCACGCTGGTTTGCCCTTCGTACTGGCCGCCAACCGTGGTGTAAATGTCCTGCACTGCCGGCACCGTAGCGATGATGTCTTCAATCTTGCTGGCCAACAGCGAGGTCTGCTCGATGGACGAACCGGTCGGCGCTTCGATTTGCACCTGGAACTGTCCTTCGTCGGCCTCGGGCGTAAACTCCTTGCCGATCATTGGCAGCAGCATCAAGCTGGCGACGAACACACCGCCCGCCACCAGCACCACCAGCCAGCGAAAACGCAGCGCGACTCCAAGCATCCAGGCGTAAGTCGATTCGATGCCGGTGAGGATCCGTTCGGATGCCTGATAGAGGCGGCCGTTGGTGTTACCGATTTTTAGAATCTGCGCACAGAGCATCGGCGAGAGGAACAACGCGATCAGCGTGGAGATCACCACGGCGAACGTCACGGTCATACCGAACTCATAGAAGAACTGGCCGATGATTCCTTCCATGAAGGCCACCGGCACAAACACTGCAGCAATCGACAGCGACGTGGCAATCACGGCGAAGCCAATCTCGTCCATGGCGGCGATGGCCGCCTGGAGCCGCGACTTGCCCTCCTGCATGTGGCGCCAGGTGTTCTCCAGCACCACAATCGAGTCGTCGATGATCATGCCCACCGAGATGGTCAGGGCGAGCAGCGTGAGCGTATTGATGGTAAAGCCCATCGCCAGCATGAAGACGTAGGTCGAGATAATCGTGGCCGGAATCGTTACCGCAGCCACCAACGAACCGCGGACGCTCCGCAGGAACAGCAGAATCACCAGCACGGCCAGCCCCGCCCCGCGAACCAACTCGCCCTGGGCTTCGTCCACGCTTCGTTCGACGTACTCCGAATTGTCCTGCACAACCAGCAGTTCGTAACCTGCGGGCAGCGTCTCGCGAATGTGGTCGAGGGCCGACTTCACTTCGCGTGCAACCGCCACCATGTTGGAGCCCGACTGCTGTCGCACCGCAAGCGAAACGGCCGGCTGCCCGTTCAGGCGGGCCAGGCTGTGCCGATCTTCGAGACCATCTTCCACGTAGGCCACGTTCTCGAGTCGAATGGGCCGTCCGTTGCGGCGGGCGACCACCATGCGGCGAAAGTCGCCCACCGAGCCGATGCGTCCCTTGGTTTTGACGACCAGCTCCTGCTTGCCCGCCTCGAGGCGGCCGCCGGGGAGTTCGATGTTACCCGTGCGAAGCGTGTCGACCACGTCTTGCGCGGAGAGGTTGTGGGCCTCCAGGTCGTCGACTCGCAACCAGATGCGAATCTCGCGTTCGCGATCGCCGGCCAGTTGCACACCACCCACGCCGTTGATGCCTTCGATGGCCGGCTTTACGACGTCCTCGGCCAGTTGTGAGATCTGGCGAATCGACGAGTTGCCCGCCAGGATGATGCCCATGATGGGCACTGAGTCGGGATCGAACTTTTCGATGACGGGCGCTTCGGAATCGTCGGGCAGCTCGTGTTGAATTCCAGACATCTTGTCGCGCACGTCCTGGGCGGCGATGTCGACGTCTCGCTCGAGTTCGAATTCCAGGAAGACCTGCGAGAGGCCTTCGCTGGTTTCGCTCCGCATGGATTTGATGCCGCTAATGGTAGCCAGCGCCTCTTCGACCTCCTCGGTCACCTCGGTCTCCACGGTTTTGGGCGCGGCCCCTTCGTAGGCAACGGTCACCGTAACCATCGGCATGTCGACGTCGGGATACAGGGCCATGCCCAGCGAGCGGTAGGCGACAAAGCCGAACACGATGAGGGCCGAGAACGCCATGAGCGTCAGAACAGGTCGGCGTACTGCGGTTTCGGAGAGTTTCATAGCGATTACTCAGTTTGCTTATCAGCGAGAACGGACGCGTCCGTCATCCATTAATCGAAGATGGCGAGCAAGAGACTTCACACGGGCACTGTGGGCGGATTACTGCTGCGCGGAAGTCAGCGTCAGCGAACCTTCGGCAGATCGCACAGCCACCTGCACGCCGCTAGAAAGCAGGTTGGGATCGTCCGTCACAACCTGGTCACCAGGTGAGAGGCCGCTGGTGATTTCCACCGCTTCCTCCGTGGCGAGCCCGGGTTCCACTCGGCGGGCGGTCGCCCTGCCCTGCTCGACGACATAGACGTGCGGCTGGCCATCGATGAACACCATCGAGCGGGCGGGCACCACCAACGAGTCGGCCGCGGTGGATTGCAGGGGAATGCGTACCTTGGCGAACTGCCCGGCCTTGAACTTGGCCCGGATGTTGTCGATGGCGACCCGTGTGCGGAAGGTTCGCGTGGCGGGGTCGACCATTTCATTCACCGCCACCACCACACCTGGCACCGCTTCGGTGGCGCCGGCCGCCAGCACGTGCGCCAGGTCTTCGACCTGGACCGCTCCGACGTAGGCTTCGGGAATATTGATTTCTGCGATCAAGTAGCGCAGGTCCATCAACTCGATCAACGAGTCGCCACCCGGCGCTACCCGTTCACCCACTTCCACGTTGATGGCTGTGACGACACCGTCGTAGGGCGCGAGGATCGTAGCCTTGGAAAGCTCGATCTCCTTCTGTTTGATTTCTGCCTGAGCCTGATCGACGAGGGCCCGTTGCACCGCGATTTCTTCCGATGTGGGTCCTGCCTTTGCCTGCTCGACAATCGCGGTTGCGCTATCCACCGCGGCGGCCGCCGCGGTCACTTCGGTCTCGGATTCTTCAAACTCCGATTCGCTGATGGCGTGATTCGGCAGCAGCTTTTCCAAGCGGTTGCGATTGCGTTTGGCTTGCTCCAGCCGGGCGACCGCTTCGGTCTGCATGGCAACCAGGCGGCTGATTTCTTCGTCCCGCTCCCACGAGAGCAGCTTCTCCAGATCGGCCTGTGCTTTGGCCAGCTTGGCCTTGGCAATTTGCAGAGCGATTTCGTAGTCCCGTGAATCGATCTGCAACAACAAGTCGCCTTTTTTGACATGTTGACCATAGGTCAGACCAAGTCGCTCGGAGTAACTCTTGCCACCCACCGTGACGTTGATCTTTTTGCCGATCTCGGGGATGTGCGTTATCACCCCACTGACTTCGGCCACGATGCGCGTTACCCGACGCGGCAGCAAATCGCCGGTGAACTCCTGCTCCACGGCCAGCTTTTGTCGCGAGGCCGGCACCACCTGCACTTCGATGTGGCGCTCGCGTTTGGCGTAGCTATCCGCTTCCGGCAGTTTGGTCTGTTGTTGATTGCAGCCGGTCGCAAGCACAACCAGCGAGACCCCCAACCACATCCATGGGTACGTGGAGGATTTCACCTGAAATGACATCTGTCTGTTCCTCTCTCTCCTCTCTCACTCGCTGGATGGGGCATCGTGCCGAACCAGACCATGGAGAAAAATATCAACGGCGTTCTCAACTCGAACGACTAGCTGCGACTTGCCACCTCCCAGACAACCATTCACCACACTTCCATACAGCAAGTCGGCAAAGGCATCGGTAGCCCGCTTGGGATCGACGTTTCGAAATAGTTTTTTATCGATGGCGTCCTTGAAAAGTTCGTCCATCCTTTCCCGCGCCTCGGCACGCCACATCAAGTGGGTTGGAAAGACCGACTCGCGAAACTCCGCCCGTTCTTGGATTAGGATCTCGATCGTCAGGGGATTGTTCTGGTAGTACTTGGCGTAGGCCACCGCCGCGCGGCGGAGGATTTCCAGGGCCCCCACGTGGTCGCGCAGGGTTTCCAGATCGTCCTCTTGCAGCACTTGCTGTTCGATGTACTGCCCCGCCTTGGTGAGGCAGTATTTGGCCGTGGCCAGGAAGAGCTCTTCCTTGTTGCCAAAGTGCCGATAGACGGTCCCTTTGCCGACGCCAGCCAGGTCGGCAATCACCTGGACGTCGGTATTCCGAAAGCCCTCCTTGGCGAACACCTGATAGGCGGTCTCAAGAATTTCGGCTTGTTTTTCGGTGAATTTGGGTGCTTCTTTGGGTTTCATAGAATGCTCCATCGGATGAAACGGACGCGTCCGTCCACTTATTTGGAGGATACGGCCGCCGAGCCATCGCGTCAAGAGAATTTGCACCACTATCCCCTGCGGATAGGTGAAATGCTGGCACTCGCCGCTAAAACGGAGCGTGCTCCACCGCTTCGAACTTCGTGGTCACGTTGCCCACCAGATGAATGTCGTCCGGCGGCAGCATCCGCACTGCTGCGCCCGGTGTCAGATCGAATTGCTCCAGGCTCACCCAGATCACGTTTGGGGCCGTTGTCAGCTCGAAGAAGTAGCGCAGGTTCTTCAGATCAATCGCGGTCCGGTACTCGGTGTTGTAGAGCGTACCCGGTAGACGGTTGGGGGCTCCGAACGGGACGGACACATTGCGCGCAATTGCCAGAATGGAGGCGATGGCCTCGCGCTCGGAGGCCGGCTCCGGCAGCATTTGCATGTAGTACGCCGCCCGCACAAAGCGGTGCTGCGGATCGACATTGCCCGGCAGCGGGGTCTGCCGGGTGGCGTTGGTAAAGTCGTAGCTGGCCAGGTTGGCCAGTTGCTCGTCGTAAATGGGGTCGTTGGTCATCACGCGGTATTCCGGACCCTGGTGCACCACCGGTTTGCCACCCACGTACTCGATAATCGCCGAGTCCCCTGAAACGTCCTCCATCGCCAGATGCACGGTGGCTTGCTTCCCTTCCAACTCGACCATAACCGGCTGCAAGTCTTTCATTAACTCGAGGGCTTCGGCCACACTCGCGGCGTTGTCCAGCAGGTACTGGCCCCACATTCCCGCCTGCACTCCCTGCTTCGATTTGTCGCGCGGACCAAAGTCGGTGGCTGTCAAATACAGCAAATGAATGGCCAACCCTTTTTCGTTCACTCCATCCACTGTGGCCAGGCCATAGGCCGTGGTGACAAGGCTTCCGTACTTCGAGGTCCATTGGGCTGGGTTCTCGGACACCACGGTCTGCGTAGCAACCTTCGCCCCGTCTCGTTGGATACCGCTGGGAAACACCACCAGCACCGGCTGTGTCGACTCGGGCCAGTCCATCGTCCGCCCGACAACAGGCGCCAGACGGTTGTTGTTCCAAAAAGTACGGGTACACATCGGCTTAAGATTCAGGGCAAATGGTTTCGCTGGCAGACAAAACGGACGTGAGCTAACCACTCCCGCATGCCATCGACTAGCAGAGAAACGCTCATTCTAGGCGGCACGACTAGCGAGGACCAGGAAGACTGCTAAGACGCACCCGCAAGCTTCGCCGGTGCTGCGGACAACATTTCTTTGGCTTGCAAAACAAAAAAGGTCTCTTCCCCCTTGACGCGTAAGGCTTTGCTTACGTATTTTATTGGCATGGTTACTACCGCCACCCCTGATGCCGATGTGTTTCGTGCAATCAGTCACCCTGCGCGCCGCGATATGCTTGACCTCCTGTCCGGAGGCGATCGCTCGGTTAGCGCCGTGGCCGCCCACTTCGAGATGAGTCGGCCGGCGGTTTCGCAGCACTTGCGAATATTGCTCGATGCGGGACTCGTATCCGAACAACGGCACGGCCGCGAACGACGCTACCACTTTGTGCCCGACCAGCTGGGCCCCGTGTGGGATTGGATATCGCGATACGAAGCGTTCTGGAAGCAACGCGTCGACAGACTCAAGCAACTGCTGGACGAAATGGACGAAGAATAATGGCCTTCGGCGACAACACCCCACCATCCCAGTCCCACACCATCTCGCTGGAAGTCGAGCTATCGCATCCGCCCGAGAAAGTGTGGCGCGCACTTACACAGCCAGAACTGCTTAAACAGTGGCTGCTGCCGGTATGCGACCTTCAACTTGATCCCGGTGCAACGTTCAAGTTTCAAGCGCCGCCGCAACCTGGCTGGGACGGCACTGTGGACTGTGAACTCCTTGAAATTCAAGAATCTCGCAAGATGACCTTCACCTGGGTAGTTGGCGACATGGAAACCGTCGTCACGTTTACGCTCTCGCCTACGGACAGTGGCACGCGACTGCAGTTGGTGCACTCGGGCTTCAAACCAGAACAGAAGAAGAACTTCGCCGGCGCGCGATACGGCTGGAATCTGATGGGCGGTCGGCTGGTCGAGCTACTCACTCAGATCTCGTAAACTCTCTCCCAAAAGAGATACGCCATGAATATGCTGCTGTGGGTCCTGCAAATCCTGCTTGCGCTGCACACCGCCATGGGCGCAGTGTGGAAGTTTTCTCATTCCGCCGAACAAACAATGCCGTCTTTGAAAGCGATTCCAAGTGGCGTGTGGTTGGCCATGGGCATCGCGGAAATGGTGATCAGCGTGTGCCTTGTGTTGCCTGCTTTCTATAGGCCACTTTCGTTCTTGATTCCCGTCGCCGCGGTTTGCATAGCCGCGGAAATGGTGATCTTTTGTGTGCTGCATCTGCGTAGTGGGGCCACGGCGTCCGGCCCGCTTGCCTACTGGCTCGTTGTTGCCGCATTGTGTCTGCTCGTAGCGAGCGGCAGAATCTGGATCCGGCCGCTTTGATCACGCAACCCTCCAGTCGATCGGCTTGAAACGCTAGTCGCAGATTCGCGCGGTATCAAACACGCGTTGACTACCACCTCGCAGCACGAAGTCGCTGGAGTGCTGCGATCTTTGGTGTACCGGCTTGAATACGCTCTAGTGATGCAGGGTAATTACCCTTGGCACAGTTCCTAGGTTAACTTGTGTGTGGGACGACACCGCGCTAAGCTCACCGCAGGGAACGGCGAGTCAGCACAGATTCCCTTTGGCATTTACCTTCACTGTGCCGAGGAACCACCGATGACCGATCCGTCAGGAGAATCGAATCCGGCCTATGTGCTGGGACACTCTCGCCACGAGCTCGATCGTTTGCGTGTCCAGGCCAGGCTGCTCGAGCCAGTGACACGACACTTCTTTCGCGAAGCGGGCATCCAGCCTGGCATGCGGGTGCTCGACGTTGGTAGTGGCGCGGGCGAAGTCGCTTTTTTGGCGGCCGAGCTAGTGGGTGCCAACGGCTCGGTTGTGGGCTGCGACAGGTCCCCCATCGCCGTGGCGACAGCGACCCAGGCGGCCGAGCAGCGCCGCACGAGCCATGTCGATTTTCGCGAAGGCGATCCGGCAGAGATGGCATTCGACGAGCCGTTCGACGCAGTGGTGGGCCGGTACGTGCTGCCATTCCAGCCCGACCCATCGACCATACTGCGCGGGCTTGCCCGACATCTGAAGCCGGGTGGGTTGATGGTGTTTCAGGAACCTGACTGGACCTTCGTGCGGTCCTTCCCGCCCGCTACGCTGAACGACCAGGTGTGCGAGTGGTTGACGACGACCACCGAGCTCAGTGGACAGTCGTGGAATTTTCTGGAGCAGGCTTACCCCGCTTTCGTCGGTGCGGACCTTCCCGCGCCAACGGTGCAGCTGCAAACCTTTGTGGGTGGCCAGCCAAATACCGAGAGTGGCTGATGGCCGTCGCCGATATCATGGAAAGCTTGCAGCCGGCGATACAGCGGCTGAAAGTGGCAAAGGCCGAAGAGGTTGGCATCGACACGCTGCGCGAGCGTCTGCTGCAAGAGAACGCCTCGGGGCAGCATGTGCTGGTGGGCCGATCCGAGGTCGGCATCTGGACCAGCGTTCCCAAGCCTGCAGAAAACGGATCCGACCAGGACTAGTTAGTCTCGGCGCGAAGAACCCGCTATAGTGAAGCCAAGTTGGCCGCCTCTGTGGGGTAGGTACTTCAACCGCCGGCCGTGGCGTTGCCTGCATGGCAATGCCGCTCGGCACGATTATCCTGAGAGAGACCCTTGTTCGCCAAGAAAGGGAGGCCAAATTGTTTCGCATCCGAGTGAGAGGCGTGGCGTCGCAGGCGCTGGCCGGGACGTTGCTGGCCATCGGCATCGTTGGCTACAGTCCCTGCCTGGCAGCGGTCGACGACGCGGAGCAGGTGCTGCAAAAGCTGGCCAACTCACGCGTTCAGCTAACCAGCGGCATCTATCGCATCGAGGGCGAACGCCACATCCAGCGGGGCGAGCGAGACGAACGCTATCCGGTAACGATGCGATGTGCTTTCGACCACGCGAAGAAATCGTCGCACTTCCAACGAAGCGAGCGGATCCCCTGGCTGGAAGACGGGGTCCAGGTCGATGGGGGCCTCGAGGTCGGGCTTCAGTTGATTCGCCGCCCCGACTCCATCTATCTCTACCGCAGTGGCGTTGGCCCTGAGGCGCTCACCATTCGCAGCCCCGACTTCGCGATCGAATCGCCCGTGATGCCAATCGATATCCGCACCCTCGGCCTGACGACTTTTGTCGAAGGCGAACAAGCTCGGCGGCTCGAACTGGCGCTCGAGTCGTTCTCGCCAGAGGGTGTGGTGAAGTGTGAGAAGAACGACGGCGTGTGGGAGATCCAGTGGCGGATATCCAGCAAAGGCCCGACCATCATGACCACCCTGCAGGTCGACGAGACCAAGCAGTTTTCGCCTATCAAGTTGTCGTACCACCTGGAGCACACGCAGGCCGATGGGGCCCAGGAGCAGTGGGGGCAAACCTCCGAAGTTACCTGGAAAGAGGTCTCGGGCGTGTGGGTGCCCGAGTCGGCCCGCATCGAACACCGCAACGCCCGCACCACGACCACCTACGACCTGAAGGTGGCATGGGAGAAGGTGAACGAAGCGATCGATCCCGCCCAGTTCGAGATGAAGAGCATGGAACTACCCGGCCCAACCTTGGTGAGCGATCATCGCACCGGAGGTCCAGTGCTCGTCGGCACGTTCGACGAACTCCCCTAACCGGGAGCCCCCTCCGGCAACCGTAGCTCAGTAGCCACGACTAGGGGCTTGTTGCGCGATCCTTGTGCTTCGCTCGCCTGCTTCGGTGCCGGCGGTGCGTTGCTCGTAGATCGACAGCGCATGCAAGGCGTGGCCCAACGCGCCGGGATACCAATCGTAGTGGCTGCGCCGCTCCAATAACTGAGCGACATAGGCCACCGCGCGTTCGAAGCGGGGATCGTCGAGTTGGTCCTCGTCGAGCGACGCCGCGAGCCATTCGAGAATGTGGCCGCTGGTGGTCAGTCTTCGCGTGGCGTCGCCTTGTTGCTCGGCTTCGTCCAGCCATGCGGTACTGAAGCTGCCATCGCCGTTTTGCAGCGAGAACGCCCGCCGCTGGTATTGTTTGGTCTTCTGTTCTGCCTGGCGATAGAGTGCCGTCATCGGCAGTCCGTCGCGACGGCGGTACTTCACCGCCTGGTCGATGGCATACAGCCGATGAATCCCGCCACAGGTCGACGTGTACCGCCCAATCGGCGCTTTGAGCTCTTCCGCCAGCAGGCGATCAACCGACCACAGTTCACCGCGATAGTTCTTCCACTTGGCGTCCGTGCCCTCGTAGTAGGCCAGAGAAATCAGCTTGAACGTCGATTCCTGGCCGCTGCGGCAGGTCCGCTTCTCAAACTCGATCAGGTCCTCTACGGTGTGCTCCTGGTGCGCCACGCGGATCATGTAGTCGCGGGCGACCCGCGACTGGGCCAGCATGGCCAGGAACTGTGCATCGTGTCCCTGCCGCCCGGGGGCAATCGACAAGTCCCAGCGCCCGTTGTGGAGTTCGATAATCTGCTTGCCGGCCGACGGATAGTTGCAGCACAGCCAGCCAATGGCCGCCACCTGGTCGCCACGCGGATGCCCCACCGAGACGTTGGCGTCCACGCCGTAAGCGATCGACCAGTGCAGTACATCCCAGGCGTTGTCGTCCCGGGTGTTCAGCGGATTGACATAGTACTCGTCGAGCACGCTTCGCACACGCTTGCCGAGCGGCGTGAGCAGCTTCGTCTGCGGTTTCGCCATGGCCTCCGTTGTTGGCGATGTAAGCGGGTCGGCCTTCTCGGCGACCTCGCTCTGGAGTTCCGCCGGTCCCGCTGCGTCGTCGGACACCGTATCGCGAAGCTGGAAGGCATCGCGGACACCATGGTCGTTGCTGGTGCTCGCACGAGGTGTGGATGTGGGCACGAAAGGCTCGTGCTGAATCGCCCGCGGCTGACGCAACTCAACAGCGTTCGCTCCCTCAGCGGCAACCAAGTAGATGATACCAACGGCCCAGAACATCGACATCCTTGTCTTCATGGTTCCTTCTATCGCTTGCGCGACTCCTTCGCATTCAAATCAGGCTTTGGATCGGTGGAGCCTCGGTGCCAGCTGCTTGGCAACGGTATGTTCATGACGATGCATGACGCGAGGTGAACACCTCGCCCGCTCCGACAGTCGCAGGCAGACAGCTCCCACCAGTCGTTCTCATCGGTCCCGACGCCATCGCAAATCAATTCAACGCCGCGGATCCGTAGAACCACCCCAACTTAAAGCAAAAACAGGAGCACAATGCACTCGCATGGCGCGTCGCCGCAAAGTAGATTTGGTGGACCAGGAAGACCCTTTGAAACCCGGAAGCGCATCACCCTCGGCGGCGAGTAGGATGTGCGGCCTACCGGGCCGACTATCTGCCCTGCATCAGCCAATCATCGGCAAGCCCGCTGTCGTCTGCAAAGGCTTGATCTCGAACACGGCGCGACAGCACCTGGCGGTCGGCTTCCACCAGCTTGGAGTTCGAGCGATCGATCAAGGGCCCGCGCTGTTGCAGCAGCTCTGAAGGTAGCGGAGTCGCACCCCGACTCGCAGTCATGGACGCTTCCATGAGAACGATATCGGAGTCTTGTCTTAGCGTGGCGACAGGACTAAACCAGAGACTGGCAGGTCGTCCCCACGACTCCAATGCCTGGTCGGCGCCGGCGGATTCCGCAGCAGCCGACTCCTGACTTGGCGACTGGATGTTGGATTCTGTGGGCGATGTATCAACCAAGCTACTGGCGACGAGGGAAGCGCTGGATTCCCGGTCGACGCTTTCTGCGGTGGGACTGGCGACGTCGCCCGGCGGAGTTTGAATGCTGCTGGTTGCCGGTTGCGAAACGCCCAGGTGATTGCGCCACACGGTGTAGTCGGCGAGATCGACGATGCCATCGAAATTGCCATCGGCTCCCGTACCAATTGCCACTACCTGGCCAAAGTAGGACTTCCACACCTGATAGTCGGTCGCGTCGACCATTCCATCCGAGTTGTAGTCTCCAGGCAGCGCTTGCGTGTCGGCCGTGCCCGGCGTGCCGTTGATCACGCTGGAGGCCATCCAGTTTGCACCGTCGCTGTAGTCGCCCAGAACATCCACTACGACCAGCGTGGCACCTTCTCCATCGGGGGCGATGGGCCAGGCTTCTTCTCCGTTGTCGTCGCCGTCATGAAAAGCGAACGACTGGATCGTTCGCCCTTGGGAATCGACCAGCGTTAGCGTTTCGCCGGCATTCGAGAGATTGCCTTCGAAGCTACCGGCGACGTTGATCCCCGTGCCATAACGGGCTTCGAAAGCCTGCAGATCGTTGACAACAACGACATACTCGCCAGGTTCGAGCGATTGCAGCCCGAACTCAAAAGTCATGCCCTCCAACTGGCTGCCTGCTACTGCGCGAACGAAGGCGACACCATTGAGCGAAATCGTCTGGGCAGAGACGTTGCGCAGCTCGATGAACTCGAACTGGTTGCCATCGTCAATGCCGAGACCTTGCTCCATGTCATCTGGCTCGGCAGGATGGTAGTTCAACTCGGTAACTCGCAAGTTGGTGCTGTCAGCCGCGGCATCGGCCAAGACGAAGTCGGCTTGGATCCTGGCCGACCATTCTCCGTTGCGAAGCAATCGCGCCGTGACAGTGGCGTGATCCGCGAGGGTGAACTCGCCGTTGTACTCGAGGGCATCGCCATGAATCGCTCCGCCGGGCAGGCGGGGGTCGGTGCCATCGAGCGTGTAGTAGATGGTGCCCGTGGACTCGGCGTTGTTTATCGCAAGCGTTTGCCCGGCTGGAAGGTATCCACCGTGCTGGCTGAACGCGGGCGCGTCGTGATTCGTGTCCGGCAGCCAACCTTGACTGCGGAACTGCTGCAGGACGACATTTCCTCTCTGCGTGAGGAAGGTATTACGCAGCCAGTCGACTTCGGCCAGCCAGGTATCCTTGGTACGCGGAGGTTCGTTGTGCTGGTCGCCCCAACGGGCCGACTCGGCAATGATCGCCAAATCCATCTGTGCCGCGCGAGTGTCGAGCAACGCCTGCGCGTTCTCGACGGTTAGCGGACCATCGTTGAAGAACAATTCCTGCACCCGGTCGGCGAACCGCACGCGGTACTCTTCATGGTCGGTAAGCAGCTGATGAATGTAACGCGGATTGAGATTCGCCGGCGACGTACCCACCGAGATGTCGCCAGTGCCGTTGTGGTAGACGTTGTGATCCTGGGCGCCCATCGAGTGCTCGTTGTCGTGGGCAATCCACCGCCATCCGTGACTGCCATCGCGTGGGCGGACCGCCCAAAAGTTGTTCGGCGAGTTATTCCCCAACGACAGCGGCATGTCGCGATTGGCGGTGAAGTTCACGCCGATCATGAAGTCGATCAAGTTGTCGATGTCGAGGTGCTGCTCCAGCGACGGATTCTCGCTGCCATCGGCATTCAGCCCCTGAATCGCGTAGTAAGCGGCGTCCGTCGCGAACCCCGCGTTTACCAGGCTCGACAAAGTGTTCCAGGCGCCAAGATCGCCGTCGGTAGCCTCGATCACCGACCCGCTCGCCTTCACTGCATCCCAATCTTCGTCGGTTCCACCAAAGTAGGTGGAAGCATAGTCCGCTTCGGGCCGCTCCTCGGTCTGGTACAAGCCCCAGTACACGCCGTTGAGGTAAAGGTGGTAGTAGTCGCCCCGAGTGTGGGCCTGGCCCATCTCGCCCTGGATGTCTCGCGCAAAGATGTCCCGCAAAAAGGTATTGTGGTTCTGGTTGTTGAAGGTGTCGTTGCTCCAGGCGTAGTTCTGTGCCGTGCGCAAGTCGAAGGCGTCGAACTCATCGGCTCCGATTTCGCCGAACATTGGAAAGTTCAGCTTGGCGTCACCGTACTCGCCACGAAAGAACAGACGAAACGAGTGCTTGGGATTGAAGTCGCCACGGCTGAATCCACCGCGAATGCGGAGACCGGCCTCGGTTTGAAACCCCACGGTTCCGTCCGCATGGATCAGCTCGATCGACGTTGGCCGCTCCCACGCCCGACCATGATTCCCCGCGTTGACATAGATGCCGCTGGAAGCGTCGAACAGGTTGTCCGCATCGGTCACCAGCGAGACGGTGGGAATATCGGTAAGCGCAGCCGGAAGTTGAGGTCCCCAAACTGGACTGCCGACGATATTGGGGTCCATGCCATAGTCGAATTGCTGGCCATTGACCGAGCCACTAGGAAACCCCACCGGCGCTTGGCCTGTGGGAGACTGATCCACAATGTCCGAGACAAACAGATACGTTTGGGTATCGATATTGGTTGGCTCGAATCCCACCTTGAAGGCTGCTGCGCGCACGATGGTTGTCGACGCAATGTTCAGCGCCCCAGTGAACTCGACGCCATTAACAATGTTCAGGTTCGCATCGACTAGCGGCTCCGATCCGTCCATGGTGTAGACGATCATCGCATCGGCGGTCGTGGAGGTAATCTGCAGGTCAAACGACTCGGCATAGAAGCCGCGATCGTGGCTAAATTGCGTGTCGCCTACAAAGCCATCGAAGGCCTGGCCGTTGGCGAAGCCGGGAGTGGGGGTATTAAAGAATCCATACCTGAGCGGGTCGCCGACCTGACCATTGGTCTCGCCAATCAGCTCCGCGATCATGAGCATGTCGGAACTGTTGCTGACGTTCAAACTATGAATTGCCAGCACATTGTTACCAGCCACCAATTCCGCCAGATGGCCGGAGACGTCAAACTCAACGAAATCGTCGGCGACAATCGAGTCGCCACGCTGACCGGTTGCGACCGAATTCCACTCAGGCGACCTTGCTGCAAAGTCCGATTCGATCAACTCGCCGTTGAGATAGGCCACAAAACCATCGTCGTACATCATCCGCAGGACCAAACTGTCGAACGCATTGGGGTCGGACAGATTGAACTCGAAGCGAGTGTAAAGCGAGGTCGTGCCGGAGGGAATCACCGTATCGAGCAGGCTTGCATAGTTAACCGAACTGCCGGGGCTGTCTTCGTAGCCAATACCTGCGGTGCCTGTACTCCAGGTGCTATCGTCGAATCCCGCTTCCGTCCACGTGGTCCCCAGCACGCCGTTCGTGGGGACCAGGTACGACAACGTGGAAGCTGTATCCACCACAGCGGAACTGGTGCCCAGCATCTCTACGCCGTACGAAAAATCCTCGCTTTGGCTGGGGAACTCGGGTGCATACTCGTGGACGATCGCTTCGCTTGGATCGGTGAGCGCCAAATACTCTCCCCCGGCCCCAAGCGCGAAATCGGTATGCAGGTACCCCAACGGATCGATGTAAGTTTCGGTGTCCTGCCCCGAGGCAAACACCACCAGGTACTCGCCGGGACCGAGCATGGACTGCGGCAACTCGGGAAAGGTCCACTTACCCAAAGAGGAAGCGTTGTCGGTTAGATGCCATCCAGCCAGATCAATTGACTCGGCGGTGGGATTGTAAAGTTCGATCCAGTCGGAGGAATTTCCATCTCCATCGAGCAGCGTGTCCTGATTGCTCGCCATGAACTCCGTGATTAGCGGCGTACTGGCCAGCACACAACGCGGCTCCAGCGTCTCGAAACGCGGATACACCGCGAGCTTCCTACTCTTACGCCAGCCCGTCCCAAACCCCATCACTCGGCCTCACTCTCGTTGTCCATCCGCGGTGGTTCGTAAGGTTGCCCAATATAACTGGGGCCGGCGGTCATTGCCAAAGCAATTCCGGAAAGCTCAGCCACTGCCAACCTGTCGACAAGTTCGGCAACGATGGTTCACCAGCCGGCAGGCGTTGTCGCGAGGCCGCCGGGCGTGGCGGTACCAGGTGTATCATCGAGCAGCCATCAAGCTTGAGGTAAGCCGCAGATCGATAGGCGACGCTTGCCCTTGCCACCGTGCCGACTTCGGGCCGATGTGGAACGACAATTGCCGCTCTAGTTCCCGCAACTCGAGCGGCGCGCATTACCGCGGCAATTGGGCCTGCGCCTACGGCTGAGCGTGCGGAAACGCCCGCTGGACAGCGACAAATTAGCTCCAGGAGGAACAATCAGTAGGGAGACGACGGCCGCCAGTACTTTGGGGAGTAACGAAATGGACGGCAAGAAAGAACTCGTGAACGTGACGTTCGACGAGTTGAAGATTGGGCAAAGCGCGAGTTTGACGCGCACCCTCACGCGGCAGGACATCCAATTGTTCGCCATCTTGTCCGGCGACGTGAATCCGGCTCACCTGGATGAGTCGTTCGCCGAAGACAGCATCTTTCGGGGCGTCGTGGGGCACGGCATGTGGACCGGCTCGCTGATCTCTGCGCTTCTAGGCACGGCATTGCCGGGGCCTGGCACGATTTATCTGAACGAAGAGCTGGCGTTCAAGAAACCGGTGCGGCCTGGCGAGACCATTCGCGTCGAAGTGTCGGTCAAAGAAAAGCACCCCGAGAAGCACATCGTCTTGTTCGAAAGCCGCTGCACGAATGCCCTGGGAGAAACGGTGGCTACGGGCACGTCGACCGTTATTGCCCCCGACCGAAAGATCCGCCGCCGACGGCCCGAACTGCCAGACGTGCAGTTTCACTTTCACGATCGGTTCCGCGATCTGATCGATCGCTGCGAGCAACTACCGCGTATCAAAGCAGCGATCATTCATCCCGTTTCCACGGTGGCTATTCAAGCGATGGCCGCCGCGGTGAACGAGTGCCTGATCGACCCGGTGTTGATTGGTCCAGCCGATCGCATCCGCCAGGCGGCTTCTGCCGCGGAGGTGGATATCGACCGGTTCGAGATTGTCTCCACCGAACATAGCCACGCGGCGGCGAGGTTAGCGGCGGAGATGGCCGCCAACGGAAGTGTATCCGCGATGATGAAAGGCAGTTTGTCGACCGACGAACTGATGTCCGTCCTGGCGCCGCCGTCGGTGGGTTTGCGTACCGAACATCATGTCAGCCACGTTTACGTGGTGGACGTGTCCAGCTATCACAAGTTGCTGCTCATCACCGACGCAGCGATCAACATCTCGCCTACGCTCAGCGAAAAGGCGGACATCTGTCGTAACGCTATTGCGTTGTGGAGAGTGATGGCGGGCGAAGACGTGCATCCCAAGGTGGCCATCCTGGCGGCTACCGAAAAGGTGCGACCCAACATGCAGGCGACGGTCGACGCCGCGTGCCTGTGCAAGATGGCCGACCGGCATCAGATCAAACACGCCCATATCGATGGCCCGCTGGCACTCGACCTGGCGATCAACCGGGAAGTGGTGCAGCAGAAAGGCATCACCTCGAAAGTGGCGGGCGACGCCGACATCCTCGTGGCGCCCGACATCAATTCGGGCAACATGGTGGCCAAGCAACTCACCTTCCTGGGCCACGCCGCGGCGGCTGGACTGGTGCTGGGTGCGCGGGTGCCGATCATCCTGACGAGCCGCTCCGACACCAAACGGGCGCGGCTGATGTCGTGGGCGCTGGCGGTGCTCGTGTCGGAAGCCCGGCGGCAAGGTCAACTGAAGTAACCGAGAGCGGACGTTTAGCCCATTTCGACCAACCGCTGCGATGAATCGGGGCGACCGGGGTGGTAGCTGCTGGTTTCGCCGAACGCCGCGCGGCCACCGAACTCCTCGGCTACCGCGCCGACTGCGGTGCGAACCTCCTGCTCCAACAACTCTTGAGCCACTGCCACCCGGGCGTTGACGATCAGTTCGATGTCGGTGGCCGCGGCGTTCGCCGGCTTCGAACGCTCACCCGGGCGGCGATTGTCCTCCAAACTGGCGACCGAGATGCGTCCTTCGGCAAAGCCGATGATCTTCAGTTGTGCAGTCTCGCTTTTGAACTGGTCGAGACGGCTCCGCAGCCTGCCGACCAGCGCCGTGAGCAGATTGTCGACATCGATAGGCCGCTCGGCCTTCACCCGGCAACGGCTATTGAGCCACCCGAGCTCCGGCTCACTGGCGGGATAGACGTCGAAATCGACAACCGCTTCTCGCCGCGCCGCAGGCGCCTCGCGTTCGATCTGCGAGACCAGTTCGCCGAAGCCAGTGCCGGTCTTGGCCGACAACCGCACCAGGGCACGGCCGGGACAGAATTGTTCGATCCATTCGGCGAGCTGCTTCACGTCGGCTGGCGCAAGCTCGTCCACCCGGTTGAGCACCAGGTAGTCGGCCTCTTCCAGTTGCTTGCCCAGCAGGCACTCGACGTCGTCCGACTGCTCGTCACCTGAGATTCCAGCGAGAATCTCGCGGACTTGGCTGGGCTTCAGCAGTACGCCATACGGGGCGACCTCGAACTGCTCGGCATAGTACCGCTCGAGCGGGCGAATGACCGTGGCCACCAGGTCGAAACAACTGCCCAGCGGCTCGGCCAGGATGATATCGGGGCGATCGGCTTCGACTAACCTGCCGATGGCGGCCGTCAGATCGTCAAACCGGCTGCAGAAGCAAGCGCCCGACACCTGATCGACGGCCAGGCCCTGGCCGGCAAACAAAGGCGCCTCCGCCGTAGCGGCCGCCAAGTGGTTGGTGATCACCGCGACCCGCAGGCCTTGGGATTTATAGTGTCGGGCCAATCGGCCGATGGTGGTGCTTTTGCCAGCGCCGGAACAACCGCCGAGCAAAATGAAGCGTATCGGGGAGGACATAGGTAGCAGGAGGGGACAGGAGGGCAGGCCTGTTGCAGAATCTTTACTCTAACCACCGTGGCAGATTGTGTCACGGACCATCACAATGGATTTTCCGATCGGCCCTGGAAACCAGCTCTTTCTGTGTCGAGGCAATATGGAAAACACCCCGAAGCCCACCGGTTGGCTCCCCCGCTTCACACTGCGCGAATTGCTGCTGGCCACCGTGGCCATCGCGGCCGTGGTGGCGCTGTTCGTCCAGCGGAGGCCGTTCGATCAGCACGCGATGCTGCAGTCGCTCGATCCCCATGCGCTCGTCACGCAGATCTGCAGCGACCAGGGCATCGAACTTCAGAACACGTCCAGCCAACACGCGTCCGGAGTCGTGTTCGGCGGAGGGTACTACCTCGAATCGGACACCGAGTTTTCCGAGTTGAGTTTTGCCGATGCCAAGACCAAAGTGATGCCCAAAGTGCTCGC
Organism: Aeoliella straminimaris; assembly: GCF_024054565.1. Lineage (GTDB taxonomy): Bacteria > Planctomycetota > Planctomycetia > Pirellulales > Lacipirellulaceae > Aeoliella > Aeoliella straminimaris. The sequence goes on from NZ_JAMXLR010000051.1 coordinate 336,090, forward strand.
GAACCTCCGCGAAGCAATCGAGTCCGACGGTGGAGACATCACCGGCCACGGCGTGGCGGGCTCCGACGACCAGTCGGAGGTCACCAGCTTCTGGTTCCAGTATCGCCGGGGTCCCATCCGCGGGGTCTCGCGTGGTTACGTGTTTGAACTCCCCAGTGGCGGCTCGCGCATACTGATCCTGATGGACGAGTACTGATACCTGCCCAGGTGGAGACTGCTTCCTGGCTCGGCAATCGACCAGAACCGCTAGCATGGTCGGCCTGCGAGAAATAATTCATGAAAAAACCGGTCCGCTCGGGAGCCAAAACCCTCTAATCTGGTAAGCACCACTTGTTCGCCTCACTACGGCCCGTAGGTTTCCCTTGTCTTCACTCCCGGCCCATAACGAAACAACCGCCATGCCGGCGAAAGCCGCCGGTCGGCCAATCGCGGCCACCGATGGCGAAATGTTGTTGCGGTTCGCTCGCCACGGCGACCAGGGGGCATTCGCCCAGTTGGTGGAAGCCCACGGACCGCTGGTATGGAGTGTCTGCCGGCAGGTGCTCCACCACCAGGCGGACATGGAGGACGCCTTTCAGGCCACGTTCATGATCCTGGCCCGCCGGGCGGGCGATATCCGCGCCAGCGACTCGGCGGCGGGTTGGCTGTACCGGGTGGCACATCGCACTTCGGTGGCCCTGGCCCGTAAGAACAAGTCGCGTCCCGAAGAGCCCTTGAATGGCCACGACTTTGCCAGCGGCGACGACGATCCGCTGGAAATGGTGCACCGCCAGCATGCCGTGACGGTGCTGGTAGAAGAACTCCGCACGCTGCCGGCCCGCTACCAGGAGCCACTGGTGCTGTGCTACCTGGAAGGCCACACGCGAAGCCGGGTGGCGGAGATGCTCGATCTGACGACCGCCACGATCAAAGGACGACTGGCGCGGGGCAAGCGGATGCTTCGCCACCGCCTGGCCCGGCGGGGCGTGGCGCTGTCGGTGGCCGCAGGCATTGCGGCGGCCACGGTCGAAACGGCCAAGGCCTCGGCCGCCGAGGCAACGCTCACTGCGAGCACCACTGCGGCCGCTAGCGAGTTTGTTACGAAGGGATTTGTTACTTCCGGCGGTGGCGCGTCGCCCACTGCCGTTTCGCTTGCACAACAAGGAGCGTCCGTGATGTTCTATACCGCCCTGGCCAAGCCCGCACTGTCGGTCGCTGCCATCGTTGCCATGGGATTAGTCGCCGCGGCGGCGAAGGACGATCGCCCCCAGCAGTCCCGCGTGCCCTCCTCCGGAGTGTCGCTAGTCGCATCGGCCGACGCCGGCCAGGCAACCGATCCCCTCGTGGCGACCGAGGTCGAAATCGAGGTCACGAAGAATCCATCGGATGATGTCGGATTAGAGCCGGCCGGATTGGACCCCGATGACCAGATCACCGGTCCGCCACAGCCGCCGACGAATGTCGATGTGCAGCCGCCTTCGGTACCGGAGTCGCCAGAACCTCCCACGACGTTCCCCCCAAAACCTGCGGCTCCCGCCGCGGGCTCGAAGCAGCCGTCCGTGCAGGTGGAGATTGCGACGATCGACGGCTCCGACGAAGACATCATGGTCTTTCGAGGGGACCAGGACGCCGTGAAACGCATCCAAGGGCGGATGATTAAGATGTTCGACAAACCTCCGACGCCCACCGCCCCACCACTGTTGGCTGCTGAGTCCCGCCCCCGTCAAGTAGATCCGCCGGATGTTGACCATGACATTCGCGTCCCAGACATCAACGTCACGGCGCCCGTTCAACCGAATTTCGCCTGGAACCAGTCGGGCGACGACCAGCCTAGCGTTCAAGAGCTGGAGCTCGAGCGGCGGTATTGGGAAACACGCATGGAAGGGCTGGAAATGAAATCCAAAGTCTTCGAAAAGCGATGGGAGCGAATCACAGCGCTGAAGAAAAGCAACCCCGATGTCGTGTCGGACGAAGAGCTTGAAGCCGCCGTCGAGCAGTTGAGTGAGTCGTCGCTGATGCGTGCCGACGCCTACTTGGCCGAGGCCAAAGTGCTGGAGATGAAGCGGAAGATTGAGCAGCGGAAGAAAGAGCCGAACGTGCCGACAAGAATATCGACACCAAGTTATGCCGTTCCACCCCCTCAAACCAACAACACGCAGCCGAGATACGCAGCGGACTACTCGCAACCGAGATACGCGCCGCAGCCGGACCCGGTTTATCGCGATCCCAACGCTCCAACTCCTGCGCAGCTAACCCCGCGGTACGGCGTCCATATTACCCCGGCCGTGCCGACGCCGCACTTGCAGTGGTTGTCCGATTTCGATGAAGCAAGGAAGGTGTCGGAGCAGATGGGGCGCAGAATTCTCGTGCATAATGCCATGCCCTACAGTCAGGAGAACGCTCGGTTTCGGGAGGTGATTGACGGCTCGCCTAACATTCAGTTGTATGTGCATCAGCACTATGTGCCGTTGAGAATCAACCCCTACACGAAAATCAAGACCTTGGAACAACTTCGTGTGGACCGCGTTCCCCCGATGGGCGTGTTCGCCGCCGACGGAAGGCTGCTAAAGGAGTTAACCTTACCCCAACAACCAACGGAGCTTTTGCTAGAACTTCGCTCGGTGGCCGAAGGCGATTCGAGCGGCCAGGCTATCCCGAATCGAACGGCGAAAAAGCCTCGATATCAACGGGCCGAACCAGCGGCTCCGGTCGATCCCGAAGACATGCTGCTGCCGCACGAGAACGTCCGTGTGACAATCACTCAGCAGCGGCCTCGTGAGGGGAAGTGGGTTGTAATCACCACGGTCAACCACCAAGGGTTCATTGCGATCAGCAATGTTGGCTTCGGCAAGGAGAATCTAGGCCAGGTGCCTATCGGTGGCATGGGCCCCGACGGGGCGGCCAAAGTGGTGCTGAGTGTGCTGGCCGATTACTATGGCGAATTTTTCAAGTCGATGGGCTTCGACGTGAAGGTAGAGCGGAATCGGGATATGGGTGAAGCGAAAGACGCCTCCAGTGGGGAAGAGTCGAGCAGCACTTCGCCACCGGCGCCGCCCGCTACCGCTGCCCAAGAGTTGCCTCCTCTACCAGCCGACGCCCCGCCAATCGACGGTGGATTCGAGCTAATGCCCTGGGAAGAGGATGGAAGCAAAAAAGGTAGAAAGCCCGAGGTGCTCTCACCTGGCGACCAGGTGAACATCACGGTCTCGTCACAGAAACCTCCAGGTCAGCAGACTTATTCACTCTTGCTCGATGCTTCGGGGATCATTGATGTCCCACACTCAAATGGCTCCGTCAACATTCTAGGCCCACTGAGTGAAGCGCCGGAGAAGATCAAAGCCGAAATTCGGTCGTTCAACGGCGACCATTTCTTCGACGATATGGGCATCGACGTAGCTGTACAGCCAACGGGAAAAAAATTGGTGTCAAGTTCGCTCGAAAGCGATCAAACGATGCCGAGGCTCTCTCACCCGATAGGAGTAAATGTCGAGAAGCTCGCAGCTGAACTCGAAGCACTCCGCAAGGAGAACGAAACGCTCAAGAAACAAACGCGGGACTTGCCGACGCTCGATCCCGGCCCGCCGTCCCCAGCCGAGTAGCTCACTCGAACAGCATCGTCGCGTCGTTGTCGTCGGTGTGAGTGCTCTGGCCGGTCGACTTGGGCGCGGTGCCGCGCTGGTGGCTACTCCACCAGGCGTCGGCCTTGTCGAGCGACCACTCGCTGGCCTCGGCGCAAGCGTCCAGCATCCGCACCAGGTCGCGGGCCGTTTGCGGCCGCTTGGCCCTGGCCTTCTCCAGGCAGGAGAGGATCGCGTGCTCCAGCTCGGCTGGCACCTGTTGGCCTAGCCGCTCGCTCGGCGGCACCGGCGGCTCGCTGGTGTGCATCTGGCACAGGTCGACCAGACTGCTGGCCTCGAACACAGGATGTCCCGTCACCAGGAAGTACCCCACCGCCCCCACGGCGTACAGATCGCTGCAGGCGTCGACCGAGCCGGGCAGCTGAATCGCCTCGGGCGACATGTACAGCGGTGTGCCGGCCATCGACTCGTTGCCATGCGAGGCTTCCTCCTTGGCCTTCACCAGACCGAAGTCGAGCACCTTCACCACGTCGCTTTCGCCGCCCCGCTGGTTGAGCATGATGTTGGCCGGTTTGATGTCGCGATGCACCAGACCGGAGCAATGCGCTTCGTACAGCGAGCCGCAGATCTGCCGGAGAATGAAGATCGCCCGACCGGCCGGCTGCGGGCCATAAGTATCGACCAGCGTTTGCAGGTTGATGCCGTCGAGAAACTCCATCGCGTAGTAGAACACCCCTTCTGGAGTGTGGCCGAAGTCGTAAATGGCCACGGTATTGGGATGGTTCAGGTTGCTGGTGATCTGCACCTCGCGCTCGAAGCGGCCGATGGACGCTTCGGTCACTTTGTCGGCGTCCAGCAGCTTGATAGCCGTAGGGCGGCGAAGCATCGCGTGGCGGCCGCGGTACACCACGCCCATGGCGCCCTCGCCCAGTTTTTCCTCCAGCTTGTACTGCCCCAACTGCTTGGCTTCGATGGCCGCCTCGCGGGCCTGCCGCTGCAAGCGGGACATCAGCACCGTGAAGACGAAGATCGCAATCGAACTGATCGCCAGCAGCGACAGCAATCCCCAAAACGTCCACTTCAGGATGGTGAGCGGCTTGTAGGCTTCGCTATAGTCCAACTCGGTGCCGACACCAAAGCCGTACTTGTCCAGCCAGGTCCAGGCGCCCACCACCGGAACCCCGCGATAGTCGCGATAGCCCATCACGTCGACGCCGGCGTTTCCTTCGGCGGCCTGCTTAACCATCTCGGTCGGCGGCAGCTGGCTTCGCAGCACCTGGGGCCGGAAACCGGTGGTGATGTTGCCGCCGGGATCGCGAACCAACAGATTCAAGATCGATGGCTCGTTCTCCGGAATCAGCCCGTCGAGCTTCAGGTCGCGATCGAACCGGCTGTTGGAGAGTATCAAGCCGTTCTTATCGAACGCGTAGGTCTCACCCGACTCGCCCATTTGGCCCAGTTGTAGAATGCTGGTGAACTCCGCTTCGGGACGGATCTGCAGTCCCAGCGCGGCAACTACCTGGAGGGTCTGGTCGTCGACGATCGGCGCGAAGACAAACATCATCGGCACGCCCGCGCGAATCTGCCCGTCATCGTCCTGGTGGCTGAGCAAACTCTTGTAAGGACGGGTCACGGTGGCACTGCCGTCGAACACGCGCTGGACCACGTCACTCATATTCGCTGGCAGCGCCAGACCGACCGCTTCCTGGCGGCTGGAGGCCAGCACCTTGTTGCGGTCGACCACCACGAACCCTTCGTAGTCGTGCGAGTCGATGGCCGGGCCCAACAGCTCCCGCAGCTTCTTGGTCTGCTCGTCGTTGGTGGGTGTTGTCGACTCGCCTTCGCCCTGTTGGAGCAAACTGATTGCCGTGTGACGAACATCGATGTCCGCGGCCAGGCTCTCGGCGTTGTGCTCCTGCGCGGTCATCCAGGTCTGCAGCATGGCGACTTCCACATCGCGCAGGGTCTTGAGCTCGCTGGTCAGGCTTTCCTCCATGGTCGCTTCGATGCGACCATCCACCACCCATCCCAGGGTCGTCAGCAGTACCACAGCGATGATGGGCCACGCCCACAACTGCCGCGAAAGAAACCGTCGCGTCCGCGCCACGGTGCCCGCCACGGTCCGCGACGCCCAGGTCATATGGGCGGCAGGCAGTCGCACGGATTGGGAATTGCTTTTGGACATGGGGCAAGGAACGGTCAGAACGAGGCAGTTGCTGAGCCTAGCATTATAGTTGCCCCGCTGGCGGATGCTTGTTTGCGGCGAAAGTTTTGCCACCAGCCTGGTAAACGACTCCTATTTCCGCCTGCCCGGCTGGCGCCGAACGGCACGCGCCCAACCTGAACGCCTGCTGTTCAATCCAGGTCGTGATCCTCGCGGCAAACGGCTCATCTGTCGCCAAATTCGGGCTTGGCACGGCACGTGCGGCTTGGTGAGACGGGGGAGGGAAGACTCCTGCACCATTGCATCCGACCGAAAGGCCTCATACCTATGACTGCCACAACAAGCACGAAGAAGAAACTCGACGAACTGTACGAACTGATCGGGGAAATCGAAATCGCCCTGCTAACCACTCGGCGGGAAGACGGGCTCCTGGTGACCCGGCCGATGGCCACCCAGGATCAGGGCCCGCAGGGAGACTTGTGGTTTGTGACCAACGTCGAAACGCACAAGGTCGACGAGCTGGAAGCCGATCCACATGTCAGCGTTGGATACCTGAATCCCAAGACGTTCGAATGGGTTTCGGTGAGCGGTACCGTCAGGGTTAGCCAGGACCGCGAACGGATTAAAGCGCTGTACCAACCCGACTGGAAGATGTGGTTCGAGGACGAGGGTGGCGAGCGTAACGGTGGGCCGGACGATCCGCGGCTGGCGCTGATCGTCGTGGACGCCGTGACAGCCACCTACTTCAAGAACCCCCACTCGCAGCCGCGAGTGCTGTTCGAGTTGACGCGTGGCCGCGCAACGGGAAAACAACCCGACTTGGGACGGCAGGAACATCTGACCGCCAGCGAACTCGGACGTTAAAAAGACTGCCGCGGGCTCACCCCCCCCGCGGCAGCGTCGCAAAGCGGCACCCGTCGGGCGGTTGAACACCGCTGGCGGGCCGTGGTACCTTGGAGCGATTTTACCCGCTCCAGAATGCCACGCGGCTTGGGATAAGCAGCTTGTTCCCCGGCCCCCAGCCCCCATCAACTGATGCCACGTCGCGACGACATCCACAAGATCCTTATCATCGGCTCCGGCCCGATTGTCATCGGGCAGGCGTGCGAGTTCGACTATTCCGGCACCCAGGCGTGCAAAGCCCTGCGCGAGGAGGGCTACGAAGTGGTGCTGGTGAACTCGAACCCGGCCACCATCATGACCGACCCGGCCACGGCCGACCGCACCTACATCGAGCCGCTCACCTGGCAGGTGGTCGAAAAGATCATCGCCCGCGAAAAACCCGATGCCCTGCTACCGACGCTCGGTGGCCAGACCGGCTTGAACCTGGCCATGGATCTCGAGGCCCATGGCATCTTGGAAAAGTACGGCGTCGAGATGGTGGGCGCGCGGGCCGACGTGATCGACAAGGCGGAGAACCGCGAACGATTCAAGGCCGCCATGGAGAAGGTCGGTCTCGGCGTATGTAAGGGGAAGACGGTCAAGACGCTGGACGCCGCCCGCGAGTGGCTCGACGAAATTGGCCTGCCGGCGATTATCCGTCCCAGCTTTACGATGGGCGGTTCGGGCGGCGGCATCGCCTACAATCGTCAAGAATTCGATCACATGGTCCGGCACGGCCTGGACCTGTCGCCTACCACCGAGGTGCTGATCGAAGAGTCGATCCTCGGCTGGAAAGAGTACGAGATGGAGGTGATGCGCGACGTGGACGACAACGTCGTGATCATCTGCTCGATCGAAAACTTCGACGCCATGGGCATCCACACCGGCGACTCGATCACGGTGGCCCCCGCCCAAACGCTGACCGACAAAGAATACCAGCGAATGCGCGACGCGAGCCTGGCGGTGATTCGCGAAATCGGTGTCGAGACGGGCGGTTCGAACATCCAGTTTGCAATCAATCCCGTCGATGGCCGGATGATCGTCATCGAAATGAACCCCCGCGTCAGCCGCAGTAGCGCACTGGCGAGTAAGGCCACGGGCTTCCCGATCGCCAAGATCGCCGCCAAGCTGGCCGTTGGGTACCGGCTGCACGAACTGCCCAACGACATCACCCGCGAAACCACGGCCTGCTTCGAGCCGTCGATCGATTACGTGGTCACGAAGATTCCGCGGTTCGCGTTCGAAAAATTCCCCGACGCCGACGACAAGCTCACTACGCAGATGAAGAGCGTGGGCGAGACCATGGCCATTGGCTCGACGTTCAAGGAGAGTTTCCAAAAAGCGCTACGGGGCCTGGAGGTCGGCGCGCATGGCTTTGGCTGCGACTCGAAAGACTTGTGGTACAACGCCGATGGCTCCAAAGGCGACACGCGGCCCGACGAGGAGGAAATCCGGGCCAAGCTGCAATCGGCCGGCCCCGATCGCGTGTGGTACATCCGCTATGCCTTCAAGCTGGGGATGGGGGTCGACGAAGTGTTCGAGCTCACGGGCATCGACCCATGGTTCCTCGACAACTTGATGGAGATTGTCGAAACCGAAAACGAACTGCGGGCCATGGCTCGGCAGGCCGGGCCCGAGCCATTCGACCTGTCGTCGCTCACCGACAACACGCTCCGCACCGCCAAGCGGCAGGGTTTCTCCGACCGCCAGCTAGCGACGATCCTCGACTCCACGGACATGCAGGTGCGGGAAGAACGGTTGAAGCGGGGCATCCGCGCGGCGTTCAAGTCGGTGGATACCTGCGCCGCCGAGTTTGAAGCCTACACGCCCTATTTCTATTCGACCTACGAGGACGAAGACGAAACGCCGGCCAAGTCGGATACCAAGCGAATCATCATTCTCGGAGGCGGACCAAACCGCATTGGCCAGGGCATCGAGTTCGATTACTGCTGCTGCCATGCCAGTTTCGCGCTGCGGGAGCTGGGCATCGAGTCGATCATGGTCAACTCGAACCCCGAGACCGTCAGTACCGACTACGACACCAGCGACCTGTTGTTCTTCGAGCCGCTTACCGTCGAAGACGTGCTGAACATCTGCGATCGGGTGCAGCCCGATGGGGTGATCGTGCAGTTCGGTGGGCAGACGCCGCTCAATCTGGCACGCGAGCTGACGAACGCTGGCGTGCCGATTATTGGCACCAGCGTCGACGCCATCGAAGACGCCGAAGATCGCGACAAGTTCCACCAGCTCATCAAGCGGCTCAACCTGAAGCAGCCGCCCGGTGGCATCGCCCAGACGATGGACGAAGCCCGTCACCTGGCCGAGCAAATTGGCTTCCCGGTGTTGGTGCGGCCGAGCTTTGTGCTGGGTGGCCGAGCGATGGAGATTTGCTACGACAACGCCCAACTCGACCAGTTCGTCGTCCAGGCGTTCATCGCCGCCGAAGGCCAACCGGTGCTGATCGATAGCTTCCTGGAAGGCGCCATCGAGGTGGACGTCGACGCTGTGTCGGATGGCGAAACGGTGATCGTGCCGGGCATCATGGAACACATCGAAGAAGCCGGCGTGCACTCGGGCGACTCGGCCTGTGCCATCCCGCCGTACAGCCTGCCCGGTCCCGTGGTGGCGGAAATTCGCGCGGCTGCCGTGGCCATCGCCAAAGAGCTGAACGTACGTGGCCTGATGAACGTGCAGTTTGCCGTGCAGGACGACAGCGATGGCCGGCCGCAGGTGTACGTCATCGAAGTGAACCCCCGCGCCAGCCGCACGGTGCCGTTCGTGGCCAAGGCCACCGGCCTGCCAGTGGCTAAGGTGGCGGCCAAGGTGATGGCCGGCGTGTCGCTGGCCGAGCAAGACGTAACCAAGGACCCTATTCCGCAGCATGTGAGCGTCAAGGAAGCGGTCTTCCCGTTCATCAAGTTCCGCGGCGTCGACGTGGTGCTCGGCCCCGAGATGCGTTCGACCGGCGAAGTGATGGGCATCAGCCCGCGGTTCAGCATGGCGTTCGCCAAAAGCCAACTGGCGGCCGGCACTGTGCTGCCGAGCGAAGGCAAGGTGTTCGTGAGCGTCGCCCCCAAGCATAAGGCCCAAGCAGTGGACCTGGCCCAGCGGCTGTCCGCGATGGGCTATGGCCTCTTGGCCACCCGCGGCACGGCCGACGCCCTGGAGGCAGCCGGCATCAAGTGCGAACGGGTGAAGAAACTGAAGGAAGGCCACCCCAACCTGCTCGACTTCCTGGCCGACGAAGACGTCGCCCTGGTGATGAACAGCCCCGTGGGCAAAGGCGCTCGAACCGACGAAGGCAAGATCCGCGCTGCCGCGGTGGCCGCCGGCGTTCCGTGCCTGACCACCATGGAAGCCGCGGAAGCGGCCACCAAGGCGATGGAGGCCCTCCGCGAAGAAGAGGTGCAGGTGGAAAGCTTGCAGGAACGGTTTGGGCTGTAGGGCGACGCTTCAGGCAAACAAGCTGTTGTAGGCCGCCATGGTCTCCTCGCCCATGCGATCCATCAGGTAACGCGTGCGGCCCCGCTCGTAGGCTGCGTGCCGCATCGTCTTCAGCCGATCGGCATCGCGGTACAGTTGGATGATTCGCTCGGCCAGGGCCTCCGCGTCGCCCGCGGGATAAAGCATCCCGGTCTGGCCATCCTGTACCAACTCGGGCGTACCGCCCGTGGCCGAAGCGGCCAGCGGTAATCCATCGACCATGGTCTCGCACACCCACAAGCTACACGGCTCGGGATCGATGCGGCATTGCAGTCCCAGATGGTAGTCGCGATGCCGCTGCCTGAGATCGTCGCAAAAGCCCTTCAATTCGATGTGCTGCTCGGCATCTGCCTGACGGATGGTGTCGCGCAACTGGTCGGCGTAAGCATTGTCGTCCACTGGGCCGCCATAGATGTCGAGCCGCACGTCGCAACCCGCATCGCGGGCGGCAATCACGGCGGCCACCGCCGAGTGGTGCCCCTTGGAATGCTCCAAACGTCCAGCCACCAGGCACCGCATGGGAGGCGGATCGGGCACCTCGTGAAAGTCGGCCACCGGCATCGCCGCATTGTGTATGGTCCGCATGGGCACGCTGGAACCCTTCCAGTTGCCGGCGATGAAATCGCTGGCCGGCAGTAGCAGGTCGGCGCCCCAGCGAGCCAGTCGATGATTGAATCGCCGACTCATTCCCCCCAAGCGACCAGGCGACGAGTTGTTATTGATCTGCCAGACCGATTTATAGCCATCCTCTTTCAACATTCCGGCGACCAGTTGCTCGGTCAAGCGATGCGTATGTACCACGCGGATATCCTGGTCGGCAAACGGCGCGTGCAACTCGTCGGCATGCTTGCGGGCCAGATGCAGGTGACGCCGATAGTCGCTCATCGCCCGTAGCAGGTTCTTGCGAATGGCAAAGCGGTCGGTGCTGTCAATCAACACCGTACGCGCATGGTTGGCCGAGAGCCACTCGTACAGATCTCCACGCCCAAACGAGACAAACACCATGTCGGGCCAGTGCTGCGCGTAGAGCCGGGGAATCGTAGCGATACCGTACCGCTCCTGGCCGTTGACCAGCATCGCGACGTTGGTGGGAGTAAGGGGCGTATTCATATTCGAATGCATGGCTCGGCTGCGCGCACCTAGGTGCTTTTCAGTTGAAGCGCCCATTGGGCGGTCGGTTCGTCCTGCAGGATCAGTTCGTAGTCGCTGGCTTCGACAAACTCGCGAACCGCGACACAGACGCCATGATGTCGGTGGTTGGGATCGGGTCGCCAATCGTCACCTGCAATCACGCCCGTGGGTTTCATCTTCGACACCAACAGGTCGAGCTCGCGCTTGGTGTGTTCGTATTGGTGAGAGCTGTCGATGTAGACCCAGTCGAAATAGGCATCGTCGAAACGCGGCAGGATGAGCGTATCGTCGTCGATGTGGACACGCACGGTGCCGTTCTCTATCTCTTTTTGCCAGCGCTTCAGAATCCGGCGCACAGCGTCCACGGTGCTTGGCTTGCCGCTGGCCCAATCCCAGATTCCTGACAACTGGAACCAGGGGTCAATCAAGTGCAATCGCTGCGGGCGCATGTGTTCCATCAAGAGCTCTGAGAACAGTCCCTCGAACACGCCCAGTTCCGCCGCCACGCCATCGCGAGGCAGCAATGGGCGAAGCAACTCGATCCGCGCTTTCGAACGCCGCATCTCATGCTGGCGACGACGATAGTTCTTTAACCAGTTCTTCGTGTTTTCGATCATTCGTAAACTTCAGACTAAGTTTGGGGGGACCACTTGTTGGATGGGCTAGGCATCCGGGTTCAATGCCCCTTTGGGTTTTGGCTTGGAAAGCTGTTGGATCTTCCTGCAACTACTGACCACGGGATACCCAAGCAGGTATTTCCACCGTCGCTGGCGTACGTGCCACCAAAAAACGCGTTTGTAGAACTCCCAGCCCCGATCGAACCGCCCTGCCCTGGTCATCTGGTTCGAAGCCACACGCGCCCAGAAGGATAGAATCTGGCGACGATGCGGCAGGTATTCGTCGCCGCCGGGGTAACGTCCCGCGAGTTCCTGGTCGAGCAGCCACATCCGGCCCTGATAGGCACTATCAGTGCCCAGGGTGATTTGTCCCGGATGGTAACGCCGGGCGAAGGTAATCGGCGACTCAATCACCACATAGCCTGGAGACAGACCGCATCGCACAAAGAAGTCGACGTCTTCGCCGTTGCGAATCTCGCCGGTGAACCCGCCCGTGGCCTCGAACACGTCCCGGCGAACGGTCAGACGATCGGTAGCCAGCAGCGGCACGGCCATTCGCGATTCAAACAGGCTGTTGTACCTCTGCCAGCGCGCTTCGCCGGTCGGTATGTCCGACAGTTCGGCGGCCGTTTGTACTGGCTGGGGAACTCCGACCAGGACGCTGGGGTGATCGCATTCGGCAATAATCCGAGCGTAAGTGGACAGCGCCCACGGGGTCAGCATGTCGTCACTGTCCAGAAACGCCAGGTAGGCGCCACGGGCATGCTGGCAGGCCAGATTGCGGGCTGGCCCCGGTCCGGCGTTGGCCTGCCGGAACACCTGCACCCGGGATCCGTAGTGCTGCTCGATGAACTCGGGCGTACCGTCGGTCGAGCCGTCATCCCCCACCAGCACCTCGCACTCGCCTGCGTAGTCTTGGGCGAGCGCGGAGTCCAACGCATCCTGCACCAAATGGCGCCGATTGAAGGTGGGGATGACAATGGAAAACAGCAACTCGGGCATCGAAGTAGTAGGATTGAGCAGTCGGACGAGGTTGTCGCAGTGGGGAACCTATTTGTTGACCAATTGGGCGAACAGGTCGTAGTTCTTGTGAGCTTCGGCGCGGACCTCATCGATCTTCGACGCCAGGCTTTTCCGCAGATCTTCGCGGGAAGCCCACATCTTTTTCAGCGAAGCGATGGCCATTCCGTCTTCATGCTTCAAGTAGTCTTCAAATGGGATGATGGCGCCCCGGTCGGCGGCGTCGCCTCCTAGCAAATCGCCAATGATGCCATCGGCTTTTACTGAATAGCGCACCACCATGGTGGGCGTGGTGGTCGACAATCCGGCAATCGCGGCGTGCATGCGTTCGGCAATCACCGCATCGGAGGCCTTGATCAACCCTTTGAACTCCGCCGCCGTGTGGTCGCCCCAGGCCACGGCCATACCGGAGCAATCGCCAACCGCATCCATCAATCGGTCGCACAGGAACAAGTCGTTGTTGTGGGGACGCATGTCCTGCACGTGCGGAATCAGCAGCAATTGGGCTTGCATCTCCTGGGTGATGTAGCGAGCCAGCTTGGAAAGCGTTTCCAAATGGCGTTCGGCCGATTCCTGGCTGCTGCTATTCAGTCCGACGAAGTTGGAAATGCCCTGACTGACCGCCAAGGCGATGGTCGGCCCGGCGGGATCGATGCCGTATCGAGCCTGCAGCTGGCTAACGCGTTCGTCGCTGGCCGGTTCCAGTAGAAACGCCGGGTCGGCCGTCTGCACGACGCGTGCCGGGTCGAGTTTCAGGTCGTCGATGCAATAGTTGAAGGAGCGGCTTTCGCGAACCGTGATCAAGGCCGCGTGCTTGGCGATGTCGACGAAGGGTTGCCGCTCCTCCTCCTTCGTAAACGGTCCGATGGAGTGAGCCAACAAGGCAAAGGGAACGCCGTAGTGGTGCGCCACCTTCAGTGGCTCGACATGCATCCGCAGGTCGCCGTAGTCGGAGGAGAATGTGTCGCCCCCCGTGGCGATCAGCAACGACGAATTCTTGATCGCGCGGTGGGCGACGGCTTCCCTTCGCACCAATCGCGGTGTCCAGCGGGCTGCCAGGCGGCGTACGGTCAGCGAACCCATCCGACCGAGGAAAGGATCGGAGATCACCTTCGAGTCGCTCAAGAATGCCCGTCGAGAATCGTACTGTGGTTTGCCCGACAGCAGCACTACCTGATGCTCGGGTAGCACCCGATGCAACTCGGCCACGGTCGGCGCCACCAACGCCTCGACTCCCCGGTTAAACAGACCAATGCACCCACTAATGACAATCGACATTTCTATTCCAAGCTGCTGCTGAATTATCCTGTTAACCTTCCAAAAGGACGAACTGGGGCCGCCCTTGCTATTTCTGACCGCCGCCATCGCCTGGTGACTTGAAAAACGACTTCGCCAGCCGACTCAGTTTCCGGCGGATGCGTAGCCACAACCCGCGGCGCGAGAGCCGCTGGTGGGCGGTTACCAGGGGGTCGATCTCGCTGAGAAACGTCTGGAAGCTGCCAACCTGTTTGGCATGCACGAAGGCCGCGCGGCACCGGTCGGCTAATTGTACTCGCACGTCCATGATGCGCCGGCGCTGCGGTGGCAACGCGTGGGCGTCGGGTTGCACCCGCTTTTGGGGGCTCCACTCGCCCCGCTGCTCTCGGGCCCACAACCGGTATGCCAGTCCCGGCCGCCGATGGCGAAACCCCGCTTCCTGAGAACGGTACACGTCTTTGGTGGAAAGCGGCTTTCCCTCGATCTCCCCATTTTGAAACGCCTGGGCGACCAACTCCGCCAACCGCTGGTTCCGCACCACCACCACGTTGGCGCCGCGTGGATCCAGCCGGTACTCGTCCAGCCAGGCGTCGCCGAAGGAGATGTCGGCCGTTTCGCCCACCACGTCGTCGCACAGATCGCAGGCCAGGTACTTGAACATTCCCAGGCCCCAGTTCTTGGTCGCCAGGCCCTGCATCGGATGCTCCAGCGTCTCGCCCGACTTGCTCGTCAACTTCACACCGTACTGGCTGGCGGGGCGATCGTACAGCTTGTGGCGAAAGTCGATGGTCTCGAGCTCGGCAGGTTCGACCCCCAGCTCCCAGGCGATTGCCTCGGCAAACGCACGACTCTTCAAATGGCCGCAAAAAATCGCGATGCAGTAGGCAATGCGGGCGTCGAGTTCGGGGTCCACCAAACAGAGTCGCCGCACCGCCTTCACAAAACAGGGAACCCCAACAAAGGCATACCGCCCAGTGGACCGTCTGACCTCACTGAGTACGGACGACATTTCCACCGGGTAGTACCGCGACTTTGCGCCCGCTCGCACCTCGTCCAGCGTGTGCGAGATGGCGTAATGGAACAACTGCCTTTCGCCAGGCGAATTGGCGGGTTTGACGTGGATCACGCCATCGATCTCCCCCACTCCGAGCAACTTCGCGAGCATCCACGACGTCATCCCCCCCGAACTGCCCGCCGCGCGATAGTTGTTCTTGTCGACCCAGGCGACGTAACAATCGCGGTGGAATCCAACGTACTCGTTCGCGGTAGCGTCGCCGTACAGGCTGCTGCCGATGTCGTCCTCATCGGGTCCTCCGCCCGAGAAGGGGCAGACCTGGGCAAACGCCTCGCGATTGGTATCCGTAGGCTCAACCTGTTGGCCGCCGATGGCCTGATACTCTCCGTAGTCATTCATCTCGATCTGATACAGCTCCGGCATCGCCGCAGCGCACGCACCACAGCCAATGCACGCACTGTGCTGGACCACCTGCAGGGCGTCCTGGGCGATAGGCAAGGCGTTGGAATGTCGGACGTCGGGCATATCAGGCGGAACGATCGAGGCGGGGCTGTGGTACTCGATATCGTGAAAATATTAGCTGGTCGGAGGATTTGTGGGGGACGCCGAAGTAGTCGTACCACGCCCCCGCAGTAGCCGACGGAACTGGCTGAGGTAATCCGTCGAAACGGCGATATAAGTTGTCACAATTGATATGGCGATACCGGCCGTAACGATCGTGGCGAGGAGCAAGCCACGCTGAATGGTCATCCAATGGGCCACATAGCATGCGGCTGCCACAACAAGCGACACCAGGGTGGGCTCGAGCAGCGAACGCCACAGGTCGCCAATGGTGACTGGCCCCCGCCGGCCGGCCACCCAAAACAAACTGGGCAGCGAGAAGCTCAGAAACACCACGCCATATCCCAGTGCCACGCCGGCTGGGCCAAAGGGTAAGCCTACGCAGAACGCGGCAACGGTCAGCACCGAATTGACGATGCTCCATCGCAAAAACTCCGTCGTTCGATCCTGGGTAATCAACAGCCATCCGCAACTGCTGTAGGCGCTTTGATACAGCCCGAAGATCGACAACAGTTGCAACAGCGGAATCGACTTCACCCACTGCGCGCCCAACAGCGTGTAAACCACGATGTCGGGACATACTGCGCAGTAGGCCGATATGGGTGCAGTGAAAGCCAGCATGCCCTTGGCCATTCGCAGATAGGCATCTCGATACTTGGCCGGTTCGTCCAGCAGTCGACTGAGCGTAGACGTGGCAACGCTGCTGAGCGGTGCCATGAAGGTTTCGCGGGGCAAGTCGAACACTCGATAGGCGCGTTCGTACACGCCCAACGCCGCTGCGTTCCACCACCAACCGATGAGCAGGTTGTCGGCGTTGCGGGCAAAGTGGTTGATCGTCGTGAAGCCCGTCAGATTGGCGCCGAATAAGAAGTGCCTACGCGATCCCGCGCCGCGGCGTGGCAGGCCGGGTCGCCAGGGGCACATCAGCCACACGCCCAAGGTGTTGGCGGCGGCCGTGACGACAATTACGACGACCAGCGCCCAATAGTCGTAGGGCTTGCCATAAAATGCCACCGCCCAGGCAATGCCGGCTAGCTTTCCGGCGATCGCGGCAATGATGCGCGTCGTGTTGACGGCCACAAACTGCATGCCCCGCCGCAACAGTGCGCGATGCTGGACCGCCAAACCGTTAAAGAGGAAAGACACCCCCAGCACCGATGTTACCGCAATCAGTCGCGGTTCCTGGTAAAACCAGGCGACCAGTGGCGAAATGACAACCATCACGGCCCCAATGGCCGTTCCCATCAGCGTCCCGAACCAAAATAGGTTGGTCGACTGCTGCCGAGTGAGGTCGCGCTCCTGCACCGCGGCCATGCTCAATCCCGCGTCGACAAACAGACCGGCGAAACGGGTAAACACCACCACCATGGCCATCAAGCCGAAGTCGGCCGGATTCAACAACCGCGATAACGCGGCAATCGATCCCAACGAGACCACCAGCGCAAGGCCCTGCGCAATCATGCTGGCCACGCCGCCGCGCACGGTCTTCAGACCCAACCCTTGGCGCAATTCCGCGCTCGAGAAGTAGTCGATCTTAGGTCGTTCGGGCTTCATCGATGGTACTCAGTGGCGGAGGCCAACGCTTGGCGACGCAGTGATGGGTGTCACCGCGTACGCTTGCCGTTGAAATCGGGATACTCCAGCAGGTAGGCCTTTCCGAGATACGTACTCGACTTGGGATCGAACTTTACCAACACGTACGAGTTGAGCGGCTTCAAGCTCATCACATGTACCATGCCATCGGGTAGCACGCGCCAAGCTCGGCTGTTGGGCTGCTTGTCGCTCGATACCGTGGCGACGCCTCCGGGTGCGAAGGTAATCGTGTCCTTCGCGCCCCAGGTCCAGGTAGTCCCCACCAACTCGCGGGCCAGCTTGCTGTTGTCGACGGGCTCGTCCCCTTCGGGAATCACGGGTTCGTCTTCCAGTTCTTTGAGCACTTCGTCCAACTGGCCGATCGCTTCGAAGTGCGCCCGCGCCTTTTTGTGGTCGCGGTCCAGCCACAGAATCTGCCGCATCGCATCCGTGGCCGCTGCCAGTTCGCCCGCTCGTACGGCGCTGGCGGCAGCCCGCTCGTAATCTCTCACCGCGCTCTTGGCAGCTTTCTGTAACTCACGGCGGTACTCGGCCCTGGCTTTAACGGCTTCGGACAGGAACTCGCTACGTACGTCCTGCACTTCTTCGGCAGGGCTCTTCGCCAGGGCCGTCGCCCCCGAATTGGTCAACACCAGCACGGCCAGCAGTCCCAGGGTGGTTTTTGCGAGGTCCATGATCATCCTTCCTTTCATCGTTCGCTGCCGCGGCGACCAGCGGGGGTGTCGCCCAGGTTTAAATTCGAATGAAGTCTTGTCTCCACCTGCTGCTTGCCCCCGATGTCCCCGAGGCCAACGACCGTCCAGCGCCGCCCCAACACCCGATGCCGCACCTGAAGCCGGCAAATCGCTCACGGAGTGCCACGGCACGGCGGAAAAGGAAATATACGGGGGAAAACTCGATTATACCGCCAGCCGACAGCAGCCGATACGGTTGCGCACTCCCCGTCTGAGAGAACAGGGAGCGGCGGTCGCGGCTGGGCCGATTATGCCAATCGCACGCCTCGCTGGCTCGTCGGCTTCCCCCACTGCCAACGCCCCCGCCGGGGCGATCGAGACCGCAGAAAGGATTGGGCGCACGGGTCACTCGCCCGATTGCTGCTTGCTCCAGCAGACCAGATCGCACAACTGCCGGACCGCGCCGTGGCCCCCCGGGTAGTCGAGCACCAGATCGGCCGCTGGCAATACGTCGGGATGCGCGTCCAGCGGCACCACGCCGCAGGCGGCCGCGCGGAGGCACTCCAAATCGTTTACGTCGTTGCCCATGTAGATGGTTCGCGAAAGCGAGAGACTTCGCTCCGCCAGCCACTCCGATAGCAGCGGCAGCTTGTTGTCGACACCGTGCAGGCACTCGAGGCCCAGCTTGCCAGAGCGATGCATCACAATCGGCACGGGCTCCTTGGACAGCACCAGCAGCGCAATACCGGTTTTCTTGAGTAGTCCCACACCCATCCCGTCGAGCCGGCTGCAGGTAGCCGACTCCCGCCCCTCCTGATCCACGATCACGCAGTTATCGGTAAACACGCCATCGAAGTCGAACACCACGGCGTCCACGGGCTGCGGCAAGAGCTGCGACGCCTGCTGCAGAAACTGCTGGTGCTGTTCGTAACGAGGTTTTTCAAGAAGTCGGGTAAACCAGTGCATTGCGTGGCCGGCGGTGGGGGGATACGGAGAGTGAACGCCTGCAATTTGATGGACGGCGGGGCGTGTGGCTATTGAACGTTCGTTTAGTAGCTACGTGGTGCCCCTATCGACTCCGACTATCCTCTCATGGTCAAGGCCACTCGTAGCAGGTGTAGAGATGCTGCCAGGATCTCCAAAGCAAAAAAGCCATAGAGCGGCAACGCGACAAAATGCCACAGCCCTCGTAATGAAGTCAAAAGCAGCGCGACGCAGATGAATGCACCTACACCGCCAATGACGCTATGGGTTCCGTGGTTTCCAGCATACGTTCCGCTTACCAAGACGATGAAGAACCACAGCACGACCACTTTCCAACCATGCACTTGCACGGCACTTCGCAACAGGCCAACGACACTTGTCGAATCGGCGGGGGGCTTGCCGTTATCAGTAGCAGGCGACCGGTAGGGATTTTTGGCTGAGGGGTCGGGTGTCATCGAAGTTCGTGCGGTTAGTCGACCGTCTAACGCCCATTCATGCTTACTACCAGAGGGCCCACGATGGTAGCTACGCTCGCCAGAGCGTGGAGTAGCTGGCGACCTCGCTTGGCATCTCAGCATTGGTCGCCATGTCGCCCACCGTCTGGCGACGGTAGCTACGTGGAGAGCCATCGTCGTTGGTGGCGCTCCAACGCAGCGAACTCCGTTCTACGGTTTCCCCTTCGCCGCTTGTAGGAATCTTACACACGCTGTGGGACAATGTGGGGTGAGGGGATGGTGTGGGCGAAGTGTCGCGCTGGTGGGTGCGCGGGCCCGGCAATTCGCTTCGGGCGCTGAGGCCTCCGGCTCGCTGGAGGTTAACCGCTCATTGAGGGCGTAAATGGCCACCAACTGAGTTTCCCCCACCTGCGGCAAGCCGAAGTGGAACAACTCCGCGGATACAGGTCGACGACTTCGACGTAAACCACTGAAATACAAGCATTTACAACAAGACACCTGCCCAGCAATGGCCGAGTTTTGCCCCCACGGATCGTTTTGTCCCCACGTGGTGGATTTATCCCCCGCTGTGGAACAATCCACACAGACGGACATCGACGGTGGCGAACCAGCCGGGAAGCGGCACAATGGCTGCAACCTTCGACGCACCCTAGACGATAGAGGACCGAGGAATCGATCGACTTTGCGTACGACGAGGAGGCCAAACCGGCCATGTGGCGTGCATTCTTTCTGGCAGTAGGTGTGTACAGTTGCCTGCTGGGTGTCGAGGCTTTGGCGCTCGACAAGGCGGTACTGAAACCCGAAGTGCAGGGCGGCCAACAGGTGGCGCCCGCTCGGAGTATTTCGCCTCCCGATTGGGCTCCCTGGAGCCTGATGGGCGTGGGTGCCGTGGTAGTGCTGTACTCGTTTACGATCCCCAAACGCGTCGGCGGTTGACCGTAGCCGGATTTGGAACGGTTCCGACCGCCAACCGACCAGTCCGCCTTCTTGCGAACCGGACCACATTCGAGGCCGCCGTTGTTGCCTCGAAATGCGGTTTTTGCAGCCTCATTCGGCCTCGAACTGGTTGCCCAGGGGGTGCGGCTAACTTATCATGAACCGTTTCGCGCCGCCGCGGGTCCTACGGACTATCGGCCGGCTCTCCCCCCAAGTACCCCCCTGACCGGCTTGTCCCTTTCCACTTCACGAGGCAACTACCGTGGCTACAGCAACTTCACCAAAGACTTCCACCGAACTCGTTAGCGGCGCTGACATTTTGGTGCAGTCGCTGGTAAACCACGGCGTCGACACCATCTTCGCCTACCCGGGCGGGTGTAGCATGCCGCTGCACCAGGCGCTGACGCGTTATTCGGACAAGATCCGCACGATTCTGCCCCGCCACGAGCAGGGTGGCGGTTTCGCCGCTCAGGGCATCGCCCGCAGCACCGGCAAAGTGGGCGTCTGCATGGCCACGAGTGGTCCCGGCGCCACGAACCTGGTGACGGCCATTGCCGATGCCAAGCTCGACAGCGTTCCGATGGTTTGCGTCACCGGCCAGGTGGCCACCAAGGTGATCGGCAGCGATGCGTTCCAAGAGACACCCATTGTGGAAGTGTGCCGCGGCATCACCAAGCATCACTACCTGGTGACCGACGTGAACGACGTCGCCCGCGTCATGCGTGAAGCATTCCTGGTGGCTGCGAGCGGTCGTCCCGGCCCGGTGCTGGTCGATATGCCGAAGGACGTGCAGCTCGACAAGTGCGTGCCCGACTACAATGCCGACATCAATCTGCCGGGCTTCGAAGTGGATCTGCCTCACGCCCGGCCTGAGCAAATCAAGCAAGTGGCCGCCGCCATCAAGCGAGCCAAGCGTCCGATCATCTACGCAGGTGGTGGTGTGGTGACAGCCAACGCCTCGGACGAAGTACGCGAGTTGGTCGCGAAGACCGGCATTCCGGTCACGATGACCGTCATGGGCCTGGGCATCTATCCCGGCACCGACGAACTGTCGCTCGATATGCTCGGCATGCATGGCAGCGTTTACTCGAACCTGGCCGTGGACGAAGCCGATCTGTTGATCGCCCTGGGCGTGCGGTTCGACGACCGCGTAACCGGCAAGGTCGAGGAGTTCTGCAAGCATGGCAAGATCGTGCACATCGATGTCGACGCCGCGGAGCTGAACAAGAACAAGCCGGCGCACATTCCCGTGTGCAGCGACGTGAAGTTCGCCCTCAAGGAGCTCAACCAGATTGTCGAAGCCCCCGAAGACATCAGCGACTGGGTGGCCAAGTGCAAGAAGTGGAAGGCCGATGAGCCATTCACGTACAACAAAGAGTACGAGGGCATCACCCAGCAGCACGCCATTCACACGCTGTGGGAGATGACGCACAAGCTCGACCCCGTAATCACGGTGGGCGTCGGCCAGCACCAGATGTGGGCCGCCCAGTTCTATAAGTTCGATAAGCCGCGGACGTGGCTCTCGTCCAGCGGCCTGGGCACGATGGGCTTCGGCCTGCCGGCCGCCATGGGCGTGCAGAGCCAGTACCCCGACCGGTTGGTGATCGACATCGACGGCGACGGTAGCTTCCTGATGAACGTGCAGGAACTGGCCACGCTGGTCTGCGAAAAGCTGCCGGTAAAGGTACTGCTGCTGAACAACCAACACCTCGGCATGGTGGTGCAGTGGGAAGACCGCTTCATGCAGGGCAACCGCGCCCACACCTACCTGGGCCCGATCGACAACCCCGAGTGGAGCGGCCAGGGCGATGGCGTTGGCTCGCTGCACCAGGAAGAGCGATATCCACACTTCGTGACGATCGCCAAGGGCTTCGGCTGCGGCGGCGCGTACGTCGAAAAGAAGTGCGACCTGGAAGCCGCCATCCAAGAGATGATCGACTACGACGGCCCCTACGTGCTGGACGTCGCGGTGCCTTACCAGGAACATGTGCTGCCGATGATCCCGGGCGGTCATACGGTGAAGGATATGATCAAGAAGTAGGCGGCTGATTTCTCGGGTAGCAGCGAGCCGGGTGGCGAAAGCCCTCGGACGATTCGGGCGCCCACCTAGGCTTCGTTGTTGGCGTGTTCGACCTGCTGCAGTGCAAGGTTCTCCTTGAACGTCAGCGTGCGATGCGGGAACGGAATGCTGATCTCGGCGGCGTCGAGCGCGGTCTTTACGGCGCGGACCACTTCGTCGCGCGATTCGCGCACCGCGAGTGGCGTCGAGCCGGTCCACCAGGTGACTTCGAAGTTAATGCTCGAGCCACCGAACTCCTGGCAGAAGATCTCCACCGGATGATCGGCATCGACCGATGAGCAACCCTCCACCGCATCGCGGAGCACCTGCTGTGCTTGGCCGAGGTCGGTTTCGTAGTCGACGCCGCAGATCACCGTGATCCGTCGTTTCGGCTGGCTGGTGATCACATACACGGGCGACTTGAACAACTGGGCGTTGGGCACCACGACCAGCTGGCCATCGACCTGGCGAAGCGTCGTCATGCGGATGGTGGTCTCCTCGACCTTGCCCATCAGCTCGTCGCACTCGATGAAGTCGCCGGGCTCGAACGGGAACCGCCAGAGGATAAGTGCTCCGGCAAAGAAGTTTTCGACGATGTCTTTGAACGCAAATCCGATGGCAATCGAACTGAGCCCCAGCACCGTGAGCACCTTGGCCGGGGTCATGCCGGGGAACACCACCACGGCTGCCGTCAGGAGACCAACAACCCAAATGGTGATGTACACCAACTGCCGCACGAGCTCGCGGAGGCTGCGGCGCAACCGAGTGCGGCGCAAGGCAAATCGCACGGTGCGGTCGGCCAGTTTGGTAACGCCCCAGGTGACCACCAGTAGCACAATGCCCGCCATGATGAGCGGAAGCCGCACGAGAAAGTCGGCCCACATGCCATACACGCTGTCGACCACCAGCTGCCACGCCCCCGCGGCGTCGGCGGGGAGCTCTTCGGCGGACTCGGCCACCGCTTCAGTGGATTCAGAGGTTGGGGCCGCAGCTGCCTGAGCTAGCAGATTCAAAGAGGAGTATTGAAGCATAACAGCGGCCAGTGGCAAGATTGACGGTCATATTGCGTCGTCCGACAACCACGCTGACCGCCGAGCGACCACCTATCTAGGTGCGAGAGACCGGCGTCGCTTGGCGATCAGACGCGTTAGTGAAGCGGCGAACTGAAAGTGCAATCGGCGCGCCAAACCGCTAGCGGACCGATGTGCGAGCGCAGCATGCCCCTTGGGAAGAAGTTTCAGCCTACACGCGCAGCAAGCAGCGAATAGGTGTCGCGTAGCAAGCGGACTTACCGCCGGCCACGGCCCGGTTTCGTCTCTTCGGCCGGGTTAGCGCCTTCGACGTCGACCAGCGTCAGCGAGCCGGCCTTGGCATCGAGTTCGAACTTGAAGTTGCCCAGGAAGCTCATGCCCAGCAGAGGCTCGGCGGCCACGGCATCAGGACCCAGCACGGCCGCTTCGACGTCTTTAACGGTGAATTGCCCAACGCGGACCTCGTCCAGCTTGATCAGTTGGCCGGTAATGGTGCGCCCATCGGCCATCACCAGTTGGACCATGGGGTCCTGCTTGGTTGGCTCGACGCCCAGTTCCTTGGCCACGGGGCCGGGCAGCAGGATGAGGCTGGCGCCAGAGTCAACCACCATTTCCTTGTCGTACTTTCCGTTCACCGTCACCGAAGCGTAGAGCGTCCTGCCCTGACGGCGGAGCGGGATGGCCTCGGTCAGCACTTCGTCTTCCAGCGATTCGAGCTTGCGGATGGCGCTGGCGAGCGACCGCGATGGCTCGAGCGAGTAGTCCTTGCCCGTCGCGGTGTTCAATTCCTCTGCGGCCTGCTGGAGTTTGCCATTCTCTTCGGCGCTCTGGTACACCTGGCTGGCCTGATCAACCATTTCGCGGATGTCGAGCACCTGCTTGAGATAGGCTTCGCGAGCCTTGCTCTACTCGGCGCGAGCCTTCGACTCGGCCTCATCGGCTTCGGGTGTCATGCCCTTGAGCAAATCGAGTTGGCCCTGCAAGGCGTTGATAGCAGCGACCAGCCGGTTGTTGCTCTCGACGCCTCCCTGACGGACGTTGGCAAGTTGGGTGCTCAGCTGCACCTGCTGACGAATGAGCTGAGCCATCCTTGCCTTGTGTTGATCGACCTTGCCCTGCACGCCCACCAAGTCGCGGGTGGCGGACATCAAGTCGCGGCGCAGCTTGTTCACTTCACGCAAGGCCGAGGTGACTTCCGCTTCCTGCTCGGTCGTCAGCCGCGAACCACCCAATTGAATCCCGCTGCTTCCAGCGTGGCGGTGGCCGAGGCTTCGTCGGCCTGAGCGGGCGAGGTGGCCAGCTGCAAAACAGCAAAACTGGCGAAAACGAAGAGCAACCGCGGCGACATAAGAGGCTCCAGGTCGGGTGGGCAGGCGGGAGACCTCCATCGTAGCACCAGCCTCTGCGCGGAGCAAAATTCAACCGCACGCCTTCACGGCCTGGCTTTCGCGATACTAGTCATCGTTTTCCTCTAAGCAACTTCGCCCTACCCTCCCCAGCCAGCGTGTTACCGATTGGACCGATTGTGCAGCCTGGGGACTTGCAAGCGGGCATCGAGAATCACGCTAGCTCTACTTCTGCGCTGGTGACTACCGCAATGTGGCCTATTGTTGCTTGGAAATCCCATTTCTGACTTTGGCAACCGCCCACGGCTGCCTGGAGACCCAAGCAATGACTCGTAATAAGCGTGGCAAGGAATACATCGATCCTCAGGTGCAGGGTGCCTTGTGGCGGCGGATGGTGCTGCACTGGCTGGCATTTATCTTGGTGGCCCTGCTGCTGGCCGTGGGGTTGGAGTGGATGAGCGACCCGTTTCAGCCGGTGCTCGAAGTAATCACGCGAGCTTGGTGGACCTACAGCCCGATGCTGTTGGTGCTGGGCTGCCTGATCCCGCTGTTTGTGTACGACTCAATCCGTTTGAGCCACCGCTTCGCTGGCCCTATATTTCGCCTTCGCCAGGTGATCCACAGCCTGGCCAGTGGTTCTCGCCCCGAGCGAGTTGAGTTCCGCGACAACGACTTCTGGAAAGAGATCGCCGCGGATATGAACCAGGTGATCGACCGTCTTGGCAACACGCCGGCCAACAAAGAGGAGCCCGGAGCGTGATGACCCCTCGACAACCGAACAACTCGCGTCGCCGCGGTGTGGCGGCCACCGAATTTGCCCTCTGCCTGCCGATCATGGTGTTGCTGGTGTTGGGCATGGTCGAGACCTGCTCGATGGTGTTCCTCAAGCAGTCGCTGGCCATCGCCGCGTACGAAGGTGCGCATACGGCCGTGAGACCTGGCGCGACAACGGCCGACGTTCAGTCCACCTGCGAAGGCATCCTCCGCGACCGCCGAGTCGAAGGGGCCACCGTCACGGTGACTCCCGCGGAAGTGTCGAACGTACCGGTCGGCGAGTACATGACCATCCAAATTGCGGCTCCGTCCAACCTGAATGGCGTGCTGCCACTGAAGTTCTTCCGGGGCGCAACCATCCAGGCTTCCGCCGTGACGATGAAAGAGATCTGAGGCTGCCGATGTTTTCCGCTCGTCAACTCCCTACCACTCAACGTCGTGGCGCCATGCTGGTGCTGGTGGCCATCGTGCTGCCGGTACTCGTCCTATTGATGGCGTTTGCCATCGACGTAGCATGGATGCAATTGGTCAATACCGAACTTCGCACCGCTACCGACGCCGCAGCTCGTGCGGGGGCCAAGGTGCTGTCGACCTCACAGAACGAGGACACTGCCCGCGCGGCCGCCATTGACGCCGCCCGCCGTAACCTCGTGGCCGGCGAACCCATGCAACTGGCGGATAGCGACATCCAGTTCGGCCTGTCCTCGCAACCGAACAGCTCGGGGCGATTCGTCTTTACCCCTGCAAACAGTGGCGTATTGAATGCTGTGCGAGTGGATGGGCGGCGGACCAGCGGATCGGTCGCCGGGCCCGTCGACTTGTTCTTCGCCCGCGTGCTGGGAATTGATACCTTTCAACCCGTACAACAGGCCATCTCCACCATTTTGGACCGCGACATCTGCCTGGTGATCGATCGCTCGGGCTCGATGGGGCTCGACCTCTCGGACCAAGGCGACCGCAACGGTCAGAACTGCGGCCCGCTGGATAACAACACCCGCTTCGCGGCACTCAATAAGGCCATTGCCGATTTTCTGGACGAACTCGATCGCACGTTCCCCGAAGAACAGGTGGCACTGGCCAGTTACAGCAGCGAGTACCGAAAGCGGTGCCGTCGCTGGCGATTGGACTTCGAAACCGCCGACATTCGCGAACAGCTCACCCACGACTACTCGGCAGTGCGAGACCAGATGGACGTCTTCATGCAACGTGGCATCGGCGGCAGCACGGCCATCGGCGAGGGTCTGCGGCAAGGCATCGTGGCCCTGACCGACAGCAACGCTCGACCGTTCGCCGTGAAGACCATCGTGCTGATGACCGACGGGCTGCACAACCTGGGCGTCGAACCCACCACAGTCGCTCGCGAGGCTGCTGCGCTGGACATCACCGTGCACACCATTTCGTTCGGGACCGGTGCCGACCAGACGCGGATGCAGCAGGTGGCCAACATCACTGGCGGACAGCACTACCACGCCGACACGGCCACCGACCTGAGCGCGGTGTTCCGCGAGATCGCCCGTACGCTGCCGGTGCTGCTAACCGAATAAAACAAACGAAACGACTGCAATGATCCAAGTGCATCAGAAAACCCGCAAGCCAGGCCGTCGCGGCGCGGTGATCGTGGAATTCGCCATCTGCGCGCCAGTCTTCTTCCTAGTGGCCCTGACGATGTTCGAGTTCAGTTGGCTGAACGTGATCCGCCACACGGCCGACAACGCCGCCTACGAGGCAGCCCGGGTGGCAATGGTGCCTGGAGCCACAGCGCCGGAGGCCATCGCCGAGGCACAGCGGATCATGGCGGTCGTGGGGGCCCGGGGAACCCAGGTAACGGTCGACCCCCCCAACCTGGGGCCAAGCGCGACGCAAGTTACAGTCACCGTTTCCGTTCCGATCGACGGTAACATGCTGGTAACACCCCGATTCACAGGCGGTCGACAAATCGTGACTAGCAGCACGCTGCGAACCGAGCGAGCCGAGACCCGCTAGCGTCCGGCAAAATCTCTTGAGATTTTTCTGGCGCAAACGTTGACAACGCCTTCCAGGGCGTCTAACGTGATATTTGTGTGACGGACTCGCACCCTTTACTCCTAACTGGATAAGACCCAAACACAGCAAAAAAGCCGCTAATAAAAACAACCTCTCAAAATCTCACTATCCATTCGCGCATTCTTTCGCGCGCCGGGTAGAGGTTTTGAGAGGTTGTTTTTTTATGGCACCTATGTGTTAAGCAAACTTAATCTGCGACCTCTGCCAACCCGCTCTCGGGCCTCAGCAGTCAGTCCCAGGTGATGTGAGCTGGCGGAAACTTCAATTGACGAGTTGTGGAGCGCTAATGCTGAAAATCCAACTTCGCTAACCACAACGAAGCAATCGTTTTTTCCATTAATAGACCAGCAAGATTTTTCACATCACAATCGGGGATTGACCTCATGACTCATTCATCGCGCCAAGCCTGCGCTTGGCTAGCCGCTGCGTGCAGTGCTGTTTCACTTTGTACTGCTTCCCTGGCCGGCACCATTAACTACGGCGACTTCGGTCCCGACTTTCCGCCTGGTGTCACCATTTACACAGACGTGCAAGAAAGTTCCGGCACAGATCCGGATGAACCCGGTCTCTATGGCGCGCCGACCCTGACGGGCGATACCCTCGACTTCGACCCCGCGGGCTTCGTCGCTTCCTCCACAAGCGGCGCTACGGACATCACCGACGGGCAATTGAACTTTGGCTACTCGGCTCTTGAGGTCAACGGCCAAGTGGCCGGGGGCTTGACCACCCTACAGATCACCGAGTCTGGTGACTTTACTTTATTCGGCACGGGAACGGCCGCCACTTCGATAGCAGGCGCCGTATCCATCGATGTCGATATCCTCGAGGTCGATGGCAAGCCGATCAGCCCGATCAGCATCTTCGCCAGCAACTCCATGGTTCGCGATCTGGTCAGCGATGGCCCCGTGGTGCTGGCCCCCTGGGACAACGGCGTAATCATCGAGTTTGGTACCGTACTGGCTGCGAACAACATCGACTTTGAATTCGGCGTAACGAAAGCCGAAATCGCCATTGACGACCAATTGATCGCGATCAGCGAGGAGGGTTCCGTGGCATTTATCGCCAAGAAAGACTTCACGCTGCAGCCGACAATTGAGCTTAATCCGAACTTCGAGATTCCAGAGCCGGCCACCGTGGCCCTGCTGGCAACCATGCTGGTGGGCGCGATTGGCTATCGCCGGCTTCGCTGAGCAGCTCAGTTCGAT
>NZ_JAMXLR010000052.1 GCF_024054565.1 Aeoliella straminimaris
GAGCCGCCCATAGGTCAAGCTGCTGGTTTTTCCACTCAGGAGACCAGCAATGGCGAAGAAACAGCGAGACCCGGCGAAGGAAGGGTATTGGCGTAAGGTGCTGGGGCGGTTTGCGGCCAGTGGTTTGAGCGTCCGTGAGTTCTGCAAGCGCGAGCAGCTCACGGAGTCGGCTTTCTACGCTTGGCGACGGACGATTGACGAGCGGGAAGAGGCCGGTGGCTCCCAACCAGCATTCGTGCCAGCGGTGGTGACGAACGACGAGAACTATGAAACGTCGGTTGCCGTGGAGTTGCCTGGTGGCTGCCTGCTTCGATTCTCAGGGCCGACGGCGACGCAGCAACTGGCGGAACTGATCGTCGCCCTGCAGTCGCGGTGTGGGCGATGATTGCCGCTGACCTGGCCAACGTGCAGGTGTGGGTGGCGACCACGCCGGTCGATATGCGGAAGTCATTTGATGGGCTGGCGGAGGTGGTCCGCTCGTTCCTCGGTCATGATCCACTCTCCGGCAGCCTGTTCGTGTTCCGCAACAAGGGAGGTCACTTGGTGAAGATTCTGTGGTGGGACCGTGACGGGCTGGCGATTTACTACAAGCGGCTGGAGCGTGGTGAATTCCAATTCCCACGTACTGGCAAGCCGGTGATCGAGATCAGCCCGGAGCAACTGTTGCGACTACTTTCCGGACTCAACGTGAAGGCTTCGAAAGTCGCGTGAATCTTCGCCACCTGGGATGGCGCGATCAGCGTGGAACCATTACAACAGGAAGCATGACGCGAACCGACGGATTGCCGAACGACGTGGATGCACTCAAGCGAATTATCGCTGAGCAGCAACTTGCGATGGAACGCTTGAAGGCAGACCAGCAGGCGGCCATTGATGACGCCGTAAAAGCTGCGGTCGCAGCTATCTTGCGTCGCTACTACGGCCCCCGTAGCGAGAAGTTCGACCCTCGGCAGCTGCTCTTATTCGGCGAGCGTGTCGACCAGGCCCCGCTCGACACTGCGAGCATCGAAGAAGAATCGGGCGAGCCGCTCAAGACGCGGCGACCACGTCACAAGCATGGCCGGCAGCAGTTGCCTGAGCACCTGGAGAGGATCGAGATCGAACACGACCTCGACGACAAGGCTTGCCCGGCATGCGGCAACGAACGTTGCCGCATCGGGTCCGAGATCAGCGAGCAGCTCGAATACTTCCCGGCGAGCTTCAAGGTCCTGCGGCACATTCGTCACAAGTACGCTTGCAGCAAGTGCGACCACGACGGCTACGACCCGCACATCACTACCGCGGCGAAGCCACCGCAGCCGATCGACAAGGGCCTGCCGGGGCCGAGCCTGTTGGCTTACGTGATCACCAGCAAGCTGGGCGACCACCTGCCGCTGTACCGGCTAGAACGAATCTTCGAGCGTCAGCAGGTCCACGTTGCCCGCAGCACGATGTGTGCTTGGATGCGTTGTGCAGGCGAGTTGGTCAGGCCACTGGTGGACCTGATGATTGAGCGGGTTCGAAAGTCGAAGGTGATCCACACGGACGACACAACAGTGCCGATCCAGAGCCCCGGGGCCAAGCAATGCCGCAAGGGCCGCATCTGGTGCTATTTGGGCGATGAGGCCAACCCGTACACTGTGTACGACTACACGCCGAGCCGATCCCGCGACGGACCTGCCAAGTGGCTTTCGGGCTACGAAGGCTACCTGCAGGCCGACGCCTACGGCGGTTACGACGGCATCTTCCATTCGCAGAACGTGACAGAAGTCGCCTGCTGGGCGCATGCGCGGCGGAAATTCTACGATGCGCAGGACTCTGACGATGAGCGTGCTCGGCAGATGCTCACGCTCATCGCCGAGTTGTACGCCATCGAGCGGGAAGCTAGGGAGGCGGATGAAGCCGCGCGCTGGCAACTTCGCCAAGAACGGAGCGCGGGAGTGCTCACACGCATCAAGACGTGGCTCGATGCCGAGCAACAAGTCGTGCTGCCCCGCAGCCCGATGGCCACGGCGATCACCTATGCCCAGAACCAGTGGCAGGCACTTACCACGTATGTGACGCAAGGCTTCCTCAACATCGACAACAACGCCAGCGAGCGGGCGCTCAAACGCGTCGCCCTGGGCCGAAAAAACTGGTTGTTTGCAGGAAACGATGCGGCTGCCGAGAACCACGCCCGGCTCTGGTCGCTGATCGCCAGTTGCGAACGCCACTGCGTCGATCCGCAGCGGTATCTCACCAGCGTGCTGGCGAAGATCGGCACGACGCCACGTGAGGAGCTTGGGCAGTTTCTGCCCGACGTGTGGAAGGCGGAAGATGTGGCAGAACCGGTGGAACCTACGTAGTAAGTTGTGATTTACCATCGCCACGCATGGATGCTATTGCCCGCGTAGCCGACACGCTTTGCCAGTGCGGCGAAACGGTAATCGACCGTAACGTCATTGTCCGGTCCTCCACCTGACGTCCGGACTCCACCGGAGAAAAAGCCGTCTTTCTTGCGACGTCGAAATAGTTGATCCGCAGTCGCTTCCAACTCGGGCAAGTCTTGCATCGTGGTCTCCATCACCTGCCGGTAGAACGAGTAGGTTTCTACGGCTAGCGGACTTCCCTTCCTCTTCAGTTCCTCCATCCCTGAATTCCACAGCGACGCGTCCCAGCCGTCGAACAGCCACTGTCCCAGCGCCGCATCAAGCCTTCGATCACACTGCATTGCTTCTGCGGCATTCGACTGAGCGGAGAACGGCAATGGCTGATCGACAAGGTAGGCTACAAAGTACACTTGCTCGTACCTAGCGTCCGAAAGCTTTGGCGATTTGCTGTCGATTTCTTGCAGCGTTTGCCAGTCTTGGGCAAAACGCGAGATAGCTTGCTCAAAGTATTGAGTCGGGTTGTCTCCGGATCGCCAGGTAATCAATCCCTGCATCAGCCTTGATTCAAACGCTTGCTCACAATTGAATGCCGCAAGCTGATAGTTGCCATTTTCTTTCGCAACAGCCATGCCCATCTCGCTGCGGACTGCATGGGCAGCTTGGTTCGCCAGGATTTGATCGATTTTCTTCGTCATTTCATTCCTACCGTTGAATAGCGGGGACGGTTGGCCATCCGGGAGGTAGTTCAAATATTCTACCGCTCCGGTAAAAAGTTCCAAAACTCTCCAACTGGCCTGTCGCCGCCTCATTTAAGAGTTGATTGACGAACGCATTATGAGTCCCATCACCGTAGTCTAAGTATCTATTCAACCGGCTGACATTATACCGAAGGCTGCCTTGGCGCAACCCACTATAGGTCCTCAGCGATGACAGGTAGGATCCGTGCTTTGCTTCCACAACCGCATGGCGGCCACTATTAGAGAAGATTAGATCCAAACCCTGATTGCCGCGATAGTGAAGCGACACGTCTTCCAGCGAGTAACCAAGTCGCTTCATCTCTCGGAAGGCATGGACGACGCCCTTGCCTTCGCTCAATGACCCGGCTTCACGAATTCGGTTAAGTAACGCAGCTCTTTGTTGGACACCGCCGTATCTCGCCGCAGTTCC
>NZ_JAMXLR010000053.1 GCF_024054565.1 Aeoliella straminimaris
GAGGGGCTCAAGGCTATCTGCGGCGGTCTCTCCCGAAAAAAGAGACCGCTGCGCCCTAGGAGATCTGCTTGGAGCTGGCGGCCGATGCAACCGTTGTGAGTTTGGGGTGCCGACAGAAGATCGCAATCGACGGGGAAGCAGATTCTTCCCCCGCGTTGCTACAACTGGGGGAGGCGGAACTTCTTGCGGCGTGTCTCGGTCTCAAGCCTTTTCAGCTCACGACAGCCTAAACCGCAATCATCTTTTCTTGGGAGAGATACTCCTTTCTAAGTTGCCCTAAGCTGTCCAGATTGACTGGATCTAGTGGTTTCCTGCAGGCGTAACCTGCAATTGGTAAATACACCGGAATCGTGACAACAGCGTGAAACTAGCGAAGGTCGTGTCTAAGCCATGCATTCTTAACCCTCGTAGACTACAATCCAGTCTTTGTCGGCCAGCCTTTCCCAGACTGTCCAAGGGCCGTAACCGACTGATAGGCATCACGATCGCACCTCAGGGGCAATGTTCATGGAATGGCGGCGGAAATCCCAGCAGAAGCTGCGCATGTCGAAGCGCGCACCTCTAACTCGCAATTCACCCGATTCACAACAGCGCCAACTCCGCTTCGAGCACCTCGAAAGCCGCCGCCTGCTGGCAGCCGACTTTGGCGACGCCCCGGCGCCGTATCCAACATTGTTTCAAGACGATGGTGCGTGGCATGAAGCGGTTGGTCCCATGCTGGGGACAGCCCGTACTAACGAGGAGAACGGACAGCCATCGATCAATGCTTCAGCCGATACGGGTGATGACGGCGTGTCATGGGGAGAACTGCACGTTGGCCAGCGGGACGGAAGTGTTGTGGTAGACGTGCAAGGGGCGCCAGACGGCGCAACTCTCTTCGCCTGGATTGACTTCAACTGCGATGGTTCTTGGGGTGGGTCGGAGGAGCAGATTATTGCTGGGCAGCCCGTCACAGAAGGGGCGAACCTGTTCACGTTTCGCGTTCCCCATATAGCTTGCAGGGGAGTCACCTACGCCCGCTTTCGCATAAGCACCGATGAAATTCTAGGAATCACAGGGACTGCTTCGGACGGAGAAGTGGAAGACTACCAAGTTGAATTGCTTCCAGCGATTGAGGGCGGTGCAAGCTTCGGCGAGGCAAGACCAATCGATGACGTCTGGCAGCGTCTAGTGGATGTTGCGGTTGGCGATTTTGATGGTGACGGACTCGACGATATCGCTGCCATGTTGGACCCTGCCTATTACAGCGAGGTTTGGGTGTACAACAACGCGGGCGACGGCAGTTTTGGTTCGTACTCTCAATCGCTCAGTGGCAACTATCTTCATGTAAGTGACCTGGATCAGGATGGCGATCTCGATCTCATTGCAGGCACGGAGTGGAGTCGAAACTCCGGCACTAGCTTTGGTGTGGGGACGGAGCTGATTGAGTTCCCTGTTGGAAATGCCGATCCTGCTGCCGACCTGGACTACGACGGCGACCGGGACTTGCTGAGCCACGTACCGGGACATGCGCAGGGCCAAGCCTACTGGAACGAAAACACCGGAGCTTCGCAGTTCGAGGCCCATTTGTTACCAGGCAAAACGCAACTGGACAATCGTAAGGGCGCCAGCCTGGTGGCCGTTGACCTGGACCGCGACGGTGACCTGGATCTCGTGGGAAGTGGCTCCACGGCTCTGGGGTACTTAGGTAACTTTATCTGGTATGAGAACCTCGGAGATCAGGTATTCGAGTCGCACAAGTTGCCGGGCATCAACGAGAAAGTCTTGGTGGCAGATCTCGACGCTGATGGCGACATGGACCTCATACCAAATCGTTCGACTGAGGCAGACACGGTGGTCTTATTGAACGATGGGTCAGCCTCTTTCACAAGCCATGCCATCTCGTCCATCGGAGACTTCACTGACATTACTGTGACCGACATTGATGGGAACGGGTTACCAGACATCGTAGGTATCATTCAAGCCAGCAACGAGATTGCAGTGCTGCTGAACCAGGGGGGTGGAGACTTTTCGACCTCTAGAATCCCCGCGGGCGTTCCCCTCGCTGCTGCCTTCGATATGGGAGACCTGGACGGGGACGGCGATCTCGATCTGGTTGTCGTCTCTGGAAAGTCCGGTTCGACATCAGAAGATTTGAAGGTCGCCTGGCATGAGAACCGCGCAGCTGTACGCATAAGTTCGTCGACGACAATCTTATTGGAGGAATCGGCAGACGAAGCTGAGATCGTGATCGAACGCAGAGGCGACCTCAATCTAGCACTTCAAGTCGCATTCACGATAGGCGGTACAGCGACCCAGGGAATTGACTATCAACTGGAAGGAGCAGACTCGCTGGATGCCAGCGGAGGCGTGGTTGCGATACCTGCAGGCGTTGAGCAGGTGTTGCTTCGCGTTGTTCCTGTGGATGATGAAGTAAACGAGCTGTTTGAAACTGTCTCGATCTCCATCGGCAGTGGCGACCACTACGGACCGGGAGACTCTGCGGAGATTGAAATACAAATCGCCGAAGCGCAAACTTTCGGCGACTATGGGGATGCCCCCGCGCCCTATCAGTCTTCAGTGGCAGACACAGGGGCGTTTCATCCCGCGACGGGTCCTCAGCTTGGGGATCTGCGATTCAGCACACCTGACGCCGTGGTATCGGATCTGGCGGATGCCGATCCCGGCGACGACGGCGTCGTTCTGAGCGACATGCACGTTGGCCAAGCCTTAGTCGAAGTGACCATTGAAGTCCAAAATGCGTCGGAGGGAGCCTTCCTCGATGCTTGGATTGATTTCAATGGCGATGATGACTGGACGGATACCGGCGAGCGCGTCTCTTTCGCCAAGCCGGTCGTGGACGGCAGCAATACGCTCTACGTCGCCGTTCCCGACACAGCCGTTGTCGGGGAGACCTTTGCCAGGTTCCGCGTAAGTTCCGCCGGTGAATTGCAGCCTTCGGGCCCAGCTTCTGATGGCGAAGTCGAAGACTACCGCGTCACGATTTCCCCCCGCCTGGCAAGTGGGGCAGAACTGACAAGGACACACAATATTGGCGAAGAAATCGCCTATGGTGTGCTTCAGCCGTTTGTTGTCGACATGGACCTGGACGGCGATATGGACGTCGTTGGTCTCTTACACACTTACTACGTCAACCCAACGGGCACTATTGTCCTGTACGAAAACGACGGTGCTGGCAACTTCGTCACCCATGAAATTGGCAGTGGCACGAACCAGGCCGGCGCCATGGACATTGCCGACGTCAATGGCGATGGCTTGCCAGACGTGATCGCAGGCACCATCCTGCTGAACCAAGGCAACCTGCAGTTCGCCACCAACCCAAACGACGCGCGTGTCGGTGGCCTGAACCAAGCCATCGACTTCGACAACGATGGAGACATCGACATCCTCCACTCAAGTGTCGCGCTGGCGGTAAATCGGGGTGATGGTGTCTTCGAAACCTTCAATTTGGTTTCCACGGGTGATGATTTAAAGTTTCTCCGTGGCGTCGACTTCGATCGCGACGGTGATACGGACATCGTGGCAGGCGTCCACAGGCAAGGCTACTTCTGGTACGAAAACGACGGAGCTGACAGTTTCATCGAGCACACGATCGAGGTGGAGCAACCGCAGCCCGGACCCTACTTCGCTGTTGGGGCATCGGTGCTTGTCGATCTGGATCAGGACGGCGACTTCGATCTGCTCAACACTTACTCCTCCTCTCTGTTCTGGTACGAGAACACTGGCGACGCGCAGTTCGCTACCCACGAGCTTCGTGACGATCTCGCCAGCAGCTATTCCACCTACGGAACGCCTGGATCGATTCTAGTTGCCGACGCCGACGGTGACGACGACCTGGATATCCTTACTCTCAAACAGGCCTCGGCGACCAAGCCGCAACGAGCAATGTGGCTATTCAATAATGGCGACGACACATTCGCTGCGAGACCGGCCACGGGGGCGCTGGCTATCCCTCCTGTGGCGCTGGGACTGGGGGATATCGATGGAGATGGCGACCCAGATGTCGTCGGCAGCTATCCGCCTAATGTCACCCCAAGAACCTACGCAGTTGGTTGGTATGAGAATCGCCCCCACGTGTCAGCATCCCCTTCTCAGCTGCAGATGGCGGAAGACTCAGAGACGCCATCGACATTCACTCTGGTCCGGGCAGGAGATGTTGATGAGAACCTGTCGGTTCAACTGGAGATCGCTGGGACGGCGTCGCTCGGTGAAGACTATGCCCTCGCAGGCCTGCAAAGCCTGGTCGGCCAATCGGCGACAGCGGTGTTTCCAGCTGGCGTTACGACGATTGATGTGACGCTTACACCGGTCAATGACTCACTTAACGAGGTGGCCGAGACGATCACGATGACAGTCATAGATACTGAAGAGTACGCGGCGACAGGCGATCGCAAAGCGGCACTCACGCTCATCAGCGATGAAACCACTGGCGACTACGGCGACGCGCCCATTGCCGGCATGACGACACAAAGCGAGGGTGGGGCGTTCCATCTGGCTATTGGTCCTCGTTTGGGTAGCGATCGTTCGGCGGAGAGCGATGCAACAACGGCGGATAGCGCCGACACGGATACTGGGGATGATGGAGTGACCTTCGAGCAACTGGTTGTCGGCCAGGGGCAAGGGCATGTGACGATCGATGTTCAGAATGCTCCCGAAGGTGCACTAGTAGACGGGTGGATCGACTTCGATGGAGATGGCAGCTGGAGCGGGCCCTACGAGCACATCTTCGCCAACGTCACTGTTGCAGAGGGCATGAATTCTCTGTCGTTTGCGATGCCGTTGGATGTCGTTGCGGCCTCCGTTTACGCCCGTATTCGACTGAGCACCGAGGGGAATTTACTACCCAGCGGAATCGCATCTGATGGCGAAGTGGAAGACTATGCCATTCAACTTGTATCACCGGTTCGCGCCGGTGGCATCTTTGAGGCGACCACGCCAATCTCTGAGGACCCGACTCCTTTTAACGGCATGGTGCCGGCCGACATCGACGGCGACGGTGATGTCGACCTGTTCGCCACCCAGGGAACTGGTCACCCCTACGCCGACTACGATGGCATTGCGTGGTATGAGAATGACGGTGACGGCAACTTCACTCCCCATTTGATCTACGCGATCCGCGATCCGTACGCACGCCAGATTCTCGCCGCCGACTTGGACAACGATGGCGATGTCGACGCGGTGGTCTATGCGACCGATTCGAATACTTCGCCCGATAGCAAGGTCATCTGGCTGGAGAATCGTGGCGAACTAGGTTTCGAGGCGCATGAGTTGCTCGCAACCGATTCCCTCCATGTAATCTACGGAATCGACATCGTTGATATCGACTCAGATGCCCGATTGGATATTCTGGTTCGTATCGGAGGCAATTTCGCGGTTCTTCAAAATGACGGTGACTCACAGTTTCAACTAGTCGATTTGGTCCCCCATACGCCGGTTCGCGACTATCACCTTGTCGACCACGATCACGATGGTGATATCGATATCGTTACCCTGGAGGGCATCGGAGAAGACCATTTCTCGGGACTGCTCTGGTATGAGAATCTAGGCGATCTCAACTTCCAGGAACACTATCTGGCAACGACGGCCGACGCTTTTGTACTTGAAGTTTCCGATCTAGATCGTGACGGCGACTACGACTACCTATTGGGTGGCGACGAATTACTATTATACGAAAACCAGGATGGCGAACTGGTAGAGCACGTGCTTTGGATCGATCCACTCCCAGGTTTCCCGGGAAGACTGGGCATCTCCGATCTCGTAGTGCAAGACCTGAACGGCGATTCACAGCTAGATATCGTGACATTAGGCTACAGGGAGTTTGCACTCTATTGGCTGGAGCAAATTGGTAGTCTCGATTTTGCTCCCAGCACGCTACTGTTCGATACCGACTCGTACGGCAGAGCAGCCTTAGCCGACTTGGACGGTGATGGCGACCTGGACATTGCATCCAACCATTCAGAGGATGGAACGCCCATATGGTTTGAGAACCAGGCGGCTGTGTCAATACACGCACTCGCTCCGACCATCGAGGCATCAGATGAACAGGGCCTGTTGCTCGAATTTCAGCGGGTTGGCGATCTTCACCAAACGATCACGGTGTCCTTCCGCGTAGAAACTGATGCCGATTTCGGTGTGGATTACAACCTCGAGGGAGTTGACGAGTTCGATGGCTCCACCGGCAGTGTTACGATTCCCGCCG
The DNA here is from genome assembly GCF_024054565.1 of Aeoliella straminimaris. GTDB lineage: Bacteria > Planctomycetota > Planctomycetia > Pirellulales > Lacipirellulaceae > Aeoliella > Aeoliella straminimaris. The sequence goes on from NZ_JAMXLR010000053.1 coordinate 6,200, forward strand.
GAGAGAACACGGTGCAAGTTAGCCTTTTGCCGACCGGCGATGGTTCTATTGGTGCCGAGCAGCCATTCGTCGCAACATTGCTGGACGGAGAACTGTATGGGCTGTCCGATGAGGCGGTGGCACATTTTTCAATCTTCAGCGGCGATTTCGGCGACGCTCCAGTTCCCTATCCAACTACCTACGAGCAAAACGGTGCCCGTCACACAGCGTTGGGCCCTTACCTGGGTGCTACGCGGGGCCAGGCGGTCGATGGCAGCCCAGCCGATCAGGCAAACCTGGACCCCGGTGACGATGGAGTCTCTTTCGGGCAGTTAAGGGTCGGCGATGCGACTGCCACTGCCGAATTGCAGGTATCCAACGCCCCAGACGGGGCCCGGGTCGATGCGTGGATTGACTTCAATCACGACGGCGTATGGGACCTCACCTCCGAGCGGATTCTCACCTCGGTCGAGGTAGTAGAGGGCCTCAACCAGATATCGTTCGCAATTCCTGCAACTGCCCTAGGTGGCGACACCTTTGCGCGTTTTCGCATCACGTCTGAAGGTGATGTGGGTGTGCAGGGCACTGCAGCAGATGGCGAGGTGGAAGACTACCTTGTCGCACTCGCAAGTCCACTCAGCGAAGAGTACTTCGTGTTCGGCGATAACCAAGACCCTATCTTCCGCACTCAGACGGTTGAAAAAGTTGTGGGCACCGAGGTGTTGGATTTCGATGGAGATGGCGATCGCGATGTGGTTATCGCCGATTTCACAAAGCGTCAGGTCGTTTGGTTTGAACAGATCACCACGGAGTATTTCCTTGCCCACATTGTGGCCCGCGACTCCGATTTTCCCACCGCACTTGCTGTGACCGATATGGACCACGATGGCGACTTCGACATTGTGACGTCTTGGACTGGGGATAATGATCGGGTGGAATGGTACGAATCGCACGGAAGAGAGGACTTCCGCAGTCACCTGGTCTCAGAGCTGGATGCCAACCCATCGACACTGGCCGTAGGAGACTTTGACAGTGATGAGGACGTCGACCTTGTCGTAGGCTTCGGGTCTGGCGGTACCTTAATGTGGTTCGCAAACAATGGGCAGCAGGACTTCGCGGGCCAAGTGATTGCCAACACTTACCCAGGTGTCAGCAAGGTGCGGACAAGCGATGTCGATCAGGATGGGCACCTGGATCTTCTCGTCGCTGCCAGCGGCATTGACACGATCGCGTGGTTTAAGGGCAATGGTTCAGGAATTTTCGAAGAGCACGTTGTTTCGGATGAGACCGCCGGTGTAACTTCCGTTAGCGCCGTCGACCTGGATTCGGACGGCGACATCGATCTAGTCGGCACCTCCCGTTACGGCAACCAGGTGGAATGGTTCGAGAACGACGGCAAACAGACCTTCACCAGGCAAGTCATTCCAGTGACTGTGGTCCAGCCTCACGATGCGATTGCGAAGGACTACAATGGCGACGGGAGTGTCGACATTCTGGTTGGCTCCACTTACGCAGGCCGGTTCTACGTACTGGAAAACGACGGCATGCAAGGCTTCACTCCCAAAGATCTGATAGCGAACACGGAATATTCCGAGAGCTTCGCACTCGAGGATATTAATCAAGACGGCAAACCCGACATCGTTGTTACGACCAACTGGACTGTCTCGGAGAAGCGACTCGCCTGGTACGAGAACACGGAAGACTCGGTATTTCCGGGGCACAGCATTTCTGGATCAAAAACTCTCTTTACGTACAACCACGCTCTCGACTTCGATCACGACGGGGACGTCGACGTAATTGCCTCTGACACATCAACAGACGAGGTCTTCTGGTTTGAGAACATAGCCGATCAGGACTTTCGACCCCGCCTGCTTGCTCAACTCGGAGACGCATCTGTTGAACCGGAATTCAGCGATCTCGATGGAGATGGCGACTACGATTTGATTGCTATCGGCACATCCCGACGTCTGGTGTGGCTGGAGAACCTCGACAATGGTTCATTCGTGGAACACACTATAACCACCTATTCCAGTAGTTTCAGCTCATTCTACGACGTGAGCATCACGGTGGTTGATCTCGACGCTGATGGCAACACGGACATCGCCATAGCGGTGAATACGCTGAACGCCGTGTATGTCTACACCAACAATGGAGCACAGCAGTTCTCGCTGAGCACCGAACTATACGTCAGCCGCCCTGATGGTCTGCACATCGTTGATATGGACCGTGATGGCGACTTGGATCTCTCCACCGCGTCCTATTCTGACAATACACTGCTTGTTTTCGAAAACATGGGCTCGGGTGCATACACGCGCCATAGCATAACCTCGACAACTTCTTACCACTCGCTCATAGCAGCCACGGACATTGATCAAGATGGCGATCAAGATCTCGTGGCGACGGCAGGAAGCGTTCTTATCTGGTACGAGCAAACCTCACTCTGGGAATTTGAAGAACACTCGCTGGAACTACCTCGGGCCATTGTCAGTGTTGCGGTGGCTGATCTTGATGGAGATGGAGACGGCGACTTTCTGCCCACCTGGACATACGACACCCCTCCGGCCACCTGGGTGGAAAACCGAGGAGCCGGTGTCCTGGTTGAGCGAGAATTGGGAGTGGAAGTGGGGCGCGTAACTAAGCTGGATGTCGTCGACCTGAATCAAGACGGAACTCTCGACGTGCTTTATGTTTCACTATCTGAATTGGCCATAGGCTGGCTTGTACAAACTCATTTGCCGGGAGACTACGACGCCAACGGCTACGTGAACGAACAAGACTACGCGCGATGGAAGGAGGGGTTTGGTCGAAGCGGGAGTTCACTCGCCGCAGACGGCAACGGCAACGGCCTTGTCGATTTGGCCGACTACACGATTTGGCGTAATAATCTCGGACTCGCAGTAGGCAGTCCCACACTCACGGGCGACTACAATCGTGACGGTGTTGTCAACAACGGCGACTATACTCTCTGGAAGCAAGAGTTCGGACGCTCTGGCATCGAATTGGCAAGCGACGGCAATCTCGATGGCGTTGTAAACCTCGCGGACTTCGTCATTTGGCGAAATAACCTGGAGGCGAGCGCCACTCCCAGCCCTGTCACCGATACCTTAGTCGCCTTCAGTGAGAGTACGATGGTTGCTCCTGTTGAAGCCTTCATTGCGCAGGGGCAAATCGAAGCGGACGGGACCAATAAGCTTGGAGTCATGACAAAGAGCCCTGCCAATACAACGTCTCCACCTCGGCTCGAAAAATCTAACCGGTCTCAGCGTGACGCAACAACCAGGGGCAGTTCTACACTGCACCTTGCTTTTGCACAATTCGAACTGGCTGATTCGACGAAGGCCTTTAGACCAGCCCATAACGCCGATATGTCTCTCACAGAACAGGCGAAGGATGCGGCACTTCTGCTTCTGGCGGATGTGGATCGTCGTCGCGACGATGACAACTGGAGTTCCACGTTCACTGAGGCGACGTTGCCAGGGCACTCAACCAACAATGTCAAGTTAAGTAGTGATCTAGCTGAGTCTGAATTGCGATCCCATCACCTGTCCGCATTGCCACGCTTTGGCTCAACCGAACGCCAACAACGCTGAATACCATACTCTTCGGCAAGGTCGATATTGCCATGCGGACAACTGACGGCTGGTTTTTGGTGGCTTTTCGAGAGGCACTAGAAGCTACGTCGCAAGTGCAACACCCTCCTCGGCTTACATTGGATGTGGCGTTAGGCCGAACCTGAAAAGGTTCTTGTGAAACAAAACAGCTTCAAATGTAACAGACCGCTGTTCACCCAACCGACCGAGG
>NZ_JAMXLR010000054.1 GCF_024054565.1 Aeoliella straminimaris
GCAGTGTAGCGCTGGTGGTGAAGTAGCGCGGGCCTAAACTCGCCCCGCCGAAAATTGCGATTGCTAGGTACGGCGGTCGCGCCGCTGCCTACAGTTCTCTGTTGATCAAACTGAGCGAGGATGCATCAACTTAGGTCAGTTGGTCGGAGGGCTTCGGCGCGTCGGTCTTGACGACCGCTGTAATTAGTCAGTCCGCCAGACCCACCAAAGTGGGGCATAGCGATTCCATTTGGGTCTCTGCCAACTCCCTCAGGTGCAGCTCGCTTCGGCAGCTTCGAGAACCGCCCAACCGCAGCGATACCAACTGCCATTACGACCCAAGCTATTCGTCGGCGTGTGACCGAAACTATTGGAATGCCCAGTCCTTTTTGAACACGAATCTACACCAAACCCGCACTAATCACCTATTAGCGAGGATTAGCGTTCCTGATAAACGACGACTCACACGATCTAGAGCCGCTCCGGAGCTCGGACTACTTGGGTCCTTCAGCCGAACCTTCCGCAAGCGGCGTCACCCGCACGTTGCGAAACGCTACGGGGCCATGGTCCATCTGCAAGTACAGCGGGGCCTTGGCGGTAGGTGGCAATGGGTTCTTGGCATGGCCGGTGGGAGAGGTGAGCTCCACTTTTTCCTGCACGACCTTTCCGTTCAAGACGACGGAGTCAAACCGGGCGTTCTTGATCTTTTTGCCGTCGGCCGAGAAGCGGGGAGCGCGGAAGACAATCTCCAGAGTCTGCCACTCGCCCGCAGGCTTTGCAGCGTTCACTAGCGGCGGGAAGCCTTCGTCGATGTAGTTCAGCCCACCTCCATCCTGCCGGTACAGCCAGTGAGGGTAGACGCCACCGCAGTCCTTGGCCGTGGGATTGTCGCGACCATGGCTGTCGTAGATTTGTACCTCGTAGCGCGACTGGAGCTTCACTCCCGAATTCGACCCTTTGCCGATGAGGAACTCGAGTTCGACCTTGCAGTCGCCAAATTTTTCGCTGGTCCGGAGGTTCGCCCCCACCCGCTTTGTGGCAGCCACTACTCCGCGTCCCGGCGAAGCACTGAGCCCTTTGCCTTCTGCGGCCAGGGCAGCGTCTCCACACTGCACCAATGCCTTGGGCACCTGCTGGACTCCCTGGGGACCATGCTGATCGATAATGGCGATGGGTTTCTCTTCTGCTGGCGACTGGCTCGTGGAATCGGCTGCCGAGACAGCTGCCGGCACCAGGATGAGCAGGAAGGCAACACAAGCTTTGAATTTCATAGTCGTCTATTGGTGAATGGCCTGGCTGGAAGGTGAGTACAACTCGTCTCGATTATACAAGAACCTTCCCACGCGTGTTTAGTTTCGGGCTCGAGAGAGTTCCGGTAGTAGAGCTTCCTTCGACATGTAACCGCTGCGACGGTCTTTTTTCACTGTCGCTGCCATCCAGCTCGAGGGCGAGACCGCAATAACCCGGGCCATTCTTGGGAATTCTACACTGGACATGCTCGCTGCTTCTCACTGGGTTATGGATAAACCACACTCGAAAGTAAGCGAAGGGGGCAGCGAGCCTTCATCCCTGTCCAGTCTACGCTAATCCTGGTTCCGGTCATTTTGCGAATCTCGGTCATGAATTGCACCACGTCAGATAGATCGGAAAGCACCCGTCGCTGGCCGCGTTGGCCGTCGATCGGGGTGGTGGTGCTGTTGGTGATGGGGGGTGGCTGGTTCTGCGGTCCCTCGGGGCGGGTGACGGGCGTCGAGTTCTCGCCCGATTTGTTCGAGCACCGTTCGTTTCGATACTACCAATGGTGTGGAATCCCAATCACGCCCAAGGAAACGCATGTCTGGCGGACCGATTTCGACGCCTACTTGCACGACGCGGGGTACATCGACACCGCCGGCATCGACGAGCCGCGCTGGCAACTGGTGAAAGGATTTGCACCGGGAGTGCGGGGCTGGAGTGGCCCCGCCAAGCACGGGTGCCAGGCGATTGGCTGTTTCAACGGCGACGATGGCCAGTGGATCACCTGGTCCAGCGATCATCCCGAACTCGCGGCGGTCGCGTGGCCGGTTATCGTGCTGTGGGTGCGAGACGAAAGATACGATGCCGTGTACTTGCTGTTCTATCGATTGAGGGAATCACCCCCCAGCGTCGAGCAGTTGAAGCAAGCGATTGATGAACTGTCGCAGATGGAGCCACTTTAGCGGTCAGGGCGATGCAAAGATCGGCAACCGCCGATCAATCTGTCGGCGTGGCGGGGTTCCACGCGAGGTACATGGCGTTCATTTTGAAGTGTCACGGGCTCGCCGCAGGCAAGGGCGCACGTGTGACGCCACCGGCATAATGATCGTAGAAGCGGTTCATGAAGAGTTCACCTTCGTCGTAAAATCGCTTGCGCTGCACGAACTCGTCAAATCTCGGATAGACTGCGCGAAGTTGCGTTGCGCTAGGATACCGTTGGTAGACCAGATAGTACGTTCCACCGCATTCTTGCACCGCGTCAACTAGTTGGCGTGTCCAATGCAATGCTTCCTGTATGCCGTCGGAAGAACGCTGCTGATTAATGTACAAGACTACCGCGAAGCAATCCGAGTTGGCGTACGACAGCACTGCCTCGTCGCTTGCGGGAACAAAACGCAGGGTGACACTGAGAAGATTGATTTCCTCCTCTTCAGCAATCTGCCGCAGTTTGTCGATGAACGATACAAAGTTGCCAACGGGTACGAAATACTCCTGCAGGATATCGGTATCTTCCTCCGCATCGTAATCGAGGAACTGAATTGGCGGGCGCATCACGTTATTGCGTGCCACCACTTCGGTTTCGCCTGGCACATCGACCCACTTCTGCTGGGAACGCCACCGAACCTCCTTGCCCCAGTCGCCCTTTCTCGACAGCTCAAAGAAGAATTTGTCGCGGCTCACGTGACTCTCTTCAGTAAGGCGAGACACGTCTTCTGGACGCTCGTCGGTCTCGGTGTAGGTCACCACGTAACCGTCGCGGAGTAACGATTCCGAATCGATTGACAGCCGCCCAAAATGTATACCGACTTCGGGCTTTCCTTGTACCAGTTTTTCGAAGTATTCCGGATACTCCTGGTAATCGAGCGACACGGTCTTCTTCTTGTAGACACTGTTCTCGATCAAGTCGAGTTCAGCGTCAACGATCACTCCGAACAGTCCAAAACCTCCGATTGCCAGGGAGAACAACTCAGCGTTTTCCGTGCGGTTCACGTTGATCAATTGTCCTTCTGCGTTGAGCAGCCGAAACGAACGGACCGTTTCAATAATCGGTCCGTAGTTCGGGTCGCGTCCATGGGCGTTCGCGCTGATCGATCCACCCACGGTGAAGATATTCGAAGACTGCATCACGGCGACGGCCAGCCCATGTGGGTTGACGTGTTCTTGTATCTGCTTCCACGTCACACCGCTTTGCACGTGAATCGTCTTCTGGTCCTTGTCGAAGTCGAGCACTTTGTTGAACGCGGTCATGTCGAGGTGCATCGCGTCGTGGTAGAACGCGTGGCCTCCCTGGCTGTGTTTCTTGCCAGAGATCGACACCTTAAGTCCCCGCTGTTTGGCACGCTCGATCGCCTGCTGCAGCTCCTCTACGCTGCGTGGACTCAGTACTTCGCTGACGCGTGTCTGGTTCAGCCGACTTACGTCATCAAGGACCAGCGGATCTCGATCGGGACGACGCGGGTAGAATACAGCCAATGCAGCCAGACCGGCAAGAACTGCCGCCAATCTGTACTTCTTCGCGAGCAACCATCTATTCTTCATGGATCACTCCGAACGGGTGGTCACTTTGCCATTCCCACTAAGACGGCTTAATCCTATCAGGTCGCGTTGCGGTTCGCGAGTTCAGAAGCTGGACGTACAACAGCAAGCGGCGCCCCACCTGAACTTGCCGAAGTACATCTGCAGCAAGTGCCCTCTCAGCATCCAGGTTTCCAAGACGAGGCAGGAATGGTCAGGGGTGCCCTGCACATTTGTCGCAAGGCCTGCCGCTAAGGATCAGTCCCCGGCTTCCGCGCGAGGCAGAGCAGAACGCTGAGTTGCTGGAGTTGCTCGGGTGCGAGGTGGCTCAGTTGATCTTGGTGCAGTCGGTCGAGCGGCTTGTCAATCTTCTTGAGTAGGGCTCGTCCCTTGGGGGTGAGCGACACCCACATCACGCGGCGATCGTTCTGGCAACGCCTCTTGGTCGCCAGCTCCATTGCCACCAGACGGTCTACCAGACGCGGCAGGTCAGGCTGGCGAGTGACCATCTGCTCGCCGATTTGATATACCGACACCGGCTTGCCATGTCCGCGGAGGATGCGCAGCGCATTGTACTGCACGGGGGTAATGCCATACGGCTTGAAGAACTGATCCATGTCATGGTTCAGCTCGGAAAACGTTCGCGCGAGGTTGAGAAACACCTCCCGCTCGGGCAGGCGGAAGGGGCTTTGCATCCCCAGTTCGGCTGCCAGTCCGCTGGTCTTGGTGGGCGTTTTCTCTGGCATGAGGTTCTACGCGGTAGTTGGGCCTTGCGGCTGGCAGACCTGCGATCGACTAGCTGAGTTGCACGGACGTCATACTGATGCTACCTGCAAACATTTCGTTATTGAACAACTGCAACTGGCCAGCCTGGTGTCGCAGGCCGAGCACGTACAGCAGCGGCAGATAGTGGTCGGGCGTCGGCACGGCGAGGTTCATCGCCCGTCCTTGTTGCGCGTAGTCGACGAGCGGTTTGTAGTCGCCCTTGGACAATTGCCCATTCACAAAGTCTTGCGCCTCGACCGCCCAATCGAAGCCGTAGTTGGGGCGATCGACCTGGCGAAAGTCCAGCCTGCCGAGGTTGTGCACGATGTTACCGCTGCCCACGATCAGAATGCCACGCTGCCGGAGTGGATTGAGTTGCCGGCCGAGCTCGAGGTGGAACTTGGCCGGTTGCGTGCGGTCGATGCTGAGCTGGACAACTGGTATATCGGCGGCCGGGTACAGGTGCTTCAGCACGGTCCACGCACCGTGATCGAGCCCCCAGTCCTGATCCATGGCTGCGGCCGTGGGCTTCACGAGCTCCGCGGTGGCCTTGGCCAGTTGCGGGCTACCAGGTGCCGGATATTGCTGTTCATACAACTCCTTGGGAAAGCCGCCGAAATCGTGAATGGTGCGTGGCGTCTGCATCGCGGTGACTTTCGTCCCGCGGGTAAACCAGTGTGCCGAAATGCAAAGAATCGCCTTGGGCCGGGGCAGCGTTTTGCCCAGCCGCGCGAACTCTTTGACAAAGCGGTTGTCTTCCAGGGCGTTCATGGGACTGCCGTGCCCCAGGAACAAGGCCGGCATCGGGTCGGACGACGGCAAGTCCTCGGCAAACGCCTGAAGCTGATTCAGACTACCAATCGACATGCTAGCGCCCGCGGTTCGACTAAAAAAACGACGGCGATCCATCACGACCAACTCCACATTCGCGTTAGGAGGCTGCGGACCTTGAGGCCGCTTGAGGGATATATGTTGCAACAGATATTTCGGCAAGGGCGATTGGCCAGCTGCAGATAAACTGCGGCTCTGCGGCGGATGTTACGCCCGGAAGTCGATGCTTCGCATCGCTAGCAGCCATCGAGTAAATTGGCAACGAAGCGAGTTGCCGCACCATCCAGCACACCAACCACCATGCCCGCACCCCGCGTGAAAATCTGCTGCATCAGCTCGCCGGAGGAGGCGGAGCTGGCCCTTGCCTGTGGGGCCTCGGCCCTGGGATTGGTTTCGGCGATGCCGAGCGGACCGGGCGTAATCGACGAAGTGCTGATTGCCGAGATTACCGCGCGGGTGCCGCCGCCGGTGGCGACGTTCTTGTTGACCTCGCAAACCGAGGCCGACGCGATCATCGACCAACAGCGGCGGTGTGGCACCAGCGTCGTGCAACTGTGCGATTACGTGGAGCCTGCCGTGCACGTGCTGCTCCGCCGCGAGTTGCCAGGCATCCGCCTGGTGCAAGTGATTCACGTTACCGGGCTCGAATCAGTGGAGCTCGCTCGCGAAGTGGAGCCGCGAGTGGATGCGCTGCTGCTCGACTCGGGCAATACGACACTCACGGTCAAAGAGCTCGGTGGCACCGGCCGCACGCACGACTGGGCCACCAGTCGCCAGATTCGCGAAGCGGTGAACGTCCCACTATTCCTGGCCGGTGGCCTCTCGCCGACAAATGTCGCCGAGGCGGTGCGTGCCGTGGAGCCTTTCGGCCTGGATATTTGCAGCGGTGTCCGCACCGATGGCAAGCTGGACAAGGTGAAACTGGTTGCCCTGTTTTCGGCCGTTGCGGCTGCATAGCGAGGCTTAGTGTTCCTTCTGCGAGATGGCAGAGGAGCACTTGGGCGAGGCTCGTCGGTATCGGCCGTTTGGGAATAGACGCCGACCACCAAGCGAACCCAAAGGCGACATGGTGATACTCGGATATGGATTGACGGACTTGGGGGCCAGGCGTTGCATGGGCTATTTCTTCGATCCACCTAAAACGATCGACTTCGTTGCCTGGCTCAAGCGAGTCGTTGGCTGGGATGCCCTGTTGCCGCTGGTGGTGTCGGCCCTTGCCATTCTGATCGTGAAAATCGTGCCCTTCGATGGGGTAGCGCAGTTGCTGGCCCTGGTTGCCTTGCCGGTGATGGCTTTCCTGGTGCGGCTAGCGGTAGGTGTCCACCAGATTGAAACCAATGCTTGTGGCCCCCATTTTCGCGGGCTGCAGTGTTTGGCGCTGGTCTTCTCACTATTCGTTCTGGCGTTTGCCGACTTCTTCGTGGCAATCGTCGCGTTTCGTGGCAAGCTGGTTGGTCCTACTCCCGAAGAACTGACCGAATTTGGGTCGGTGGTGCTGCCCGTGTATGCCGTGCTGGTACTGTTCGCCATGTACCCCGGTCGGCGGGCCGAAGAGCCTTGGATCTGACAAGGGCTGCACGGTACCGAGCATGGCACAGCTTCGTTGCAGAGTACCGAAGCCTTCTGCCCCCCTGTTATCCGCACAACGCGCATCGTCGCCAGAACTGGAGCAGGTTGCTCCTCGCAGAGTGGTGCTCATATCCTATCGCCCGGTAGGGAAATGCTAGTCTTAACTGATACCACCGCGGGCTTGGACTAGGGGTAAATTCGATGCCAAATACGGATGAGCTTAAAGTATTGATTGCGGAAGTCGAGTGCAAAGCCGTGTCGCATGACGTGGATGTGCTCAATCCATTTCAGGGGTTGCTCGACGCCGAAACCACCGATCAGGTGCGAAACTTTCTCGATCGTGCCGTGCCTAATCTCGAAGGTCTGTGCAGTGGCGATATCGCCCTGGTGCTGGCCGAGTACCATCGGCACACCGGCGACGTGAAGAAGCTGCGGCGACTGTTCGCCAGCGACGACCCCATTGTGCGGCAATACACGTTGACCGGCCTGTGCGACGAGCCCGAGGGCGATGCCCGCATGGCGTCGGCCATTTTGCATCTGGCCATCGAGGCATCGGACGATTGCGCGCCGGATGTCCGTACCGAGGCGGCCTACGTACTACAGAATCAGGCCCGTTGGGACATGGACGCCACGCCGGCCATTCCCGCACTGCAAACCCTGTTGAAGGACCGCCAGAAGCAAGTGCGGTGTCAGGCCACGTACGCTGTGGGCAATCTGGCCAAGGAGGCCTACGACGTTTCGGATTGCCTGCCCCAACTGCGCCGCAACCTGAAGCACAGCGACATCTATGTTCGCAGCGCCACGGCCTGGGCGCTGAGGGAAATGTCCCAAACGTACCACGACATTGGCCCGGCGGTTCCCGAACTGGTGGGACTGCTGGCCGACGACCGCGAGTACAACGAGCACCGCAAGCAGGCGGCCGCGGCACTATTGGCCTACGCCAAGCGTTCGCCCGAGAACGCCAGCCGGGTTCGCCATCAACTGCGCGACGTGACGATCGATCCCACGCTGAAAGAAAACAAGCGTCTGGTGGTCACCTTGGCCCGGATGGACACGCCGCACTGATGCGGGAATGACGAAATTCGAAGTACCCAATGACCAATAGCGTCATGGGGAGCGGGTGTTCGATGTTTTCGTTCAACGGAACACCCGGCGCGTCATCCACAAAGCCACCATACCTGCCGCCAGAATTGCGGCGGAAGTTGGCTCTGGGATAGTCGCCGTGCTTTGCGCGCCGGGTGTGGGTAGCGTGTTGCCGAAGTTGGCCTTCCAGGTGGCGTATTGCGCCGCACCGATCACCACGTTGTCTGGGTCGTTCAGCAGTGTGCCGGGCGGCGCGCCGAGGTTATTACGCCACAGCGTGTAGTCAGCGATGTTCACCACGTCGTCGCCGTTGAAGTCGCCCGGCAGGATGGCGTAGCCGTCGGTGAGCGCCTCCATAAACGCTACAAGGGCCGCCTGGTCGCTGGCGCTGAGGTTCAGGTTGCCCACCCAATTGGTGTTCATGTTGTCTGCCACTTCAGGATCAGGCCAAGTGCCATCGTCGCGGGTGGCGTAGAAGCTGACGACCTCCTCGAGTGATTTGAATACACCGTTGTGCATGTAGGCGCGGGTGAATCCTTCGTAGGGTACCATCGCCACGTTGCGCACGGTGGGTGTCTTGTGCTTTCCCATGTTGTCGGCGGCCTCATCGGCCCACTCGGCTCTGGTGGCCAGGAACCCTCCCAGACCGGAATCGATCCAGGCGTCGCCTTCGGGATTGATGGGCGTGCCATCGTCGAGGGTGACCTCGTCCATATCGTAGAACGGGTTTTCGGGATTCTTCGGCACGCCCAGGTTCTCGTACGAGAAGTCGGTGAACAGCGGTGGCTCGCCGTTGGAACCGCTGTCGCTGGTGTGGCAGTTGCTGCATTTGCCTTTGCCATTGAAGATCTTCAGACCGCGGTCTTCCTGGGCGGTGAGTTCGACCATGCCCTTCCGCGCGTAGTCGAACTTCGACGTGAACGGATTCACTTTCTCCGAGGCTTCGTATGCACCGATGGCGGTACCGATGCGGTCGTAGTTGGTCTCTATTTTCTCCGAAGTGTCGTACTCCAGTGGTTCGCCCCACACCTGTTGCCACAAGTCGGCATAAGGCGATGCAGCCACTTCGGCCAGCACCGTGGCTTTGTAGGCATTGTTCATTTCGACAGGATTCAGAAACGGCCCCAAGGCCTGATCGGCGGCCGGATTACCTAATTTTTCGCCCGTGGCGCGGCCATCCCAAAAATTCCCCCCCACGAAACTGCCTCGTTGCTGGTCCCAGTGGAACACCGGGCTCTGGGCAACGTAGGCGGCACTGGGGGGACGCCGGTTTCCGAAACGCGCGGGCGTGGTGCCCGCTGGGTAGACCGCGCCATGGGCATTGATCTCGGAGGTGGGGCCACTCCAGCCAGTGCTCGGTGCGTGACACGAAGCGCATGACATGCCGGAGGGGTGCGAGATCTCATCGAAGAAAAGCTGCTCACCAAGTTCTTCCAGGGGCGTCAATTCAACCGGTTGGGTGGCAGTCGCTTGCCTCGCGCACGAGATAGCCAAGCTGAAGTTGCAGAGCATCCCCAAGGCGATTCGCCCCATGCAAGCACGCATTGCATCCTCCTCAACTTCAACCAAAGATGAGTGGAGAGCAGTGGACACGTCCTCGATCTATCGCAAATGCGATGCCCACCACGCTGAATGCTCGAGTAGTGCTTGATTCGTAGTAGAGGACGCGGCGCCGGGAATCAAGGAGCGGGCGTTCGGGCGCGCGAGTTGGAACTATTCGCACACCGACTTACGTTGCCATCGACTCCAACGACACGCAACTCCAATAGCAAAGGAGACACTCAGGGAGCCAGTGTCCCTGAGTGTCTCCTTGATCGTCACGTTCACAACGAAACGCAGTGGTTACTTTGGCTTCCGCAGGAAGATGCCGGCCAGGTCTGTCAGGTCGACGTCGCCGTCGTGGTCCTGGTCGAAGATAGCCGCAAAGATGCCGGCCGTCTTCGGTTGTCGTTGTTCAACTTCCTTGCGGGCGTCGCGCACCACCTTCGGCAGAGCTTCCGGGTCTTCTTCATCAGCGCGTTTGGCCGCACCGAACACGGTGCCCAGCACGACCGGCAGCACCTTAGCGAAGATTTGTTGCGTCGCCTCGGGGTCGAGCTTCACGACTTTCGAGAAGCCACCTTCCACCTTGGCGGCGTCCTTGCCAAAAATGGTCTTTAACATCTCTCTGGCAGCCTTGGGTTCCATGTCGCGGACCTCCACGCCTTGCCGCGCTGGCGAGTCCTGCGGGATGTGACCTTGCCGGGCAAACTTACTGAGCTTGTCCCACAGTCCCTCAGCACCTTGGGTGGTTTTGCTCTTGGCTTCCAGACCCCGTAACAAGGTTCCCACGGCGGCGCCGTAGGCTTGTTCGGCACGCTGGGGATCGCCCGTGTGTTGTCGCACCTGTTCGATGGTGGCGGTATCGTCAGCAAACAGCGTTTCGAGTAGTCCTGGCATCCTTCTTCTCCCCATGAAAGTAGTAAAGTGCCCAGGGGCGACAACTCCAGCAGGCAACAAAGGCAAAGAACCAGGTGATGGGAGCAGAAAAGCAAGTGGTGAGATATCAGATCAGCTGGGACTTTTGAGACACGCCTGAATCGTTATGCACCCAACCAGCGCCGCGGGGGCGAGTGTATCACGGGCGGGAAAGCGCAACAAGCAGTTGCAGCATATCTCGCAACTCCAACATGCCAGCAGCCGAGCGCAAACTTCATGTGGTTCTGTAGCGGGGGCTGCTAAGCGGTGAGTTCGCCATCGATTGCGGCGCATCGATGGTTCGCGGGCGATGGTGCAGTTGCAGCATGGGTGATTTGTAAACAGCCACCCGCATCGCACGGATGCTCGAATTGGCCGTTTATGGTTTGGGTCGCGGTGCGTCACGGTCCGCGCGCTGGCGACATCGGCGGTCCCTTCCTGAAGGAGGCCGAATAGCGATTCGCTTATTTTTCGTTTGCAATCGGATTTCAATCTGAGAAGATGAAGGTTGTTCTGCTTGTCTCAGCAACTCTTGGCATTCTCTTCTCGGCGGATAGAGACAGGCGGACGGCACTTATCTTCGCTACTTTTCTAACAACTAAAACTTGCGGGGCAGTCACATGCAGACTTTGCAGGCGCGTGTTGTTTGTCAGGGACCCCTTAGCTTTCCAGAGGCAGCGCGGATGACCCGCGAGATCGCTAGACAGCTTAGCGAACTTCATTCACTCGATCAGCTATTTGGTACGGTACGACCCGAGGTCGTGATGCTGCTCGACGATGGCGAGCCGCGATTGAAGCGCAATGCCAGCGGCGACCCCGACGAGGAAGTCGACTATTTGGCGCCCGAGCGAGCGTTGGCGGTCAAGAAGCCCGACCCACGTTCGGACCTCTACAGCCTGGGGTGCACTTTCTACTACCTGCTGACCGGCCGGATTCCGTTCCCCGAAGGAAGCATCGGCGAGCGTCTGCTGAAGCACCAGACCGAGTCGCCACCCGATCTGGCGGAACTCTGCCCCGGCATGCCAGCCGAGCTGCAGCAACTGTGCAGCCAGCTGTTGGCCAAACGCCGCGACCAACGTCCCCAATCGGCTCGGGCCGTGGCCAAAGTGTTGGAGCAGTGGCTCGAAACTTCCGCAGCTGGAGAGAAAGTGGTACAGACTGCGTAGTACCGGGCCAACAGGTCTGCCCGCAGTGTTCGATGCAGCGAACATTCTCTGTTACGCTTGCGAGTCGGCTTGAAGTTTCCGCGCTGCCAGGTGCGAAAGCAGCTGCGCGGTAAAGACACCACCATTCTGCCGCACACCCCGGCAGGCACCAAGCTGGAATGCGCCTCGCACTTCGATAACTCGCGTTCCAACCCTACGATCGCGAGCCATTCCGCACCGTGCGGAACGTTAGCCGCCGTCAGTTGCGCGTGATGGTCTCGCTGAGGTTCAGCAGCACGCGACACACGCTGGTCCAGGCCGCTTGCTCAACGAGTTGATCCTGCGCGGCTGCTGGGCTGAGGCCGATGCTGGTGAGTTGCTCGGCGGCCGACGGATCCGCCTGGTACTCTCGGCGATGTTTTTCCAACAGCTCGACCAGCACTTGCTGTTCGTCGGTCGTGGCGTCGCGGCCCAGGGCTTGCTTCCACAGCCAGGCGATCCGCGCGGGGTCGTCGCCCTCGGCCTCTGTCAGTACGCGCTCGGCCAGCACGCGGCTCGCTTCGACGTACGAGGGATCGTTCAGCAGCACCAGGGCGGCGCTGGGCGTGTTGCTCACCGCCCGTTTGGCGGTGCACTCTTCGCGGCTGGGGGCATCGAACGCCAGCAGGGCAGGGTGCAGGAATTGCCGCTGCCAGTGCGTGTACACACCGCGGCGATACTGCAGTTCGTTCTTCGCCGGCTGGTACTCGCGCTCGGGGAAATTCAACTGGGCGTAGTAGCCACCCGGCTGGTAGGGGCGTCCCGACTCGCCGCCGATCGACAGGTTCAGCAGCCCGCTCACCGCCAGGGCGTTGTCGCGGATATATTCGGCGTCCAAACGCCAGCGCCCCTGACGGGCGAACCATTCGTTCTTGGGATCTCGCTCGAGCATCTCCGGCGTAGGAACCGACGATTGGCGGTAGGCGCTCGAGGTGACCATCAGACGCACCATGTGTTTGGTGTTCCAGCCGCTGCGAACCAGCTCGTCGGCCAACCAGTCGAGCAGCTCCGGATGCGTGGGGGGAGCCGATTGCGAGCCGAGGTCGATCAGCCCTTCCGCCACACCGCGACCGAAGAACAAACCCCACAGCCGATTGGTCACCGTCCGGCCGACAAGCGGGTTATCGCCATCGACCAACCAGTGGGCCAAGTCGAGCCGCGTGGCGCGGCGCCCGCCGGTTTCGAGTTGCTCCAGGAAGTGCGGCACAGTGGGCTGGACCACCTCGCCGGTGTCGTCCATCCAGTCGCCCCGGTTCAAGACGCGCACCGTGCGTGGTTTGTCGAGCGGGTCGGTCACCATCACGCGGACGAACTCGCCTTCGAGCTCGGCCCGCTGGGTCTTCAGATCCGTCAGCTCTTTACGAAGGTCCCGCCAGTTCATGGGGATGTTGCCCTGCAGTTGCTGCTCGAGCTCGGCGATACGCTTGTCGATGGGCTGCAGCTTTTCGTAAGTCGGCAGAGTCCACGCCAGAATCTCAGGCGGACGCTCGGTGTCGATGATGTTGTGCGCGGGGCGTTGGAACGATCCCCAGTGGTCGACGTCGGCGAAGAACGCTCCCAGGCTGTAGAAGTCCTTGGTCGAGATCGGGTCGAACTTGTGATCGTGACACTGGGCGCAGCCCGTGCTGGCCGACAGCCATACCTCGCCCACGTTGCGGACGCGGTCGGCCATGTGGATGGCCAGGTACTCCTTGTTCTGGGCACCTCCTTCATGCGTGGTTTGCAGCAGGCGGTTGTAGCAGGTGGCCACCCGCTGCCACATGGTTGGATCGGGAAGCAGATCGCCCGCCAGTTGCTCGATGGTGAACTGATCGAACGGCAAGTTCTCGTTGAACGACTTGATCACGTAATCGCGGTACGGCACCGCCGCGTGGTTCTGATCGCCGTGATAGCCGACCGTGTTAGCGAACCGTACCAGGTCGAACCACCACTGCGCCATCCGTTCGCCGTAGTGGGGCGAGGCCAGCAGGCGGTCGACCAACTGCTCGTAAGCGTCGGGCCGCTCGTCGGCCAGAAACTCCGCCACCTGTTCTGGCGTGGGAGGCAGTCCTGTCAGGTCGAAGTACAGTCGGCGCACCAATGTGCGGGGGTCGGCCTCGGGACTCGGCTCGACGCCCTCGCGCTGGAAGCGACGATACAGGAACCGGTCGATGTCATTGCGAGACCACTGGTCGCCTTCGATCTGCGGCGGTTCGGGACGCTCGACCGGCAGGTAGGCCCAGTGCAGTTGGTACTCCGCGCCGGCATCGATCCACTTGCGCAACGTTTCGATTTCTGAGGGGCTCAGTGGTTTTCGCTCGGCCGCCGGGGGAGGCATCACCACATCGGGATCGTCGGAAGTAATGCGGGCGATGACCTCGCTTTCGTCGGCGCTGCCGGGCACGATGGTCCACTCGAGCGCCCCCTCGCGGGTGTCGAGGCGCAGTCCGGCTTCGCGAGTGGCCGAGTCGGGACCATGGCACGTGAAGCAGCGATCGGAAAGGATCGGACGGATGTCGCGATTGAACTCGATGGCCTGCTCGTCCGCTGCTGAAGCGACCGAATAAGAACCGAGCGATAGAGTGACAAAGACCAGGGCCAGGCGTGAGCGGCTAAACATACAAAAAGTTCGATTCGGTTAGTGGGCAGTGTACCGAAGGCTTTCATTATCAACCGAACGCGGATCGAAAACCACCGCATCTCGGCAAATGTTCTTTCCGAGAACAATAAACCGCACCAGGGCGCAAAGTGCGATGGTTTTTCCGCAACACGCTGCGCGATCTCCCGTCGCGGCTTCGCGCCGACCGAGGCGTAAGTGGTTAGCTGATGGCGGTTTGCGGCGCTTCCGGTGGCCAACAGTTTCGCTGCTGCCGAGACGGCGGGCAAGTCGGCCAAATCAACCCCACCGGTGCCAGCGACCGCGCCGCGGACCAGGCGGCTTTCCTCGAAGTCTGGCCGACCAACTGGAGCAGAGGGCAGCATGCCGGTGTACACGTTATGGAACTGCGTCTACGCCGAGTTGAGTCGTAGCAGCGACAACCAGGGAACCAACACCCTGCTGAACAGCAGGTAGTATGCCATCACGCGTCAGGGAAAGCCGACTTGTCAACTTGGCTGCCAACAGCCCGAAGTCCCTCAGGCATACAGCGGGCCAGTTTTCAGTTGATGGTGCCGGACTTCCTGGCGAGGATCTCCTGCACGGTCTTCAAGACTTGCGACGGAATGAACGGCTTAGAGAACGTGGCGCAGATGTCCAACTCCTCGCAAAGGTAAGGGAGCTCCATCTCCATGTCCGTGGCAGTCAGCAGGATGACTGGGGTATCGGCGTACTGCTCCGAGTCTCGCAAGCGACTGCACAACTCGGTGCCCGTCATCATCGGCATCTGCTGATCGGTGAGTACGATGTCGATCGGTTGCTGTTGAGCGATCTTCCAGGCAACACTCCCGTCGATTGCAGTCAGCACCTCGTAGCCGGCT
>NZ_JAMXLR010000055.1 GCF_024054565.1 Aeoliella straminimaris
GCATCGGCCGCCATCTCGAAGAAAGGTGCCTCCGGCGCAGCGGTGTCAATTCTCGGACACGACCGCTGTGCGTTGCGCCATGCCCATGCTCTACGCCAGCCGCGGCAGTATACTTGCCACAAATATTCTGTCGGGGACGACCCCAGCTAGTCTGTAGGAAAGTCACCCCAATCAGATATCGCTGGGACAGGTACGCCACACTGACGAAAGCATTTCCAGCGTGGCCCGTTCGAAAGGCACAAGCTATCACAGCCGGACAGGATTGTCCGCGAGTACCCTGTTAAGGACTTCCGCGACACACCTCGACTACCGCGTCATCTGACGGATCACTCGATCGATTTCATCGATCTCCTTTGGCTTCTGCAGATAACAATCGAAGCCCATCATTTGCCAGTCGACCTCGTCCTCGGGTCGACCGGACAGACAGATGAACCTGCAATTCGTCAGCTCGGGTTTCATTTTGAGCTGCGAAAGAAGTTCGCCGCCGGACATCTCTCTGAGACCAAGATCTAGAATAGTGACGTCGGGGGTCATTTCCGCCAGTAAGCTAAGGGCTTGATGCCCCGACGTGGCGACAGCGACACGATGCCCCAGACGTTCCAGCAGAATTTTCTGGCTTCGCGTGGTTGCTTCAGAGTCGTCGACACATAAGATCTGGACGCCTCGATTTGCCCCGTCATCGCCGTAATGCTGCTCGATGTGTCGAGCGATGGATTGCAGCAATTCGAGCTTATCAATCGGTTTCGTAATAAAATCGTCGCAACCGGCTTCCAAGCACTTCTCTCGGTCGGTGTTCATGGCGTTGGCCGTGAGAGCGATAATTGGGCCGCGATATCCTTCCGATCGCAGCGTTCGGGCGGCTTCGAGCCCATCAAGCACCGGCATCTGCATATCCAGCAAGATGGCGTCGAAAGGCCGTTCGTCGACGACGCTGCGTTGGTAAGCTTCAACCGCTTCCTGGCCGTTTTCCGCCAACACCAATTGAGTCCCGGCGCTCCCCAAGAAGGATTGAACCAGGAACCGGATCTCGCGACGGTCGTCCGCGGCGAGGATTCTTCCCGAGAGCGCCGGAAGCTCGTCCTCGGGGGCTTCAACGAATAAGTTGGAGAGATCTTTCGGATCGGGTTCACTCCATTCGGCAGCGTCGAGCGGACCGGTGGCGAAGGTAAAACGAAACACGGACCCTTCGCCGAGTACGCTCTCGACCTTCAACTCACCGCCAAGCATTTCCACCAATTTCTTGCTAATTGCCAATCCGAGCCCACTGCCGCCAGTGGTGCGTGTGAACGAGTTGTCGAGCTGCTCAAACGGCAAAAAAAGGTCTTCCAGATCTTCCTCGCTGATGCCGATGCCTGTGTCTTTGACAGCAATCTCGATAAGCTCTTTTTTCGCCAAGCACTTGCACGAGATGTGCACGCCACCGCGCTCGGTGAACTTGATGGCGTTGCCAACCAGGTTCACAAGCACTTGCCTGACCATTTTGGGGTCCGTGACGACCTGTTCTGGCACTTCGCCCTTGAAATCGACCGACAAGGCAAGGCTTTTCTCCGTAGCGCGCACGTTCATTAGCGACCGGATGTCGGCGAG
This sequence comes from Aeoliella straminimaris, assembly GCF_024054565.1. GTDB lineage: Bacteria > Planctomycetota > Planctomycetia > Pirellulales > Lacipirellulaceae > Aeoliella > Aeoliella straminimaris. The sequence continues at coordinate 1,588 of NZ_JAMXLR010000055.1, forward strand.
GATCTTTATCAGCGAGGTTTCATCTCGCCGAACCGTCATTTTTCCCGACTCAATCTTCGACAAATCAAGGATGTCGTTAATGATGTCGCACAGGTACTTACCGTTTTCCTTAATTGTGCGGAGGCAGGCTTGGGCGTCAGAGTCGTCGAGTTGCGCATGCAGGACATCCGTGTAGCCGAGGATCGCTGTCAACGGCGTGCGAATTTCGTGGCTCATGTTCGCCAAGAATACGCTTTTTGATTCGTTCGCGGCTTCGGCCGCGCGGCGGGCTTGCTCTAACTCGGCCTGCGCGTGACGGCGTTCGGTAGTGTCCAACACCACGCCAGCAATTCGGGAGGGCTCGCGATTCGCCCCCTTGCCCTGAAAGCCCGTCCGCCCCTGCATCAGTACCCAGCGCACTTGACCGTCCGGACGAAGGATTCGATGCTCGTCGTGGAAATTGCCGTCGCCGGCGGGATCGAAGCTGTCTTTGATTTTCTGGAAAACTCGTTCTCGATCTTCTTCGTGGACAAAGTTTGGCACTTTTCCGATGGGAATGTCCCCAGGATCGTCTTGCTCCAATCCGAAGATTCGTTTTAGTTCAGGCGACCAGGTAACGACGCCACTGCTTACGTCGCCGTAGTAACTGCCGAACTGGGCCATGCGAGCGGCCATACGGAGGCGTTCCTCGCTCCTTCTGACTGCCTCTTCGGCGTCCTTCCGAGCGGTAATGTCGAAATTGACTCCCACCATCCGCACCGCCTTGCCCTCGTCGTTACGGGTCACGCTCCCCTTACCCATGAGCCAACGGACCGTGCCGTCCGGCCAGGGAACACGGAAATCCACCTCGTATTTCTTGACGCCTGAGAGCGCCTTTTCAACCGCCGACCGGACCCGGTCGCGGTCTTCTGGATACACGCGTTCCAAGAACTTTTCGTACGTGTCAATGCCGCGCTGTTCATCGGCTGTCACCCCGTATAAGTCTTCGGCACCCGCCCAGAGCAACTTGTTCTCGTCGATGTTCCAGTCCCAAAAGCCAAGGCTCGCCGCCGACATCGCGAGCTGCGTGCGTTCCTGAGTGCGGGCAATCTCGATTTCGGTTTGTTTTCGGTCAGTGATGTCTTCGACCAACCCCCAAATCTGGGGCTCGCCTGCCTGCTGGGGGTTTTCTGGTCTTCCGCTTGCGCGAATCCAGCGAACTTGGCCGTCGGCCCCCAGAATGCGGCACTCGAAATTCCAGCTCTCGCCAGTTTGTAGCGCAAGCTTAAATGCATCGTCGACCCCCTTCCGGTCCTCCTCTAGGACGTGGTCAATGAACCTCTCATAGGACCAATTCTCAACCGGTTCTTCATAGCCAAAGATCTGATCGTGCCGATGAGAAGTCCAAGCCGTCATGCTCGACTGTCGCAGTTCCCACGCCCCGGTGTTGCCTCCCTCGAGTGCAAACCGCCACCGCAATTCGCTGCGTTGAAGCGATTCTTCTTGCTCTTGCCGTCGAATCGCCTCCCACAACACATTGGCGACGGCCTGCACGAAATTCGTATCATCCGGCGTGAAGTGATGCTTCTCGTCGGAGTGCACACCGAGCACGCCCCAAGGCTGCTCCTCGGGACCGATAATCACGCTCATCCCGCTGACAATCTTGTGCTCATTCAACAGTTTCGGGCCGCTGAACCGTTTCTCCGTCTTGAGGTCTTCGACGATGATGGGCGTAGCCGACTGTAAGGTGTACCCTGCCTGGGACCCGGGGCCGGCGGGAACGGTCGTCTTGCCCACCAACCCGTCTTTCCATCCTACCCCCGAAATTAGCTGAAACGCCTTTTCTTCAGGCATCAGTCGCAGTAGCTTGCAGAACTTGACTCCTAGCGTTTCCGGAATGTCTTCTACGGCACGATCGAATAGCCGCTGCAAATCGTTGCTGGCTAGCGCTGTGCGGCCCAGCTTGGCGATCACCGCTTGCTGGTTCTCGCGAAAGGCGAGGCGGTTGGACGCTTGCTTAACCCTAGTGATGTCGGCAAACGTGACAACAACCCCCTCAATCTTGTTTTCAGCAGTGCGGAACGGTATGACCCGCCGATTGAACCACTTGTCGCTGGCGTTCTTGACCTCCTTCTCGACCGGCGTGAGTCGGTCCAGCACCGTGCGAGCGTCCTCGACCAAATCAGGGTCGTTCACACGCGGTGACAGATCGCTTACCGGCCGGCCAATGTCGGTGTCGAGGACATTAATCAGCCGCGCGGTCGCCGGGGTGAACCGGCGGATCCTCAGGTCGATGTCGAGAAACAGGGTCGCCATGTCGGTACTCGAGAGCAAGTTCTGCAGGTCGTTGGTCGTGCCCTCGAGTTCTTCGACCTTGTCGTGGAGCTGGTTGTTGACGGTGCTCAGTTCTTCGTTGAGGGACTGCAGCTCTTCACGGGACGTCTCCAGTTCTTCATTCGTCGACTGCAACTCCTCGTTCATCGACATCACCTCCTCGTTGGAGGCTTTCAATTCTTCGTTGGCGCTCTCCAACTCCTCGATCGTGCTCTGCAAGTCCTCCCGCGTAGCTTGAAGTTCGATAGCCAGTTGACGGTCCGTCGCAACGGCGTCGACCTCACCGTTCGTGGCCTCGTTGGACGTTTCAGGCGGCGTCGAGTCCGTCGCGTTCGAAGCAGCCGCTTCGTCGAGGAAGCTGACGAGGAACAGCGGGTCCATTGTGTTGGAGGTCGGCAGGGGTTGAACCAGCAGACGGACTGACGCGTATCCGCCGTTCCGCCGCACACGTGGCGCGAGAATCGAGATCGTCTCACCGGTGGAGCGGGCCTGATTCAAGGCGGTCCGCGTCTTCGACGTCAGCCCCTCCTTGCACATCGTAGTAAGATCGAGGTCCGGCTCGCCGGATGGTAGTTCGAGGAAGTTGCTAACGGGCCCGTGGATATACTGAATCAATCCGCGATGATTGACAACGACCGAGGCCGGAGCAAACTGATCCAGCAAAGCGCGTGTGGATATTTCGCCAGCGCTGACTGACAGGGTGTTCGTGTCTTCGCGCGACGTATTCAGGTGCGTTTTGCGAGGCCGTTCGGTGTTCATAGGGATGCCCCCGCCCCCCGGCTTGCCCTGCCCGATCTTTCGATAGATGCGGGATGCCTGAGTAATCGTCTCGAACAAGTGTTTGCGTTTGACGGGAGACTCAGACGAGCCCAGGAACAGCAATCCCGATGGCTTGAGAGCAAAATGCATCATGTCGAATACATGACGCTGCACTTCCGGCTCGAGGTAGATCATTAGGTTGCGGCAGCAGATCAGATCGAGACTCGAAAAGGGCGGGTCGGAAAGGATGTTCTGGACCGCAAAGATACACCGCTCGCGGAGCTTCTTCCGCACCCGATATTTCTCGCCCTCACGTTGAAAGTGAGTCTCAAGCCTCGTCTCAGAAACATCCTTGGCAACGTTCATGGGATAAACGCCCAGCCGGGCCACTTCGATCGCGTCGCTGTCGATATCAGTTGCGAACACCTGGATCTCGAGGCGGCGGTTTTGACGTTGCTGTTGCTTGTCGAGCAGCATCGCGACCGAGTAGGCCTCCTCGCCGGTGGAGCAGGCTGGCACCCAAATGCGAAACGGCTCGTCATCCGCCCTATCGGCAATGATGCGTTGCACGACGTTGGATAGATCCTCCCAGGCACTCTCATCCCGGAAGAACCGGGTCACGCCTATCAGCAGGTCTTTAAAGAGCGACTGCAGTTCTTCGCCGTCCTCCCGCAGGAGTTTTAAGTAGTCGGCCGGGGTGTCGATCTGCCGAAGCCCCATCCGCCGCTCAATCCGGCGGGTGAGGGTGCCCTTTTTGTAGCGGGAAAAATCTTGATCGGTGTAAGCCCGCAGCAAACTCAAAATAGCTCGGAAATGGTCAGGCGCAGAATCGGCGAGCGTGGAGTGCGGCTTCGCCTGGACGTACGGGTGCTTCGCATAGGGGACAATCACCCCCGCCATATCATCGATCGGTATCACAAAGTCGACGCATCCAGTACTCATCGCCGCCCGCGGCATGCCGTCGTATTCGGCCGTATCGGGCTGTTGCACGACGGTCATCCCACCGGCAGCTTTGACCTCGCGGACGCCGGCGGCGCCGTCACTGCCCGTCCCGGAAAGCACCACGCAGATGGCTCGTTCCTGCCGCGCCTCGGCGAGCGAGCGGAAGAAGTAGTCGATTGGCAGCCGGACGCCGCGTTTGGTTATCGGCTCGTCGAGAAACAGCCCGCCATCTTGGACCTTGATAAACCGGTTAGGCGGGATCATGTAGACATGATTCGGTTCGATCGGCGTTGCGTCCTCGACCTGCATGACCGGCATGGAAGTGTATTTTGACAGCAGCTCGACCATCAAGCTTTCATGTGTCGGGTCTAAGTGCTGGACCAAGACAAAGGCGATTCCCGCGTCGGCGGGGAACGCATGCAGCAAACGCTTGTAAGCCTCCAGCCCGCCGGCAGAGGCGCCGATTCCAACTACCACGCATTCGTGGCGTCGCTTGTCGTCAGCTTCTTTGTTTGCGGCCAATCCATCCTCGCTTGATCGGTTGCCAAACGCGTCTTTCTCTCTCCTACTGCTGGTTGTGGAGCGAGACTCCTCCTTCACACGCGTCTTGGGCTTTTCAGCATTTACTGTTTGGTTGGGGGCTTTAGCTCTGGTACGGTCGACGCTTTTCTTCTTGTTCGCCATATTCGTCTCCTTCCCACCGCTTGGAAGAGGCGACCGCGGCGGCAATGCGTTCCAATGCTGCAATAGAATAGAAGCGGTAGCCGTTGATTGGGTGTCGCTGGGGCTTGAGCTTGCCGGCCCGGTCCCAATTGCGAAGCGTGTCGGGGTGGACCGCAGGATAAGCCGACGCTTGGCCGACCGTGAGAAATTGATCAAAAACCGCGTCTGGGGCAGTCGTAGGCGAAGCGTGCTTGATCATAATGCAACCTTTGGAAATCCTAGGAAACCACATAGACTCTAGCTATCACGCCGCGCAACCACAAGTTCATGGCCTGTCAGCCTACGCGATGTGTCTGGAGGGTGACATATGGCGTCGACGGACATTATTGTTGTCGGAGCATCGAGCGGCAGGATCGAAGCGTTTGCAGGGGGTGGTCGCCGGGCTGCCAAGCGACTTATCTACGGCGGTCTACGCACCGCTGTCCATCCGTCCTCGACAAGACTCGCGTCGGATGCATCGCCCGCCATCTCGAAGAAAGGCGCCTACAGCGCAGCGGTGTCAATTCTCGGACACGACCGCTGCAGGTTAGGTGCAGGCGCAACTCCGGTCGGTTGGTCCAGCGAATGTCGCTTACTTTTCCCTAAGTCGTTTTGCTGAAGTGACATATACACGAAGAGACCTCCTTGCGTAGATGGAGATTGGAAAGACACCCATCTCAGCAAGGAGGCTCAAGGATGAGATACTGAAATCGAGTAACGTACCGCCGGCAGCGCGAGTTTCTACGACGTCAGTTTCTCCAAGACGGCAAGCGAACTTTTGCCGACGTGCTATCACCTGCATGCATCGACGAAGCGATGTCCACGATTGGGGTATGCTGGAACGATCGCATCTACACACCCTTGATGACGCTGTGGGTCTTCCTGAGCCAGGTTCTGAACGCCGATCACTCGTGCCGCGGTGCCGTCGCCCGCCTCGTCGCTCACCGCGTGTCACGCGGCTTACCTGCGTGTTCTTCTTAGAACCTATCCGAGAACCCCAGCGGCGCGTAGCGAGGTGAGAGCGAATTGAAGCTGAACGAACGCAAGATAGTTTGCCGCTTTCTTTTCCCATCGGGTGAGCAGCCGGCGTGCGCGGTTGGTCCACGAGTGCGTTCGCTCGACCACCCAGCGGCGGGCTTTGGCCTTGCGTCGCCCGCGCGTGGAAGCCGGTTCGCCTTTCTTCGGGATATGTTCTTGATACCGTCGTCGGCGGGCTGCGGTGCGAACGGCTTTGGCGTCGTACCCCTTGTCGGCGCAGAGATGCTGCCGCTTGCGGGGCGTCGGCCGCGGACGCTTCACGGGGATGCTGGAGAGCGTTTCGGTCACCAGCTTCTGGTCATGCACATTCGCGCCGCCGATGGCGACTGCGAGCGGCACGCCGGCGGCGTCGACGAGGACCGATCGTTTGACGCCCAGTTTGCCCCGATCGGTCGGGTTGGGGCCGGTTTTTTCCCCCGCCCAGCGGCGCCTTGGTCAGCGCCCCGTCCCAACTCTGCCACTGCCAGTCAATCCCGACCAGCTCGTCATACTCGTCCAGAGCCAGACGCCACAGCTTCTCGAACAAGCCGCTCTCGGTCCACTCCTGAAAGTAGTCGTGAATGGCGCTGCCCGAACCGAACTCCCGCGGCATGGCTTTCCACTGACATCCAGTGCGAAGAACATAGAGAATGCCAGCCAACACCTTCCGCATCGGCAACCGCGGGCGGCCCCCCTGGCGACTTCGTCAGCAACGGCTCGACCCGCTGCCACAAAGATTCAGGAACTTCGAAAAACTCCGATGATGTACTCCGAGACAAGACGCACCTCCGTGCTCGCAGAGAAAAGAAATCCGTTCCCTGTAGTACGGCGATGCCCCTACGTTAGTTCAGTTCTCGGATGGGCACTAAGACCGCGAGGGGTGGTCGGCACCACCTCTCTCATGCTCGCGATAGTTTTCGCATTTGGTGCCAATATCGCCTTTGCCGAAGTCGAGTGGTCGGGAGATATTTCTCCAACGTATCCACCTTTTTTCTGGTCAAGTACCACTTCGGTGGTTGTTGGCCGCTCGTCAGTGGGCATGCTCTCTGTGGACGATGCGACCATCTTGCGTCCAGAAACATCACACTTGGTGATTTTATTGGTTCCGCTGGTGAAGTGTCTATCGGCGACGAGGGAAGCAGTTGGACCAGCAGTGGATGGCTGAAGATTGGCAACGACGGTAGCGGGATGCTAACGATTAGTAATGGAGCGACCGCACAAGTTGCCCAAGAAACCTGGTTGGCTGCAGGAGCCGACTCTACCGGTCCTCTCAACCATGTAAGGCCCCGGGAAATGCCCGGAGTTGTACTAAACGCCCGTGGATTGCAGGTCGGTTTAGTTTTGAACCCTGCAACATCAGTTGTATCGCCACACTGTGCCTCGACTTCTCAATCTCCAAGCAGGTTCAAAGTGACCCCGCTCATACGGGGATCGTCCGGGGCTATTTCGACTCCGTGTTTTGTTTGCGCATTATTACTCGCTGACAGAGTCTCCTTGCCATTGGGTAGTTTCTTGGATACTTGCACACGGTAGTATCCCAGGTGTACTCCGGCCTCGTCTGGATCGCTGGAGATTCTCATGTGAGCAACTCCGTCCGAGTCAGTAACTCCCTGGGCTTGTTTGATGCTTGGCCCCAAAAAGCTCTCGGGGATGAAAGTCACCTCGGCATCGGAGACAGGTTGTCCGCCCTGCTTCACCGTAACGGCGAGCCTTGTTAGTGCCAGTCCCGAATTCTTCCAGACCGCGATTCGCTTGTCGATCTCGTCGGCGGATACTTTGCCATCACCATCCAGGTCGGCACGTCGAAGTGAAGACTGAAGGGCAGGGCACTGGTCAAGCTCGTTGCCACCAATCACTCCATCTCCGTTGCTGTCGTACTCGGCTATCGCTGCTTCGGAGGCATCACCAGCGACTCCAGGTGCCGCCAGACGCGACTGACCGCCACCGCAACCAATGCTTACTGGCAGGGCCAGTAACGCTACGTGCCATATTGCAGACTTCCCAGGCATTCATCACTTCCTTCTAAATAAACGAGCACGCAAATCGTATTTGATGGCATCGATCGACACCTCAAAAAGTCCCTAGTTGGCACCGTCCGTGATGTTGCCATCGTTGACAACCCCCATCCAGCGATAGGCAACCATATCGATGTCGTACTTAATCCTGTTCACCGATCCGTCACACATCAACATTCCAAAGGCACCCGAGTGGGCTCCGCCGAAGGCATAATCGTCCAGAACACCCGGACGATCCTGGTGAGGGATCAGACTGGGGTGAGTGCTCCGATGCTGGTCACGATTGTAACCTGAGAACATTGACTCGTTATCGCCGAAGTCGTAGGTAGAACTGCCCGACGCGAATGAGCCCTCGTAACTTTCGGGGCGTTGGTACTTTTCACCGACCATGAAGGTCTTAGAACTTCCGTCGACGATGTCCTTCATTTTCACCCGACTACGCAAGTAGCAGACACCGTTATGTGGTGGAGCCCAACGCCACAAGGCACTTTGTGCCACATTGAGGTTAGGCGGGCCGGCTGCATTGGAGGCAGCCTCAGGAATTGCAGGATCACCGCTGCAGGCGGCGTAGTCGCTCTTGCCCGCTAAATCCCCCACGGAGAAATTAATGTTCTTGGGAGCCCAGTGATTCTTAGGGGCCGTTGGTTTGGAAGCGCGTTTGGTTGGGCAAATGAAACCAGGGGGTTGGGTTTGCGATAATTGAGTCAAGGCAATACGTTTGTCGGCGTCGCTCTGACCGGCGCCCATGTCTCGGAGTGTGCCCAGTTCCATGTAAGGTAGCACGTTGTAAACCCAACCGCCGGGTTGATCGACTCCGTAGCCCAGGTCGGGATCTCCCTGCCAGTTCCAACCCCATCCACCTGTCGGAAAGTGTTTGTGCGTGCCGTGATGGTTCTGCCAGGCAAGGCCGATTTGCTTGAGCTGATTGGTGCACTGCGTGCGTCGCGCAGCCTCGCGAGCAGCCTGCACCGCCGGCAGAAGCAACGCGACCAGGATGCCGATGATAGCAATGACGACTAATAGTTCGACAAGTGTGAATCCTGAAAAACGAGACGAACTTCCCGTTTGCCTGGGCTTGAAAAGGGAAGAGCACATCGCTGACTCCTTCGACTCATAGGGGATAAAGAAACCTCAAGATTGGTTGCTTAGAAGTTCTGCTACGGGTTATTCCATTGGTTCTGTGAATCCGCTATACCAATCCACTTCCCCCACCACCGAAGATGACCGAGCACATTTGCGGTGCAGGAACAACAATCCTGCCACACCACCTAGCATCACTACACTTACTCCGCCGGGTTCCGACACGCTGTTTACTGGGACACTGTCAGTTAGCAAACTAGTGGCAGTTGTGGTGCCAAAATTCGATTTCCACAAGCTGTAGTCCGCTAGGTCTATCAAGCCATTACCACTGCCGTCCGCGCCAGTACCGGCGGCGATGGTGCTGCCAAGCGAGTTTCGCCAAACGGTGTAGTCGGCCAAGTTGACGGTGCCGTCGTCATTGTAATCGCCCGGTATTGGCGCGAAGGGCACAATCGATCGCAGTGTTTCGGGAGCGTTGGTGGTAATGCCGTCGACTCCGATGTCGATCAATTCCTGCATGCGAAGCAGGCTATCCACGGTCCAAACGTGCAGTTCCAGACCAGCCGCATGAACCATGGCGACCGTAGATTCGTTAATCGATCCACCGTCTCCCCAGTCGATGAAATCCAGCCCGGCGTTGACGGCATTACTGATGATAGAACCATTGAGCGATCCGCTTCCCAGTCCGCCCAGTTTCACTTCGGAGTCAAGTTCGCGGACATCTTCGAGGAAATTCCAGTCGAACGCGATGATCACTGATTCGTCCAGCACGCCCAATCCACTGAGATCATCGACAAAAGCGGAGGCACTACCGGTTTTGCGTTCTATCAGAGGCGTCATGCCATTGGCGAAGATGGTTTGTACGGCCTCCGTCATAGTCGGGACCTGTTCGCCGGAAAACTCGGAGGAGAACCAACTGCCTGCGTCGAGGCCATCGATGTATCCCACGTAATCGCTACTGGCAACCGCTCCCGATCCGTTCGTTGTGCGGTCGAGCGAACTATCGTGCATGACAATCAGCCGGTCATCACGCGAAACTCGCACATCGAATTCCACGTAGTTGGCGAAACCGGCCGCCGCCGTAAATGCAGCCAACGTGTTTTCGGGAGCAACTACCGAATTGCCCCGATGGGCTTCGACGATGATGGAGGGATTGTCTGGTGGTTCTGGAACAATAGGCTTGATGGCGGGATTGGCCGCGCCAATGGCGTTCCCAACGCCGTTGTTGTACAGGTACTGGGCTTCTGCCAATCCCAATGCTCGGTTCCACACCCCTAAATCGGCAACTCCCCCCTTGAAGTGACTACTTGATGAGTACGGCGCACTGCCCGTCACCTGAGAGCCAATTCCAGCGACTTGTCCCGATCGTACAGCGGCTGTCATCCCAGCTGCCGAAAGCGCTCCGGCAAGTTCGCCGTTGTAGTAGATGCGGGCTTCGCCCTCACCATCGTAGACGCCCATCACATGCAGCCAGTCAGTGGTGTTGAGCAACGAGGCCGGTACTCCTGGTCGAGCCGCGCCACCGGCAGTGGTGGTGACCTTGAATCGCAATTCATCGTTGTTCTTGTCGAGATAAAGAACGTAGTTGTCTGGCTGAGAATCGAAGATGCCGGAATAAGATCCGGAAATATTCGCGGGCAACTGATCCAGTTTCACCCACGCGGACAGCGTAACAGCATTTGTTCCAATGTCCATGTCGAGACTGTTAGGAATGAGGACGTCCTGGTTCGTTCCATTCAGTTGTAAGCCGGCGCCAAAAATACCGTCGATCCAGACCGGTGCATTGCGCAATGAACCGTTGTCGGCAACCACTCCTCCCGGTGCCGAATCGAAAGCCGTACTTCCTGAGTTCTCATCGAGCGCCCAGTAGCTCAGCAACCCATTGTGCAATGGCACAGAAACCGCCATGGCAGACTGAGCCAACCATGGCCAAGCAATGCCAAGGAAGAAACAAAGTGGTGCTCTTTTCAAGAAACTACATCTGTGCATGGATTGCGTTCTGACGGCTCTTCGGTTCTCAACAACAGTGCAGTCGTCAAATCTACAACGGCCTGGGTCACCAATCTAGCGCCGCTGCATTTGAAGACCGCCATGTCAATTGCTTCTAAGGACAATAGCGATCAGGAATCACTCACACGATTTGCCCCTCCGCGTTAGGCACGCCAACGCGCCTAGCGATGTGACTAACAGCAGCGCACACGAAGCAGGTTCGGGAACTGCAGAACTAGCTAGAACACCGCCACCGGCAGACTGACCGAAGTGCGACTTCCAAAGAGAGTAATCCTCGGTGCCCACAATTCCATCACCACTGCCATCGGCGCCGGTACCTGCAGAGACGCTGCTACCCAATGTGTTGCGCCAGACGGTGTAGTCAGCCAATCCGACAGTTCCGTCGCCGTTGTAGTCCCCAACAAGCAAAGTCGTTTCGGGAGCATTCATCGAGAGATAGAGAATCTCCGCTTCGCTCAATGCCGACTCGTAGATGCGAAATTCGTCGAAGATCGAGCTTCCCAGATGGTTCCCGGGCCCACCGCCCAGGAAGAATGTATCACCCGGGTCTCGCCAGGGGCCGGTGGACTGCCCCTGAAATTCGCCATCGATGTAAATCGATGCGATCAAGCTATCGCCATCACGTTCCCATGTGTAAGCGTAGTGATGCTCCGCCAGCGAATCTTCGAACAGAAAAACGTTGTATTCAAGCCGAGTAGCACCACGATCCGCTCGTGCAGCGAAGCGGCCATCTTCATAGATCCAAGCTTCCCAGTCGTTAGCTTGCGAAGAATTGGCCCACAGCGTTTGGTAATTGTAGAGCTTGTCGAGCGAAGCCCGCATTGCGATCGTGCCGGATTCAGCCAGCTTATAATCGACCGATAGATAGTCACCGGGATCCGTGTCCGTCGAAGTCGATAGCGGATTCTCGGTCAGATTGAGTCCTTGTCCAAAGGTTGTCGCAGTGTAAAGCGTGTCGTTCCTACCGGCCACATCATTCAGCGTGGCGTCGAGTGTGGGACCACCTGTTCCTTGGTTAGCCATGTTTCCATTGAAATCGTAATAGATCACGGGTTGCGCCGCAGGCTGTACTGGCGTTAACGACGAAGCCGGGGAAATGTTGGGATTAGCGGCCCCCACGGCATTGCCAGTACCACTGTTGTAGAGATACTCGGCCTCCGCCTGTCCGAGAGCGCGATTCCAGACTGCTACGTCGGAAACGCTTCCCTGAAAAAGACTGCTGGGTTCATGAGGAGGGTCCACTCCCGGCTGGCTGCCGATGCTGGCAATCTGGCCCGCACGCACGATATCGACGAGTCCTATGGCAGAATGCCGGTCGGCCAACTGACCGTCGAAGTAGACTTCATTCGATCCTTTGATACCGTCAAAAACCCCCATCACATGGTGCCATGTTGTGGTATCAAGATCTCTTGCAGGAATACCAGGGCGTTCGGCACCACCTCCCGATGTGGTAGCCTTGAAACGCAACTCGTTGTTCCCTTTGTCCAGGTACATCACATAATTATCAGGGTTCGAATCGTAAATGCCGGAGAAGCCTCCTGCAATGTCGGCTGGTAGCTGGTCGAGTTTCACCCATGCCGAGAGGGTCAGTCCACTGGAGTTGAAATCCATGTCGGTGCTGGCAGGTATCAGTACGTCCTGGTCAACGCCGTTGAACTGCAAACCAGCGCCGAATTGACCGGCAATCCAGGTAGGGCCGTTCCGTACTTCACCATTGTCCAACACGCTCCCTGCAGGACCATTATCGGCTGCCGTGGTACCGGATCCCTCATTGAGGGGCCAGTAGCTTATCAGCCCATCCTGCAACGGCACGGCCATTGTCGGATTGACTAGGCCGAACCACACCAATCCAATACCGGCGAAAATTGCCAACGACATCCCGCGCAGCTGGTCAAACCTCATAGGAAGAACTCCGAATATAATTCTTAAATAGCAGGGGCGAGCATGCCATGATTGACGCGACGCCCCGAACAAGCACTCCGATTGTGTCGAGCGATTAGCTTGCACTTCGATGCCGGTACCAGACGCCGGTTGATGCGATGCAAAGCAATATCATCAGCAGGCTGCCCGGTTCAGGGACTTCGGCAAGATAGAGGATTTCGCTGGCGGTCAGTGGAACATCGTAAATGCGAAATTCGTCATAGATACCTTTTCCCAAATGGTTGCCTGGCCCTCCTCCAAGGTAGAAGGTAGAACCAGGAGCCATCCAGTTTTCCGTTGAAACTTCGCGCAGCACACCATCGATGTACAGGCCGGCTTCCATAATGTCGCCTGATCGCTCCCAAGTAAAGGCGATATGGTGATCCTCGCCGATCCCGCCGACCAAAGTTAATAAGTAGTCGAGGTTCGAGGCGTTTGCAGCATTGTTTCCACGGGCAGCGAGTCGCTCGTTGCCGTAGACCCAAGATTCCCAAGCGTTCGAATGAACTGAATTTGCCCACACGGTCTGATAGTTATATGAACTCTCGGACGAAAATTTGAGTTCGATCGTCCCTTGGTCAGGCAAGTTGTAGTCGACTGAAACATATTGTCCCATGTCGGCGTCAGCTTCTGTCGAGGCCGTCGCCTCGGGGTTCGCAGACAAGTCCAATCCTTGCCCGTGGTTGGTAGGGGCAAATTGTGGACCCGTCATCCCTGGCCCATCGTGAAACACACCGTCCAATGCTGCTCCACCAGTACCCTGGTTTGTCAAATCGCCGTCCATTGCGTAGTAAATCACGGGTTGGGCAGTTGGCTGCGTAGGAACGAGTGGCGCTGCCGCAGCAATGGAGGGATTCGCGACTCCCACCGCATTGCCTGTTCCGCCATTGAACAAGTACTGAGCCTCCGCCTCGCCCAGCGATCGCGTCCACAAGGCCACATCGGAGATCCCCCCTTCATAGAAGTTGCTCGCGGTGTGCGGAGCATCGGTGGTTGGCTGCGATCCCAGCGAAGCCACCTGCCCAGGGCGGACAGTTCCGACAGTGGTAGGCATAGAGGCAATGTCAGCTAGAACGCCATCGTAGTAAATCTTTACCGACCCAGCCGTGCCATCGTAAACACCCATTACATGGTGCCAGTCGGTGGTGTCGAGCATCGCCGCGGGTATACCGGGATGTGCACTAGTCGATGTGCCGTTGGCATCGGTGACTTTGAACCTCAGCTCGTTGTTCCCCTTGTCAAGGTACATGACGTAACTATCGGACTGGGAATCTAGGACACCGGCGTACGAACCGGCGAGATCGGCGGGGAGTTTATCGAGTTTCACCCATGCCGACAGGGTCACGGCGTCGCTGCCCAGGTCCATATCAACACTGTTGGGAATCAACACGTCTTCCGTACCAGTGAACTGCAATCCGGCATTGAACATGCCATTGATCCATGCAGGTGACTCGCGAAGAGTACCGCTGTCGGCAACCGCACCTCCAGCAGCGGTGTCCCCCGCTTCGGTGCCAGAACCTTCGGCCAGAGACCAATAGCTAATCAACCCATTCTGCAATGGGGTCGACTGAGCCTGGGTTGTGGACCAATGTCCAGCTAAAACGCCTCCAGCAATTGCTGCCGTCATGCTCCAACGCAGAAATATTTTTCTCATGAGTCGCAAGTTCTCCCTTCACAGTTGTGAATCAACAGTACGGCAAACTTCACCAATCGTGAGTTAGCCGAAGAACGTTCCCACATTCATCCGAGTTGCCGCTGATTTAGCACAAAGCTAAAGAGGTGCTGTGCCATCAAATTGAATAAGAATCGCTGTAAAGTCCGCCTTGGGCATCAAGGTTCCTTTCTCGCAAGCCCAACCCTCACGGCAATAAAGTCGCCATTCTGCCGGCGAAATCAACTGAATAACTCGTGCTGACATGTACTCATGTCGTAACGCGTAACCCCAAACTCAGTTTCTATACGGTGAGAAAAGAGGTGACGCGATCAGCATAATGGCTTGGCCTACCGAGGTACAACAACTTTCTGATCCGATTTCGCGCAATTCTCATAATTCAGGCCGAAGACACACTTCAATGCGACGTAGCGAAACATGATGTTGCTCAGCTACGCAGATCGAGGGCACTAACATTGGAATCCGGACATCCCTATACGCTTTTCAAGTGGAACGTGTAAATACCCGCAAGCACTGGCTCTTCGCCGGAGGGTTACAAGCGACCTCGCTGTCTGCTTATGACGGCTCTAGGCTCTATCTTCGAATAGTAGCTGGAGCGACTTGGCCTTGTGAGCGCTTCGCTTACGCGGGTTAGCAGACTGCGTCAAGTTCTGTGGCGTCGCGAGGCAGCAATGCAGAGAGAATTGCGGACATCGGTCGACTCACCGCGCCTGCAATTGGCTGCCATGCGAACTCAACGAGGATGCGTCGGCTTCGCTCGGTTGACCATCGAGCTCCGGCGAGTCGGTCTTGACGACCTTGGCAGTTTGCCGGCCCACCAGCCTCACCGATGTAGGGGGGCATGGCGACTACCACTCGGGTCACCGCAATCCGCGTCGGCGCAGCTCCCCTCAGCGGCTTCGAGACAACGGAAACTTTCCGAGGCGTGTACAACCGCTGGCGTTAGCTCTGCTCATCCCTCCCTGCTTTTTTAGCCCCAAGCTCCATCTCTCCTTGGACTCGGGGATATGGACGCATGGCCCCAGTGCAAGCCTGGGGGACGAGGGGGAAAAAGCTCGCGTCGCGTCCCTGCCGTATGGCTTCGTTCTCATTGCAGCCTGGGAAACAAATCATCCGCCGAAAGCTCCACCTCCTCCGTCTCGACCGGTTATGCTTCAGCTTCGGGGTAAGAAAACACCACAGGAACACCGCCACCCTCATCGATCGACTACTACGTTCACTTCTACCCGAAGAGCGGCCACTTGCTGACCCATAAGTGGCGAATGTGAAGCGTGCCTTCGACCGCGAGCCCAAAAGGCCAAACGACGCTTTCGCCAAACCGGTACATATGCACACGAGGCTACAAGCTGGAGGATTTGTGGAACAGGTTCCGCGCCGTGAAGGCCACCATGCGCGACGCAGGGAAGCTGACAGCCCGGTCATGGTGAGTTTACCTTGAGACGTGAGAACGGCTTCTCCCTTTCTTTGACAAGCTAGAGCCGGTTGAAGAGCTTGGTCCCATAGACTTCGAGAGCCCCCAGGCGGCGATGGAATTGAAGTGGGGACCGACTACTGGCTTACCGTAACACCAGGGGCGCACCTTTTTTGGTGGCAGCGAACCCAGGTCAAGGCACGGGGGGACGTACGCGTGGCCAGTTCTTTAAACCGCACTCCCTGGGTAGCGATTGGTTCCATCAACTGCTAACGCCCTGTTCTCGGAAACACCACGATATGTTCGCCCCGTAATCGTGTGAGAAGTTGCACCCACCGTGGCACGAACGCCGTTATCTATCGATGGCCGCCGACAGACCAGGCAGGCCACACTCAGCATGGGCTGTCGTGGCATGCGCGACCAGGCATGGCAGGCAAATGAAGCGAAAATACAGCTTCCGGTGATACTGTATCGCGGGCTGAAACTGCTATAATGCACGAGCTCTCAGCTAAACTTCCACTGGCGGTTACACGCTTTACGGCTAGTTTGCGATGAACGATCTAGTATCCCAATACTGCGCACTGTGGGACTCTGCGGGTACGCCGCCAGATGTATTTGCGTTCCTCCAAGAATTTGCGGAGCACGATAAGTCAGAAAAACTGCTTGTGCTTCTGCACGATCAGAAACGCCGCTGGCAGCGCGGTAAGCCACTGCTAGTGGAGGATTACCTGAAAGGTCTGCCTGATCTCGATACCGATCCTGACATTAAGTTGCAATTGGCGGAGGCTGAATTTCTGGCGCTACAGCGTAACGGAATGGAACCTGACCGAGAGCAATTTACTTCCAGATTCTCAGATGTTACTGACGCCCTACGTTGCAGACTGTCGCATCGCGATGGAGTGCTCGACAATGGTGCCAAATCTTCCGACTCCGCGACCACCAAGAGCATTATCGAGTTGTCTGCTCTCGGCGAGATGTCTATTGGGCGGTACCGGGTGCTGAGCATACTCGGCGAAGGGGCCTACGGCCGCGTGTATCTTGGTTTCGACGACGAGCTTCAAAGACGCGTTGCCATCAAGGTCCCTACGACGCAACATGAAATGAAGGACCACGAGACATATCTCTCGGAGGCCCGCACTGTCGCGAGTTTGGATCATCCGAACATTGTTCCGGTGCACGATGTGGGACGCCTGGAGAGTGGGGCATTCTACATTGTTTCTAAGTTTATCGAAGGTGGGTCGTTGAAGGACGTGCTGAGAAGTAGACGCTTGAGCTTCGAGGAATCCACTCAATTGGTAGCTACAATAGCCCAGGCGCTACAACACGCACATGAACACAGTTTGGTGCACCGCGATGTCAAGCTAGCAAATATACTAATCGACGAGGCTACGAATACGCCTTATATAACCGACTTTGGCTTGGCCATTAACGAGGTGTTGCATGTCCCCTCATGTATCATCAGCGGAACACCGGCCTTCATGAGTCCAGAACAAGCGCGCGGCGAAGGGCATCGTCTCGACGGGCGCAGCGATGTATTTTCACTCGGCATCGTCTACTATTTCTTGCTAACAGGCAGAATGCCGTTTCGGGGAAGTAGCAATCAAGAACTTCTGCAATCGGTAATTGGTCAGGAGCCAATCAGCCCAAGAGAAATTGACGAAGACATTCCGCCTGAGTTAGAGCGTATTTGCCTCATCGCACTTGCCAAGCGAGTTGTGGAACGCTACGCAAATGCTGCCGCATTCGCAGCCGACCTGCTTCAATGGCAACAAGCGCACGACAGAGTGGAACACAGAATTGTTCCCCAAGGTTTGCGGGCTTTCGACAAAGACGATGCCGACTTCTTTCTTGATTTGCTGCCTGGACCACGGGGGCGTGACGATTTGCCCGAAAGCATTCGCTTTTGGAAAACACGCATCGAAGGGACAAGTTCAGACGAGCCGTTCTCAGTAGGCTTGATACTCGGACCTTCGGGGTGCGGCAAATCCTCGCTAATCAAGGCGGGGCTACTGCCCAGATTGCCGAGCTATATCAAGACGATTTATATCGAGACGACTCCGAGCGAAACTCAGTCTCGAATTCTGCAGGCAATACGGAAAGAGCTACCGCAATCGTTGCACGACATGGGACTTGCAGAAACGTTCTCTCATTTGCGCCGGCAAGAGAGCGGCAAGACTCTGCTTGTACTCGATCAGTTCGAACAGTGGCTGTCCGTGAAAGCGCCAGCACAGGAAGACGAATTGGTAAATGCATTACGCCAGTGCGACGGTGAGGCATTGCAGACGATCCTACTGGTCCGCGACGATTTTGCCATGGCCGCCGCTCGATTCATGGACGATCTTGAGGTGCCGATTCGACAATATCACAATTTTGCAGTTGTCGATTTCTTCGGCGTCGAACATGCCCAGAAGGTATTAATCAAGTTTGGCCAGGCGTTTGGTAGATTGCCCGATCGAACTAGTGAGATCTCGGAGCAACAACAGGAATTTTTGCGTCAGGTGTCGTCAGGGCTAGCACGCGACGGCAAGGTTGTATCCGTAAGATTGGCACTCTTTGCCGAAATGGTCAAAAACAGGCCCTGGGTGCCTGCTACGCTGCAGGAAGTCGGCGGCACAGAGGGGATTGGGTTGAACTTTCTGGAGGAGACTTTCAACTCGCGTTCGGCGAACCCCGAGTACCGCCGCCATCAAGAAGCTGCTCGCGCAGTTCTTAAGGCGTTATTGCCAGCAGTTGGCACCGATATCAAAGGGCATACACGGTCTCAACTCGAGTTGATGGAAGCTTCTGGTTATGCAAATCGCCAGTCTGACTTTGGCGAGCTAATCCGAATCATGGATAGCGATCTTCGTCTCATCACGCCGACAGATTCGGAGAACGCTCCAACGGGTCCATCCGATGTTGCAGATGCGAAGCACTTTCAACTGACACATGACTACCTCGTACCAGTACTGAGAGCCTGGTTGACGAGCAAACAACGCGAAACACGCCGTGGTCGAGCTGAACTGCGTCTGGAGGAGCGCGCCGCCATCTGGAACTTGCGGCCAGAACGCAAGCATCTTCCGACAATCTGGGAATACTTGCGCATTGCTGTTCTCACGTCGCGCAGGCGACGGTCCGTCGCCGAACAGAGGATGATGGAAGCGGCTTCCCGGGTTCACGGGCTGAGGTCTCTGGCTGCTGGCCTTGCCTTGGGTGCGTTGGCATTCGGATTCGTGATGGTGCGAGACAGGGTGATTGAGGCCCATCAAACGACACAGGAGAACGCAGCAATTGAGCAATTGCTGGTCGCCGATATTGCGGAAGTGCCAGGTATTGTTGAGGTATTGGAAACCGACTCAACGGCTATTCAGCGGCGGCTCATGGATGTGGCGAACGATGCCACTCGCCCCGACGCGGAGCGCTTACGGGCGACGCTTGCGTTGGCCAACGGCCCACAGCGTTACAGCCAGCAGTTAATTGAATTTGCTCTCACTGCCGATTTACCAACTATCTCGGCAATTGTGGAGCGCGTCGCGCCATATGCTAGTGAGTTGAAGGAGCCCTTATGGGATGCCTTTGAGCACGAGGCTGGCCAGCTTTCGGCACGCCTTCGAGTGGGGGTATTGCTTGCGATAGCAGACGCTAAGGGAGAACGTTGGAGAGATGCATCGAAGCCGATTGTAGAAGCGCTATTAGCGGAGAACACACTCGAACTGGACTCTTGGGTGGAACTTCTAAGGCCTGCTTCGCACAAATTGAAACCTGTGCTGCATGACCGTTTCTCTGACGAGGCAGCCACGAATGCGGATCGAGTTGCCGCTGCTCGAGCGCTCGCCCGTTACGCGGATGCGTCACTCCTCAGCGAACTTCTACTGAATGCCGATGCCGCTCAGTTTTCGATGCTCATACCGGTCACTTCTTACTATCGCGATGAAGTTGCCTTTGCGATGACAGTGGCTTTGAGGCAGACGAACGAGGCTGAGAACAGCGGCGACCCAATTGAAATCGCAGCTCGGTTGAGAAACGCGGCAATAACGTTGATCCGACTTGGTAGATCAGAAAAGGTAGAACGTCTTCTCGCCTCGTCGGAGGATACCACTGCCCGCACAATGGTCATTCTCGAAGCACGTGACTTTGGGGTGTCGCCCAAATCGCTTATCCGGCTACTTGACGAATGGAATGATCCATCCGCTCGCCAGGCCGTGATGTTGGCGCTCGGGCCTTACATAAGCCAGCAGATGCCTGCTGCGGAAAAACAGTTGCTGCAGAGGTTGGCTTTGGATGTTTACCGCGATGGAGAGCATCAAGCTGAGCGAAGTGCTGCGGAATGGCTGCTTAGACAGTTAGGCCTACCTGACGAAATTGCAAGGATCAATGCCGCATCCACAGGCACAACACCGCCATCAATCGAATCTTTAGGTGAACGAGATTGGTGGATTACTTCCGAGGGACACACGATGAGAGTTGTGCGCGCCCCAGGGACATTCAAGACATCAATACGAACTCCGAGACCTGAACGCGATGGCGAAGGCGTACTGGTTGATGTCAATATTGCGTACAGTTTCGCCGTCAGTGTGCACGAAGTCACCATGCAACAGTATCGACGATTCAAATCTGATGCAGAGATGATGGGCGATTTCAAGGACGCCAATATTTGTCCAGCCAATGGGCTTACATTTGCTGAGGCCACCGAGTATTGTCGGTGGTTGAGCTTAGAGGAAGGAATCGGTGAAAACCAGCTGTGTTACGATCTACACAGTACGCCTCCTGAAGACGCTTCCATTGACGAAGAACGACTTTCCAGAACCGGTTATCGACTACTCACTGATGTTGAATGGGAGTGTGTGTGCCGCGCTGGTTCGCATACTCCCTGGTTTTGGGGCCATGAAGATGGCCACATGCCCTACTTTTCCTGGTTCGCCTCGAATACAGATCAGGTTCTGCAACCGATAGCATTGCTCCGGCCAAATTGTTGGGGGATGTTCGACATGTCAGGGAATGTATCCGAGTGGTGCCACACGTCGCTAAAGGATGGCAAGAGCGCATTTCTGTTGCGCGGTGGTCAGTATACCAATCCGCCACGCGGGTTACGTTCCGGCGCAGCTTATTTCCAGTCGCAAAACGGATGGAGTTATACCGGCTTTAGAATCGCCCGTACTATGCCAGATGAACAGTAGGTGCTTTTGTTTATGACAGCCGTTGTGTAATGCAATCTGCAGTTGGGAAAACTACTTGCCTCGACAAGCGTCGTGTCCTCAACCAGTGCGCGACAGGTCTGCCGAACTCAATGGCTACTGATTACGTGTAGTAAGTTCCTGTTACCTCATTTCACGGGGGGGGGTAAAATGCAAACGTTTTCCGCACTCATGTTGGCGGGCACATTTGCCGGTGTAGTAGTGCTTGCTGTTCTTGGATTCCGTATTTCGCAGACGGTGACGAGCATCGGTAAACAACTGGAAGCTATGCGGACAGCGTTGCTCAGCGAGTACCCAGTTGCTTCCGGTCGCCAAAGGCGGCTCTATCACTGGAGTCGCCATTTGCACATGCGTACCCTCGCTGATCATGGATTCTTCACGATCTGGCAATGGCGTGAGAGCGAGAAGAGGTGGATAGTATCTTCCTTGGTGCCGCCAGGATTTGACCCCGGCATTCCACCGTCAAATCCCGGTGCCTTCGATGGTGATCACGTCAAGAAGTGGACCCCCGGGGCGGAACAATGAATCCGATCACGCGCCGACCCGCATCGTGTCCGTTTCGGCGGGGCGATGAGTGTGTGGAAGGGAAGGCGACCTGTGATCTAGTTGGACGCCTCTTACAAGGAACGGCGCACAACGGGGCCGAAGTGGACCTTAGAATCTGCTCCGCCTGCTGCCGGCATCCGCTTTTCGATGGTCCTCGCCTGAATCCTGTCGTGGCTTCGCTGGCTTATCGAGCCGCGAACGGTCATGCAATTGGCCATCAACCTGACACACGGCAACGAGTAGTCAATCACCAATTGCGGCAGTTCGCCTTTCGTTGGCTTGCCAGCGCAGACGACACGGTGCCGCCTCGAGGGTCGCCACTCGCAGAGTGCAAAAACGATGGGTACATGGGCCGCACCCATGCTTCGCGGCATGCAGAACTGGAGGAAGAGCAGCCCGCAATACGGATCGGCCTCGTCGGACGAAACTCGAAGTTTGGCCTTGGCCACCAGAATCGCGATATTGCCGTTCACTTAAACGTTGATCGTTGGCTTGTACCCCACTTCTCCGGCTGCGGCGACCTTGAGCCTCACGGGATGAAGTGCCGAATTGATTTGGTGTCAACTGAGCCAAGTTTGTCTGAACTGGTCGATTGGCTAAGTGGGATCGACGTGGTGATCTTTGTGGAATCGCCAATCGTCCGCGAGTTAACCTCCCGTGCGCGGCAAATGGGTGTGGGAGTCGTTTGCGTGCCAAACTGGGAATGGCTTCATGCGGGCATGGAATGGCTTGAAGACGTAGACTTGATGTTGTGTCCTACGCGATATACCGGTCAGCTACTATCCGACTGGAAAACCAAGTTTCAGTTTACATGGGCAGTCGAAGTGGTACCGTGGCCTATTGATACTGGAAGTTTTGATTTCCGACAACGGACCGTGTGTCGCAAGTTTGTCTTTGTTAATGGATCTGGCGGTGCCATCGCCGCTTCAGGGGAGACATCTTCTGTCGTAATGCAGCGCAAAGGACTCGAAGTTTTGGTGGAAGCCGCTCGACGGGTTCCACATATTCCCGTCATCGTTTACGCGCAATCCAAAGACATAGGAAGCACGCCTCCCAATGTCCAATGCCGTCCAGCGCCAAAGCACAACATAGAGCTCTACCATCACGGTGACGTTTGTATCCAGCCAAGCCACTGGGAGGGGTTAGGGCTGCCGCTCTTGGAATGCCAGGCAAGTGGTATGCCGCTAATTACCACTGACTTGCCGCCCATGAACGAACACCAGCCGCTGGCCGCCATTCCCGCGGAGGTCGAGGCCGTGTTTTTAGATTCCGAGCTTTGCATCCCGGCCGCCAGAATAGACAGTGAAGCCTTGGCGGACGTCTTGCATTCGGTGCATGGGCGAGACATTACTGATGCAAGTCTCGAATCCAGGAAATTCATCGAGCGCGAGCACGACTGGCCCACCGCAAAACCAAGAATACTTGACTGCATATTTAGACATGCAGGAGCTGCCCGCTAAGCGTTGTCGCACATTCATGTTCCTTTGTGGACCTACGATCAGAGCGAAGTGAGGGCCAATGTACCCACAACCTGAAAACTCTGCGCGGCGTACCATTGCCATGTGTCCCTGGCGGCTCGAACGTGTCGCAGATCCGTCGGCGGAATGTGGTGTGATTAAGACCCTAATCGGAAACAACGAGCATGCGGTCGTGCCGGAGAGTGTGTGCGATGCATGCTGCCAGTCCTTTCCGCCGTCGCCCAAACACTTGAATCCCGTAGTCGCCAGTTTGGTGATGAAGGCGACAGCTGACATCCTCGACGCAGGGGGAACGAACGACTGCACTCGAGAGCAAGCTGTCGAACTACAACGAGTCGCCGAGGGGGCGATTCACTTAGCATTTCCTCCTCAGTTCCGCCTAACTCCGGCGCGGGCGACCATTCCCTGCTGCTGGCTTGGCAAGGGAGTGTCAGCTGGCGAAAGGCAAGTGGCACCGAGTCGTGGCGCGGCTTTACCTGACATCGATACAAACAACCAAGCTTTTCATTGCGAGCATCCCGATCATGAAGTGACCACGCTGGGGCAATGCCGCAAATGCCGCGATTGGTCAAAGAACATTCCTGTGTCTCGCCCCCTGAGGCTAACAGAGATTGTACCTCACCCGCAGATTCGTTGCGGGCCAGCCGTGCAACGTTGGTCCGTTGGCATCACCACCACACCGCGGCGACAGTCGACGCTTGAGGATTGCCTGGACAGCCTTGCTCGAGCCGGCTGGGAAAATCCAAGACTTTTCCTGGACGGGTCGGCCCGCGTACCAGCGCGTTACGAACATTTGTGTGCAACGTGGAGAGAAGGACGCGTGGGTGCGTGGCCTGCGTTCTATCTGGCGATGGTCGAAATGATCCTTCACGACCCCAATGCAGATGCCTATATGCTGTTGCAGGACGACGTTATGGCTCACGACCGGGAGTCGCTTCGCGAGTATCTGGAACAGGTGCTCTGGCCTGGTTACCGCCCCGGGCTCGTCTCCTTGTTTTATACCGGTCACGACACCACCGCTGGATGGCATCGTGCCGATGGAAACTGGGATTGGGGTGCACAGGCTTTCATTTTTCCGGCCGGGGTCGCCCGTGCATTTGTGACCGATGTCGAAATGTCTCGTTCGATGTTGGCAGCTTCAGGAGAGAATCACATACCGATTCCTGAGCTCATCTTCGAATGGGTAATGCGTAGGGGCATAGAAACCTGGTATGCAATTCCGAGTCTGACTCAACACATCGGTAATACAAGTACGATCTGGGGAAACGCAGCAATCTCCGGCGGCAGAAGGGCCAACTGGTTCAGTGGTAGTACGGAGTCCGAATTCGCAGTCGAAGAAGACCTTTCGAGCTTCCCAGAGGAGCTATTTCCCTGCAAGAAGGAACATAGTAGTCGATACGTCGAAATCATTGAACGCGGACGTAAACGCATGCGAGACCTGCGTGTTGCCATATGTGGAGTGTGTCACAATGCGCGGCCTGCCTTGCCACGTATCGCTGCGCGTCTGGAACGACTGGCTGCCATGTTCCGCGACTTTCGAATTGTGTTTTGCGATCACCAGTCATCTGACGTCACTCGAGAGTTTCTGTACGATTGGCAACAAGTCAATGACCGAGTCGATGTACTCACACTTGAGATGCCCGGGCGTCCCCCAAGCTACGTAGACCACGCCAAGGCAAACTTGGTGCAATGCCGCAACGTTTGCCGGGATTATGTCCTCGAGCACTACGCTCATGTCGATTATGTGATGGTGCTGGACACACAAGTGCTGGGCGGGTGGAGCTTCGATGGAATTGCCCATACTTTCGGCACCCACGACTGGGATGTAGTAGGGTCCTATGGCCTGCGATATCGAAGTATGCGCCAGGAAGGAAAAGGACCATTCGAGCATTTCGACGAGCAGTCGTTTCAACCCCAAGATGACATTGGCACTGATTTGATAGACTTCGATGGTGAGCTGGTGGTCGAGAGGGGGCAGCCTCTTATCTCTGTAAAATCATGTTTTGGCGGACTGGCCATCTACAGGCTCGCGTGTATGCAGGCCGCTGAGTATGTTGGGGCTGAATGCGAGCATGTCGCTTTGCATGACGAACTGAGACGCCTCGGCTTTGATCGCATCTTCTTGAATCCCAGTCAGATCGCACTCTATGCGCCATCTTGTTAACTGGTGATCTGTGAACAGCGGCACCGGCCTCTGACCTGTTGAGAAATACAGCACCTTCCAGGACGGCATCAAGGGCATTGCGATAGCCGAAGACGCTCAGGCAAGAATCTCTCGAATCACAGTGGCCGGCTTCACACCTGTCAACTTCTGCGTCAGGCCTTGGAATGCAAAGGTCAGCTTGGTGTGATCCATGCCGAGCAGATGCAGTAGTGTGGCATGAAAGTCGCGAAGATGTACCGGATGGCTCGCGGCCGTATAGCCCAGCGGATCCGTTTCTCCAAGGGTAAAGCCTGACTTTACCCCAGCGCCGGCCATCCACAAGGTGAAGACCTTGGGATTGTGATCGCGCCCCATGAACCGCATTTCAGCACCACCGCGATTCTCGCGCATGGAAGTGCGGCCGAACTCGCCACTCCAGACGACCAGCGTATCTTCGAACATTCCTCGTTGCTTGAGATCCGCCAGGAGCGCAGCGATCGGCTGATCGACCTGCTTGCATTTTCTCGAGAGACCAATGCTCAACGACTCGGATTCGTTCGATCCGTGAGTATCCCAGCCCCAATCGTAGAGTTGAATGAACCGCACACCACGTTCTGCAAGGCGCCGTGCCAACAAGCAATTGTTGGCGAAAGATTCCACACCAGGCTCCGCCCCATAGGCTTGCTGCACGCTACTGGACTCTTGCGAAATATCCATGGCCTCGGGAGCAGCCATCTGCATGCGGAAGGCGAGTTCATACTGATCGATCCGCGTTAATGTCTCCGGATCGCCAAACTCGGCATAGGAAGCTTCGTTGAGAGTTTTTAACGTGTTCAGCAGCACTCTGCGGTCGCTCCGGCTTTCGCCTTCGGGATTTAAAAGGTTCAATACCGGAGGTCCCTTAGAGCGACATTGAACACCTTGATACACCGATGGCAAAAACCCGTTGCTCCACAGGGCCTTGCCAACCCGTGGCAAACGTCCGCCGGACAGCAGGACGATAAAGCCCGGCAGATCGGCGTTGTCCGACCCCAAGCCCCATGTCACCCACGATCCAATGGAGGGATAGCCAATTCGCGGTTGCCCAGTGTGTACCATCAACTGGGCTGGACCATGATTGAACTGGTCGGTCTGCATCGTCTTGATGAAGCACAAATCGTCGGTATGCTGAGCGAGGTGCGGCAAGCGGTCGCTGACCCATGCGCCACTTTGGCCATGCTGCGCGAAGGGGTACTGAGGCCCCAGCATTCGTGGAACACCCTGGATGAATGCAAATCGTTCTCCTTCCAGGAACTCCGCCGGGCACTCTTTGCCATCGTACTTCTGCAACTCCGGTTTGTAGTCGAACAACTCCAACTGGCTTGGAGCGCCAATCATATGCAGGAAGATGATCCGTTTGACCTTTGCCGGTTGATTGGATGGATGGACCGATAACGATGGAGCACTGACATCACCGGCACTTCCTCGAGCGTCGGATGCATGTCCCTGCGCAGCCAGCCACAAGGCACCAACGCCCGTCGTGCAATTGGCAAGGAACGTGCGGCGGGACGCCAGCGACGTAAGGCGACGGTGAGTTTCAACCTGGAGATTGCGTAATGACATGGAAGATTGAAATACAGACTATTTGGTCAGCACTTCGTCGAGGTTAAGCAGGGCAGTCGCCACTGCGGACAGGCCGCGGTCGCCTAGTCGGCGACCAAGGCTGGTGAGGGCGCTGAGTTCGTCCTCGTTGGGACTTCTGCAAGTGGCTCTCTCAAATCCCCAAATGATCTGGTCATTTAGGGTATCGCCATGTTTTCGCATCTCAGCAGCCAATGCGGTGGCGCATTCCGCCATGGTCTCGCTATTCAACATTTCCAGCGCCTGCAGGGGGGTGTTGGATCTCAGGCGTCGAGGCGAGCAGAACTCGCGAGATGGCTGGTCGAACGTGGCATACATCGGGTAAGGAATGCTTCGCTTCGTATATGTGTAGATCGAGCGACGATACCGGCTGGGGTCCCCCGGCTCCGTCGCTGGCCATCTGTCGCCCACGAACGGTTGCCAAACCTCCGCGGGAATCGGGGGACGAACGGGAGGACCATACATGTCCGAATTCAGAAGGCCGGAAATGGCCAAAGCCTGGTCTCGAATGGTCTCCGCCGACAGACGTTGCTTGGGACCACGTGAAATGAGTCTGTTGTGGGGATCACGTTCCAACAGTTCGGGAGTAATCTTACTGCTCTGACGATAGGTACTCGAAAGCACGATCTCACGCAGCACGCTCTTGATGCTCCAGTCAAAGTCGTCTTGAAACTGAACCGCCAAATAGTCCAGGAGTTCTGGATCAGACGGCGGCTCGCCGGAGGTCCCAAAATCCTCTTCCGTCTCTACCAACCCCACACCAAACAACCGTGCCCAGAGTCGGTTGACCGCTACACGGGCAGTTAGTGGATTGTCAGGCGAAACCAGCCAGTCGGCTAGCGCTTTGCGATTGGGCTCAACACCGGTGGGCAAGTCAGGCAGACTCTCCGGCACATCCGGGTCGACTTGCTCGCCTTTGTCAAGGAAAGCTCCCCGAATGAAGACATGTGTTTGGCGGGCGAGATGCCTCGGACGTTCGCGCAGAACAGGCGTGTTGACGGATCGAATATCGCGTCGCTTTTCTTTGAGCTGCGCCAACTGCTCGAGTTCGGCCAACATGCCCTCGCTCGAGACCGTGTCCGTAAACCGAGGATCATCGGACACGGACACATGACCGCGATCGGTCACTAGTCCAAACGCTCCCACGGAGACCACGTTGTGCGAGAGAGTGATGCGAAGCGTGTCGCCGGGTGCCACCGATAGGGGCTCACGGAGCACAAAGGCTGCGGCACGAGGATAGTAGATGCGGGAATAAGCCCCAAAGCCGCGATGCGACTTTTCATCCAAGCTTTCCTGGGGATCGAACAGTGGGTGAGGTTCGTCCCCAAATACGCGGGCAAAAGTGATGGGCTGCGCCGTCGGGTCTGCTGCCGAGACCAATTCGGCGGCGACATGAGACCAAACAAAGCCCCACTCGGAGTCTGCGATGGCCTTGTCCCGATCCTGTGGCACCCCGGTCAGCCGAATCGCGGTGATTTGACGCGGCTCGTCGAAGGTCGTCTCCACGGTTATCGGCGTACGCACTGTTACCGTTCCTACGGTCCGAAACTCACCATGGCCGTTGTGGACCTCGGTCTTCACCACCGTGGAATTACTCGTACTGGCAACCAGTTGCTTGATTGGTGTCCAAGCACTGCTGTCCGAAAGGAGCTTGTATCCCCGTCGCCAGATCGATTCCTCCAGATCAGCAATTTGATGATCCAGGGCGCCTGCCTTTTCGTGGTCGCTTGGATTCAGAGGCGCGCCGAGTAGCGGAGCATCGCTGCCCAGATCGGTGTCGACCGTATTGTTAAAGAAGGCTACGAACTGGTAATATTCTTCGTGTTTGAATGGCTCGTAGGGGTGGCTATGGCACTGGGCGCACTCAAAAGTCATTCCCTGCCACGTATGCCATACGGTATTGACGCGATCGAGCACGGCGGCAACGCGAAACTCTTCATCGTCTGTACCTCCCTCTTCGTTCGTCTGGGTCAGCCGATGGCATGCGGTTGCCAGAATGTCGCCGGGGGTGGCATCGGGGAGCATATCGCCTGCAATCTGCTTGGCCGTAAACTCATCGTAGGGCAGATCGTCGTTGAAGGCACGAATCACCCAATCTCGATACGCCCAGATGGTCCTGGGCGCGTCGAGCCCCAGCCCCTGCGAATCGGCGTAGCGAACCTGATCGAGCCACACGCTCGCCCAACGCTCGCCGAAGTGGGGCGAACTCAATAGTCGATCAACGGTCGACTCATAGGCGGCCTCCCTGTCGACCTTCAACAACTCGCCAAACTGCTTCAACTCGGCTGCGGTAGGAGGCAGGCCGGTTAAGTCGAGGCTGACTCGACGAAGCCAACGGAACGGCTCGGCTTCTTCTGATGGGGTTAGGCCCTGCGACTCAAGTTTGGCCAAGATAAAGTAATCTAAGTTCGTCCTAGGCCAGGCTGCGTTCTGCACTCCGGGAATCTCCGCCTTCACGGGCTTTTCGAACGCCCAATGAACGTGCCACTTGGCGCCCTCGGCAATCCATTGGCGAAGCAGCGCAATCTCGGTGTTGGACAATGGAGGACCATGGCCCGGTGGGGGCATGACCAGGTCGGAATCGGCTGAAGTTACCCGTTCGAGCAGCAACGACGATTCAGGTTCGCCGGGTTCCACAATCCAGCCGTCTGGTGCCACCACCTGTTCAGGATAGACGAATGAGATGTTAGCACTCTGCTTGACCCCACCATGGCATGCTGAACAGTGTGCGTTGAAGATGGGGCGTATTTGACTGTTGAAGTCAATTGCCGCGGACGAATCGCTTGCTAGCAGTCGTGTGGATCCGGCCAACACCAACACGGCGACCGCGACGACAACAGTCGCGGTACCTCTGAGTGAATCAGGCAAATAGAATACGTATGGCACTATTGGTTTTGATTTAGCAAGACAATGTGTGCGTACCTACTGCAACGGCGACAGTCTCTAACAACTGCCAGAGACGCCGGAAGCCGGCAAAACGCTGATCAGGTGGAGAGTCGCCGCTGCCGGAAGTTGACCGACAGCGGCGCTCGGTATCGGCTGTGAGACTACGCTGCCCGGTTGCAATCTCACACCCGTCGAAGTTTGATACGAATCATTCCTGCTGCGACCAGTATTGCCAGGATCGCGACGCTGTTCGGCTCCGGTACATTGGCCGAAGCAACCGCGCCACTGCCGCCACTGTACACCACGGCGCTAGGAGTCAGAGCGCCCTCGCCGACCAGTCCATAGCTGAAGTTAAGGTCCTGTGCATCCATCGCGGTGTTATAGATCGAGCCCAAGTCAATCGAGCTATTGGCTGGGATCGAAGTTACACCGAGCAAGAAGTTCTCGCTGAGCACCGAGTTGGCCAACTCGCCAGTCTGGCCGAAATTTTCTTTCCACACGTCGTAGTCAGCAGCGGTGTAAAGACCTCCAAGGTTGTTTCGCCACACGGTGTAGTCAACGATGTCGACGGTACCATTGCCGTTGAAGTCTCCAGGGTTGGTGCCCGCGCCATTTTCGTCCCAACCTTCGAGTAGGCTATCCCCAGCTTCGGATCCGTCATCAGAGCCGTCTACCGCATCCAAGTTCTGTTGGTCCAGGCTGTTCCAAGCCGAACGATCCAAAGAACCCGCGCTGCTGCGGACCTCGTAGTAGCTTAGGTCAATCGGCGCATTGAAGGTGTTGCTCAGCGACACCACCCCCGTGGAACGATCTACCTCCAGCACGAGAATGGGGTCCTCCACTGGTGCGTATCCGACTCCGTCATACCAGGATCGTTCGGTGGAGATCAAAGAACTGTCCGCCGCCACTGTGACATCCAAACCGTCTGACTCAGTGCTCCAGATGCCAAGCGGGGCTGCATACATATTCCGATTGCCGTCGTCGTCGTTACCCGTTCCCGTACCGGGAAGCATTGCAATCGAGTTGCCTGTAATCGAGTCGAAACTGGCAGCTTCGAAGCTCACTCCATCAGAAAGTGCCTTAAAGGAGGCAACCTCGCGGTCACCAAGCTGGAAGTCGATGTCCCAACCTGTACCGGGAGTATCGTCCCAATAGAATCCATAGATCTGGTAAAGCCCGGCAGCCGGCAAAGTAAACGAAGTAACCAGCCGGTCAACATCTTCGCTGCCGCCGCTTTCAAAGATGGATACCGCGCTATCCGCTAACCAGGCCGAAGTGCTGTCGTTGGCAAAATTGCGGGCTCGCCAGTACCCATCGGCTCCATCGTTCGTGCCGATCACAGTCCCTCCACCGCCTGCATCCGCACTGTACGAGACAGCCCCCACACCCTCGACAACCGTGTTGGAAGGATCCGCGTCGATGTAAACGGCGTTCTGTGCCGTAGCGGTTCCGCTGAGGAAGATGAAAGTGAAAGCAAAGGCACTGACGGCTACCGCGCCGGCCGCCACGCGACGAAAGCGGTAACACAGACCTGCAATCATCAGTCCGGCGAC
Organism: Aeoliella straminimaris; assembly: GCF_024054565.1. Taxonomy (GTDB): domain Bacteria; phylum Planctomycetota; class Planctomycetia; order Pirellulales; family Lacipirellulaceae; genus Aeoliella; species Aeoliella straminimaris. The sequence continues at coordinate 32,808 of NZ_JAMXLR010000055.1, forward strand.
CCAGGTAACTGTCGACGGCTCGGGTACTCCGGTTCCGAAGGCGGCTGCGAACGAGCCCAGTCCGTTCGCATCCTCATACGCCGTCTTGAACCCGACCAGATCGCTGAAATCGATCAACCCATTTCCAGAAATGTCGCCATACATGTGCGTCTCGCTACCAGTCATGTCAGTAAAACTGCGATGCATGTTACCAATCAGGGTGCTGTAGTCGGATTCGTCGATGTCGCCATCCTGGTCAAAGTCGCCAAACTGCAATGATGTTCCGTTGACGAAATTTACCTGAATAGGGACAGCATGGTTGAGCACAGGGCTCGGAAGCGTAGGAGCTTCCAAGATTGAAGCGAACAACACACTTACGTCTTCGAAGGGAGAAGCAATCCAAATGTCGCCCAGGTCGATGTTCGTACCGGCGGGAATCAATGCCCCGTCTGAGTCGAGCCCCATCTCGTCGTCGTCGACTTCGATTTCGCGAAGCGACACTGCGCGAGCGGGGGTCGGAGCCATTGGGTCAGGATCGGTAACCGTCCAGGGATCGGTGTCACGGCTTTGATCTCCAGTACCATCGGTGTTTCCAGCGATCGTGATCCACTCTGATGGATCCAATGTTCCCGCTGGCGAGTTGATTCCCAGACGTGCTACTCGAAAATCCTGGTCGGTCTCATTGATTAACTGGGCATTGCCCGTTGTCCGGTCGATCTCGATCCGAAGTGCAATCGGAGTCCCGGCGGGAGCATAAGCCATTCCATCAAAGAATGAACGCTGGCCGGGAGCCACGTCTTCCACGTCATCCAGATAGATACGAATTTCACCGCTGCCATCTGCCTGATAGTTGAGTGCAGCGGGCCCCAGGAAGAGGTCGCGGTTGCCTTCCATGGTCACGGCGTTTTGAGTTTGAGTGAGCACGGGAGGAATTTCGATCGGATCCTCGTCGTCGTCGTCCGCCGTGGTGTAGTTATCCTCGGGTAGTACATCAAAGTCAGCATAAAGGGCGGCGTATCCCTGCGTTCCACCGTAACCACCTCGAGCGTTGAAAATAGGATTCGCACCCGGATTGGAAGTAGGGCCGGCCCGTAGTCCCCAATTACCCGGATCACTCCAATAGGCAACATAGACGTCGTAGGAGGCGCCGGGTGTAAGCCCCGTAAGAAGCTGATATATTTCCGGGGTATCCTCGCTGGCCTCATAGATTGTGCCACGCGCGCCAAAGCCGTTGGATCGATAGCCCCATTTGCCATCTGTGAAGTTAGAGGCATCGCCACCGATGGCGTCGAGGGCATCCGACAAAGGACCTCCATTGGCTGCAAAGAGGTTCTGTGGCGTAGTCGTGTAAGGGCTGTTTCCTGGCAACGGAAGATCGTCGCTACCATCCACATAGGTCAGGCCAACAGCACCAGCTACACTGCAAGACACGCAAGCCATAGCTGCAAATAGCCAGCAGCGAATGCCCGATAGCGAAATACTCATGATCTCAGTTCTCCATAGTCCGTGGTGAGGAGCAAGGCAACGACGAGTTTTGTGCTGCCTCGTGGGCAACCTGCCGGGTGGCAAGCTGCCTCGATTGCAAGCAGAAAAGACTGATTCCTATGCCCGCCGCCATCACAGCAGCGGGCTCAGGTACTTGATGCAGGGCGTCGGTGAGACGTCCGTTTCCAGTAATGCTTTCGAAAGCGATACGAAAATGGGCTAAGTCGTAGAAGTCGGTGACCAGGTCACCGTTCAAGTCACCCAGAGCGTAGGTCTGTGTAGGCAACTTACCATGATGGATCGTGCTCATGTAGCGCAGCAGGATCTGATAGTCCTGAACGTCAACCACGCCATTGCCATTAATATCCCCCGCGAGCGAATCCGGGGGCGAAGCGAAGTCGACCGTGTAGAGTTCCAAGCCATTGAGCACCACCGGATCGCCGGTGGTCGACTTTAAAATCAATTGCAGGGGAGACAAACCATCGGAAGAAAAGGCGATGCGGGCCGATGCCGTTCCTACCAGCGGATCGACTCCCGTTTCGGTGATCAATTGGCCAAGCGGAGTATCCTCCAAGCGTATCTCCATTCCGGATTGCGCAAAGTTCCGGTCATGACTGTACAACACTAAGTGGTAGCTGCCTGCCGCAAGAGTGTCGAATGTCAGTGACAACTCACTTTGGGCGAAGACAAAATCATCCTGCACGCGACCCAGCGGACCGGCGATATCGTCGCCACGATCTCGGAAACTAAGGCCGTCGCCTGCAATCTCCACTTCTAGGTCTTCCCCATCCGTCGTGAAGGCCATCGATTGTGGCGACGCTGCACTGGTGGAACCGGTGAACTGGGCAAAGCCATCCTGAACGATCTGCCCGGTAGCGCCGAAGTCCACCTTCAGCACTTCTTCGGGATTGAGATCGGGTGGGTTGATGAGAGCCACCACGTCGAGGTCGTAATTGGTGTAGGTTGAGTAAGTACCCCGCAACCAAGCCACGGCCACATTGTTTTCGTCCCAGGCGGGGATAATCGGGCGCAAGTTGTCCGTTGACGAGTTGTACGTCACTGGGGTCCACTGCCAGGTAGCGCCATTATCCACCGTGTCGCCCCGAAACACTTCGTAATGCCGCTTGCCATCGGGGCCAATGAGCTGAGTCTTCGTTGCAGGATGAACATCGGACGAAATGAAGACCCGGTTGGGATTGTCCGGATCGAGGCCAATGTTACCCGTGTAATCGTCCTCGCCTGCATACAGCTTGCTGCCGCCGTACGCCATTTCATGCACGTCCCAGGTTGTTCCTGTCCACCGACCAGAGAAATAGCGGTGATCGAAACCGCCCGAGCCCGTGGGCACTCCGGCATCATCCTTCTGCACACTAAACGCGACAAAGGGTCTGCCTTGATCGTCGAGTTCAATGTCTGAAGTCCACGCCACGTTGTCGGCATCGCCCGCAAACAGCTTTGTGAAGCTGTTGGGCTTGAGCGAGGAATTGCTCGTGTTGCTGAGCGGCCCCAGGTCGGTTCCATCCGTTTGAAAGACCACGGGCACTCCCTCCACGAGCTTGATGTAGCCGTGATAGATGCTGTTGTTGTACGCCCGCGGATGATCCTCCGTAGTAATGAAATGAACTTCGTCTGCGCCGTTGGAGGTATATCGCACGTAGGGTCGCCGACCATCGATGCCGGTATAGTTCGGGTCGCCCTGTAAGTCTGCCGCCGTCCAAGACATCAGCCGCCCACCATAACTCCACGTTTCGCCTTCGTCGTCTGACACGTTGTAGTTCGGGTTGAATCCAATGGTCCGCGCGAAGTTATAGATCCGGCCAGCCCCACCATTGTCGTCGGACAAGCGATAGACGTTCGAGTAGGTCGTACCGGCATTGTTATCGAAGAGCTGAATGGGACCCCAGTTCGAGACATCGCCAGGTTGATTCGAGATGCGGTAATAGTGATAGGGAGTGCTGCCGTGTGTATTCCACACCGCTAGATAACGTCCATCGGGTCGAATGAGCAATGCAGCGGCATTGTGGTCGTCTGCCTGCAGGCTTGGGTCCAAGACGAATCGCTCAACTTGGTCAGACTGCAGATCGAGGGACACGATATCAATGTCACCGTTCCGTGCTCCTCCCGACGTACCGCTGGCGTCCGCCACGCTGCTGAGGAGCAACTTGCCATGCGTGGGATCGATGATGATTCGCTCGTCTTCGAACCACGACCACGCGCCGTTGTCGTTCAGCAGTTTCAGCGACCCTACGACGTCGTCCTTGGCATCTGTATGGCGGTGGCCAAGCAACGCGCAGAGACACACCACTACACCAGCTAGTCGCCTGGCGCCGGTTTGCTTTGGTATCGAAATGGTATATGGCCGGGTGCCCATCAAAGTCGCCTGCCGTCCGTCGGTTACTTTTTCAGCGGAATGTCAATCACTAGATCCCGAATCGGCGTCCCCTTCTCTACACTTATTTCGATAGGTTCGTAGCTGGGATCGACGGCCGTGGCGTCGGCAAACGGGTCTTTCTTGCTGTAGTCGGGCTGATACTTGTAGCAACTTGCCTCCACCCGATACTTGCCAGGCAGTAAACCATCCCCTTTTTCGAACGAGGTCACGACGAACAGACCATCGGTTTCGAAGCGACAACTACCATCGCGTTGCGGCAAGCCGGGATCCGATTGCATGGAAATAAACGACAAGTTGCCGCTATTTGGTGGCGCGGCTCCGTCGAAGGTGACTTTACCAGAGACGGGAACCATGGGGAGTCCACCGCCGCCACACCCAACAATGGATGCAATCGACAGAAGGACGGTAAATCGCAACAAGAAGCAATGCATCAATCCATTTCCTTGTGTCATTCAATTCGATGCGTTGGCAATAACTTCACCGGAAGCACGAGTGCCCAGGGCGTTGTAAGCGTACTTATCGATCGTTATTTCAATTGGCCGCACGCTGCCGTCAGCCAGGGCGAAGTGAACGACGGAGGGGTGCATACTCTTGAAACCGTTGGTCCTCCAATGATTGAAGTGTCCCTCCTCGAGCTCGTTCTCCATGATATTGAGCGGAACGTGGGTTGAGCCGACCGGCATGTTGTCGCCGAAAAGCGAGTTGTACGTACTATGGGCAGGCAGTGTCTCGCCCAAGAGGAAAGTATTGCTGATGCCATCGGTAACTCGCCGCAACTCCAAACCAACCTCGTTGCGACAGAGCAAACCCACACATCGGCTTTGATCGGGACAAGGCTGCGCGCGGCTGGCCCCTCTTCCGGCCGAATAGCATTGCGACTCGAATCCTGCGTTCGTTCGGCTGCTTCCGTAATTGGCTCCCATGCAGAGTAAGGGGTCTGACGCCCCCCAATCGCAGCGATCGGGAATGGTGGGCCCCATGCTGCCCTTGTACCACAACCCCTGACACGGATTCGGGTTGTGGCCGCTTTGGCGTCTTTGGCTCTGAATGGGGGATGACGCCAGCGGATCACTGGGACAAATAAATAGGGGCAAAATCGCGGTCGACGTCAGCGAGTAATTGCTAACGCCCGAAGCGTTCCGAGTGTCGTCATCCATGAACTTTGTGAAGTCGAGTCGGTCGGCTAGATTGCCGTTTTCGACAAAAGGAAGCACCTCGGTGACCCAGGTGCCAGGAATCCAGGGATCACCGCCATAGCCAGATCCGTAGGGTAGCTTTTTCTTGGTGTTCTCGTAGTTGAGGATACCGAGAGAGATTTGCTTCAGCTTGTTGAGGCATTGCGTCCGACGCGCAGCTTCGCGAGCTGCTTGCACAGCCGGCAACAGAAGCGCGACAAGAATCCCGATGATGGCGATCACCACAAGAAGTTCGACAAGCGTAAAACCTCGCGTCAATCGCTCGGAACCTCGTTTGCTGGATCGCGTTCTGGATCGTTGGTTATCCACGAAACTGGACTCCTTTTTAGGGATGAGAGCAGGAATGTATGAACACCTATCTGCTATGGGTATGTGCAGGCACCCCGCGGTGCGTCAGATGCCCTTCTGGACGCTGGGAACACTTCGGACAAGTTCGTGATGTCGGCGGATCTGTTGCTCGGACAAGGGATAGTCGTAGACTGCCAACTCATCCAGTTGCCCCACAAAGGAGCGTTCGGGACGATCGCGATGCAGCCGTCCCAGGATTAGAGTCAAATCGTCGTCGATTGGCCGTGTGTCGTGCTCTCGCGATTCAAGCTGACCATTGATGTAGAGTCGACGTTCGTCCTCATCCTTCACTGCTACGAGATGCTGCCAACGCCTGAGCATGTAAACCTCGGAGGAAAAAGAGGACTCATCCAAACTCTTCGGCGACAGATCGGCGGGGAAGCGATTTAGAAATCGGACGCGCCCCGGATAGGCCGCCGTTACTGCAACCGCTCGCGGACCGGTGAGCTCGAGAAGCAATCCGTGGCGGGCGCGCATGTCGTCGTCGTTGGGACCTTTTACCAAACCAATGATGCTGGCCTGCTGGTAGTGGCTGGGCTTTACCCACACCTCGACCGTGCAGTTTCGAGACAGCCTTTGGCCGAATGAGGTGTCGGTCACGATTGCCGCATCGACGTGGGCTGGATCCAAGGATTCGCCAAACACCAGATAGCGATTGTGGCGGTCGCCCTGGGTTTCTACTTCGCCAACGATTCTGGCATCGAACTCATCGCCCATTTCGTTGGGAATCGTCTTGTCGTCGATGTGGTCAAACCGCCAATAGGCGAGCGGATTATCACGGCGAACGGCCCGTTCGTACTTTGCATCGAAGTGGATGCTGTCGGCGGCCATCGAGAGCATCGAAGCAAAGCGAGAGGGATCGGCCAGGCCCCGCGTTACTTTGGCCGGCGCGTTGTCTCTGATGCTGATGCGCATCATCTGGCCAGAGTCGATGGTTTGGGTCGGGCTCTCGATATAACAATTGGGACCAAAAGGATTTTTCTCGAACCACAGAGAGTCTAAAGTTGCTGCACCGCTAAAAGCGTGTATCTCCAGTTCGCTGCCGAAGTACATCACACCAAGCGATGTGTACCCTTCAAAGCTCACACGCCCCATCGGCGTGTCGATAGACCGGATGTGGGAGCCCGAACTGGAGTTCACCGTCATCTTGCCATAGCTCAAACACGGCTGGCCGGTATCGGTAATCAACCAACCCGCTGGCCCTTCCACGTGCACGCTCGCGTCACCAGCCTGCACATAACTCAGTTCCACCTCGGCAATGCCTTCCAGTAGCCGGAGCGACCGATTGAGTTTTAGTTCCTGACGATTGCCAGGGACGGCGGGAATGTCTCCGTCCCACAGGCATTGCGTCGACTCGGACAGACGAGCGATGGAGGTGACGGGAAGTGACTCCTCTTCCCCCTTGTGTAACTCACGCAACAGAAAGACGTTCGAGACCACCAGGGCAATCACAGCCGCCAAAGTGGCGATTGGCCATAACATGCGAGGGCGCCAAACGAGGCTGCGCTCGAGGATCGACTGCGAGCTAATGGCGGAACGATGCTGATCGTGGGGCGCCGCAGCATCGGCACTGGGACTTACCGCAGGTTCGGGTACCGATTGGGAGAACTGTGCCAGAATCGACTGACGATCGAGGGCATCGACGTGTGAGAGCGAACTGCTCAGCAACGAATCGTTTAGCAGGTAGGCAATAGCTGCCTCCTGAGCTTCGTCGTCGGTAGCTAGCATCGCCGCGAGGCGATCCCGCTCGGCGGGCTGCAAGTCTCCCTCCACGCCAAGAGCGAGCAGCCGTTGGAGCTCATCCGTTTTTGACGGTCTGGCCATACGCTAATCCTCCGCCCTTAGTCTGTGGGATAACGACTCTTCCACGCATTGCTCCAACCGCTTTCGGAGTCGGAACAACATGGATTTCACTCCCTCGACCGATCGCCCCATCTCCTTGGCAATGTGCGAAAGGGGTACATCTTCGCCGTAGCGTTGCTTAATCACCTCCTGGTGGCGAAGAGAAAGCCTACTGAGACATCGTTCGAGAGCCGCTTGTCGATCGCTGGTGTCTAGCACGACCTCGGCAGCCCTGTCCGACATCCACTCGACGAGCTGGCTGGCGAAGACCATCCGCTCACGATTCGTCTCGCGACAGAAGGCTAGAATCTCGAACCTGGCAATCGCAATTGCCCAAGGCAGAAACTCTCCGTCTTCGGGAAATGATGATTCTTTCCGAAGTAACACCAGGTTCGTCTTTTGCAGTACATCGTCCGCATCTGCTCGGCTTCCCAACGACGCCAAAATGTACCCGTGCAAATGCTTCTGGTACTGCGTCAGGGAATCCAAATAGCTATCGGTGTACTGTTTGGTTCGCTGATTCATACTCCAACGCGCGAAGACCTGTGCGGCCACGCCTGCAGCGGAAAAAGGCAACGAGACAAGTGAGATAAGGAAATCGACCAGCAACGCTGGACCGTAGGGCCCACCGAAATACTCCAAAACACCCCGCGCAGGTGGCGGTCTAAACTGGAGCTTTGAGCCAAAAAGTCCAAATTACTTTGGCTGGAGGCCATCCGAGCTCAGGACCCCACTAACTCGCTGGCTCGACGAGCAGTGGTAGCCTGCGCGTTCACGCAACACGCCAACTAAGCCTTCTCTTGGGTTAATCAACTACAACCGAGTATCGAACGACGGCACCCAGCCATCTTTCTGCGACAAGTTGTTCGCACACCCGACTCATCACGCGAATGCATACGTTTTTTGCAGAGGGTGATAGTTTTTGTTTGCGGGTCGTCTTCCCAGCTTCGCCTAAAGCACCGCAAAGGCATCATCTAATGCAGCCACTTCAACCTCGGTGTCTTCGTCATCATTCCTCTCGTCCAGACCGCAGCGGAGGGAGGAGTAGCGATGAGGGGTGTGCGACGGTTCAGTCCGTCTATCATTGGAAGCTAACAAAATCTCCAGGTCATTGCGATGAAATTCGCCGCTCGTTTCCGGGATTGCGGTGATCTCAGGCCTGCCTTGCGCAAATCCCCTCCACTCGCGAGGGGGGTATGGAACTGGGGCAACGCCCACGGGCGATCTTAAGGCGTCGGGCGAAGACTCCCGAGGCTGGCGAGCCGTCGCCAGGCCGTTGTCCACCTGGCTCTCAGCCCCGCTGTACGACACGAGCACCGAAGCAGGCTCGAGCTCCTGCGGAGTGGCGGCAACCACAAGCGAGGCGGGCGAAGGGGCCGTCGCCCCCAGGTTGTTTCTCCAAACCACATAGTCGCCAAGATCAACCACCCCGCTGGCGTTTCCGTCGGCGTTCAGGTAAACGGTCGTGCCAAATCGACTCTTCCATTCGGCGTAGTCTGCCGTGTCCACCACTCCATTCCAGTCGTAGTCGCCTGGGATTGGTGAGACGATGACATCAATCAAGTACGTCACATCGGCTAACGTGACCGCAAGGTCGTTGTTCAGGTCGAAGTAAGCCAGCGAACTTCCGCTTTCCACCGCTTCGGCCAGCATCTCCAGGTCTTCGAGATCCACCACACCGTCGCCGGTAAAGTCGCCCATCTCGGCGGTGAACCCAACACTGCCCGGGCTGGCAGCCAGTGCCCGCCACGATTGCCCGTCGTTGCCGAAGGCGGTGGCGGCACTGCGCTGTAGCGAGAAACCCGCGTCGGACGTCGTTGGCCAGGGGGCTTGGTCGTCGTATAGCACCTCGTCGATCAGGACTAACGGGATGAAATCGGGGGCATCAGGCGGTGGGGCGTCGGGGGCCTGCAGCTCGATCCGCGATCCAGAGGGCAGCAAACTTCCCGAATAGGGGCCCACTAAAGTCACATCTCCTGCAACCCCGTAGTGGGCCCGGAAGGCGCTCGCCTTGCTAGCGTCGGCCTGGGGATCAAACCCGACCACCACAAGGGCCTCGCCCGCGGCGAGCGTTTCTCCCGGCTCGAACGCGAACAGCACGTCTCCATCCAACATGTAGTTGGCGAGATCTATTGGCGCAGACGATCCGTTATACAACTCGATGAACCGCAGTTCGTCGGAAGTCAACGTGGGGTCGAGGGACTGCGCCCCCGGCGAGGGATTGCCTGCGTCCGCTTCGACTTCCGAGATGATCAGACCGCTCGGCGCGTGCGGTCCGTTCACTTCGCCCAGCGAATTGCTGGCAAGTGGTGCCAAGCGGCCCGAGCCGTCAGTCACTCGCCCCAATGTTTGGCCATTAAACGTAGCGCCAAAGTCGACCGAGTCGACGATAGCGCTCGCGCCCCCCAGCCCGTCGGGAATCGCGAGATACACGTCGTCGCCTTGTTCGGCATCCAGCGCAAACGGAATCTGACCGCCACTCGGCACAGCCGGATTGAAATCGTTCTCGTCGAACACCATATACGCCCCGGCAGCCAGGACGGTGCCGCCGGGAATGGGGTACTTCAGCAAAGTCCCACCGGCGTCGCTCAGATACCAGCCGCCGATGTCGATATCATGATTGGTACTGTTGTACAACTCGATCGCATCAAGTTCGGGCGTTGTCGCGTGCGACAGCACCTCGTTGATCACGACGCCCATCGGCCCCGCGCCGGCGGCACCCGGCGTGCCACCCCATTCGGTACTGGCCCGCCAGCTATACCATTTGCCCAGTTCGCTGGGGGGCGTGTTGTAGGGATCGGTCAGTTCGAGCGTCGCCCCGTTTCCATCGGGGGCTTCGCTCCAGGGGTTCCCATCGAGATAGGAAACCGAGACCAGAACGTTGCCCACACCATCGCGCAGCTCGAGCGTCTCGCCCGAGTTGCTGACTCCGCCACTCCACTCTCCCAGGATCGGAATCTCGGTCCCATAGCGCGCCTGGAAAGAAGCGATATCCTCGACGACGACCGCTCTTTCACCCGCAGCAAGAGAGACATTACCGAATGTGTAGCTCAAGCCATTCGCCAAAGACATGTTCAGCAGATTGACCGTCTGCGATGGGTGGGTGTTCAGGACCTCGATAAACTCAAAGTCATCGCCCACCACGCCCGGCAGAGCAGCGGACTCACTGGGGGTCGGGTCATAGGGATGGTAGTTGATCTCGCTGATCACCACCCCCTGCGATCCCGACGTGGCCACCAGCAGGGTGGCTTCGCTCAGGGGACTCCAGGTGCCACCCACGAGCGTCCGCGCCTTGACGGTAACCGACTGCGTGATGTCGAGCGAGCTGGAATACGCTGCGGCCGAACCGATGTTCACACCTCCGCCGAGCAGGCGCGGATCCTGACCATCCAAGGTGTAGTAGATGGTTCCCCCCGACGGGCTGTCCATGGTCAAATCGAAGCCGGAAGAAACCAGGCCGCCGTACTGGTTGAATTGTGGAGCGGAAATCGTGGGAAATAGCCCATCGGAAGTGAATCGACTGATGGCAAGGTTGTGGCTTTGGGGAAAATAGCCCACCACTTCATCGATCGACTGTCGCCAATGATCGACGGTCATCAAGGGGACTACCGTCGAGGGAGGCACGTTAACCACCTCGCCTTCTCGTGCGTCGCCCCATCTAGCCGATTCGCCAATAATGGCGGCCTCAACCTGCTCGGCTCTTGCCAACCACCGCTCAGTGTTGGCCTCGGTGGTCAACTCTCCCTCATTGAACATGTGCTTCTGCACCCGGTCGGCGAATCGGAGGCGAAACTCCGAACTGTTGCGCAAATTGACAAACAGTTCACCGGGTGTCGACGTGTTGCTGGCTTCGGTGCGATCGCGGAATCGGCCGTCCAGGGCGATCTCTTGATCCCAAGTGAAGAACTGATAACCAGTGCCAGGGTCCACTCGGTTGCGAGCGGCCACCCAGTTGTGCGACGGCCAGTCTTCGACACCCGCATACAAATGGAGAATCATGTAGTCGATAAAGTTGTCGACGTCCAAATACACCGTGCCACTCGGGTCATCACTGCCATCGGCATTGCGTCCCTGCAGTGCTTGGAACAACGTGTTTGCCGTGGTTGAATTGGCGGAGTCGATTTGACGCGAAATGGCGAACATCTGGTCATAAACATCGCGATTTCCACGGTAGAGCTCGTTGAAGTCGCGAACAATATCCCAATCTTCCTCTTCGCCTCCCAAGTGCGCTGCCAGGAAGGCATCGTCCGTCCGTTCGGCTGGGCTGTAGAGTCCCCAGTAGAGCCCATTGATGTACAGGTGGACGTAGGTGCTGCTGGGCGACAGACTTCCCATGGCGAGCTGGGTATCGCGCATAAATACATCGCGCGTGTAGGTGGAATCGAGCGGCGAGTAGCGTCCCGAAACGGTGCGAGTTGCGAAGCTGTCGGTGAACGACGCCCGCATGACTACGGTATTGATGTCCGCAAAGTCGGTGTTGTCGAACAGGGGATACTCGAGTCGTCCTGGTCCGTCGAACTCGGGATTGAAAATCAAGCGGAACGAGTGTTTCTTCAGCCGGTTGTTGTCGCGACTTGCGCTACCGTGCATCTGCACCCCAACGTTGTGCTGGAAGTTCTCGCCGGTTGCCGGATCGAAATACTCGATCGACCCCGGACGTCGCCAGGCCGAACCTTCGCTGGTGGCGTTGGGATAAATCCCATTGGCTGAATCCCACAAATCGTCATGGTCCAGCACGATAGACATGGTAGGGATCGATTGGAGAGCTTCGCGAATACCAAAGTCCGTGTTGGCCGGGTTGTTATCATCCCAGTCCGCGACAATGCGCGGATCGACCCCATAGTCGCCTGCAGCGTTCGCCTGCCAGAACAGCGGATAGTCGGGCGCAGTGGGGTCGCTAAGCGGATCTTGTACTAGTACATCTTGCAGGAAGACGTAGGTCGAACTAATCGACGACGAATCGGCAAATTGCACGCTGGTCGCCACGGCTCGCAAGGTGGTTGTCGAGTCGATGTCGATCGGCGTCGAATAGATGGAAGCAGCGGGATTTGTCGCTGCGGGCAAACTGCCGTCCGTTGTGTAGTAGATGGTCGCCATTGGTGTGGATGTTGTCAGCTCGACACTGAAAGGCGTGTCGTAGATTCCCCGTGGAACCGAAACATCCACCAAGTCGGTAAAACCTAACACCCCCTCTCCATTCACGCTGCCGGGAGTCGGGGTGAGGAAGTATCGGAATCCCTCCTCCGAGGTGGTGATGGATTGCAGCGTTGGCAGAATCAGAAAATCCTGGTCGCCTGCCTCGCTGTTCAGGCCATGAATCGCGAGGACATTGTTGCTCCCTTCGTTGAGTAGCGATTTGAAGGCTGTCAGGTCGAAATCCTCAACGGCTAGCGCCTCTGGAGTACTACGCTCCAATGTTGCTGCTGCATTGTACGCGGGAGGCACGCCCGCGGCCGTTGGGGCAAAGCGTCTCGCTACCTCCTGTCCGTTCAGGTAGGCCACAAACCCTGCATCGTAGCGCATGCCCAGCAGCAACTGATCCACACTATCGAGATCGGTCACGCTGAACTCATGACGCAGGTAGGCCGATGCGTTGCTATCGTGCATCTCGCCGCCAAGGTCCAGCCCCACCAGCCCCTCAAAAGTAGCCCTGGAGAGTTCGATTCCACACAGGGCCACGCTGCGGTTCGCCTCGTTCTGCACTCCACGGATCAACAGAGTACCCTGGGCGGAAGTAACCAGGGTGGCCTTCATGGTGTAGCTGTCGTTATCGGTGGGATTGATATCGCCATCGAAGACATAGGGCGACTGGATGTCCACCGACCCGCCGCTGCTCTCTTCGGTCCAGGTGGAGGATCTAGGGCCCCCGGCTTCGGAATCGAACACCCGCAGCAGCACGTCGTATTCCACACCTGGCACCAGGCCTTCGACCAGCAGTTCGAGCCCCGACCCGGCAGCGCCCGTGGAGAGGATGTGATCGTCGTAAATCTGGTCGAGCGTGAAGTCGCCACTTTCTGGCGGCAAGGGGCGGTCGCGATCGTCAAGTGCACCGCCATTGAACGGCGAGAATGTCAGCTTCACGCCATCGAACGTCGACCCGTTCTCGTCGAGTGTCATCTGCGAGTAGCCGAACTCGGTATTCGACTGTCCTGACTCACCTTGGGTGCGATCGTCGAAGTCGACGCGCAGCACTTGTTGAGCACCACCAGTGGAGTGCAGCGTATCACCTGTCTCCAGTCGCAACGCATTTAAGAACACGGCGAAGCTGGAAGAAAGCTCTTGGTCGCGCCGCCCCTGAAGTTGAATCTCCCCTTGCGCGTTGGCTTCTACCACCACGGCCATCTTGTAGCGGTCGTTATCCGTCGGCGAATTGCCCCCGCGGAAGGTATAGTCCTCCTGAACTACCACTCCGTTCGCGGTCCAATCGGACACACGATCCGCGCCTCCACTTACTTCGTCGTACGACCACAGGGTCACTGTATGGACGCTTCCAGGAGTGAGTCCGTCGATGGTCACGTCGAACCCGCCGGAATCTTGATCGCTGGAGAACACAAAATCTGTCAGTAACAGACTCTCATCGAAATCGCCATTGTTCGGAGGGCTGCCGCCGCGATAGCGATCTTGAAAACCCTCTCCACCCGACGCGTCGTCGATCGTCACGTTGTAGGCGCCAAAGTTTCGAGTGACCGAACCGAACTGCGTTTCACTCCCGCTGTTAATTACGTAAGGGGCGAACCCGGCATGCGTCTGATTGCTGGCGCCTCGGTCGTTGAAGTCGATCTGCAATAGCACCACCGAGGGTTCTTCGATCACATTCTCCTGATAGCCGGCTGCCACCGTCCCCGAGAGCCAACTGGCGTCGGGCGCAAAACCGGGGGAAACCCAACTCGATCCCAACGACGAATCCGCTGGCACCACCGCGTCTACGGGGGAACCGAAACCAACCAACTCGGTGGTCGCCAGGTACTCGCTGCCTATCCCATACGACACGTCGTCCCGCTGAGGTGGGAATTCGGGTGCAAACTCGCTGGCGATTGTTTGCCCATCAGGTTGCACCAGCGCCAGGTACTCCCCATCGGCGGACATGGCGAAATTCGTATGGAACTGGTTGCCGCTAATATCGCGGTCCTTGCCCGATGCAAAAACGACCAGATACTCCCCCGCCTGGAGGAAGTGCGAAGGAAACTGCCACTTGGTCAGATCCTCCTCATCATCCGTGAGATACCACCCCGCCAGATCGATCGCCTGATCGCCGCGGTTATTGATTTCGATCCAATCAGCGAACTCGCCGTCTTCGTCCTGCAGCGAACCATCGTTCGCTGCAAGCAACTCAGAAATGACAGGATCGGCGGCAAGAAGGTGCCGCTGTTCAAGTTCTTCGAAACGCAGAAAAGAGTACTTCACGCCAAGGTTCCCACCTGCCAGTCCGGAGCGAATTTTCTTGCGGAGTAAACACAAGCTACTTCGCATCTTAACCCACAACCCCCAATCAGCGTCCAGAAAGTTGCCAAAAATCGTACGCGTTTGAACCCGCAATCGAATCCAGCACCGCCACTTCGCTTCATTCGCCGAGGCGGCGTCTTGCCAAGCCAAGTGGGTTGCGGAGCATCATCGGGCATCGGTGACACATGTGTATTGACGACTGGCGAATATGGCTTACCACTTCAGTCAGCAACGGCATGACGCCCGGCGATTTGAAGTCCATCGTCCGGCGCAACGCAAACGAAAAGTCGTATTCTTGCAGGATATCGCTTGCAAGAATGGGCCCTTCTCTCACCCTCACCTGCGTTTAGCCGCCAAGACGAAATCGATACACTTCGTCCATTTTCCTTCACATTCTCCGAGATGCTTACTATAGTCACGTCCGGCGGACCGAAAACCGTGGGAGATCGGTCATAGCCTATTCTTCTGGTTTTCTTGATGGGCATTTTCTTTGCTGAGACTTCTGTGGACATAGAGCAAACCCCCCAAGCACCTGTTCGACGGGGGATAGTCTAGCGATACGCCGTTTTAGATCATTCTCCTTGTCAGCAGCAATTGAATCTTCGCGTCGGCAACTTCCGGCTATAGTCAGAGCTACCTGATCGACATCAACGGCGCCGACAATTCCATCACCGAGACTGGCTGGTCCGCCTTGGATGCACAGCAGACGGGCAGCGGAGCGACGACGATAATCGTTCCCAACTCCATGCGGTGGCATTTACCAATGTCGCAGTGCCCGAACCGTCGTCCGCCTGCTTGCTCGCCATCCTCACGGTTGCGGCGCCATGGAGTTCGGGCGCCTGTTGCGCTGACGTGCGCTCGTCAATGCACAGGAATGCAGCTCCACTTCCTGTTGGAATAGGTCGGTCGGTGTTCGTGCATTTTCTTTGCAGCGTAACTGGCGCATTCGCGGTCGTGTTCAGCTGGGGCTCCTGCGTTCCGAAATAATTGACGAAAGTGACGCACCTTGTGCCGCAATCGCACACATCGCCTCGCTGACCATTCGCTCAACTGTCGACAAGGTGAACTTCATTCGCTTCAGAAACCAAAGATCGTCCAGGACAGGTGAGAAAAACGACTTGCATATCGCCTGGGGATTCGAGATGCTGAACACGGGAACTCTCCCAACCGATTGGAGCGGTTCTTGAGAATGATTCAGCGCCACAGGAGAACCGGGCGAGAGATTTGCACAGGCAACCCCAATTGCTAGTAGCGGGCAACCAGGTCCGAATGGTGTGCCAGCAAGCCGACCCTTTTGGCCCGATGCGTTCGAAAGCGGTTCCCTCAGCAACACTGAGTCGTTTCGACTTGTGATGGTGTTTTGTATTAACCAACTCCAAGGGGCACCAGATGCGCAATCGACACCTTGTGCTTGTCCATCAATCGTCTTCTTACCTCGCTGCGGGTGTCGCAACTGTCGTGTTGACTGCTTGCCTCTCCTATTCGCACGCAGCTAACACCGACTCAACTGCGTTCAGTTGGCGACAAACGGATTCCGACGTTGCCTTGCTCGACGGCGAACAAGTCGTCTGGCAATTCAACTATGGCAGCAAGCTGGCCAAGCCCTACTTTCACCCCGTTTCTGTGGATGGGCGAACGTTAACTTGGAATAGCCCTCCGGATCATGTCTGGCACCACGGAGTGTGGTTCAGTTGGAAGTACATCGATGGAGTCAACTACTGGGAGCTCAACCCCAAGACGGGCAAGCCCGATGGGAAAACGTCGTGGTCGCAACCGCAAATCGAGACACGCGATGACTTTTCAGCGACCATAGAAATGGATCTCCGTTACGGGCCAGCGGACGGTGACCAGACACTTCTCGTCGAGCGGCGCACGATTGACATCTCTCCACCGTCAGACTCTGGTGAATTATCGATCGATTGGACTTCGCATTTTACAGCGCTCGCTGACGTGACGCTCGACCGCACTCCGGCAAGGCAGGGAAGGGGTGGAGGCTACGCGGGATTGTCGGTTCGCTTCGCAAAGGAATTGACGGACCGGCAAGCCATTGGTGTTGAGGGAACGCTCGAGTTTGGTACCGACCATCGTCATCGCGAATCAGGGGTGGCCGTGGACTACAACGGAACCATCGACGGGCAGCCGATTGGGCTGGCCTTCCTCGATCACGCCTCGAATCCCCGGTACCCAACTAAGTGGTACGTCATTCGCTATCCAAATGGAATCGGCTACATCAACGCCGCACTGCTGCATGACAACCCGCTAAAGCTGCAAGAAAACAAGGAACTGAAGCTCCGCTATCGCCTCATCGCGCATCCCGGTCAGTGGGATGCAAAACGACTGCAAGCAGAGCATGAATCGTTCGACGAAGTAGAGGACTAGCCCCGTTCGGAGGATACTATGAGTAAGTCAGGAATTAATCGCCGCGACTTCGCCAAGGCCACGCTCCTCGGTGCGTCCGGTCTCGCACTCCCAGCAATCGTATCACCGCGCGTCTTTGGCAAAGACGCCCCCAGCAATACATTGAGGATCGGTTGCATTGGCAACGGTCGCATGGGGCACGGTGACATGCAGGCAGTCCTCAGCAATGGGCTTCGCCCGGGGGCCCGAGCGCGGGTGGTCGCCGTGTGCGATGCCGACCGCAATCGCTCGCAGCACGCCCAGCGAGTCGTGAAGGAGTTTTACGTTGAGAAAACGCCGGACGAATCGCCTGCCGAGGTTGAGATCTTCGACGACTATCGCGAACTACTGGCACGCTCCGACATCGACGGCGTTACCATCTCGACCCCCGACCACTGGCACGGTCCCGTGGCTGTCGCTGCAGCGAAAGCTGGCAAAGACATCTACGTGCAGAAACCTCTTACTTATACGATTGGTGAGGGTCAGCAATTAATCGAAGCGGTACGTCGCAACAACGTCGTATTGCAGACCGGCTCGCAACAACGTTCGGATAAGAATTTCCGCCACGCCTGCGAACTGGTGCGCAACGGACGCCTTGGCAAATTGCAAAGAATCGTCGTCCGCGTGCCGACCGACAAAGGGACAGGAGACCCGACGCCCATGGAGGTGCCAGGCAACCTCAACTACAACCTTTGGCTTGGTCCCACGCCACTGGCCGAATATACCGAAGACCGCGTACATTCCCAATCGAGCATCGGCGCCCGTCCAGGGTGGTTGCAGATCGAACCTTACTGCCGCGGCATGATTACCGGTTGGGGTTCGCACATGTTCGACATCGCGCAGTGGGGTCACGGATCGGACGACTCCGGACCTATCGAGATGGAAGCCACCGGCGAGTTCCCCGATCGGGGACTGTTCAATGTTCACGTCGGTTTCCAAGCCCACGGACGATATTCCGATGGCGTGGAACTCATCGCCGTGAACGGAGACCCTGGTGTAACCTTCGAAGGGAGTGACGGCTGGCTTACCGTCGGACGCGGTTTTATCGAGGCGGAACACCCGGAAGTGCTGAAGAGCCAAATCGGCGACGACGAAACGCGTCTGTATGTCAGCAACAACCACATGGGCAACTTCCTGGATTGCATGCGCAGTCGCGAGGACCCAATCTGCCCGGTCGAAACAGGCCATCGATCAAATACCATTTGTGTGCTTGCGCACACAGCGATGAAACTGGAGCGGAACCTTAGATGGGACCCGCAAGCAGAGCAATTCATCGATGACCAGGAAGCGAACGAAACCCTGGACTACGAACATCGCGATCCATGGGCGTAAACGATCATGGCTTCTTAGCTGGAGGTAACTCGAATGCGTTCCTGCTTTTGCCTACTGCCGCTGCTCGTAATGTGCCATCACGTAGCGGCGCAAGACGCCGAATTGGTGCTGCAACGTGACGACGAGACGGGAAAGCTGTCCGTTCTTAGCGACGATCACGAACTGCTGACCTACCAATACGCGTCCGAGTTCGCCCTGCCACACATCTGGCCGCTGCGCAGTCCTTCGGGCAAATTGCTCACTGAGCAAAAGCCAGATCCATTCCCACACCATCGGTCGTTGTGGATTGCTGATCGCATCAAGATTGGCAGTGAACTTGATGTCGACTTTTACCACTGTTTCAAGAACTTCCGCCAGAGTGGGGTCCCAGAGTCGGGCTACAAGCACTTCATACGACACGAAGAATTCGCCGATGCAAAAGCTGATGGACAAACCGCGACATTCACATCGCGTCTTCGGTGGATCGTCAACGAATCGACGCCGGTCATTCACGAAACCCACACCCACCGCGTCGTGGCATTAGGAAATGGTGAGTACTTGCTCGACTTACAATGGGAACTGCGTCCCGCAAATGACAGGGAGGACTTGACCATCGTTAGCGACTGGGTGCACTACGCGTGGCCCTATCTTCGCGTTCATCCGCAGTTCAGCGGCGAAAATGGTGGGAAGATTCTGTCCGACACTGGCGCTCGTGGCCAGTCGCAGACCAATGACAAGTATGCTCGCTGGATCGACTATTCCAACACGGTCGAAGGTAAGAGCGAAGGGGTCGCCGTGTTCTCCTTCACCCAATCGGAACCCATCAAGTGGCTCACTCGTGAGTACGGCACTTTTGGTCCCCGCCGCCCGGATCGGCTGAGTGGAACTCGCTTTGCGCTCAAGCCCGAACAGCCACTAAAGGGACGGGCTGCGATTTTCGTCCACCAGGGAGATGCAACTGCTGGACGCGTCGCCGAGCGTTACCAGCAGTACGTGGAGGGACAGCTATGAGAATAAGCCGCCGTGAGTTTGTCGCCGCAACCACCGCAACAGCCGTGGCCGGAACCGTTGGGCGGCTTGCATTTGCTAAGGAGACACCTGGCGTGAAGATAGAACGTATCGATTTATTCCCGCTACGTTACCCGATGACTGGCTACTTCAAGTTCTTTACCGGACCGCATGGGTCCGCTGGAAGGGCGGCCATCGTGATCAAAGTCACCGCCGACGATGGTACGGTGGGCTGGGGCGAGAGTTTGCCAATCGCCAAGTGGAGCTACGAGACGCTCGAAACCGCCACCGTCGCACTGCGAGACTACTACGCGCCCGTGCTTGTTGACCGGGATCCCACGGACATCGAAGGGGCCATGGCCGCCATGGACGGGGCGATCGCACCTGGATTCTCCACGGGAATGCCCATTACCCGATCGGGTGTGGATATCGCCCTGCACGATCTGACCGGTAAACTCCGCGGACAATCACTCGCCGAGATGTGGGGGCGCAGTCCTGGCGGACCCATCACATTGAGTTGGACGGTAAACGTCAAGTCGCTCGATGATGTCGAGTCCGTTATGTCCGCAGGCCAAGAGCGTGGGTTCAGAAATTTCAACATTAAAGTTGCACCTGATCCCGAATTTGACGTCAAACTGGCCAAGCGGGTGCGCCGCAATGCGCCAGATGGATTCTTGTGGGCCGACGCCAACGGTGGTTACTCGCCGGAGGTGGCATTGCAGGCGGCTCCCCTGTTGGCGGACGCCGGAGTGGACGTACTGGAGGCACCACTTCGCCCCAATCAGATCCGCGGCTACCAACGGCTGAGACAGCAGGCCGCACTGCCCATACTCATGGACGAGGGCGTGGTAACACCGACGGACCTGGGCGAATTTCGCCAGCTAGGCATGTTCAATGGTGTGGCCATGAAACCGGCACGCTGCGGCGGCTTGCTTTCCAATAAGCGCCAGATCGAACTCTGTCTGGAACACAACTTGATGTGGCTTGGAAGTGGTCTGACCGACCCCGACATTTCGCTGGCAGCAACACTGGCCCTCTATTCCACGTACGGCCTGACGAAGCCTGCTGCACTGAATGGTCCACAGTTCCTCACCGCGAGCCCGCTTGCCAAGCCCTTGCGTATCGAAGGCGACCAAGCGTATCCACCGGCGGGCCCCGGTCTTGGCGTGGAGGTGGACGAGCAAGCGGTGAAAGAACTCATGGCGAAGACCGGCGGCGACACACTACTTCGGCAGTGAGGCCCCGCTGGCAAGAATTGTCCGGCGCGCAGGATTCGAAACGCCAGCCAATCACCATCTAGTCGTGTTCCTGTCGAGTTGCCGTACTCAGCTTCCTCAGAAAATGTGGGGGAAACGACCCGTCGGCGACGAGGTCTGGGGATCGAGGCTCAATGCGGCAGATCGAGAAGTTAAGCGAGCCGCTGCCGACTGAATTTATCCAGTGTATTTGCGATCTGGTACCGAAATCGCACGCCGCCGGCGGCTGGCCGCATAAGGCAATCGTTCAGCGAAAGGTGGAATTTTCTTCGCGACAAGCCTCGAATTGCTGGACATCGAGAGAATTGTTGGCCATACTGCCGAGGCAAGCTGGTGGCATTAGGCAATAAGTGCGTAGTGCCGCGCGGACAGATAGTATTTGGAGAGGATCGCTAACGTAGACGACGCAACTCATATCTGGAGGCGGTAATGCAACGTAGATTCACTTCGCTGAGCTGTATCGGTTTCTTGACCCTTCTCATCCCGACCGCCACGGTGGTCGCCTCTGACCTTCTAATCGACTTTGGTAACACCGTCGGTATCGACGATTCGCCGGCGCAAGCGGGTTACCAGACGTTCAATGCCGTTGACAAGGTGCTCAGCGGACCAACCGGCGTCGCTCGCACGGAGCAGTTCGCATCCGACATCGGAATTGGTGGTGTCGTTGACCTGACGGTGAGCATTCCGCCGGGGGCAGATCGGCCCATTTCCGTAGTTCCGGACAATCGCCGCGCCGTTAATCGCAGCACAGTTTCTAGCGGCAATCTTCCCGACCTCGCCCAAGATTGGATTGGCATCGACACCCGCGACGGCGACGGCGCCCGGGTGATGTCGTTCACGCTCAGCGACTTGGCCGCCGGCACGTACACAATGACCTCGTACCATCAGGATACCGGCAACCTCAATGGCACATTCGATGTTCTGGTCAACGGCGTCGCCTGGGACAGCGGCATGATGGTCGACGGCGATCCCGGCGCTGGTAACGACCCCGCGTCGGTACAGTACATGTTCGATGCTAACGGCGTCGACGACGTCAAATTGTCGTATGCCACGACCAGCGGTATCTTTTTCCTCGTCAACGGATTTGAATTGGCGTCCGGTGGCAACATGTTGAACGTCGATTTCCAGGCTACTGGCGGGATGACCGAAGCCGGCTTTATGTCTTACGACGCGGTAGACGGTGTCGATGGGGCTCCCGATGGTGTCACTCGCACCGAGTCTTATGCCTCCGCGCTGGGTAACGCGGGGATGGTTGACCTGACCGTAGAGATCGAACCCTTTGCTTTGGGCGGCCCGGCCGTCGATAGCAACGCCCGCGCCATTGATCGCACGGGCAACACCTACAGCGGAGAACTGGCCGACCTGGCGATCGACTGGATCGGGGCCGATGCTCGCAGTGGTGGCTTGAACGAGTCTCTGATGGTCACGCTCGGCAATCTCGAAGCTGGGGTCTACGAAATCACTTCGTACCACCACGATCCGCAAGACCTCATGGGAGATCTGAATGTGCTGGTCAACGGCGTGGAGACGGCTATGTTCTCCATGGGCAACGGTGACCCCGGCGTGGCAGCACCTCCGGCGTCGATTAGTTTCTTAGTCACTTCCGATGGCACTTCGCCGATCGACATTGAGTACGCTCTGGCAGAATTCTCGCTAGGTCCGCCACTGGAGGCATTTCCGCTGATCAACGGCATCGAGGTAACCCGTATACCCGAACCTGCCACATTGTGGTTAGCCGGGCTTGGCGCAATCGGCCTGATGGTGCTTCGCTTGCGCCGCTAGGTTACGGCGCATTCGTGAGCGGCTCGATACAACACGATTGAAGGCCATTTTTGGGGCTGACAGGCGTGATTTGTCGGGTGAGGTTTCGCTCGTGGGAAGCTCCTTTGAAGCGATTACCGCCGCTGCATGACTCATGCGAGCCAAGCAGATCGTGATCTGCTATCGCTTCACTGATGACTATTTAGACGGTCATTGGTCCCTTTGTTAACTTCGAGCCAGCCATAAAGCGCCGCTCCACGACCTCTGTAAGATGCCATGCGGATCGACGACTCCGGAAGTTGCCGCGGCGCTATTTCTCCACGTCGCACATCGTTCGACGCGGCCCGCAGTCTACGTAGGCAATGCACATTGCGCCAATGAGCACAAAGCGGATTCGAGATCTGCGCGTTAAGGAAAGCGCGAAGGAGAACCGGAAACCGTTGGAGTTCGAGCGACTGGAAGCTTGGCGGTAGCGCGCCTCACTCGCCGCCACAGTAGATTCTTCGCCGGCAGGGTAAGCTACCCGGCTGTTCCCAGCGGAAATGGTCTCTCAGGAAGTGGGTCAGGAGTCTCTGCAAATCGATGCGATTCTGGCATAAGCCATGGTGCCCCATCGCACCCCACAGGAATCGGCGATTCAAATCGCGATCAGGGTGGCCAACCATGGGTCCTGGACTGACCACAGGTCGTCCTGCCTGGCCTATCCCTGAGCGTGGGATCGACTACGATGGAACCGAAGTATTGAACGGCCAATGTTTAATCCGGAGTGCATCGGCTTATTTGGCCGCGTGGTGAAGCACGACGACTTCACACCAGGACTTCTACCACCGGCGCAGCAGTAGTGGACCGCGTGTGCCGTAGGGAGCGAATGATGCGATTCCAAATTACACTGAGATCACTTGGTGGGGCGTGGTTGGCGGTTGCTGGGGTACTGGGGCTACTTCACGCGCCGAGCTCACTTGCACAGGCCGATGCCCCGGCGACCTCGCAACTTTGGGGCGAAGAGGGGGAACTCTGGTCGCCTGTAGGTCGACTGCCGGACTTTTCTTACGCTGGATATCATCGCGGAGAACGTTCGCTACCCGATCGCGAGGCGGAAACGAGCGTCAAGGATTATGGTGCAGTCGGCGACGGAGAGACGGACGATACGGCCGCCTTCCAGCGCGCTCTATCCCAGGCGGCAGGTAAAGTCATTGCCATCCCGCCAGGGCGTTACTTGATTACCGACATTTTGGAGATTCGCGACTCGGGCACCGTTCTGCAGGGTGCTGGCCCTCAACAAACGACCATCTTCGCCCCCATCCCCTTGGAGAAAATCCGCCCCAATATGGGCGCAACCACCAGTGGTAAAGCCACATCGAATTACTCCTGGTCCGGCGGCATCGTCTGGGCCAAGGGGCGACCGAGTTCCAAGGTGCTGGCAAAGGTGACAAAGACGGCCCACCGCGGAGACACTCAATTGCATGTCGACCGACCGGAAAGCTTCGGCGTGGGAGACATTGTTCGATTGAGGTTGGCAGACGATCCAACGCACAGCCTGATCGAGCATCTTTACGACAACGATCCGGGCAACTACAGCAAACTCCGCGGGAAGTGCAAGAATGTCACCTTCGCGGCAACCGTGCTGGAGGTGGATCCAGCCCAGCAGACTATCACTTTGGACCGATCACTGAGGACCGATGCCGACATCAAGTGGGATCCAACTTTGCTGGAAGACGCGAGCAGTGTAGAAGAAGTCGGGATCGAGAACCTGACCTTCGAGTTCCCAGTATCTGACTATGCGGGCCATTTTAGCGAGTTGGGACACAATGCAATTGCTTACAGCGGTGTGCAAAACAGTTGGGTGCGCAACGTGACGGTTCACAATGCCGATAGTGGAATGTTCATTAGTGGCAGCAACAACACCCTGCAGGGCATCACGATAATCTCCGATCGAGGTCGGCACCCAACTCGCAATAGCACCGGTCACCATGGCATAACGTTGGGCGGTACCGATTTGTTGTTAACCGATTTCGACTTTCGCACTAAGTTCATCCACGACATCACGATGACGCACGGATCGGCAGGCAATGTCGTGGCGAATGGCCGGGGCGAGGACCTGTGCTTCGATCACCACAAGTACGCCAATCACGCAAACCTGTTCACCGACATCGACGTCGGTGCCGGCAGCAACATTTTTCACTCCGGGGGTGGCGCTAACCTGGGGCGTCACTGCGGTGCCTGGACGACATGGTGGAACCTGCGTTCCGACCGGCCAATCGTGTCCCCGGCCGACTGGGCGCCGGAAATGATCAACTTCGTGGGAGTACCTGGTACCGGGACCGAACTTACCATGCTTAGCGGACGGTGGTTTGAACCGATTCCGCCGGAGCAGCTCACCCCGCAAGATCTGTATCGCGCCCAACTTGCCAAGCGCCGGGAAGCAGAACGCCGCTAAAGCAACCGCTTCTGGGCCAACCGAAGAATTTCGACAACCTACCAGCGGGGCTGCGACAACGTGACAGCAACACCGTTTACGTGGTCAGCGTCAGCAGCACGATGACGTTCCACCTGCAGGAACAGGGGGATGCTCCGCGTGTCACTTGGGGTGTGCAACCTATTCAGATGGATCGGGTCCGTCACGAATGAATTTACTTTGAGGCCAGACCGGCGGAGGGCAAGCTGTACGACGCGTTCACGCTGACCAAGTCGGCCAAATCAGCAAGTTTCGTCTTCGAGCACCTGCCAGAGGTCGAGAAGATACGTGAATGGCCACCGCGGCCGTCGATCGCTATGCGAAGTTTCGACCAATTCCCTCGGTATCAAATTCGGTCCGCAGGATCCGCCGAACATCTTCTAAACTCGACTCACGAGGATTGTTTTTCAGCCGCTCGATGTTGATGCTCGCGGCGTGCTCCGCGGCGTCATATTCGGCGGGCAGGTCCAGTTCGCTGATGCTGGCGGCTGCCCCCACCGATCGAATAAGCTGTACCAGCCCGCTGGCAATCCCTTGAACGTCGTCACAGTTGAAAACGCTGCCAAGTTCACGGAACCATCGATCTGCCCCTGGGGCGGAACCGTGGTTGAACAACACAGCGGCTGGAAGCGTTGCCGCTGCGGCCACGCCGTGGGGAATGCCAAAATGACTGGTCAGGTAATACGACAGGGCATGGCAAATGGTCGTGAAGCTACGGTCGATGGCGTGCCCCGCCAGGTGCGATGCCATCGCCAAGCCGGTTTGGGCTGGTGGGTCGCCGTCAATAGTCGCCGGCTTCAAGTTCGGCACAACCAGCCGGAGAGCTTCGCTGGCGCAGGCAGACGACCTTTCGCCAGCTTGCTGTGCCCACAGCGACTCGATCGATTGGCACAGCACATCCAGGCCTGCCGCCACGGCCACTCGCTCTGGTGCCGTAGCACTCAACGCGGGATCGACCACCGCCAGGCGAGGTCGTAGGCTTGGATCCGCCACCGAGTGCTTTTCCTGCCCCACATACAATACAGCAAAATGGGTCGCTTCGCTGCCTGAGCCGGCCGTCGTCGGCGCCGCGATAATAGGGTACCGATTGGGTTTAGGAGTACCGTCCAGCAGGTCGACAATGCAGCAAGCGTTCGAAGCCGCCAGCGACACTAGCTTGGCAGCATCTATCGTGGCTCCACCGCCGACAGCTACGACACAATCGTAAGCTCCCTGCTGCAAACGACCTGCAATCTCGTCTATCGCGGCCGGCTCCAAGGTCTTCTTCACATCCACGACTTCGGCGGACTCGTCAACCGAAAGCACGTTGCACAGTTTGTCCGATATGCCCGAAGCCTGCACGGCTAGCGGATCGCGGAACAACAGCGGACGGACCACCTTCAACCGCTCGAGGCACCCTGGCAATGCACCGCACACCGCAGCACCAAAAACGGTGCTATCCAGCGAAAGCCGCTCCAACAACTCTTGGCAGCGACGCACCTCAGTGGAAATCAACATCATTACAGCTATGGACTTTCGAAAACGACCCGACTTTTACGCGGCTGGAATTCTAAACCACCCGCCTTGGTCGAGTCACTCCCCACGGTTTTCCAATCCAGTAAACGGCCGCTGACGTTATACCGCCCTGGTGCGTAGAATAGCAGGCATGACAGACCATATCGGCAAAGTATTCTTGGTAGGAGCGGGGCCCGGTGATCCGGGGCTACTGACCGTGCGGGGTGCCGAATGCCTGGCCCAGGCCGACGTGGTGCTGTACGACTATCTGGCCAGCCCCCTTTTGCTGCGGCACACCTCTCCGCAGGCGGAACGGATCTGCCTGGGGCGACACGGCGGTCGGATTATGTCGCAACAAGAAGTCAGTCGACTGATGGTCGCACATGCTGCCGCCGGCAAACTGGTCGTGCGACTCAAGGGCGGCGATCCTGGCATCTTTGGACGCGTGGCCGAAGAGGCAGTGGAGCTGACTGAGGCAGGAATCCCATTCGAGATCGTGCCCGGCATCACGACCGCCGTGGCCGCTGGCAGCTACGCCGGCATCACACTGACCGACCGCGAGCACGCCTCGTGTGTGGCCTTTGTCACTGGTCGCGAACAAGCAGGCAAGCACGAAGCGGACGGACTCGACTACGCGGCGTTGGCCAAATTCCCAGGCACATTAGTATTCTACATGGCGATCACGACCGCCCCGCACTGGAGCCAGGCATTGCTCGCGGGTGGCAAACCGGGCGACACGCCAGTGGCCATTGTGCGATGGTGTTCGCGCCCCACACAGGAACAATGGACCTGCCGGCTCGACGAAGTGGCCGACGTGCTGGCCCCGGGCAAGGTCCGTCCGCCAGCGGTCGTGATCGTCGGCCCCGTGGTAGCGCATGAAAAGCTGGCCGCCTGGTTTACGAATCGGCCCCTCTTTGGCAAGACCATTCTGGTGACCCGCGCCGAGCACCAGGCCGATACCATGTGCAGTCGCCTGGAGGAGCTCGGCGCGGCCGTACTCCGCCAACCGGCCATCGACATCTCCGCGCCCACCGATTGGGCACCGGTCGATACCGCCATCGACGAGTTGGACGAATACGACTGGCTGGTGTTTTCCAGCCGCAATGGCGTGGAGTACTTTCTCGATCGCATACGCCAGCAGGGCCTCGACTGGCGTGCGCTAGGGGGAGTGAAACTGGCCGCCATTGGTCCAGCCACTGCCCAGGCACTCGCCGAGCGCGATCTGGATGTCGATCTCAAGCCAGCGGAGTACCGCGCCGAAGCGCTCGCGGCGGAGCTGTCGCCCACGGCCAAAGGCCAGCGTTTCCTCTTGCTGCGTGCCAGCCGTGGCCGCGAAGTGCTGGCCGATACCCTCCGCTCGGCAGGAGGCGAAGTCGATCAAGTGGTCGTATATAATAGCTTCGACGTGACGGAACCCGACGCGCAGGTCGCCTCCGCACTCACCGCTGGCGACGTCGACTGGATTACTGTCACCAGCTCGGCCATTGCGCGTTCGTTGGTGCAATTGTTCGGCGAGCAACTCCATCGCACGAAACTCGCCGCCATCAGTCCTCTGACGGCCGGCGTACTCGACCAACTCGGCTACCCCGCGACCGCGGTGGCCAAGCAGTACACCATTGACGGTGTGGTCGACACCATTCTGGCGGCTGGCCGATAGCCGACCGCTTGTTCTCTTCAGGCAACCCTTGCGGCCGCTACCCGTCGTGCGGCTCGGCCAAGCCTTGCGGCGCAACGTCATACGTTTGCAGTCCTTTCGTGCATTTGCCGATTTTCTTTCTAGCAAGCTGTAACAGCCGTCTGGCAGGCCCGTACGAGTAGTGCATGGTCGGCCTTGCGGCGCAACGCACCACCAAGCCTGCCATGAATGAATCGATACGTTTTCCGTCGCGCAAGGTTCGTGCGACGTTGTACCTGCCCCCGGAGCTATTGAACGAAGCCCGCGACGCTGCCTACCACCTGGCCGGCCACCCGGCCCACATGACGCTCACCAAGTTTGCAGAACAGGCATTCCGTCGCGAGTTAGAACGTCTCAAGCAGCTCTACAACGGCGGGCAGGATTTCCCCGAGCGGAAAGAGGATTTGAAAGGAGGCCGTCCAATTGCCGCATGAAAGGTTGACGCCATGCGTTCGGTCCAGCGCAATTCTCACATCCTTCCCCTTACTTCCAACCCGCACGCCTATGCCACATCGAATCGCTACCCCGAGGTAGAGCCCCTCCGGCGGATCGAGCTTCACCAGGTTGAACACGACGAGATTCAGTCGCTTCGACAGCGGCTACTGCAGTTGATCGTCGAAAACGAAGAGCGCCGTAAGGTCTCTCGATTCCGATTGGTGAATTGATATGCCCAATACTTGCCTCACGTTGCCAACTGCGAGGGCGACGTGACTCAAGCCCCCACGGCCCGCCACTCTCTCTCCCTTAGCTGCCCTCCCACCGCGGATTTCCTCTCCCCCCATGCGATGCCATTTGATCATCGCGCTGATTGGCTGCTTCACTGCGTCCCTGGCGCAGTGGCCCGTGGCTGCTGCGCGGCAAACACCCCATCCCGCCGTTGCGCGGATCAAGGTGCCCGAAGCCGATGGCACGGCTTACGGCAGCGGCACCCTGGTGGACGCCCGCGAAGACTACGGACTGGTGCTGACCAACTGGCATGTGGTGCACGCGGCACAGGGTCCGATTGAGGTGACGTTTCCCTCGGGCTTCGTATCGCAAGCCCGGTCGCTGAAGATGGACAGCGAGTGGGATTTGGCCGCGTTGGTAATCTGGCGACCGCCTTGCGAACCCGTGCGCATGGCCACGATACCGCCACGACCGGGCGACCGACTCACCATTTGCGGTTACGGCAGTGGCAATTACCGCGCCGCCACGGGCCGGTGCACGCAGTTCTATGCGCCTCGGCTCAATCTGCCGCAGGAACTGGTAGAGCTCGACGTGCAAGCCCGGCAAGGGGACTCGGGTGGACCGATCTTTAACGACCGTGGCGAGATGGCCGGCGTATTGTTCGGGGCAGGGCAGGGTACCACACTCGGCAGTTTCGAGGGCCGCGTGAAGACGTTCCTGGCTTCACTTGCGCCCGACATCGGCCAGCAGGACTCTGCGCCACAGGTAGCACTGAAACCCGCCAGCCCGGCGGCCTCCACACCTTCGACCTGTCCCACGTGCCGCAACGCCCGTCCCGGCATGGTTTGCGAAGGGGGCGTTTGCCGCCCTCAGGGCGACTTGGGCGACATTTGCTTTGGCTGCGACTCGGTAGCCGAACATCAGAAACCAAAGAAGCCGCCCGCTGATGGCTGGCCCGACTCGCATGCGGCCGAGAAACCGCAGATTAACTGGTCGTCCGGGACTGCAACCAACTCAGCCGAACCACCCAGCGGAGGCTGGCCGCAAGCACAGCAGGATCAGCAAGCCGCGGACAGTGGCCCCGATGACGCAGTTGCCCCCGCTTCCTCACTGCTGAGCGACAGCTTGTTCGAGAACATCCGCAATGGCCTGGCCATCGTGGGCCTACTGGCCATCTTCATGCAGGTGCTTCGCGTAGTCGGTTGATTCTGCAACGCCAACGCGCTATCGCGAGTCCTCTGGCACGGCCAGTTGATCGTCAGCCAGCTTCGCGCGCAAGTCGCTGACAATCGATTCGGGGACGAACCGCGCGAGTTCTGCATCGCCCGCGAGCGACGTAATCTGCTTGATCAACGAACTGGAAACGTGAGTAAACTCCTCGTCGGCCATCAAGAAGACGGTTTCGATGTCCGGATCGAGCTTGCGATTGGCAAGCGTCATGGTGAACTCTGTCTCAATGTCCGAGAGCGAACGCACGCCCCGAACGATAACCCGCGCGCGACAATCGCGAACGAAGGTTACCGCCAGACCATTGAACTGCTTGACGATCACATTGGGCAGATCGGCAGTAACGCGTTCAATCAGCGTCACCCGCTCATCGGCTGTGAATAGCGATTGCTTCTCAATGTTGATGCCAACCCCTACGACCAGTTCGTCCACCAGCCGACTGCTACGCTGAATAATGTTCAGGTGCCCCAGCGTGATGGGATCGAAAGAACCGGTATAAACTGCTCGCCTTGACATAGTCGAGTATCCGGAAACAGGAAAAGTCGACAGTTGGTTAAATGGCCGACAAGATCCACCTCGTCGGTCTGGTAGCACTACCAGCTAGCTGTCCCGCACTACTTCCAGCAGGCGGTCCAAATCTTCTTCGATATTGTATGCATGGGGGCTGATTCGCAATCGGCCGGCGCGGCAGCTCAGCACGATGTTGCGACGAATGCACTCCTTGCGGAACTCCACCGGGTCGCGATCTGGCAGCTCAAAGAACACAATACCCGAGCGTTGTTCTCCACCTCGATGCGAAGCATCGCGGTTGGTCGTCACCCTGGCGCCGGCGCTAGCCAGCCGTTCGCAAGCCAGATCGGTATAGTCCAGCACCTGCTGAGCCAGAGCAGCGGCGCCCACCGAGTTGAGCAGTTTCAGGCTCTGCCCCATCGCCAGGGTGCCGCACATGTTCCAGCCTCCGCCAGCGAAACGCGCAGCGCTCGGCTTGAATGTCAGATCGATGTTGGTGTAGTCGAATGGATGATCCACGCTGTTCCACCCAACGTTCATCGGGCGAAGTTTTTCCAGGTGCTCGCGGCGAATGTAGGCAAAGCCAATGCCTTCGGGGCCCAGCAGCCACTTCTGTCCGCCGGTGGCCAGGAAGTCGACCGGCAGTTGCGAGACATCAATTGGAAAAACGCCCAAGCCCTGGATGGCGTCGAGATTGAACAGAGTGCCCTTCGCTTGGCAGATTTCGGCGATTCGCTCCAAGTCGACTCGGTAGCCGGTTTGATAGCCAACCCAACTGACCGACACCACACGGGTCCGCGAATCGCACGCGGCCGCCAGCTGGTCGTAGTCGACCGCCCCGTTGTCGGTGGGAATCTGCCGAGTTTCGACGCCCAGCGACTCGAGATGCAGCCAAGGGTAGAGGTTAGTGGGGAACTCATCGGCCAACGTCACCACGTTGTCACCTTCGCGCCAATCGAGTCCCTCGGCGACGATGTTAATCCCAAATGTCGTGCTAGGGGTGAAAGTAATTTCCTCACTCGACGCACCTATCAGGGTGGCGGCCGCTCCGCGACACTCTTCGGCCTCGCCGAGCCACTCGAGCCAGTTCACGTTGCCCACTTCGGCCGATTGATCGGCAAACCGACTGATTCTTTCGGCCGTGGCGCGGGGCAGGGGAGAAAGCGCGGCGTGGTCGAAATAGGCCATCTGCGCGCTGCGGGACATCTCGTCCCGAAAATCGGCAATAGTTCGTGTTGTATCGACTGAAGTGGTTGTCATGCGACCCGATTATTCAGGGAATGTATGATGGTATGTTGTGATTGTAAGCGCTACCGCCGATACACGCGAGAAGCCGCTTCGCCCCGTTTCTACCAGCCCAACCTCACCACCTGCCATGAACCCTACCGTCCGCCTCTCACTGTTTGGCTGCCTCGCTCTGATGTGCTGCAGGAGCCCCGTCCTGGCTCAGTCGCTCAGCAATTGGGAAGAAATGCGTGACCGGATGGTGGACGACGAGGTGGTGGGCGCCGGCGTGGAGAACGAACGCGTCATCGAAGCGATTCGCCGCACACCCCGTCACGAA
Source organism: Aeoliella straminimaris (assembly GCF_024054565.1). Taxonomy (GTDB): domain Bacteria; phylum Planctomycetota; class Planctomycetia; order Pirellulales; family Lacipirellulaceae; genus Aeoliella; species Aeoliella straminimaris. Next base: position 64,817 of record NZ_JAMXLR010000055.1, read on the forward strand.
TTCGTGCCGCGTAGCGAGCGCAGCCGGGCGTACTACGATATGGCGCTGCCCATCGGTTCGAAACAGACGATCTCGCCTCCGTTCATTGTGGCTTACATGACCGAGCAGATCGATCCTCAACCCGACGACCGCGTGCTCGAAATCGGCACTGGCTCAGGCTACCAGGCGGCGGTACTCAGCCAACTGGTGCGCGATGTCTACTCCATCGAGATCGTTCCCGCACTCGGCCGTCAAGCGGAGAAGACACTCCGCCGCTTGAAGTACAAAAACGTGCACACCAAAATCGGCGATGGATTTCAGGGATGGCCCGATGCGGCACCATTCGACAAAATCATCGTTACTTGCTCGCCAGAAAAGGTTCCTCAACCGTTGATCGACCAATTGGCAGACGACGGGTTGATGATTGTCCCCGTGGGCGAACGGTATCAGCAGAACTTCTATCTGTTTCGAAAGCACGACGGACAGTTGGAGTCCGAAGCGCTGCGGGCCACATTGTTCGTGCCGATGACAGGCACCGCTGAACAACGCCGGCAGCGCCAGCCCGATCCTCAACATCCCGAACTGGTCAACGGCGGCTTTGAAACGGTGATGGGAGACAACGAACTGCCCGAAGGCTGGCACTACTTGCGGCAGGCAGAGATCATCGAAGACTCCAGCGATGCGGCGCAAGGCGAACGATTCATTCACTTCGCCAACGAAGACCCGGGCCGAGGTTGTCGCGCTCTGCAGGGCTTCGCCATTGACGGCCGCGAAGTATCGCACCTGCGATTGAGTTTCCGGATCCGCGGCAAATCAATCCGCCCGGGACAAGATCGCACGCAGTGGCCCTACGTGGCAATCACGTTCTACGACAAACGCCGGGGCATGCTTGGCACCGAGGCCGTCGGGCCCTTTCGCGACACGTTCGACTGGACCACGTACCAGCAAGTCATCCAGGTGCCAGTCCATAGCCGCGAAGCGATCATTCGCATTGGGCTACTAGGGGCCACTGGCGAGTTGGACCTGGACGACCTGAGAGTGTCGTCTACGAAGCCCTGAGGTGGCCAATGTGGCTGGCCGCCGCTCAGGCTGCGCGCCGGGGGACCGATATAACCCCTAAGCCGCCCCCTTCACCTGACTGGCCAACTCGTCAAAACCGCCGTTTTTTACTCTCCTTGCTTGATTTGAAGCTAGCGAGTGGTATTCTGGTTAGGACTTGGTGGGGGGCTTTGCGCCTAACCACATTTCGCTTTTCAGGTGAATCTTAGGGAGTGTGACACAGTTATGAAGCATTTGTTGACTACCTCGCTCGCGCTGGTGGCGCTTGTAGCACTGGCTTGCGATTCGCAAGCGTTCTGGGGAAGCCGCGGTTCCTATGGAGGCTACGGTTCCAGCGGCAGTTACGGCAGTTATGGTTCCAGCGGCAGCTACGGCAGTTACGGCTCGAGTGGCAGCTACGGCAGCTACTCGGTGTCCTATGGCTCGTCCGGCAGCTACGGCTCGCATGGTGGTCTGTTCGCCCGTCATCGCGCCCGCAAGATCGCCCGCCGCATGGCTCGTGGCAGCTACGGCAGCTATGGCTCCAGTGGCAGCTATGGCAGCTACGGTTCGAGTGGCAGCTATGGTAGCTACGGTTCCAGCGGCAGCTACGGCGGCTACAGCACTCCCGTTTCCTACGAGTCGCACAGCAGCGATTGCGGCTGCTCGACTTGCAGCAACAGTGCTCCCGTGGTTCACGACGAAGTCTACACCAAGAGTTCGACTGGCAGTGGAATGCTGCGTGTGAACGTGCCAGCTGATGCCGTGGTGTACGTCAATGGCAAGGAGACCACCAGCACTGGTACCGAGCGTCAGTATATTTCGCACGGTCTCGAATCGGGTCGCGACTATTCGTACGATGTGCGTGTCGAGTACACCGTCGATGGCAAGACCGTTAGCGAAGAGCGTCATGTAACCTTGACCTCCGGTAGCGAAGAGCTATTGGCTTTCGCCGCCCCGGCCCAGGCCGAGGCTGTCGCCACCACGCTCAACCTACACGTGCCTGCCGATGCCAAGGTAACGCTGGCTGGTGCAGCCACCGAGCGTTCCGGCATCGACCGCCAGTACATCACCACCAAGTTGCCTGCTGGACAAGAGTGGGCCAACTACCAGGTGATCGTCGAGCACGCGGGTGAGCGCCAGGAGAAGACGATCACGCTGATTGGCGGCGAGGAGAAATCGCTCGACTTCCACTTCAGCGGGTCTCAAGTTGCTCTGCGTGACTGACGCACTGGCCCAACGCTGTTTGTTGATGACATAGAATCGCAAGCCGTCCTTCGTGCCCAACGGAGGACGGCTTTTTTTGTTGATGACCATCGGCTGCAGGGGCCCCACGCCGCCCTGTACGCCCCGGTACCCCGCCATTATCTGCCCAGATTGCTATCGGGCGGTTTGGGCATTTTTGGTAGTTTCTGGGCCCCAGCAAGGTAGTTGGGCGAAGGCTCGCAGGAGAGGCAGCATGAGTTCAGGTGGAAAGAAATCGGACCCGCAGCAGCCCCCACCAAAGGCTGCCAGCAGCGGAGCTGGGCCCAGCCTCGCCATCCGCATCGCTGCTAGCATCGCGTTAGCATTTCACGTCTTCGTGCTGTTCCTGTACCCGCTGGCCAATGGTCGCAGCTCCGAAACGATTAGTAGCATGGCTGGGTGGCCCGGCTTTCGCTGGTACGCCGAACCTCTGTATCTGAATCACGGTCACGGATTCTTCGGTCCCGACCCGGGAGCGGGCTTCCTGATTGAGTACGACATTCGCGATTCCGATGGCGAAGTGGTGAAGCAAGGGAAATTTCCCGACCCTGACACGATCTGGCCGCGTTTGCGATACCACCGCTACAAAATGCTGGCCGACCAACCAGCCAGTTCTGGCCCCAATCTCAATCTCATCCTGGAAGGTTACGCGAGACAGCTTCTGCGACAGTATGGCGGTGAGTCGGTTACCGTGAACTACATAGCGCACGACATTCTCCGGCACTACGATTGGTTGGGCGACGCCGAACGTAACATCGAAGGTAGAACGTTGGACGATAAGTCGCTCTACTCCACGCGAGCGCAAGTCCGTCAGTCGCGAGCCGATGTCGAAGCGGCCGATGCCGCGCTGAAATCCGGAACTGAAGAGGCCCCTTCGCCCGATGGGGAGAACTCAGCACCGCCCGAGGAGATTTTCGGAGGGCGGCCACAATGAGCACCATTCGCGAGGGAATGTCCGAATACTGGGGCGACGCTTGGGCCGCCTGGAATCGCTTCTGGTTCACGCCTACGGCGCCGGCCACGCTGTCGGCGATTCGTGTCTTTGCCGGTGCGATGCTGTTCTACACCCACCTGGTGTGGTCGCGCGATCTGTACGCCTTCTTCGGCCCCAACGGTTGGTTGCCACTCGACTACTACGCCTTTCAACGTGGCTACTATGAAGATGGGATGCTACCCAGCTTCGCCTGGAGTTTGTTCCAGCATTTGCATTCGCCGCTTTTGATATGGCTGATTCATATTGTCGCATTGGTGTGTTTCTTTATGCTCATGATCGGACTGTTCAGCCGCTGGGTGGCGGTACTCAGTGCTTTCTTTGCCATCATGTATGCGGTCCGCGTCACTCCCGGTGCGTACTTCGGTCTCGATAAGATCAACTGCTTGTTGGCGATGTACCTGATGCTGGGACCTTGCGGGGCGCGGTACTCGGTCGATCGACTGTGGCGAATGCGAAAAGGCGCCACGGGCGATGTGCCGAAGAGTGTGATGGCCAACGTCGCCATCCGGCTGATCCAATTGCACATGTGCGCCATCTACCTCTATGCCGGACTTGGCAAGCTGGAAGGACAGACTTGGTGGACCGGCGAGGCGATTTGGCTATCGATTGCCAGCCTCGAGTACCAGTCGCTCGACGTCACCTGGCTAGGCCATTTCCCCTGGATCATGAACCTGCTGGCCCACACCACCGTGGCGTTCGAGCTGTTCTACCCGTTCCTCATCTGGCCAAGGTTCACGCGACCCTGGATGCTGGCCACGGCCGTGGGCATGCATTTGTTCATTGCGATGTGCATGGGAATGATCACCTTCGGCGTGGTGATGCTGATCGGCAATCTGGCCTTCGTCCGTCCAACAACGGTCCGCAAGGTGATGGACCCACTCGCCCGCCGGTTCGCCTTGTTTGTGCTCGGCGATAAGGCGGGGTAGCAAGGGCCTGCGCTGCACTCCTCATACCGATTGCCGCCGCGCGCGGGGCGACACCCTACCAGTTAACCTCTTGTCGCTCGCGGAACAATTTCCCGGTCAGTTCGTGCGGCGCTTCTTGGGCCAGCCAAATGGCAGTGTCGGCCCCTTCTTCTACGGACAGGGTCGCGTTGCTTCCTTCCATGTCGGTCCGCACCCATCCCGGACAAAGAGCATTCACGGAAATGTCGTCTGCCCGCAGTGCGTCGACCAGCATGATCGTCAACCCATTCAGAGCGTGCTTCGACAAACAGTAGCTGGGCACATCCGGCGACATTCCATCCAGCTGCCCATATCCGCTGGAAACATTGATCACGCGAGCCGAATCAGCGCGACGTAGATAGGGCAGAAAGGCCTGAGTCACCTCCAGGGGGCCGAACGTATTGGTATCGAACGTCTCCTTCAGCTGCCCTCGCGAAAGCGTCAATACACTCACCCCTTCATCAGGATAGATGCCCGCGTTGTTGATCAGTCCATTCAAGTGCCCCGCCACCGAACCAAACTGCGCGGCAGCATTTTCAATGCTGTCCGAGTTGCTCACATCTAGAGGCAAGAACGTCGCCCGGCCACCATCCCTGACGATGTCACTGGCAGCTTTGCGCCCTGATGCCTCGTTCCTGGCAGCAATCACCACGTGAAACCCGCGCCTTGCGAGTTGTTGCGTCACTTCCAGCCCGATACCCCGGTTCGAACCCGTGATCAGTGCAACGTTCTCCGTTGAATCGATGCTCATACGTGCTCTATTCCTTTCGAGTCTTCGCGTGGCACACACAATATTTGTCGATGCATTACTGCTATGGTTCGTTACGAAAATGTCTGGGCAATCCCTCGACTGGGCGTAAGGAACGCCCCAAAAACGCGTTCAGCTCTGCGAACGCAATCAAGCCCACCCGATGCAATAATGCACCTCCGACTCACCTCTCCGGTATCGTAATCCTGCACCTAGCTAGCCTGATCCTCCACGTCCATCCCCTCCGGCACCAAGCTGCGCCTCGCGGACGCCGCCACGGGCGACCGGGATGAGACTCGGAAGGTTCTTCTCGGCCCGAAGCCGACAGCATGGGCAGTTAGCAAACAATTCAGCCGCATTCAGGTCTGGATGTTGGGACCGACACGGTTCTTTGCGGCGATACTAGCAACCGCATTGCGTTTGTGTGATGAAGAGTTTTCTGCCAAGATTCGCCTCTCCAGGGCGAAATATTGCACTCCAACACCCATCGCCGATCCGACTTTGCTTCTAAAGACTCCCATGCTTCGTACTCCCCTGATTCGCAGTCTGCTCGTCTTCGCGCTCATGTCACTTGCCGGGTGTAGTGGCCCGCTGTTTGTTCGCACGCAGCAGCAAGGCGATCGACTGGCAGTGTCCGAGCACTGGACCTTTTACGCTATATTCGTGTTGATAGGTCTCGCGGTTGTGTCCATCGGAGCGTTGATGCTCAGTGGTCGCTTAGCCTCCAATGGCAGGACTCGGATAGCTGGGTTCTTCTTTACCCTACTGGGCCTGGCGTTCGTCGTCGGGCCGATGCTCACTGGGCCCTACACCTACGTGACGCTGGATTGCGAGTTGCTCTACATACAGGGTGGCATACTTGGCAGCTCGAAGACGTCGATCGACTTGACGAACGTGAAATCCATGGAAATCGACCTGGTTCGTCGCTCTGGTGGCTCGCGCAAGCGACGCAGGAGCCGAAGCTCCATCAAGGTCAAGTTCATTCCGCACCGCGGCGCCGCCGAGACGGTTCACATGGGAGGCAACACTCGCGCCGTGGCCCTGGATCATTTGATTGAAATGGCACCCGAGCTTGGGATCACCGTTACCGATCGACGCGACCAGTAGACTTGACGTCAAGCTCGCCCCATTTCTTACTAGTAATCTTTCTTGAGTTGTCTGGGATGGCTAGCTAGAATCGATGCTCACCATCGGCGGGGGTAGAGTTGAAATTGCATCTCTATTTGCGTTGCTTTCCAATCATCTTGAGTAACCTCTTACAAGGACAGGTCTAATGACACCACGACGACAACTACTTCTTATGACTGCCTGCCTCTTCGCAATCTCCTCCGTTGCAACGGCAGAATCGATCTACCTCAATCGGGATAATATCACCGTGGCGGTCGGAGAGGGAACTTCTCCGGGCACGTTTAACAACACGTTCTCGGGCGAGCAGACGATTGAGAAGGTGATTGACGCGCCGTCGGCTGATGCAGAGGAATTTCACAATCAAACGACCCACATCTGGTTTACAGCGGATGAAGTCGGCGGTGGCCTGGAACTCGAGTTCGATCTCGGTATTTCCTATGACATCAGCACGCTGCATTTCTGGAACTACACCGGCGAAAACTACGATGTGGACAACATCGATTTCGTGTTCTACGGTCCAAACGGCAACCAGGTCGGCACCTTGTCGGTACAGCCCGACTTGGGGAGCAGCCCAGGAATTGCCTCGCAAGATATCCCCCTGGCTGCTCCTTTGAACGTCCGAAACGTGACCGCATTTCTCACTGGCAGCAATCGTCAGATCGACTTCCAGAACATTGGCTTCACCGCCGAAGTCACTCAAATACCTGAGCCCTCCAGCATCGGAATGTTGGTATTGGCAGGCGCGTTTGCTGCGGGAACCTATTGGCGACGCAAGACTTTAAGTACATAGCGTTCCCACCAGTTGCGGCGTGTCTGACATCGCGATGCATGCCGACTTTGCCGCAATGCACGGTGTGTCGATTGGCGATTGCCAACACAACGGGTGCAGGACGGCCATGAATGCTCGCTCTCAAAATCGTTCGAGTCCTGCTCTCTTGCAAAGTTCGATCGCGGCGGATAAGTGTCTCGCGTGATGGCGTCACAATGGCGGCTGGGAGAGTTTCCAGAAATTGGGATGCTGGTGTTGCGCGGGTGTGTAGGTTTGCCGTGCGGAGACCAAAGCAGGCGAACTGCTAACCGTCGATGCCGGCAGCGGCTATTCGGCCACCAAAGTGATCGCATGAGTAGTCCCATCGGCGGTAACGGATTGCACCTCTCGGCGGTACCCATCGGCGGAGAAAGCATAGTCCACCGCGTCTGCGGGTGCCCACGACCACTCGTACACGCCTTGTTCAGTGGCTCGTACCGGAATGTGCGTGTCCAGAACGTTCGGGTGCCGGTGGTTGTAGAGTGCCTGCGAATCACGCCATCGATCAATCGAAACATACACATTGGGGACTGGCTGGCCGTCACCATCCACGAACTGAAGTCGCAGCAGCTGTCCTTTGGCAAGTTCAAAGTCCCTCGGCCCCATCTCCGCATCCACTTTGACGATGCGAGTTTGCGGAGCCCAGCCAGGCGCCACCACGGTTAGCCGAACTCGCCCCGTCTTCAGTGGAGCAAACTGGTAGGCACCCTTCTCGTCGCTGTTTACCTCCTGACTTCCTGTCTGAATGTAGGGGTCGTCTCCCCAAATCACCACCGCGTCGTCGACCGGATTCTGCTGGGCATCTCGAATGACGCCAGACACCTTCACTCCTCGGCGCATGACAATCACTGCCGACTTTTCTCGCAACGACTCCATGCGAATCCCCTGTTCACTCTGCAAATCGCCCCATTGGTAGTCGCTAATATAGTCGGGGTGTGTCAGCTTAAGGCGAACAACAATGTCGTCTCCTGCGGGAACGTTGTGCAACTCCCACTTTCCCTCCGCATCGGTGGTGCATGGGTTATTGCCAGGTCCGGGGCTTTCGGCTAGCCAGATCGACGGGACCGGACGGCGCTGCCTTTCGTCGACTTGATTGGCAAGCATGACTTCGACCATCACACCTTCGATCGGCTCCCCCTGATCATCCTGGATGGTCCCACCGATTGTCGTACCTGCGGGAAGTTGAAAGGTAAACTCGTTGGGAATCTGATCTCCGTCGGGTTGCTGCTCCGGCCACCACTGGGCAAACAGCGGTACGTACCCTTCTTTTTGGGTCCAGACGCGAAACAGTCGGGGTGGGTCGGGCACCAAGACGTTCACGCTTCCGCCCGGGGCCGAGGTGTAGTCGCGTTTGAGTGTTTTGAACTCTCCGGCCGGCCAGATACTCACGTGAATGCGCGTCCCGGGCACCGGCTTACCTTGACTGTCCACCGCACGAACAAGCATCTGCCGAAAGCCATCGGGTACGTCTGCGGCTGTGGGGCGAACTTCGCCGGCGGACGTGGTGTTGGCTTCGTTCCGGCTGATCGGCTCACCAATACTGCCGAGAGAACCGGGCACCAATTTCAGACGCTCGGGAGCAATTGGCGCGTTGGCCTTCCACTGCGAAACGGCGACGTGTTCCCTGCTGACCAGGTGTCCTTGGCCCACCTCGGTAACGTGGTAGTTCCACTTGTCAACTTGAAAAGGCAACCAGATTCCGGGCGAAACTTCTTGGACGGAAGAAAGGTCGATTTGCAGATGCAATCCCCAAGGCAAGCCTTCGCCCCGCTGAACATGGCTGAATCTGCGCACCACCAGGTAATTCCGCTCTGGATCGACCCAGAATTGCTGCTTGTAGACGTAGTCGTCCCTTACCCTCACTGGCTCCACGTCTACTACCACTAGCGATCGGCCGTCCCACTCTTTTTTTCCTGCCAGGGCTCCTCCATGTTGGGTCAGCAATTCGCTGATCAGATGGCCATTCTTGCAGATGGAGAAATCAAGCGGCGAATCACTCGTTCGCGTGAAGTTATCGGTCTGGCGTCTATCGCGGTACAGGACCGTTCCTTCCTTCGAGCTGATGGTGGTTTCGAAAACTCCCCGCGTACCATCGAACACGGAGACAAATCCTTCTCGTTTCTCCCGTTGTGTCCCATCGAAACGAGTGTTGGTCTTCAAATAGGTGGCCTCCAAACGCCCAGCACCGCTTTTGTCTATCTCCCAGGTTGCACTTCCCACGCGATGCATCGACACCGCCCCGTCTTCAATCAGAAGGTCGTCCGGCAGCGGCTTGCCGGGCTCCGTGAGATTGATTTCGTACTCGACGTCGCAGTTGACCGCGAGCGTCTTGATGGACGACTCTGCCTTTTTCAGCCCTGCAATCACTTCGTCGATGGTGACGCCGGAAGCTCGGTTGCCTTCATCCACATCGTCCGCAAGCTGCCCCAGGGTGGTAGTACCGAGGAACACCGACAGGACCACGGCCGACAGCAGGATTCCCCAGCGCCAGGCAATGGTCGCCCGGACTCGGCCGAGGGGCATCAGGTTTTCGAGGCGGTGCTCGAGCCTCGATATCCCCACCATTGTCAGTCCCAGTGCCAACTGTCGACGTCGCACCATGTCCTTGGCGAAGCCCAACAACAACTGAACATAGGCGTCGGGATTACCAAGCGAAGCGACGCAGACGCCGTCGCAAATCAGCTCCCGAAGTTGTGCAGCGCGGCGGCCCACCATCAGCATCAGCGGATTGTACCAGTAGATGCACTGAACGCACCTCGCCAGCAGGTTTCTGGCAAAATCATGGCGGGCGATGTGTGTCAGCTCATGCAACAGAACAACGCTCATCGCGGCCGAGTCGATCCCCTCCAGACCGGATGCCGGCAGAATCACCACCGGTCTTCGCCAGCCCAGCGTCAGCGGCGCGGAAACTTCCGTAGACTGATAGACTTCCACGGTGCCCACCACTCCCAAATGCGTCTTCATTTCTGCCAGGGCTTCGACCCACGGGCCAGAAGCGATCGGCGATGCACTCCTGCGGAGTCGCAGGACGCTCCCATAAGACAAAGCTAGCCGCAAACTTGCGAAGAGGACTCCGGCGAGATAACAGGCAACCAGTACGAACACCAAGTTGGGGGTTTCGGTAGCGGGCGGGGCAGCGTCCACTACAGGCGCAGGGTCGGCTGGCGCGCTGGCAATTCGACTCGGCTCAATCGTCGCAACCGGCTGCGGCAACTCTTGTACGAATTCATCGCTAGACGTGTCTCTGTTGGCTACGGTAACGGGTACCGCAGGCGTATTACTGGGGTCCAGCGTAACTGCTGATGTCGATACCGGGATGTAAATCCGCGGCGTCACCAGACATAGAACCGGTAGCACGCCGAGCACCAGCACCGTTGCCGACCATAGGGTGTCGGCGGCGAGTGGCCGGCGATGCAGCAATGTGCGATCGATAAGCAGTGCGCAGCAAACCAGAATCGTCGATTTGCAGCCAACGTCAACCAGATACCATGCCCACGTGCTGCTGTCGCTGACAATTGCACTCATGTCTCTGTCTCTCCTTTTGACTTGCGGCGATAGGCGGCTTCGATTTTCTTCAACTGCTGCGGAGACAAACGCTGGTCGTCGAGCAGTTGCAGAACCAGGTCTTCTGCCGAGCCGGAAAAGAATCGCAGCAGCAAATCGCGAGCGACCTGCTTCTGCATGGCACGTTTCTTCACGGCGGGGCGGTAGATAGCGGGACGCGAGTCCTTGTCCGCCACAACGTGCCCCTTGGAGACCAGCACCCGCAACAGAGTGCGGACCGTGGAGTCGTGCGGATCTCCCGAGAGCAGAGCGCGAACTTCCTCCGCCGTCCCCGACTGGAGTTCCCACAATACAGCCATGATTTCTGATTCGCGTTCGGTCAGCGCCGACGCTTTCGGCCGAGCCATGACAGGACTCCCACTGAAACGTTAAAGAATTAACGGAATCATATCGGCAGCCAACTAGTGCCGCAAGCCATTTCGTTAAAGAATTAACGAATAGTCGATATCTGCGTGCCGAGGTCCATCCACTCGCCAAACGTGGCCGGCGAATCGGCCGTTTCTTCCACACCACAAGGCGAAATCTTACACGCACTGTGCTAAAACAGCAGTGGCCCGAAGTTCACTGCTCTGGCTTGCGTCCGGTTTCTCCGACTTCACGGAGTAATGTCGCACCTGCGGCAAAACGCGCGCAACAACTCACAGAGCATTTACTCACACAATGAACGCAAGTCCTGCCCCAGAAAACACTTACGCCGACCTCCCAGTTTTGCCGCAACGGGGGTTTTGTCGCAGCAAATCGTTTAGTCGCGGCACTGCGACATAACTGCGACTTAACTCTCGTCGGGCTTTGACATGACCTGCTGCTTGCTCAGTGACAAGTAAATAGCCGCGGCGATGCCGCCGGCACTGAAGACCATGCACATGATCATGATTTGATAACGCGACGCGATCAGCGGCGAGATGCCGGCCAGGATTTGGCCCGTCATCAATCCTGGCAGCGACACCAGCCCCACGGCCAGCAACGAATTGGTCACCGTAATCAGCGACGCCTGCATCGCCTGTCGGCGGGCTTCGTGGTAGTTGGCGCCACGATCGGTCTCGGCTTCGAACCGCTCGCCGGCCAGGCTCACGCAATTCATGGCCGCGGTCAGGCTCATGCCAGCCAATGGGATCACGCGCCGTGGATCGTACCAAGTCTCCAGATGCAACACTCCCTGGGTCATTAAGAGAACAACACCGCCGCCACCACACGCGATGGCGATCAACGCCCACAGGTACTGCTGGACCGACTTGCGTTGTAGCGGTCTTAAAGATATCCAACTGGCCGCAAACAGCATTACGGCCAGCGTGGCCAGCACGACCAGGGGGCTGTCGGTAAGAAACAAGTACTTGAGCACGTACCCCACGGCTACCAGCTGCACGAGCATTCGTGCCGTGGCGTACAAGGGAGTCCACACACCCAAGCCCCAGCGGTGCACGATGATGATGACCACCAACACCGGCAATAGGGCGAGTATCAGGTTTTCGAGCGGGATCGGAGGAACAGTGCTTTTCAACGGAGGGAGACCTTCAGCCCACACAACGCAAGGAGACTTCGCAACGTCAAACGACCAACGATGTTGTCGTGCAGTTTAGCGCCGCCGGCGTTCGGAAGCCACCCACAGTTCCGCCAATTCCGTCGGCGATCGCTTGAATACCTGCTGGCAAGCGGCTTCGAAGTCGCCCGTTTCGGCGGCGGCAGTCATCAGTCGCTCGAGATTCGCTCGCTTCTGGAGCAGGGCGTCGACAAACCCAAAACTAAGCGTAGCGGTCGCTGCGGGCGGCAATTTGCCATTCGTAAACGCCTCGGCATCGGACAGCGATGCCAGGGCAATGGGCAACTGTTCCCGCCACGTCTCGACCAGCGGGTTGTTCTTGTGAAGCCGCGCTGCGATCGCCATCCCGGCTCCATCGATAAACCACTCGGGCAACCGACCGTCGGCCTGATTGGCCACCCACAGCGTGGCCAGTTGTTGTGCCAGAAGCTGCTCGTCTGGTTCGTCTTCGCCGGAGTCGACCACCAACGCCACGTAAGGATAGACGAGATCGTACTGGGAGTGTCCCCGCAGGTCGGCCGGCAGGCTGCGACGTTCGACCATGGTGCCAAATTCGCTGTAGTCGATCCGATGATCGAAGGCGAATAGCGTGACGCGAGCCTTGTTGAAGGGCGTGCCCGTCTGCTGGAAGTACTTCTGCACTTCACCGGCTTGGTTCTCCGCAGCACCAACCAGCTGTTCCAATCGACGGGGAGGCAAATTGCCAATGGCCAGGAAGTTTTTGCTGGTGGCCACGGTGGCCTTCTCGTCGGGTATGGCCAGCCGCCACTGCGATTCGGCTTGCTGCTGGCGATCGGCCGAAAGCTGCTCGGGCGTGGAACGCTCCGCGCGAACCACGGCCGCTACGCGGGCCAACGATTCGGTAGCGCTGGGGCCATCGAACTTCGCGCCTTCGTCGATCCACCGCGCCACGAGTACGATTTGTTCGTCCTTCCAAGCCGGGCGATTCTGCGGCATCCGCGCGCCGTCGGCCGTGCCGTGCAATTTGCCAACCAGCAAACTGCCCTTCGAATCGCCGGGCATGATGGCAGGGCCGCTGTCACCGCCTTGCCAAAGACGCTGGAAACTGGCCACGCTGAATCCAGCACGGGGCCGCTGCACACCGTGGCAATCGTTGCACGACTGGACCAACAAGGGAGCAATATCCAGAGAGAAACTGACCGACTCGTCGCCGGTGGCCATCGGAATCGGCCTGGCGTCGGGCAGGGGAGCGGCTGGATCGGCGGCCGGTTTGGCGGGCATGTCCGATTTCTTCAATGCCTCGAGTGGCTTGGTGGGGTCGTCGCCGTCGAAGGCCGCGCCTTGGTTGATCCAGGTCACCAATACGCGGGCCTCTTGTGGTGTGGGACCGTTACCGCTGGGAGGCATCTGACCGCTGGCGATGACGTCGACCAGCAGACTCTCGGCCCCCGAACCGACTTCGACGAATCGTCCGGAAGGGGCCCCTTCGACCAGGGAGCTGTAATTGGCGAAGCTGACGCCGCCGCGACTACCACCCACGTGACAATTGCCGCAGTGCCTGGTGAGGATCGGCCTGACGTGGTCGACGAAGCTCACCCGATCGCCGGCAGCGGGGCCGCGGGGCGAATCGCCTGCGGGATTGGTCGGCTGGTCCTGGGAGGGCTTCAGATCCGCCAGGGGTGGCAATTTGACGCCTACGGCCGAAAGATCGGCATGCAGCTGGGCCAAATCCTCCTTGGTACGGTTAAAGCGAGGCTCGTATCGCTGGTCGAGCCCCTCGGCGATGCCGGCCAGTGCCTCCTGGGCCTCGGCAATGGACTGTTTGGCATCCTCGACGCGGCCCGCTTTCGCGAATCGCTCGCCGGCCTTCACCGAACTGGCGGCCCGGGACAGCTCCCGACGCTGCTCGGTGATTCCCACCGCCAGCGCGGAGGAGATCACCCCTATATATATGGATAACACGGCGACGGTGCTCGTCGTGCGGATCATGCGAGTCCCGCTTCTTCTCAGGTCGGGAAAAGGGCGAATGACGGGCATTCCGCCATGTGGGTAAGCTACTCCACTATTCTAGTCGCCAGTCTCGCACGAAGACAAATAACGGGGAGAATCAACTTACGACTTGTGGTGGCGGCGGCGGATTTTGCGGTTTGGCCGCCGAGCATCCAGTCCGCCCGTGGCCAAATAGCCGTAATGCGTGGCAAACCACTCGGCGTACCGCTCGCGATCGAGATACGTGGAGTTCCGCTCGTCCAGCAGATGTCCAAGTTCATGGATCAGGATGTTATTGAGATAAAAGTCGCGAATGGAGTTCTCTGTCCAGTGCAGCGTCCAATCCGCAGCCTCCTGGCGCCACTCGCCACCGTACATCTTGGCTTCATTGTAAAAAGTAGGAGGCGGAGGGCTGCCAAAGCTCTCGACCAGCGTCTCCTCCAGCGGGTACAGGTACAAAGTTGATCCCCACTGCATTCCATAACAGGGGAAGCTTTGCTTCTTGCGAGTGATACGGCTGAATTGAACGACCTCCAAGTCCTTGGTAAACGACGCTGGCAACGCCGCCAATCGATCGCGGACCTGTTGTGGAGTGACGACATGGCGATAGCCGGCACCTGGATCCTGGACAACGATCTTGTAATCGCCCCCTTCGCCATGAGGTTCATACCAGTTTTCAGGCGGCGAGAACGGTTCGCGAAGCGTTGAGTGCCCCACATTGGTGCGCCTGGACTGGGGATGATGCCGCTTGGCGTTCCGCGTCGCGCAAGCAGTGTTATGTCGTTTGACGAAGCGGACTTGCGTCTTGGCGACTTGCGAGCGACGGCGCGACATAGGGACCTCTCGGGTGCAAGTTATTCGAGTACATCCATGCTCGCTGGATGGGTCCCGCGGATTCCATTCAAGCGTTCTCGACCACGAGGTCAGAGGAGGGCGAGCTGGGCAGCTGGCTGTCCGCCGGCTGAGGGGGGGGTGGGGGCTGGTTGCCCCTCCAATTCCATCGTAGGCTGGCTGCCTGGACCCCGGCAAATAGATTCTCCAAGTCTGCATCTGGCCGTACCTTACGAGCTGGACAACTTGCCGGTCGTGCCGTCGAGACGGGCCAAGAACCCCTCCGTCGAGGGGGTGCCTCCCAGCTGAGATTTCCATGAAATTCGAGCTCTACACTCGTGATGGTTGTCACCTCTGTGACGATGCACACCAATTGTTACGATCGCACGGCATCGAGCCGACGCTCACCGATATCGATGAGCGCCCCGAGCTGCTCGCAAAGTACAACACCTGCGTGCCAGTGGTGGTGGTGGATGGCAAGGTTCGCTTTCGAGGCAGGATCGATCCGGTACTGCTCGAACGCTTGCTCCAAAAAAACGGCGGATGAGCCACCTCTTGCTCCTCATTTCTCTACTACGCCCCCGCCCCTCGCTCGACGACTGCCGTGACCGCAATGCTGCCTAACTCGTGTGAGGTTCTCGTCATCGGTGGTGGCGTGGTTGGATTGTCGATTGCCTACGAACTCGCGGTTCGCGAGGCGGGCTCGGATATAGTCGTCGTCGATCGGCAAACTCCGGGACAGGAGGCGTCCTGGGCGGGAGCCGGAATCCTCCCGCCTGGTTCCTGGTACGACGACCACCCGGCGCTAGAACAACTGGCAGCGATCTCGGGAAAGATGAACGCCGAATGGACCCAGCGACTTGCCGAAACAACCGGTATCGATAATCAACTGACCACCTTGGGCGCACTGCATCTGGCCAACACCACAGCCCAACACTCACGCCTATCGGCCAAGTTTTCCCACTGGAGAACCCTGGGTATCAGGGTCGAAAGCGTCGAACTCGATCAAATCGACGACCTCGAACCGAATTTGAACACCGACGGTGCCTTGGCAGCCTTCCACGTACCGGGGGAAGCGAGCATCCACAACCGCCAACACTGTCAGGCGCTGGTCGCGGCTTGCGAGTCGTTGGGTGTAAGGATTTGCCACCCTGCGGAAGTGCAGCAAATAGTGCGGACTGGCAATCATGCAGAACAGGTGGAGACCTCGGCTGGATCGATCTCCGTCGGGCATGTGATTCTGGCCGCCGGGGCCTGGAGTCCAGTCGTCGCGGAGTCGCTGGACTTGCGGATATCGGTTCGTCCGGTGCGGGGGCAGATGCTCTCGTTCGGTCCTCTCGAGCAACTACCGCTGCGCGGCATTGTGCATCGGGGCGACCAATATATGGTGCCGCGAGTGGATGGTCGTTTGTTGGTCGGCTCCACCGTTGAGGAAGCGGGCTTCGAGAAATGCACCACGGCAACCGGCACCGGCTCGCTGGAGGAATTTGCCCGCCAGCTGGTGCCCGAACTGCAACAACAGGCAATTTCCGACCGCTGGGCCGGTTTGCGGCCGGCTTCGGAAGATGGGTTGCCCTATATTGGCAGGGTACCTGGAGTGCATAATACGATTGTCGCGGCGGGGCACTACCGCTCGGGCCTGCAAATGGCCAGCGGCACCGCCGCCGCGGTTGCTGACCTCATTACGGGGGAAACTCCCCAACTCCGTCTCGAACCTTTTCGCCTGAACCGATGACGCTCTACTACGCCGCTGGCGGTGCCGATACCGAACTGACTCCCGAAGACTGCCGCGCGGCCCTGAGCGACTTGATGCAGCAGCTCGGCAATCGCCAGCGGGTGCTGGCTCTGCCGCCGGACTACACGCGACTCGACAGCCAGGCGGGCATGCTCACCTGCTTGGTACATGAGCTATGGGGCGAACGGCTCACCGATGTGCTTCCCGCGCTCGGTACGCACGACCCGATGTCCGACGAGCAGTTGACCAGCATGTTCCCGTCGGTGCCGAAAGACTTGTTCCGCCCCCATCGCTGGCGGACCGAAGTCGATGAGATCGGCCGGGTGCCCGCCGACTTTGTCGCCGAAGTGACCGAAGGCATCTACGATAAGGAATGGCCGGTCGAGGTCAACAAGATGCTCTCGGCCCGGCAACACGATTTGGTCCTTTCGATCGGTCAGGTGGTTCCCCACGAAGTGATTGGCATGGCCAATTACAACAAGAACATCTTCGTCGGCACCGGTGGTAAGGCGGGCATCAACGAAAGTCACTTTATTGGTGCGGCCTACGGCATGGAACGCATGATGGGTGTGGCCGACACCCCGCTGCGCCGAATCCTGAACTACGCCCAGGATACTTTTTGTGCGGACTGGCCACTGGTCTACGTACTGACCGTGGTCGGCGACAACCACCGTGGCGGCCTCGCCCTGCGGGGTCTGTTTATCGGCGACGACGTCGAGTGCTTCCACCGGGCAGCCGAGTTGTCGGTGCAGGTGAACTTCACCGTGCTGGAAGAACCGCCGAAGAAGTTTGTCGTGTGGCTCGACGAACAGAAGTTCCATAGCACTTGGCTCGGCAACAAGGCCATCTATCGCACCAGAATGGCCATCGCCGACGAGGGCGAGTTGGTGGTACTGGGGCCAGGAGTCAAAATGTTCGGCGAGGATCGAGAGATCGACCGTTTGATCTACAAGTACGGCTATCGCACCACACCCGAGATCATGCAAGCGGTCGAGCAAAATGCCGACCTGCGTAAGAACCTGGGGGCTGCGGCCCATCTGATCCACGGTTCGCCCGAGAATCGTTTCCGCGTGACCTACTGTCCAGGCGGGCTCACGAAGGAAGAAATTGAAGCCGTCGGCTACGAATATGGCGACCTGGACCAGATGCTAGAGAAGTACAACCCCCAAAAGCTGCACGCCGGACCGAACGAAGTGGATGGCGAGCACGTCTACTTCATTCCCAAACCAGCCTTGGGACTGTGGGCCAGCGCGGACCGAGTGCCATAGTGCATCGCTGAAGCACAGACACCGATGCGGCGGATCGCTCCGCCTGTTTCTTACAGGTGAAGGGCCTCAAGCCAGCAATTGACCAAATACCTGATGCTGGTTGACAAGCTGAGCCAGCAGGTTACCTTTGCACGTTTGTGCGGGCGAACGACTCGTCCGTAGCTGACGCTCCTCCTCAACGTTACACATCGCATGGCGGAAGAACTGTGCACCGTCGCCAAGGAAGTGCCTTTGGATTGGCGTCGCCTGCTGGTATGTGTACTGGTTGGCCTGTTGCTGTGGCTTTGCCCACCGCCCTCGGGGCTCGCCCCCGAGGCCTGGCACGTCTTTGCCGTGTTTGCCGCGACGATTGTCAGTTTTCTGCTGCGGCCGCTGCCCATGGGGCTTTGTGTGCTAATTGGACTGCTGGTTTTGTCCGGAACCGGCACGACCGCCAATTCGGCAATGGACGACTGGCTGGCCGCACGCAACCTCGACAAGGCGGATTTGCACTCCATCGAGCGTTCGGAAACCGCGCCTCAAATGCTGGTCGAGTACTCGCCCACCTATGACGAGACAATCACGGTCTATGAAGAGATTGCAGACAAGCCATTCCGCGACAGGGTGAAAGAGTCGCTTGCCTCGCTCCTAGGTGGATTTGGCGACACCACCGTATGGCTGGTGGTAGCTGCTTTTTTCATATCGGGGGGAATGATGGAGTCGGGCCTTGGTCGGCGCATTGCCCTGATGATGGTCGCCGCGTTGGGAAAGACCACCCTGGGCCTCGGATACGCCATTGCCGCGGCAGAGTTGCTGCTCGCACCGTTCATTCCATCGAACACCGCCCGAGGTGGTGGTTTGATGATGCCAATTGTCAACGCGATCAACGAAGTGCTGGGCTCGGACGCCAAGAAGTCGCCTCGACGCGTGGGCGAGTATCTCATCCTGTGCGGTGCCCATCTGAACCTCGTCACGGCAGCCATGTTCCTGACCGGCATGGCGGCCAATCCCCTGGTGAGCAAGGCGGCAGGCGACATCCTGGACGTCGAATTCGGCTGGGGTACGTGGCTCAAGGGAAGCATTGTGCCGGGGCTCGCCAGCCTGGCCCTCATACCCTGGGCGCTGTATCGCATTGCGAGGCCCGAGCTCACCGATGCCCACGAAGCACAAGAGGCAATACGGGCCGAACTCAAAGGAATGGGCTATTGGACTATCCAGCAATTCACCATGGCTTGCGTGCTGCTGGCCATGTTGCTGTTGTGGGCTACGGGCCCTCTTCAAGATTGGCTGCTGGGTACCAAACTACAAACCACCTGGGTCGCGATCAGCGGAGTCGTGGCGATGGCCATCAGCGGTGTCTTGCCCTACCACAAGATCACTGGCAACGCCGCTGCTTGGGACACGCTGCTATGGCTGGGCGGCCTGGTTGCCATGGCCGATGCCCTGAAACGAACGCAATTTGTCGACTGGTTCGCCGAGCGAGTGCAGCTGGAGGTCTTTGGAGACACCACCGGCCTCACGGCCGCGGTGGTGTTGGCCCTGATTTACTTCTATTCGATGTACGCCTTCAGCATGCTTACCGGCCACATCCTGGCGCTGGCCGGCGTCTTCTTCACGGTGGCCGCCGCGGTCGGAACGCCACCAATGGTGATGATTGCCCTGATCGCCTACTTCAGCAACCTTTGCGGCTGCACGACAAACTACTCCACTGGGCCAGTCGTCATCTACTACGGCCTGGGCTACGTACCCGTAAAGCGATGGTTTTGGATCGGCTTCGTCGTATCGCTATTGCACCTGATGGTATGGCTAGGCCTCGGGCTCCTCTGGTGGAAATTGCTGGGTTGGTGGTGATCGCAGTGCCGGCGACTATGGACCGACTGATCGATACCACCTGCATGTTCAGTACCACCTGATGTCTCAGGGGCACTTCAAGTATTCGTGAGCTAGGTTTGACTTGGTAAATCGACTCTACCCGCATCTCAAACTCCCGCGCTAGCTGAGGATACTCATGAGCAAGCACCAACGTCGCCATTATTTTGTAGACCGACAGGTTCAGGGTCGACTCCTCCGACAACTGGTCAACTGCTGGGCGATCAGCCTGTTGATCGCAGGCGGTCTGATGTTAGCGGGCTGGATTTTCGTCTCGCCAGGCATCAGCGGATTCGTTGGTCCTAATTCTTTCATGACGAAGATCCTGCCTATGGCGCTGGTAGGCGTGGTTGCATCGGCTCTGGCCCTGCCAGTCATGTTGTGGAGCATGGTCCGAGTGACCCATCGCTTCGTGGGACCAATAGTTCGGTTTAAGAAGCATCTGCGCAAGGCGGCCGAAAGCGGTCAACTGGCCCCTTTGCACTTCCGTGACGAAGACGACTGGCACGAACTGGCCGAGGCATACAACGAACTGGTGTTGCGCATCCAGGCCGAACGCGTTGGATCTCCCCAGCCGGGAAGTGCTCCACAATCCGCCCCCGTGGCCACAGACGATTCGACTGCATGCATCGCAGCGATGGAAGCTGGCGAAAAGGAACTTGCTGGATCCCCATCTCCGTAATAGCGAACTCGCGGATCTCAGCTCGACCTCCAACCGCAACAAGGTGCGCGCTTGCGTACCTTGTTGCTTTTTGTATACACCATGCAAAGACACCATCTTCGGTTCCTCGCATACTTTTCGCTTTTCGGGACTTGCGGAAGCCAGCAAGCCAGTAGCGAACTATGCTTTACTTTGGGTAGCGAGTAAGGTCCCTTATTGCTGCCTATCCTGGTGCACCTTCGGTACACCGCTTGTCATTTCCCACATCTCCTCGTGCGTCGCAACGAACGACCAGATCGTTGCCCCGCTCGATCCAGCTAGTCAGGAGGCCGGATCCATGAACGCCAAGAACATTCGGTGGACGTTATGCTGCGTAACATTCACGTCAGCTTTGCTTGCCACCACCCAGTTGACCCGCGCCGACTCGAACGATGTAGTCTACATCGAAGAACACTGGGAACTTACAGTGGGTGGACCGGAAATCGATCGATGCGCCCCGCAAGTATCATTGGTCATGTCTCCGACGGGCGATATGGAAGGTTTGCACTTTGTGTTCCTGCTGAATCACACGACGTTCCCCGACTTCGAGCCGGGTGGCCTGCAGATGCAGTGCTGGTACGGCGATTCGCTGGTGTATACCCGAAACTCTTCGAAGTCTGGAATTCTGTCTTACGACAATGAAACGATTCGTTGGGTACAGAAGCTGAGAATTGACAATGGCAAAGTTGAATTCGATGTCGACGACGGCGTATCGCAGTCATGGGGTAATTTCGGCAGCGGCGATGGACTGATCATGAACACCGGCTACAACATGATTCGGCTGAACAGCTATCAGCCCAGTGTGTCCATCAACGAGTCGGGCATTACTTTCGCGGGCAATCGTGTTTCGTCCTTGGTGTTGACCAAACTCGTTTGGAAGACAGCCGACGGAACAACGTCTCAACTCGTTGCCCCTATTGATATCGATACCGACATCGATCCCTGATCTATCGCAATTCGCGTCAAACAGCCATCCAGCACAATCCCCTATCAGGGTGAACGGCCATGAAACTATTCGAAACTAAAGTCAAACGTCGCCTATCGCGCCGCGATCGCCGCGGTGCGCTGACCATCCTGTCCGCCGTATTGTGCATCGTCCTGTTGGGAATGGTGGCCTTCGCGGTGGACATCGGTTACATCCTTTCGTCGAAAGAAGAAATTCAGCGAACCGCGGATGCCTCTGCCCTGGCTGCAACCTGGGAATTTGCCGATCGCATCAGCGAGGGTTACAGTCCCTCTGAAGCCTTGACTTACGCCCGCACGGAGGGTTGCCGGTACGCCAATGCCAACGAGGTTGGTAATCTCGGACTAGCCATCGACACTAATCTGTCGAATGCGCCCGAAGGCGACATGGTGTTTGGGTACATCAACGACTTCTCCGACCCCAATGCGCCCTTCGACACGCTGAGCACCGACCGTTTCAACGCGGTGCGAGTGAAGGTCCGCCGCGACGAGACGCTCAACGGAAGCCTGCCGCTGTTCTTTGCACGAATCTTCGGCATTGACAAGCAGTCGGTATCCGCCCAGGCGACGGCCGCTCTGGCTCGCGATGTAAGTGGGTTCCAGACTCCCTCGGACGGCAGCAATCTGGAGATCCTGCCCATCACGTTGGACTACGACACATGGATGGCCTGGAAGGCCTGCACCTACGGCACCGACGATTTTGGCTACAACGAAGACAGCGGCGTCGTCTCAGCTGGCGGTGATGGCGAATTGGAAGTGAACCTGTATCCCATTGGCAACGGTTCGCCCGGCAATCGTGGTATGGTCGATATCGGCAGCAACAACAACAGTACCAGTGATATTGCCCGCCAAATCCTGCACGGAATATCGCCTGAGGATATGGCCCATCATGGCGATCGCCTCGAATTTGACGATTATGGCAAACTCTACCTCAACGGCGACACTGGCATCAGCGCCGGCGTGAAGGACGAACTGGCTTACATCATTGGTGAACCGCGCATCATTCCAATCTTTGAAGAAGTAAATGGACCGGGCAACAATGCGATCTATACTATTGTGGCTTGGCAGGGCGTCCGCATTATGGATGTAAAACTGACAGGCCCCATGAGCAAGAAACACGTCACTATTCAAATGGCGCCCGCGTGCGTCCGCGGAGTGATTCCCGCGACGACGACCGGCGGCAGCAGCGACGTGTTCTCGCCGGTGATCCTAATCGAGTAAGCATTGGATTGCTCACCCCCGGAGATTGCATCGATGCACCGCCGTTCGACCCAAAGATCCGAGACTTCCGCGACCACCCGCAAGACTCACAGATCACCCTTGCGACGCCGACACCGAGCTCTTCGCAGCGGTGTGGCGGCGGTCGAATTCGCCATTGTGGCCCCCGTGTTCTTTCTGCTGGTGATTGGGTTTGTTGAACTCGGTCGCGGCCTGATGGTACAGCAAGTACTGACCAACGCATCGCGCGTGGGTGTTCGCGAAGCCATTGGCCTTCACAGCACGCAGTCGGAAGCTGAAGCTGTGGCTAGCGACTATGCCGACGGCTGCTCGGTATCGGGAGTCGTCGTCAATGTAACGCCTGATCCGGCGACCGCTTCGGCTGGAACCGAGATCACGGTAACCGTGTCGATACCTTACGCGGACGTATCGTGGGTACCCTCGCCCTGGTTCATGGGGGGATCGACCCTGGAAGCCACCTCGACCATGCGGAAGGAAGGTTTCGAGTAGGTGCCTACCCGTAGACGCGCCTACTCCGATCCGAGCTTTCGCTTGACGCAGGCGAATAGGTAGAACATCTCTGAACCAATCTGGCGGCATCGCTCGTCGTACGTCGCCGACTCGTTGGCGGTGCCGTCGGATACTTTAGGGTCGATATAATGTAGCGCGACCCGCACCGCGGCGCCATCGACCACGGGGCAACTCTCGTCCGCGTCGGCACAACACATCATGGCCGCAAACTGTTCCAAGGCATCCGGCTGATCCGAGTAGACCTTTGAGTTCAGTCGCAGGGCAGGGCGGTCTTCGGCATATTGTGCCAGGTACAGGGGGTTGTCGTCGCCTGTGGTCGCTACGACCTGAAGCCCCGCCCGGCGAAACGCCTGCACGGTCCGCAAGTTACATGCCGTAGTTTCTGTGCCGCCGGAGTAAGTACGGACGTTGTCCAGCCCATGGTAGTCGGCAGCTACCTTGGCCCACACCTGACCGAATTGACTACGCCGGGAATTGTGCGTGCAGATGAAGATCAAATTAGCGGGCTTGCCCTGTTCGAGCTGATGCACGACATAGTCAGCCGCCTCGTCCAGCAACGCGCGACGCTCGGGGGAGAGAGTTTTTGACTCGGAATCCAGCAACTCAACGGTAGGCTGCGCCGCCTCAAGCCATTGTGGCGTCTCGCCGCAAGCCATCTCTGCCGCAGTCATGACCATCAGTCCCCAAAGTAGTTTTCGATGCATGTTCAACTCCAAACCCGGGCGTTTGTCGCCAGCTGACGGATTATACCCAGCGCGGAGTGCCGCGCTCAAGCAGATATACAGGTACTGAAGTTGGCTTGACGCCGGCAGTCCCGTCACTCGGCGGTAAGGAACGAGCAAATGTTGAAGCTGACAGAGCCAGCGCTTATATTCTGAGATCTCAACCGCTGTTGACCATTCCCTTCCCCCTAAGGCGGAGACCAGCTCGATGATGAAGCTAAAGACAGCCTGGTGCGCTGCAGTCCTACTCGCAGCAATTACCACCACCGCACACGCTGAGTTGCGATTGCCATCACTATTCAGCGATCACATGGTTTTGCAACGCGAGATGAAGGTGCCAGTGTGGGGATGGGCGGACCCTGGGGCGGAAGTCGCCGTGGTGTTTGGTGACCAGACCAAAACGACTACTGCCGACGACCAAGGTCAATGGCGAGTGGAGCTCGAGCCCTTGTCCATCGGCGAACCTCGTTCGCTGGTCGTCGAGAGCAAGGACGATCGTCTGGAAGTCTCCGACGTACTGGTGGGAGACGTCTGGATCTGCTCGGGACAGTCCAACATGGAGTGGCCCATCGAAAGATCCAGCAGTCGTGACCTTGAAGTATTGGGCGAGGGGAATCCCGACATCCGCCTGCTCACGATCCATGGGCCGGGAGAACAGACTCCGGCAGAGGATATCGACGGCGCTTGGGAAGAGTGCAAACCAGGTACGCTCCGCAGTTTCTCGGCGGTTGGCTACTACTTCGGCAAACGCATCCATCAAGCTACCGGAGTTCCTATCGGATTGATCGACAACTCGTGGGGTGGTTCGTCATGCGAGGCATGGTTGCCACTCGATAAGCTATCGGACGAACAATTGTACGGTCCGCTGCTCGACCGGTGGGAGGAAATGGCTGCCCAAAACGACGAGGCGGCCCTCAGGAAGGAGTTTGCCAAGGTCCACGACGCGTGGAAAGAGAAGATGCGTGCAGCGGTCAAAGCAGGAGAACCTATCCCCGGTTCGCCACGACCTTCGCACAGTTTGCTCACACAGAATCGTCCGGCAAACCTGTACAATTCGCGAGTAGCCCCCCTCACTTCGTTCCCCATTTGCGGCGTCATCTGGTACCAAGGTGAATCGAATGCCGGTCGGGCCGAACAGTATCGCGACATGTTTCCGCTGATGATCGAAACCTGGCGAGAAGCATGGGGACAAGGCGACTTCCCGTTTTACTGGGTACAATTGGCCGACTTCCGCGACGAGAAGCCGAATCCTGAACAGAGCGATTGGGCCGAGCTGCGTGAGGCTCAAACCATGGCCCTCGATCGCCTACCCAACTCGGGCGAGGCAGTGATCATCGATGTCGGCGAGGGCAAGGACATCCACCCGAAGGACAAGCAGTCGGTCGGCGATCGCCTGGCTCGCCACGCCCTGGCCAATCAGTATGGAATCGACATTGCCCACAAGAGTCCACGCCTGGAATCGTTCGAAGTGAAGGATGGAAAGATCGTCTTGACGTTCGACCATTGCCGCTCGCTCACGACCTTCGACACCCGCGAACTCCAGGGCTTCGCCATCGCTGGTAGCGACAAGCACTTCGTCTGGGCGGAGGCCAAGATCAACGACGACAACAAGCGGCAAATCATCGTCTCCAGTCCCGAGGTGCCCGAACCGGTGGCCGTCCGCTACGCCTGGGCCGACAATCCCGTGTGCAACGTTTACTCGGCCAGTGGACTGCCCCTCACGCCGTTTCGCACCGACGATTGGCCAGGCGTAACCACCGGCAAGCGGTAGCCGCGTTGCCACAAGCTGGTTCGGCGGATGAATCGCTTGGAGCGATCACAGGGGTGGTACGCTTACTGCCGTGTACTGCTGCGCTTTCAGTAAACCGAATGGCACGAAACGGTTTGTGCCGGTCATGGGGCAACGTAGCATTGGGTGAACGATCGTCGACCTGAAATATTGTGGAAGCACGCAAACACACGCTCGGCTTCCCGCATCCGCCCATACCATTCGCTACCACCTCACCCAGTACTGCATTCGATTCGCTCTCGGCGGACGAGCCCGATTTACTGGCCAGTCCGACCGCGGCTCCTTGCACTCCATCGACGCATGACCTTTCCTGCATCGCTGGCTAGAGCCGAATCAAATGCAGTGGCACTCACCGATGACCTCCCACCTTCCACGTGATTCCACTTCCTGGAAACTGACCGGCCAGCTCTCCTGCGAAGACCGCGTACGCGAGTTCGAAGTCGACAGCAGTCCGTTTTCCATTGGACGTCGCGCAGAAATGTCGCTCACCATTTCTAGCCCGACAATTTCGAATCACCATGCTGAATTGCTAATCGAAGGCGAGCGACTGCTTGTCCGCGACTGTGGCAGCACGAATGGCACCTTCGTCAATGGCGCCCGCATGCGCAGCAGCTGCGTTATCGATCATGGCGACTTGGTGCAGTTCGCGCAGATTGTGTTTCGCGCGTCGCAGCACGAAGCGTCGGCGCCCCAACCAACGCTGCAGAACGACTTCTCGGATCAAGCCCTGGCGCTGATTCAGTTTGACAGGTTGATAACCGATCGGGCTGTGCTACCCCACTTTCAGCCCATCGACGACAGAACCACCATCGGCTACGAAGTACTTGGACGTAGCAAACTGTATGGGCTTTCCAACCCGCAAATCATGTTCATGGCGGCAGCGGTGTTAAACGCGGAGTCGGAGCTCAGTCGGCTCTTCCGCGTCGAAGGCATTCGCAGCGGACAACTGCTTTCGAACGATCGTCTTCTGTTCGTCAACACGCATCCAGCCGAGATCGTGGACATTGGACTGCTGCACTCTTCGCTGCGCGAACTGCGAGAGATCTCTCCTGACCGCCCAATTGTGCTGGAAATTCACGAAGCCACCGCCACGCAAACCCAAGTGATGCACGAACTGCGTGCCTTGCTGAACGACCTCGATATACAACTGGCTTACGACGACTTTGGGGCGGGCCAGGCGCGACTGGTAGAATTGGTGGACGTTCCGCCCGACTACCTGAAGTTCGACATGCAATTGGTGCAGGGGCTCGCGGATGCTTCTTCCGAACGCCGCAAAATGGTGGAACGCCTGGTTCAGATGACGTGCGATCTGGGTATCAAGCCACTGGCCGAAGGCATTGAGACCGAGGCCGACCATCAGGTCTGCTGCCAGATGGGGTTTGCCCACGCACAGGGTTTTCTTTACGGCAAGCCTGTCCCACCGCGGCACTTTCTCCAGCCGTTAAAGCCGGTTGACTTCTGCAAGCCTGGTTAGATCTGCCCCCCGGCACGAACACCTCGGGCTACGTTAGCCAAACAGACCGCGTTTCAGGAACTTCTTACGCGCGGTGGCTTCGTCCGATTCGATGTCGAACAGCTTATCCAGTCGTGAAATTTTGAATACTTCGCGGATTTCGGGCGAGATACCACTCAGTTTAAGCTTGACCTTAAACTCCTTGCACTTCTTGTGAATCATCACCAGCTTGCCCAGCATGGACGACGACATGAATTGTACCGGCGCGAAGTCGAGAATCACCTTCTCTTCGGTCGACTTGTCTAGCTTGGCAAGCACTTCCTGGGCGGCCTTCTCCAACTGGGCCTCGTCCAGAATCCGCGGATCGGTGAACTGGATCGTGAGGATGCCGTCTTTGGCGTGGGACTGGATGGACATGGTAGTTCCCAAGGAGTGATTGTTCGAGTTCGTGTCGAGTGGTTCGAGCGCTTTCAGTATTGGTGCACTGGTTGGACACCGGTGCGTTGGCTGGCGGCGCGGTGGCTACAGTACGGCACACCAATACACCAGGGCCGAAAGCTCTCCAGAGCGTCCGATACATTGTGCGTGAGGGGGAGCGGTTACGAAAGCCCTGAAATGGGGCTTTTTCAGGCAAACAGGTCGGCGACCGCCTGGCCATTGCCGTCCTCGGTTACGTAGAACGGGCGGCGTTCGATGTCGAACTTCGTCTTCGGGCTGATACCCATGGCCGTCATGATCGTGGCGTGCAGGTCGGTGAGCGCCACCGGATTCTTGGTCACCACGCAGGGCCGCTCGTCGGCGGTCTCGCCGTACACGTAGCCTCGCTTGAATCCGCCCCCAAACAGGGCGACCGAGCTCGCACCAGTGAAGTGGCGGTGCAATCCGTAGTGCTTCATCTCGCCCAGCACGTCCGCCTTGGCGCGAGACTGATCGCGGGCGGTACTGCCCGGCTTGCCTTCGATGATCATATCGCGGCTGAATTCGCTGGCCACGATCACCAGCGTGCGGTCGAGCATGCCGCGGTTCTCCAGGTCGATAATCAACTGGGCGATGGGGCGATCGACCTCCTGCTTCATCCGCTCGGCGGTGACGTGCCCATTCTCATGCGTGTCCCAATGCAGGAACGGCACGTACTCGGTGGTCACCTCGATGAATCGCGCCCCGGCTTCCGCCAGTCGCCGCGCCAGCAAACAGCCGCGACCAAACCGGCCGGTGTTGTACTTTTCGTACTGCTGCTTGGGTTCCAGTGACAGATCGAACGCCTGCTTGTGATCGGAGTTCAGCAAACGGTAGGCCGAGTCGACCGCCCGCACCATCGACTCCTGCTGGTAGTCGCTGGCATACTCGGCGTGCGGACTGGCGGCCACCAACTCCTTGTATCGCTTGTAACGATTCTCAAACCGCCCAGCCGTCATGCCCTCGGGCGGACGGACCGCCAGCATGGCGTCCTCGGGATAAGGCAGGTTGAACGGGCCATACTCCGAGCCGAAGAACCCGGCCGTAGTGAATGCCTTGACCTCTTCCGATTCGCCAATGCCTTCGAGCCGCTGACCGATATTAATAAACGGCGGCATCACCGGGTTCCGCGGACCAAGCATGCGGGCAATCCACGCTCCCAGGTGCGGTGCGGCGACCGTTTGCGGTGGCACATAACCGGTGTGCCAGTGGTATTGATGCCGCGAATGCAGAATGTCGCCCAGGTCGGGCAGCACCACCGAGCGAAGCAGCGTACCGCGGTCCATGATCTGCGACACATGCTCGAGACCTTGGCTGATCTTCAGCCCATCGACCGATGTGTCGATCGCGGGAAACGTGCTGATGATCTTCTCCACTGGCAACCCAAGTTCAAACGGCTGATAGCGTTTGGGATCGAAGGTCTCGGCCGCCGCCATGCCACCAGCCATCCACAGCAAGATGCAACAATCGGCTTTCGCCGGCGGTTGAGTGACCGCCTCCTCCCCATGTGCCAGTCGGGGTTCGCCCAACATCCACGTTGCAGTGCTGGCCGCAGCCAGTGCCTGCAGGAACTCGCGTCGCGAACGTGGCTGAGCTACAGGTGTGTCTTTATGCAAAATTGTCATGTATCACTGCTCCCGTCCTACCGGACGATCTGAAATTCGGGCAACATGATCACCGACCACAACAGGTCTTCGATGCCTTGCTTGTTCGACGGATCCTCTAGAATTTGCCCGGCAATTTGCTGCTCGCGCTCGGTGGGATGGCGAGAAAGTGCGGCCAAATAAAGCTCGTCCACCGCCTCGGCAGGCGATTTCCCCTCGAAGTGTTGCTTCAGGTTGGTCGCGCCTTGGTCCAATGTGCCGACCAACGTCGGGCTGTTGGACAGGTCGAGTGCCTGCAGCGTTGTCAGCAGTGGCGGCCGCGACGATACCACTTGTTCGCGATTCGGCCGTCCGAGCGATCGCATCAACAGGTCGCTCGCCACCAGCGCCGAACGGAAACGTCCGTTGGGACCACGCTGCTCGCCCTCCGTCTTCCCCAGAAATGCTGCTGCTTTTTTGTGCGGGCTTTCGGGTCCGGTACCGGTGATCTGCCACACCGCGTCGACAAACTGTTCGGCCGTCATCCGCTTGGCAACCGGGCCCTGGTACTCGAACTCCCCGGCCACGGGCTGGGCGTCGATGCTGGCCGACTGCGATTGGTACGCCTGGCTGCTGGCGATCAAGCGCAACGTCGCCTGCACATCGTAGTTATGGTCGACCAGGTGCACCGCCAGGTAATCGAGCAAATCTTCGTTCCAGGGCTCGGTGTGCATCGAGTCGGTAGGATGCACAATTCCACGGCCCATCAGCTGGCACCACAGCCGATTGACGATGGTCCGGGCGAAACGGCCGTTTTCGGGGTGCGTGAGCAACAGCGAAAGCTGTTCGAGGCGCTCTTCGCGTGGCAAACTGTCGTCCACTTCGCCAAGTTCGGGAAACAACCACCGGGGCGAGGCGTACTTGCCCGTCGGCTTGTCGCAGCGATGGATTTCCAACTCGTGGTCCGAGAACACGGCCGCCAGATTGTAGGTTTCTTCCAGCGTCCAGCGGTCGATGAAGCTGTCGTGGCACGAGGCGCACTTCAGGTTGATGCCCAAGAACACCTGTGGCACGTTTTGTGCAAATTGAATCTCGCGTGTCTGGCTGGCATTCACTGCGCCACGCCATTTGATGCCGTTGATAAAGCCTACCGATTCGTCGGTGGGCGACACCAACTCGCGAGCAAACTCGTCGTAAGGCTTGTTCTCCATCAACGAACGATACAACCAGGCGCCAATCTCCTTGCGGCCCCCATCCACGTACCCGGTGCCCTGATAGTCGTTTCGCAGCAAGTCGTTCCAGAAGGTCATCCAGTGCTGAGCATAGGCGGTACGATCGGCCAAGAGCTTGTCGATCAGTCGTTCGCGTTTGTCGGGCGCGCTATCCGCCACGAACTCCGTTACATCGGTCGGCGCGGGCAACAGTCCCACCAAATCGAGTGACACCCGGCGGTAGAATGCGGCGTCGTCCAACTCGCCCGTTTGCTTCACGCCCGAGGCGGCCAGATGCGCATCGATGATGCGATCGACCGGGTTGTCCCGTCCTGCAACCGCTGGCGGCAACTCAGGACGCCGCGGCGCAAGGGGTGGTTCGTACGTATTCTCCGCGAACGAAAAACCAGGCTCCCACGGCAATTGCTGGTCGATCCACCTCCCAACCAGGGCCACCGATTTCGCAGGCACGCGTGGCTTGCCTGCCGGCGGCATCTGAATGTCCTTATCCTGCGTGGTGATCAACTCCATCAGGTACGAATCGCTGCTGTCTCCCGCGGTCACCACACCGGCGTCCAGCAATAACTCCCGATTGTTGATCGAAAACCCACCCTCCGCCTGATCACCAGCATGACACTCCGCACAATGTTGCTGGAGCAATGGCACAATCTGGTGCGCAAAATCGATGGGTGGAGTTGCTCTCTCCGCTGCCATGCCAAAGCGGGCGGCCAACAAGAAAACAAGCGATAGAGTCACGCCACGAGATAACAAGCTGAGCATACGGTCGCCTGACAGCGGGGAAGGGGGGACATCGCATCTGTTGCCATTCTAACAAATGATGGCCATCATATCACTGTTTGAGATCCAGAAGTCGGCAAACCTGGAGTACTAAACAGCACATTTCGGCCAGTCGGCCACTGCTGTGGATACGGAGTTGCAACCACTGCTTTTGCCGCGATCTGACAACCACCTCCAGTTGCCCTATAATCGAACCCTTCTGAAGCTTGTGCCCCCATCCCCCCCGGACGAACGAACATGCTCCGATCAAGTTTGTATCTAGTGCTACTGCTAACGGCCGCTGTCACGCAGGCTCGTACTCCGAACATCGTGGTCATCTTCATCGACGATATGGGCTACGCCGATATTGGGCCCTTTGGAGCGGAAGACTTTCCGACTCCGAATCTCGATCGGATGGCGGCCGAGGGTATGGTGCTGACCGACTTTCACTCGTCGACCGCTGTATGCAGTGCATCTCGCGCTTCGCTGCTGACCGGGTGTTATTCGGAACGGGTGAGCATCCGCGGCGCTTTCGGCCCCAAGTCCAGGGTTGGCCTGAATCCCGAAGAGGTAACCATTGCCGAGCTCTGCAAGGCGAAAGGCTACGCCACGGCCGTGTTTGGCAAATGGCACCTGGGCGATGCCAAACCGTTCCTGCCTGCCAACCAGGGCTTTGACGAGTGGTTCGGCCTGCCGTACTCCAACGACATGTGGCCCCTGCATCCCGACTTGGTGCGACTGCCGCCCGACGCAGAAGAACGCAAACGGCGTTATCCCCCGCTACCGTTGTACGAGGGCACCGAAATCGTCGATCACGAGGTAACCGCTGAAGATCAGAAGCAGCTCACCACCCAGTATACCGAGCATGCGGTCGACTTCATCCATCGCAACAGCGACAAGCCGTTCTTCCTCTATGTCCCCCACAGCATGGTGCATGTTCCCATCTTCGTCTCGGACAAATTCGCGGGCAAAAGCGGGGCCGGACTGTTTGGCGATGTGGTGATGGAAGTCGACTGGTCGGTGGGGCAGATTCTCGAAGCGCTCCAGCAGGAGGGCCTCGACGACGACACACTTGTGCTCTTTACCAGCGATAACGGCCCCTGGCTGTCGTACGGCGACCACGCCGGCTCGGCTGGCCCCTTCCGTGAAGGCAAAGGAACCATGTTCGAAGGCGGGTACCGGGTGCCGTGCGTGGCTCGCTGGCCCGGCAAAGTGCCCGCAGGCGCAAAGAGCGATGAACTGGCGAGTACCATCGACCTGCTGCCAACCATCGCCGGCTTGATTGGGGCCGAGGTACCGAGCGACCGGACCATCGATGGCAAGGACATCTGGCCACTGCTCTCCGGCGAAGCGGACGCCAAAAGCCCGCACGACTACTTCGCCTGCTACTACGGCGGTGAGTTGCGAGCGATTCGCGACCCCCGCTGGAAGCTACACTTCCCGCATGGCTATCGCACTCTGGCGGGACGCGAGGGTGGCCACGACGGCATGCCAGTCAACTATTCGCGCGGGAAAATCGGCTTGGAGCTCTTCGACCTGAAGAGCGACCCCGGCGAAACGACCAACGTGCTTGACGACCACCCCGATGTTGTCGCCCGCCTGCAGGAAGCGGCCGAAAAAACACGCGAGGATTTGGGAGACAACCTGCAGGATAAAAAAGGCTCGGGCGTCAGACCGCCGGGCCGCCTGAAGCAACTGCAGAAAGCCAAGGACGCTACTCAATCGTAGGTTCCTGCTTATTGGCTACAAACCGATCCGCGGATCGAACGGCTCCGATGGCATCTCGTACGCCCGTGCCGTTTCGAGCATGACCTCCACCACATTGGGGTGCTGCTGGGCCACGTTCTGCGACTCGCCAATGTCGGCCTCGAGATCGTACAGCTCCACTTTGTTGGTACCGCGGTCTTTGACGTAACCGTAGAACTCTTTGCGGTTCGGCAGGATCAGTTTCCACTTGCCGCGCCGGTAGGCGTGCATCTCGCCTCGGCAGAAGTAGTAATACTCGTCGCGTGCTCCTTGCTCTGCTTCACCTGTCAGTAGCGTTGACTGGTCGACGCCGTCCAACTTGCGGTCGGCAGGCGGTTCCACGCCCGCGAGACTGCAGATGGTGGGCAGCAGGTCGATGGTGGCGAACACCGCATCGCTCTCGCGTCCCGCAGGAACGTGTCCCGGCCACCGCACGATGCATGGCACGCGTAACCCTCCCTCGTAGGTGGAGCCTTTGCCGCCGCGCAGCGGCCCCGGCGAGCCCCAGGCGACTTGGCCATTGTGGCGTTGGCGGAGTCGATCTTGCATGTTGCACCAAGGGCCGTTGTCGCTGGTAAACACGACCAAGGTGCGCTCCGTGAGCCCCAAGCGGTCCAAAGCGTCTAACAGTCGGCCCGTGTGGAAATCGATCTCCTCGATCGCATCGCCGTACAAGCCGCCCTCGGATTTGCCGCGAAAATCGTCCGAGGCGCCGACGACCGAGTGCACCATGGTGTGCGCCAGGTACAGCAGAAAGGGTTCGTCGGCGTTCTGCTCGACAAACTCTATCGCCTTGTCGGTGTAAAGCCCGGTGAGGCTCCCCATGTCGTCGGTCTTGCCGGCCGGAGTGTTGTTCTCATGGAACGCAACCTTGCCATTGTCGTTGGCTCCCAACGGACCGAAGTAGTAGTCGAATCCCTGCGCTAGCGGCATCCTTTCGCGAACTGCCGCCCGGTTCGACACATCCCACTTACCGATGCAACCGGTGCGGTAGCCGGACGGTTGCAGCAATTCGGCGATGGTCACTTCGCTGGCCGGCATCGACCAGCCGAGACTGTGAATCGGGTAGCGTCCCGTCAGCAGTGCCGAGCGGCTCGGTCCGCAGACAATTTGGGCGTAGAAACTGGTGAACCGCGTTCCCTGCTCGGCCAGTTGATCGATGCGCGGTGTCTTGAGATCGGTAGCGCCGAAGCAGCCAAGGTCGCCGTAGCCCTGGTCGTCGGTGAAGATGATTACCATGTTTGGCCTGGCCGCAGGCTCCGCTGCCCGCACCGCCGAACACGCTCCCCAAGCGTAAACACAACAGAGCAACAAGCTGACGATTGGCGAGAAGTTCATTCTATTCACCTTCCACGAGTACACTACCTGGGAGCGACTAAATAGGTTGCAGTTAGTTTGGCACTGTGTTCAGTTGGAGCCGGAAAGGGTGAGCGGGATCATCGTTGAGGGCGATGCTTTGGTTTACCATGGCCGGTACCAAGTTAGAGACGGTTTCAAAGAAGTAGCTGATGAAAGCGGACCGCTTGAGCTGCCCCCAGAAGCGTTCAATCAAACTCAGATTCGGGGTTACGCGGCGCTCCAGATCATCCGTACATTGTCGCGGCAGGCATGCAAGTCGTCACGCACTTTCTGAGCGTGGCGACCGGAACTCTTGCGAGGCTCCACGGCAGCCAACACTTCCTCCGCGAAGTGATACAGCCCACGGAAGACGGCCGACCAGTCTCGCTCGACCGCCTCGGTGATTTCATGAGTCTTCCCCCCGTCCATCCACAACGGCACCACTTTGGCTCGACGACACACTGCCACGCTGGGCGGACGATCAGTAAGCTCGTGAATTACCGCCGCTGCTCCGCGGCAGGTAGTCATCGCACAAACCAGGGGCGAGACATGGACACGGTTCTTGTTGACCAACGACGCTTGTATACTAAACTGTGAAAACATCATCCAATGTCGCTTAGAGAGACCAATCTATCTGCTCCGGAAGCTATCTCCGCGAGCCCCCTCACAATTGATCGCCTGGCCTCTTGCCCGAATTATCCGTAGATTCCATATCACTCGAAGGACCGTACCTCCAGGGAATTTGCCGTCGAGATTTTCATATCGATAAATGATCGCGTCTTTAGGGTGTGCAATTCTGTCTTTCTCGGAGTCCCTCGCAAGGTAGGCTTGTGACTAACTGCTCTGGTTCGCAGCATCTAGCGTGCCCATGAACCCAGCCTCCCCCACATTAGAATAGGCGATGATCCACTATATAACCACCGATGGCGTCGGCAACGCCACGGTCGCCAACGAGTTGCAACAATTGGGGAAGCAGAAAGTCCCGTTCGTGCTGCATGCCATGCGCCGGCCTCGGTCATTGTTTCACGCAGCCCACGCCGTGTCCGAATTGCGTGATCGCACGCACTACTTGTATCCGCTTCCTCCGCTAAAGTCGTTGCTATCCTTTGTGCTGGGACCCGTCTTGTTTGGGCGGAAGTTTTTTCAGGTTGGCTGGAATGCCCTTACGGGCAGGCGTGAGAACCTGCGGGGGAGGGTTGCCAGCCTAGCGCACTTTTTCGTGGCATGCCACTGGGCGAGGAAGCTGCGCCACGAGGACGTCGACCATATCCATTCCCAGTGGGCTCACTCCTGCGCCACGATTGGAATGTATGGCGCATGGCTGGCAGGGAGATCATTTAGCTTTACCGGACACGCTTGCGACCTGTTCCGCGATCGCGTTGCTCTTTGCGACAAGATTGATCGAGCCGAGTTCATTGTGTGCATCTCTGAATTTCACCGCGAGTTCTACATCAAGCAAGGGGCCGACCCATGCAAGCTAGTCCTCGTTTACTGCGGCATCGACCCCCAGCGATTCAGCCGCCAATCCGTCGAAAGAGAAAGTTCGGTAGTCAGAATCAACTCTGTCAGTCGCCTGGTAGAAAAAAAGGGCTACAGCTATCTCATCGAGGCGTGCCAACTGCTCCATAAACGGGGTGTAGATTTCAGGTGCGTGATTGGCGGGTCAGGGCCACTTGAGCGGTCCCTGAGAGACCAGGTGCAGCGACTTGGGTTGGGAGACCATATCGATGTAACGGGGCAGACCGTCACTCAAGAGGAATTATCCACCTTCTTGAGCAATGCGGACATCTTCTGCTTGCCATGTGTTTGGGCTGCCGACCAAGATGTGGACGGCCTGCCACAAACGCTCATGGAAGCAATGTCGTGTGAAACGCCGGTGGTTTCGACGCATCTGGTCGGCATCCCCGATCTGGTAGTTGATGAAGAAACAGGCCTGCTGGTCGAACCCGAGAATGCGGAGCAGTTAGCAACCGCCCTCATGCGCTTGTGCTCGGATAGTGAACTTAGAAAACGGCTGGCGGTCGCTGGGCGAGCGTTGGTGGTTCAGAAGTTCAATATCCACACGTGCCTTCAGCCGCTAGTAGAGCGTTTTCGCTCGAAGCTCCAGGCAGACGCGGTCGAGGCGCCCGCATCAGACGTGGAACCGTCGCCCGCTCGCTGAACTTTGTCGGGGTGTGCTTCTTCCCCCTTCGACGTACTACAAACTTGCAGTAGCCTTAGCCGGGATGCTGAGATGCTTCGGCGCTTTGGCTCGCTCCGGATGCGCTTGCTCAATCCGGGCATGATAGTCGGCGAGCGTCCGTGTTTTGCCTCTGACGAGGCATTCGCGCTCGAAACGCCGGACCTCTTCGCGACAGGCGGTATCGGCAAATCGTGACTCTCGCCGCAGTGCCGACTCGAGATAGCCGGCCACGATCCCGACGCCACTCAAGAAGTAAGGCTTCTCGAACATGCGATACATGCTGGCGGCAAGTACGTAGTACCACGCCGAACCGATAAAACGTTTGTAACGCCCCCAACGCTTGCGGCCGTGCCAGAAACTAACATGGCTCGACCCCATACGCCGCAGATGGATGATCTTGAGGTCCGGGTCGTGCATCGACTTGGCCTTCCACCCCTTCAGGCGACACATGTGACCATCGATTCCATCCCAACCCAAGAAAGGTACGAATCCGCCGATGTCGCGGAAGCATTCCGTCCGATAGAATTTCGCACAGCCGTGCGAATTCTCATCGCCAATACGCTCCTCCCATTCGCGCTGCTCTTCGCGCAAAAAGGTCTTCCCTGAAAGAGTTCCCAACCAAGGATCCTGCGCGTACTCTTCGAGCAACCGCTCGAAGTAGCGGGGTCCGAATTCCAGATCGCCATCCAACTTGCACACGAAGGCATAGTCGTCGAGATCGACGCTGGCCAGGCCGATGTTGAAGGCCTCGATGACACCGGGGCCAACGCTCCGTTCCCGGTTGGGATCACGGCGGATAACACTGAGGAAACCAAGCTGCTTTTCTGCTTCTTCAAGAATCCTCGGAGTCTCGTCGGTCGAGCCATCGTCGACGACAACCCACCTTGCTGGCGCAATCGTTTGACTGGCAACCGAAGTAATCGTCGACTTCAGAAAGGCAGCCTCGTCACGGCAAGGCGTGATCAACAGGTAGGGCTGGGAATCCACGTCCATCGGCGAGACCAATCCGAGTCGAAGTTAGAGTATGCGAATCTGACCACCGAACTTCTACTGTGGTCAGCCGCGGATGCTATACATTCGATGATAAGTGGTTCGGGGCCAATATCAAGCGAACTCTCCTATCCTGACGTTTGTAGCGAGCCATGTCTGACACGTCCCGATGGACCTTACCGTCACAATCGGCGCAATGCGCATACTTGGTTCTTGAAATGAGAATCTAAGCGGACCGGCAAACCCATTCGAGCGTATCGTTGCCCGTATTCCCCATGCTGACTACGATAGAGCATTCCCCCCAGCCACAAACCTTCCCCCCTCCGATCCCTGCGGATCCCCCCTATGTCAAACGTACTGGTTACCGGACATTTAGGCTACATCGGCGCTCATCTCGTGGAAGTGCTTCAAGCAGCGGGGCATACCGTTACCGGCTGCGATTTAGGGCTTTTTTCGGGATGCAACTGGAAGCCGTTGACGGCGCCCGACAAGGAGATCCTGGGGGACGTAGCGAATCTCACCGAGCAAGACCTGGATGGCATCGACGCCATTTGCCACCTTGCTGCCATTAGCAACGACCCCATGGGCGATCTCGACCCTGGTATTACGCTGCAGGTGAATCGTGATGCCTCCGTAGAACTGGCTCGTCGAGCCAAAGCTGCTGGCGTCGAGCGATTTCTCTTTTCGGGCTCCTGTTCGGTGTATGGAGCTGGCGATAAGCTCGACCTGACAGAGACCGACCCTCTACGACCGTTGACCGCCTACGCCCAAAGCAAGATTGAAAGCGAGGAACTCATCGGTCGGTTGGCAGGCGATGGTTTCAGCCCAGCCTACCTACGCAATGCCACTGCTTACGGCGACTCGCCAATGCTGCGCATCGACCTCGTTGTAAACAATCTGCTGGCCTCTGCTCTATCCTACGGCGAGATTCGCATTAAGTCCGACGGATCCCCCTGGCGACCGCTCATTCACTGCCGGGATATTGCCCGCGCGTTCCTGGCGTTTGTCGAGGCTCCTGTCGAATCGATCCACAATCAAGCCATCAATATCGGCGGCAACAGCGAGAACTATCAGGTACGTAACGTTGGCGACTTGGTACAAGAGCTCATCCCGAAGGCATCCATTGTCTACACCGGAGAAGTGGGCGAAGACCCGCGCAACTATCGAGTCTCTTTTGACAAGCTGTCTCAGGCCTTGCCTGACTTCGAGTTGGAGTATGACCTTCGCCGGGGCATGGAGGAACTGCACAAGAGCATGGTCGATCACGGCTTCAGCGCAGCCGACTTCGAAGGCGACCAGTTCGTGCGGCTGCGAACACTGCGGAAGCAATTGGATAAACTGACACGCGTAGCATAGTCGCGTTGCCCCAAAAATCTCACCGAGGAAGCTGCCATGCTGTTTCATCCAACCGGACTCGCCGGAGCCTATCTGATCGAACCAGAGCGCCGTGGCGATCATCGCGGGTTCTTCGCCCGCATTTTTTGTGAGCGCGAGTTTCTCGCCCACGATCTCGTCACCAACTTCGTGCAGGCGAACAATTCTCTCACCGGCCAACAGGGCACACTACGCGGCATGCACTATCAGCTAGCGCCCCATGCTGAGACGAAGCTGGTTCGATGTGTTCGAGGCGCCCTGTGGGACTGCATCGTAGATCTGCGATCGGATTCGAGCACGTTCGGCCAATGGTTCGGGCAAGAATTGAATGCCGAGAATCGGCTGATGATGTACGTGCCGAAAGGATTCGCCCACGGGTTCCTGACCCTGTCGGAGGACGCCGAGGCGATTTACTTCGTCGATGAGTTTTACGCCCCCGAAGCGGAACGAATTGTCCGCTGGGACGACCCAAAGTTTGCTATCAACTGGCCGTCGAAGCCCGTTTCGCTGTCAGAGAAGGACTCTCAGGCCCCTGATTTCGATCCAGCCCACCACTTGGCGATTGAGACCCCGCAGCAATAGGCGCTGTCGGG
Organism: Aeoliella straminimaris; assembly: GCF_024054565.1. Taxonomy (GTDB): domain Bacteria; phylum Planctomycetota; class Planctomycetia; order Pirellulales; family Lacipirellulaceae; genus Aeoliella; species Aeoliella straminimaris. The sequence continues at coordinate 104,060 of NZ_JAMXLR010000055.1, forward strand.
ATTGCAACCCGTATAATTGGAAGCTTCGGCACCGGATGCGGCAATAATGCCCGTCCTAAAATCGCTAACTCTTGGCCACTTTACCGCTTTCGACTACCATCAAGTCTGCGGCTGACCGCTCCGACTTCAGGCTACTTCGCCGGCAGTCGATCCTTCATGCAATTGCCTTTGGCAACCCGACCATGCGAATACTGTTCACAGGCGCAAGCTCATTCACAGGCTACTGGTTTGTTAGCGAACTAGTCCGCGCCGGACATTCCGTGATCACGACCTTCACCAGGTCGGAAGGGGACTACTCTGGTATCCGCCGCGAGCGGATGGATCGAATTGCGGAGCAATCCCAACGCAGCTGGAACTGTCGATTCGGCGACGAGCGTTTTCTCTCGCTGATCGACGAGGTAAAGCCCGATGTCCTCTGCCATCACGCGGCCGAGGTAACCGATTACAGAAGCCCGGATTTTGATTTCGTTAGCGCACTGCGGCAGAACACGCACCAATTGCCTGCAGTCCTGGAGAGACTGGCGGCAGTCGGCTGCCAGCGCATCGTGACTACTGGCACGGTGTTTGAGGCACACGAGGGAGCGGGAAGTGCCCCCCTGATCAGCTTTTCCCCCTATGGCCTCTCCAAGTCGCTTACCGATCAGACCATCCAACACTTCGCCAGCACATTCGGGTTCTCCCTGGGGAAGTTCGTCATCCCCAACCCCTTCGGCCCACTCGAGGACCCCCGGTTTACTGCCTACCTTGTCCGTTGCTGGAAAGCAGGCGAGATGGCGGAGGTCCGCACACCAGACTACGTTCGCGACAACATCCACGTTTCGCTCCTTGCCAAGTCCTACAATCGGTTTGTAGAGCAATTGCCGACCACCTCGGGCTTTGTCAAAACCAACCCCAGCGGCTACGTGGAATCGCAAGGCGCCTTCGCCCAGCGCTTCGCGGACGAACTGCGAAAGCGCTGCAACTGGAAGTGTGAACTTCAACTTGCCAAACAAACAGAATTCCCCGAACCACGCGTCCGAATCAATACCACTCCCCTAGACAGCGAAGCTTTGGGGTGGAATGAATCCGAAGCGTGGGACGCCGTAGCAAAATTCTATGACCTTACCCGCGGTAGTGAGGTCACGCAGCAATGACTGAGACGAAGATTCTCATTGTCATCGTCTGCTACCGGTCTGCCGATCTGGTAATCGACTGTTTGCACTCACTAGCTCCCCAGATCGATGATGTGCCCGGAACACGGGTGGAAATCTGTGAGAACGGCACGGGAGAAGAATCGCTGGCCCATTTGCAGGCGGCCATCGACATGAATAGATGGAGCGACTGGGTTTCGATAACGCCTATATCCCCCAACCGGGGATTTGCCGGCGGCAACAATGTGGTACTTGGTCCCGCTCTCGCATCCGAGAATCCTCCCAGATACCTACTGCTACTGAATGCCGACACCATCGTGCGGCCCGGGGCCATCCGGGCGATGTACGATGGCCTGGAAGCCCAGCCCAACGTAGGAATCCTGAGCCCACGGCTGGAATGGCCAGATGGCACCCCCCAGGGCAGTGCCTTTCTGGACTTCACTCCGCTACACGAGTTCATCAAGGCGGCGGGCACCGGAACCGTTACTCGCCTGTTCAAGCGGGGACATGGCGGCATGCCGCTCAGCGACGAGCCGCACCATGCGGAGTGGGTCAGCTTCGCCTGTGCGCTAATTCGACGAGAGGTCTTTCAGAAATGTGGACTACTGGATGAGGGTTACTACCTGTACTACGACGACGCCGACTATTGTCGTCTGACCCGTCAGGCCGGCTGGGATGTGCTGTACTATCCACTGGCTCGCGTCGTCCATCTGCGCGGGAGGAGCAACCCGGCCAAGTCGCTCGCCGCGGAGAAGCGGCGGCGGCCTCGCTACTGGTACATTTCGCGGGCGCGGTACTACGCCAAATTCAATGGCCGAGGGCATCTGTGGCTAGCGAATACGATGTGGTGGGGTGGCCGTTTGATTTCCCTTGCGCGGGAGCTCGTGGGCAATCGAGCTCGGAGTGTCTGCGACAAGGAGGGGCGTGATATCTGGATCCATGCCTGGACCCCCATGAAGCACCATGAGCCGAGCGACCGTCAATCCTGAGGACCCAATGCAGTCGCCTACAATCGATTCACCTGGCCCCGACTTCCTCATCATCGGCGCGATGAAGTGCATGACGTCGACGCTGCACGAGCAGTTGGCGGCCCAGCCGGGGATCTTTATGACCACCCCCAAGGAACCCTACTATTTCTCCAACGACGAAGTCTACGCCCAAGGCGAAGCCTGGTATCGCAACCTCTTCTCCGCAGCCAGCGCCGGCGACCTTTGCGGTGAATCGAGCACCCACTACACCAAACTTCCCACCTATCCGCACACGGTCGAGCGGATGCACGCCGCCTTCCCCGACCTGAAACTCATTTACGTCATGCGGCATCCGATCGACCGGCTCGTCTCGCAGTACGTGCATGAGTGGTCGGTCCGGCGCATTGACTGCCCGATCGACGAAGCGGTGGATAGTTTGCCGGAGATGGTCGACTACAGCCGCTATGCTTACCAGTTGGAGCCCTACCTGCACTCGTATGGCCCAGATCGCATCCTGCCGGTGTTTCTCGAACGCCTCCAAGCTGCCCCGCAAGCCGAGTTGGAGCGGATCGCCCAGTTCCTCGGCGCGACCGACCGACTGGTTTGGGTCGACGACCGCTCCCGCCAAAACTCGTCGCAAGAGCGGATGAGATCGAGCTGGCTGCGTGATGCGATTGCCTACGCACCAGGCCTTTCCTGGTTCCGGCGGACTTTCATTCCCAGGAACTTCCGAGACAGAATTAAGGCGTTGTGGAAACTGCCCGCGAAGCCCACGCTTAGCCTTGAGATGGAGCAGCGATTGAAGCGTGAATTGGACACCGATCTACAGCAGTTAGGTCGCTGGCTTGGCGTGCAGCTCTCCTGCGATCATTTTAAGAAGGTCGTGGCTAAATCGCCGTTCACGTGGAAATCGGATGCAATCCGCGAGTTGCACACCGCATCGACGCGGCAGGAGACGATGACGTGAGCACGAATACCGAGGTTCGGTTCAAAGTTGGCGGCGTTGCGATCGGCCGCAACGAGGGAGAGCGGCTCCGCGCCTGCCTGGGATCACTGGTACGTGATCTAGATCATGTGGTGTACGTCGACTCCGGATCCGAAGATGACAGCCTCGAGATGGCAGAGCAGCTCGGAGTCGAGACACTACTCCTCGACACCGCAGAGGGCTTCACGGCCGCCCGAGCCCGCAACGCAGGCTTCCGGCGTTTGCTAGAAATCGCTCCCGAAGTCGAGTTGATCCAGTTTGTGGATGGCGATTGCGAGGTGGTCGAGGGCTGGATTCCCGCCGCAACGCAGTTCCTGCAAACCCATCCACAGGTGGCAGTGGCCTGTGGACGACGTCGGGAGATCGATCCAGACTGCAATGCCTATCATCGCCTGGCCGAGATGGAGTGGGACACACTACCGGGAGAAGCCCATTCTTGCGGTGGCGATGCACTGATAAAACGCCAAGCCTTCGAGCAAGCGGGCGGCTACCGCAACTCCCTCATTGCCGGTGAAGAGCCTGAGCTGTGCACACGCCTGCGAAAAGACGGGTGGACGATATGGCGACTGGATGAGGAGATGACGTTACACGACGTCCGCATGTCGCGGTTTGGCCAATGGTGGAAACGAGCGGTGCGTGCCGGACATGCCTACGCCGAGGTTGCGGTGCTACATGGATCGCTGACTGAGAGGCATCGCTGGCGGAAGCTCCTTAGCATCTACTTTTGGGCCTTGTTGCCAGTGTTCGCTCTGTCACTTTTTCCCCTTGCGGGGACCTCCCCCCTGGTCGTGACCGGTTTCGCGTATGCGATACAATGGGCCAGAATCGCCCGCTATCGCATGCGCCAGCACGGAGATCCACTCGCCGATGCCTTTTTGTACGCTGCATCATGCATTGTCGCGAATTGGCCGACCGCGATAGGTTCGCTCAAGTACATCGGGAATCGGCTGCGAGGCTCGCGATCTCAGCTCATCGAATACAGCCAGCACACCGCTGGTTTGCACGCGCATCAGACAGCAGACAAGCACACGTAATGGGAATGGGTGGGATAACATTGGCACATTCGCATACAACTCGAGACCGTTCTTCCGTCTCAGGCACCAGGCCAGAGCATCCGGTTTTCATTGTCGGAGCCCTTCGTAGCGGGACTACAATGCTACGTCTAATGCTCGACGCCCATCCGGAAATCTGCAATTTTGGGGAGTTCGAGTACGCCGTAAAACACGCCAACGACAACTTCGTCCCGGATCCTGTAAAGTATGCTCAACTTCTCCAAACCGATCGAGCATTTCTTGCCCATGGCTTTGAGATTCCAAGTACATCAAGTTACGAAGAGGTGATCAGATCTTTCCTGTCTCAGGCTGGGGAAAGAAGTGGCAAACCCATCGTGGGCGCAACGGTACATTCCCGCTTTGATCTCCTGCGGAGCATCTGGCCGAAAGCTCGATTTATCCATCTAATAAGGGACCCCCGCGACGTCGCAAGAAGTTGTATTGGCATGGGGTGGGTGGGCAACGTATGGTATGGCGCTGATTACTGGCTCGACGCTGAGAAAAGATGGGAAAAAGTGACTGCCGAGTGCTCTTGCGAGGACTACCACGAGCTAAGCTTCGAAGCACTTGTCGTTTCACCCGAGCAAGAGCTGCACAAGATCTGTCGCTTTCTGGATCTTGACTACGATGCCCGCATGTTGACCTACGCGGCAAACTCGACTTACGAACCGCCGGATGCAAGCCTTGTCAACCAGTGGAAGACAAAGCTCGCACCAAAACAAGTGAGTCTCGTCGAGTCAAAGTGTGGAGATCTGATGGAACGTCGAGGCTACAGTCGCCACCCCAAATCCCACAGACCATCCATTGGGACGCGAGTCTATCTGGGGGCACAGAATAGCCTGGCTCGCAAGGCTTTTAACCTAAGGCGCTATGGCTGGCCGCTCTATTTAAAATGGCAAATTGCGAAACGACTCTCAAGCGGCAATGCCACCTGGGCAAGTCGAGTGATTGCTGAAAAAAACAAGGTCGACATAAGCTACTTACGGTAGGGGGAATGTGCGCCGACGCCTGTTGACCAGGCTCGCCGGCCGATTCTTGTCTTGGACTAGTATTCATGCTACTTGCAGCCGCCTCACATCAGTTTCCTGCCATCACCGTGCCAGGTGGGCCAGTCGTCGGGCAACCGACCAGACTGCTCGACGCCTGGACTCCGTCACCATTGGTGATGTGGGCGCCCGAGTTCCACTACGCTTCGCACTCAATTCGCTTCGAGGTACACGATGGCCAATCGTCCGCACCTCGCCCCACTGGAATCAAGTCGCGGCTTAGCGACATCGCCTCTCGACGAAAGGAAGCAATACGCTTCCAAGATTCTCAACTCGTGTTCGACGTCCGGTACGACGACAACTCAAATGTGGCCCACATTCTTCAGAACCAGATTGGCGTGGGCTTGATAGCCCTGGAGGCGCTACAAGATGTGATTTCGACAAGGGATCTCGTCTTTATTGTGAATCAAGGTACACCCCAATATGCGCTCGACTTGTTTCGCACGATGCAATGTGAAGCAATCTCGAGTGACGCGCCGGTTGAAGGCAATCTGCTTAGCTCCAATCCCAGAAAGCTACTGTTGCGGGCTGTGGCGGGACGTTGGTTGCATCGACGCGCCGTCGAGCTTGGGATAGTCTCAGACAGTCGGGTGACTGGCGATCGAGTTTTCTTGGCACGACGTGGCCGGCGATCCTTGACAAATCACGAAAAAATATCGCAGCTATTGCAGGAACACGATTTCCGGACCGTTTTATTGGAGGAACTGTCTATACCTGAACAAATCCAATGTGTGGTGGGTGCCGAGACGATCTTTGGCATGCACGGCGCGGCATTGGGATATCTCCTGCTTCGCGGCGAAGAGATCTCCGACAAAGGGTTGTTACTTGAGTCATTTCCATGTGGCTATGCGACTAACTGGTGTCGGGCTATGTGTGGCCTTAATGGCCTTAAATGGATTGGACTTATGGGGTCGTTCGCAGATCAGGCATCGGATGCACTGGCACCTAGCAGGCAGCCGCGCCTTATGGAATCGGCAGACTACGAACTCGATGCGGGCACGATCTCGCGAATCTTGGCTCCTCCGACGCTGAACGCATTGGGCGATAATCCCTGGATGAAGCTTGGCTCAAATTTTGCCGTCCACCTGCCAGCCGACGCGTATAGCCAATTGCAGAACCAACGATTCCTTATCGATAACGAGGGAAGTACATGAACGACGAGCCCAAGATTTTCTGCATTGGTTTTCAGAAGACAGGTACTTCGTCACTCGGGAAAGCGCTGGAGATCCTCGGGTATCGGGTTTGTGGTTATCAGCAGTTTCGTGATTTGGCAGCCGTTCCAGTCGACGACCTGGGGGACCGAATTCAGGAACGCGCAACGGATTTGATAACTCAATACGACGCCTTCAAAGATACGCCTTGGCCGGTTCTGTATCAACTCTGTGATCGCATCTATCCAGGTAGCAAGTTCATTCACGTTATGCGAAACGAGGATTCCTGGATCAAGAGCGTTGTCAGCGATTTTGGCTGCTACCCTAACTCCGTCCACACCTGGATCTACGGTGAAAGTGCGCCTCTCGGCAACGAAGATGCTTACCTCAAGCGATACACAAAACACAACCAGGAGGTTATGGAATACTTCTCCGGTCGAAGTACTGACTATTTGCGACTTGACCTGAATTCTGGGGAGGTTAATTGGGAGAATATCTGCCGATTCTTGGACAAAGAAACGCCCGAAATCCCTTGGCCTCACGTCAACACCGCCAAAGACAAAGCACGGCGAATGTTGCTTCAGAGAATACGAGGTAAACTCAACAGCTTCTTCGGCTTCCCCCGAAAAGGAGGTGGCGTCCGGTGACGTTCGGACCTGCCCTTGCGTTACCAGCTGTCATTGAGCTCTTTGACTGAAAAGCCAGATTTACTCCACGGAGCACGACGTCCAGTGAAATCGGAATTGCTCCAGCTCACTACAGGGCGGCCTCACATGCTTTCGCGCTTGATGATTGCAGGCGGCGCAACGGGCCAAGTGCGATCAGCACTAACATTAACAATGATCCACTCAAAGGTTCGGGGACATCCAAGGAGCCCGCGACGGCGGAGGCCTCTGCCTCACCAAAATGCATCTTCCATACTCCATAGTCGGCAATGTCAACGATCCCATTGCCACTGCCATCTGCTGCGGAGTAAGGCTGCACGTTAGACCCCAGCAAATTTCGCCACATCGTGTAGTCGGCGATATTTGTAATTCCATCTTCGTTGTAGTCAGCAGCTGGTCCAACCGGAGAAAGTCCTTTTACGGATCCAACTCCCAGATAGTCCACTTCCAACCGTTGGTTGGTGAAGAAGTTTCGATCGTCGTTCTCAATTACTCTTACATAATCAAGAATTGGCTCACTGAATCGGAACACGAACACTTGGTCCATCTCGCTTGCTACATCTGAGTCACTGATCGCGAACTCCGGCAGATTAAGTAGGAAATTCGATACGCTGCTATTAAACCCATTGAAGATCCGCTGCCTTGAAGAACACTCCGCATCGGCGCACAGTTCTAGGCTAAACGGATTCAAACCACCATCTTCAGCCAGGATCAAATCCGTGAAACCACCCGCAACGGCACTGAATACAACCGATGCGTTCCTACCGAAGTCGATGTTATTGCTCGCGTCCAAATCCTCGTCGTCCGCGTCACCGTCGCCATTTGCAGTTCCAGCATCATCCCAGACGCTGACCTCTAAATTGAAAAGAGACGCGGTGCCAGCGCCCACTTCGAACGGATCAGTAGGTTTTGAAGCATCGGGATTTAGATGACTGCTGTACATCAACGCCGCTTCGACGTCGAACGTAAAGTTGTCCACCAATGTTGCCGTAGTTGCCTTCAAGTTCCCATTGAAGTCACCCAACCTATATACGGTGGTTGTCTCGATGGCAAAGGGCGCAACAGAGTCGGTCGCAAGCACCCCGTGACTGCCGATTAGATACACGTCCATCGTGACTGCGAGGGCATTTTTCGGCTCCGGACCGCCAAACGTGTACAGCCACACGAATAAAAGGAGCAAGAAGTAACGCATCGACTGCGTAGGTGGCATCAGAGCATCCCCCAATCGTTAGCTTGCTACCTGCACCAAATGCCAATTCGTGACTGCAAACGCGCCGGTCCGCCGCCGACCAGTCGTGAACCTCGATCGCGCCCCGCCCCCCGTAGGTGCGGGCTGACACCCCCGAACCTATGCAACAATTGTGCGAGTCTAGATATTTTAATCGGTGGTACCAACGCCGACAACGCACAACAAATAGATTTCGATATTTCGAAGTGAGGACTTTGGCCCTACTTCCTGCGAGGTCCACGAATCACGCCGCCTATCGGATTCGGCGGGGAAGAGACCCCCGAGCGTACTTATTACCATTTGAACTCACGGCTTCGAAACCGCCGCCTCGCACCAGCATTCACGAATTGGGTATAGCACAGCTTAGCTCCGCTCAATGGTATCCTTGCGATACCCTTCCATCCATCCCGGCGCACGCTATTCACGAACTTCAGCACAGATTTGCGAGTCGATATCGCAGAATTCTGAGGCAGACCGGCATGCGCACGAAACGTCTCTTCTAATTGCTCTCCCCGTGAGAACCGGCGCAGAAGACGAATGCGATCTTGCCGATCACGAGCATGCCAAAGTGGCGTAAAGTAGGCTGCGTTCATTTCGGTTCCTAAAGCCAACCGTATGCTGTGCTCGTATAACTCTCCAAAGGTAGTATAGGGGGTGTACTGATGGCTGACCTTTCTCGAAGCTGCGATCGATTGAGTTCCCCGGGCTGAAGTAAACAGGCTAGTCTTTACACAGGCTGCCAGGAACCCATCTTCAACGAGACATAGCTTCGGAAGCCGTATGTCGCTCAACGCACCCGCAGTGGCGGCATAGAGCTGACCACAGATACTACCGTCACGGTGCGGCGTCTGGCCTACGCTGAAAGATAGACGCACCAAACGAGAACACTTTTCCGCAAACACCGGTTGGGGTTGCGAAACGACAATGCTGACATCTGGCGAATCCAGCGATTCGAGTAGCGTGGCAATCGCCTTGGGATCAAGGATTCGGATATCGCCATCCACAAACACCATTGCGGATGCCCCCGCGTTGAGCGCATGCTCGACAAAAGCATTCCAAGTGTTGGCCTTACCCCCTTCTTCCAAGTTGAGCGCAGAGGCGGTTCGATAGTCTCTGGTGGGCCACCGTTGCACTTCGGATTGAGCAACCTCAAACGACCGATCCGTGCAACCATTGCAGAGGATCGAGAAGTCGACCCTCAGGTCGGGAGGGAACACTTGTGCTTCCAAATCGCTCAACAGCTTTGGCAAACACTCCTGTTCGTTGTGGACGAATACCCCAGCCGCCACCACTCGCTTGATCATCAAAGACTACCACTGCTAGGACCGTATCTTGAAATTTGTCTAGTATTATACGTTGGGCACTAGCTTGGCGGAAACTGAGTTGCTTCAACTGCGAAGCGAAAGACGTTGTCTGGATGGTAGTATTCGCGGAACACTACCATAGCTTCCGCAGATGCACAAAATCTCCAATCCACTCAACGCGAGCGAGAAGTCCCGCGAGGGACGATACTGTCTCAAGTCATAGGTCAGAAAATCTGCGCCTCTATACTTGGTCGCGTAGAACGGGGCCTCAGTCAAATCCGACCTACCTTGCCAGCTGAGGTGGGCCTTTCTAGCGCAAGCTACGGCGGATTAAACAACACGCTAGAGTGAGTTTGGAGTTCCAGCTAGTCAGCCTGTTATCGAGGGGGGTAAAGCATGTGCCAGACGGGGATAGCGTCATGAAACGATGAAGCGATTGTCGAATCACCTAGACTATCTCAATAACGACTCTTCCAAGCCTGCCATGACTTGGTCCAGAGCCTGGATGTCGACCTGCTGCTGTTGCTGTGTTGAAGTTTGAGTGTTCAGCAATGATGCTTCTGGCAAGTCCTCGATTTCACTCACTTCGTCATCCAATTGAAGGTAGGAGACCTCGTCTTCCTCCATCGGTTCGCCCTGAGATTGTACGACCTCAGATTGTTCGACCTGAGATTGCACGCTACTCGTGATTTCAGGATGACTGACCGTATATACGGTCGCCGAATCGACGAAACTCTTCCAAGTGGCACTCGGGGCAAAGCTAGGCGTTGGTACAAATGAAGAAGAACTCGGCTCGGATGGCGCGGGTAGCGGAGTTAGTCCCACCTCATCCGCTTGAAATCCCTCGCGTATATACTCGTTGAGCGCGTGGGCCGTCAAATCTGCATTCCAGGTGCCTTGCGACTGACCAGCCCAAGCGCCCACGAGCTGTTCGTAATTGGTGAACCCGAGCTTCGCCGCGTAGCTCAGGCTGGTGCGCGTGGGATCGATGAAGCTTGGCTTCTCGAAATTGGCTGTCGGCTCATAGTTGGCCAGGTAGTCGGCAGTGGTGACTTCGGTTTGACCTAGTTCTTTAAACCACCCACCACTGTCACTTGCCGTGGAGTAGTACTGATTATTTGACAGCGAATAGCTGTCATCTCCCGCTGGCAAGGGATGGAGCATGTGCTTCACGCCGTTCGGGTCGACAAGGGTGTTGTTGGAGAACGTCATAGCCGACAACTGAGGAACTCTCTGAAACACTACCGGCCCTCCCCAACGATAAATCACATTACTATCAACCTCAAAGTTGTTGACGCCAGCGCCTTCGTTGTCGGTATTGATGCTGAGAGCATAGGGAATCTTCTGGGCATTGACGCGGTTGGCGATAATGTTGTTCTTGAAATACCCTCCCTCAATATCGCTGATCGATACTCCAAGGCCATCGGAATTGGTAAAGCCTTCGCTACTGCCTCCTTCAAGGTACACGTTGTCCTCAATTTGGAAAATGCTTCCCTCAATCACATCGTCGGGACCGTCCCCATACTGCGCTTGCGCGGGATTTCGAACATACAGATTGTCCTTAACAATATGAGTGCCGGAGTCTACCTTGAACTTGGTGCCCATCGATGAGCCACGAGAAAAGATATTTCCCACGACCGTGGAGCTGTGTACTTCATTCGAAAGATAAATGTTGTGGCTGAATATATCAGGGTTGTCTTTAGTTGGATGCCAGCCGTTATGATCGAAGAAGTTCTCCTCAATCACAACGTCAGTCGAGTAATTTGAGAAGAATCCAGTAATAGGGCTATTGCCCCAGGAGTTTAGAATGGCGTTTCTGCGAAGGTAAACATTCACGACTTCATTTCCCTCACCACCATACCCCTGAACCGTGATGCTTCCGAAGTAACCTTCAAGGCGGCAATCCTCTATCAGAATGTCAGATCCGGTGCCCGTAATCTTGACTCCCTGGCCACCGTCAGAACCATCAGCCGCACGATTATTGGGCGAAAGATCTAAACCAATGACGTAAAAGTAAGACGCCCCGGCTCCCGTACTGATGAAGTTGCTCGACGGGTCGGTGAGAAACACAGGTCGGTCTCCCGTCCCGTAGGTTCCAATGAGGGTTGGCTCATCCGCATTCCTGCCGTCGACGGGAGCGCCAAAGTTCTGATCAGTCCACGTGTCACCCCGCTTGAACAATAGGTGATCTGCGTAGCCGGATCGGAGCAGCGCTTTGCCTGCTTCGATACTTGCGACAGGGGTCTGCGCGCTGAGCCCAGAGTTGGCATCGTTTCCCTGCGAACTACTAACATAAACGATTCGTGAGTCGTCTGACGGCGTTACCACTGTCCAACCATCCGCAGTCATGGTAACCGCCATGAGAGTGCGGCATTCCAAGTGCTGAAAACTCAGCTTCCGGCATCCCCGAGCAATAGATGAGCCTTGTCCGTCCAAACAGCACTGCGATGTTAGCTTATTTACCACGGATTCTAGAATATCGTTGAAGAACATATCTCGGTACCGATTAGAGTGTGGAAGGTCGGACGCATAGGCGGAAGCCGGCTTCCACCAAACCTGTGTCAAAGGAGTAGGAGTCGTATTGTTGACGAGCGGACAAGCGAGAGCGGTAACTACCCAAAAAACCGCGTAAATGGCTATAGAAAACATAGTTCAATAGCTCCTCGTTAAACGTTGGATTGATAGCAAGGTAGTATTTATAGCCTGACTGTCCACCCCCAACAAACGCTGTAGAGCCTAAAATCCGACCAGTCGCGGATTGCCGACCACCGATCGGGCTCCGTCATCCCGCCAATGCCCCCCAGGAGGGGTGGGGGCTCCTTACCTAGGCGGAGTAACTTGTACCTCTATCGTCAATTCTCCAGGATTTCTACTTGACATTCTTCCCCATTCCAACTCCACGCTATCGCTGCATTCGCGCTGGCCCCCGTGAGTGAAGCGAATACGAAATCCCCGGGGCAGGCGTCACCACGCTGCAGCGTGCGGTCTGGTGGTCTCCCTAGATTCGACAACTGGTGCTTTGCCCAGCGGAGTTCCTCCTTCCCCCAAAATGAGAAGTAGACTTCGTAAGGTTTCACGAAGCTACTTTCTGTCCATAATGGGATTAATCTTGCGCCAATAAATCAGAGCGACCCGACAACGGCGCCGCTTAGCATCCTTTGCAAATTTCGAGAGCAATCACAGTATGGCAAGTGAAGCAGTAGGCGGCTCGAACCACAAACCTCGAACGCAGCAGTTGCCTGGTGAGATGCTCCTCGTGCAAGGCGTGAATAGCGCCGAGTTTGTCCGCTGTCTATTGGACGCCTACATCCGGGGCGTCCTTGTCAGTGTGGTTCCCCACGGATCGAAACCCTCCTTGCTCGGTATCAAGACGACAAACATCGTCACTCCAAATCACGACCACGGCTGGCATGCCTTTGAATATGAACCCTCTGAAAGTACAGAGGCCGCCCATGTTGCCTTCACCTCGGGAACCACTGGTAGCCCCAAGGCGATTGTGCTATCGCATCTAGCACTCGCCGATGTCGTGCAGCGACTGAATGCTACCATGCAAATCGACTCGAGCATCCGCGAATACGTGGGTGTCCCGGTTCATCTGAGCTTTGGGTTCGGTCGGTGCCGCGCGGTAGCGGCGGTCGCCGGGAAGTGCTTTCTGCCAGAACATGGCTTCAACCCCCTCGAAGTCAGCGAAATGATCGAGCGGGGTGAGATTAACGCCATTTCTGCCGTCCCGACTCAATGGCGAATCCTATTGCAGAATCCCAGTATTCTGAAAGGACGGGGCGCCAGAATCCGCTGGATTGAAATCGGCAGCCAATACATGAGTCGGCAAGAGAAGGAGCAGGTCCGCGACTTGTTTCCTAATGCCAACATTGTGCAGCATTATGGTCTGACCGAAGCGTCGCGGACCACATTTCTAGAGATCCATCGTGTCGCGGGGCACGAACTCGAAAGTGTGGGGAAACCAGTCGGCCGCACGGAGGTTCGACTTTCCGAGGAGGGTCGAATCCAGATTCGTGGACCTCATGTAGCATTAGGAGAAGTACGGGACGGCGAATTGGTTCCGTTGACGGACGAGAGTGGCTGGCTCACGACAAACGACCTGGGGAACCTGGTAGACGGCAACCTGTTCTTCACAGGTCGTGCAGACGACCTGATCAACTGTGGCGGCACCAAGATTGCCGCGGAACTATTTGAATCCGAGCTCCTGTCACTGCTTCAGATTGATGGAGGCTTAGCCGTCGGGCCGGCGGCCGATCCGCTGCGTGGACAAGTGATTCTGATCGCGCTGGAGCCCAGCTTGGCCAGTAAGAGCGACCAAATCCGGCGGGCAGCTGCGAAACTCGGCGAACGATTCGGCCTCAATGCAGCAGCGACGATCCGCATCGACCCTTGCGACGAGCTTCCCCGAACTGCGAGCGGAAAGATCAAACGAAATCAGCTGGAGCAGGCGGTGACCAACGATACTCGCCTGGCCCCAGCAGATGGCCATCGCCCAGGCACATCGATCGGACCGCCGGACGAGGAAGCGGTTAATTCCAAGAATCAGCTTGTGACAGTCTGGCAGCAAGTCCTCGGCATGTCGGAGGTACCGCGAGACCGGAGTTTCTACGAACTTGGCGGCGATTCGCTCACGGCTGTTGCCGCTATGCTACAGATGGAGAAGATGCGATTGCCGGCTTCGATCACGCGAAGGGTCTTTGAGGGAAAGACTCTTCAGCAACTATTTGACGAAATCGACGGCGTTGATATAGGTGCAAGCGTCAGCCTCGAACCGATCGCGGTGAAGAGCAATGTGATTAACGCCACGCGCGGAGTACTCGTTCTGCTAGTGATTGCCGTTCATTGGCTGCCGGGAGTGTGGAGTCGGTTGCCCGACGCATTTGCTGACATGGACAGCTACCTTCGTCCAGTCTACAGAATGGGTACACCGGGCTTCGCACTGGTTTTTGGTCTGGGTCTAGGCTTCTTCCAGCTACCACTATTGCGCAATCATCCCAGACGGCTTCGAACCGTGGTCAAGCGAAACGCGCTGATTCTCGCCGGTGGAATCACTTTGCTTGCTGTGGCCAAAGCCGGTGCAAATGGGTTGTCGCCGCTGCCGAACACTGAACCCAGCATCGTTTCTTCCTTCTACTCGGTTTTGATTTATTACCTGTTTGCTATCGTCGCAACTCCGGCCCTACTTCGTCCAATTGTCAATTCGAGTGCTGTGGTTGCGACCTGCTTACTCTTTTCGATGATTTGCTTCGCGCTCGGTGCGTTCGCCAAAAGCGTAGTTACCAACGATCCCACGACGGGCGTGGTGGAAGTTGTGCGACTGATGCTAATCGCAAAATACAACATCTTCGATATGACAGGCATTGTAATGCTAGGGACAGCCATTGGAGCAGCCTACCGCCGGACGACAGAAACCGAGGGTTCAACTGGGTTGCCATTCTTTCGCCTTGGCCTGGCAACGACTGGTTTCGGGCTGTTGACCTGCCATGCAACGGACGGCATGGCGGCGTGGATGAGCACCAGTGGAAAGGCTCCTTGGGCACTCATCACCTACACCGGCGTAGTGATGATATTGTGCAGCGTTTTTCAATGTACGTTTTCAGGGGTTCGGATGGGAAGCATCCCAAGACGCGTCTGCGAACTGTTGGTAATCATCGGAATGCTTGCTCTTCCTGCCTTCGTGCTTCACGAATCCGTGATTCCTATAAAGGATATCATCAGTGAATTGGGGATGCCGAGTATCGTTGCGTTAGCCATTCCTTTGACAGGCTTCTTTGCAATCCTAACCCTTCTGTATGTGAGACTGAACCGCGTCTATTTCGCGACGCTTAGCAGAGAGGATTAAATTGAGCCTCTCAGTCAAGGCTCTTTACGGCATTTCGGCAGCGCACACGCGCAGTCCAGTAGTAGCGCCCGTCGGGTGCAGATGATCATTCTGGAGACCTTCGCTGCCGGACTAGCCGCTCCAAATTTCGTGTCAGCGCAGCTGCAACAATACCGCGGGATTGCGCACTATTCAATGTGCACCTCTAGCATCCACTCATAAGCGGTCCCATTCAAGCACCCAACAACTTCGCTATAGTTGGTGAGGGATTGCGCTGGCGAGAACGGATTGGTCTTCCGGTTTTTCACGGCAACTTCACAACAAGTAATGTCCAGAAACTCGCACACTTTCTGGTAGGCGGCATTCGCATTGCAGGACTCAATATCTTCTTCATAGTCAATTTGCAAGACGTTTTGCTCGGCAAGCAGCGTCGATATTTTCGCATAGGCATGATCGACTTCCTGCAAATACGCCATGAGTGTACGACCGGGTGCTGAACCGGTGGTGACGCAACCGCAGTCGATCGCGAATTGCTGGGCACGTGACTCGCCGTCTGGCGAAATATGCCAGTTTCCCCGGTTCTTGCTCGCGTAGTGCGAAATCAAGTGACGAAGTGTATTGCGTCTCTTGAGCACGATGTAGTGAGTAACACCGATCTTTTCGCAAGCGGCCAGAAACCTCTCCGTGGTCGTTCCCAGCACAGCCGAATACTGATCCTCTAGAAACTTGTACTCAAACCCGTAATATCGCGATCCAGAGATCACAAACTGCTCCTTCGTCCATCGCGCGTAGTCTAGGTCGGCAACCCTTTTGCCGTACAGCTGTTGAGCGATTCGATGGATCTTGCCATCCCAATACACCTCTGGATTCTGGTGCAGCATGTTTGCCAGAACCGTGCTCCCACACCGACCAATATGCAGCATCAGCACTACGCCACGTCGATTGCGTGAATTGGCATGACCCAACATCTGATCGTAGCGGCGTGTAATTCGACGACCAATAGGATGAATTCGTCTGGGTACGAGTCCAGCCAGATAGCGGCGGATACGAGCCATGGCTGCTAATCCCTGATAGTCGTTGTTGGCAACGGTACTTTGGCAGAAGTTCCAGTGCCCCCGGCAGTTGATACTGGTGCTGTCGCATTAACGCCATTAGCAGAACTCGCACCGGCACCGTTTGTGAATAGCGACTCCTCGAATCGGAGCACTTGCCCAACTAGCGAGTCCATGTCGTCATTGGCATCGATCACTAGTGTGGGGATTCCCAGTTCGTCTGCTCTCTCCACAATGCGATCGTAAGCGAAAGTGTCTGAATGGACTCGTTGGGAAAGTTCGTCATTGGATTCTTCATGTTGGAACACTCCCTTAGCAAGGCGTTGCGACCTGCGATTGTGAAACCGTTCTAACACTATGTTTGGGTTACTCGCACGGAGGTATATAAAGCACTTGCCATTCCAGAGGGGTAAACTTGTTTGTTTGTTCAATTGCAGTACTTCCCGAGGAAAGTTCTTAAAAAGACCTTCTTCGAGCGCAAAGCCCCTTGGGAAGGTATGACACGACATATACATACTGGCGTAGACAGCAGTCACACTTTGGGAAACGGCAGTAATACTCTGCCATGGTTCCTGCTGCGAGTGGATGACCGTATCGAGCCTATTGAATAGAATGTCGCGATGTAAGCCCTCAATCTCGTCGGACTGCACACTAGTTAACACTAGATCCCTTAAGTGATACTGAAAAAACCAACGGCTCTTCAACTTCGCCAGCGAAAGACTGAAGAGAGTGCTCTTGCCTGCGCCCTTGGTGCCAATCATTTCAATCGCCCAACCTTTAGTCGATGTGGCAGGGTATTCTTGCAGGGTCTGAAGTGTGTAGTGAGCCCGCACCTCTAGCCCATTCCTCCGAATCGCCCGTTTGATTAGTTCTTTGAGGGACACCATCGATCGACGAACGCAATCTGGAAACACGGGGAGAATGCAGGTTCAATTACCTGAGTGGGCCACTTCGCAGCACTTAACGAAGGCTTAGCAATTAACCCAATCTTAATCAGAAATTTGCGCTTTTAAAAGAAGTTCGGGTTGTTTTTGACCTTTTCAGCGCGGTTATGGAATCGATTCTGTAGAGCTGTCCGCAGCCTTGGATCGCTTGAAACCGTTGGCCTGCGATGACCTCGAGACCGACAATCTCCGTCTAGAGATCGTGCGAGCCGTCAGTAGAGATTAGTGGCTGGTTTAGCGTGCTGTTTGCCTTGGACCTGTGGCCGCGAAGCGAATTGGCCTGACCAAGCCGAGGAGTTGGCAACTGGGCGTGTCCCGACACATGACGGTCCAAGGTGTAAAGAAGGAGCTATTGTCAATTGTTGTGTTCTGAAGCATGAGCTAGGCGGCGATTTGTTCCTGCAGGGTTCCGCCTTGGAAGGACCGCCCTTCGAAAACGAGGGATAGCTTTTCGTGGCAGTTCAGTCGCCTCCATCGCTTCGCTGCCGATGGGCCAGCTTGAACATCATCGTCAAGCTGGCGCGTCGTGTACCACTGCCTCTCGTTCGACGGTGTCGTAGTCGGATTGTGGCGAACGTTGACTCAATGGGGCTGGTCTTCCGCAGGTGCCCCCAGTCTTCGGCCGGGAAGTCGTGGAACGACATCAGCACCTCGCGATCCTTCTCGAGGCAATTGCAGGCCGGGGAGCAACTCGCGTCAACCTGCCTTAAGCTTGGACATAACGTATTCCTTGTGACAGCGTTAAGCCGCTGACGTGGTGATGCACATCGGCAGAATGCGATCCCTTTTCACTCATCAAAAAACACGACTTTCGACTATTGCTCACCAGAACATCCTGCAGGAGAGAGGCATTGATCAGTTAAAAACTACCGAGTTTACGCGTCTCCTGTAGCACGCCACTACACTTGGGACTTGGCAAAGATCCGACGCATGATGGTCGGGCGGGCGTCGCGAAGTAGCTGCCGTCGCTCATCCAGGTCGAAGTGCTCCAACTCTGGGAACTCATACCGTTAAGCTTTCAGGATATCGTCGACACTCTCGTACACTTTACATTCGGGAGTGGATGACAATGCACTCAAGAGCTTCCTTGTCGTGTCAATTCTGACGAAGTCGTGACACTCTATCAAGAAATCATGTTGTTTTAGGCGTTCTGCAATTTGACTATCGACGAGCTAGATCTCATAACCTTCGCAATCACAGAAGATGAGAGCTCTATCTCCCAGATCAAGATTGAGCAACGTCGCCTTATTGCAAAAGCCACCCGTCTCGACATCTACCCCATTGAGTACTTCGAGCTCCGAGATTACCTCACTACACTTCTTTTCAAACTGGTCATATTCTTCTGCCGCACAATCACTATAATCCCTCGCCTAGCGTAGCTTCACAAAAAACCTGCTGACATTGCCAAAGGTCTTATCTAAGCACCACCAGACCATTCTCACGTTCACCAGTAGGTGAAGCAGGTCCTTCATCACGTGGCTAGCCATCTACCACCTTCCCTCACGAGAAGTTCAAGTCGAACAAAAAACTACCCGTCACCTACACTCAGCTGCAGCGCTTGGTTATGTCGCGTCTGCTGTCAACACAATGTGCAAGCAGTATATCGGTCGGTGTCCCCTAGCTGGCAAGTTATAGGAGATATCGACGCCCGGGGCGTGTCAACCAGTCTCGGATCCATACCCGGGTGCAACAATGATTTGGTCCACGGTGAATCCAATTCCGATAGCATGTGGCGCCGTCGAATTTGACCAACACGCAACTAGACTCCCTCGGCTTGGTGAGTTCGGCGTGAAAAAAGTGCATTTGCGGCGGTGATAATGCAGGACCGCTAGGTAGGCTTCGTCGTCTCCAAGTTGTGATTAATGTCTGCCCCCCGACAATCCCGGGGCGTCAGCAAGACTCGAGCTGGAACACCAACGGCAGTAGCACCGGCGGGAACATCACATAGGACCACGGCGTTGGCCCCGATCTTGACGTGATCTCCGATGGTGATACCGCCAAGGATTTTTGCTCCGGCGCCAATGTCTACGTGCCCACCGATCTGAGGTGCACCAATGGAAGAACTCGATTTGCCGATGGTAACCTGTTGAAAAATGAGACAATTGGGGCCGATCTTGGCTGCAGGGTGGATGACGACACCATTGGGGTGGGGTAAGCGAAGGCCGCCCTCTATGTGCGAATTGAGAGGTATATCCGCACCCGACACGGCACTCCAGAAAATGTGTCCAGCTACGTGAAACTTCCGTCGCCAGCGTGCCCAAAGACCATTCCCGGAGATGCTTTGGTAGCGACGCACATGCAGCAGTAGTCTTCGTGCCGGATCCCAGAAATTTTGCGGCTGCTCTCGACTCCAGTCTGGATCGGTTGCTGAATTCATTTCGAGTGTCCAGGCGTGAGTTTGCGTTCGAGAAGTTCACTTTGAGTATGGTTGCCTCGTCCGAAATGAACACTCGGTTCACCGTCGGTTTTGGGCGGGTGAGCGAACGACTTGTTTACGACCGTCCCGAGTATCCCGCCCGCCATCACAAAGTACACAGGGTTGGGCATTGCGTTAGGCAAGCAGTCGATCGCGTACAGCAACACAGTGGTCGCCAATACGAGCGCAGGCGCTGTTCGCGGAAGACTCAAAACCCTGGCAGGCTGTTTCCATACCATTAGTCCGAGCGGTAGCAGCAAAAGTGCGAAATACGAGCACAGACCAAACAGTCCACGGGTCCCAAATTCAATAATCCACAACCCGTCTGTCACCGACTTGTCGTCCCCTTTTTCGCCATGGACTCGGTTTCTTCCCCATCCACCCCAACCGAATAATGGTCGCTCTAAGGCCCTTTCCGCCAGGATATCCTCCATTTCGAATCGGAATTGCAGCGACCCCGCTCGCTCCTCACTTATCCAACTGGCAGCTTGCACCGCTGGCTCCCAACCGTATTCGCCAGTTAGTCTCACGCCAATGTACACGGGAGGAATGAGCAGCAGAGCTATTAGGGCAATTTTGGAGCCCATCCATTTGGTCAATACGAGTACGGTCATGCCCATCAAGAGCAATAACACGGCCCCCGTCGAGCGCGTTAGTATCGCGACCCCCACGAGCCCTATTGCAGCGAACATCGGCCTGAGCCCCAGCAATTGAGGCAGTCGCTGGTTCCACCACAGCCAGAACGCCGTGAGCGCCGAGGTTACCATCCACATCGATAGCTGAAGGCCATCCTTCATGAAGACGACGGGGCGCCAGCCACCAAATCGGACCAGATTCCTCCGGTTGCCAGGACGGTAGCCGTAGATATCCACATGAAGATGGGGGCTCATGCGCATCTCGTAGAGGCACAGCGGTAAGTACAGCAGGCCCCCGACCACAATCGCCACAGCAAGTGCGGAAAGGTCGTCGACGCTGCGGAAATACCCCCTGCCGAGCAAGTAGGGCATTCCAACGGAAATCACCTTACTTACAACACCCGAAACGCCGTCGTAGAGCCCTAAGTCGTTGGTCAGACTCGAAAGCATGGGAGCGATGCAAATGAGGATCACCGGGGCGTCGATCCAACGAAACCGGAGCCCCACGAATCGCGTCGGATCGAAAGCCAGCGTGGCAGCAAACACACCAAAGCAGGTGGCTGTCATCTTCGAATAGTCGGGGATGAGCGGCAATTGAAATTCGTGCACCGGCAGGAATAGCCAGCCTCCAATCAGCGCCGTCAACATCGCGCTGCGCGGCGGGAGCGCGGCGAACAGCATCAATATCGCCAACGGCCAGAGAAACAGCGCACCATCTGCTAATATCTGCATCAGTGTTTAGCCATTCGAAGCGGTTGCCCGTCGCACAATTCCGCCCAGCGATCGTTGGACGTGGCCTGGAGTGCTGCCTCGAGTCGATCCGTGGCATCCTCCCACGAGTAGGAGTTCGCAGTGGAATATGCCAACTCGGACATGCGTACCCATTCGGCAGCTGGCATCGCAACCGTACGGCAAATCGCGTCGGCCATCGCTGGTGAATTTTCTTGGGGGACGAGAATGCCACCTCCTTGGCCGATCAACTCAGGGGCGGCCCCGGCAGGTGTGCCAATCACCGGCGTGCGGCAAGCCATCGCTTCCAGAATCGGCAGTCCAAATCCCTCCACACGACTCGAGAAGAGCCATGCATCGCACGAGGAGTAAATCGACGGAATTTCGGACTGTTTAGGTCGATGCCAGTAACGATCGATCACTCTGCGATCAGACTCGTTGCGGAGAGTCGCCCGCCCAAATGCATGCACGTTGAAGTCGCATTCCTCTCTGGCCAAATGGATCGCCTCCAAGGCAATGTCGGATCCTTTATAGCCATACCCGCCAAACATAAAGCCAATCGTAGGCGAATCACCTTTCGACCTGGGCGCCGTGGTGAACTGACGGCAATCCACGGCGTTGGGAACCGTGAATGCTAGGAAGTCGTCATATTCATCTGCCATCACCTGGCGAAGCCATTCCGAAACGCAGATCTTTCGCAGCGGCAACTGGTAGGTTCGCCTGCTTCGATCTTGCGGTAGACTGGCATGGACCTCGTGATGTTGCACAAGATAGAACTTCGCTCCCTTGCTCTGATCGAAGTTGGCCAGCCACTCCGCCGTCTCCCACCAGGTGGCAATAATCACGTCGGCGTCGGCAACATCCTCTTCTCGTATCGGTCCGCCATGATTAACGACACGGAAATGGATGCCAAGATGATCGTAGTGGGTTTGAGGCCGCTTCCAGCCTTGGCCCTTCAGTAGGTCTTTAATCCGGCGACTGTACGAAGGCTCCCTTGGGCGCGAGCAAACTACCTCCACTTTGTGCCCGCGCGCGGCCAGCCTCTGAGCATAGATTCCCACGACGCGTTGCCCGCCGCTAATATTTGGAAATGGTGAAAGAAAGGTGATTTTCATATCAACTTGGAGTTAGCAAGAGCCATGTGAAACTTATGGAACGGCGAGACGCAAAGCTTCTTGGTAATAGAGATGTCGGTTGCCATGTCCCGCGAAGTGGCTACATACTGCTCCATTCGGGTGAAAGGACACGTCCGGAATCGGAATCGAATAGCTGGCCGGCAGATAAGACCAGCCATGGCCGGCTGCCAATGCCGCGTAAGCTGCTTGCTCTATGAAGTAGTGTTTACGCCAAGCGATATCGAAACTCGCCAAATGATTCTCAAGTTGATTGAAATCTTCCCTGCAAAAAGTACGGTGAATCATCAGCCCAGCATTCAAGTTGCCTGGCACTTTCTTTCCTAAGCGTGCCTCCAATGCTCCGGCAGAACATGGATATCCGCACAGGATATCTCGCATGAAGAACATCTCGGAACTACCTTGACGAAGCACTTCGATTGCCTCCGCGATGTCACCTGGCACATCGTAGAAAAGTACATCTCCATCAAGAAGAATACGGTACCGAGATGTTCCCACGACGTTCATTGTAACCAATTTGCGCCCACCGAAATTCTGTCGACGCAACTCATCGAGCAGCGGAAAACGTTTACGCGGAAGCACTGACTCGACTAGTTGATCGACTTGTTTGCTCTGGATAATCTCACAACCGGGCAGCCGGCTAGAAAGGAACCTGCCGTTGTCATTCGACAATGTACCATCCGAAACGAAAGTAACAGCGAGTGGTTCCGCGATATGGCGCAACAGCGTCCAGGCCGCCAAACAGGCCATACTAAAGTGCCTCGCTCCACACATTACAATCAGACCTGTGTCTGAATCGTCTCTGCATGCGATCTCCGGCATCCGACTTACCTTGCCACGCAAACGAGCATCGAGATGCCGCAAATAATATTTCGTCTTTAGTTGCCGCCAACCTCCGTCAAGAACGGCCCACTTTGTAAAACCGAGCGTGCGACGCAGACGCGATTTACTTTTTTGATTGGGTACAGACATCGCTGTTCGTAGTGTCTTGTCAGTGAATCTACTTTTCGCCACGAGAGTCACATGCCTAGCTGCTAGTATCCCCTCATCGCGCAGACCAGCACCTTCCAACTTGCCGGGCTCAGTGGTGACGTCCTGACGGCTCGCCAAGCATGCTTTCGAGCTAGTGGGACGTTTCCACCGGCCAGTGCCCACCAAGCCCAGCGAACTCGGGCTCTGCGAGTGTGAACTGACGTTGGGAGACGAATGTTTGCAGGAGGTGTACCTAGTTGACGGCGGCGATACGCGTCAGTAAGGGCACGCAATCCGCGTTCCTGCTGTTCACAGATTCTCTGGTGGCATACTGACCCAAGGTGGACGCGGTAGCGGAGCAGTGGTTCCATCAAGTTCTCGAGCAGTCCAATTTCCGCCAACCGCAACCATAAGTCGTAGTCTTCGATGTAGAGCATCTCTTCTCGATACCCCCCAACCTTGTCCAGTGCCGCGCGTCGAATCAGGACCGTCGGGTGCACGATCACTGCCCAGACATTCTCCACCATATGCGCACGGTCGATTTCTTCATGCGTACGCTTGATGGGAAGTTTAGCAAGCACTTCGTTTTCACTATCGACATGCGTCACCGCTGTGCCGACGCACACATGGTCTAGACGAGGCACGAGAAAATCAGTTTGTTTCTGCAACCGGTCCGGTAAGGAAATATCGTCGGCATCCATGCGGGCGATGAATTCGCCCCGTGCCTCGGACAGCATCTCGTTCAGTGCAACGACATAGCCGGTATTCGGACGACTTTTGAGCCGGATTCGTTCATCTCTTTGGGCATAGTGTTCCAGAACCTTCAGGCTGCCATCGGTCGAGCCATCATCGATGATCAGGAACTCAAAGTCGGTATATGTTTGCGCGAGTATACTCTCCACCGCCTCGGCGACGTACCGCTCGGCATTGTAGACAGGCAGGATGACCGAAATAGTAGGAGGCATTATACGTAGCTCCCTTCCACTAAGCCCGCAAAGTGGGAGTAAGCCGCTTTTTGGGCTTCCACTTGCTTTGCCGCCAATTCTTGGGTGGATTCAATCCCTTCTTCCGCCTTGCTTAACAGTCGGCCCACCGCGGCAGATATCCGCCGGGGCGTGTCAGGCTGGGTGGCATCGATGACCTCACAAAGCTGATGGTCAAAGCACTCCGCCAGCCCCTGGTGTTTGGCAACATAGTAGTCGGAACTGGCCAACATGACGGCTGGTATCCCCATGGCCAGGGCAAACACAGCCGCGTGGTACGCACCGGTGACGACGACCTTGCACTGCGATACCAACTTCATCACGTCGCCCGGTGACGATACGCCTCTCCATAGTTGCGGGGATCGATCTGGAAAATGGTCCCCAAACGTACAAATGTCGGAATCTGTACCAAACAGGCAAATGGGAATAGGGAGCAAGTCGCAGCGAAATTCGTCTGATAGCGACCGCAGGGCGTTTACCACTCGTTCCTTCGCTGTATGGTCGCCCAACCCGGAATAGCCAGCTACCCGGAGATTGATCCCGATGTACGGCCGATTCGCGGGGAGCGGCATTGCGCTGGCGGGTTCGATAGCGTCGTCACCAGTCACGCGAAACCGATCGCGTGGCACTTTTAATTGAGTGAGGATACTTGGCCCCAGCGTATGTTCCCGGAGGGTGATGAGATCCACGCGACGCAAACAGCGGGCCAAGGTCATTGACTGTCGATCCGCCAAAGGTCCGAGGCCCTGTCCCATGAGGGCGAGGCGTTTACCCATTCTCACGGCGATCGCCAGCAGTTCCAGCTTCTTTCTTGTCTGGCTGCGAAAGCTGTCGCAAAGGTATCCGCCACCCGAGAGCACAAGCGCGTCGGTCTCCTCCATCAGTTCTTTCCAGGCTCGCATACGGTCCTTCAGTATTTGCCGCCGCGTTCTGATGGCTGTCCAGCGGGCCGCCGCAGCGGGCGCCACTAACCGTGCACTGCGTTCAATCCCCAAAACGGGCGGATGAATGCCGGATGGAAGCAGTCGCCTCAACGCTCCGAACTGGCCAAAAGGCATGCTTATCGCGGCATACTGCTCCCGAGGTACGGCCTCTGCTTCTGGTATCAACTCACTAAGTCGTTGGGCATTGCCGCAGACAACTCTGATCCGCGCATGCGGTTGAAGCTGCTTCAGGCGGTGCACGGCAACCTGCAACATCGCTATGTCGCCCACGTTGTGCAGGTCGTAAGTTCCGTTGTCGACGAGAATCGTACTCATTCGTTGCTTGCCCCAACACTCAGAGGTGCGCTTACGCGGCTGGTGGTGTTACTCCAGCGATGCGGCAGAATCACGGCTGAGTACCTGTTCTGCTGCACGTCGCGGCCTCCGACAACGCCAGGGGCGACTTCAAATTCGAAGGCACCTTCGACGCGATCCACCACACTTCCCCGGGAGTCCAACTGGATGTTCAAGGAGTAGCGTCCGGGAGATAGGCACATCGAGTCGATGTTGCATTGGAGGATCTTCTGTTTGGTATTCTCCAGCAGATCGTCCAATTCACATGGCGTATCGGTCGAGAAGGCAGCCAATGGCTCTTGCCCAGCATTGTAAATGGTAAAGCGAAAATTCAGTGGTGAGACGTCACCGTCGAAAGCAAAGCAGAAACAAGCTGGTTGCCCCACCATTAAGCTGGTCGCTTTATCGCGGCGGCCCGATTCAACCCATGCATCAACGCAACGGACGTTGCCGCTACCATATCTGTCGGTACGTGATTCCAGCGATTGCAAGGCGCCTGCAGAGCGGAGGTGCAGATAGTCATCCACCACAACGCCCGTTTCACCAATATGACGCACTTGACCATCGGCTAGCAGAATGGCGTACTTGCACAGTCGCTGGACGGCCGCCATGTTGTGGCTCACGAACAGCACGGTTCGGCCTTGGCCCTGGGCCACTTCCTGCATCTTGCCGAGGCATTTCTTCTGAAACTGGGCATCTCCCACCGCCAGCACCTCGTCGACGATCAGGATCTCCGGCTCCAGGTGCGCCGCCACGGCGAACGCTAGCCGAACGTACATCCCGCTGGAGTAGCGTTTGACGGGGGTATCGAGGAATTTTTCGACCTCGGCAAAGGCCACGATCTCGTCAAATTTGCGATCGATTTCGACCTTCTTCATGCCGAGGATCGAGCCATTGAGGTAGATGTTCTCCCGACCGCTAAGTTCCGGATGGAAGCCGGTGCCCACCTCCAGCAGCGACGCCACCCGCCCGCGGAGTACGGCCCGCCCCGCCGTGGGATCGGTAATGCGGCTTAGCACCTTCAGCAGGGTGCTCTTGCCGGCCCCGTTGCGGCCGATGATGCCCACCACCTCGCCTGGCTGCACCTCGAACGAGACATCCTTGAGGGCCCAGAACAAGTCGTCCTGGTTGCCACCGCCACTGAGGTGTTGGAAACGTTTAAAGGGAGCCTTGGCGGCGCCCACCAGGGCATCGCGAAAAGTGGGATACTTTTCCTCGCGCAGCCCCAGGCGGTAGGCCTTGCCGAGGTTCTCGACGGTGATGATGGGTTTAGTCATGTTCCAGTTAGCTTTGGTAAGAAGAGTCGTGAGCTGAGCCTAGGCAATATCCGCAAAACGACGTTCCGTCTTGCGAAAATAGAACATGCCGAACACCAACAGGGCGGCCGTGGAAACAGCGGAGACGCCTATCATTTGCCAGGGAACTTCGGTGCCGAAGATACAGCTCCGGAATCCCTCGATGATCCCGGCCAGGGGATTCAGTGCATAGATCAGGCGATAGCGTTCGGGAACGATGGTCGTGGGGTAGACAACCGGGCTGAGGAACTGCCACCCCTGCACCATGAACGGAACGACAAAGCGAAAGTCGCGATAGCTGACCGTCAAGGCGGAGAGCGTGTAGGCGATTCCCAAGGAGGCGGACCACACCATTAGAACCAACAGAGGAAGCAGCAGGATCGTCGGTGCTGGCACCACTCCGTAAATCGCCATCAGGGCGCAGAACACCCCAAAGGAAAGCCCCATGTCGACGAGCGAGCCGCTGACGGTCGCCGTGGGCACAAACAAGCGGGGGAAGTAGATCTTCGTGAGCAGTTGCTGCTGACTCACTAGCGACATTCCCCCCATCGAAATGGCATTCGAGAAAAATAGCCACGGAAGCAAGCCGGCATAGACATATACCGGGTAGGCATTCACCAGGTGAGCGGGCAGCGTTTCCTTCAGATTGGCGAAGTTGCCAAAGATGACGGTAAACACGGTCACGCTAAAAATCGGCACGAGTACGGCCCAGGCGATGCCCAACACCGTTTGCTTGTAGCGGACCTTCACATCCCGCCAAACGAGAAAAAACAGCAGTTCTCGATAGCGCCAGAGCTCACGGAAGTCGATCGGAATCCACCCCCGCTTGGGCTCAATAACGAGTTCCTCTTGCTGTTCGGCCAGATGGCCCGTGACCTCGGCGATCTCCTCCTCAACGGAAGGGGTCGTTTCGAGTGCAGGCCCTTTCTGGAGCGAAGCGAGCACTCCCACGACGCTCTCATTCGAGTCGAAGGCCTCCTCGGTGGTGGACATAGAGTTAGACATATAGATACTGAGTTTCTCTGTTCGGTTCGAAGCGATGCAATTGTTTATTCGCTCTGGGCAGATCCCTAGCCAACCACGCCCAACATCGGTGCTTGCAGTTCAATCAGGTCTTGGACCGCGGCGCGATTGGCGGGATCACTTACCGCAGCACGGTTGGCGGCGAGCATGATGCCGTCGGCCCGGGCTGCCAGCAACTGAAAATCTGCCCGGGCGGTGACCGGCGGACCGGCAACCAGGATGATGGAGTACGTCTTGCGACAGTGTTCGAATAGCTCGGTAATACAACTACTGGCCATGGCCTCGTGCGGAAAATCAACGTCACCGGCCGAGATTTGATCGACTCCCGGACAGGAAGTGGGTTGGATCAGGTCGGCGGCCTCATCACACTCTCGGGAGAGGAAGTCTGATAGGCCAAATTGCCGGACCGCAGGAACGGAGGCTCCCGCGGCACTTTTACCATTCTCTGGTGGTGCCTTGGGGTTCGACGTTCCCTCCGGCCTCACTAGACCTTTGGTCCGTTCAAGCTCCTTGTGTTGGCCTCTGGCTTTTGCTGGAATTCGAGAATGTGATGGACACATGGCATCGACGATCAAGACCCTTTCCTCACGGTGGGCAAGGCATTCGGCAATGGCCGACATGAGCCGAACCGGCGGGGGCGCCTTGGCAAGGTTACTCATGAGAACCACAAAACCCGACTTGTTGGCGCACTGCTGGATTCGCAACGTGGTCATCCGCACGGCCTCGTCAAAACGCCAGTCGGGAGCATCCCCTTTGCCGATGCTGTAATTGGACAGCAAACGCTCTGCAATCACAGGGAGGCCCCAGCGACCGGCAAAGCGGGCCACGGGGCTTTCGCGAGCCGCGAGCCACTCGAGCCCGAAAACAGGCATCGCCAAGACGGCCATCGACGCGGCGAAGAAGAGTACAAACAGCTTCTTCTTATTTGAATCCTCCACGACGGTTTCCGTGCCCGCTTTCGTCTCCACGACAAACTCTTGGGCTTGGGAGTCGCGAATCAGTTTGATGTTATCTAGCTGCCGGGTGAGCGCAGCGAACTTACTCTCAGCCGCTTCGAGTTCCCGCTCCTCCCTGAGGAATCGGCTACCGAAATCCTCCCCCAGTGGGGAAGTACCAGCGCCGGTAGCGCCAACAGAATCGATGTCGGCTTTGAGCCCTTTTAGGCGACTGTTATACAAGGCTTTTCGATTGTCGAGCGGTATCAGCTCGATCTGGAGGCGCTCTTGGCGACTCAAGAGCGAATCGAGTCGAGACGTCACCGCAAGGGTCTCTGCCGTCTCAAAGCTGGTAGCCGGCGGCAGCAGGGTCGGCCCCAGGCTGACCAGTCTCTGCTTCCAGGCGAGGTAGCCATCCTTCGATTCGACATTTTCTCGAAGTAGCTCGGAGAGCTGTTCATACAATTCCTGCAGCTCCTGCCACTCACGATGTCCCTTGCGGATTCGCTTGGCCGACTCCTCGACGTATTGCAAGCGAGGTTCAGCAGCCACTCGCTTGGCCTGCTCGAGACTTGACTGCACCTGTTGGTCCAAACGAGCCAACTGCTGCTCAATGCTCGCACGCGTGACATCAAGCTCCTCAAGTCGCGACTCTGTCGAGGACAACTGGGCCGCCAAGGATTTAGCATCCTCTATCCCGCCGCCTCCCTTGCCCAACGCCGCGGCCCGATCGCTTTGCGCATCTTGCATTGCCGTTAGCAGGGTAGTGGTCGCGCTATTCAGTTCTGTCTGGGCTGCCCCCAAAGCCGAGTGCACGTAGTTATAATGCGAATCCAGCGTTTGCTGGCGGCGTTCAGCGGCTTCCTTAATGAGACTATCCATCGTATCGTTGACCAGCTCGATGCCGTCTTCGGCGTCTGCCCAGGTGAGTTCAAGTTCCATAATACTGGAACCCCTTGTGACCTGACACTTAAATCGGTCGGCCAGCTTTGTTGGCGGCATTCCTAGCCCGTGCTTGTCGCAGATATCTGTCATGTTCGTTGTGGAGAATAGAATCTCCTTGTATGTCTGCAGGCTCGGTGGCTGGTATACATTCGGACCAGGCGGCAAAGGCAGGCCTTGGTAGATAAGGCTGCCATGAATGGTGGCCGACTTCGAATGAAACTCGGTTGCTAAATAGAAGGCTACCGCTCCGCTAGCCAGTAGGCAGATGGCGAAGACCCACCATCTCTTCCGGAGTACCTCCAGGATCAAGGAGTCTTGCGGTCCGTCGACATCTTGGGCCGGCGCGGAGCGGTTGACTCGTCCTACCTCGAACTGCGAGTGGGAAGTCGTTAAGTAGTGCGGATCGCGAGTCATGAATGGAGACCCTACTGTCGCTGTAAAAGGTGATCGCTGTATATGGAACAATCGAGGAACGCAGGCATCGGAGCGGTGATTAACGCCCAGCAGCCAAACTATCGTGGCTTTGACTTTCGGCGTCTGCGTTGGCGAACGATCTGGTACTCCTTGATCTTGCGGTACATGGTCGCCTGACTCAGCCCCAGCAAAGTGGCCGCATCGACGACATGTCCATCGGTCTGCTCAAGCGACTCAATAATTGCTGCTCGCTCTTTTCGCTGTATTGGTTTGAGGAGCGCCAGTTCCTCTGATTGGGATGAGTGACTGGCGCCGTTCGAGTGGACACCCGATTCGCTGACAGTATCCGGCGACTCCAGTATCCCGTTAGATATGTCGAGCGGACTGACCAGTGGCTGCTTGGCAAAAATGACGACTCGCTCAACAACATTCTCAAGCTGGCGAACATTCCCGGGCCACGAATGGCGGCGGAGACAATCAATCGCCTCGGTCGTAAAACCATGGACGGTCCGATTGTGCCGCATTGTGAAGCGATCCAAATAGAACTGCGCGAGTTCTTCGATGTCCTCCACTCGCTCCCGCAACGGAGGAACATGGATTGGGATCACATGCAAGCGGAAGTAAAGGTCTTCGCGTAACTTGTCTTGCTTCACCAGGCTGGCCGGATGGCAATTGGTGGCCGCAATGATCCGAGTGTTGACCACGCGAGTACCTCGGGCACCAACCGGATGAATGACTCCCGATTGCAAGAAGCGGAGCAGGTGAGGCTGGGCCTGCAATCCCAACTCCGAAATCTCATCCAGGAAGAGTGTGCCACCATCCGCCAATTCGCAGTAGCCGATCTGTTTGTCGTTTGCGGCGAAGGAATCCCGTTCGTCGCCGAACAACTGGGCTTCCACGATCTCTGCAGGAATGGTTGCCACGTTGACCGGTACGAAGGGACCCTGCGACATTCCGCTCAGGGAGTGAATGGCATGGGCTATCAGTTCTTTCTCGGTGCCCCCCTCTCCGTGCACCATAACCGTAACCTTGGTCGCCGCGACCTCCGCAATTGTCGCGCGAATCTCCCGCATTGCCGAGCTACGGCCGATGATGACTTGGTCCAAATCGACCATTCGTTCGGCACCTGAAGCGCCGTTGGCAGGCATGGATATCGGCATCGCAGCCACGTGCGATCCTCCGATACCGTCTACTGCCTGCGGTCGGGCGTCGCTCGAGTTTCGAAGAGCGCGCTCTGCTACTTGCGTGTCCATAACTTCCGATTATCCCCCAACGAACACCAAACACTCACGAACTGCTTGACATCTGGGGCTGCGAGGTAGGAGCGGAGTTCCGCATAGCAGCGTGGAATTCGTCAGTAAAACGCCCGTCGCAGAAGGCTAACGCCTATCGGCATCGACCAGCTTGCTACTTCTCAACAGACTAGTGGCGGTAAACTGATTTACTTTCCCAGAATGTGCACTTAACTTTGGCTAGATATATCCCCCAAAAGGTCTGATCAACTTCACTTCATGATAATTAGATAGCGCCCAGCCGCAAGCGATTTTTCAGATAAACTAGTGCGAAATTCTCAAAACAATCAAGAACATCGCCCGCTTTGGCGAAAAATGGCCCCAGCCAAGAGGCGTTGAGTGACGGTTTGGCCAGAATCACTATCGGCGGGACGGTGCTGCTGGCTGGCCCCGCAATAGACCGCCGTGCGTGGAAGGCACCTACTTTTCAAGAGTTGGATCAAGCGGGTCATGCCGAATCCATTGATTACAATGGGGTCGTCGACACGCAACCTCAGCCACTACAAAGGCAGCAACCGAAATGCAGGTCACGATTTATCACAATGCGAAGTGCTCGAAGAGTCGGGAAGCGCTAGAGTATCTGCACTCCCAGCCGTTGGAAGTGCAGATTGTCGAGTATTTGGAATCCCCACCTTGCGAACAAGATTTGCGCCGATTGACGAAGATGCTTGGCGTCGCCCCCAGCAGTTTGGTCAGGGCGCGAGATTTCGACCGGCTCGGACTTCAGCCTCCAGAGCACCCGGACGAGTGGATTGGGCTGATTGGCGAATATCCCATTCTGCTAGAACGCCCGATTGTCGTCTGCGGCGACCAAGCATGCATCGGCAGGCCCCTCCAACAGTTAGTCGATTGGCTGGAAGACCTTAGAAGCACAGAATCGCAGCCGTAAACCATCGGAGAAACGCGACAGCGGAAGATGAACGGCCCAGGTCACCCAGAGCAATGAGTCACCCTGAGCACTGCGGGCACCAGTGACGCCCGCTTGCGGTGTCGCAGATCAGTGTCGTGCCGCCACACTCGGAGCAGTAGGCCTCGACCTGCTTCATGCTCGGCTGGCGGTGTCCGGCTATACGAAGCCGGCGGACGATGGTGGCGAAAAGTGAACGCATTGAATCCCTGAATGGCAAGTCAAGAACTAGTAGGCCCCATCCGCGGATAGCACCGCCGGTACCGTCTTGGCGATTAACTTGAGATCAATCCACAGACTTTGGTTTTCGATGTACTCGAGATCCAAGGCGAGTTGCTCTGGAAACGAGAGCCGACTGCGTCCCGAGACCTGCCAGGTGCAAGTCAATCCGGGCTTGACCTCCAAGCGGCGGAGGTCTTGCCATGTATACCCCTGAACCTCTCGGGGCAGGGCAGGGCGCGGGCCAACCAGGCTCATTTCGCCGCGTAGCACGTTCAACAACTGCGGCATCTCATCAATGCTACTTCGCCGGAGAATCCGACCAATCCAGGTTACGCGAGGATCGTTCGGAATCTTGAACGTGCGTGAGTCGCTGTGCGAGTTGTGACTCGAAAGGTGCACGTGATACTTGTCCGCATCGACCACCATGCTGCGAAATTTCAGGCACCTAAACTCGCGACCGTTGAGACCTACTCGCGTCTGCGAGTAGAATAACGAACCGCCGTCGGTCAGCTTGACGAGAACTGCAGCCACCAACATGACGGGGGAAAATATCACCAGCGCGATGAGCGCACCGACAATGTCCATTACCCGCTTCGCGAACAGGTAGAACTCTCTGTCGGTCGAAACTGGCAAGCTCTGAGGATTCAGACTGCACGTGCCATTCATCTCCAGCTCAAACGCTGGAAACTGGTCGGTGCTTACCGTTGAAGTGCGATGGACACGCAACTTCCGAGCTTGGCTTGACCTCTCGGCTGTCGCTGTGGCATTCTGCGAATACACACGGGGCGCAGCCGCATCCTCGTGAACTAGCATCAAATCGTCCCCCAAATGGCAATCTACCGGAGTGGAGAATCCTATCCGTAGATAGAAATCAAGGCGGGATAATCTCAAAGTTGGTTGGTTCGCACTGCCGGGTCAGATGCCCCTATCATTGACCGAATCCGAGCATCTATTCCAATCGCTGTCGTACGTACGGTCCACTATACACATCCCAACTGATCGATCCAGGATCTCCAACAGATTTTCTGCGGATTATCGCAGAATGCATTTTTTTATCCGATTGATAAAACGCCTCGGGTTAACAAACCTGCTGATCAGAGCTCTTGGCCCGCCCTGCGTTCGCCTGTCAGGGGATGGGAAGAGACAATAGTTGACAATCAGGTCGAGATACCACGGGGCACAAACCGAGCTAGCGCGTTTTCACCGTGGGTGTGCTGGTTTGCCACCGGTGAGCAGGTCCGCTGTATGGGAGCCGAGGCAGGCGAATTGCCATCCAAAGATGCTGGCCGACAAAGCAGCTGACCGACAAGCCAAACC
This sequence comes from Aeoliella straminimaris, assembly GCF_024054565.1. Classification (GTDB taxonomy): domain Bacteria; phylum Planctomycetota; class Planctomycetia; order Pirellulales; family Lacipirellulaceae; genus Aeoliella; species Aeoliella straminimaris. Next base: position 137,904 of record NZ_JAMXLR010000055.1, read on the forward strand.
GGCGCGGCAAGGTGAAAATCGCTCTGGTCATGGCGGATTGCATACAATGCCCCCAGCCCTCATATCCCATTCCAGATTGTTCAATCCTCAGTTATCCCGTGACTTGCTCCCACAGCCTCCCACGGCGGTCTTTCCGGAGTCACACGCCGGAAAAACAGTTGGTGGTGCGTTATGCAACCCAACCGGAACAACGCCTTGCCTCCTGCTGGCCACCAAACATGATAAGGTACGAGCTTCGGCTACTCGCGAGGCTGACCGAAGCGGATCGTCGCGCCCCATGCCATTTGGAGAAGTTGGATGAGTAGTGAAGTTTCCCCTGCAAAAGTTCCCATATTTATCCTGTGTGGTGGATTCGGAACTCGCTTTCGCGAACAGACCGAGTTCCGCCCGAAGCCAATGATTGAAATCGGGGGCCGGCCCATCCTGTGGCACATCATGCGGACGTACGCCAAGTATGGATTTTGTCGGTTTGTCGTTTGCTTGGGTTACCGCGGAAAGGTAATACGGGAGTACTTTTTGCATTACGCCTCGATGAACAGCGACTTCACCGTTGGCCTGGCGTCGAACGAACTGACCACCCATACGATCGATCACACCGACGATTGGTCGGTCACCCTGGCCGAAACCGGACTGGAGACCATGACAGGAGCCCGGATCGCTCGCGCAACGGCCAAATACCTGGGCGATGCCGAACATTTTGGGGTGACCTACGGAGATGGAGTCACGGATGCAGATCTCGCCAAAGAGTTCGCCTTCCATCTCCAACACGAACGCCTGGGTACCGTACTCGGCGTCAATCCTCCATCGCGGTTTGGTGAATTGCAGCTCAATGGCGATGAAGTGGTGGCCTTCGATGAAAAGCCCGAATTTCACGAAAAGTGGATCAATGGCGGTTTCATGTTCTTCCGACGAGGCTTCCGGGAATACCTCAGCGATGCAACCGATTGCGTACTCGAACGCACTCCGCTAGTCAGCCTGGCGGATGATGGCCAACTCTCGCTGTTCCGGCACCACGGCTTCTGGCACTGCATGGATACACAACGAGATTACGACGATTTGAATCGCCTGTGGCGTGAAGGCACCGCTCCCTGGAAATGCTAGAGGCGAGTTTAGCAGCCGCCTATTATCAATATGAAAAAAGTTGGCCACACGAAGCCTCCCACGAAGTCGACCTGAAGCTTATTGCGGGTTATTGGGGGGAATTATGCTTGCATGACGGCGGGTTTCTGCTAATTTGTCAGTATCCCGTGAACTGGCTATTTCGCCCGAATTGAACTGTGCTTAAGACCTCACCACAACTTGACCTCCAACGCCAGTGGCTTTCCACTTGGTCGGTCGTTGTATTCTCGGTGGTGACTTTCGCCGCATCGGGTGCAGATGCGAGCCTGGTCGTTTCGGGGTTGCCTTCGTTGCCGGCCGAGAGTTTCACGGCTCAAGCCGCAATGCAGACCACGCAGACCGCGAGTCAGGAATCCAAGCGACCTCGAGGCCAGGACCAGGACCGCAAGAATCAAAGCCGCTTTGCGTCTTCATCTCCGCTGAATGGCTCCGCAACAACCTCGAGTTCTACCTCCGGTGCGACCGGCGGTAGTAGCGTTGCTGTTGACGTCGCTTGGCCTCCATCGATCAACTTGCGCATCCTCCCCTCGCTGACCGCCTGGCTGAAAGGTGAGGAGCGTTTGCTTCTGCCATCTCCTCCTGGTAACGAACTGCTTAGGCCGCCTCGGCTGATGTTTGCATGAGAGCTCAAGGATTTGATTGTAAACTTACTTAGCGTTCAAGCATCTACAGGATTTATCATGTTAACAAAAGCTAATTTTGCAGTTCACATCGGCCGGCTAACCTGCATCGCGTTGGGTTTGGGGCTCGTCCTCAGCGCAACGGCTCAAGCCTCACTCCAAGTAAGTATTAGTACCGGCGGTCCGCTTGTGGCCCAGAATACCAACGCCAATAGCGGCGGCGTTGTCACCTTCTCTGGCACCCAAGACGATGTCCAATTTGTTTTCATCAGTGGGTCGTCGAATAGCCCAGGAGCGCCCCCTCAATCGACGCTGAACATTTCTTCGCTTGATATCACCAACAACAGTGACTCGTTGAAGTCTGTACAAGTCCAAGTTAGTGCTACCGATTTTAACTTCCCCGCCGCGGGCCTAGTAACGCTAACGAGCGGCCTGGGCGGCTCGGTGACATTTAGCGGAGTGAATTCGGTGATCTACCAGACGTGGATCGATGCGAGTAATACTCTAAATGGATACGGCGGCATAACGTCTGGACCCTTATCCGCTGATGCCAGCGGTATTGGTAACGGCGGGTCCTTGCCTCAGTTAGACGGTTCGGTGAACGGTGATCTCACGGGCACACCTTTCTCGTTCACGGGTCTAGTAACTCTCGACCTCGAGCCTGGAGCGGCTGTTAATTTCGCGACCACTGCGGTTTTGACTCCGGTACCCGAGGCCACCAGCCTGCTGGTCTGGGGCGCGATGCTGATCCCGGTCGGTTTGGTTGTCCGTCGCAGTTACCTGCGTAAGCTGCAGGCCTAGTTTTCCGCCTGCAGTAGCAATGAAATCTTGAGCCGGCGAGGAACCTTTCCTCGCCGGCTCTTTTTGTTGGCCAGTGGCGCTGGCTATCACATCGGCGAGTCGCGTAATTATACTGACCACTTGAGTGACGCGATTCACTGCAGGCCGAATGCCGAGTGCCGCGACTATTTCACCGCAAGCGTCGGGTTGAAACAGCCACTATGCCAACAGCCAGGATAGATCTGTTTGGCATCCAGATTGATGCTGTCTCCCTGGACGAGACCCTGGGCGTCATACGCGACTGGGTCCAAGCTTCTGACACGTGCCGCTACGTCGTCACTCCCAACCTCGACCATGTCGTGCAGTTGCGGGCAAACCAATCCTTGCAGGCAGCCTACCACAACGCCTCACTCGTACTGGCAGACGGCTGGCCACTCGTGGTCGGCTCGCGGCTGTTTGCCAAGCCACTACCCGAACGTGTTGCCGGGTCGGACCTGATCCCTGCCATTTTGGGTTCGGCCGAAGAATGGGGAGGGCTTCGCGTCTTTCTTCTGGGCGGCATGCCAGGCGTTGCTGAAAGAGCTACCGAGCGAGTGCATAAGCGCTACCCCAAGGTGGAGATAGTCGGGTGCCATGCCCCACCCCTTGGCTTCGAGCATGTCGCTGCAGAGAACCAGCGGATCATCGATTTGGTTGCAGAGTCGGGGCCCGACGTCGTGGTCGTGGGGCTGGGGGCCCCCAAACAGGAGCTATGGCTTGCTGAACACCACCTCCAGCTGGCGTGTCCGGTAGCCATCGCTGCTGGCGCGACCATCGACTTCCTGGCAGGCGAGCAGATTCGAGCACCGCGGTGGATGCAGAAATGCCATCTGGAGTGGATGTTCCGTTTACTGCAAGATCCCCGCCGACTCACTGGGCGATACTTCCGCGATGCCGTTGCGCTGCCCGGTTTGCTGTGGAGAGAACGTGAAGCGACACGTCACTGCTTGGCCAAGAATCGACAGCGCTCCGTCGATTCGTAAGCGATCACGTTTGAGCACTCCAGCTCACCCATCAAGCGATGTCCAAACGCTCGCAGAGGCCGAAGCGGTGGACTTGCTCCCCGTCCAAGGCGGGCCGACACCACACGGGTCCACACCAAAAGACAAACCGGTGTACCAACGATAAAAACACACTAGTGGCTTCGGTTCTCCTCAACCGCTTGGCCGAACCTTGCTCACCAGAGGGCGATCTCGTCGGTTGTCCGAACGGACCGAGCGTCCCTCCATGCGTCTGCAAGCGGACAGCAGACTGCCCCGAAAGCAGTACCACGTGGACCAAACCCATCCCCCCTTCATCGGGTGGTTGACAAAAAACCCACAATCTTAGCATTTTAGGTTGCGCACGAAGTAAGGCATACTACTCTGAGATCGGCATCCCGCATTGAACACGCCCGTACGTATTCGCTTTCTGTTTGCAAGAGCAGCGACGCTTCTGTTGTTTGCCTACCCCGTTCATGCACAAACACTATGGATGGAGGGAGCAGAGAATGGGACCGCCTACCTGCGTGATGGCACCAGCGCGTCGTACAGCTTAATTCAGTCGGACGTGGTTGCCAGCGGTGAAAATGCGTTTCACCTCGCCAATCCCAGCTTCGAGTCAAATTGGTTCGAGATCGACGAAGAGATTTCTGTTCTACCGGGCACGCAACTGTTCTTTCTCAGTAGGCTAAGCTGGGCTACCGACAGTCAGGTTGCCCGAGTTCAGTTATCCGCGGAGGGGGGGTCGACTTGGCCGTCGACCATCTACTCTCAAGCGGGGGATTGGACTGCGGGCGAAGGCTCCTTCGCTCTCCGCCAGGTCGATCTGAGCAGCTACGCCCACCAAGAGATAAAGCTCCGCTTCGTCTACGACTATCTGGGGGGAAGCGCCTACACGAACAACGAGACGGCTGTTGGCTGGCGCGTCGACGACATTCAGGTCGGGGCTGAGTTTGAGAAGATCCAATACTCCGTGGGGAACCCATCGGCCGAAGAGCAACTCTATCTCGAGTTCATCAATCGCTCTCGTGCGGACGCGATCACCGAGGCATCCCGACTGGCCAACGAGTCCGATGCCGCGACCGTTGCGGCATACACGACGAGGGGGATCAATCCCCAGCATATCATCGACCAGTTCGAGACTTCGGTAAGTGACGGCTACCTGCCGCAGTTCGCCCAGCCACTCTCGTTCAATTCCAAGCTTCTGCTGGCCGCCGACTTGCACACCGAGGACATGTATCTCAACGGCTTTCAAGGTCACGAAAATTCTCCCAACCCACCATCGCCGCTGGAGCCCGGCGGTGGCCTGGCCACCCGTTTGGCAAAAGTGGGATACGTTGGCGGTGCCGCGGAGAATGTCTTCGCGTTTGCAGAATCCGTCGCTCATGGGCACGCCGCTTTCGATGTCGATTGGGGCGATACGGTGAACCCCGACTTTGGCTACTACAATCCCGACTTCACAGGGCAAGGCATGCAGAATGGCGCCGGCCATCGTGCCAATATCCACAACGACAGTTTCAAAGAGATTGGTGTCGGCGTAGTGGATATGCTCAGCGGGGGAACATCGGTAGGACCTCAGATCGTGACACAAGACTTTGGGGACCCCGGCAACGTTGCCTTTGTGACCGGCGTCGTCTACGAGGACATCAATGGCAATAACTTCTATGATCTAGGAGAGGGCCGGCCCGGTGTTCGGGTGGATATCGACGAATCCCCTTACTATGCGATCAGCTCCGATTCGGGCGCCTATTCGATTCCCATCAACGAGAATGGATTCTACTCGGTGGAGTTCACTGGCGGTGGATTCGCTTCATTTTCGGCCCCGGCCCAAATCATCGGTGGCCGCAGTTACAAGGTCGACTACATCATCCCGGTGCTGCCTGGTGACTACGATGACAATGGACTGGTCGATTTGAGCGACTACGAAATCTGGAAGCACACGTTCGGTTCGACAACTGACCTTGCTGCCGATGGCAATGGCGATCGCGTGGTGGATCTTGCGGATTACACGATTTGGCGCAATCACTTGGGTCGCCGCGAATCGGCGGGCGCGGCTACGTCTGCCGTCCCAGAATCCCCCGTAAGCTTCACCTGGGCTGCCTTCAGCCTGTGGGCCATGCACCGACTCCGCAGACGCGGCGACACGTAAGGCGGCCGGGAGGTAGCTCTCGCTGCCTGATGTGCCCGGGAACAAGAAATAGGCCCCCTGGCTTTGCGGGGGAAGCCGGACAAAGTGGCTAAGATTCTGAATTGCGGTGCCCCTCCCACGGGGGAGTGCGTCTAACCGCAGATCCCCGTGGGCAATCCGTACCAAAATTCCACCGTTATATTGTGAATTACCGCTATGAAAGTGCAGCTCAACCGTGCATAATGGGGACGGAATGTTGGGGACCAAGGCACTACATTGGGGAACTTTAGCTATGATGAGACAACACTTCGGCCAACGTGCCTATACACAGCTAGCACTTGTAGGTACTACGTGCCTGCTGGCCGTTTTCTTTGCTGCCAACGCCACGGCTTCGATTCAGACTGGAGACATCGTCGGTCTCGACAATGCTCCGGGCTCTCCTGGCGGCATTTTCTATTTGGACGATGAGTCCGGTAACAAAGTCACCGATACGTTCTGTGTCCAGCTGGAAGAGTTTGTCAACTTCAACAGCGATTACAAAGTGGCCGACGCCTACGCAACGACCACACTCGGCAGCGGTAGCCGTTCGCTGACGTCGTTTGCAGCGTGGCTTTACGATCGTTACTTGAATGGCGTCGAGGGCTCCGGCCCCGCGCTGTCGAACTTCGACTTTTCGAATGCTTACGGCCAGTCCGACTACAGCGCGGCCAGTTTTCAAGCCAACGAACTGCAGCTCGCCATCTGGGAAGCGATGGGGTACACCCCCGCTGAGATTGGTGGCGTCAATGGCGGCTGGTACGACACCTACGACGGTAAGGTCGCTGGCTGGGAAACCGAATTCAATAACGATGTTACCAACGGCGTCTGGAGTGGCACGGGGGACGTCTACGTCCTGAACCTGCTGTCGAAAGATGGCAACGGCGAATACTCCATCGATGCTCAGGATCAGTTGATCCGTCACCCCTCGATGCAAGCCGTTCCCGAGGCTGGAAGCGTGCTCGTATGGCTCTCGGTCGCCGGAGGTTGCATTGCCCTGGCGTTCCAGACTTCCAGGAAGTCCTAGTACATCTTTGCAGGTGCGGACGGCTGTGCTCAGCTGCTCCGCACCATTGCTTAAGCCCTGTGTCTCGAGTGCGGCTCAGGCACCATGGCGGTGCTGCGGCAACAGACTCTTGCGGCTCGGTGAGTGATACAGCTCGCCTCCAGGCCGCTTAAGCGACTTGGCCCTTCATGAGTGGGCAGCAGCGCGTTCTCCCAATGGCATGCTGCTCGATCGCCGTGGAGTGCCTGGCTTCCTTGCTTTGGAAAGCAAGGCACGCAAGCTCCCTTCGCCAGTTGGTTGAATCTGCGGCCCCGGTTTTGGATAAAGATCGGGGCGAGCACACTTATCTCATTTAGGCTTTGTCTGAGCACGGCCAGTCCTGAACACCTTGTAGCCACTCAAATAGCCCTCCGATGTCGCCCCCTGTCGTGGCGCGGTGCTTATCCAAGCCAGGGCGGGCGGAGCAGCCCGAGCGACTGCTGCCACACCTTGGGAAGAGCCTCTCGAGGACCTGCTTCGGCGCAGATCATCTTCCAGCAAATGGGCCCTTTATAGACGGTCTGGAGCCCATTCTGGCCACAGAAGAGAGTCACGTTGCTGAATTGGCTGGCCCAACGTGGCCCCGCTGTAGGCTCGCCCGGCCAGGCAACGTTATCCGCCACACATCGCCTGATGTTCGCCGATGGTGCAGGGGGATGTCCTCCGAGGCGTCCCTCCCTCGTGACTCTGGTGCTTTGCGTCTAGGGAGCCGTAGCTAAGGCCTCTTACAGCCACGCTACAAAAGCGGCATTGTCGGCTCACGAAGAGCAAACAGCCTCACGGGCCGCTGGCCATCGATTGCCTGCAAATCTGCGCGAGCCAGTCCGGCCACGCCTGATTGCAGCAGATGCCGACGCTTCACCCCGAACACTCGGGCAGTCTCGCCAACTCCGCCTGCTACTAACGAGCGAGCCTCTGAGAAGCGACAGGTGCGATCAGAGTCAGATTCGAGTACCTGCATCTTCCTGCCTCGACTTCCGCCCGATCGATCTGGCCTTCGCTGGACTCAAGTCACCACCCCCGATGGCGGCGGCGCGGGGCCACGACGAATTGGAGCAAGCTGCCTGGCGGCTTACTCGATGAGTCCTTCTTGTGCAGATACTTCGCTTGTTTCCGCATTGCTGTAACTCGGCTCGGTGAGTTTGTAGATCCTCCAGGGCCGGCTTTCCAGATTAGGAAACAACCTTGCCTGCAACTCCATGCGACTCTTCAACCCGTCCGAGCCGCCGCTACTTCGATGAAGTCCCCAAACGAGAACGCTGATCAGCGTAGGCGACAATGTGCTTCGAGACGAGCATTAACCAGGGGTGGCGTCAGTTCTTGGGCAAACAATCCGCGCCTGAATTGCTAGAGTCCATGGCGATTGTGGCCGTGCAGACGAGTCGAAACTATGGTGGTTTGAAAGACCTGATGTTCGAAAGAATGCCCTTTCTAGACGTGGCCATCGGTCGGGGCGCATGAGTCTGAATGGTGCTTCATGAGCGATTAACGTCCCATCATGCTTCTCGCAGGTCGACGTCGCCACAAAGCAATTTGATAGGAGCCTTTGCCCGAGGCTCCCTCGCGAGCGGTGGTACGAATGGCCCCGCTGACGGGACGGGTCCTGTTGCCAAACGAAACTTCCTAACGCGGTCTCAGAATTCACCCCAAAAGCCAGGGCGATGGGCGAACGCCACTGGGGAGTCTCGGTTGCACAAAAGTACTAGGAGCATTCCGGGATTTGGCATACTGGCCCGGCGCTGGCTTGCAGCACGGGGTCAGAAGCATAACTTCGACACCAGCCGCCGCAGGCCGTTGAAATCGCTTACAGAGCAACGCGTGCCACTAACTCATGCAGCGGTAGGAAGTCGGTCTAGATAGCGAGCGAACGCCGTGCTGGCCGCCACATAACGAGCAGCCCCAAGCAACTCAATGCGCCCAGGCAGGTACCAGGTTCGGGCACCGACTGGGTTCCGGCTGTGATCGTCCCCAGCTCGACTTCAGAGCCAAAATTGTTCTTCCAGACGAGGTAATCTGCCGCATCGATCACATTCATGCTTGTGCCGGAATCGTTACCGTTGGCGGCTAGGTTCGATGTCGATCCCAGCGTATTTCGCCATACGGTATAGTCGGCGAGATCCACCACCCCGTCACCGTTGTAGTCACCACTGCTCACAGGCTCCTCCACCAGTGTCAGGTCTCCCACCTCGAAATCGGTGGCAGACTGACTTCCCAACAGCAGAGTACGCTGAAAAGTGTTCTCTAGATCGTAAGCGTAAAAGTCATCACTCGCGCCACCGGCGACATCCAACCCGATCAACGACTCCGATCCCACAAATCCCATCGCCGCTCCTACCAAGAGCGGAGGAGTCGTGCCCGATAGCTCGTTTTGGGTATCCGCAAAACGCTCGGTCAGCGCTCCTGTGGTGAGATCCACTTCGTACATCTGAGAATCACTTACCAATAGCATCTGGCCCGAGAAATCCTCGACAAGATCCACGTTTTGCGATGCGTCGAAACCGCTCCCTTCGAACGAAAGGCCAATAAACTGCAATTCTTCCCCCGTCATGGGTTGTACTTCCACAAGTTGGTCCGCCTGAACATCGACAGCCCACAGAGTTCCATTGCTACGAAACGTTGCTCCGCGAATCTCACTCCCGAAAAGCGGAGGCCCCAGCACATCAGCCGTCGCATCCAGTGGGTTCACGCGGACAGGGCGAGATCCTGCGTCCGTCCTCAGAAAAGCGAGGATTCCGTGCTCGGGCGAAGCGGCTATTGCGTCAAAATCCCCGTCAGCTCCGTCCGCCTGTAACATGCCCAGCGATTGGTAAGACGAGCCATCCACCTCCATGCGGAACAACTCGCTGGGCCCGTAGTCCCCCGACATAGCGTCGTAAGGCGAGGCGACCCCCAGCAGGTAAGCGGCGGACACCGGCGATGACCAGCAAAGCGCAAAAACAAGGCAAAAGTAGTACTTCATCGATGATCTGGGGGCCATCAGGAGGGAAGCTGCGTAGACGTCAAACAGCGTCTGCAGGGCAGGGGGGAAGGCATATTCAGGTGTTCCTAGAATCAAAGTCCATGCTAATCAGAGTGCGGCTATCTGTCGACCAAATTGCCTTTTTGACCAAATCCTCCGGCTCCGCGACGGCGAGCCCCAATTCACTGGAAATTGCAGGAAATCTACCACCCGCTCCTGGGGCCCAAAGCAGCTCCCCAAGCACAGAAAAAGGGCGAAATCTACCGAACCTGTTCCCTGGGGTCGACCTCCAGGCAGGACGGAATAAAGTCCGAAAGATGGCATGCCGGTAGGTCGGACTCCCCCGAATGAATGTCAGCGGATGGGAAAGCACAGATGTGAACCTCACCGCGTGCTGGGCCTCCAGCCACCAACCGTCGGAACGCTCCATCGGCTGCGAACTGCCGCCGGAACTGATAGCGGCCGCGCACCGACGATCACTCGGCATCTTGATGATGCCGGCGCAATAAAAGACCCTCGAGAAAACCGATGCTTCTCGAGGGTCAAGAAAGAGGCGTCGCCCGGATTCGAACCGGGGATGTCGGATTTGCAATCCGATGCCTTAGCCACTTGGCTACGACGCCTTGAGTTTTGTGGTCGCTCGCCAATTGCCATGTGCGGCGGGCAACAATAAAAGTATCGGTCGCTGCAACCGTCACCTTTGACAAAAATTACGCAATCCTGCGGTGGAGGTCAACCCCTGCAGGTAGGCGCAATTTCTCGCAAACGCCTTATAGGACAACGACTTAGCCCCGCGGGTTCGCACTCGGCCGGGGCGATTGTGGGCGAATGGCCGGCTGCAGGTGGTATCGCAGTCTGGCAATTTAAGACACCCAGCCGCCGCATGGGTCAAGCTGGCGTGGGCCTTATCACGATCTTGGCTAACGGTTTTGCTCTCCACCAAGCTACCTGAACCAAGGCGTTAGTCATGCTCGGAATCTGGGATCTTGCACGTCGAATGGGCTGGCGCCCCTCGCTGTCGTCCGTGGAACTAGAGGAGCGGATTCGCTGGCTGGCCGAGGCCAGCTTGCCGACGGTGCGTGCTCGACTCGACAACCATCTCGATACGATGCAGCTCAGCGAAGCGCGGGGTTACGTACGAGCTCGGGCACGTAAAGCGGTGGCCGTGCAAGCGCGGCACTCGGCTTTTGCTACGGAGTTGCTCGCCTCGCAAACCATGGAGCATGTAGTGCAACATGCCATTGAACATGTCACGTTACGCTTGACCCGCGAACTGATGACACAACCAGCAGCGTACATTGCACGACGCGCGGCCTAGCGTGTCGCACCTCTGCGGCTCGTGAAGTACTTACGCCGTGCAGTGCGTGAGTAAAGCTACTTTATACGTGGCGGCAGTCGAACAAGCATTCCGCCTACGAAAAAAGCCCAGGCGAAGCAAACTCCGCCTGGGCTTTGGTTTCAATCTCATCGCTGAGAGTAGCTCTGCCTTTTTATTCAGCCGGCTCAGCGGGAGGAGCAGCGTCCGAATCGCCCGTGCCAGCGGCCGGAGGAGTGGTGTCATCCGTCGACGGGGTCGTTTCGGGTTTGCTGCAGCCGATGGTGTAACCAACGACGGTCAGCATCATCAAGAACATTCCAAGTTTCTTCATCGTTCAATTCTCCTGTCAGAAGGATCGGTCCCCGATATGGGGCCCCTTACCGGGGGTCAAGTTGGTCAAGTTCGGTCAGGCGCCAGGCACCGACCGATCCGGCAGCAATGTCAAGTGCTGGCTTCACCTAGTATCGTGTTCGCTCGCCGAGCCTCAATCTTGAACCGCCTGGGCAAGATCTGGCGAAACGATGCGCGAGTCCAGTTCGACACAGGCTCTATGGTAGCAGCCGCAAAGCGCCGGGGAAACGCCCGGAGGCAAGGGTTTTTGCCTTCGCAGCTTACCTAACCCGCACGTCCGGCCCCTCAAAATGCGGATCGTAACGGCCAGCGGACGAAACTGAGGAATTGAGTATCAATTGGCCGAATCTGGCAGTAGAGCGTGCTATGGAAGCGTAGTATTGAATACGCGAAGCTCTCAATTACCCTGCGCGTGCGGTCGGGTTGGCCCGCTGGCCACCGGCAGCACCTCCGCCGAGTCCCCCCAACTGCGAGACTGACCAGCATGAATATCCTTGCCCGCACCCTGGCCCTGTCGCTCGTCAGCCTGGCCGCCGTCCCCGCCGCCGCCCAGCAGTTTGGCGACGCGATTTCGTCCGAGAGTCAAATGGTAGAAGAGTCGTCGAGTTGGTACGGCGAGAACACTTCGCCGCAGCCCGTGACCCCGCGGATGATCATCCAGCAAAAAGCCCAGATGCGCGCCTTTCAACGCATGGCCCGCATGGAGTCGATGAAGTGGTACGGCATGAGTGCATCGCGCCCGCTGGCCAACGCGGTTCCCTTCTCGGGCGTACCGAGCCCCCGCTATCAGATGCCGGGTGGCCGTCCGTTCGCATGGTATCCGTATCCGTCGAGCACGGTGGTCATCACGCGCTAAGCGTCTTGGCCAGTCGGCCCCGCGTCAGGCGATCAGGTCGACGAAGATATTTTGCAGACTCGGCGCGCCGCAAGGTTTCGGACGGAGGTTCGCCAACCAGCGACCGATAGGTACCAGCGAATCGTCCGAACTGTTCGATGTCGTCGCAGGAGCGGCTGCCAGCAGTTCGTCGCGCACGCGATGCAACTGCGATGGTCGTCGCAGCCGGCTGCGACTACAACTTCAATCGGACTGTCGCCATATCAGCCGACGGACGCACTTTCGTAGGCTGCGGATACCTGCCCGGCGATCCGTACAACCTGGGTCGGATCGTCACGCTACCACTTCGTGGAACTCTGGAAACGCACCGGCGCCCATCAATGGCTACGACCCTATTGTGGGCAAATAGCAACTCGTGCGAGGCGCAATCGCGCTTCGCCACACAATCCGCCTGCGGCTATCTCCCTGGAGACAATGACTATAAACATTCTACGCTTTGCTTTCGCGGTGCTCGTGCTTTCCATCCCCCTTGGCTGTGGCACACAAGAAGAAGTGACCGTACGCGACAATCCGGCGCCGCCCCCTGGCGTGGATGCCCTGCAGACCGACCAAGGGTGAGACATGCCGCTTCGAAGGCCGTACGAGCGGCCAACCCCCAGCGTTTGGGCTATCGGGGCCTGGGAGCCGATGCTCTTTCTACCCCGTCTATCGGCACCTGCATTCAGACTGGACTTTGCCGGCTGCGACTCGTCACCAACCACGAAATCCGTGCAGCCAGGCAGCTAAGAATGGGGCGAGCAAGACGAACAGCATGCCCAGGGCCATATAGCCACCTTGTCGCGGGTCGAAGTCGCGTAAGATGCGCTGCCACTTCATCTTGAACAGCAACCGGCCAACGGCAACATCGAAGGCCAACATCACAGCCACCCACAGCAGCCCAACCACCCAACAGTCGGCCGCACTGGATAGCCCCATCCAAGGTGTCGTCAACCAGGCGATGAGGAGGATCAAGGCGCTGCCAGAGATCAGCCCCAACTGGCGGGCCTTGCGGTCGCCAAAACGCGGATTCAGGACCCGTACTCTCCAAACGCCATGCAGCATCTCCACGACTGCAATCAACGCGATCACAAAACACGCTTTGAGATACATCGTTAGCATTTGGCTGAATGTCTCTACCGATCTCGGCCAGATCCGGGCAACGTCGGGGCCGATCCGACAGGCCTGCTACTCGGGCACGACTCGCTCTTCTGCGGCCTGGGCGTAGGCTGCAGCGCACAGTGGTACTCGCCCTCGGCCAGCAAGCCGGTCGACGCATCGTCCGGGGTGGTCCAAGTTACGCCGCCGTCGTCGGATCGGCGAAGGATGATATTTCCGTGATGCCTGTTGGTGCCGATCAGGTAGAGCGCACCGTAGTGTGCGAATAGGGTCCACCAGAACTGCCCCTCGATCTTCGCGATCGGCTCCCAGTGCTCACCACCGTCGGTAGACGAGTAAACCCGCGTCGTCGCCGATAGGTGCTCGGCGGACTTCGGCCCAAACTCGTCATGCGACGCCACTAACACCCCATCCGGCAACTGCGCAATACTGGGCGAGCCGATGTAAAGGCCCGAACTGGCGGGCGAGTGATGAATCACCGTGCCGGGGACGTGGGGGAAGTCTTGGGCAAGTAGCGTGCCCGAACCGCAGCAGCAACCAATGGCAATGCAGGCGGAGTACACCAACTGGATTTTTAGATAACGATCGCTGCATCTCATACTTGTCATGCCTAGGGTAGTCGGACAAATGCCGAGTTGCACGCCCGATCATAAGGGTTCACGGCTGCCACGCCCAGCTTCGCTACGTCGCATCCATTTCACCGACGGGTCGACCAGATGGCCACGTCGTCTAGCGCTGTCGGCACTTACGTCTTTGCCGAATCGAACAACCCCGCCGCTACAACCTTCTCAACAAGTCGCTCGTAGGCGCCATCCGACATTCCCTCGATCTCGAATTCCATAACGTGGTACCAGGAATCGGTATGCGTGATGTCGATAGCAAAGCGATAGCGGTACTTGTTGGGATACTCAGACACGGATCGCAAGAAATAGATCAGGTCATCGCCGGCGTTGTCGTAACTGTCACGCCCATAAACTGCGTCGATGTTCCGCAGTGGGATGGGTAGTTTTCGCCACTGGGGTCGTTGCCAATTGGTCATAAAACCGTGGTTGTCACCGAAGACCTAGGAGTCCATGTAGCACACGGACCATAGCCCGATTGCAGTGAGGACAGCCAGCGATACCGTCCCGTAGATGATGTCCAGTTTGAACAAGCGGCGGCGCACTGGAATGATGGCGTTTACTACTAACGCGACCAGAAACATGCACCATGCAGAGACAATAGCCATTGCCGCGGATGTTAATCCGATTCCAAACAGAAGCACCGCAGGCGGGTACTGATTTTGAGCGATTTCACCCCAGCATGCCACGACAGAGAGCAGCAGCCATAGCACGACGCCCAACACGATGACCGTGCGAGGCAAGAACTGCACTGCCTTGCTGACGTTCACTTGTTGGTCGACCATAGTGCTTGCCCTGGCTCCCGTACCACTACTCGCCGCGCTCCGTTTACACTCCAGCTGAAGTATAGTCGCTACACAGTCCGGCAGCCAAATACGGTAGCACTCCCCCGATGGATGGCTGTGGACTTGCCTGCTCTGCTTTCTGCATCTCTTCGTGTCCAAAACGCGGCGACTGCAAGTGAACGTCGGTCCGAATTCTGGCGAATCCGGCTACCTGCTTTCGCGCCACATCGTAGTTCTGCACCGAAACCACGAAACCGCGTGTGTAAGGAAATCGCCGTTGAAATCGCGCGGCGGTCTGGTCCAATGGAAGTGCGGCGTGCTGTAACGGCCGTGGCTCTTTGGCAACTTGAGTTGGCTGTTGGCTCTGGGCCGTAAGCCCTTGGCCAGAGGCTTGAACCAGAGGGCTCGGTTCATAGACCTCGCACTGCACAGGCCGCGATCGAGAGTTCTGTCGCACCGATGGGGTTTTGTCGCACCTGCGGGCAACAACCTGCGGCACTTCCGGCATGACGCTCGCCGTAAGTGCCTGCCGCTAAAGGGCTTGCGGTTTTGTCGCAGGTAGTGATGCGAGGAGTTTTGTCGCAGTGAATCGTTTTGGCCGCACCACTGCGACATTACTGCCTTACTGCGGCAAAACTCCGGCGACGCCGGCTACTACGGTTTACTCAAACCGGGCCGCACGCGAGGCCGAGTTCAGCGGTGCACCATCCGCTGCGGTGGTCGACTCGTCCTCGAAGAAGCGAGTGGTCTCTTCGGCCGCCAGCTTGATATCGAGGTCCCGGCACAGCACTTCGGCGCGGAACAGATGCGTGCCGGCCGACTGGGCCCGGGCACGAATCTTCAGCTTCACCTGCTGGCCCGCCGGCAGCGAGCTGATGGTGTGGAAGCCAACCCGGCCATCGGCGATGGTGGCCTCGGCACCGTCGGCGGAAACCGGTTCGATACCTTCGGAGAACAGGCCCACGATGTTCACCTCTGAGGCGGTACTGCGGCCACGGTTGGTGACGGTGATGTCGTACACAACATTTGATCCAACGGGCACAGGACCCTTGGGATCGGTAACATCGAGCTTCAAGTCGGCCAGGGCCACCACGTTGGTGGAAGCAGCCGAAGCGTCACGAACGTCGCCCTGACTGTTCACCGCGGCGAAACGGAACTCGTTCTGGCCGGCCTGATTCACGATGCCGCGGAGTTCGAGGTAACAGTCGTCGCCCGGACGGAGCGTGCCGATTTTCCAGATCACACGCTGCGAAGCGGCGTCGAACTGGTGACCATCGCTGGCCGCGCGGAACTCGAATCCGGCGGGCAGGTTTACATCGAACACGACCTGGTCGGCCGAGGCGGTGCCGGGGTTACGCACACGGAAGTAGTACGTAGCTTCAGTGCCGGCGTACTTACGCTCGGGACCACGCCAGTCGACGTTCAATTCGGCCTGGCGACAGAAGATCTGCTGCGCGGTTTCGGTTCGCAGGTTGCCATCCGCCGCGGCCACGGCCTTGATGGCGAGTTCGCCAGGATCGCGAGCAGTGATTTCGATGTCCACCGATTTCGCTTCGCCCGCACCAAGGCGGTCGATGCGGTAGCTGCTGACAGCCTGGCTTCCGCCCGGAGGCATCAACTGAACCACAATGTTCTCGGCCGGCCCGGTGCCGGGATTGTTAATCGAAAGGCGATAGGTTTGCGGACGACCAAAGAACACTTCGTTCGGACCGCTGATGGACATGGCGAGTTTGGGCTCTTGCACCTCTACCATGGTGGTGGCGGCCACCGGAGCATGGTGCCAACTGACACCCAGGCTGAGCGGCTGGCTGGTCTTGGGTACCAGCACCACGTCGAGCGTCTGGCTACGACCGGCCTGCAGGCTGCTGACGTCCCATCGCAACGTGGTTCCACCCGCCTGATTGGTGGGCCGCTGCACGGCCCCCGCCGAAGCGGTCACGTGCACGACGTCGGCCCAGGCAGGAGCGACGATCTCGGTGGAGAGCTGATTGGCCGCCGCGTTGCCGCGGTTTTGGATGGTGACCTGATACTTGGCTTCGCGGCCGATCAGGATGGTCTTGGGACCGCTGACGCGGGAGATGATTTGCGGCAGTTGCTCGCTGACAAGCAAGTTCTCGCTGGCAGAACCAGCGGAGAAGGAAGATGCGTTGTTCGCGGGAGTGGAAATCCAGACATCCTGCTCACCGTGGTCGGACACCGTAGCCGTGGCCTCGCCGCCGAACGCGCGCTCGGCCGTCGGCGAACTGGTCACTTCGGTGGCTGGCTGCTGTGCCTCGACTGGTTTCGTAGCAGCGGGCTTAGGGGTTTCCTGCTTCAACGAAGCTTCGGGGGCAGCACTCCAGTCGAGCATCATCGAGTCGGAGCGATCGGTGGCGGGAGCCAGCGTCATTTCGTCGGCAGTTTCATTCTGCTCGGTAGCCTTTTCGAAGCTAGGCGACTCGACTTCGGCAGTGGGAGTTGGCTCGATCGGGGCAGCCTGCGGCATGTCGCTCACCGGCGCCGTGGGTTCCGGCAGCGTGGTCTGTGGCAACGCGGCCAACTCGGCGGCATCGGCGGCCGAGGAGAATCCAGCGTTGGTCGAAGGTTCGAGCAGGTTGTCCTCCGCGCCGAAGGAGGGTCCAGTCACCGGAGTCTCCTCCAACTCGTCGAGGGACTTTGTGACCAAAGGAGCTTGCTCTTGGCGCTGACCGACCCCCGAGGTGTCGCTCGAAGGGGCCGTGGTGCCAATCAGGTCGAGCGCCACGTCGCCGGTCGAACGACGGCGCGGAGTGCCAGTGGGGCGCGAAGCCAACTTGGCAGGTGCCTCGGTGGGCTGCGGCGCGAGCGTCGGCGTGGGCTGCGAGCCGGTCTTCCCCCCCAGAGCGGTGAAGATGTCGTAGGAGCCAGCAGGAGATTCCTGCGGCTTGCTCAATACACTGCCAGCCCGCTGCGTCGGTGGTGGCGGCAGAGCATCGGTCGGCCGGCTGGCAACACGCGGCGCCTGGGCGTCGCTGGGTTTACCGCCGAGCATGTGGAACAGGTCGCCAGCGATGCCCCGCTTGGCGGGTTCGGCATGGGCCGTTTGCTGCACCGGCTGCTGCGAATCTTCCTCACCCGACCAGCTTTGACGCAGCTTGGAGAGCCGACTGCTCAGCGAAGGTTGCTCGGCCATGGCCTGCATCGGACCGACGGCGAGGGCGGCGATGAGAGTGATAATCGTCAGCGTAGGGCGGTGCATGATCGCTTCCTTGCGTAGCTTGCCGGGGGGCCAAACTCACGGGCGATCTGACAGCATGTGCCGCAACAGTTCGCCTGCTATCGAAGGGGTATCGGCAGCAAGGCGAATGCGAGTTGAGAGAATCGCAACGGATTTTCCGGATAGCTAAGCGAGGCAAAATGCGAGCGATGCTAGCAGCGCTGTGCTTCGGCCGCTTCGACAACCTCGAAGCCCAGGTCGCGAATCATCTGGTAGTCGGCGTCGGGGGTCTGCCCCTGGGTGGTCAGGTAGTCGCCGACGAAGATCGAGTTGGCAGCGTACAGCCCCAGCGGCTGCAAGCTGCGAAGATGGATCTCGCGGCCGCCCGCGATGCGGATCTCGCGATCGGGACAAACCAGGCGGAACATCGCCAGGGCCTTCAGGCACCGCTGCGGGGTCAGGGTGTCCTTGCCCTCGAGCGGGGTGCCCTCGATCGCATTGAGGAAGTTCACCGGAATCGAATGGACGCCCAATTCGCGAAGCTCGATGGCCATTTGCACCAGGTCCGAGGGCTTTTCCCCCATGCCGATGATGCCACCGCTGCACATTTCCATGCCGGCCGAACGAACGGCCTTCAGAGTATCGACGCGGTCGGAGTACCCGTGCGTGGTGCAGATATCGGCGTAGTAGTCCTCGCCGGTGTTCAGGTTGTGATTCACCCGGTCGACGCCGCAGGCCGCGAGTCGGTCGGCCTGCTGCGAGGTAAGCAGCCCCATGCTGGCACAGATCTTCAGATCGTACTTGCTCTTGATCTCCGGCACGATCTGCTCGACCGCCTGCATTTCGCGCTCGTTGGGACCGCGGGCCGAGATGACGATGCAGTAGGTTTTGGCCTGACGCTCGGCAGCCACCTTGGCACCGTCCATCAGCTTGTCGCGACTCAGGATGTTGTACTTGGGAATCTCTGCTTCAGAGACCTTCGACTGCGAGCAGTACTGGCAATCCTCGGGGCACAGGCCGCTTTTGGCATTCATCAGCAGGTACAACTGCACCTGGTTGCCAAAGTAGTGCTGTCGCACGCGGTAGGCCGCGTCCAACACGCTGAGCAACTCGGAATCGGGTGCGGTGAGTATGCTCTCGGCCTCGGCGGCAGAGAGTGTCTCGCCGGCCAGTACGCGATCGGCAAATTCGTGCCACTGAGAAGTGGCCGGGGACAAGGCAGGGGTGGCAGTGCGGGTCATCGTAATCAGTCCATCCTTTCGCGAAATAGAGCGTCCTGCCAGTATCGACACCCGGCCGCATCGAAGCAAGGGAGCCAGCCATTTGCCCTTGCCCACAGTGTGCGGGGCGGGTCACAATGAAGAGTTCACCCACTATATTCCCTGCCGACCACCCAATGGTCGGGTCGAGATACCGTATGTCGAGTCATTTAGTTCGTGTTGGCGCCATGGGCCTCGTGGGGCAATTTCGCTCGCCTGACGGGGCCATCTACCCCCGTGGCCGCCGAGTGGTGGTGCGGACCGTCCGCGGCGTCGAGGCGGGCGAGGTGCTTGCCGAGCCCAGCGGTTGGCAGGATGCGGCTGGAGCAGACGGAGAACTCCTGCGGCTGATGACGGTCGAGGACGAAATGCTAGCCGAGCGGATGGAACGCCGCCGCGACGAGGCATTCGCCGAGTGCAACAAGCTGTTGGAAGATCGCCGACTGCCAGTGGCCCTGATGGACGTCGAACTGCTAATGGACGGGCAGGGGCTGTACTTCTACTTTCTGGGAGAGGTCACCCCGGATGTCGACGCCCTGACCGCCGAGCTGGCCGAAACCTACGAAGCGACCGTCCAGTTCCGAAAGTTCACCAACACACTGCTCGAAGGCTGCGGTCCCGGCTGCGGGACCGAGGAAGCAAAAGGGCAGGGGGGATGTAGCTCCTGCGCAAGCTGCGCAGTGGCCGAGGCGTGCAAGAAGTAGCTACCTACGAGGACTCAAGGATGCGTGACGTGCTCGCCAACGAACTATGGGTTGGCAACGCCCACGACCTTCGGCCATGGCGCGCCGAGCTCTCGAACCAAGTCGCGGCAGTGGTGGACCTCGCCGTGAATGAGCCGCCAGCACAACCGCCGCGAGACTTCACCTACATTCGTATTCCGCTCGTCGATTCTGCGGAGAACGGAGCCGCGGCATTCCGCCTTGCACTGCAAACCGTGGTGACATTGTTGCGTGAGGGAGTTCCCACATTGGTCTGCTGTAGCGCCGGCCTGAGTCGTTCGCCGTCGATCAGTTGCGGTGCCGCAGCGGTTTACTTTGGCGAGGATCCGGATCGCGTGCTCAAGGAGCACTTTCGCGAGCTGCCACACGATATCGCGCCGGGACTTTGGGAACGCATCAAAGAAGAAGTGGCGAACATGTCGTGAATCTGCCTGGGCGTTTCTTTGCCTGTTCGCAGACTCTGGGTGATGCCCTCTACTCTCCGAGCGCCCCCAGCGAAGACAGGAACTCGCTCATCTCGCCGGCGGCGTGGGCGTCGCCTTGCTGGCGGGCGACTTCAATGCCGACGCGCAGCACGTCGCGGGCCTTATCGATGCGACCAATCCGGGTGAGCTGCTGGCCCGCCATGAAGAACGAAGGTACATGAGGCGGGTCGCCTTCGATCAGTTCGGTCAACTGATCCAGGCTGCGATCATGGTCGCCTTCTTTGTCGAGCTCCATCGCCAGACTATAACGCAGAAATTGGTCGCTGGGGTCATCGGCCAGCATCGCTTCGATCTTCTCGCGTCGGGACGCCATGGCGGTTCTCTTCAGTTTTTGGCTACAGGCAAACGGCGACTACAGTCCTGGTGCGACCCGTAGCAGGTTGCCATTGGACTCGCCCTCGGCGCCTGCCGTGGCAATGAACAGTGCGCCCGAGTTGTCGAACACCAGGGCAGTGGGATCCTCGACTTCGACCACGCGAACTGCCTGGCACGACTGGTCGCCGCTGGAAGCATCGTAGTGAGCGTCCAGACGGTACACTCCGGACTGGGACGAATCCGCCGCCCGACTCGCCGCATACAAATTGCCAGTTTCCGGGCTGTACGCCAGCGAAACTACGCCCGAGAGCTCGATCGGCAGTTGCAGTAGCGGCTCCTCTGCAATGTTCACCGGATGGTAAAATACCAGCGTTGCACCATCTGCCGTCTCCTCGCCCTGTTCTACATCCACCAGGTATCCTTTGCGGCTGAACGTTACAGTGCGGGGTGAGCCAATCTCGGTCACGTCCTGCGTACGGATAAAAGGCTCGAGTTCGGCAGGCGGACCACTGCGAATCTTGGCCTTCAGCAGCCATTGATGCTTGCCGGTGGACAACACCAGCAGGTCGGACTCGCGGGTCAGACCGGTCAGCTCGGCCGTGCCGGAGTCGGGTTGGTATTCCAACCGCAGCGATTGCTCGTCCCGCGACATGGGTAGACTGTCGTCGTCGATGTCGAACTCGACCACCCGAATGGCCGAGCCATCCTTGGCAGCCTGCGCCATGAGCACGCGGTTGCGCGAGCGAAACACCAGATGAGCGTCGCCCCACTTGTCACTTTCAGCCGCTGGCTCAATGACCTCCACCAGCCCGCCATCGAGGTTCCTGGTCGATAGGCCCAACACCCGGCCGGTGTCTCCCTCAGCCACCATCAGGTTCGGCCCCGAACGGCTGCCACCAAGCCGCAATGCCAGATTGCAGGGACGAGCCAGACCTTCGGCTATGGTCTGCACCTCCGGCGTGCCGGCAACTTCTTGTGCGGTGGCTGTGGTTGCTATCCACAGCGGCAAGGTGAGGCCGACTAACATTCGCAGTGGCGTGCTGGATCTAACCATTGTCAGCTTCGTAAGCGGCAATCTTGTGTTCGTACTCGAGTGTGAGCCCGATGTCGTCCAGCCCATTCAGCAAGCAGTGGCGACGGAATGAGTCGACTTCGATCTTGGCCTCAAATCCATGATCGTCGGTCAGCTTCAGGTCTTCCAGGTGGGCCGTAAGATGGTAGTGCTCGTGCTGCCCATGACGCTTGAACAACTCCTCGACTTCCTCTTCCGTGAGCTCGATCGGCAGCATGCCGTTTTTGAAGCAGTTGTTGTAGAAGATGTCGGCGAAGCTCGGGGCGACGATCACGCGAAAGCCGTAGTCCTCCAGCGCCCACGGAGCGTGCTCGCGACTGGAGCCGGAACCGAAATTCCGGCGGGCGAGCAATACGCTGGATCCTTCGGCATGCGGATGGTTGAGCTCGAAATCCGGATCGTCCGAGCCGTCCTCCTTTTTCCGCCAATCCCAGAACAGGAACTCTCCAAAGCCGGTCCGCTCAATCCGCTTGAGAAACTGCTTGGGGATGATTTGATCGGTGTCGACGTTGGCACGGTCCATCGCGACGACACGGCCTTTGTGAACGGTAAAAGGTTTCATGGCAATTGGGGTAAACGGAGTTTGGATTGCGGAATAGTTTCGGGCAATGGGCCAGGTGGAGATCAGCCCCAGTCGCGAACGTCGACGAAGTGGCCTTCGATCGCGGCGGCGGCGGCCATCGCCGGGGAGACCAGGTGGGTGCGGCCACCACGGCCCTGGCGCCCCTCGAAGTTGCGGTTGGAGGTCGAGGCACAACGCTCGCCGGGCGAGAGCTTGTCGGGGTTCATTGCCAGGCACATGCTGCAGCCTGCCTCGCGCCAGTCGAAGCCCGCCTCGCGGAAGACCTGGTCGAGGCCCTCTTCCTCGGCTTGCTTCTTCACCAGGCCGCTACCGGGTACGACCATTGCGCTGACATGGCCCGAGACCTTGCGACCCTTCACCACTTCGGCCGCCGCACGCAGGTCCTCAATGCGGGCGTTGGTACAGCTGCCGATGAACACCCGATCGAGCTTCAGGTCGGTTATCGCCTGGCCCGCCTCGATGCCCATGTAGTGCAGGGCCATGGCCGTGGTCTTCTGGTCAGTGGGATCGCTGAAGTCGCTAGGGTTGGGAATCGAAGAAGTGACGCTCGCCACCTGGCCGGGGTTGGTGCCCCAGGTGACCTGCGGGGCGATGTCGGCTCCGTCGTACACCAGGCTCTTGTCGTAGGTAGCTCCCTCATCGGTGGGCAGTTGGCGCCACTCGGCCACCGCAGCATCCCAAGCTTCCCCTTGAGGACAGAAGGGGCGGCCCTTCAGGTACTCGAAGGTCTTCTCATCCGGAGCGATCATACCGGCCCGTGCACCAGCTTCGATCGACATATTGCAAACGGTCATGCGGTTTTCCATCGTCAGATTGCGAACGACGTCGCCGGTATACTCGATGCAGTAGCCGGTACCGCCGTGCGTGGAGATCTGACCGATCAGGTAGAGGATCATGTCCTTGGCGGTGACCCCGGGGCCCAATTTGCCGTCGACACGCAGTTCGAGCGTCTTGGGCTTCGACTGCAGCAGCGTTTGCGTAGCCAGCACGTGCTCGACTTCGCTGGTGCCGATGCCGAACGCCAGGGCGCCGAACGCGCCATGGGTCGAGGTATGACTGTCGCCACAGACGATGGTCATGCCGGGCTGTGTGTACCCGAGTTCGGGGCCGATCACGTGAACAATGCCCTGGTGGATGTCGCCCAGATCGTAGTACTTGATGCCGAACTCGGCACAGTTGGCCCGCAGCGTGTCGATCTGCTGCTTGCTCACCTGGTCGACGATCGGCAGGCTCCGGTCGCTGGTGGGCACATTATGGTCGGCCGTGGCCACGGTGCGTTCGGGCCGCCGCACCTGGCGGCCTGCCAGGCGGAGCCCCTCGAACGCTTGTGGGCTAGTCACTTCATGCACCAACTGAAGGTCGATGTATAGAATGGCCTGCCGCCCCGGTTCGGCATGTACAACGTGATTGTCCCAGATTTTTTCGAACAGCGTGCGAGGCATTGCAGGTAGGGGGGCAGAGGGTTGGGGGGAATGAGGAACATGGGGAGTGAGCGAACGCTCACCGCAGGAAGACTACTAGTTTAGGCCGCGGGTTCGCCCCGGGCTAGGCACTTCCGGCTTTCGGTCGGCAGCAGCGTCAGACGGCCGCCGCCTCGACCGCCGCGGCCGCCAGGGCCTTGCGTTGCGGGCAGGCCTTACAGTTCCACCAGTCGGCCGCCATGTCCGTGGTCCAGTCGTCCACCAGCGGCACTTCGGCTAGCGCTGCCCGCAGCGATGCCACGCTCTGAAATCGATCGTCGGGGTCTTTTTCCAGGCAGCGCATGACCACTTCCTCGAGCTCCATCGGCACCGCGGGGGCAAACTCTCGGACCAGCGGCGGATCGTCCGACACGTGGGCCACGATCACCCGCATGGCTTGCTCGTACACAAACGGCGGCCGGCCCGTGAGCATGTAGAACATAACGGCACCCAGCGAGTAGATGTCGCTGCGGGCATCGGCATCGCTTTCGCCGGTAGCCTGCTCGGGCGACATGAACAGCGGCGAGCCGGTGATGGCCCCTTCCTGCGTCAGGTTGCTGTCCTCGGTCTGCACGGTGGGCTTCGCCAAGCCAAAGTCGAGCAGCTTGGCCACGTCGAACTCCCCCCCACGATACGCGCAGAAGATGTTCGCTGGCTTAATGTCACGATGCACCAATCCAATACCATGCGCCTCGGACAGCGCGGCGCAGACCTGCTTCATCAAGTACACGACCCGCGCCGAAGGCAGCCCGTCTCCCTTTTCGACCAGTTCGCCAATATTGTGTCCAGGCAGGTACTCCATCACGTAGTAGAACGTGCCATCGGATGTATTGCCGTAGTCGAAGATGTCGATGGAATTCCAATGCGACAGTTTGGCGGTCATGCGAACCTCGCGTTCAAAGCGTGCCAGGATGCGCGAGTCGCCCGCCTTCTCGGGGCGAATCAGCTTGATGGCGCAAGGACGCTTCATCATCTGGTGCTCGGCCAGGTAGACCTCGCCCATGCCACCGCTGCCGAGTTTCTGTTTCAACCGGTATTGCCCGAGTTGCTTGGCGGCGAACACCTGGCGGCGGAGTTGATTGATCAGGTGCACACCGACGGCGGCGATCAGTACGGTGACCGTCATCACGATCACCTGCTCACTGAGATAGCTGTCATACTCCTCGGTGTTCATGCATTCCCGGAACCCGGGACAGAAGATCCGTTGCCAGACAAGCACACTCAAGGGCGCCAGCCCCATCGGCACCAGGACGGCCGTCGCCCGCTGCCAGGTGTTAGGTATGAACAGCGCGTAGGTGAAGATGAGCATCATCCATGGAGCGACGATCACCGGCAGGTGAGCCCCGTCGTTCAGGTTCGCCGAGCGGTGCAGTGTCTGCTGCGAGAGCACGAGGAAGTAAATTGCAGGGTCGGCGAAGATGATTAATTCCGCCAGTCGCAGCTTGGCCAGCGAGATTCCCTTGGCCTTCCACATCAACACGGCCATCAGCGCCATCACCAGCGTAACGGTGCCATGGACCCAGAACAGCCAGTTCGAGAGGAGATTCTCGGTCACGAAGAACCAGCGAATCTCGAAGGCGAAGAAACCGATGAAGAACAACACGCTCGCAGCGAACAAACGTACCCGCAACACATCGCGGGTCTCGGTGCTGAGGTGGGGAGTCGACCCCTCCACCACGTTCACCAGCTTGCGCGCGGCTTCTCGCAGCCGATCGGTGCTGCCAGTCAGCAGAATCGGCGAGGGAGCTTCGATGGTCTCTTGATTCGGGTCGATTTGGCTATCGGCCATGATCTTCGCGGCGGGGGGGCGGCTACTCCGATCCCCCACTCCTGCGGGACACCAAGAGAGACCTGGGAGCTTTAGTCTACCTATCTTACGCTTGGAACCTCAAATTGTGCAGATGCGATTTTGTCGCGGCCCCGACTTCTGCTTGCATGGCGTGGACGGCCCCGCCGGTTCTGGCTATCCTGGCGGTTCTTCTCCGGGGAAAACAACTGAAAGACCTCCTGTGGCCGGACTGGTTCGCCTGCTCAACCTGCTCACCAACCTATTTCCCGTCTGGGTGGTGGCCTTTGCCGTAGCCGCTCTTTGGCATCCCCCCCTGTTTGCCTGGTTCGCCCCGTACAATGTCCCCGCCCTGGGCATCATCATGCTCGGCATGGGGGTCACCCTCAGCGCGGACGACTTTGCGCGCGTGCTGCTCATGCCACGCCCCATCCTGCTGGGGGTGATGGCACAGTTCTCGATTATGCCACTGTTGGGATGGTCGATCGCTACGCTTTTGGACCTGCCGGATGAATTGGCCGTGGGGCTGATCCTGGTTTCCTGCTGCCCTGGTGGAACCGCCTCGAACGTGGTGACCTACCTGGCGCGAGGCAATTTGGCCCTATCGGTGCTGATGACCACCTGTTCAACGTTCGCCGCAATCCTGCTCACACCGCTACTCACCGAATGGCTCGTGGGTGACCGGCTGCCAGTCGACGTGATGGGATTGCTCAAATCCACGGTGCAAGTGGTGCTGCTGCCGGTGTTGGCCGGACTTGCGCTGCATCACCTGGTGCCTCGCACGGTGGAGCAAGTGACCACGTTCTCGCCATTGGTGAGCGTGGTGGCCATCGCCCTGATCTGTGCCAATATTATCGGCGCCAACAAGTCGCTACTGCTGAACAACGCTTTCGAGCTGTGTGCAGCGGTGGGCCTGCTGCACCTGGGCGGCTTTTCGCTGGGCTACGGGCTCGCTCGCTTGTTTCGGTACGACCCCACTATTTGCCGCACCGTCTCCATCGAAGTCGGCATGCAAAACTCGGGCCTCGGCGCGGTGCTGGCCAAGCAGCATTTCACCAATCCGGAGACCGGCATCTCCATCGCCGCTGCACCCTGTGCCCTGTCGGCCGTGGCCCATTCCGTGATCGGCAGCGCCCTGGCGGCCTGGTGGCGTATTCGCGACGACTCGCGGCCCACCGGCGATGCGATGCTGGACGACTAAGCCGCCTTTCGCGATTCTCGCTGGGCCGCGCGCCGTTCGAGTTCCGCCACGGCAATCGGTTCGTAGCGGCTCAGTTCTTGGTTCTCGCGAATTTCGCGCAGAACGAGCGTCTCCGAGTGGCACATCCGTGGGAAGTAGAACCACGCCCGATCGAGCGAAGCGTCATCCACGGCGGCCGATATGAGGATCAGATCGGTCCGCTGCAGCGTGTTGGCAATCTGCGGCAGCGTCGCTGGCGGATAGCCGGGAACCAGCCGAATACGAGCGCCAGTCAGCTGTAACTGGCGGTGGGCGTGGATCAACGGCAATGGCGCC
Source organism: Aeoliella straminimaris (assembly GCF_024054565.1). GTDB lineage: Bacteria > Planctomycetota > Planctomycetia > Pirellulales > Lacipirellulaceae > Aeoliella > Aeoliella straminimaris. The sequence goes on from NZ_JAMXLR010000055.1 coordinate 165,047, forward strand.
GCGGGAGCCTCACGCTCCTCGAACCAGTCGAGCCCCGTATAGGAGACCGCGCCTTCGCCACCAAAGCGCTGGGCTGTAGTGATCAATCCGATCGCCCGCTCGGCCGAACCAATGCCGACCTCCACGATGCGGTGCATCTTGTGCCGCTTAATTGCGCGGTACAGTTGCCGCTCGTGCTTGGGTTTCGAGAAATGCGCCAGCCGCGCGTACCCCAACCAACCAATCGCCGCCATGTCGGTTTCCCTCCGCAGATCGTGGCGGCCGCGGAGTCCCTCGCGTCGCCGTGCCATTGGGCGCGATATTCAGATTGCGCCTACTATAGCGATCGGCAAGCCATGCCACGAAAGTCGAGTCGTGTCACGCGCCAGCGGCGGGTTACTTCACCATGCGTGGTAAGCTGTAGCGGAACGGCGAGGAAGTCCGACTAGCTGCTCGAGTCGTCCTTGTTGGCATTGTGGATCGCCACCGGAATCGCCACGGCGGCACCCACAACGGTGGCCACGAAGAACGGGTTAGTCATCGCCCGCTTCAGTCGGCTGACTCCGCTGTTGACTCCGGGAGGGGCCGACCACTGGCCGCGAGCCAGCTCGGCGTCGTGCACCAGCAGCAGTGTGGCGGCCGACTTCGGCGGCGCCGCCTTGGCGGTCCACGCCCGGCACACGACGACACCGTGTTCGGTTTCGAGCTGATACCCAGCGCCCTGCAGGCCGCGGAATCCGAACCGACCTTTCTCGTCCGACTTGGCGGCGACGACCTCCCCGGCAGGCGAGGTCAGCGTCACGTCGACATTGCCCACAGGAACGCCCGATCCATTGACCACGTAGCCGTGCAGCACACCGCCGCTGGACAGGATCACGTCGACCGATGGTACGGCGGGAGCTTGCGTGTTTTCATCCGCCGGAGTTTGGGCCAGGGCACCCTGTGAAGCCACCATCGTGGCGGCGGTGACAACTCGCACAATCATGTTTCTCAAACGGGAATTACGCATCGCTAACTTCTCCCAAGCCCCCGACGAGTGGTGGTTCGAGCGCGCATCGATCGTCGCGCGCGGCGGAATGTTAGCGGTTTTTGCACTTCGCCAAAAGGCCAACCCCACACGATGCGAGCTTGCATCCTGTGGGGTTGAAACCGTTTTTACTTGCTGGCAACGAGCGGTTAGCTGCTCGAGTCGTCGTCCGAGGCGGTGATAGCAACCGGCACGGCGATGGCCGTTACCACGGCACCGGCGACAATCAGCGGGTGAGCCTGCATCCAATTCAGGACGCCGCCGCCGTAACCCAGGGTGCCGAACTGGCCGTTGACGATGCCCTGGTCGGCGATGATCAGTGCCGAGGGGCGGGCCGTTGGAGGAGCGGCGTTCGCCGACCACAGACGGAACGGCGCGGCCTGGCCTTCGGTGACCAGTTGATACTGTCCGCCACGCAGGCCCTGGGCGGCAAACACGCCTCGCTCGTCGGTTACGGTGCGAACCACTTCGCGACCTTGATACATCAGCGCGACCTGCTTGTGGGCTTGGGCCACGCCCTGGGCGTTAACAACCTGTCCGCGAAACACTCCGCCCTGGCCCAGCGCTACGTCTAGACTGGGAACCTGAGGGGCGGCCGGTTCGGCCGACATGGCGGCCGTAGGCATGATCATTCCGAGGCAGGCGATAGCAGCGGCCAAACGGCCAAGATTTCGAGTTCGCATGTTTCGTTCACCTAGTCCGTCATTGAGGGGAGGGGTCGTAAAATTCCTAGAACACCACTTCCCTGTGGCTTGGTTCGTGACTCAAGTGGCGGCGCATGAACAGGCTGCCCCCGCGTACCGCGGCCACTCAGTGTTCAAGGCTATCGACTAGCTGTCGTTCGCATCTCCAGCCCGTTCGGCGAAAATGTTAAGGCTTGAGCATTGTAGAAACAATTCATGCTTGCACCGCTGTAAAGCTGTTCCAACTGGGTCACAATTGCTCGAAGTGCTGTTGGAATCGACGCGGCAAGTCGGGGATTGCTTCGGCCAAACGCTGCGACAAGGGCCGCGGCATCGTCCGGCTGCGAATCTCATTCATGTACATCCACAATTCTCGGTGAGCCTCGACGGGGCCATGCAGCATGTAGTGCACCCACGCCCAACTGAACCGATAGTCGGTCGCGGTCATATCCTCCAACTCCTCTTCCTTCTCCAACTCGGCGATACTCTTCAGCTTGTTCCGCTGCATGTCCCACTTCACCTTCCTCAGGTGCGGGTTGTGCCGCGCCCGCATCTCTTTGGCCGGTTCAAAATACTCGGCTAGTCCCTCGTCCAACCACAGCGGTACCATCGGCAGGTCGGCGTGCAGCAAGGCATGGGTGCACTCGTGCCGCACGTCGATGTCGAGTTCGGGGTTCTTGTACGCAAATACGCTGGCACGATTGTTCTGCTTGATGAACAACGCTTGCCGGTAGGGCACCTCGGGAAACCGCTCGCGGATGTACGCCATGTGCTGCCGCTTGTTGGCCATCAAGTGCAGGTAAATCGGCGTATTGCAAGGCCGCAACGAGAAGATGCGGATCAGCTCCCGCTCTAGTGGGGCCAGCTCGGTCAACAGACTTTCGTGGCCCACCAATGGAAACGCCGACTGGCAGATGAACGGTCCCACCTGCCGTTGGTCAATCCAGTTCGGCACCGCCGAGGCAGATGCCGTCACGCCACTCCCGCATCCCAGCGCTACAGCACCGGCGGCCAGTACCCGCTTGCCAAAGGTCCGTCGCGAGATGTGCTGCATCAACTGGCCCTCTTCCAAAACCGCCAGCCACGCCGCGGTGCCGCGACGGCGATTGGCCCAGCCGCGACGTCGCGACCTTCGGCCACCAGGCAAGGATTGTCTCGACACATTTTCATCGTGGCCGCTTCGCCCACCAGCTCCGTGGACCGCTGCACTGCCTGACCGAATAGTGGCCGCCGCGACTTCGGCCCGTGACCGTCGGTCGCCAGGAAATGCACCAGTCCCCGCGAGACGAATCGTTCGGCAATCTGCTGGCACTGGGGGCCAAACGAACCGGCCAGGCTGCCGCACGTCACTTGCATCAGGCAACCGGCTTCGACCAGTGGTTCGATGATCTCCGGCGTGCGCATGATGCCGCGGTTTCGCTCGGGGTGCGAAAGTATGCCCACCAGGTGCTGCGCGCGCAACGCGTCGAGCACCGGCTCCAGTGGCATGTAAAGCTCGTGCGGCAGTTCCAACAGCACGTGCCGCCGCAGGTCGCCCAGCGTCAGCACCTCGCCCGAGGCCAGCAATTGCGGCATGTCGTCTTCGATTCGTACGTCGGCCCCCGGCATCACCACTAGCGGAATGCGATGGGCATTCAGCAGCTCCTGCACCGCTTGCACCCGGCGGCGGATCTGGTCGCCGCGGTTGTGGCGGAAAGCGCCCAGTTGGTGCGGTGTGCAGATTACCGTCTCGGTACCCTCGGCCACGGCCAACCGCGCCATGGCGAGCGTATCGTTCTGGTCCTTGGCCCCGTCGTCGATGCCGGGCACCAGGTGGCAGTGAATATCGACCCATCCTTGGGACATCGCGCAACTCTCCTCTGGAAACGCAGTCTCCTCATGAAACGCACCTTCGGCCACACGGCGGGCGGAGTATAGGGAACCTGCGAAACCGGTCAACGCCGAGTGCGATTACCCCCTCCCAAGTGGGGTCCACTGAGGACGGTGCGCGCCATTTCCATAGACCGAATTCATTACCGCTACCCCTAACCCGGCAGCGATGCTTGCCCATACCTCCCATCCTCTCACGCGGGGGCGATTGTTCCCCAACCAAGTTTTGCCACAACATTCCCCCAGTGACATTTATGGGCCCAAAACTCGTGTGGTTCTGGGCCCCCCCAAGTGGTGAAACCCCTTGTTTTACAGTCTCAAACAACCACTGAGGGGGAAATCCCCCAAGAGTAGTCCCCAGCCTTTCAGCGAGGTGTAGCCAAACTCCCCAATGGGACCAAAACCCCCCTGACCATCCGACGACACCCACTCACTCGCCACTAGCGGCGTCGGCTCCGTTGGTTCGCGGACCTTCGATCCCAACCCGCAGTACGCGCGGCACCTCAATTTGATCACACCCCCGCGGGATATCTACGGCAACTTTCTTACACGCAAGATATCTGTCACCCGGCCGCCATGCCACCAGAAACGCGCAGCGAATCGTTCCCCAACCATCCAAAAGTGGCGGCCGGTAGCACGAATCGACGGCGCCCCGCTAACACCGATTTGCGTCGATCAACCGGAACAGGCGAACCGGCCAAATACCAGTCCCGCAAGGGCAAAACACGATAGCCTGGGGCAAGCATCCGCGAGAGACGAGCCAAAGCGCCGCGTTCTGCGTGCGTGCAGCCAACGGTGTTCGCCTTGCACTCCGCTACAGTCAAACTACTGGTCTGAGGTCTGCTCACTGCTACTGACAGGGCAAGACTTGCGGCCATCACAGTCGTTATTGCCGCGGCTGGCCTGATTCGCTTACTCTGGGGTGTGGGAACGTATCTCATGCAGCGTTTGAGGAGCCCTTGCTGGTGCTCGTTTTAGTCGGATTCACGTCCAAGCGACCTGCGTCTATACTTCGCAAAAACCGACCAAGAGGCTAGACGCCATGAAACAGCCAATACTCCGCTGCCTGGCCGGCATCGTGGCACTCGTGCAGATTTGGGCTGCCATCGAACTTCAGCCCAGCCAAGACGCAATGGATTTTGCCGGGGTGTTCTTTCTCACCGCGTCCACCACGGTGTTTCTCGTCTTCGCCTTGTACGGCAGCAAGGCCGCAGAGCGGGTGTTCCATCGACTCACCGGCAGGGCCAACAGGAAGCCCCAGGCGCACGAGCCACTTCGAAACGACCAATAGTGTTGCAGGGTGGCCTCCACCGTCTGGCGACGGTAGCTACTACCGCTCGTCCTTTTCGCGTTTCGCCAGTGGCAGTTGCTTGAAGAACTCGCCGACGTAGCGGAGATGGGCCATGTGGGCTTGGCCATCGTCGCCGGGCGTGCCCCAGACGTGCAGCTTGCCGCGGCTGGCCGTTTCATTGAACACGAGCTCGCCGAGTCCCTGGCGATCGGTCGGCTCGAGTTGCAGATCAACCTTCGCCAGAATCTCATCGATGCATTCCTTGGTGGTCTCGTACCCGTCGGTTGGTACGCGGGAGTAGCTGAACACAAAGGTCTTGTCGCCCGCTGCGGCTTGCTTGGCATAGGCGATGAAAGGCGCCATCTGTGCATCCTCGGGCGTGCTATCCTCGGCCGTCGAGGCGTACAGCGAATCGGCCGCCAGCAGGCAATCGATGCGTTCGGCGCCGCCGGGCTGCTGCAAGATTTCGCGGACCGCGCCATAGCCGGCACTGAACGACGACACACCTACCCGCCGCCAATGAGTGTCGGCAGGGAATCCCTCCTGGCGCTTGAGCACCGCGAGCGACTCATCCAGCAGGGCGGGGAAGAGCTTCGGATTGGAGGCCGGCACCGAGTACGCCCGCGACAGCCCGTTGTAGTTGACCGTGAGAATCACCACGTTCAGCTTGGCATACTCGGCATTCTTCCACACGGTCGGTGGATCGCCATGAAAATGAATCAGCAGATCAACACCACCGTCCTCTGGCATCTGGTACCCAGCGGGCACAAACAACTTGGCGGCTTTGTTCTCGAGCGTAAACTGCTGGCCGGTCGCGTTGGGCAGCTCCGCGGCGTGAGCAGAAATGCCCACCAGCAAGCTGGCGAGCGAGACAAAAGTGAATAGAGCGCGCATGGCCAGCCATTGCTACAGAGCCAGATTGAAAACCGACGACCGCTGGAATCGGACGCGGACGTACGCGGATTGTAGCAGAACACCACCGATCCCAACGAACCGCATCAGCCTGGAACCGTGAACAGTGGTTCGCCCGGCGTCGTGAACGGCCCGGTGCTGTCGCCGAATTGCTCGGTCGGCACGCCCACGGTGTTGAGCATGCTGACCAACAGGTTGGCCATGGGCGTTTCTTCGTGCTGCTTGATGTAACGCCCGTGGCGGACGCCCATGGCCGAACCACCCGCCAGCACCAGCGGGTAGTTCACCGCGTTGTGCGTCGTGCTGCACGCACTGCCGTACAGCACCAGGGTGTTGTCGAGCAGCGACCCGTGATCGTCGGAGAGGGATTCAAGCCGGGTGAGGAAGTAGGCGAACTGCTCGGCCAGCCAACGGTCGTAGCTGCCCCATTCCGACCAGTGCCCGTCGGCCTGGTCGTGGCTGATGGCATGGTGACCTTTCTTGATATTCAGGGCCAGCTTGGGGAAATTCTCGCCAAAGCCCATGCCATCCTCGCGAGCCATCATGTAAGTGAGCACGCGTGTCATGTCGGTCTGGATGGCGATAACCATCAGATCGAACATCGTCCGCAGGTACGCGGTCGGGTCGACCGCCGGATTGCAGTCGAAGTCGATCTTGCCCGAGTCCACCTCGGGCAGGGGCACGTCGAGCCACTGTTCGTTTCGCTGGATCTGTTCTTCCACCGAACTGAGCGATGTGAGGTACTCGTCCATCCGGCTGCGATCGTGCTGGCCGAGTTGCCGCTGTAGACTGGCGGTGTCTTCCATGACCAGGTCGACGATCTTCTTCTTCCGCGCAAGACTCTGTCGACGCTCGTTGGTGGTCGCTCCGGCTCCGCCCGAGAAATAGCGTTCGAAGATTTCGCGTTGGCGGTTCTCGGCCGGAATGGGTCGGCCGCCGTCGCCAAAGGAGAGGGTCGCCACGCGCGACTTATAGCCTATGCCGCCGTCGGTCGAGAGCACCAACGACGGATAGCGGGTGCCGCGGCCCAGGTGCCGGGCGGCGACCTGGTCGGCGGAGATCTGGTTGTTGTAGGCCGAACCACGGAGGTCGCCCGCCGTGAGCCAGGTATCGCCCGCCAGGTGCCCCAGCAACTGGCGGCTGTTGGGGTGGCTAAGTCCGCCAAGCACCGAAAGGTTCGAGCGCAGTCCTTCGAGCGGCTGGAGCACCTTCGTGAACTGGTAGTCGGTCCCTTCGCCCATCGGAAACCAGCTCCACTCGCTGTGGGCCGGATTCGACTCGGGTGGCAAACTGGCTCCATTGGGAAAGTAGACGTAGCACAACCGCTTGGGCGCGGACTTGGCGGCTGGCAGCGCGGCGCCCATCGCTTCGAGGTAAGGCAGCGCGCACGCCACACCCGCACCGCGCAACCAAGTGCGGCGGCTGAGTTTCAGTGATCGGGAGTTCTGAGATCTGCCACTCATCGTTTTTCCTTTGGTGAGGGGACCGCCTCGGATAATTGGGCGAGATCGCCGGTGAGCGACTCTTGCCAGAACGCGGGGCTGCGAATCACGCCGAGCACCGCGGTTTGAATGCGGTAATCGTCTTCTATAACTTGGGATGTAATGGAATCGATCTGGGGCTGATCGGCAAACGTCACATCACGGCCGGTTGCGTACGCGTAGAGATGGCTCACCACCGACCGGGTGACGTCCGCGCCGCGTTTGCCAAGCAGGTACGTCTTCAGCTGGTCAACGCCATCGATGGTTTCTCCATCGGGCAGCTCGGTACGAGCATCGACGGGCCGGCCCTTGGCCATGGTCTGGAACCGCCCCACGGCGTCGTAGTTTTCGAACACCACTCCGAACGGATCGAACTTGCTGTGGCAGTCCTTGCACGATGGCTTACTGCGGTGCAGCTCGAGTTGCTCCTTGAGCGTCAGGTTCTGAAAGCCGGGGGTTTCGGGGTCGAGTTCCGGCACGTTGGGTGGCGGTGGGGGAGGGGGGGAGCCCAGGATCTTCGCCTTTACCCACACCGCCCGCTTGATCGGATGAGCCTGAGTGCCGTCGGAGTGGCCCGTTAGAAACGCCCCCTGCGACAGCAGCCCACCACGGTGCATGTCCGGCGTGACGCTCACGGGTCGGAAGTGATTTCCCTCGACGCCTTGGATGCCGTAGAACTCGGCCAGATTCTGGTTGAGCATGGCGAAGTCGGACTCGACAAACGTCATCAGGCTCATGTTGTTCTGCAACACGTGCCGCACGAAGTGCGAGGTCTCGAGCGCCATGTCGCGTTTTACAAAGCGTGTGTAATCGGGGTAGGCGCCGATGTTGACGCTCATCGCTGCGTGCCGATCGAGCCGCAACCATTCGTCGGTAAAGGCATCGATGAAGTGATTGATTCGCTCGTCCGCAATCATTCGCTCAACCTGCTCGGCGACTTGCTTACGCAGGTCGCCTGCCTGTGCCAACTTGGCCAATTGCTCGTCGGGGGGCGAGTTCCACAGAAAATACGCCAGCCGTTCGGCGAGTGCCGCCTCGCCCGACTCCTGACGTGCGGGCATCTCGAGGTACAGGAAGTGGGGCGAGCAAAGCACCGCCACCAGCACTTCGCGAACGCCATCCTCATAGCGATCGAAGTCGCCGCGGGTCGCCTGCCAGAACTCCACGTAGCGTTCGATTTCTGCGTCCGATACCTCGCGGCGGAAGGCCCGCGTCATAAATCGCTCGAGTACTTCACGGGTGTAGGCTTCAGGATTCGAGTCGCGGAGCGGCGAGTCGAAGAAGATCTCCGTGTGACTTTTGGGTGGCCACTCGGGATAGTAGGGTCCGGCAAACTCAATCGACTTGACCACCACCGGCACACCCCGGTCGGACGGGTTCTTTGCCAGATGGTCGTTCCACACGCCGACGATCATGATGTTCGACAGCGATGTCTTCTCGCTCAAGTCCAGGATGGGCGTGGGAAGATCTTCCAAGTAGCCATGAAACTCGAACGTCGCGGGCTGATCACTGGCGTTGGCGACTACCTGGGGTGCACCCAGCTCGGCATACTCCATTCCGTCGTCCGTGCGATTGCCAACGAAAGCCCTCAGCGCAGCCGACTGGCTGAGCGTTTGCTCTCGTGCGGTAGCCCGCTCCTGCTCTATCGCCGCCGAGGCGGGGTGGTCGGAGGGCAGGGGGGAGATGGCCACCTCGCGGAACCCGACAAAGAACTTGCCGCCCAGCGTGAGGTGATGTGTGCCCGCGGTCAGGTAGGCATGGGAGAGCGGGGTGATCGAAACTTGCTCGCCGTCGCCAGCAGTTGGCTCCACGCGCAGGTGTTGCGCCGATTTGTCGATGGTCAGCGACACCGAAGGCATCGCGTCGGCCGACGCAGGTGGGTGCAGGAAGTCGATGTGGTAGTAGCCGGTCTCTGGCACCTCGAAGTCGAACTCGGCCGAGGAGGGCTTGGTCACATCCTGCGGTACTAGGTAGTCGCCACGGGCAACCAGTTGGTCTTGCTTCGTACACTCGGTGGCCGTGAGGACGATCGTGTTTTCAATGGACGCCAACTCATCTGAATCGGCCTTCAATCCCACCACGGGCTGGGACGACCGGAGTTCGATTAGCCCTTCCCGCTGCAGGTCGTCGTCACCCTCGGCCAGCGAGGCCACCACGCGCAAAACAAACGGGCCTTCGCTGGGAAAGCACCGCCGGAGCAGCATCTTCATGTTGGGCGAGGGTCCCTGCCACGATTTGGGAGCTTGCTCGCGGTGCGGCAAGGCCGAGTACAGCAGCAGTCCCTCATCGAGCACCTGGTAGCGGTCGCCGCTCGAGCCACGCATCCCAACGCCAATGTTCGATTCGATACCGCGCAGTTGCTTCTGCTCATCCGGCGATGTTGGCTGGCGCGGCTGGCCATGTTGGTCCAAGATCTCCACCAGCACGTTCTGCCGCGCTATGGGTGCGGATTGAAATCCACCAATCACCGCCGCATGACGCCCGGCACCAACCCCTTTGCCCACCGTCACTCGGTAGCGAAATGTCTCGGGTGGCGTTTTCGCTACGATCGCCTTTTGCAGGTCGGCTCGCGCGATCGCCTGGTAGTACTCGACGTGCAGGCCCGAGGTCAGCAGAGCGTTGCCACTATTGGTGAAGCCCATTTTCGATTTGGCTTCGGCCGGCAGGTTTTTGCCAAAGTTAAGCGGCAGATGCAGCAACTCGGCCAGCGAGTTGGTGTACTGCTCACGAGTCAATCGTCGCACTCGCGGCTGAGGTTTGTTGCTCTTCGCCTTGCGTGCCAAGTCCAGCGACTCGGTCATCCATTCGACCATCAAGCGACGTTCTTCGTCGCTTGGCTGCTCTTCGTAGTCGGGCGGCATATACCCCTGGTTGATCATGTCGAGCGCGGCATGCCAACGCTCGGCATCGTGGCCGGCGACCATATTAGGATCTAGCGAATCGAGGCGGACGTCCGCCTCCTGCAGGTCGGCGCCATGGCAACCAAAGCAGTGCTTGGCCAACAGCGGCTGGACTTCGTCATTATACTGGCGGGTGCTCTTGGCTACGGAAGCTTCGAGCGAGGTGGCGGGCACATCATCGCCGAAGCCATACTTCGGAACCGCAACAACCGCCAACAGAGCAAGCGCCGTCGTGGCCAACCTTGCCACGTGACGCCCTCGATTACAAATACCATTCAAACGCATAGGGCATTCCTGATCGCCTGGATCCTCAGCAGAGCCCAAGCTCTGATCATTGCTCAGACAGCAACGAATCGCCGCCGGTCGTAAACCGACTCTATGCAGTCGATGCGCCACGTTAAGCAACATGCTCCAAAGGAGGGAACGACGGAGCGGGTTGGATCGACGCTTTCCTCCCACGCCGATAAGTTCAGATGGTAAGGTGTGTTACGGCGCAAGTCAACTTTTCTTCCGACTTTGTAGGTACCAACAATCGTGGTAAGCCGTATCAGATGCAACAAACGGGTCGACATTCACTGCCGATTGGGGTCGCGACCTATAAAAATGTCCCAACGACTATGAAAATGGCTCAATCTTCCATTCCCGCTAGTCATACAAATTGGCAAACTGCAAACTGCGCTAACGCAACCAAATGCCATTCGTTGGTCTTCTCTGGACGCCGTCCCCGCTATGACACCAACGCACGTGTTATAAGCATTAATAGGGAGTCGACGTTTAACCTTCGCTGCGAGTGTGGAGAACTCACATGCCTGCGATAAGTACATCGGTAAATGCGTTTGTCCAAACGGTGGCACTCCTTCTGTCTGCACTGGCAATCAGGCCGTTGCTGGCGGAGCCACTCGAGCCGATTCGTATCAGCAAATCGGGCGATCACTTTGTGCAGGGCGAGCACGACCAACGATTCGTCGTGTGGGGGGTGAACTACGACCACGATCGTCAGGGACGGTTGCTGGACGAATACTGGCTCGACGAATGGGACACGGTGCAAGAAGACTTTGGCGAGATCAAACAGCTTGGCGCCAACTGCGTCCGCGTGCACCTGCAGTTCGGCAAGTTCATGCACGACCCTCAAACGCCCAACGCCCAGGCGGTTGCGCAACTGCAGAAGCTGATCAAACTGGCCGACGAGGTAGGCCTGTATCTCGATATCACCGGACTGGCTTGCTACCACAAGGCGAACATCCCGCCGTGGTACGACCAGCTCGACGAACAAGGTCGCTGGGCCGCGCAAGCCAGGTTCTGGGAGGCCATCGCTCAGGCTTGCAAAGGACAGCCGGCAGTTCTTTGTTACGACCTGATGAACGAGCCGATTATCGCTGGCAACGAGCCAGCGAGTGACTGGCTGGCGGGGCCACTGGGCGACAAGTACTTTGTGCAGCGCATCACGCTCGATCGACACGGCCGTGAACCGCGTGCGATTGCTGCGGCCTGGGTCGAGCAAATGGTGGCCGCTATTCGTCAACACGACCAAGACCACCTTATCACCGTGGGTGTGATTCCCTGGGTGTTTGCCTTCGGTGGAGGCAAGCCACTGTTTTATTCGCCCGAAGTGTCCAAGTCGCTCGATTTCGTCGCGGTGCATTTCTACCCCGAGCGCGGCAAAGTCGACGATGCTGTCGAGGCACTGCGGGCTTACGACATCGGTAAGCCACTGGTGGTGGAGGAAATCTTTGCACTCAAAGCGGGCCCCGACGAAGTGGAGCAGTTCATCCGCCGCTCGGCCCCCCACACCGACGGCTGGATTAGCTTTTACTGGGGCGCCCGCGTGAAGGAGCTACAGGAAGAAGAGACCATCTCGGCCGCCATCACTGCGGCGTGGCTGGAGCGATTCAGCGAGTTGTCGGAGGATGCCAAGGCAGGGCGACTGACGGAGCCGGAAGATTAATTGTCTCCCCCGCAGTGGCTTGGCGACGCAGGGGGATACCCTCAGCTCTCGCCGTGGCCGCGTGCCTGGGTGCGCCCCAGACGCCGGTGGCTGTCCGCAGCTCCCAAAGTGGCTGGCCATTCCCCAAAATCGCCTTCCAACGGATGTTTGCAATTGTTCTCAGTCAGTCCGCGTGATAGGGTAGTGAGCTTACCCACTCCGTGCTGGCCCACCCCCCTTGCCGCTGCCAGTCGATTTTTAGGGCATTTTTGTCGCTCTGGTCGAAATTGGCGGAGAGTCTGCGGCAACCTGCTGTACCTCAGGCGTTGCTCGTTGGCGGAATATTCCGCTTGGCGGCTGCGCTAGTTTTGCAGAATCAGGGACTGAACCGAGAAACTTCACCAAGGCGAAATCACTTAGCTGCTCCATGCTCGATCTGTTTGCTGCCCGACCTCAGAATCTCAAAAACGATGTCCTTTCCGGCCTGACCGTCGCGCTCGCGCTGGTGCCCGAGGCTGTGGCGTTTGCCTTCCTGGCGGGCGTCTCGCCCATTATGGGGCTGTACTCGGCTTTCTTCATCGGCTTGATCACGGCCATCGTGGGGGGCCGCCCTGGTATGATTTCGGGAGCCACCGGGGCGATGGCCGTGGTGGTGGTGAGCCTGGTGGCGATGCACGGCGTAGAATACCTGTTTCCGGCCGTGGTGCTATGCGGTGTGATCCAGATCCTGGTGGGCTCGGCCCGGCTCGGCATGCTGATTCGCATGGTGCCGCATCCGGTGATGCTGGGATTCGTCAACGGGCTGGCGATCGTGATCCTGCTGGCCCAGTTTGGCAGCTTCAAGACCGTGAGCAACGCCGGGCATTTGGCCTACATGCGAGGGCCCGCGTTGTGGATCATGCTCGGCCTGGTGGCGCTCACAATGAGCATCATCTGGCTGCTGCCCAAGCTCACTCGCGCGGTACCAGCATCGCTGGCGGCCATTCTGGTGGTGACCGGCATTTCGGTGGCGATGAACAATTCGCTCAGCACCGAACTTGCTGCCGAGAACCAGTCGCAAGTCGTGCTCACCGTGGGCGATATGCTGATGACCAACGCCAAGGCGCAGGCGGCGGCGGAGGTCGATCCCAGCCTGGCCGCTGGCAATCACACGACGCAGGCACCGGCATCCACTGCGCCGAGTAGCGAAACCACCGAGGCCGAAATAACTGCCGCCATGGCCGGGGTGAATCCCGAGTCGGTCAGCCTGAGTGCGGGACTGCCGCGGCCGTTCTTCCTGGAGTACGCCCTGCCGCCGCTGACGCTCGCGACGCTCTGGATCATCCTGCCCTACGCGGTGACACTCGCCGGAGTGGGGCTGATCGAGTCGCTGATGACGCTCTCGCTGATCGACGACATTACCGAAACCCGCGGCCAGGGCAATCGCGAATGCGTCGGTCAGGGCGTGGCCAATATCGTATGTGGGTTATTCGGCGGCATGGGTGGCTGCGCCATGATTGGCCAGTCGCTGATTAATGTGAACTCGGGCGGTCGCGGGCGACTGTCCGGCGTGACGGCCGCGGTGTGCCTGCTGCTGTTCGTGCTGTTTCTCGCGCCGTGGATCGAAATGATTCCCATGGCTGCCTTGGTGGGCGTGATGTTCATGGTGGTGATCGGCACCTTCGAATGGGCATCGCTGCGGATGGCTCGCAAGGTACCGGTCTCGGATTACGCGGTGATGATTCTTGTGGCGGGTTACACGGTGCTGATGCACGACTTGGCCACGGCCGTGGTGCTGGGCGTAATCGCCTCGGCCCTGGTATTCGCCTGGCAGCACGCCAAGCACATCGGCGTGGACGTCAAGCACAACGAGTTCGGCAGCAAGATCTACCAACTGCACGGCCCGCTGTTCTTCGCCTCGACCTCGTCGTTCAAGGACCTGTTCGACCCCAAGAACGACCCCGAGGACGTCGTGATCGACTTTTACTACACCCGCGTGTACGACCAGTCGGGCCTGGAGGCGATCAGTTCGTTGGCCGAACGGTACGAGGCGGCCGGCAAACGCCTGCACCTGACGCACCTGAGCAACGAATGCCGCCGCCTGCTCGACCGCGCTGGCGATTTGGTGGAAGTGAACCTATCCGAAGATCCGCAGTACCACGTGGCGACCGATCGCATCGAACCATTAATGGTAGAGCGAAAAGAGAAGACGCCGGAGTACGAAGTGAGCGCGGCGACGGCGCTGTAGGAGTCTGTCCCAGTGTTTGGCATGGTGCTAGGGAAGTGTGTACAATCCAAAACAAACTGCCGTACGAAGCGGTAAGTACGTTTAATGTGCACGATACAGATGGCCTCCTAGTCATGCGACGGATATTCGCACTTATTTTGGGATGCATCTCCGGCTACGGCTGTGGTTCCGGAGATGTCCCTCTAAAACCACCGGCATTACAATCCAAGCTTGAGACATTGCCAACTGGCCTCGCTGTGACACACACACCTGTCCTTGTCGGAGGCCCGAGCGGACCGAACGCTGATCCCAACGACTGGAAGTACCGCTGGCACTTCAAGACGGAAGTCGCTGCTCTCGACCGCCCACTAACCATCACTCAGTTTGGCATCCTGGCATGGGATGGCCAGCGTTGGATCTTTCCACCCGACCAGAGCAGCTATAACTCGGGAGTATTGGATCAAAGCACTTTCGAGGACTGGTACGCCTGTCCGGACGCCAAGATCGAACCAGGGAGTCCCGCCGTCGACCAGCAGAATTGGGCTGGCAGCAATGACCTGAAAGACTTTCAGCAAAAGTGGTTCTTTGTCGGCATTGACGGCCAAGGAAAAGAGTACAAAGGTGAAGCAGTCGTAAAGTTCAGGGCTGGCAACGCAGGCTCGCCGGAATGAGGCAGACGACGGTCAGTGCTCTGGCAAGACCATATCGCAGTATCAATTGAAACGAACTCGGGCTGAGACCTTGTTCCCCGTTGCTCTCATCACCGCAGTCATAGCGACTTCCATCGGCGTGGCCATGTTGAAGTTGCCATTTGGCCAGCCGCTTAAGCTGACCAAGCGCGAAGTGGTTTACGCCGTCGCTGTTGCGGTTCTGTTGACGCTAGTGATAACTTTTTACGTGCCGGAAGTTCACTGATAGCGATCTGGTCCCTCGCCCTCCCCGCGGCTCAGAGCCCGACCCGGAGGGGAAAATTGTGCTCACACCCCCAGCGGCCAATCGGTCACGAGCTCCACGCCGGTCTCGGTGACCACGTAGTTTTGCTCGAGCCGCAGGCCCGCATTCAGGTCCTCGGCGTACAGTCCTGGTTCGGCGGTGAAGTAGTCGCCCACGGCGAAGGTGTCGTCCCAGTGGGGGTTCAGGTGGGGTCCTTCGTGTGGGGCGAGGCCCACCCCGTGGCCCAGATGGTGGTTGAACGTGCCCAGGTCGGCCGCGTCGAGAAACTTCTGCACCTCCTCGAACATTGCCTTGCAGCTTACACCTGGACGAACCTGCGACTCGACCAACGGGAAAACCTCGCTCAGCTTGGCGTGGGCCGCCACCTGCCGCTCGGTGGGATTACCATCGACCGATAGCGTGCGGGCGTTGTCGGTGTAGTAGCCACGGTAGCCGACGCCCAGGTCGAAGATCCAGAGCTCGCCCGCTTGGGCCTCCCGATCGCGGGGCGCACCACCGCGCGCGGCGGCGCGAAAGTCCTGGCCGATGTAGGTGAGTGGCTCGCCCAGTTCGCTCACCGCCGCGGCTTGCAACTGGTTGAACACGTCGATCTCGTTGGCGCCTGGCCGGACCATCTGTCGAGCCGTCTCGTACATCTTGCGATTGGCCCGGTTGGCAAATGCCATCATCGCCAGTTCGTCGGCATGTTTGTGGCGGCGGAGGCGGAACATCGCCGGCTCGATATCGGTCCATTGGCTGCTGGCGTCGGCCTCGAAGTATTGCGGGAATACGGAGAACTCGCCGCCGAGCTGCTTGGCCCCGCTTCCCACCGCTTCGCCCAGTGCCTGTAAACTGGCCTGTGGCTGGTCGCTCCGCATCGTGGAGTGCCATTTGGCCTCGTAGCCCGCCACGACGTCTGCCACCGCGGGGGTGTCGATCTTGCGAACGGGCAGCACCAGCGTCACCCGTCCATCGGCATCGAGTGCGGCGGTGGGCGTGAACAGCGGCCCCAAATGCACTCCAGTGAGCCAGTTGATCGATTCGCCGCGGGTGAGGATCACACGGTCAAGTTTCAGCTCGCGCATGGCGTCGAGCAACAGCTGGCGGCGGGCGAGGCATCCTTCGGTGGTGAGCGATGGCATGTGGTGTTCCGTGAAAGCTCGAGCAGGGGAGTGAAATGGTCTGCGTTTCGCGTATCCAAGCTAGCAGCGAACCTGTCTCATTGACAGACGGTGATTCTCAAAACGAGAGCCCCACTGCCGGTGGTAGCAAGCGGACCATGATAGAAAAACAGCGTGTTTCGCAGGTCCTTTAGTCAAAATTGCATCAAGTTCGAGAATTGGCATCTCTATTGCAATACATGCTCGACAACTCACCGCGAGGCCAGGCTCTGGCAGTTCAGAGCATCGTACAGCGACACGCTAATACAGTTAAGGAGATAGGAAATGCTCGTACTCAGCAGGAAGGCTGGACAACGTATCCACATCGGCGACGACATCGTAGTAGAAGTGCGACGAGTTGCCGGAAATCGCGTCACAATTGCCCTCGAGGCACCTCGTGACGTGCGGATCTTGCGTGGTGAGCTTCAGCAGGCTGCCACTGAATTTGAGATCGAGGACGAGGCGGAAACGTACCCCGTTTCCAGTGCCGTTGCCTCACGTCTTTCGGAACTTACATCCCACATGACCAGCAGTGAAATGGTCGGCTGACTGCCGATCGCACGATCGCTCGACCGCCACTTTGGGCATTCCCCAGCCAGGCAGCGGGCGATTAATAACACCCCTCGCAAGTGGCCGCTTGAATCTCTCCAGATCAAGCGGCCGCTTTTTTTGTGGGCGGCGTCTAGCCGCAAGAAGCTGCTAGCACCCGATTCGCGTTGACCTGCCGCCGATTGGCCTCTATTCTCCGCGCGAATTCAGCTGTCACTCTTCCCGGAACTCCCCTCGCATGGACGGATCCATGCCCTCCCAGCGCCAACCCTTTGCCGCCACTGCGAGCGTTTCCATGCGCCCCGGTGGCCGTCCTGCGCTGCCCCGGTTGCTGGTGGCCGCCTGCCTGACGGTGATCGCCCTGAGTGGCTGTGCCTCGGATCGCAGCCAGTGGGTCACGGTGCGCAACACGCCGAAGAATCCGCTGGAAAACACGCTCCAGCTGCTGTCGCGGAGCGGCCCCAAGCCTTCGGAGCGGACGGCCCAGGTCTTGCGGCGTTACGATCTGGAAAGGCTGGCCGAGCGTGACCTGTCGGCCACCATCACGCGTCTGCAGCAACTGCAGGCGGATAGCACCGATCGCGAAGTGCAGTACTCGGTGGCCGAGTTGGCCTACATCGCCGGCAAAAAGGCCGAGATGCAGGAACGTTCCGAGGCGCTATCGTACTACGGCACCTCGCTGATGTACGCCTACGACTATCTATTCGACCGCCAGCGAACCGAGACACTCAATCCCTACGACCCGCAGTTCCGCGGCGCCTGCGACCTGTACAATCAGTCGCTCGAAGGCACTCTGCGCCTGGTGCAAGCCGATGGGCAGCTACGACCAGGTACGCAGGGCGTAGTGCATACGGTGGGCAAACAGTGCAAGTTCGACATCGAGATGAAGAGCAGCGGCTGGCACGCCGAAGATTTCGACAACTTCAAGTTTGTCAGCGACTACCAGATTGCTGGCCTCCGCAACCACTACCACACCTACGGGCTGGGAGTGCCGATCATCGCCGAGCGGCGCAGTCACCCCGACGAACTGGGCGCCGAGAAGTTTTATCCCGACAAGCTGACGTTCCCGCTCACGGCGTTTCTGCGCATCGATCGCAGCGAACTGCCCGTCGATGGCACGCCCGCCAAGCCGCGGTTTGTGTTGGAGCTACACGATCCCCTCGACCGCCAGACGCTGGCCATCGACGGCATGCAGGTTCCGCTGGAATCGGACATCAGTACGCCGCTGGCTTACTTCCTGAATCAACCCGACTTCAAGATCGAGGAAGTCTCCACGCTGGGGCTGATAAAGCCGGGCGAGGTCGAGCAACTTCAGGGGCTCTACATGCTGGAGCCGTACAACCCCAACAAGATGCCAGTCGTGATGGTGCACGGACTTTGGTCGAGTCCGGTGACCTGGATGGAGATGTTCAACGACCTGCGTAGCGACCCTTACGTGCGACAACACTACCAGTTCTGGTTCTACCTGTACCCCACCGGGCAGCCGTTCTGGGTTAGCGCGTCGCAAATGCGACAAGACCTGGCCAAGGCTCGCACAGCCATCGACCCCCGCCAGTCGTCGCCGGCCCTCGATCAGATGGTACTGGTCGGGCACAGCATGGGCGGATTGGTATCGAAGCTGCAAAGCATCGACAGCGGCGACCAGTTCTGGGCCACGATGACCGAACGCCCGTTCAACGAGTTGCAGGCCGAGCCCGATCTGAAGAAGCAACTGCAAAAGGCATTCTTCTTCCAGCCCAATCCATCGGTTCGTCGCGTGGTGACCATTGGAACGCCGCACCGGGGTAGTAGTTTCGCCAACGACCTGACCCAGTGGGCCGGCAATAAGTTCATTCACCTGCCGATGAAACTAATCGCCAGCCGCCAGGCGCTGATGCGGGACAACCGCGACTACTTCCGTCAGGACGCACCTTTGGACATCCGCACGAGCCTCGACTCGCTCGATCCGCATTCGGTACTGCTGACCACGTTGCGCGGCGCCGATCCGGGGCCCTGGGTGTCGTATCACAACATCGCAGGGCGCCAAGCCGAAAGCGGCTTTGCCAGTTGGTTCAGCCAGGAGGGCGATGGCGTCGTGTCGCTGGAAAGTGCCCAACTCGATGGACTGCCCAACGTGCGGTCGCAACTGGTGGTCGAGGCCGATCACCTGAGCGTGCATCGGCACCCACAAAGTATTTTGGAAGTGCGCCGCATCCTGTTTGAGCAATTGGCCGAGTTGGAACGTTTTCCGCTTCCGGCGGGCGAGGTGATGATGGCGTCGGCAACCATGGAGGAATCCACTGCCGACAAAACCCCGCCCGCGGAACGAACTGCCACCAGCCCGCAAGGCTCGATTAACGTGCTACCACACTCGCCGTATTGAGGAATTCGGCCAGCGGTCCACCTTCGGCTACCAAAGCTGGAATGACCGAGGCCACCTGCGAGCGAGGTACGCGGGCGTGCAGCGGTTTGGCTTCCGCCTGTTCGGCAACGCGGTGCGAATCGGCAGCATCGTCGCCATCGAAGGCGATTTCGCCACGCAGCACACGCATGTCGCTGGGAGCTTCGATTCCCAGACGGACCGCTTTGCCCTTGGTTCGCAACACGGTGATGACAATGTCGTCGCCAATACGAATCTTCTCGTCGGACTTTCGGGTTAGAACCAACATCTCTGTCACTCCATTGGTTGAGGAATAGGAAAAGACTGCCGTCAGCAACCACTTAAAGCAGTTGGGCTGGGTTGCTCCGCAACCCACTGGTGCTTTATAGGAGCACTGGGCGAGGTGACCAGTTCGGCCGCTCCTCGTCGCCCGCACCCTTCTGTACGCACGCGACGTGCCAAGGTTGGCTGGGAAGAATCGGATTTGGCAGGAAACCTATGCAATTAGGCTGTTTCCCGCGTTTTTTGGCAGCTAGCATCCTGCAAACCAGGTAGGCAGCAATTGCAACGGCTTGTAACTTTGCGACAAAGGCCCCGCCGTGAAGCCCCCAACCCTAGTGCCAGCGATCGTCAACCTTCCAGCGCGCCAAAATGCGCGATCGGAAGCGAATCAGGTTCCCTAACCAATCCCGTGCTTACCAGGGCCGTGGGGAGTGACAACCGCCCGATGATTGCGGTTTAGCGCCTCGCCTGGCAAGCCAACGATCAGTGTCCTCGACGCCATGTTCCACTCTGGAGGGTGGGGTCCAAAATCAGCGGAGGCCGGGGTTTCCGGCATTTCCGAAAAATTTGCTTTTGTGTCGGTGGCGAGTCGCTAAAATACATAGCCGCAGCGGCTGATGCGCAAATTCGTTCCTTCGACATCTATCTTTCTTGTCCTTGTCATCTGCTTTCGCGTCGATTGGCATCTCTTGAACTGTCGGGCCAGCAAGCACTCCCCGCGGAGTGAAATGGGTGTTTACCAGCCCATCTTAATCAATACCGAAGTTCACCCCGCCTTCACCCCAGTGGCCGCGTTGTGTCCGTAACAGGTTGCCGTCGACCGCCGTGCGCGCAACCCCACCCGGACCGCGGCGAGGAGAAAAGAAATGTTTAAAGCGACCTACGATGTCTCGCACGCCAGCCAAAGTTGGATGGAACACGAAGCCTTGGAGCACGTCAAGCGAGCGCTACGCGTGACCACCAGTTGGCAATCGCCTGCCATCAGCTATCAACGCAAAAGGCAAAGTGTGGAGTTCGCCCTGGAATCGTTCACCCGCCACCTCGAGCGGCTCATGGACATCGAGGAGCAGGACGGCTACCTGCGGATGGTGGTGGAATCGAAACCGAGCAAGGCCAAGCAGATTGCCAAGCTTCGTGACGAGCACCAGATGTTCCGCGATCGCACTGGCGAGTTGCTGGACGCAATAAGCGACCTAGGCGAGTGGGAGGCCATCGAGTTCGAACGAATTTGCGCAGAGATTGGCCAACTACTTGACGACATCGACCGGCATGATCGCGCTGAGATCAACCTGCTGCAAGATGCCATGCTCCTGGATGAAGGCGTGGGCGACTGATCGGGAGGGGTTGATTCTGAAAAATGGCCGGTTTTTCCGGACGGCAGCGCTCTTGGCAGGCGTTATTTGCGGTTTTTCTGCCTCGTCAGGTCGGGTGGGATATGCGTAGAATTAAGGGTTAGTGACCTACTACCGCAACTTCCACGAACGGACCGGCAGCCAACCCCGAATTCGCAGCACTGAGATTGATCGATGCCCGACTGGCCCCAGCACCTGGACCACTTATTCGAAGAGTGGCCCTACGAGTTTGGCGACGTCGCAGCCCGCAAAGTGCAGGGTCGTGACGGTCGCGACGTCCTGCAATTGCGCATGGACATGGGCGTTCTGCAGCTAGAAGTGACCGGCCGGCCCGATGGGGGTCGTCCCGGTGGTTGTGACAATTACATGGAATACCTGCAGCAGCTTGTCGCTGCCGAGGGCGAAGAGTTCGAACTGGACGATACGCGCTGTATCGAGATCGATCGCGAGTTCGTACAGTACTATCATCGTCGCATCGCCTGGCTGTCGTTGGGCGATTTCGACCGCGCCGCTGCCGATGCCGATCACTCACTGGCATTGATGGACTTTTCGTCGCTGCACGCACCCCACGCCGAATGGGCCGAGATGCACGAGCAGTATCGCCCCTTTGTGTTGTTCCATCGCACCCAGGCCGTGGCGCTGGCGGCCCTGGAATTGCTCGACCCCACAAGTGCGGTGGAAGAAATCGAAGAAGGCTGCAAGCTGATCGAGAACTCCTACCGATTGCAGGGGGCCGAAGAAGAGGATCTGGCCGAGGACGAGTTCCTCGTGCGTCTAGGCGAGATGAAGACCTCGCTGGAAGAGCAATACGAGATCGAGCCGCCACTGGCCAAGCAACTAGCCGAGGCCATTGCTCGCGAGCAATACGAATTGGCAGCGGAACTACGCGATCGCATCGCCCGGCATGGGGCCCGACGCTAAAGCAATCAGTCGTCGAATCGCGGCGTGCGGCGACTCTGCTTCCGCTCCGATCGCGCTCGCTTCTCCTGCAATCTTCGCGCGTTGGCGGCGGCCGACTTTTTGCGCGGCTTGCGCGGCTTCGGCACAGCCACCGCTGCCAACACCAGTTGCCGCAGTTTCTCTAGGCAATCGTCCACGTTGCGGCGTTGTTCGCGATGCCGACTGCTGGAGAGCACCAACTCGCCTGCATCGTTGATCCGCTTGGCAAACAGCCGGCCAAACCGCGATTTGACGCCATTGGGCAGATAGATCGATGCCCCGTATTCCCACCGCAGCGTGGCCTTCGAGTTCACCTTGTTGACGTTCTGTCCCCCCGGGCCGGGGCTACGGGAGAAGGTGAGATTCAATTCGCTCCGCGGGATGGCGATCTCGTCGTTAATTGTCAGATAATCTGCCACCGGACCACGGGGTAAGAAGTTGCACAACGAAGGGGGCGATTATCTGGACCGTTCGGCCAAGGGTCGGTGCTCATCCTGCCTGACTGCATCCACGCCGGCCACCAGGGACTGGTAGGTCTCGGCGAGCAGCGTCTGGTAGTCGGCGACCTCGATTTCGGCGCCCATCAATTCAACATCAAAGCACCCATTGTATCCCGCAAACTGCAGCGCGGCGACCGTTTCCCAGATGGGCAACACGCCATGCCCTAACGGGCATCGCTCTTGGGCGGCAGTTTGTGCGACGCGAGCGTCACCCAATTGCACCAGGGCCAGATGAGGGACTAGGTCGGCCACCAATGCGGGATCGTCCGCCAGTTCGGGAAAGTGGTAAAGATCGTACACCAGCTTCACATGCGGCGACTGATACTGGCCAAGCAGTTCCAGAGCATCCTCCAGCGAGTTGAGAAATGTCCATTCGCGGGCGCAACTGGCATGCATTGGTTTGATGGCCAGGGTCACACCGGCCACTTCGGCCGCCATGAGCATTTCGTCCAGACCCTGGCGAAAAAGACGGTTACGGTGGGGACGAATATGGCTGTTTTGCCCGCCCGCCAGCACCACCAGGCAGTCGGCCTGCAGTCGCTCGGCAGCCCCCACCGCCGCCAGGGCGTCGCGAATGCTCTCGTCGAGCGTACGGCCATCGCCACCGGTAAAGCCACCGGCCCAGCTCAGCGAGCTGACGGTCAGGTCGGAATCGTCTAGCATCTCCCGAGCCCGAGCCTCGCCAAAGTCGTTCACTTTTCGTCGCCAGAGGCCAATCGAGTCGAAACCTGCCTTCTGGGCGTAATAAAGATCTTCGTCAAAGGTCCATCGATAAGTGGTCAGCTCGTTAACGGAGAAGTTGCAATCGAGGGGCATCGGGAAGAGTTTTCTTGGTTCGAGTCGCGAGTTGTCCCTGCTGAAGGGCCACCGCGGTGGCCCCAAGCCGAAGCTTGTAGCTTGCAAAGTATGGGGAATTAGTGGAAAACAGACAACACTAATCCTACGATGCAACTTCTCCTCAGAATCCCCACCACCGATCGCACGAAAGTGGATATATTCGGTTTTATGTAAAGAATCCTCATCTACAAGGTTGTGTTTCTCCGCAGCCTGTTTTAGAGTTTGAATAGCTTACTTGGGGGGACTGCAGCTAGCGATCTGCTTACTGTATTCGTGCCTGCACTTTCCAGCTTTGCACCCCACAAGAAGGGGGGTGGCCCTGGAGTGCTGGAATAAGGACCAAACAGCATGGCGATCAAGGTGCTGGTGGTCGACGACCACCCGGTCGTCAGGATCGGCGTCAAACAACTAACGTCTGGAACCGACATTCATGTCGTGGCCGAGGCGGAGAACGGCGCTGAAGCCATCGAATCGACCAAGAAGATGCAGATCGACTTGGTCCTGCTCGACGTTCGTATGCCCGAGGTCGACGGCCTGCGGTGTCTAGCGGAGATTCGCAAACTCAAGCCGCAACTGCCGGTCTTGATGTTCTCGGCTTACGACTCTCCAACCTACATCGCTCGCGCTGTAGCTTTGGGGGCTTCAGGGTATCTGACCAAGTCGGTGAAACGCGACGCCCTGATCGGCGCCATTACCGAGGTTGCCGGCGGAGGTACCGCCTGGTCGCGCGACGATTTACGCCGTGCCTCGGGGCCGGTGGGTGATCCCGACACCGAAATCGATCTGGAAGTGCCCCTGACGCGGCGCGAGATGGAAGTGCTCAAACAACTGGCGTTCGGCCTGACAAACAAGGAAATCGCCGAGGCGCTGGGGATCAGCTACGAGACGGTCAAGGAACATGTGCAGCATGTGCTCCGGAAGCTGGGTGTCTCCGATCGCACGCAAGCCGCCGTGTGGGCCGTGCGCAAGGGCCTGGCGTAGCCGTTGCCCCTGCGGACGCCGCTTGCAGTCCTCCCACGTGGCGAGATAATCAAAGGGTACAGTTTCCCGCCACGTTCTCGCCTCCTGCTCGCTCGTCATGGCCGACTACGACCTGCCTTCGCGGCCATCGCTGTTCAGCCGCACGCTTCGCGATTGCCGGAAGCTGTATGTCTCGAGCGGAGAGCTCTGCGAACGGGACTACCCACAGCTCATCGATCGTACCGATGGCAAATTTGTTGCACTGATGGACGACCTGCATCGAGCTTTGGTGCTGAAAATCTACCTCTCGATCTGCGAAGCCGACAAGAGATGGTCCAAGAACGAGCGGTTTCTAGCCGAGGTGCTCTGCCACCACTTGTGGGGGCAATGGATTTCCGGCGAGAAGCTCAACGAAACAATGAAGCACGCCTCGGGCGAGTCATCCAAACTCACCTGGTACAGCATGGTGCGTCCGTTCGAGCGGATCAGGCCGCTACGCGATCGCGTGGGCCAGCTTGATACCATCGTGGCCCGGCTGTGCAACATCGTGGCCCGCGCCGATGGGGTGATGCGCGAGCCCGAGGCCGCCATCGTCCGCTCGATTCAACTTAAGCTGGATAGCCACCTGAAACACCGCCCGTTGGACGACGCGGAGCCGGAAAACCCCGCCGACCTTGGCGAAAGTGCGCAGGCCATCGAGCAGATGCGGCGCGAAGCGGACGATGGCATCTACGTGCCGAGGCCCACTTCGCAAGCCAACCGTAAGTTCAAAAAGCGAAACACCACTCCGGCGGAGAAGGTTGCCATCACCAAGCCGGCGGAACCTGAACTGACGGTCGAAGAGGCGCTCGACGAACTCGATAACCTGATTGGCTTGGGCGAGATCAAGCACGAGGTCCGTTCACTCACCAACTTTCTCAAGCTGCAGCAAAAGCGTACCGCGGCAGGCCTGCCCGAGACCGACATCAGCCTGCACATGGTGTTCACCGGCAACCCGGGTACCGGTAAGACAACCGTCGCCCGCATCATAGGGAAGATCTACCGGGCGTTGGGCGTACTGGAAAAGGGCCATTTGGTGGAGACCGACCGTTCGGGCCTGGTGGCCGAATACGCCGGACAGACTGGTCCGAAGACCAACAAGAAGGTCGAAGAGTCGCTAGATGGTATCTTATTTGTCGACGAGGCCTACAGCCTGATCGCCTCGCGGAGTGAAGATCCCTACGGGCATGAAGCGGTGCAGGCGCTCTTGAAACGGGCAGAGGACGATCGCGAGCGACTGGTCGTGATCCTGGCTGGCTATCCCGACGAAATGCAGGAGCTGCTGGAATCGAACCCAGGCCTGTCGTCCAGGTTCAACCGCAAGCTGCACTTTGTGGACTACACGCCGCTGGAGCTGTCCGGCATCTTTGGGCTGTTCTGCAAAAAGAACCGCTACGAACTCACCCCCGCGGCGCGGCTCCGTGTCATCCAGTGGCTCACCTGGCACTACGACCGTCGCGACCGCCATTTCGGCAACGGCCGCGCGGCCCGTAACCTGTTCGAGCAAGCGATCCGCAACATGGCAAACCGGCTGTCGTCGCTCAAGGAAATCTCGCCAGAGCAACTGCAATTACTGGAAGGCCCCGATATCGATTACGGCGAAATCCCGACCGACGTGTACGTGCCGCTCGACGACCCGACGTGCAAGATTCACGTCCTGTGCGAGGCCTGCAAGCACGAGAAAGACGTGCCCGCCAAGTTCCTCGGTCGCAAAGTGGTGTGCCCCAAGTGCAACGCCCAATTTACCATCGAGTGGGCCACGCTGGCCACGACAACCGGCGAACCAGCTCCTTAGGTAGAACGGCATTTGCTGAGTCAATGGAGCGCCACGACGGCGGCAAACGCAAACCGATCGCTAGACGCTATCCCCCGCCAGCCATCCTGTGCTGAAGGCAGCCTGGAAGTTGTAACCGCCGATGGGGCCGTCGATGTCGAGCACCTCGCCCACCAGGTACAGCCCCGGTGTGCACTTGCTCTGCATATCGCGCGAATCGACCTCGGAGAGCGACACGCCGCCGGCGGTTACCTCGGCCTTGGCGAAGCCCAGCGTCCCGTTAACATCGAACTTGCTGCGTTTGATCTGGTCGATCAAACTCTGACGTTCCGCCTTGCTGAGTTCGGCCGCCACGCGATCGAGTGGCACACCAGCCTGAACCACCAGGGCGTCCGCCAGCCGCGTGGGGAGCCACTCGGCCACGAGGCCGCGAATCACACGCCGGCCACTGAGTTGGCGAAGCTCGTCGAGCAACTGCTCTTGCGTCCGGTCGGGAAGAAAATCGCACACCACCTGCAGTCCAGCGCTGCGGGCGTGGGCAGTCACCTCGCGACTGAGGTCCATGGCCACCGGGCCCGACAGCCCGATGTGGGTGAACAACAGCGATCCGCGGCGGGCGGCCAGGGGCTTTCGTTCGCCGGGTTTGGTAATCGACACGCCGACATCCGGCAGCGTCAGCCCGGAGAGTTCGTGTGCCCAATCGTCGGTGGTCTTCAGCGGCACCAGGGCAGGGCGGGGCGGCACGATCGAATGCCCCAGCGACTTGGCCCAGGCATAACCATCGCCGGTCGTGCCACAGCCGGGATACGACTGCCCGCCAGTGGCGAGCACCACACTGCGGCAGTGATACTCGTCTGCATCCGTTGAAACAACGAAGCCATCCACCGCAGGCTCGATGCCAGTAACGGCCACACCGAGAACGAGCTTGGCGCCGGCACGCTGAAACATCCCCAGCAGCGTTCGCTGTACATCGAGCGCGCGGTTGCTGGTGGGGAACACCTTGCCGGTCGATTCGACCTTCGTAGCGAGGCCTTCGACGTGGAAGCGGTCGACTAGTTCTTCGGGACCGAGGGCCGCGAGCGGGCTGCGGAGAAAGCGGGCTTGGTGACGCGGGAAGGCGTCGGTCAGCGTGCGACGGTCGGCAGCGTGCGTGAGGTTGCACCGGGTACCGCCCGACATCAGAATCTTCACGCCCGGCTTGGTGTTTTTCTCGAGCAGCAGCACTCGCTTGCCACGCTCGGCGGCACGAATGGCAGCCATCAATCCGGCCGCACCGGCGCCAACGACGATTACCTCGTTCGCTGCATCACTCTTCACCGTCGTCGTCCAAAGGCGCTTCGTCCTCGTACGGTGCGTTGTCGCCGCGGAGTCCGTAGATGGCGTTGGCGGCGGCCCGCTGCTCCGACTCCTTCTTGCTCTTTCCCCAGGCGGGGGCGAACCGCTGCGGACCGATCTCGGCCGCTATCTGGAAGCACTTGCAGTGGTCCGGCCCTTTTTCGTCCAGCAAACGATAGTTGGGCGTCACGCCGTGCTCGCGCTGGGCCAGTTGCTGCAACTGCGACTTGTAGTTGCGGCCCATTTCGCCGGCCTCGGCCAGGTCAATCTCGGGTTCCATGCACCGTTCGACGAACTCCTTGGCGGCTTCCTGCCCGCCATCGAGAAAGATGGCTGCCACCAGGGCTTCGAACACCGCGGCCAGCACGCTGGAGGGTACCTCGGGGTGGGTGGTCATCCCTTTGCCGAGGATCAGAAACTCCTCGAGCCCCATAGCAGTGCTGACTTTGGCGCAAGTTTGGCGGCTGACGACGATCGACTTCAGCCGGGTCAGCTCGCCCTCGAGATGCTCGGGAAAGTCGCGATACAACCGTTCGCACACCACGGCACCCAAAATGGCGTCGCCCAGGAACTCCATCCGCTCGTTCGATGCGAGCCGATTCTCGGCACCCGAAGCATGGGTGAGGGCCGATTCCAGAAACTGGCGATTTACAAACGTGTAGCCCAGCCGCGCTTCGCACGCGTCATACCGTGGCTGCACCTCGTCCGAGGCATTAACTGTCGACATTCGCCCTAAATCCCGCCGGAGCGGCGGTCGCGAAGCTGCGCCTGACGGCCTCAGCCACGTGACTGTCACTCCGAACTGCAAGACACGAAAAGATAGTTGTCCGATTTTCTAGCAGCATAAGCACCCCTGCCGCCATAGTCAACTCAAAGCGGACGGGCGATTTGGACGGTTCTGGGCGTTTACGGTGCGACGGATGGCAACTAAACTGCCTAACTCCTGCCCTCTAGACGATTTATCGCGACTTGCATGTTGATCAACACCCTGCTACTGCCCGAGCTGCGCGAGATGCTTGCCTCCGGCGACGAGCAGGGACTGCGCGAATTCGCCTCGGCAATACACCCGGCTCGGGCGGCCGAGTTCATGGAGGGACTATCCCCCCAGGAAGCGTGGGACGTGCTGCAGGCGTCCGATTCGGCCAAGCAGGCCGAGGTGTTCGGCTTCCTGCCCGATAGCATGAAGGTCGAGATCCTCGAAACGGTCAATCCGGCGGAGACCTCGCCACTGGTGGCAGACCTGCCGGCCGACGACCGCGTGGATCTGATCAGCGACGTCCACCCCGATGTGGTGGAAGAGATGCTACCGTTGCTGCCAGCGGCCGAGCGACGGGAGACGCTGCGGCTGATGGAGTTCCCCGAGGGAACTGCCGGTAGTGTGATGACCACGGAGGTAGCGCGGCTGGGTGAGAACCTGACAGTGCACCAGGCCCTGGAAGAGATTGCCCGCCAGAGCGAAGACCTGGAGACGGTGTATTACAACTACATCGTCGACGAAGACAACCGTCTCCGCGGACTGATTTCCGCGCGACAACTGGTGACGCACTTCGGCAAGCCCGACACGCGAATATCCGAGCTGATGCAACGCGACATCGTCACCGTGCAGGCCACCGACGACCAGGAAACGGTGGCCGCCAAAGTGGCGAGCTTCGACTTCATCGCCATTCCCGTGGTCGACGAGCAACAACACCTGCTGGGAATCATCACGCACGACGACATCATCGACGTGTTGCGAGAGGAAGCCACCGAAGACGCCCACATGGCGGCGGCCGTCGATCCGCTGGACGACAGCTATCTGGAAACGCACTGGTTCACGCTTGCCTGGAAGCGCGGCATCTGGATTGGCATCCTCTTCCTGGCAGCCTTGCTCACCGCCCTGGCGCTACAGAACTACGAAGCGGAGTTTCAGAAAGTCTCCTGGCTGGTGCTGTTCATTCCGCTAGTCATCTCCAGCGGTGGCAATTCGGGCAGCCAATCGGCCACGCTGGTGATTACCGCCATGACGCACGGCGACGTGAAGCTGTCCGACTGGTGGCGGGTGATCCGCCGTGAACTTGCCATGGGACTGTGCCTGGGTTCATCGCTGGCGGCCGCCGGCTACATTTGTGCCGTGATACTGCTGAAGGGCTTTGCGCCAGAGGATGCGTCCGGGCAACCGATATTCGAGGTGCCGACGTTTGCCGAGGTGCTGGTGATCCCCATCACACTGGTGATGGTGGTGATCTGTGGCACGCTGTGCGGAGGTACGCTGCCAATGGTGTTCCGCCGCTTGGGGCTCGATCCGGCATTGATGAGCAACCCGTTCGTGGCGGGCATCATCGACATCGCCGGCATCGTCATCTACATGAATGTCGCCGTAATCATGCTCGACTCGTTGAGCTAGAGCGACTGGGGGCGATTAGACGTCGAGTAGCGGGTGACCAACGTACATCTGCAGAATCTGGCTCTGTACCTTGATTGCGCGAATCAGCACCCAGATCTGCTCCTGTGTGAAGCTCTTCGGATCGCTGTTGGCCAGCTCTTCCAGTTCCTGCGTCATCGCCGCATGCTGGTCGGTGGCCAGTTGCAATCGCAATCCAGTATCCTTCCAAGCGCGGTGCAGGGTTTCGCAATTGAGCAAGTCGTCGAGCTCGGCGTATTCGTTGGTCAGCAGCAGGCACAGTCGGGCAACGTCCTGCGGCGAGGCTTCGGGCTGCAGTTCTTCAATGTGTCGAGCGAGGCTGTGGCAGTTCATCGTAGTGCCCTTGGCGGCAGTCGGAGTAGGCGAGAGCAAGGTTCTGTTTCTTATGTTGGGAGGGTGAGCTTCCTTCAACCTGAATTCATGGTTGGCTGTTGCAGCCAGCGTCTGGCAGGCAGTTTGAAGTCCCCGCCAGAACGCTCAAACGTAGGTTAGGAACAGCGGGCGTCGAATGTGAAAGAAGTCCACGCAGGGTGCCTTTTGCGCAGAGACGTGGCAATTCGGCAACATTCTTCGGCAGACCGTGTGGCCGGGTCACTACCAAGGGATGATCGAGTGGCAACACGACCGCATAAAGCCGGGAAAACTCCGTGTATTTCCCGAAACACCGGGGCCAACGACCGACACAATCGTCACCAGGAACCGGAGTTTTGTGACGACCGTGGAATAGCGAATTCTCCGTTTATTTGAGCGGTTCGGCCCGGCACCCCGGCAAAAAGTTTGTGGACACGTCCCGGACCAGCGGGGACAATATCCGTTGGCGTCTGTCAGCCTTGTTTCTTCCTCCGGAATCACAGCCATGCCCAGTTGCCAAGTTTGCGATGCTTATCTAACCCCATTGCAGTACGCCAACCAAGATTGCCCCGTCTGTCGCGAGAAAAGGGACCAAATTGAAGCCGCCACGCAGGACGAATGGCGGAGTGCTGCGAAAATGGCCAATCTGGCCGAGGCCGGTTATCTGGTCAGTTGCCTGGAGGCCAACGGCATCGATGCGCAGTTGGTAGAATCGGAATCATTCAACGCCATTGGTGGCGATTGGTCGCGCACCTACACGCTGCAAGTCCCGGCTCGATGCTTCTCCGACGCGTCGACGATCCTTCGCGAAGAGTCGGAGCTCATTCTGGGCGAGCAGGTGGAATACGACGCCTTTGGCGAACCTATCGACAACGAGCCGGTCCATCTGGTGTTCTGGAGACCGGTCGCCTTGATGGCGGTGGCTGGTTTAGCGACACTGTGGCTCAGCCAACGTGTGCCTGCCCCCCACCCCCGGGTGGCCCCCAACCGCAGTGCCGCTGCGTTGGGTGCAGCGATCGACGCTTTAGGCGAACCGATGGTGATCGAATCCGATCGCGGCCAGGTTCGGCATCGTTTGCGATACGATCGTGCCAACCGGACATTGCAGCTCGAATCGGACACCAATGGCGACGGGCGACTCGACCGCAGACAACGTTTTGTACTCGAACAGGCGGACCAATAGTGGTCCGTGCGACCACCGTTAGGAAAGCCACCGCGAATGTCCCGACTCGGCGTTAATATCGATCACGTTGCCACCGTCCGCGAAGCCCGCAAAACCAATGAACCCGACCCCGTATGGGCAGCCACCCTGGCCGAACTCGGGGGTGCCGATGGTATCACGCTTCACCTGCGAGAAGACCGCCGCCACATCCAGGACCGCGACGTGCGGATCATGATCGAAACGGTCGCCGTGCCCACCAATCTGGAGTTGGCCACGGCCGAGGACGTGCTGGCCATTGCCTGCGAACTGCGCCCCTCGCAGGCCACGCTGGTGCCAGAGCGACGGGAAGAGGTGACCACCGAAGGCGGACTGGACGTGGTGGGCCAGCAGGATAAAGTCGCCGCGGCGGTTGGGCGGCTACAGGACGCGGGCATCGTGGTCAGCCTATTTCTCGATCCCGATCCCCAACAGATCGAAGCGGGTCTGGCCACCGGCGCCCAGGCCATTGAACTACACACCGGCGCCTACGCTCACGCCTCGGCCAAGGGCCCGGCCAGCGACCAATTTGCCGAACTCGAGCGGGCCGCCAAACAGATTCGCGACGCCGGCATCCTGCTCAACGCGGGGCACGGGCTCACCTATCGCAATGTCCGCCCCGTGGCGCAAATCGAGGGCATGTATGAGCTGAATATCGGCCACAGCATCATCGCCCGGGCCATTATGGTCGGCCTGGAACAGGCGGTCCGCGACATGAAACGCCTAGTTAGCCAATAGCGTCGCCCCCTGGCCGGTGCGCCGGCCAACTCGGTATCATTTACCCGAGTTACTTATCCTCAAGATGAGCGAGAATATAGCGATGACGACCAAAGGCGAAGCGTTTGCAGGACTTTCCGTAGCACTGACCACGCCCTTGAAGAATGGCGAGGTGGACTACGAGGTCTTCGGCGAGCAGATTGAGTTCCAGCTTGCCGCCGGCACCAACTGCTTGTGCCCCGTGGGCACCACGGGCGAGTCGCCCACGTTGAGCCACGAAGTGCACGAGCAGGTGATCGCCTTCGTTGTGGAAAAAGCGGCCGGCCGCGCAAAAGTGATGCCGGGCACCGGTAGCAACAGCACCGCCGAAGCGTTGCGGCTCACGAAGTTTGCCGAAAAGGTTGGCGCCGACGCCGCCCTGCAGGTCGCGCCTTACTACAACAAGCCGACTCAGAAGGGCTTCTACGAGCACTTCAAAGTGCTGGCCGAAGAAACTGGCATTCCCCAGTGCATCTACAACATCCCAGGCCGCACAGCCAAGAACATCGAGCCCGATACCATCGTTCGCCTGGCCGAACTGGAGAACATCGCCCTGGTGAAAGAAGCGACCGGTTCGCTCGACCAGGCTTCGCAGGTGATTGCGGCTACGAATCTCACGGTGCTCTCGGGCGACGATAGCCTGACGCTGCCGCTGATGGCGGTGGGAGCTCGCGGAGTTGTCTCCGTGGTAGGCAATCTGGTGCCAGGCGATATGCTCCAGCTGGTCGCCGCGGCCAATGCCGGCGACTACGAAAAGGCCCGCCAGTGGCATTACAAGCTCTTCGGGTTGTGTCGAGACATGCTGGGCTTGGCCACTAACCCCATTCCGGTAAAGTCGGCCATGCAGATGCTAGGCCGTGACTCCGGCGAAATGCTGCTGCCGATGACGCCGCTGGAAGAGAGCGAAATGGCGTCGCTCCGACAAACGCTGGTTGGCTACGGCCTGCTGTAGTCGCAGTGGCTCGCTACGGTTCGCGATGCAGCTTGGCGCCGTCGTTCTTGGCGGCAGCCATCGCAATCGTGTACCCGCCGTTCGGAAGTTGCGCGAGCAACTTTGCACGCAACTCCGTGGCTTGATCTTCATGGCGAGCCATCGCAAACACCGTGGGTCCCCAGGAACTCTGTCCCACGCCTTCGGCCCCCAGCGAACGGAGCAGCTCGACCACACGCGTGACCTCGGCATTGGCGTACGGGCCACCCTGCACGGCGGCGAAGCAAAGCCCCGCGGTATGGCCATACATGTACACGCCGCGGGCAAAGTTGTCGAAGTCGGCCGCTTGGCAGGAAGGTACGATCGTCTGGGTCGCCAGTCGCTGCAATTGGCGAGTGGTTTCCACCGGCACCGGGGGCAAATTGGCAAAGGCGGATAGCTCGGCCTCGCCAGCGATGCCGCCGACAGCATTGGGCATCACCAACAGGACGCGCCACTCGCGTGGCACCGCTACGCGCTCGCCGAGCGTGCCTACCGCTTCTTCACGGCCTTTGCCGGCATCGACCAACAGTCCGCCGCACTCGAATCCATGGGTACCAATCGCCGAGCGCAGTCCTCGGCCCGCCACCATGGCTAGCTGCTGCGGGCTTGAGCTCCGCTTTCCCAGGAAGTCTGCCAACCCGCGAGCCACAGCCAGGCTGATTTGCGTGCCGAGCCCAAACCCTGCATGCTGTGGTGGGTGCTCGAGCACCTCGACACGCACGGGCGGCAAGCAAGGCAGGTTCCAACGCTTGGCGCAACGCTCGGCCACCGCCTGCACCCGGCTCGTCAATTTGCCAATCGCTTCGAAACGTTCTTCCGGGGTGAACCGAACCAGCAGTCGCGGCCGGTCGATCATCATGCCGACACCACCAAATTGCCGCGTGTGCATCTCGCCCCACGCCCACAGGCCAAAATGAAGCCGGGCCCCGCACTCGATGGTTAGTGAGCCGTTCGCAGCCGCCACCACTTACTCCATCATGGTCCGCGTGTCTTGTTCCCCCAGGCGATCGCTCAAGTACTGTTGCAGTTCAGCGAATGCTTGCCGTTCGTTGGGTCCGGCTGTTTTGTCGACGATCGTGGCGTACTGCTCGAAATGATCGAGAACGGTTTCGACGGAAATCAGGTGCAACCTCGAAGCCAGAATAGCGGCTTCGATCACCGCGTGCCGGGCTCGATTGAAACCGAAGAAATCGCGCACCCGGCCTTCGTCCTTCACCCGGCAGATCATCTCGGTACGGTCCCGCGTCTCGTCTTGTTTTTCCACCTCGAAGGCATACCAGCGGACGCAGTCGGCCAGTCGTTGTGGGTAGCCTTCCGGGCCGAACTCCATGGGGGGAGCTTCGAACAGCCTTCCAACCGCTGCCCGGGCCATAAGCAGCACGTCGTCGGTAACGTGCAGAATGCCCCTGCGGGTTCGACAGAGGTTCTTGAAGGTCATTGAAGTCTGGTACGGACGGAGCAACAGACCGGTAACCGGCCAGTCCACGCGTGGCCCCATCGCGGCGACGTGCGTCGAGCCATCGTCGTTGAGCGTGGTCACGATCCCTTCGAGCAATGCACAGTTGTGAAAGTTGGTCATCCGAGCCACCGGTCATCTGGGGGGAAAGTTTGGTGTGAATTAAAAGGTGACAGGTCGCGTGGGCATGGTCCGCGCTGCGGCCGGTGCTACTAGTTCGGTTGCCATAGCAGGCGTTGGGTTGGGCTCGACGCCCGCCATACGGAGAAAATTGCCAAGCAGAGCGTAGCCATGTTCGGTGAGTACCGATTCGGGGTGAAATTGCACGCCAACCACCGGCAATTCGCGGTGCACGACTGCCATCAACGTGTCGCCTTCGAGTGTCCAGGCCGTCGGTAGCAGTTGCTGGGGGAGCGATGCCTCGTCGACCACCAGCGAATGATATCGCCCCACCGTAAGGGGCGATGGCACACCCGCAAATAGGCCTTGGCCGTGATGCGTAATCACGGACGCCCGTCCGTGCCAGGGACGTTCGCCCCGCACCACGCGGCCTCCCAGGGCCTGGGCAATTGTCTGGTGTCCGAGGCACACCCCCAGCATCGGCAGCTCAGTATGGAGCTGCCGAACCAACTCCAGCGACACACCCGCGGTGTCGGGCGTGCAAGGTCCCGGCGAAAGCACAACAGCCTGGGGACGCATTTGACGTACTTCCTCGACCGTGACCTGGTCGTTGCGCACCACCTGCGTCTGGCTGCCTAGCCGCTGGAGGTAGCGGGCCAGGTTGTGCACAAAGCTGTCGTAGTTGTCGATAACCAGAATCATGGGTGCACTTCAATCTCGAGCCCGCAGCATGCCGTGGGCTTTATGCCAGGTTTCTTCGTATTCGCGCCGTGGATCACTATCGGCGACGATTCCTCCCCCCGCGGGCACCTGCCACCACCCGCGTCCCGCGGTAATAGTGCGGATCAGCAGGTTGCTGTCCATGGTGCCGTCGAAACCAATATACGCGAGCGAGCCGCAATACGCACCGCGGGCTGTTGGCTCCAGTTCGGCGATGATCTCCATGGCTCGCACCTTGGGCGCACCGGTAATCGAACCACCAGGAAACGTTGCTCGCAGCAGATCTATCGGTGTTTTGCCGCCCTGCAGTTGACCTTCGACCGCGGAGACCAGGTGCTGCACGTAGGCGTACGACTCGAGCCCACAGAGTTGGGTTACCCGCACGGTTTCGGGCTGGCAGACGCGCGACA
Organism: Aeoliella straminimaris; assembly: GCF_024054565.1. Lineage (GTDB taxonomy): Bacteria > Planctomycetota > Planctomycetia > Pirellulales > Lacipirellulaceae > Aeoliella > Aeoliella straminimaris. The sequence goes on from NZ_JAMXLR010000055.1 coordinate 200,723, forward strand.
GATCGTTCCGCAACAGGTCGACGATCATCACGTTCTCTGCCCGATCCTTCTCGCTTTGCGACAGTTCGTCCCCCGCGAACAAATCCGCTTCGGGCTGCGAGGTCCGGGGTCGGGTGCCCTTAATGGGCCGAGTCTCCACGTGATCGCCTGCTAAACGCAGGAAACGCTCGGGCGATGCGCTGGCGATTTGATACTCGCCCAGGTCTAGAAAACCGGCGAACGTTGCCGCATTGCGTTGGCGAAGCCGCTCGTACAGGTCGAAAGAACTACCAACGGCCGGAAGCAACAGTCGCTGCGAAAGATTCACCTGAAAGATGTCGCCCGCGTGAATGTATTCGACCGCTCGGGCGACTGCTGCGAGATACCCGTCGCGGGAGAAATCGCTGGTGAGTCCCTCGCCGACGTCGAACTGGGGGGCGAGCGTCGAAGAAAAAATCGGCTCGCCGGGAGGCGGGGCAACTTTCTCCACGGGGGAGAGGATTTGCCGGTAGAACTCTTCGCAACGTTCAACCGCCCGCTGGCGGCGTCGCTTCGGATCGGTTTCGGGGAAGCCCTGCGAGATGAGCCACCCGCTGCCGGCTTCGTGATCGAAGGCCACCACCAGGTCGTACAGTCCCATGGCGAGCGCGGGCACCTGGAACTCATCGTGCTGCGGGCGGGGCACTCGTTCCAGGCTGTGGCACAGCTCGTAGCCCAGTAGACCGGCGGCGCCGCCCTGGAAGGGGGGCAGACCATCGACAGTAGGCGTGGAGTATTTTTGCCACGCGGTCTCCAGCTTCGCCAAGGCGTCCGAGCCATCGGCCGGTGCGGTCAGCCACTCGAAAGGGTCGGCCGCTACGAATGAATAACGCCCCAATTGGGCATGGGACATCGCACTGTCGAACAACACCACGTGCGGAAGTGTTCGCAGTGCTCGAAATACATCCAGTGCGGTGATTTCCACGGGTAGCGGACGCACCACCGGCAGTCCATGCTCGGGCAGACGGTATATCGCATCGGACTCGGAACTGTTGCTGGTCATACGTCGTTCGACTTCTTCGCGGGACGGGTCTTCAAATAGTGACGTTGCTCTTCGCGGGTGAGGTGCCCCCAGTCCAACGCCTCATCCTGCTGGTATTGTTTGTCGAGCGTGATAGCGGTGAGCGCCTTATGCATTTCGTACCCCAAGTAGAAAGCATGGCTGGCGTCGAGGTTCGCCGGCAGCGAGCCATCAGGACCGCTGACCATCAACTGCTTCATCAGCACGAAGGGATCGGCGTTGGCCAGGTGTAGATCGCTGGCAACCAGATGCACCAGGCCATCTTGGACGAAGATGCGGTAGTTGTTGTCTTTAATGTGCTGGGCAAGCCGGTCGAGCTCCTCCACGGTGGGCTCCGCCACCCGCTCGCCGCGTAAGGTGAGCAACCGCCGCTCAATGTGCTTGGGCAGCACGCCTTGGGTGACCGCATGGTGAACCATCCGCCGCGCGATATCGCATTCGCGAACGCTCGAGCGAGCCCAGTTGATCACCTCGGTGGTCAGCACGCTGCGAATGCCCAATTCCTGGCAAATGGCCAGCAGCAGCACGTTTACCCCCGCCGAGTCGACGTCGGTCAGCTCCGTAAGGTTGCCAATGCCCATCATCATCTCGGCGTCGGGGTAACGATCGCGCGTCGCAAAGTAACGCTGCAAACTTGCGGCAAAGCCGAACCCGATGGGCTCCAGGATGGGATCGATCCGGAGCGGCACGCCCCGCGAGGCCAGAAAGTCCACCGTTTGATCCAGGCCCGCGAGCGTCTTGGGATCGTCCGGCACGGCGACCACGGTCGCCCCCCAATCGACGGCCGCCTCACGGTTGCTGGAATTCACCGACAGTACCAATTCGGCCCCCGCGGCCACGGCTGGCGCGATTTCGCGTGGGTCGAGGCTGTCGATCGACACCCGCAGACCCAAGTCCTTCACTGCTCGAACCACGTCAGCCACACCGCCCCAAGGCCCCTCAGGGTCGCAGCCCAAATCGATCACGTCAGCGCCATCCTCGGCGTACCGCCTGGCGATCGTGAGGATCTCTTCGAGCGTCAGCCGTGGGCAGTTATTGATCTCGGCCAGGATCTCGATGCCGTGCGCACCGTAATCATCCGGCTGGGGGCGTTGCCCGAAGTGCTGGGGGAGCTGCCGCAGATCGCGGGGGCCGAACTCGATGCGGCGGTCGCCAGCAAGCTCGGCGAGTGGAGTCGTATCCCCCTGGCAGTATCCGGGCAGCAACAAGCTTGTTGCCTGTGGCTCGATCGAAAGCTTGCCGGCAATCCACTTGGGAGTCATGAGTGCCGCCACGGTAATAGGTAGTACACTGATCGTGTACTCGAACCCCACCTGCGGCGCGAGCGTCTCCACCATGGCACGGAGCGAATGCTCGGCAAGTCGACCGGTGACGAATTGAATATGATCGCGTGACAAAGTACCCAGTCGCGAAGAGAGATCGATTCCACGAAATGCACAAGGCCGACGAGCTACGACTCGCCGTGAAGATTGCGGGGTTCTGTGAACGCCCCTGCGAAGCCACCGTTCACGGGCAACGTATGGCCGGTGATGAAGCTCGCTGCGGGCGACGCCAGGAACACGACCGCCGCAGCGACATCCTGGGGCGTGCCCCAGCGATCGAGCAATGCTTCGGACTTGGCACGTCGGTCCCAGTAGTCGCTCGCCTCGCCGCTCCACTTGGTGCGAATCCAGCCAGGCGCAATGCAGTTCACTCGCACCTTGGGTGCTAGCGTACGGGCCAGGCTGCGTGTGAAAGCCATCACCGCACCTTTGACGGTCGCAAACATCTGCCCGCTGTCGCCTTCCATGCCGACCTCGGCCTGATCCCAACCGATATTGATGATGGTGCCGGAACCTCGCGCGACCATTTTCGTACCAATCAATCGGCTCAGCGACATCGTGGCGCGAACGTCCACGGCCCACAGGGCGGCCAACTTTTCGTCAAACGACAAATTGGCCGCCGCACCGGTCAGGACGTCGACGCCCGCGTTGTTGATCCAAATGTCCACTGGCCCGGATTCGTCAACCGCCTTTACAAAGGTTTCGCTGCTCGCCTGTTCAGCCAAGTCGAACTGGAAGTCACGCCCACCTGCACCGATGGCCTGTAGCTGCTGACGAACCTCGGCCATTCCCCGGAGGTTGCTCCGCGTATGCAGGTGAACGTCCGCCCCCGCGGTGGCCAGGGCCACAGCCATGGCCCGCCCGATGCCGCTGGAACTGCCGGTTACCAGCGCGGTTTTGCCGGATAGTGGACGTGTGTCCCCGGCAACGGCTGTAATTTGTGGTTCGCTCATCTGGTTTGGCGTTGTTCGGTCATTAGTACCGGCCTACTATCTAAAGGCCGTGAAGAGCAAGCCGCCTGCGGCCGCTCGCACTCGCAAACATTTACTATACAAGGTCAGCTTGGACATGTCGTCGGACCCTGAAGCTACACGTGCGGCGTGGGCCACTTGGCCCGTGCGCTGGTTCCCTGTCTTGTGGTGGTGCTTCTTGCTGGTGCTGGCCGCCCTGATCTGGATTCCCGGTGTGCTGCACCTGGAGTCGGACGTGCAGACCGTCGCTTCGGTAGTGCTCGCCAATCTGGCGTGGCTGGTGCCTCTGGGGTGGTTGCTGCTGTGCTGGCCACCAATCAAGCGAATGAGTTTAACCAAAAAGTGGCTGCTCCGCGCAAGTGTCGTGGCGGTAGTGGTGGCAGGGTTCTCGAGCCTCGACGTCGACTACGATGGCGATGGACGCTGGAAGGCCGTGCGGTTTGCCTGGAGCACCGATCCGGATGAGCAACTCGACTCGCTCGACTTCAGCGAAGTGGCCGACGATTGGCAGGAGACCCCCAACGACTATCCACGTTTTCTGGGAACTGGATACTGGGCCGAGGTGCCTGACGTGCAACTTGCCAGCGACTGGAAAGCCTCGCCACCCGAACTCCTTTGGAAGAAACCGATCGGGGCGGGATGGTCGTCGTTTGCCATCGTAGGCGACTACGCGGTGACGCAGGAACAACGCGGAGCAGACGAACTGGTGGTGTGCTACCGCCTGTCGACTGGCGACGTGGTGTGGACACACACCGACAACGCACGGCACGATCCGGGCGACATGCAGGGTGGCCTGGGCGGTATCGGCCCCCGAGCCACGCCAACCATTCACCAGCAGCGCGTCTACACCATGGGCGCCACCGGCGTGGTCAACTGCCTCGACGCCCGCACTGGCGAAGCCCTCTGGTCGCACGACCTGGCGGAATTCGGTTTGAAGCCACTACTGTGGGCCAACTCAGGGTCGCCTCTGGTGGTGCCTGACTCGAATTTGGTGGTCATCGCAGGTGGGGTGGCCGAGGCAACCGAGGGCGACAAAAGCACTTCGCTACTGGCCTTCGATCGGGAGTCCGGCGATTTGGTCTGGCGAAGCGGCAAACCGGTGACTTCGTACGCCTCGCCCGTGTACGCTGTGATCGCCGGCGAGCCCCAGATCATTCAGGTCGAGGAATCGACCGTCGGTGGTTATCGCGTCAGCGATGGCAAGCCACTGTGGGAGTTCGAGCAACAGGGCAGCTCGTCCGGCGCGGCGTCGTGCTCGCAGCCGATTCCACTCCCCGGTGATCGCCTTCTGGTTTCGAAGGGCTACTCGGTCGGAAGCCGGTTGGTACAAATCACCCGCGATGGCGACAAGTGGCAGGCCGAGATACTTTGGGAAAAGCCGGTGCTGAAGACCAAGCTTTCGAATCTGCTGATTCGCGATGGCTACGCCTATGGACTCGATCACACGTTGATGAGCTGCGTCGACATCGAATCGGGCAAAGTGCAATGGAAGAAACGCCGACGACACGGCCTTGGTCACGGGCAGAATCTACTGGTGGGCGACAAAATCTTCGTCCTCAGCGAAACGGGTGAAGGGGTGCTGGTGGAGTGCAACCCCGAGAAGTACGTCGAACTCGGCTCGCTGGAGATGCTGGCCGAGGACGGCGTAACCTGGAACAACCCCGCCATGTCGGGTCCACTGCTGCTGGTACGAAACAACCTCGAGGCCGCCTGTTATCGCTTGCCAACGGTAGAGGCCCCAGCCGAGCAGGAATCGGAAGATGATGGCCCTTAGCCGCGAAGGGCAAGCCAATGGTCGGTTTGACTACGGACCATCTACTGGCTTGCCCTCGTTGCAACAGGTGTAACGGCGATTAGTGCCGCAGCATCATGACCGGGATGTGAGCCAGCCGCAAAACACGTTCGGCAGTCGATCCGAGCAGAATGCGTCGGAAGCCAGTCCGTCCATGCGTCGGCATCACGATCAAGTCCGCCTTGATGGCGTTGGCCTGTTCGACAATCTCATGCCCTGCGTCACCAAACAGGACGTGGTACACGACTCCCTGGTACTTATCGTCGGCAAAGGTCTTGCTGAACGACTTCTCTACGTTCTTTCGCTGCGTATCTTCGCTGATGGTCTCCCACACCACGCCCGGCGTGGTGATGTCGAGATCGGCAGCCACGTGCAACACATGTACATGACTGGGCGAATCGGCCATGTCCAGTGCTTCGTCCACGGCCTTGATGCTGTCCTCGCTGAAGTCGACAGGCACCAGCAGCTTCTTTCCTCCAAACCAATCGCTCATCTCTTCACGCTCCTTACGTAGGCTGACCTGCGCCAATTGTTATTCCTTTAGGGATCTGCTCTTCGTCGCTCACTACAGGCGGGTGTTTGACCGTCAGCACCGGACACTTGGCCCCTCGCACTACTGCTTCGGCCACGCTGCCCATCAACATTCGCGAAACCCCTGTCCGGCCATGCGACCCGATGACAATCAAGTCTACCTGAAGTTGGTCGGCAAAGTCGATGATGGTTCTTGCCGGAGTACCCAGCAAGTTTTGCCGCTCGAATGGCACCCCGGGCACCGTGGGCGACACCTGCTCGAGCAACTCCTGACATTCGTGCTCCAGACGCTGCGTCATATCGGACATGTAGCCCATGCCGGTGTACTCCGTGCAATAGGCCGCACTTTCGTCGACAACATGTAGCAGGTACAGCTTGGCGCCGGACTCGGAGGCCAGCAGGGACGCATACCGCAGGGCCGCGTCGCTATAGGGAGAAAAGTCGGTCGGACACAAGACAGAATGGAGATTCATGGCTCGCTCCTTTCGATACGGGCGCCTCAAAGAGTACCGCTTGCCGACGGGCGCCGGTGGTCGGAGAGCCTCCACTTAATTATACGGCAAAACAGATGCCGGAGTTCTTCCCAAAACCGCTTCAAACCGCCTGATTTGCCGTCACCTGCATGGCGTCACTCGGCAAACGCCCCTTACCAGTGAGATTGAGCGTGCGGCAACGCACTGAGCGTTTTGGCCCATGGTTGCCTTGCATCCCGGCAATCTGGTGCCGACAATCGGACGGTGTACCAATTGGCACACTATTGGTTCCCAGATACATATCACGCACACCCGATCGAATGTCTATGGCGGATCGACCGCAAACTCCACATTCTGTAGTTCCCCGCGAGGGAGAAGCCCGCCTGAAGGCAATTCTCGAAACGGCGGTCGAGGGTATCATTACCATCGACGAGCGGGGGCGGTGCGAGTCGATCAATCCAGCGGCCGAGCGGATGTTTGGCTACTCGGCCCACGAAGTCGTTGGCCAGAACATCTCGATGTTGATGCCCGAGCCGTACAGCTCCGAGCACGATGGCTACCTGAATTCCTACCTTGCCACCGGCCATCGCAAGATCATCGGCATCGGCCGCGAGGCCGTCGGACTGCACAAAAGCGGCCGGCAATTCCCGATTCAGCTGTCGGTAAGCGAAATCAAACTCGAGCGGGGACGCCTGTTTACCGGCATTGTCCACGACCTCACCGAGCAGAAAGAGGCCGAGCGACGGCTGGTGCAATCAGAACGACTCGCCGTACTGGGCGAGGCGATGACACGATTGGCCCATGAGAGTCGCAACGCCCTGCAGCGGATCCAGATTGCCGTGGAAGTCGCCCGCCTGCACGGCGAAGGCAACGACCCACTGGCCACGCAGCTAGACGCCATCGAACGCGCCAACGATGCCCTAAACGCCCTGCTGGAAGAATTGCGCAATTACGCAGCTCCTTTGCACTTGGAGCGCAAACGCTCGTCGCTGGTCACCATTTGGCGCGAGGCCTGGAGCGCCGTGGGATTCCAGCGTTCGGATCGCGACGTGGAATTTGCCGAGGAGACCGACGACGAATTGCTCAAGTGCCACGCCGATCGATTCCGTCTGGGACAGGTGTTCCGTAACTTATTCGAGAATGCCCTGGCTGCCTGCGACGACCCGGTGAAGATACGCGTCTCGGGCTATCCCGCACAGCTCGAGGGAAACACGGCCGTCAGGGTGGTTGTGGCCGATAATGGACCGGGCATGGATGTCGAGCAACGGGAAAGGATATTCGAGCCTTTCTACACCACGAAGGCCAAGGGCACCGGACTGGGTATGGCTATCGCCCGCCGGATAGTCGAAGCCCACGGTGGCACCATCGCGGTGGAAGTCTCACCGTTGGGTGGGGCGGCCCTGGAACTGGTGCTGCCTGTCGAGCCGCCGCGGGCTGAAAAACCCGTGCAATCCGACTAGCTCGCCTGGCCGCTGTGCCTTCTCGCGCACCCGCGCGCCACGATGCGCGCTGCACACTGAGCCCCCCTTGCAATTTCCCCCTTTTATTACTGAGCGGGAACACGCACTTCCGTGCGCGGCACGTGAATTGCTTCTCTGTACGAATGAAAACTCCAGGGCGTGACCCGAGAGTTAGATTCACGGAGGACAATGTCATGATTCCACCTTCATCCGACACAAGGCATGGTGTGCCAAAGATGCAATCACAAACAGCCATCACATCACTATCATCGCTGCTGGGCGATGCGGTCCATCCGGGCCTCAGTGGCGTAAGTTGTCAAATCGATGCCAACATGGTCGTACTGCGAGGCGAGGTGCCCACTTTCTATCTCAAGCAACTCGCGCAGGAGACGGCCAGCCGTGCAGCAGGGGTCGAGAAGGTGAATAACGAGATTGAAGTGCATGCCAAGCCGCGCGACTGGGTTCAGGAGTGATGCTTGCGTGATACGCTCCTTGCCAACTCGAGCCTTGGCCCACTAATGTCTTCGGTCGATTGCTCGAATGAGGAAAGGAGGAGATCAAATGGCCGGACTAACCACCCGTGGAACGAAAGGTCCACCCACCCGATGGAACGGCGGCAAGAGTCTGTACGACGAGATGGAACACATGCTCTCGAAGCTCTGGGAAGAGGGGCAGGAAGCCTGGTTTGGCGGACGACACATTCCCTCGCTGGACATTGAGGAAACGGAATCCGCCATGGAAGTGAAGGTTGATCTTCCTGGCCTGAAGGCCGAGGAGATCGAGATTCAACTTAACGGCAACATGCTCACTGTGAGCGGTCACCGCAGGGCGGAGAAGGAGGAGAAAGGCAAAAAGACCCACTACATGGAACGAAAATTTGGCTCGTTCAGCCGCACGGTCTCGTTGCCTTCGCCGGTAGAAGAGGACGAAGTGGCCGCCGAATATCATGACGGCGTGCTGCACATCACCCTGCCGAAGCCCGAGGCAGCCAAAGGGAAAAAAATCAACGTCAAAGGCTGATGCCGCCGAATCAATCAGGCGGAATGAGAAGGCGGAAGTGGCGCACCGGGCCCACGGAGGCACGCAACTCCTGGGCCCCGCGCCCTGTTTCGTTCGAGGCACCAGGCAAATGATCGCACTGGCGGTTCCCAGACCGGTGCCGGGCACTTGCCCAACCGCCCCTAATTGATTGCACCTAGCTGACTTCGCTAGGATCGATGTGGTACTTTTCGATTAATCGATACAGGCTGCGGCGGCTTACTCCCAACGACTTGGCTGCCCGCAGTTTGTTGCCACCTTCGTGTTGTAATGCCTGTACCACGCGGGCGCGAGTCAATGCCGCCAGATCGATCTCCGGCGCGACAATCGCCGCCCCCGTCGTGTTCACATTTCCCAGCACCTCAGGCGGGAGATTCTCCTTACGCAGCACTTCGTCGTCGGAGAGGATCTTCGCCCGCTCGATGGCATTGATCAGCTGACGCACATTGCCAGGCCAGGAATAGTGGGCAATTGCCTCGCGGCACTCAGAATCGAACTCCCATCCGCCGCCAGCGAAATGGTCAGCCAACAACAGCACGTCGTCGGTGGTGCGTGCTCGCAGCGGTGGCAACATGATGGTCATGATGTTGATGCGGTAGAACAAGTCTTCGCGGAACCGCCTGGCTTCCACTTCGGCGTTCAGGTCGCGATTCGTCGCGGCGATCATCCGCACGTCGACCCGACGCTCTTTCAGGCTACCCACTCGCCGCATCGAGCCATCCTCCAGCACTCGCAGCAGCTTGGGCTGCAGGGCAGGGGCCAGTTCGCCAATTTCGTCAATGAACAGCGTACCTCCGTCAGCCACTTCGAACAAACCGGGCTTCGAGGCTGCCGCGCCGGTGAATGCCCCCTTCTCGTGACCGAAGAGTTCGCTCTCCAGCAGCGGTTCGGGCAGGGCCGCGCAGTTGATCACCACCATCGGCTTGTCGGACCGGCAACTGGCGTCATGCAGGGCGCGGGCAACCAACTCCTTGCCCGTACCGCTTTCGCCCTGGATGAGAATTGGCTTCTCGCTGGGACCAGCCCGCTCGACCAGGCGGAAGACCTCCTGCATGGCAGGCGAGTTGCCAATCATCTTGTGCTTGGGAGTTCCGCGATCGACCAGGGCGCGAAGCTGCGTGTTCTCTTTGCGAATCTTGGCCGACTCGCCAGCCTTGCCCACCACCGTCTCCAGTTGCTTCATCCGCACTGGCTTGGTGAGGAAGTCGTAGGCACCCAGCTTCATTGCCTCGACGGCTCGTTCGATGGTGCCCTGGCCTGTAAGCAGGATCACCTCGGTCTCGGGCGTCTCCTCTTTCATTCTGGCCAGCAGATCGAGCCCCGACATGCCAGGCATCACCATATCGACCACTGCCACGGTGAAGCTGTGGCTGGCCAGGGTGCCGAGGGCCGACTCGCCGCAATCGGCAGCCGCCACTCGATGCCCTAAAGAGGAGAAGTAAGCCTGCATGGCGTCGCGCAGCTCTGCGTCGTCGTCCACCAGCAACAAGTCTAATTTGTGGTCTGCCATAACCGTGTACTTCAAGTCTCAGTTTCGTCCGGATCAGAGAAGGAGCCAATTGAAAGCGAGTGCCATCAACGCAAGTTAAGTGCCAACAGCGAAATTATGCTATATTCCGCACAAAACGGGCGAAAGCGGGCACGGCCAGTGTGCGGTTTGGTCAGCACGGGGCAATGGTGTGCGTTCTCGCCCACCCAAGATAGTCTAATTCGTTACCACCCGCAGCGACACAAGTTGCGTCGACACTACCTGTTGAACGCGGAGTGTTGGCGGGCGCCGTTGGCCCATCGAAGCGATGGCCTTATGTCTCCCAGTCCGACTTCATCCAATGCCCCGGCTGCCTGGCGGTGGTCGACGCTGGGTTGCCCGTTTGTGCCGGTTGCGGACACTGTATTTTCGGCGGCCGCCCGCGTTGCCAACCAGTTTCTCACTGCGCGGCGTGCAATACTCCCTATTGTCGGTGCTGCGGGCAGCCGTGAGGTCACTCAGCCCGGCTCTTCAGCCGATCCACCAATAGCGTATCGACCACCAACTGCACGATGTGATAGGCCACCATGGGCAGCACAGCGAGTCCGCTGAACAATAGGGCCACATCCAGTCCGATCATCAGCGTCTTCTGGCTCCCCGCGATCGCCACTGGGAGCTGGTCGGCGTATTTCAGCCCCAGTGCCCGACTACCGAACCATCCCAAGGCAAACAGCATCAGATGCATGACGAGCACCAACAGCACTAGCCACCACCAGATGTAGGATGGGACCGACGAGGAGTCGACGCTCGCCAGTGTCTCGCCAGCGCTTACGGCCCCGAACAGCACCATGGATAGAACTCCCACCTGCGCCGCCAGACTCAGCTGGGTTTTGCTGCTCGCGGCGAACTCCAATACGGTCGTCGACCGGCGTAGTACTTGAGCGACTATCACAGGCACCACCACCAGCAGCAGTAATCGCTGCGACAAGTCCCAAGCATCGAGTTTGACCTTTTGCCCCAACATCACCCATAGCCAACCGGGCAGGACGAGGAAGCACGCGAGATTCGTGACCAACGTGACAAACAGGGCGATGGCATCGTTGCCTCCCCCACGGCGGGTCCATACAGCAGCCGAAGCCAACGTGCACGGTACGCAAGCAGCGATCAACAGCCCCACGCTGAGATCGGTGGGTAACAAGTGCCCAATCCCCCAGGCCAGGGGCGGCGCCACGAGAATGCTCAGTACCAGTGCCAGTCCCACCGCCCGTACGTTGCGTGCTGCGGCGGTCAACTGACCAAACGACATCGGCAGCGCCGTGATGAACATGACGATCGCTACCACGACTTCGCGAGGAAACTGCGAGAGCGGACCATGCAGGTGCGAACTGAGCGTCATGCCCGTTAGGAGCACTGCCAGCAACAGCACGAGAAACCAATGTCGCTGGAGAATCTTATTCATGCAGTGCTCGGGCTCGTGCAGGGCCTACTCGCTTTCGGCAGCATCTTCCTGAGTCTGGGTCGCCAAACGCCTGGCTCGCAGGCGGTTCCCTACGGCTTGGGGGCCCTCACTCGACTCAAGCAACTCACGGGCCTGGTCAATTTGGCCCATTGCCTCGAGTGCCCGGGCACGGTTGTAGATCGCCCCGTCGTGCCACTTGCCCCAGGCGGCCGCCGCGTCGTCGTTGGAGCTATCCACCTTCTCCTTGGCCAAAGCGGCCGACTTCTCGAGCCAGTTGCTGGAAACCTGATAGTCGCCCCGTTCATAGGACAGGAGACCTTGCCAGTAAGTAGCATTCGCCTTGGCTCCTTCCCATGCTCGACGAGCATCATCCGCTTTCAGGGCTTCGATCTTGTCGTCGGTGGGTCGCACCCGCTCGCTGGTGTACGCCCGCCCCGCATCTCGCAAATCGTGCATGGAGGTCTCCAGATTGCCGCGGCTGGCATCGATCAACTGCCCGGAACTTCCCCGAAACGCCAGCAACCGAGCCTTCCACAATAGTGGTTTGTGCACAAACGGCTCGAACTCTCGCGCGGCAAGCACACGAATTCGCCTTACGTCGGACGAAGCCATTCCTTCGGGGCCGTGTAGTTGGAGGGCGATGGTCTCGAAGGGATAGTCCCACAACGAAACCTCCGAAATGCCGGGCACCTCCTCAAGCAATTTGGCGAGCTTGTCGGCGTCGACATGCAGCAGCAGCGAATCTTCGCCCGCCAGTCGAAACTCCAACAGTGCCGCGCGACGCGACAGAGCGAAGGGCCCCGCCACGATGTGAGCTTCCAGCGAGTCGAGTTCCGTGCCCTCTGGCAGATAAGGCGCGTCGTCCAAGTCGAGCGTGGCCAGCAGCGTGGGATCTTCGATCACTTCGGCCAGACTGGCCGTGTTGCCTTCAGCATTCTGAATTGCGAGCCCTAGCTGCGGATCGTACAAACGGACTTGGCCATCGATCAGCGCGCCACACCACAGGGGCCCGTCCTCGCCCCCCGCACGAACCACCACCACGGGCACGTCCTGCTGACGGCAAAGCTGGGCAAATACCCACGCCCGGCCTTCGGCGGTGGCGTGCCCGTGCATCAGCGACTGCCAAGGTCGATAGGTCGGCAGCGAGCTGTTGGGTTCGTCAAGTTGCACGTTGCGAACTACCCAATCGAAGATGCGGTCGATGCGACGGACATCGTCCTGCTCTCCTTCGGTCACGCGATTGCTGATGTCGCGTGCCCAGCTAGCTTCCTGGAGCAAGCGTCCCTCGTAGCCTTGGGCCTGGATGACGCGTTGTTCCTCGGTGGGCAGCGAGAAGGCGTTGCGATCTAGCGCCTTTTCGCTGGCCAGGAGCTGAAGTTCTTCATCGTCGCGAAGCGACTGCGGCAACTTTTCCAACAACGACGTCGGCTGCCACTCGACCGTGGCAGCGGTCTGACGCAGCCATTGATTCAGGCGTTCGACGATCTGCTCGACGCCCTGCTGGTCGGGACTTGGCTCCCACCCTAACAGCGGTGCACCGCGAGCCGCATACTTTCGGAGGTCGTCAACCAGGTCTTCAAGCCGCGAATCGCGGTAGCGAATGACCTCCAGACGAAACGTGGTGTCTTCGCCCGGCTTGAACAGCGTATCGAAAGGCAGGCGAATTTGCTGTTCCTCGCTTAGTACGGAGAAATCGACCATCAGCGTGTTGGAGTCGACCACCTGCGCCACGGGCACTTCGAACACGCTTACCGAGACTATATCGCCCTCGATGGTGTTCAACTCTCGATCAATCTCAATGTCTACCTTCTCGCGTTCCTCCTCGGGCAGCTGCATGATCTGGCGAAGCTGCTCGGGCGTAAGACCTCCGCTCCCTGCGCGAAATTCGTTTTCCAACTCCGATTGCCGGTCGGCGTACCACTTCACCAGGTCACCCGGCCGAATGCCGACTTCCGAGAAACGCCCGTTCCGCTCAGGCACCCTCAGAACGTATACAGGCCGCTCGGCCCCGGGAAGCAGGGTGAGTTCCGCCTCGACGTCTTTGCCGTCGCTGCTTTGACTGGCATCCAGAATGACGGAGGGAGGCTTTAGTTCGGTGATCGACTGGTTAGGCAAGTCCGCCAACTGATTGGCCGCCGTAGTAAGCAAGGTCTGGCTTTTCTGATTGCTGGCCGCCGACTTTCCGACGCGGCCCCCAGCGGTCGTCTTGCGGGTATCATTACCGCAGCCAGTCGTACCCACAGCAACAGCGAGCACCACTGGCAGCATGAGCAGCGGCAAGGTCAGAAGCATCGCGTTGCGGTGGCGATTCGGCATGAGAGGCATCGTCTCGTTGAGGGATTCGTGTTCGGCTCAGGAAAAGCGGCCAACCGTTTCGCGGATGGCGAGCAATCGCTCTATCATTGCGGGCAAATCGTCCAGCGGCACCATGTTCGGGCCATCGCTGGGCGAGCTATCAGGATCGGGGTGCGTTTCGCAAAACAGCCCGTCGCATCCCAGCGCCATGGCCGCCCGGGCCAGCGGCTCGACCATCGCCCGATTTCCGCCCGTCTTGCCGCCCAGACCGCCTGGTTGCTGCACGCTGTGCGTCGCATCGAACACCACAGGTGGTCCGAGTTCTTTCATCAGCGGAATGGACTGCATATCGTTGACCAGGCGGCCGTAACCAAAAAAGGTGCCTCGTTCGCACAGCAGTATGTTCTCGCACCCGCTGGCGGCCAGTTTGCCCACCACGTGCCGCATGTCGGCCGGGGCGAGAAACTGCCCTTTCTTCGCATTAACTGCCTTGCCGGTTCGCGCTGCGGCCACCAACAGGTCGGTTTGACGCACCAAAAAGGCAGGAATTTGCAGTAAATCGCACACCTGACTCACCGGCTCGGCTTGCGAGGGCTCATGGATGTCGGTGGTGGTCATCAGCCCTGTGGCGGTGCGCACCTGCTCAAGCATCCGCAGTCCCTCTTCCAGCCCTGGACCGCGGTACGAGTCGATGCTGGTGCGGTTGGCCTTGTCGAACGAGGCTTTGAAGATCAATTGGACGCCGGTCGCCTCGGCCATCGTGGCCAACCGCTCGGCAATCTCAAGCGCTGCGTCCGCTGTTTCCAGCACGCAGGGGCCGGCGATTACCAGCAACCGTTCCCCGGGACCACAACGAAACGAGCCAATCTGAGCAGGGTTGTTGGGCACAGCAATTTGGGGGACGGAGAGCAGGGGAGTGGGCAAATCGGGGGATACATCGCGGCGGCAACGCGTATATCTGCCGCATTTCGACCATAATGACCGACGGTCCGGGTAGCATCAATCCCGCTCGGCACTTACCTCAAATCCAAGATTCCTGGCAACCTTCCGGCTGACTACCAGCGACATGCGACCAGGCAGGGAAGTGACCTCCACCGGCAGCATCCCGCCGGGGTCGCCATCGATCTGGTACGACACCGGCTGACCGTCGGCGCTCTCGATCAGGAACTTACTGCGTCGGGCAGTGTGCACGCTGGAAAGCGCATGGTGCCGCCGGCACAGCATGTTGAGCACGTACCACATGCCGGTCCCCAACGAACCACGTTCCAGTACACAGGCATCCAGCAGGCCATCGGTGCCCACGGCATGGGGAGCGATGGGCAGGTTCATCGCGTAGCGTGGCAGATTCAGCATGAACGACCAGCAACCGGTGGCCGTAAACGGTTCGCCTGTGGAATCGAGCGACGTAATACGAACCTTCGGGTAGCGATAACCGGCAATGGTCTGCAATACCGGAGCGACGTAGGCCAGGTGGGTGATGTTGCCTCGGCGGTTCTCGTGTACCTGTCGCACCACCTCGGCGTCGAGCCCTGCGCTAAGAACGGTGGTGAATAGCTGGTCTCCGGCGGTGGCCGCGTCCATCGGCACTACGACCCCTTCGGTCAGCAACTCGGCAACGGATTCGGGCGTGCGTCGGTGCGTGAGGTAGCGGGCCAACAGGTTTTCGGTACCCAGCGGCAATACGGCCAGTGGAGTGCCGGGCGGTGTCGAATTGAGCGCTGCACAGATGGTTCCGTCACCTCCCGCAGAGACGACTCCTCGCAGTTCACCCGCCTGCATTAGTTCGAGTGTAGCATCGTGCAGTTGGTCGATCTCGGAGACTTGTTGCACGCTCAACCCGTGGTTGGCGAGCGTCTCCACAGCGCGTCCAACAATGGCTTGACCACGTCCGGCCCCCGCCTTTCGATTCACCAACATCAGGACCTGCCGCGCCCCTTGGTCGAGGGGGCGGACCATCCGTGGCTGGTCGGTGGTCGAGTCGGCCGTCGATTCGATATTCATGCAGTCGGTGAGTTCTCAAGTTGGGATTCGGCCTCGCGGAGGCCCAGTGCACCAAAACATTGCTGAGTTCGCCGTCGTGAACAGTCCATTGTGCCCAAGTGCTTGTTGTTAAACAAGTTGCATCGCGCCAGTCTCGTTTTGAAACTCACCTTCGCAACTCATGGCTGGCCATCGGCACAGTGTATCGGTTGCCTACACTTTGCGGCAAATTGCTCCAATCAGAACGCCTCAGAACCCCCCTTCGGCCCGTCGGTTTGCTGCGGATAAGACCGTCTGAAAAAGAGCCGCTGTCTCACACTAACTTCATACGGAGCAACACTTTGCGATCACAACAGACGAGACCGATCGGCGCTTTCTGGTATTCCTGGCACGCTAGCTGCCGTATAGAGGGTCGGTTGCTGGCTCCGGTCCGCCGGAGTTTGGCAGCCCCAGAATCGCTGGCCCGCGGGGCCTCGAATGAAATGTGGTACGACGGTTGACTTGCCCCTGACCGTCATGCCAGCTTGGCGTGTGTCCGGCTCATTCGAGGCCCGCTTTTTTTTGCGCGGTGGCCAAACAAAGCAATTAGTGCCCCCATGGCCATCAGGCCCGTGGCGGGTTCAGGGACACTAGTTCCGGCCACCGCTCCCACAGATCCCGGAGTCGTGGCCCCCAAATTGTTTCGCCACACGGCGTAGTCTGCCAGATCTACCATGCCATCGCCATTGCCATCGGCATCCAGCGAAGTCGTCGATCCGAACTGAGTCTTCCACCACAGGTAGTCCGCGTCGTTGACGATGCCATTTCCGTTGAAATCACCTGGCAGGTCTTGAACTTCTCCCTCGCCCAGGTGTTGGTACAGGATGGCCAGATCGAGGTCATCGACCACCCAATCGCCGTTGGCGTCGGCGGTGAGATTGCCAGTTGTGAGATCACCCTGACTGGCTTCCCAGACTGCTTCGTCGGCCGAGTCGACGACGCCATCAAGATTGAAATCACCGGTCACTAACGGTGCCCGAACCCACTTGTAGAAAGCAGGCGGGCGAAAATCGGGATCTTCGGTGGTGCCAAAGTTAACCACGGGGGCCGTACTCACGCCGGAGGAGTAGGAGGTAAATACGTCCTGCACCATTGGATAGTTCACTAAGCTACTCAACAGGTCCCAACCACTGCTGACCTCGCCGTAAACAGTATAGGGTCCTGGGTCAAAACCCGCGGAGTTGTCGGTCACGTTGATAAACCAGCCCGCGGCAGCCGAATCGAGATCGGATGTTCGCGCCGCCGCCAGGGTGCCGGAGGTGTTGCTCAGGCCGTTGCTGGCGTCGAATTCGTTCTTGATCGTTCCATGGTTCGCTGGCACCTGGTAATAGTGCATTGTGCTCGGCGAGAAGGGCGTGAAGTAGTAGAAGGCGCCTCCCTGGAGGAATCGTGACGAGCCCGACGCGGAACGATGAGTGTAGGTGTAGTCGTACGTTCCGTCATCAACGTATTGCAGGAAATTGGCAACGTGCCGTGGCGAGTCTTCGCCGAACAGGTCGATCTCGAACGCGCCTCCTGGCCAGTAAACTCGGACACGATTGGTCACTTCGTTGGCCGTGGCGGCCTGAGTGACAACCAACAGCAGCATAAACAGGCTGTAATGGCCCGGTGAGAAAGTAGGTAACTTCATGCCTGCGACGCTCGCGGATTGCGTAGAGAGTAGTTGTTAGCGCGCATCGCGTGCAGCGCCAGTCTCTGGTTCCAACCATTTAGCCTACTTGCAGAGGACAAATCTGTCCACGAACGGGTCGCTCCCACTGCCCGTTCACTGCCGCTACAATGGGCAGCACGGTGAAAAAGCCGCAGGGCGGCTGACCTAACTCTTCCTCAGACCTTCTGAATGTATTGATTATGCCAGCTTTTCCAGAGATCGACGCCATTCGTTTCGAGGGACCGGACAGCCGCAATCCTCTCGCATTCCGCTACTACGACGCCGATGAGGTAATCGAAGGCCGCACGATGCGGGACCATCTGCGATTCAGCGTCGTGTACTGGCACACGCTGCGAAACCCGTTGAGCGACCCGTTCGGCGTGGGAACCGCCGTGCGGCCATGGGACGATGGCAGCGAGTCGGTCGAGAACGCCCAGAACCGTGCCCGAGTGGCGTTTGAGTTCTTCGAAAAGCTCGGCGCGCCGTACTATGCATTCCACGATCGTGATATCGCTCCCGAAGGGGCCACGCTCGGCGAAAGCAACAAGAACCTGGACGCAGTCGCCAAGGTGCTGAAGGAGGAACAGCAGCGATCGGGCGTCAAACTGCTATGGGGCACAGCAAACCTGTTCGGCAATCGGCGTTACATGCATGGTGCCGCCACGAGCTGCAATGCCGAGGTGTACGCCTACGCCGCGGCGCAGGTGAAGAAGGCCATGGAATTGACGCTCGAACTGGGTGGCGAAGGGTACACCTTCTGGGGCGGTCGCGAGGGGTACCAGTGCCTGTGGAACACGGACCTCAAACGCGAGCTCGATCATCTGGGAAGATTCCTGCACATGGCGGTCGACTATGCCAAGGAGATTGGCTTCACCGGGCAGTTCTACATCGAGCCAAAGCCCAAGGAACCGACCAAGCACCAGTACGATAGCGATGCGGCGGCCTGCCTGAACTTCCTCCGGCAGTACGACCTGATGGATCACTTCAAGCTGAACCTCGAGACCAATCACGCTACGCTCGCCGGTCACACCATGCAGCATGAGCTCGAGGTCACCGGCTCAGTAGGAGCGCTTGGGTCGATCGACGCCAACACCGGCGATTTGCTGCTGGGCTGGGATACCGATCAGTTCCCTACCGACATCTACCTCACCACGCAGTGCATGCATGCCATCCTGAAGTACGGCGGTCTCAAAACCGGCGGCGTGAACTTCGACGCCAAGGTGCGCCGCGAGAGCTTCGAACCGATCGACTTGTTCTACGCCCACGTCGGCGGTATGGATGCCTTTGCCCGGGGTCTGAAAATCGCCGCAGCAATTCGTGCCGAAGGACGCCTGCAGTCGATCGTCGACCAGCGGTATGCCAGCTGGTCGGATGATTTAGGTGCCGACATCGAGGCCGGCAAGCACAACTTTGCCAGCCTCGAGAAACTGATGCTCGAGAAAGGCGAGGCGGCCGCCAACACCAGTGGTCGTCAGGAAATGATCGAGAACCTCATCAACGAATATCTGTAACTCTCTCTCGCCATCCAAGACGCAAGTCCACACCAGGTTCACGGCCGAAGCGGCCAGGGTGAGGCCTTTACGCAGCCATTGGTTGCCTGCCGCCACACATCTGTTGGTAGATTTGCAGCAACCTGGCAGCGACCGCATCGCTGGAAAACTGTCTCAAAGCCCGGTCCTGGGCGCTGGCTCCGTAGCGTGCGAGCAACGTTCGATCGGCGTGCAGTAGCCGCAGGACCTCGGCCAAAGCGCCGACATCCCCATTGGGAAAGACAATGCCGTCCTGCCCGGCGCGCACGGCTTCCTTCAACCCACCCGCATCGCTCACCACGGGACAGACCCCGGCGGTCATTGCTTCGAGCACGGCAACACACAGTGCTTCGGCCCTGGAGGGCATGACGAACACGTCGGCCGCCGCCAGCAGCCGCGCGGCCCGGGGCTGGAACCCCGTCAGGTTTACGCGTCCCTGCAGTCGTGGATCGCTTGCCAGTTGCTCGATCTTGGAATCGAGCACCCGCCCCATCAGTACGAACTTGATGTTGGGCAGGTCGCTGCACTCCATCGCGGCCTTAAGCAGCACATCGGCGCCCTTTACCGGCCGCATGTTGGCTACCATCTTCACCACCAGGGCGTCGTCGGCCAGATCGAGTTCACGGCGTGCCAGATCGCGCGAGAGCGGCACGGTGCCAACCCCGCCCAAACAGTTATAGACCACGTGGCATCGCTCACTTGGCACTCCCGCGGCCACAAGCGAGTCGCGCACGGCGCCGGACTCGCAGGCATGGGCCGTGACCCTGGGCGACAGGTACGTGATCCACTGGTCAGGGCTCCACCGCTTAATCTGCGAGGTCACTCCGCGGAACGAAACAATCGGCACCCGACGACCCAACGATTGGGTGGCCAGCACAGCGTGGGCTAGCGGCCGGGGATAAAACGCATGAATGACATCGGGCCGCGCTTGCCGGATCGCTTCGCGGACCTGGCAAATCGGCTCCCAATGAATCTTGCCTTTGCGCTTGTAAGGCAAGCAGTTCACCGGCTCGGCGGGCTGATCGGCCCCCATCGACATGCTCCACACCTCGACGTTGCCGCAAGCGGCTAAGGCGTTGTTGATGGTCGACTTGGCGCCAATAGTCAGGATGCGCATGGATACTTGCTGTTAGCTCGGCTACGCAGCTGCCGATTGGGACCTTCGCAAACCGTGAATCACCTCTCCGTACACTTGCCCAACCGACAGATCCCGCATGCAAGCGTGGTGTCCCAGTGGGCAGGTTCGCTTTACACAGGGTTGGCAGTCGAGCGCCAGCGTCAATGACGTTTCCAGATTGTAGTGTGTTTGGGTGTGTTCTGGCGAGGTCGGTCCGAACAGTGAAATCACTGGCTTGCCAAAGGCAATGCCGAAGAACCGTGGGCCGCTGTCCGTGGTGAGCAGCAACCGCGACCGCCGAATACACGCCTTGGTCAAACCCAGGGGCACGTCGAACTCTGCCAAACTCACCACTCGGCGGTCGTCGGCGCGGCGGACGATAGCACGAGCGATGTCTCGCTCGGCCGGTCCGCAGTTCACCAGCACATGCAGGTTCTCTTCGTGAGCCAGCCGCCGGGCCACCGCGGCAAAGTGCTCGGCGGGCCAGTGCTTGGCCGCACCGTATGCTCCGCCCGAATTCATCACGACCACCCGGTTGTCGTTCGGCAGGTCGAGGGCCTTCCACACGGCATCGGCCGCTGTTTCGTCTTCGCTGGTGGTGCCCAACTCCAGGTGGGGAGATTCGATACCACAGCCCGCGGCGTAGGCCACCTTCAAGTAGGCATCGATCGTCGCGGCGGCTCCGGTGTCCACCCGAACATTCATTAGCAGTCGACGCAGGTCGCGGGCCGTCCCGACTCGTTTGGCAGCACCACTCCGCCAGGCCATCCAGCCGGTACGCAGCGAGTTGGTCAGCAATACGGCCATGTCGACGCGAGCCGCACGCAGCTTGGCAATGGCGCCGCTTTGGCGGCGGTCGCCCGATTTGACCTTCGGCGAATACAGGATTTCCTCGTCCAACCAGGGCGACCCGGCCAGCACTTCCGAAACGTAGGGCCGCATGACGCCAATCAAATCGCCTTGCTCGCCCACCATCTTCTTCAACGCTCGCAGCGCGGGCGTAGCCATCACAACGTCGCCAATCCAGTTGGGCAAGAACACTGCCAGTCGCATCGCGTCGTTCCTCAGAATGTTGCGCCAGAGGTTATCGGGGAGGGGATGATAGTTGCTCTCCCGCCCGCGGGCAACAGCAGCGACACGATGCTAGCACCGCTTGCTCACCATTCGATTCCGCGTTGCTTCAAATCGACCTCCAGTTGGTCGTGATCGGTGTACTGCACGGCGTTCAGCCCCGCGGTGATGGCCCCTTCGACGTTCTCGATGCGATCGTCGACAAAGAACACCCCCTCGGCCGGCACCCCACACTTTTGCACGGCAAAGTCGTAGACCTTCCGGTCCGGTTTCATGCTGCGGGCGTCGAAGCTCGTCACATTCTGCTCGAAGACGTCGCACAGCACTGGGAATCTGCCATCGGTCAGGAAGCGCCAATGCACGGGATTCGTGTTCGACAGGATGCCGAGCCGATGCCCGGCCGCCTTCAGGTCTTGCACCAGCGCAAAGCTCGACTCGATGGGGGCGAACATGTCGGCCGCGGCCACTTCCAATTCGCGGCGATCGGGCTCCACGTTCAGTTCGCGGCAAAACCGCTCGAAAAACTCGTCCTCGCTCACCAGCCCATGCTCGAACCGCCACAACAGGCTCTCGCGTTCGTGGGGACCGATCACCAGTTGGGCCACGTCCTCGTATGACACCCCGGCGACCGCGGCCATTTGCTCGCAGGCACGCTCGTTGGAGAAGGTCAGCAGCACGTTGCCGAGGTCGAAGTACAGGAATTGCGGTTTCATGTGGGCGGGATGGGCTTTGGGTCGCGGCTGGTTACAATGGGGGGCTGTCTTTCTCTTACGATATCCGTTGCGGCGACAATGAGCACTCCCCTGTTACGTCTGGCCACCGAGGCCGATTTGGCGGCCATTAACGACATTCATAATCATTACGTGCTCAACACGTCGAGTACTTACGCGCTGGAGCCGATGTCGCTCGAGACGCGCCGCAACTGGTTTACCAGCCGCGCGGAAATCCACCCCGTGACGGTTATCGAAGACCAGGGACAAGTCGTCGCCTGGGGTGCGCTCGGGTTCTTTCGCCTGTTGGCAGGTTACCGGACCACGGTGGAAAATTCGGTGTACGTGCATCTCGACCACATGCGTCGCGGCCTGGGATCGATGATCCTCCGCGACCAACAGCAGCGTGCCACGGACCTTGGCCTGCATTCGATCATCGCCGTGATCGATAGCAAGCAGCAGGCCAGCATTGCTGCTCACGGCAAGCAAGGCTATCGCGAAGTGGGCCGGATGCAGGAAATCGCCCGCAAGTTCGATCGCTACCACGATGTCGTCTTCATGCAGTGGATGGTGAATGCCGAGTAGCAGGCAGTAAGCTGCAGCATGCCAGACCATCGCCGGCCCCCAAGCGACCGCCGCTGAGTGGTTCGAGTGCAGACGTCTCGCTACGCCGCCTGCTTTAGTTTCTTGCGTTCGTGCGTCGACAGTTCGGTCAGGTTGCCAGCAACCACGGCGTGGGCCACCGCGACGCGCCGCTGAAGTCGCCAACCGGCGAAGCCCCCCACCAGAATCGACGCAACGAACAGCCGCGGTTCGTAGTCTACCAGGTAGCCGAGCAGTTGGTTGATTGCCCCGCCCACGCCACCATAGATGCCAGGACCCTTGGGAATCACCTTCAGCGGCTGAACCGGTTGTGGCGGTCGCGAGAGGTCGGGCTTGGCAAACCAACGGATCGACGTCAATCGTTGCCAGGCCGTCTGCTCCACCGACACTGTTGCCGAGTTCGTGGTTGGCTGCGGTTGCGACAACTCGCCAAGCGTCGCCCCGGGTCGCTGGCTTCCGACCGGCTGCAGTTTTGAACGTGGCAGTCCAATCGGCATCGGTTCGTTGGCCTCGCTGGCAGGTTGCACGGCCAGCACCACGGTGCGCGAGCCAAACCGCTCGTAGGCCGCGTTGCCCACAATCGCACCGGCTAGCACGATCATCGCCATGACGATGTACGAGTTGATGCTTTGCGGATCGAGCCAGCGGTTCAGCAGGGCGAAGGTCACGCCGGCCGCGGCGATGGCCAGTGGCAACGTCCGCCACAGCACGCTGGCCACGACGTCGTGATCGCCCCCGCCGATGAGCGTCGCCAGCAGCATCATGACCATCTGCCATACAGCCGCGAGCGCTCCGCCCACGTCGTACAGCAGCACCAGCACCACCAACAGCACCACCAGGCTGGGAGGTACGTGCAGCCGCTCGCGAATTGTCTCGTAGATCCGACCGAGCATGTCCAATCTTTGCGAAGTTCCTAGCCACCTTCGGTAAACCACCGCGAGAGGTTAGCGAAACAGCGAAAGCAGCGTAAGCCCAACTGACAGCGCAAGCCCAAGTGATCGGACCGGCCGCAGGAGTTTTGTCCCCCAGGATTTTGTCCCCATCGGGGGACAAAACAATTCATGGGCCCAAAACTCCCCGGTTTTGGTCACCCCTGTGTCAAAAACACCCTTGTTTTTCCGATCCTTTCGAACACCCCCAGCCAAAACCCATCGCGTTGTTCTCCGCATGTCGACTCCATGGGCCCAAAACCTATTGGCCCAAAACCAAGGACCCAAAAAGCCGTTGAGCCAAACGGGTCGAGGTCACTGGGAGTCCGGGCGGGGCAGGGCAGGGCCCTCCGCGCCCCGCTGGCAACTTGCCGCCGGAAACCAACTCCCGAGCCCCAAGCATCGGCAAATCCATTCTCCCGCAAGGCGTGTAAAATATCTACGACTGTTGATGTAAAAGGTGGATATCGAAGCACGCAATGGTAGCCGGATTCGCAAGAATTCGGACATCCTGGTCGCTCACCCGATCTCTTGCGAATCCGGCCACTTCTCCCGGGTAGAATGAACTCGGCCTTCACTACCTCCGGCACATTGCCCGAATGACGGACAGATCGCCTTGACCAACCGAAAATTTAAACCTGGCTTCCGACTCTCGGCCATCGATGTCGCGGTTCTAGTACTCGGCAGCGTGGCGGTAGCCTATCTGAGCATGCAGATTTCGCTGTGGCTCGGGCTCGGCGTGGCGTTCGTTGTCGCCCACTTCTTTCTGTTCTGCAACGTGTTTCGCGTGGCCCGGCCGCTGGAACTCGGTTGGTCGGCCGTGTTTGTGACGCTTGTACTGTGCTGTACGCTGTTTGCCGTGCCGAGTTGGCCGCTGGTTTTCGCTCTAACCCTGCCAGCCACGATCGCAGTGATCGGATTAGAGTTGAGCAAAGCGTCCTATCACGGAGTACTTTGGCAATCGATCAACCCCCAGTTGCCAGACTGGTGGGAGGCACAACTTGCGAAGTGAGGCGAGGCGAATGCACTTCGCAAAAGCGTTGTCGCGACACGAATTGTCGAGCTCGTGAGATCAGGGTACACTCCGCCTTGCTGATGGTTGCCCCATGTGGAGATGGTTTTGGGCCGAGGACATAGCGATGCTGGAGAGCCGGGTCATACTATCGCTCGTTGCTGTAGCCTACGCCTTTGGAATTTGGTGCATCGACCCCAAAGCCAACAATGCGGGGCCCGACAGTTTCTGGGCTCTGGGTAAGAGTGATCCATTTCGTAACATGATCTGCAAAGAAGACGGGACGCTACGTCGCCACGTTAAGACATTCTTGTACGCTCAAGCGCTCGTACTGTTCATCGTGGCATGGGTGATGTAAGCCATTGCCAGCAGATGCAGAGGGCCTGCAAGAGTGGTCCTTCGACGCGCCTCGTTTCCTACTCACTTCGCTTCATCTCCTGGTTGCTGCGAGCCCCCCATGTCCGACTCTCCACCTTTCGATCTCGTTCAAGCTCACCGCTATTTTTCGGCGAGTTGCTTCAATCGTACCTGGGCGCAGATCGAGAACGCCGATCGCACACCCGCAGAAGACGACGCGATGGTGCTCACGGCGGCGGCCTCCTTGTGGCATTGGACGCAGCGGCCCGATTGCACGGATGAAAATCTCTCGATTGGTCACTGGTTGCTTTCCCGCACGCTCGCCTTGGCAGGGCAGGGGGAGGCGTCCATGCGGCACGGCCTGCGGTCGCTGGAATTGGCCGCCGAGAGTTCGAGCTTCTACATCGGCTATGGTCACGAAGCGGTGGCGCGGGCCGCCCTGGTGTTGTCGGACGAAACCAGTTTCCGCGCGCACTTGCGCGAAGCTGAGGCTTGCCTAACGCAGATCGCCGAACCTTCGGAACGCGAGCTGCTGGAGCCCGATTTGCAAAACTTGGCTCAACACTTTCGCAATGATGCGTAACACCGCGAACGAGTCGGTGTTCTTTTGCCGCGCTCCATTCGTCGCATTGTGCTTGCGCGTCGATGTTAACTCACCATTAACTTGACATTGGCCATGGCTGGGCTTACTGTCAATGCGGTGCGGTAATCGGCCCATTCATTGGGCGGATTACCACGTCTCATCCTCCTTTCATCGATCTTTGTCAAAGGCTTTCGTCGTGCCTTCATAACGCTTGTGTCCGCCACGCCCGCGACCGCGTCCCTACTGCTTGCCTGGTTCCCGCTCGATTTCCCAGGACAGCACGCACGACAGCTTTTCACGACCATCATGCGATCACCCTACAGACAGACTCCCTACAAACACCGAAAGCTCATCCCATACAACCCGACACCGGCAACGCGTACGAACGTTCAACAGGGGAATCTCCACTTCATGACTTCAGGCACCACCCTTCCACTTCACCGTGCAACCTCCTGGTCAGCCGCCCTGGCGGTGGCCGTAGCCCTGTGGGGCTCTGCGGCCGGCGCCATGGCCGCGTACACCGTTACGCGTTTATCGCCGAACTTCAACCCAGGCTCGATGCCGCACGTGGTGAACACGGCGCTGCACCTGCCGGTCGATGTGGACGTAGCCCCCGGAAATAGCGATTACTTCTTTGTGTCGCAGTTGGGCGGCGTGGGGTCCGACGGTTCCGATGGCGACGACATCACCAAGGCCGATGGCCGGATCGTGCTGCTCGATCGCAACACAGGCAGCGTCGACTTCAACACTCCGTTTCTGGCTATCGGCGACACGAGCCTCTTCGAAGGAGTGGCGGTGCCCGAGGTGGGGCTGTTTTCCACGGCCTTTCATCCCGACTTTGCGACCAACGGCAAGTTCTATGTCAGCGTGGCAGTGAATTACCCTGGTCCCGCCCCGAGCTTGCTGCCCCGCGATCCACGTACGCCGCCGTTCAAGCTGGCGGTGCGTGAATACACGGCCGATCCCAGCGACATTGCCGCCGGAGCCACGTTCAGCAAGACGATCTTTGAAGTCGATCAGCCCGCGTTCAATCACAATGGTAGTTGGATTGGCTTCAACCCCCTGGAGTCCGCCCAAGGCAACAACTATCTGTATGTCACGCTGGGCGACGGTGGCAATCAGCACGACGCCTACGACTACGCTCAGGACAAAGATCACCTGCTCGGGTCCATTGTGCGAATCGATATCGACGGTGACGACTTCGCCGCCGACCCGGATCGCAACTACGCCATTCCCGCCGACAATCCGTTCGTCGATGCGGACGGACTCGATGAGATTTGGGCCTATGGTTTCCGCAACCCTTGGCGTGCCAGCTTTGATACGGCGACGGGCGACATGTATATCGGCGACGTAGGGCAGGGCACTTGGGAAGAGATCGACCGCATCGCCGGCGACATCGGTCCCAGCGACGATCGCAACTACGGCTGGCGTTTGCGCGAGGGCTTTGTCGCTACGCCGACGGGCCCAAACGTGGGTGGCCGCGCACCGGCCGACAACGTCAATCCCATCCTCGCCTATCGGCATGGCAATGGCGATTTCCAAGGCAACTCCGTGGCCGGTGGTATCGTCTATCGCGGGCCGGTCGAGGAGTTCCAAGGCATGTACATCTTTGCCGACTCGGTGTCGCGCAACATCTGGGGGATCGATCTGGACGACATCGACTCGTTCGACCCCAACAACCCGAGCGATACCTTGGTGCTGTTGAACGATGCTTTGGCGCCGCAAGATGGTAACTACGTGAGCGTGGTGAGTTTTGCCGAAGACGAACAAGGGAACCTGTTGATTGTCGACAACGGTTACGACGTTGGCGGACTGGGTGGCAACATCTATCGGCTCGATTTCGTGCTGGCAGGCGATTACAACAGCGACGGCACCGTCGACATCGCCGACTATACGGTTTGGCGGAACCACCTCGGGGCCGCCGCCGGAACTTTGCCGAACGACCTGGACGGCGGCGTGATTGGCCCAGACCAGTACGACACTTGGAAGGCCAACTTTGGCAAGTCGCAGCCGCCGTTGGCCACCGCTGCGAGTGTGCCGGAAGCGGGGTCGCTGGTTCAACTGCTCGGCGTGATGTCACTGATGCTGCTCTGCTACCGGTGCAGCTGACGCCCTGGTTTCATCGCCGCGAGGTTCTACCATGCAAGGCCAGCGCTGCGGCGGTTCCGCACAGCACCAGCAGCAGGGAGGCCGGTTCCGGCACATTGGTCTGGTCGGTCGGCGGCGCGGTGCCTGCCGCAGCGCCGAAGTTCTGCTTCCAGGTAAGGTAGTCGCCACCATCGACAATGCCCGAGCCATCCGTCGTGCTCCCCGTCGGCAGCACGCTATCGGGTGCGCCCAGATGGTTTCGCCACACGGTGTAGTCGGCCAGATCGACCAGCCCGTCGCTGTTGAAGTCGCCCGGCAGACCAGGCAGGGCGATGGCGATGGTCCCATCCACCAGCAGGTTCGAAGTATCCCACACCAAATTGCCGCTTAGGGTCGGCAGGATGAAGTCTGCAGGGTCGAACGTACCAGTGGCTGTGGCGAAGTCCAGCAAGTTCCAAACATCGCCACTTGCCAGCGACTCGGGAGCAACGCTGGAGTCGAGCACCAGTTCTAGCACAGATCCATCGGCAATTTGCAAATTGCCCGCCACTTCAAGCCGATCGCCAACACCATCGCCGGCAATATCGAATGCGGTGATCGAACCCGACTCGAGAGAGAGATCGCCCTCGACGGTTAGCGTCTCGAAACCTTGCGCGGCGAAGCTCTCGTCGATCGTCACGTTGTCGATGACTACCCAGGAACCAGGATCGGAACCAGCGCCCGGCAGGTTGGAGATGCGCAACCACAACGGATCGGTGTCGTTGGCGGCCGATAGGTCGAGCGCGGTACTGAACGAGGCAAAGTTGCCCTCACCAAACAGATCGGTTGTTGGCGAGTCGACGCTGGCGACCAGCGCCAGCCCCTGGCCCGCGATGTCGACGTCGTCGGCAGCACCGGGGAACTGTCCTTGATAGACTTCCAGCCGCACCGACACGGCGCGATCTGCAGCGGCCGCGTTGTCTCCCCCATAGTCGAGCGAGACCGTGTAGTTGCTGGTTGCACTCTTGGCGCCAATCTGCTGGTAGATCCAGCGGCCGCCCACCCCGATGGGCCCGCCAACGTCGCCGTTGCCGTCGCCTAGCAGCACGCCGGCATCGGCGGTGGGGCTGAGTCCCTGCTCGTGTTGTGCGGTATTCCAGAAGTCGGAGGCGCCGGCATAGCTATCGACGTCGAACCACAAGTCGACATCGGAATCACCAGGTGGGTTGATGCCGGTCTCGAAGTCGCCGTTGGTCACCGATAGCGTGGGCGCGGTGGTGGCCGTCGCACCGCCCACGGCCAGCCTCGAGCCGCTCGCAATGGTGACGTTGTGACGAAAGACACCTTTGCCAGTAACGGTGGATCCGCTGGTAGCCGTGACGTCGCCAACAACCGTTGTATCGCTCTGGTTAATGAGCGTTTGCCCTGCAGCCAGCTGAAAAGTGCTGCCGAGCTCGGACACGTCGAACGACGCGCCAGGGTGGACTTCGATGATGGCCGAACTGGCAATCGACGCCGCGCCCGTGAGCCGTAGCGTTCCCTCGCTAACGCTGGTGGCGCCCGTGAAAGTGTTCGCGGTGGTGAGCGTGAGAGTGCCCGTGCCGAATTTGGTGAGGCCACCGTCGGGCGAGGTGCCAAGCGCCGCATCATGCAACAGCGACTGACTAAGTGTCACGTCGTACGCCTGCGTATCGATCTTCGCCCCGCCCGTCTGCACGTTAGCGGCCGTGAGGTTCTCGAGTAGCGTACTGGTGCTGAGGCGAGATTGCAGCACACCGCCGTTGAAGTTGACGGTCGCCGTGCCTGCTCCCCGAGTGATAGAACGGGCTCGGAAGGTTCCACCTCGTAGATTGATGACGCCTGCGCCCGACGATTGGTAGCCAACTTGTGTCGCACCAACGGCATTGACGAGGCCATAGCCATCGACAGTGAGCGTTCCCTCCCCCTCTTCGCCGACGAGCAGCCAGTTGTCGGCGTTCGCCTGGTTTAAAGTTCCGTCGGAAATCGTCCACGATCCCGTGGATCCCGAGTAGCGTCCGATGGCCACGAAGCCACTCGCGTCGAAGGTGCCGCCCGACTGGTTCACGGTACCGGTGCCGCGTCCGCCGACGAACACATTGGTGTTGGCGTCCACGGTTCCGCCACTGAGGTTGTAGACACCGTTGGCATTTGCCGAACCACGACCGCCGACGACGAACGATCCGTCCTGCGGCCGATTAACGGTCAGCGTGCCGCCACTTTGAACCACGGTGCCCTCGGCACGTGAACCCGAGTTGTAGCCCGAACCAACATAGAAGCCGCCACTGGTGCCGACCACGATGCTGGCGTTGTCGGAAAGGTAAAGCGTTCCGGTAGCCGGCGTGGAGTTGTCGCCGGTGTCGCCGATGTTGAAATCGGCATTGGCCGTGAAGCTACCGCTGCCCGCAACTCGCATGGTGGCCGTTTCGCCCAGTATTTGCCCCACGCTGGTATACGAACTGGCCGACAGCGAACCGGTGACCGAGAGGGTGCCGCGCCTGACGAAAAGATTGCCCGAGACGTTGGAGTTCGCCCCCGAGAGGACCAGGTTGCCATCGCCGTACTTGCTGAGTCGCGGGGCGACGACTTGGCCCATCAGCGTCAACGCACTGGCCGACGGCGTGACGTTCGCCTCGAGGTTGTCCACGGCGTTGATGGGAGCCGCGATGGTGTGCGATCCTTCGGCGACGTTCAGCGTGGCCGTTTCTCCTGCCACATCGTCGATCGTGAGCGTGGGACTCGCCAGGCTGCCGAGGGTATAGCTGCCGAAGCCGCGGAAGTTGATGGTACCAACCGTGCGCGATGTGGAGAGCGCCACGGTGTACGGCCCGGTGGTCTGCGCCGCAAAGTTGGCCACGTGCCCCACGCCATCGGGCACGGTGTCGTAGGTCCAGTTGGTAGCCGATTCCCAGGTGCGGTCCGACTGGCCGGTCCAGTAGGGATTCACCTCCACGAGGCTCGGCCAGTCGTCGCTGGTCCAATGAAGGTCGCGCAGGCCGAAGGTCGCAAAGCCGGTCTGGCCGCCGGCCCACGGTCGATCGGCGTCGTAGTAGTGGTAGCTGAACTGCTGCTGACCATCCACCTCCATGAAGCTGAAGTGGCCGGGGCCGATCTTGCGGCCGTCGTCGTCCATGAACAGCGTGCCCCCGCCGGCGAGCATGTTCACGCCTTCGGCGTCGAGGAACGGACCGGTGGGACTGTCGCTGCGCCCCACGCGAATGTTGTAGGTGCTGCTCGAGCCACTGCAGCACCCACCCCAGTTGGTAAACAGGTAATAGTATCCATCGCGCTGCATCATTGCTGCTCCCTCGATCTCCGGCGTCGGCCCCGGGGCGGCGACGTTGGTGCCGGGCGACGAGTCGAGTGGCAGGCCGGTCGTAGGATCCATCTCCTTGACGTAGATTCCGTTGTTGAACGAGCCCCAGGTCATCCACAGCTTGCCCGTGTCGTCGTCGAGCATCATCGACGGATCGATCGCGTTGTACGGATTGCTGTGCCCCGAGCCCATGACGATGCCGTGGTCGGTCCAGCCGTAGTCGGGCGAATCGGGGTCGAGCGTGGGACTCGTGGCCAGGCCCATGCCCGAGAGCTTGGTGCCCCACACCGAGGCGGAATAGTAGAGCTTGTACTCGTTGTCGAGCTTGATGACGTCGGGTGCCCAGAGGGACCGGCCCGTGTAGCCCGGCACCGCGCCGGGCACCCAGGATGGGAGTTGGTTGAATGGCGATGGCTCGCGGGTCCAGTTCACCAAATCGACCGACGACCGTGCCGCGAGCAGGTCGCCCGTCGAGAAATAGTAGTACCGCCCGTTGTCGTAAACGACGGTCGAAGGATCATGGGCGCCCAACTCGCCGGTAAGCTGGGCACATGCAGCCCCCATCTGCAATACGATGATTGCAAAACAGGGTACCAATTGCGAACGGAGAATCTTCATTCGACGATATACACCAACCGGATGGGCATCGATCCCAATGGCAGAAGAGTCATCTGCGGCGGGGGGCGACGAGTGTAAGCCAGGGCCCCGCTCAGAAGGCGAAACTTCATCATAAATGCATGGCAGATAGCGGTCAATTAAACGTCACCGCCGTCACCGCTTGCATCCGGACAACGCAAGTTTCCGTCCCGCCAAGTGAAAGCCGCATCTCCTCGCTGCACCGTGTTGAAACTGCCAAACTCTTGAGGATCACCACATCGCCTAGTAGTATCCAACTTGATCTCTAAACTACACTCTAGATAGATCACTCTCCTTTTCTACCAGCCGGTCTACTCCATCCTCTATTTGCTTGATCTGCCGTGAATACTACCCGCTTCTTCGCGCTCTTATGCGCCTCGTTCGTTCTTGCATTAACTCCGTCGACTCGACGAGCTTCCTGTGCTGAGGTGACGCTCCGCGTCGACTGCAACCAGCCTGGACACGAGGTGAGTGATCGCCTGATCGGGGTTTTCTTCGAAGACATCAACTTCGGCGCCGATGGTGGACTAAATGCCGAACTGGTGAAGAACGGCTCTTTCGAACTCCCGCCCTATCGCCTCGGGTGGAAGGCGATCGGCCAGGCGGAACTCTCCGCGGGGCGCGACGCGCCGGCGAGTTCCGGCAATCCTACGTTCCTTCGCATCAAAGGCCCGGCGGACGGCGAAGCCGGCGTGAGCAACGAAGGTTTCCGTGGGATGGGACTCAAAGAAGGGGAGAAGTACGCCTTCAGCATGTTGGCTCGCACCACGGCGGGACGCTCCGTACCGGTGACCGTGCGATTGGTTTCAGAAGGTGGCGAAACACTGGCCGAAGCGGAGGCAACCGTCAAAGGCTCGGCCTGGAAGCCTGTGACCGCCGATCTGGTTCCCGCCAAGACGGACGCGAAGGCCCACCTGGACGTGCTGATTCAGTCCGAAGGGCCGCTCGATATCGATCTGGTTTCGCTGTATCCCCACGATACGTGGCAGGGACGACCGCATGGGCTGCGAAAGGACCTGGTGCAGAAGCTGGCCGATCTGAAACCGGCGTTCTTCCGCTTTCCGGGGGGCTGCATCGTCGAGGGAAGCGAACTGAGGTACCGCTACCAGTGGAAGTCGACCATCGGGCCGCGCACCGAGCGGCGTCCACTGGTGAATCGCTGGAATACCGAGTTCCAGCACCGCCTGACTCCCGACTACTACCAGTCGTTCGACGTCGGCTTCTATGAGTACTTTCAGTTGGCCGAAGACTTGGGGGCCGAACCGTTGCCGATCCTGAACTGCGGCATGGCGTGCCAATTCAACTCGAGTGAGTTGGTACCGATGGACGAGCTCGATCCCTACATTCAGGACGCCTTGGATCTGATCGAGTTCGCCAACGGCCCGGTGGATAGCCAATGGGGAGCCATCCGAGCGGCCATGGGCCACCCCGAACCTTTCGGAATGAAGCTGCTAGGCGTGGGCAACGAACAGTGGGGCCCCGACTACTTCGAGCGCTACGAACGATTCGCCCAGGTACTGCAGCAGGCCCATCCTGAGATTGAGTTGATCTCGACCTCCGGACCATTTCCTTCCGGCAAGCACTTCGATTACGCCTGGCCGATTCTCAAGCAAATTGGGGTGCCGATCGTCGACGAGCATTGCTACGCCATGCCCGACTGGTTCCTCCGCGAGGCCTCCCGGTACGACAACTACGATCGCTCGGGCCCCCAGGTGTTCATGGGCGAATACGCCGCGCAGTCGGTGGCCATTTGCTCGCCCAATAACCGCAACAATCTGCGGTGCGCTGTGGCTGAAGCGGCATTCTTGACCGGCATCGAGCGGAATAGCGATGTCGTGGTGATGAGTGCCTACGCACCACTGATGGCGCATGTCGACGCCTGGCAGTGGACGCCCGACCTGATCTGGTTCGACAATCTGTCGAGCTACGCCACGCCGAACTACTACGTGCAACAACTGTTCAGCCTGCATCGCGGCGACGTGGTGCTGCCCCTGGAGATCGACGATCCTCGAGGCTCGCGGCAGCCGGGCGGCCGAATTGGCATTGGCACCTTCGACACCGCGGCCGATTTCCGCGATGTAACCGTCACCCGCGGCGACCGATTACTGCTGAAGGCTACGGACCTGCCAGCCGCCGAGGCGCTCACCATCGAGGGTGGCGAGTGGACCACCGACGATGGGACCCTCCACCAGCAAACCGCCCGAGGCGACTCGCAGGCCCTGTTCGGCGACACCGACTGGGGCGACTGCACCATTCGCCTGAAGGTTCGCAAGCAGGACCAGCAGGGCGGCATCCGCATCTTCTTCCGGCATAGTCCTGGCGGCTCGCACATGGAGTGGATCATTGGTGGCGGAGGAAACAAGGACCACACTCTGATGGCGCACATGGCCACCCATGTCGAGACGCCCCAGGTCGTGGCCCAGGTGGCCAATTCGCTTTCGGCCGGCGAGTGGCATGACGTCCGTGTGGAGCTCAAGGGACCTCAGATCCGCTGCTACCTGGACGGAGAGCTGGTACACGACACCCAGGTGCCGGCCCCGGCAACCGAGCATCTGTACGCCTCGGCGTCGCTTGTCGAAGACTCTGGCGAGGCAATCGTAAAGGTCGTGAACCCCACCGACGCGCCGGCCAACGTCGAACTGGTACTGGCCGGGATGGACCAAGGGAAGAAGCAATGCCGGGTGATCACGCTCAGCGGCGCGCCCGAAGCCACCAACTCCATCGAAACGCCCCAGGCCATCAGTCCCAAGGAGTCGGAAGTGGAAGCCGCGGGCAACAAGATTGAATACGAATTCCCAGCCAATTCCCTGACCGTTTTTCGCGTGCACAGCAAATAGTCGATCGTTGTCGTTGCCATCGCCGACGAACCGAGACAGCCCGGCTCGCTCGCCCAAATGCGCACCGTTTACTCTTAGCTTGTGAGTTCCCAATGGCCTTTTACTTTCTCCTTCGAAACAGCATCCTTGCGCTGGGACTGCTATTGCTGTTGAATCCGATCCTCGTTGCGGCGGAGTCCGATAGCCAAAGGGGGGCGTTTCATGTCACCATCCAGGGAGATGCCCAAGGAGTACCCTTCAGCCCAACCATGCACGGGGTGTTTTTCGAAGACATCAACTACGCCGCCGATGGCGGTCTGTACGCCGAGTTGATACAGAATCGGTCGTTCGAGCATCGCGACCACCTGTACGCCTGGAAGCCAACCAGCGACAGCGTGGCGATCGAAATCGCCACGGACAATCCACTGCACGCGAACAATCCGTCTTTCTGTCGGGTGGCGGTCGAAACGGCCGGCGCTGGCATTGCCAACGGTGGCTACGACGGATTGGACCTGGAGCAGGGCGCGAAGTATCTCGTTTCGCTGCACGTGCGGGGGCCAGGCGGCAACGTGTTTGTCATTCTCCGCGGCGCCAACGGCGAAGAAGCCGCCAAGGCAACGTTGGGGAGAGTCACCGGCGAATGGCAACATCTCGAAGGGCAATTGGTGCCAGGCAGCGATGTCCGCGACGGTCGGCTGGAAGTGGTGTTCGATCAACCCGGTACGTTCGATGTCGACATGGTTTCGCTGTTTCCGGCCGATACTTTCCACGGCCGCCGCAACGGCCTGCGGAAGGACCTGGCCCAAAAACTGGCCGACCTGAAGCCAGGATTCGTCCGCTTCCCGGGGGGCTGCATCGTCGAGGGCCGCACGCTGGACAACGCCTATCAGTGGAAGGACACGGTCGGCCCCATCTGGCAACGCAAACAGAACTACAACCTGTGGACCAATCGCGATAATCCACAGTACCACCAGACCTACGGCCTGGGCTTCTTCGAGTTCTTCCAGTTTTGCGAGGACATTGGTGCGGAGGCCGTACCGATCGTCAATTGTGGCATGGCGTGCCAGGCCCGCCGGGGGCAGCCCGCGCCAATGGACGAGCTCGGCCCCTGGGTCCAAGATGCGCTCGACCTGGTGGAGTTTGCCAACGGTCCGGTCGACACCAAGTGGGGCCGCGTGCGGGCCGAAATGGGCCACCCCGAACCGTTTAACTTGAAGTACCTGGGCGTGGGCAACGAACAATGGA
This sequence comes from Aeoliella straminimaris, assembly GCF_024054565.1. GTDB lineage: Bacteria > Planctomycetota > Planctomycetia > Pirellulales > Lacipirellulaceae > Aeoliella > Aeoliella straminimaris. The sequence goes on from NZ_JAMXLR010000055.1 coordinate 236,250, forward strand.
TGGAGGACTATTTCGAGCGGTACCTGGTGTTTCACCAGGCGCTCGCGGCTCAGTATCCCGATCTGCAGATCATCAGTACCTCGGGGCCGCAGGCCAACGACGGTTATTATCAATACGCCTGGCAACGGTTCGACAACGACGTTCCGGCCGACTTGGTAGACGAGCACTACTACCGGTCGCCGCAGTGGTTCCTGGCCAACTCCGAACGATACGACAGGTACGACCCGCAAGGGCCGAAGGTGTTTGCCGGCGAATTTGCCGCCCACGAGTCGAATCGGGCCAGCACGCTGCGAGCCGCCGTGTCCGAAGCCGCCTTCATGACGGGCCTGTGGCGTAACGCCGACGTGGTGACCATGGCCAGCTACGCGCCGCTGTTCGCCAGAGAAGGAAACGTGCAGTGGACGCCCGACCTGATTTGGTTCAACAACACCGAAAGCTATGGCACGCCCTCGTACTACGTGCAAGCTATGTATGGCCAGCACGTGCCCGATGTTTCGCTGCCCACGGAGGTCGACGCTTCGGAAGTGGCCGCCCCCCAGTTCCGCGGACGGGTGGGCGTGGGCACCTGGCTGACGCAGGCCGAGTTCAAAGACATTCGCGTCACTCAGGGCGAGCAAGTGCTATACGAGTGGGACGGCTCGCTCGACGGCTGGGACAAGTTCGGTGGCGACTGGTCGGTCGTCGACGGCGTGATTCGCCAGACCTCGGAAGCCGAGAACGTCCGAGCTTTTGTCGGCGACGAAGACTGGAGCGACTACACCCTGGAACTGAAAGCTCGCAAGCTGGCGGGAAGAGAAGGGTTTCTGGTGAGCTTCGCCTCACGTGATCCGCGAGTCACGAGTTGGTGGAACCTGGGAGGGTGGGGCAACACCGATCATGGCCTCGAGTCGCCCACCATCCCGCTGCAGCGAATCCGTGGCAGCATCGATACGGGTCGCTGGTACGACGTGCGGATCGAAGTCAAACCGACGGCCGTGATTTGCTACCTGGATGGCAAAGAGCTGCAGCGGGCCGAGGTGCAGCCCACGCCCACGATCTTCGCCGCCTCGGGCTGGGATGAGCAAACGGGCGAGTATGTGGTGGCCATCGCCAACGCGGGCGACCAGGCTCGCCAGGGCGTGATCCAAGTGGCTGGTGGCAAGTTCTCGGGCGACGCCCGGTTGGTTACACTAACGTCCGAGTCGCCTTTGGATGTGAATTCGTTTGCCTCCCCCGAGAAGGTGGTTCCCCAGGAAAAAACCGTTGCGGTCCGCGAAGGCACCGTGCCCTTCGAGCTGCCCGGAACCTCGTTTACCATTGTCCGCGCGAAAGGGACAAGATGAGTCATCACCAGCAGTTTTGGCATCGCTTCCCACTGCTGGCCCGACTTGCGATGCTCGTCTGTGTGCTGACCTCGGCCTGCAGAGCCGTGAATGCCGACGAGGACCTGCAGCTCCAGGGAGCGGTTCGCGCACACGACCCATCGAGTGTCGTGGAGCATGCCGGCCGCCACTATCTATTTTTCACCGGACCGGGCATTTCTGCCAAGAGTTCCGCTGATCTCACGGAGTGGCAAGCAGAGTCCGCGGTGTTTGATCAGGGCGCAACGCCCGAGTGGATTTCCGATTACGTGCCCGGCTTCCGGGGTCACTACTGGGCGCCCGATCTCATCGAACTCGATGGCAAATACCTGCTGTACTACTCGGTTTCGCGGTTTGGCAGGCAAACCTCGGCCATCGGTCTAGCGGTGAACGAAACGCTCGACCCAAAGGCCCCCAATTACGCTTGGCGCGACGCCGGCATGGTGGTGAAGAGCTCGGCCGACGATCCCTATAACGCCATCGATCCAACCGTCTTGCTGGATGACGACGGGCGTCTGTGGATGGCGTTTGGCTCCTACTGGGACGGGATTTTCCTGGTCGAACTCGACGCGGAAACAGGCGGTCGCCTGGAGGGGGGTTCCCAGCCAGTGCAATTGGCCCACGCCAAGTCGATTGAAGCGGCAACGCTCATCCGCCACGGCCAGTACTACTATCTATTCATCAACCATGGCACGTGCTGCCGTGGCGTACAGAGCACCTACAAGATTCTTGTCGGTCGCAGCAAAGACATCGCCGGTCCCTACGTCGACCACCAGGGACGCCGACTGCTAGATGGTGGTGGCACGCTGGTGCTGGACAGCAATGCGCGACGCATCGGCCCAGGCCACGTTGCACCGGTAGGCGACGGCCAGGAGCAGTTCGCCTTCCACTTTTACGATGGCGAGGACCGAGGGCGATCGAAGATCGGAATCGCGTCGTGGCAGTGGTCGGACAACGGTTGGCCTTCGGCCACGAACGTTCGACTTGCTGACCCCACGGCCGATCCACCGAGGCGGCGATGGCCGCGATGAGCGGCAAGGGGATTGTCCAAAAAAAGAACAGGCCCGCCGGAGCGGGCCTGTTCGTGGAAACCTGAACAGTTCGGCAGTGGATTACTTCCGGCGCCAGGCCAGCAAAGCCAATCCACCCAGACCAACCAGGACCAACGAGGTTGGTTCGGGAACGTTCTGCGTCGTGCGGAGCCAGACATCGCCTTTGGCGCCGAGGTAGTCGATGTAATAGGGATTGCTATTGCCATCCATTGCAACCAGCGTGCCTTGGCTCAGCCCCGTGAAGACACCCTGTCGGGTGCTGCCGTCGATCAACAGCATATCCATGTGGGCGCCGGTGTAAGCCGACAGATCGACGGTCAGGAAGTCCCCGTCCGGCGAGCCGAGGTTCACATCGTTCCCCACGCTAACGGCCGCGACACCAGAGGCGTCGGCGGTGAAGCCGAGGGTACCAATACCGCTGCTGTCATTGTTGTCGTTAAAGAGGCCAAGCTTGAGGTCGCCGGACACGTTCACGATGGGAGCGGTGCCGATTACGTTGAGCGTGCCATTGCCATTTTCGGCGATCAGCATGTTGGTGGTGGTGTCTCCATCACCAGTGTTGATCGTGCCGCCCGTGAGGTTCAGCGTGCCGTTTGACCCACCAAACGCGCCGATGACGAGAAAGCTAGCGGCATTCTCTATCGCAGCGTTGATCGTGCCGCCGCTCATGTCGAGTGTCGCCACACTGGCGCCGTCTCGACCCACCACGAACCAGGCATCCGAGTTGATCTCGCCACCAGTCAATTGGGCGGTTGCGGTACCCCAGCCACCGACAAAGAATTCGTTGCCGGTGTTAATGGTGCCACCACTCATGTTGAAGAAGCTGTTGCCGCCATGGCCAGAGTATTGGTCGCCGCCAACCTCGAAGTTGCCCAAGACGTTCACGGTGCCATTGTCCATATTGAACGTGGACGTGGGGCCACCACCTGTGGAGCCAACCTCGACTTCACCGGCGGCAACGGTTCCCGAGGTGTTGATATTCATCGTGGACGTGGTGCCGCCGTCCCAACCAAGGTTGAGCTTGCCGTTCTGCGTCGAGCCACCAACGTTCAGGCTACCAGAGCCTTGGGCGAAGCCGGTAAAAGCACCACCGGTGCCGGTAGTATCGGCCAGATTGTAGATAGCCGAGGCCGGGCCGGAGCCGTCGTTAAAGCCCATTCGCACCCAGTTGCCTTCGCCGGTAGACATCAGGCCCGATAGTTGGTCGAGGCGACCTGCAGTGTTGGCACCTCCACCGATGTCGAGATCCCAGCCAAGGGTGATGTCCGACATCATCACGGGAATGTTTGTCGTGACATCGTTGATGGCCAACCATCCGTTGTCCGCTGCCGGCAGACCGTTGTCGTAGTTGCCAGCGTCCGTCATGTCGGAACTGTTGGCGCCCGTCCAGGTGGTGTCCGCCTGCGCCGGTGATAGGCAGACGGCTGTCGCGACGAAAGTCGCCAGAATCAAAAGGGGTCTAAAACTCATGAGACAACTCCTCGAAGAAGAATCAAAGGTGCAAACAGCTTCGCTGCGCAATGACAAGATCAACACGCCTGGAGCGGAAACACGCGGTTGGGTGTGAATCCATGCGCACGCTTAGAGATAAGTTTCCGCCTACTACACTCAGTGTAAGCAGAACAATCAATATTGGCAGCAGCCACGTATTGAAATTAAATTGCCAATTTTGGAACACTGATCCCAGGCGGGGCGACCCGTTTGGCCCCCATTGGCTTCGTCCAACTCAGGTCAACCTGCGGCGATAGGCACCAGGCGACTCGCCCATCTCTCGCCGGAAAAAGCGTACCAAGTGGGCGTCGTCGCGATAGCCCAGCTTCCAGGCAATGCGGCTAATGGTCTGGTTAGTGTCGGTGAGCAAACCAGCCACATACTGCGCCCGCTGGCGATTTATCTCTTTGACCAGCGAGTGCCCGATAGCAGCCTTAAAGCGATTGTGCAGCGTCCGCTGCGACAAAGTGGTGGCCTTCACCACATCGCCCACTTGGATGATCCGCGAGGCGTTATCGCGGATGAACTGCAGGGCCTTGAGGACATCGGGGTCTTCGATTGCCAGGCGATCTGTCGATCTTCGCACCACAACGGGCAGCGCGGCCGCCTCGATGCATGACGTTTCTGGCGTTTGTCCATCCATCAGCAGATCGAGCAACTCGGCCGCATCGTATCCGGCCCTTTCTGTCGAGAAAGGAATACTGCTGAGCGGCGGACCGCTCAATTCGCAGATCAATTCGTCGTTATCCACCCCCAGCAGGGCGACTTCGTCTGGGATGCTGATGTCGTTCAATTGGCAGAGTTCCGCTACGGCCCGCGCCAGGTCGTCGTTACCAACGAAAACGCCCGTTGGCTTGGGGAGTTCGCCGAGCCACCGCGTGAGCGATTGGTGGAGTCGCGGTTGCTCAGAGTCGCTAGGCGCCAGTGGAACCAAATGGACATCGACTTGGTGATTCCGCTGCGCAAGGCATTGGCGGAAGGCATCCAGGCGGAGTTGGGACCAACGCACGTTGGCAAAGCCCACAAAGCCGAAATGCCCCAGTCCTTGCCCCATCAGGTGCTCACCGGCCATCGTGCCGACGCCAGAATTGTCGCAAGAAATGTAGAAACCATCGGGTTCCAGCGATCCGATGGGCACCACGATGGTGGGCACACCGGAGCGAACCAGGTGCCTGGTCATTTCCGACTCATGCATGATCACTCCATCGGGGCGGTGCTTTAGTAACGTTGGCACAGAAACTTCAGCAAGCCCCGAGAAGCGTTGATAGTAGGTGACCGCGGGCCTTAGGACCTTCCAGGGTCGGTGCCGGTTCGCGTAGTTGGCGATTCCGCGGAGCACGCCGGCGTCCCAACCACGTGCTCCATCCAAGAGCAACGCCACCCGGTGTGATGACCGCATGATTCAACCTCGCGTGCCCACCCCGAACGGAGGGCAAGACTTCCAGAAAGGACAACACGAGCGCACCGATTGGCCCAAGCCTGACCATCTCATACGCCCAGATAAGAATATTTAAGCAAGCGTTTATTCTATACGCTCTTAATTCTGCACTGGAAGGCGCGTCCGCTTTTGCAATACATGTCTCATGCGTGCCGCAAGCGACGATTTCATCGACTCCCGTTTCGCCTGCAAAACTAAGGGCTCCTGGTCATTCCTCGCTGTCGCCCCTTGCAGCATTGCAAAATATGTCACATCTGCTGCCGACTGCAGCCTTGGTAACTGCAACCCCATGAACTGAAATCACAAGCCGACTCGCGGACACCAACTTGTGGTGACGACAACCGCAATGCCCACTATCGATACGTTGCCCAACCCACGGCCCTGGTCGAGGTGCGGCGAGGTCGAACAACACCTGATATCTCCATAGGTGACGCGACTTTCCAAAAATGGCAGTCTTTATTCGCGAATCGGCGGGAGTCAAATCTTACCCCAATGACTAAAATGTGGGGAAAGAGGTCGTGCGGCGGAACTTATCATGCGCGACCGATTCACAACTGACTCGATACAGACGGTTCCTTTTCGATTTCTACTTGCTTGACCACCAATATCCATTGCCGAGACGGCAAGGCGGTGATGGTCACGCCAGAAGCACATTGCTGTGCACGACCTATTTAGACGCACCTATTCCTTCCCCAGGTCTAGATCGTCAAGGAACTCCCAACGCAACTTTTGACTTGTTGGAGAGACACTCGATGACTTCCCGGCTAGCTTACGTGTTTGGTTCGACGCTACTTCTCATTTCACTCTTGGTTACTTCTGCTGCCCAGGCGGACACCACCTGGACGGGCGCCAACAGTTCCGACATGACGGACGCGGGCAACTACGACAACGGCCTCCCGGCACCAGATAATGGATTCCTAGCCATCAACGACGTTTCGACAAACATCCCCGTGATGATGTCGGACATCACGCTCGGTTTTGATCTCGATATCGGCGCTGGCGCGAACACTGCTGGTCGCCTCGACCAACTATCGGGCCTGATGTCCACGGGTGAAGGCAACTGGGTGCGAATGGGCTTTAACGACGGCTCCGGCCCGGCCTCGGCTATCTACAACATCGCGGACACCACCAGCACCGGTGGTACCTTCACGGGTTACGCCATGGGTAGTGGCAGCCTGAACGTGGGTGGCTCCACACAAGATGGAAAGATCAACCTGGGGTGGGACGGTGGCACCACGTCCACGATGAACATCAACACCTCGGGAACCATCGCCGCTGGCGAGATCGAGGTTGGCTCCACAGGTGGTGGCCCCACGTCCACGTTCAATATGGACAATGGCACCGTGAACGTCTCGGGCAACTTCGAGGTTGGCGGCGATCAATGGTCTGGCCAAGGTGGCGATAGCTTCTTCAACATGAGCGGTGGCACCATCAACACCGGCAACGAATTCTTCGTTGGCGGTTGGGGTAACGTTGCCGCCCAGTTCACCGGTGGCGAGATTAATTCGAATGCCTGGTTCGTCGTGGGACGCGACGGCGCCAGCGTGGCCACACTCGACATGACCGGTGGCACCCTCAATGCTGCAACCGAGAATGTCGATAGCTTCCTCGTGATTGGGGCCTTCGGTGGATCGCAAGGTACGCTCAACCTCACGGGCGGCACCATCAACACCGGCGATGCCGACACCGACTCGTCGTTTTATATTGCCGAAGGGGGCAATGGTACGTTCAACCAGTCGAGTGGCGTGGTGGACGTGAGCGAGAACCTGCTCATCGGCGTGAACGACGGAGCCGTTGGTACTTTCAACCTCACTGGCAGCACCTCGTCGGTGAGTGTTGCGGGCAATCTGGGCTTAGGGCTCAACGCCGCACTGGCCGATACCACCGCAACAGGCACGCTGAACTTCATCGCCGACGCCGCCGGCATCACGCCCATTACCGTGGGCGGCGATGTGAACCTCAATTCACCGGACGGCGACTTCCTGGGGGTCGATCTGTCGGCCTACACCGGTGCCCACACCAATATTATGCTGATCGATGGAGCCACTAGCGCCGGCGAGTTCACCGGCCTGTTCCAGGGCGACCTGGCAGCGACGGACGCCAACTCGAACCCTTACTACATCGACTACACGACCGCGGGCGACATTCGGCTGACGACCACCGCCATCCTGCTCAACCAGTGGGATGTCAATGGCGGCGGCAGTTTCAACACGGCCAGCAACTGGTCGGACAACGTCGTGCCGACCGATAACGCCATCTTCGGTGGCGTACTCACGGCCGACAATGCTCCGGCTGTGGTGACCCTGGACAGCGCTGTGTCCATCGATCGTGTGACCTTTAACAACGGCAACGACTACATCCTGGCCGGCCCCGAAGCACTTACGCTGACCGGTGGTGCCGAGGTCCGAGTAGTTGCGGGCCGCCACTGGCTTCGCGCCGAAGTGGCAGGCACCAATGGCCTGAATGCGACCGGTGTCGGCGAACTGGTGCTGGACGCAGCCAATTCCTTCAGCGGCGGCCTCAGTGTTAACGATGCCAACCTGGCCATCACGCACAGTGGTGCGATTCCTTCGGGCAACAGCATCGCTGCCACAAGCAACGCCCAACTGCGGTTCTGGGGCAGCGACAACGCTTTCTTTGGGAATGGCGATAACAACCCCACTGGCACCGCCACGGGCCTCGATCCGAACACCACCATGACCATTGATGGTAACGTATCGATCGACGCCACCAGCCTCGTCGACGTAAACGACGGTGCCAACGTCGCCTTCACGGGCGTGATCAGCGGCGACGGTCAGCTTGTCGTTAACTCAGGCTCCACCGTGGTTATCTCGGGCTCGAACACCTTCAACGGCCTGACGACCGTCAACGGTGGTACGCTGACCATCAACAACGCCGCGGCTCTTGGCACCGGTGGTACGGCCGCAACAAGGACGATCACTTCCGGCAACGCGAACACTGGCACCCTGGCGCTTGCTGGAGACATCACCGTCGCCACCGAGGTGCTGGAAGTCAGTGCCCGAGAGGGCGCCGCCCTTGACGCGGTGAGCGTCACCAGTGCCGGCAACAACACCTGGAACGGCAACGTCCTGGGCGTCACCGGTGGCACGCAGTACAACTTCGAATCGACTTCCGGCACACTCTCGCTGGGTGGCGTCATCTCCGCACCCGACACGGGCGTTCGCAACTTCGTCTTCTCTGGCGACGGCAATTTCAACCTCACCGGTCGGCTGACCGATGGTGTGGCCGACGCCGATGGCAACCCCACAGGCGGCGCCGGTGCAGAGGCCAACGTCCACGTCTTCAAGCGTGGCAGCGGTACTCTGACCGTTGGCACCAACGTGGACGACGACTACTGGTTCGGCAACACCACCGTGGAAGAAGGCACCCTGGTGCTCACGGCCAATGCAACCAGCGACAACGAGTTGTTCAGCGCCGTTACCACGGTGCAGACTGGAGCAACCCTCAACGTGAGCTCCTTTGCCGAATACGACCTGGGCGAGGGCGATGCCCTGGCAGGTGGTGGTACGGTGCAAGTTCAGACCCTGAACATCTATGACGACAACAGCATCACTCCTGGCGACAGCATTGGCACCTTGAAGGTGACCGGGGCTATCGTCATGCAGGACTTTGGTGCTCTGGAGAAGGGATCGTTCAACTACGAACTCGGCAACGACAAGGATGTGATCGGCGGGGCTGAAAACGACCTGATTACCGTCAGCGGTTCGCTCTCTGGCACTACCTCCGCCACGTTCAACATCCGGCCTGTCGAAGGCTCGCTGGAGACGGGACAGTATCGCCTGATCACTCACTCGGGTGGCACCCCCAGCTTCACTGGCTCGGTACAAGCCATCGACGGGGAAGGCAACGTACTCAACACCCGGCAAACGCTGAGCGTGACCACCACGTCGAACCAGGTCAACCTGAACGTGGGCGGCTCGGCTCGCAATTTGTTCTGGAAAGGCAACCCCGACAACAACTGGAGTGTCGCAGGCACGGCCAACTTCGGCCAGAACTCAGTCGGCGGCACCAGCAGCGACTTCCTCGACCTCGATAAGGTCACGTTCGGCAGTGGTGCGACCACCAATGACGTGAATATCACCGAGCAGGTCGCCCCAGGCACCATGACCGTCAATGGTGGCCAGAGCTACCAATTCAGCGGCAACGACATCAACTCCACCACCGTCACCGTCAACGACGGCGCCACTGCCAGCTTCGCCAACCGTGTTGGCGGCAGCGTGGTCGCCGCAAACACCGGCACCGTGGCCGGTACGGGAACGTTCAAGGACAGTGTTACCGCTCAGTCGGGCGGCACGCTGCGTATCGGTGGCGATTCGCTCCGCACCGGTAACAGCGCCGGCCTGTTGGACGACTTCAACGGCTACTCCACCGGTGTCACCACGACCGCCACCGGAGGTGTTTGGCATGCTGAAGGGACAACTCCCGATAACGCGAACATTATCGCTTCGGATCAGTCGCAGTCGCTACAGGTCATTGGTGGCTCTGCATGGAGCGGTGCGGAACGCGATGTCCGTAATACGGACGCCGCCGTGGAAGTGGGGCAAACCAAGACCTACTTCTGGCAGGTACAACCGTACTCTACCGTCGGCGACGATGGTGGCGGGTTCGGCTTCTACGACTTCATGATGGGCCTCACCGATGACGTATCGTCCGTCGATGGCACTGCCGCGAACGCGGACTACAACGTCCGCGTGATTGTCGACAACGCTCCCACCACACCGTTTATCGCTTCTAACGACGCCGTGTCGCCCTGGTGGACGGCAATTGCCGCCAACGAGTGGTTCAACGTGTGGGTAGAAGTGGACAACGACGCGACCAATCCGACCTATGACGCCTACGTCGAGGTCAACGGCGAACGGGTCCTGTTTGCCGAGGATGGCGTGTGGGCACCGGATGGTGGTCCTGGAGCCGGAAGCGCGCTGAATGCAGTAGCCTTCATGGCTGGCGGCCGCGAAGGCAGCGAGTTCCTGGTCGATAACATCTGGTACAGCGACGGCGTCCAAACCACCGATCCCACCGTCGCGCCTTGGGCCAGCAGTTCGGTGCTGCGAGGTGAGTCGATGAAGGTGCTGGGCGACGTGTCGCTGGAAGCGGGATCGACCGTCTCGTTCGACATCGGCACCAGCGGCATCGGCGACTTCCTTGACATCGACGGCAACCTGGAAGTTGCCGACGGAGTCATCCTGGAACTGGTACTCGATGGCAGCATTTCTGCTGCATCGCTCGCCGCGGGCGATTCGTGGGACCTGTTCGACTTCGCCTCGGCCACCGGCACGTTTGACGAGATGGACTTCATCTTGCCAGTGCTCGGAACCAACCTGTCGTGGGACACATCGAACCTGCTGGTCGACGGCTCCCTCAGCATTGCATCGCTGCTGCTGCAGGGCGACTTCAACGGCGACGGCATGGTCGACCTGGCCGATTACACCGTATGGCGTAACAACCTTGGCGGCGACGAAAACTCGCTGGCTGCAGGAACCGGCAACAACTCCGGCATCGTCGATGCTGGCGACTACGCCTTGTGGAAGTCGAACTTCGGCGCCACGTCCGGCGCGGTCGGCGGAATCGGATCGGGCAACGTCCCCGAACCGAGTTCAGTGGTGTTGCTGGCAGGCATCGTGGGCTGCGGAGCATTGGCTCTCCGCCGCCGGTTTTAAGAACGTTTAACACCAGGTCATTGACCTGAGACCTATAGATGTGCTGGGCAGCTTGAAGGGGGCGGTTGTCGCCCGATGTTAGCGACACCGTCCCCTTCAACAATACCAAAAGAATGAGCAAGGAAAGGAGCCGGCGTCGCGATGACCGCAACAGCGTCGACTAACACGAACCGTTGCAGACCACGCATCGTGCTGGCTGTCGCAGTAGCAATGCTGGCCACCGCGGTGGGTTGCGGAGGCTCGTCCACTCCCACGGCCCACGTTTCAGGCAAGGTCACCCTGGACGGTAAGGCAATTCCATCGGATGCCGAAGCCTCGGTCATGTTCGTCAACGACCAGGTGGAGGGAGAAGAGGGTAAGGTTTCGGTCCCCATCAACACCAGCGACGGCAGCTACGATTCACCGAACACACCACAAGGCGATATCCGGGCGTACTTCTCCATCACTCGCAAAGGACCGCCCAAGGTCAGCGAACGAACCGGGGAGGAGTATCGGGAAACGATTAACCTTGTCCCGGCAAAAGTTGCCACCGGCATTCCGCTCACCGTAAGTGGAGACAATACGAATCAGAATTTCGAACTATAGCCCTGCAGGCCATAGTTCGGCCAATGCCCACGGAGGGTATTCAGGCATCCCTTTAACTCATTCAGTTTTACTTGTCGCATTGACTCCCAGCTAACATTACTGCCCCGAGAGTCAGGCGAAATCGAGGGCTCCTAGCCATGAAAAAGACAGACTTTCGTCGTCGCGGATTCACTCTGGTCGAACTACTGGTGGTGATCGCCATCATCGGCATTCTTGTTGCACTGCTGCTGCCGGCGGTTCAGGCGGCGCGCGAAGCGGCCCGGCGCACCCAGTGCACCAACAACCTGCGGCAGCTCGCTATAGCGATGCTCAATTATGAAAGCGCCCATGGTGGCCTGCCATCGATGGCACCATCATGGACCAACGCCGATATGCAGGCAAAATACTCGGTGGGCGACATTGGAGCTTGGTATGACGACCATGGTTGGTACATTCCGCTGATGCCGTACATCGAACAAGCCGATGTAGAAGATCTCGGCGATCCGGACAGGCCGCTGAGTGACTCGGTTAACCAGCTGGTGCGCAAGGCGAAGTTGCCAATGCATTCCTGTCCGTCCGACATTGGCCTGCAAGAAAACGAGTTCAATGGTGGACCCGATCCTGGCAAATGGGCACGTGTCCGCACCAACTATGTGGTCAACGCCGGTAACACCGTCTATGGCCAGCACTACGTAGGCAACTGCCCAGGCGCGTTCCCTGGTTGCATTGAGTTCCTGGGTTCACCCTTCATCCCCCGCAAAGTCGGGAAGCTCTCGAAGATTACCGACGGCACGTCAAACACGCTCATGATGGGTGAAATCACAGTACTGCCCACCACAGCCGGCTGGGGAGGACCTTACTCCGATGCCCAAACGGCGCTCGGCGGCCAGGTTTTCACTGGCTACCACACGCCCAATACCGAACTGCCCGATGCGCTGGCCCGCCAGGGCGAGTGGTGGTCGACTGCCCAATCGGGATGGGTTGAGCAAGACCTGCCCACGAACGCCAGCGGCAGTCCCGATCCGCCAGTCGCACTTCCTGGAGGAAGTGGGGGTGGAGGTCGCCGGGGATCCGGGAGTGCACCACCGGTACCAGCGGATGCGGGAACCGACAGCAACGGCCACAAGCAGCAGCATATCTCGCTGCGTAGCAAGCACCCCGGTGGCGTGAATGTCGCTCGCTGCGACGGATCGATCGATTTCATCACCGACGGCATCGATCGCTGGACCTGGAACGCGATGACTTCGGCCGCAGGTGGCGAAGTGGTCAACGACAACAACTAGCCATGGCTTGAAAAGGGTGGTACACTCATACCTATCTTTTCACTGCCAAACAGCAGCAAGCGACTAGTTTTTACGAATCGAGTTCCGGTTCGTCGTAGACTCTTGCGATCGCTCCACGCCTTCCAAGCTCGACCTGTCGGAGCTCGATGAGTTCTGAACAAGGGGTCGACCATGGCTAGCAAGAACCGACAGGTGTGGATCGGAGCGCTGCTGATAGCTGCGCTAGGTGTCGCGTGGTATCGGTCTCAAGTCTACAGCGGACCGCCACCCAAGGATCGACCGCAGCTTATTCTGATGACCGGCGGCAGCAGCCCCTACTGGCAACTTATCGCCAACGGGGCCGAGGCCTCGGCCAAGGCCAACAATGCCGACCTGGAAGTGAAACTGCTGGAAAACGACGAAGACGTCGAAGGACAGATCAAGCTGCTTGCCAAAATGGAAGCGACCGAGGCAGATGGCGTCGCCCTGAGCCCTCTCGATGCCCAGCAGCAAACACGCTTTATCAACGAACTGGCTGGGGACTCGGTGGTCGTCACAGTCGACTCGGACGCCCCTCTCTCCAACCGGCTATGCTACATCGGGGCCAGCAATTACGCCGCGGGTTCGATGTGCGCCGAACTCGTGGAGCAGGCCATCCCCGCCGGCGGCAAAGTGGCCGTGCTGGTCGCCAACCTGACCAAAAATAACGTGCTGGAGCGCAAGCAAGCACTGGAAGAAAGCCTGCAAGGCGGTGAGTCGGATACAGGCGACACAGCGTCGAATTTCCAGATCGTCGCTGTGCTGCAGGACGAAGGCGACCTCGCTCGTTGTACCGAGCAGCTTACCGAAACACTCACCGAGCATGACGATTTAGCTTGTATCGTGGGGCTCAATTCGTACCATGCAGCCCAGATCCTGAAAGTGCTGGAAGCCCAACAAGCGCTCGACAAGGTGAAGGTTATCTCCTTCGATACCGAAGACGCCACTCTGGAAGGGGTCGAGCAAGGACACATCTACGCTACCGTGGCCCAAGACCCCTACCAATACGGCTACGAAGCCGTGCGGTGGCTAGCCGACAACTGCCAGCGTTCCGGCAACCAGCTGCCATTGGTCGGCACCCGCAGCACGGTGCACATCAGCACGCAGGCAATCCGTGCCGAGGACGTACAGAAGTTCCGCGAGCAGTACCAGAAGTTGCTGGGAGAACCGGTAGATAGCAAGTAGGCACCCGCGACTCCAGTTCCTGGTGGCGCGATGTCAGTGCACTCTTGTCCAAAGCGCGGTTTCGGAGGCTTCACCTGGTGCATTTGCGCACCAGCCTGTCCTGCTATTCCACAAGCAGGGAGCGAGGTTAGTGGGAAGTTTTCTGCTCGGCCCCGCTAGGCTCCCTCTTCCAGCTTCACCTCAAACTCATGCTTGCCAGGCTGTAGTTCCTGGGAGTCGTCGCTGCCCGGTAGCGTGAGGGTGGCCGTGGTGTTGGGTGGGATGACAACCGTCAGCGTGGCGGTGCCATCCGACTTGGTCCACCCGCTCGAGGCGATGCCGTAGGGTGTTTCGAGCTCGGCCTTTGCCGAGTCGAGGGGCCCGTCGATCAGGGGGCGGATAATCAGATGCTTGTAACCAGGCTGCTTGGGATCGGGGGCGAGGCCCGCAATGCGTTCGTACATCCATTGGCCAATCGCGCCGTAGGCGTAGTGGTTGAACGAGTTCATGCCAGCGTTGCCGAAGCCATCGGTGTGGCTGTAGCTGTTCCAGCGTTCCCACATGGTGGTCGCGCCCTGATTGATGGAATAGAACCACGAGGGATAGGTCTCCTTCAGCAGCAGGCTATACGCCAGATCGTGATAGCCCTGCTCATCCAACACGCTCACGATGTAGGGCGTGCCGAGAAAACCGGTCCGTAGGTGGCCGTCGGCCTCTTCAATCAGACGCACGACGTTGGCCGCTGCTTCGGGCTTTTGCTCATCGGGAATCAGGTCGAAAGCGATCGCCAGCAGGTAGGCAGTCTGCGTTTCCGGAGCATTCTGCAGCTTGCCGTTGCCATCGAAGTAGTGGGCGGCGAACGCCTGGGCCACTTTGTCGGCCTCGGCGTCGTACTTGTCGGCCAGGTCGTCGCGTCCCACTACCCGAGCGCTCTTGGCCAGCAGCCGCGCGCTATGGCCGTAGTAGGCCGTGCCCAACAGCGGGGCAGGGGTGTCGCCCTGGGTACGCGGCGAATACGGCTGCAGCCAGTCGCCAAAGGCCGTGATTTCCTGCACCAGACCATCCTTCGACTTGGAGCGGTAGTAGCCGATCAGCTTCTCCATCATGTCGATGTTTTCAGTCAGGATCTCCTTGTCGCCCGTTCGCACGTACACTTCCCAGGGGATGATCGTGGCGGCGTCCATCCAGCCGGGGCTGCCGCCGTCGCGCAAGGCGTCGGGCAGCACGTGAGGAATTCGTCCATCAGCCATCTGGTCGTCGCGCAAGCTGCGCATCCAACTCTTCCAGAACGCGTGGCAATCGTAGTTGAACATCGACGTCGGGCAGAACACCTGCGCGTCACCCGTCCACCCCATGCGCTCGTCGCGTTGTGGGCAGTCGGTGGGGATGTCGAGAAAGTTGCCCCGCTGGCCCCAGGTGATGTTGCTCTGCAGTTGGTTGAGCTTGTCGTGCGACGAAACAAATGTGCCAATCGGCTCCAGATCGGAATGCAAAACGACGCCAGTCACCCAACTTTCTGCGGGCTTCACGCCCTCGGGCAGGCCAGAGAGTTCCACGTAGCGGAAGCCATGGAAGGTGAACTGGGGCTCCCACTCAATGGTGCCGGTCTCGGCCGCGGTATAGGTATCGGTGGATTTGGCACCGCGGTAGTTTTCGGTGTACATGGTGCCGTCCTGGTTGAGCATTTCGGCGAAGCGAATGGTGACGGTCTTTCCTTCCTCCACCGGAATCTCGAGCCGCTCCCAGCCCACCATGTTCTGCCCCAGGTCGAACACAAATCGCCCTGGCTCGGGTTCCGTAATTGCCTCGGTCGACAGCAACTGAGTCTGCCGGACAGGCGTAAACGGCTTGGCGTCCAGTTGTTCGTCGCCCAGTTCTGCAGTGGCGACCTGCTGCCATCCGGAGATCTCAATGCGGGCATCGTAGTTCTCACCATCGTAAATGCTGGACGAGATGATTGGCCCCTGCCAGGTGCCCTGCCACTGATCGTCCGAGGTGATGGTCGTGGTGGTACCGTCTTCGAGTGTCACCTCGAGTTGCAGCAGCAGTTCGGAGAGCTTTCCGTAGCGTCCGTTGTGGCCGCTTCCCATCAAATGGCCTGCGTACCAGCCGTAGCCAAGCGACGCCTGAATCGTATTCTCGCCCGCCTTCAGCTGATCGGTCACGTCGTAGGTCAGCGTATCGATTCGCTTATTGTAGGAAGTCCAGCCGTTGGCAAAGTGGTCGTTGCTGACCTGTTGACCGTTGAGGTCAAGATCGAACAGTCCCCGCGCCGTGACATACAGCCGTGCTTGCTTGACACCGGCGGGCAGGTCGAACGTGCGCTGCAGATAGGCGACGGGTTCGTTAACGTCGGGCTTGTCCTGCGCGGGGCGGATCCACTTGGCTTGCCAATCGCTTTTCGACAGCAATCCCATTTCGAAGGTCGCGCGGTCGCTCCACTCGCTTTCGTTGCCTGCCGCATCGCGAAAGCGAACGCGCCACTCGACCTTGTCGCGCGATTCGAACGGGCCCGCTTCGCTGGGCACCAATGTCGACTGATCAGATTCCACCCAGCCGCTGTCCCAAGTGTTGCCATCGGAATTCACTTCCAGTTGATAGGCCGTTTGCTTCTCGACACCGGCCGGAAGCTTCCATGAGAAGGTGGGCGCGGGGTCGTAGAAACCCAAGGGATTTTCAAATCCTTCGGAAACCGTGAGCGAGTGAGGCGATTCGGCATGGGCGACTAGATTCAAGCACACTGAGAGAACGAGGGTTACGGAAAGCCTGTAAACGATATTCATGGTGAGAATGTGGTCCAAATGCGAGGACATTGGTGATACCGATAGCCTCAAGCATAACTGCCCCTTGCTCCGCTTGCCACAAGGCGATGAGGCCGCAGCACGCCGTGCTCGGGGGGGGCATGAATGCGGTAAGGTGACGGGCCAAGTGGCCCTGACAGGCGGAATCGAGACCCGCGGGGCTATTTTGTCCGCCGCGCAACGCTCGCCGCATGGGCCGTCAGACCCTCCTTATCGGCCATGAGCAATACGTCGCCGGCTACGCTCTTGAGGTTTGCCTCGGTGTAGCTGATCACGCTATTGGTCCTAAGGAAGTCGTTGCTCGAAAGCCCGCTAGCAAACCGGGCCGTGGCGCCTGTGGGCAGTACGTGGCTCGGCCCCGCGGCGTAGTCGCCCACGGCTACCGGCGCGTGCGGGCCCAGGAACACGGCCCCTGCAGCGCGAATGCGGTCGAGCATCTCCTCCGGATCGTTGCATGTGATATGCAGGTGTTCGGTAGCCAATGTGTCGGCAAGTTCGGCCGCCTCCTCGCGATCGCGAACCAGGATCAGTGCTCCGAACTCGTCGAGGGACTGCCGCGTGAGATCGCTGCGAGAAAGTTCGGCCAGTTGAGTCTCGACTTGCTGCTCCACTTCGTCGATCAGCGGAGCGTGCCAGGTGATCATCACGCTGGAGCCAGGGGAGTGTTCGGCCTGGGCCAATAGATCGGCCGCGGTCCACTCGGCGTTGGTGGTTTCGTCGGCAATGACGATCACCTCGCTGGGTCCGGCGATCGAGTCGATGTCGACGTCGCCAAACACCTGCTTCTTGGCGAGCGCCACAAACAGGTTGCCCGGGCCGACAATCTTGTCGACCTTCACTATCACTTGCTCTTCCTGGCCGGTAGGACGGGGCAGGGGGGATGCGATGCCGTAGGCGAGCGCCGCCACCGCCTGGGCGCCACCCATGCGATAAACTTCGCGAATGCCCAGCTCGTGGCAGGTGGCTAGCAGGTCCTGGTTGTAGCTGCCAAATGGTGTGGGGGGCGCCACAACCACCAGTTCTTTCACGCCGGCTGCCTGGGCGGGCAGGGCGGTCATCAACACGGTGGAGGGATAGGCGGCCGCACCACCCGGAATGCACAACCCGGCCCGTTCGATGGGCAAGTACCGCTGCCGCAACCATCCGCCCGACTCGAGTGGCACCGTGGTGTCGCTGTGCAATATGGCGGACTGAAACTTCATCACGTTTTCGCGAATCCGCCGGATGCAGGCCAGGAAGTCGTCGTCGGCCGCCTGGTGCGCGGCTTCCAACTCGGCCTGTGGCACGCGGAGCGTCTCGGCGGTCAGTTCTGCTCCGTCCAGTTTGGCCGTGTACTCGAGTACCGCCTCGAGGCCGCGCTCGCGAATATCGCGGCAGATTCGGTCGACCACTTCCACCGGCGTCAGCGGCTCGCCAAATACCTCGATGGTCTTCTTGCGCCCGGCCTCGCTTACCACGTCGCCACTGGATGGGGCAAGCTTTGCGCGAAGCGAATCTATCTGCCGACGGGCGTCGGGCTGGGAGGTGTCGATGCGGAGCATTTTCTGGGGAGTTGGGGCTGGGGGCTGGGGAATGTGAGCTTGCTACTCCATCATTCGCTGCCCGACTGTATCTGACAAACGCCGGAAAGAAACGTATGATACACGCTCCCGCTCCCTAGCCCCCAGCCCCCAATCCCCAGCTTCCGCCATGATTGATCTCCGCAGCGATACCGTGACTCAACCAACTCCGGAAATGCGTCGGGCGATGTCCCACGCCGAGGTGGGTGACGACGTGCTGGGCGAAGACCCCACTGTGATGAAGCTCGAACGGCAGGTGGCCGAGATGCTGGGCAAAGAAGCGGCCCTGTTCGTGCCCAGCGGCACCATGGGCAACCAGCTGGGCGTGCGGGTGCACTGCCGGCCGGGCGACGAATTCCTGTGCGAGTCTCAGTGCCACGTCTACCACTACGAGCAGGCGGCGTACGCCCAGCTGTTTGGCATCGCCACGCAGCCGGTCGAAACGCTGCACGGATTGCCCACCATCGAGCAAATAGCCCCCCGCGTCCGCGGCAGCGACTTTCATCACGCCCGCACCAAGTTGCTCTGCCTGGAAAATACGCACAACCGGCATGGCGGAGTGGTGCTCGACTACGACCGCATGGTCGAGGTGTGCACTTGGGCGGCTGACACAGGACTCGCCCGGCACCTGGACGGCGCGCGATTGTGGAACGCTTGCGCCGCGAGCGGTCGCACACCGGCGGACTGGGTGCAGCATTTCGATACCGTGAGCGTCTGTTTTTCCAAAGGTCTTGGTGCCCCCGTCGGATCGGCACTGGCAGGCCCACAGCAACTGGTCGACGAAGCGCGCCGGGTGCGCAAGGCGCTCGGTGGCGGCACCCGGCAGATGGGCATCCTGGCCGCCGGAGCGTTGCACGCCCTGGAACACCACTTTCCAAAGCTAGGCGAAGATCACGACAAAGCCGAAGCCCTGCGTGCCGCGATAGACAAAGCCCCGCACCTGAAGGTCGAGCGTCCCGACGCACAGCTCACCAACCTGGTCTTCTTCCATGTGGCCTCCGAATGGGGCACCGCCGCGGAGTTCGCCAGCCAGGCGCGGGAACAGGGTGTGGCTATGTTCGCCCTCGACCCCACCCGCGTCCGCGCCGTGGTGCATCGCGATCTGACAATGGACGACATCCGCCAGGCCGGTGAGATCCTCCAGCAAATAGCCGAAGCGCAACCGGTCGCATGAAGTGGTGGCCGAAATTTTCGATTACCGATCTCTTGTGGATCACAGTAGCGGTGGCCTTGGGGTTTGCCATCAGCCAGTCGCCTGCGCCGGCAGCGATCTCGGGACCGTTCAGTCAAATTGTGTCCGACACTCGGTGGCCCGAAGGGTTGCAGGCGACCGGTTGTCTGGTCTTGCTCTTTGCGTTGATTCAGCACGGTCGCTCTATCTTGAAGGACACATCAGCCGGGTCTGCATCAGCCGCTTTCGGAATTCGATGGCGGTGGGCAGTTTGTCTCATGTTGGCCGCTGCACTGGCAGTACTTTCGACGGTACGCCTACTGCTCAATCGAAAGATCATCGAAGAGCCCGAGCACGCGGACACGCTGCAAGTCTGGGATGCGCTGTGGCCCGATGTATTGCTATCGATCGTTACACTTGCGGCGCTACGAACGTTCATTGCGCGCCGCCCCCACCGTTCCATCGGCGCCTCGTGGCGACGCATTATCAATGTCCTGTCCGTCGTGGCGTTGTTCGCTTACTCCGTTTGGGTACTGACCGACAGGACCCTAATCACGATGTTGGTCCACATCGCAATTGATGGTATCGAGGCTGCCCACCCAAGATGGTTGCAGCGGCCGGATGTGTTTCCGAATCATGCGATGGAAGGTTTTTGGTCGTTCTGGACATCAACCCTTGCCGCAGTGGGCGTGCTGGTGGGCATGCTGCTGCTGGTGTTTGATCGATGGTTCGAATACCAGCGAAGGCAAGGCATCGCGCGGTTTAGCTTCTGGGGAATCGTGATGTCGCTGGCAGTATTTGCCTGGTGGTTTACCTATCAAGAGTTTCCACGCATCGACCCCGACTTGGCGAGCCCACCTTCACCGCGTGCCTGGAGCGATACCCTGGCCGGTTGGTTGCTATACGCTGCCGTTGCCACCTACCTGGCAGCGAAATCAGCCCAGGTTGCCGTGGATGTAACCAATCACCAGGTCGAGATATCGGTGAATAGGACTCTTGTCGTGGTGGGCGCAGTGTTCATCGCAGTGGCGGAGGTCTGGTTTCTCATTGAAAGCGTGCGCGTCATGCATTCGATATCGGATATTTTCGGGGGCGGGGCGTTCTTCGACATGATGGAGATGTTTGGACAAATGCTCTCTTGGCCCGAGACGCTGCTTCCGCTGTTGGTGCTGGCCTCGGCCGTCGGGCTACTGTGGCAATCGTTCCGGCATCCCCACGCCACCAAAACGATCGCGGCGATCTCGCCCCGGCGGTTCGGGTACTTCGTCGTCGCCTGGGCAGCGCTGCTGGCCGTGGCGATCCCCGCGCTGTGGGCGTTTGCGATGTGCTACTGGCTGGGCCCGCTGGTGCTCTGAGCTACCGCTGCGGTTGGCACAAAACTCGCTTCGGTTTCTGCTCTATCGGTTTTCCGCTTAATTCTCTTCAATTTGCCCAGACGTTTGCAAATTCTCTCGCGCTAGGTGAAAATAGCCGCAATTCGATCGCTACGGGCTGCTTTGAGTGACAATTCTGGCACGGTGGACCTCTCTTATAGAGGAGGTCTTTCCGCTTACTGTATCGATTCCCGCCTCTCCCAATGTGCATTGCCTCAACCCAGGAATATTACCGTGGACCTTCAACAGGGCGGATTGCAGCGTCGAGAGTTCCTACTGGCCACGGCGGGCGCCGTCGCCGCGGGAATGGTAGCGCCATCTCTGAGCTGGGGTAAGGAATCCACCACGATGCCGGCAAACCGAGGACGCATTTTCAAATCGGTGAAGTGGGGCATGATCGGCGGGCAGGGTTCGGTGCTGGAGAAGTTCGAGCTGTGCAAGGAGCTCGGCTATGACGGCATGGAACTCACCGCACCTTCGCTGCATAACGTCGACGAAATTCTCGCCGCCTCGGCGGCAACCGGTATGCCTGTGCATGGCACCGTGGGACAGAAACACTGGAGCGTGCGGCTCTCCTCACCCGATGCGTCGGTGCGTGACGAAGCCCGCCAGGACCTGCTGACCGGCCTGGCCGACACTAAGGCCTACGGCGGCGACACCATTCTGCTGGTGCCGGGCAAGGTATCGGGCGAAGATGAAACTCACGACGACGTCTGGAACCGATCCATCGAACAAATTCGCCTGGTACTGCCAACCGCAGCCAAGTTGGGCGTGCGGGTACTGATCGAAAACGTCTGGAACGGCTTCTGTGAAACTCCCGAACAACTGCGCGACTACCTGGACGAAATCAACAGTCCCTGGGTGGGGGCGTACTTCGACATCGGCAACGTGCGGAAGTTCAGCCCCAGTGAGAACTGGATTCGCGTGCTTGGCGAGCGTATCGTCAAGCTCGACGTGAAAGACTGGGGCAAGTCGAATGGCTTCTGCAAGATTGGCGACGGCGACGTCAATTGGCCCGCCGTCCGCGAGGCGCTAGCCGAGATTGGGTTCACCGGCTGGTGTACCGCTGAAGTAGGGGGTGGGGGTCGCGAGCGGCTAGCCGAAATCGCGACCAGGATGAATCAAGTGCTGGAACTGTGAAGTTGCATCTACACCGCGAGAAGTCAGGGAGACTTCGCAGATTTTTGTAACTTTGCACACCTGAGTCGACAATTGATAACCGTCGACACACATAACCTAGGAGTTCTATAGAACATGTCCGATCATTCCTCCGAACAGGCTTCGAATTCTCGCCGCGATTTCCTCAAGCACACGGCCGTCGCCGGATCGGCATTCGCCGCGATGAGCGTGCCGCAGTACGCCCACGCCGCGGGTACGGACGAGACGCTCCGCGTCGGGCTGGTGGGTGCCGGTGGTCGCGGACGCGGTGCCGCGATCGATGCTTTGATGGCCGACAAGAATGCTCGGCTGGTTGCGATCGGCGATGCCTTCATGGATCGCAACAAGGAAGCCCTGGGCGATATCAAGGCGAACGCCGAAGTGGCCGACCGTGTCGACGTCACCGAAGAGACGATGTACGACGGATTCGACAACTTCAAGAAGGTAATCGATTCGGTGGACGTGGTACTGCTGGCCACGCCGCCCCACTTCCGCCCCGAGCACTTCCGCTATGCCGTCGAGGCTGGCAAGCATTGCTTCGTCGAGAAGCCTGTGGCAGTCGACGCCCCGGGCGTTCGCCACGTGCAGGAAAGCTGCCAGATGGCCGCCGAGAAGGGGCTGTCGGTTGTTTCGGGACTGTGCTGGCGATACGACCACGCCGTGCGCGCCACGATGGAACAGATTCTCGACAAGAAGTCCATCGGCGATATTGTGGCCGTTGAGTCGCACTACAACGCGAACTGTTTGTGGCACCGTGGCGATCAGCCCGACTGGAGCCGCATGGAGTACCAGATTCGCAACTGGCTGTACTACACCTGGCTCTCCGGCGACCACATCGCCGAGCAAGCGATTCACAGCCTCGACAAGTGCACTTGGTTGCTGGGCGACGTGGCTCCCATCAAAGCGATGGGCATCGGTGGCCGTCAGCAGCGAACCGATCCGAAGTGGGGTCACATCTTCGACCACTTCACCGTGTTCTTCGAATTCCCCGAGAACAAGCAGGCCTTCTTCACCTGCCGCCAGCAAGACGGCTGCGACACGTTTGTCGACGAGCGCGTGCTGGGCACCGAAGGATCGGCCATGGTGCTGAAGAACGTGGTATACGACAATGACGGCAAGCGCACCTGGCGTTACCGTGGCGATCGTCCCAGCATGTATCGCGTGGAGCATCAAGAGTTCTTCAAGAGCATTCGCGATGGCAATCCGATTGCCAACGGCGACTACATGTGCCGCAGCACGATGATGGCCATCATGGGCCGCATGGCTGGTTACACGGGTAAGACCCTGACCTGGGATGAATGCCTGAACGACGATAGCCGTCTGGGCCCCAGCGAGTACGCTTGGGTCGACGTTCCCGAACCGCCCGTGGCCATTCCCGGCCAAACCAAGCTTGGCGACCTGGCCAGCGTTTACCGAGGTTAAACGATGCCGCAACGACTCTGTTTCGCAGCCCTGCTGTCGATGGTGGCGCTAGCCGCCACCAGTTCTGCGGAGAACACCCCAGGCCTGGTGGCCGAAGCTCCCGCTGAAGGTCGATCGGTTGCCACCGACCAGGGTTACATGGTGACGTACACCGAAACCATCCCAGGCACGGATGTCACCTTCACCATGGTGCCCGTGCCTGGCGGTGAATACGAATTCCAGCAGGGCGACCGCACGCTAAAAGTGAAGGTCGCCCCCTTCTGGATGGGCAAGACGGAGGTCACCTGGGCCGAGTACAAGAAGTACATGCAACTGGCCGATGTGTTCGCCAAGTTCGACGACCTCGGTCTGCGAAAGGTCTCGGAGGAAAACGCGGTCGATGCGATCACGGCGCCATCGAAGCTGTACGAGCCGAGTTTCACCTTCGAATCGGGGGACGATCCGAATCAGCCCGCCATTTCGATGACCCAGTATGCCGCGAAGCAGTACACCAAGTGGATCAGCCTGCTTTCCGGGCGGTTCTTCCGGCTGCCATCGGAAGCCGAGTGGGAATACGCCTGCCGGGCCGGTTCGGACACCACGTACAGTTTTGGCGACGATGAGGAGGAACTCGAAGAGTTCGCATGGTATGATGATATGAACGACTACCAGACGGGTCCGGTTGCCACCAAGAAACCGAACGCCTGGGGGTTGTACGACATGCACGGCAACGCCGCGGAATGGGTGTTGGACGCTGCCGAGGCGCCCGAGGATGGTCTCGCCGATGGCGCCACCGTGACGTCGGAAGAAGCCATCGCCTGGCCGACCAAACTGTATCCGCGCGTTATCAAAGGCGGAGCCTGGGACAGCTTTGCGGAAGACTGCACGGTCACCAGCCGTATCGAGTCGCACGACGATGACTGGAAATCGAACGATCCCAACGTACCGTCCAGTCCCTGGTGGTTCGCCTCGTACGATGGGCAGTTGGTCGGCTTCCGCGTCATCCGTCCGCTTGCCACGCCGCCGCGTAGCGAGCAAGAGAAATTCTGGCAGGCGGACCTGCCCCAAGTAAGCGAACATGCAAACCGACGGATCGATAAGGAGGGGAAGGGCGAGCGCGGCCTCGTCGACCCCGAATTACCAAAAGCCATCGAAAACCTGGAATAACCATGAGTAGCGTATCTGACGTCCCTCCTTCGAAACTTTCTGAATCGACCCGCATGCTGCGGTACGACAACGTGCCATTAGACGAAGTAGAACACATTCCTTGCCGCGTGTTCCGTCACGCCACCCAGGCCAGCCAAGCCGTGGCGCAGCAGATTGCCGCGCTGATTCGCACTCGCGAGGGTGAAGGTCGTCCTTGTGTGCTGGGTCTCGCCACCGGTAGCACTCCCGTCGGCGTGTACAACGCCCTGGTGCAGATGCACCAGGAAGAGGGGCTCTCGTTCCGCAACGTCGTGACGTTCAACCTGGACGAGTACTACCCGATGCAGCCGCACGAGCTGCAGAGCTATGTCCGCTTCATGCGCGAGCATCTGTTCGACCACGTCGACATCGATCCGGCGAACGTCCACATTCCCGATGGAACGCTCGACGAAGCCAGCATCGACGACTACTGCCGCCGCTACGAACAGGCCATCCAGGACGTCGGCGGCCTCGACCTGCAACTGTTGGGCATCGGCCGCACTGGTCACATTGGCTTCAACGAGCCTGGTTCGGGACGCAATAGCCGCACCCGCTTGATCACGCTCGATCGCATGACCCGCCGCGACGCGGCCAGCGACTTCTTCGGCGACGAGAATGTTCCCCGCCGGGCGATTACCATGGGTGTCGGCACCATTCTCGATGCCCGCCAGGTGGTGATCATGGCCTTCGGCGAAGGTAAGGCTCGCATCACGGCCGAAGCCATCGAAGGGGAAATCTCCAGCATGGTGGCCGCCAGCTTCCTGCAGGATCACCCGAGTGCCCAGTTCTTCATCGACGAAGCGGCCGCCGAAGCCCTGACCCGCCGCCGCGCCCCATGGACGCTGGGCAAGGTGAAGTGGGACGAAACGCAGACCCGCAAGGCGGTCATCTGGCTCGCCCAACAGGTCAAGAAGCCGATCCTCAAGCTCACCGAGGAAGACTACAACGAGGAAGGTCTGCAGGAGCTGGTCGCCACCCGCGGCAGCGCCTACGAGATCAACCTGCAAGTGTTCCGCTACCTGCAGAGCACCATCACCGGT
Source organism: Aeoliella straminimaris (assembly GCF_024054565.1). GTDB lineage: Bacteria > Planctomycetota > Planctomycetia > Pirellulales > Lacipirellulaceae > Aeoliella > Aeoliella straminimaris. The sequence continues at coordinate 261,966 of NZ_JAMXLR010000055.1, forward strand.
TGGCCCGGCGGCAAGCCGAGCCATGAGAAGCAGCCGGGCGATCGCTCGCGTGCTTTGGAACACATCTTCCCCAAGCGAGTGCTGATCTTCTCGCCGCACCCGGATGACGACGTCATCTCGATGGGCGGCACGCTCATTCGGCTGGTCGACCAAGGTCATCAGGTGCACGTTGCCTATCAGACCTCGGGCAACATCGCCGTGTTCGACGACGACGCGATTCGCTTTGCCGAGTTCGCCGCCGAATACAACCGCCACTTCGGCATCGACCCCGACCGCACGGCGGAACTCGACTCGCACATCGACGAGTTCGTGAAGCACAAGCAGCCTGGGCAGGTCGACAGCGCCGAGGTGCAGTTCATCAAGGGTCTGATCCGTAGGACCGAAGCCCGCGCCGCCACCCGCTCGTGTGGCGTTCCGGCCGAGCAACTGCACTTCATGGACATGCCGTTCTACGAGACGGGCCGAGTCCGCAAGATGCCGCTGGGCGAGGAAGACATTCAGATCACCATGGATCTGTTGAATCAGGTTCAGCCGCATCAGATTTACTGCGCCGGCGACCTGTCCGACCCGCACGGCACGCACCGCACTTGCCTGAGCGCCGTACTGAACGCCTGTAATCGTCTGAAGGACGAAGCCTGGTACCAGGAAAGCGAAGTCTGGCTGTACCGTGGTGCCTGGCAGGAATGGGGCCCGCACCAGGTCGAGATGTCGGTACCGCTCAGTCCGCAGGAGCTGATGCGTAAGCGGGCCGCCATCTTCAAGCACGAATCGCAGAAGGACAAGGCGCTGTTCCCCGGCCCCGACCCCCGCGAGTTCTGGCAACGTGCCGAAGATCGCAACCACGCCACGGCCCAGTTGTTCGACGCCCTGGGCCTGGCCGAGTACGAAGCGATCGAAGGCTTCGTCCGCTGGAAGGGCGACATGGACAGCGTGCTGTAGAGTACGGCATTCCAAGGCGACAGAATAACACCAAGCCCCGACCGAACCCGGTCGGGGCTTTTTCGTTATCGTGGCGCAACTTCCACACCGTCCATCCAGCGGTACCAAGCCCAGAAGTTTTGGGCCAACTTCCGGGATCTACTTCCATGGGCCCAAAACCCCTGTGGTTTTGGTCCCCCCCAGGTGGTGAAACCCCTTGTTTTCTTGGCCAAACCATACGGGGGGTGCGACAAAACCCTCTGCGTTGTTCCCCACATGTGTTTTGGGTCACCCCGTTGGCCCAAAACTCCAATAGTGGCCATTCGCTCCGCGAATGAGCGCAATGCCCCTCCCCCGGGCGATTTCGCTTGTGGGAGCTTACCCCTGCACCAAACCTCCCATCGCCAAATCGTTGGGGGGAGGGCCGGGGTGGGGGCGCGTACCGGTAGCGCCAGCCTCTGGCCTACAGCTTGTCGCCCAGTGCCTACAGCCATCTTCCAAATTGCCAAACAGCCGTGTGGACCTATCGCCACAGACTCATTGGACCAAATCGCTGCGCGATTTCTACAGCGATTTTTTTACCTCAGCCAATGGAGACACTCAAATACTTCTCTGCACCGCGATATGTTCTAATTGGTGCGTAGACTTGATCTTGCGACGTTACATTTAGGTTCCGTTGGAGACCGTGTCTGGCTGGATGTCCCACGTTGGCAGTGGGGTTGAAGAAAAAGTAGAATGTCCCCTTTAGTTCCTCTGACTCGAAAAACGGTTGCGGAATCAAGGGTTTGCCTAGAATGAAACTACCGTTTTGGCGCAACAGATAACTATGAATGCCTCAAGGCCAGTGGGTAAGGTTTACCGAAAAGCTCTTCCAGGGGTGTTGAGTGACCACTCCTGGCGTGGGGCATATCAGTTCCGATTGAAAAGCCTACTCTTCTTGATTTCTGTAGTCGCGATAGTACTCGGCCTGGCAGTTGGGGTCTATCGGCCTTCGGAAGAGGTGGTTTCGGCACGTCAAGAATCTAAGTTCTTCTTGCGTCACGCACAACTCTCACTTCGATCACTCAATGAATGGGCTGTTGTATCTTGGCATTTTACTGATTTCGATGAACTGATGAAGGGCAACAGGGAAGAGGGTAAGCTGTATGGCAAGCTATATGGTAAAGTGACCGTAACACTTCGCCACAACGTCACTGGTAGCCTTGCAACAGTGATAATCCTGCACGGTGAGTTTGAGGGCTTCGAAGGGAATATTCCACTTACGCACACGACCAGAAAGTGTTTTACACCTTGGTATATGGGCAGCCAGTTCAAGCCGGTGGGACAGGTAGTAGAGCTAAACAAACCAACTAGCAGTCCCTCACTTTTGACGCCTAGTCGGGAACTTGTCGTTCGTAAGAGCAGCAGTAGCTTTGGCCTATTGCGCTCGCAGTGGTTGCTGAATGGCGAAGTATCAGATGCGACCAAAGAACTTTCGATGCTGACCGAATTGTATGACGCCGACCAATCATCCAATACGACTGTCGGTTTTTTCCGGACAGACGTTCAGTTAGAATGCCCAGCGAACATGGTTTATGAGCGAGTTGATCAAGTTGCACAACTCCAAACCGCAATTGGTAATGAATTGTTATGGCGATATGGTAATGGCACAAGCGAAGCAGATGACGGCATTCAACGTGTAGGGCGTAGTGATGCCAAGTAGGAAGCCTCATCACATACCCTATCAACGCGACTCACCAGAAGCGAAGAACCGCTGAACGATAAAACCCCCACCATGCTTCGCCATGGCCACCTTACGGCGGACCTTTCCTAAGCCATCGGTGAATAGTAGATTTTGAGCCTACGCCGAAACGACACTTACAGGCATTGGCTACGTCGCGGACTGAGCAGTCCCGCATTACCTGGGCCAGTTCCTTTGGTGAGTTGGGCAACTGGCCGAAGACCTTGTTATACGCCCGAACGAACCCGATTTCAGCAGCCAACAGGTGGAACCGGACTGCCTTACGCATTGGTCGCTTGGTCGATCGCGGTCGTGAATCTGTTGGCAATTCTCTCCAGCCGTTCAGGACCTTCTGGCAAGTCGATGATTTCGTCGGTAACGGCAGCAATCAGGACCTTGGCAAGTTCGGCAAGCGTGTCCTTGCGCAACGCTTGGTTGCATCGCTCGGAAATCTCCTGCTGAGTCTTCACCAGTCGCGCGACCGTTTGGAGTGCTGGCGTCAGGGCCTGCAAGGCTTCATTCGGATCGTTGCCGGTGTCCTGTAGCTCCTGCAACTTGGCTTCAATGATCGCACGCATCAGACAGATTTCGTGCTCGATGGATTCCAGTGTTTTGGATTTGTGATAGTGGTCGGCAAAAACATGCCGTAGGGTTCAAAAACTAAACCGAGCTGCAAACCACGGGAATTCTAGGAGTAGCGAACGCCACCGAGACGAGAACTCGTTCGACGTCAGCAGGGCATACCGTTTCCGCTATTGTTACACCTTCCCAAAGTGGAGGTGATTTTAAGGTAATCGCACGGCATCCCACACGGAGAGTTGGTTGACCGCCGGGCATGAATGCTTCAATGTGGAGCAGCCCGCTTCTCCCCTCTGTGAATGCCTATCTCTTGCAATTCATTCTCCAGCCCTGGCAACTCTACTTGACCCTGCTGGCGGGTTGGATGAACCGCGAACAACAACAAGTCATCGAGTACCTGCGAACCGAGAACCACAAGACGGGGACACCCAGCCGATCGATCCTTTGGTAGAATCCCCTAACCGAAAACGAATGATCGGGCTTAGGGGGTGCGGGGCTACTTTCGGCAAGATGCGCGTCCCCCTGCAGCGGCCCCGCCCGAGGCAGCGGCTGTGCTGGCCGAGGTGAAGGGGAGCAGCAAGACCGCGAAGCTTGGTAAGGCGATTCTGGCCTGCGACGCCATCGACACGCCGGCTGCCCAGCAGGCACGGTTGCAGTTGCTCGAATGCCGAATTGCGCGAAGTCGACGTTGGGAAGGGGCGGAATCGTAGAACCGCGGCGCAGCCCAAGGCGTATTCTGAACTCGGCCAGGGGCAAAACTCTGCTATAGGGAGTGTCGATATGGGGAAACGTCACCAGTTACTTGCCGCCACATTGGCCCTGCTGCTGGCTGCGCCGGCTATGGCTCGGGAACTGCCCGAGAAGGAAATCAAAGAGAAACTGAAAAAGGGGGGCCAGCACTGGTCGGTCACCGATAAAGCGTTTTCCGGTTTCCGCCAGTACGACCAACCAGGAGACCTACTCTACTTCTGGCCCGCCGAAGACAAACCTGTCACGCCAGGCATCAGTGAGAAGGGGGGCGGCTCCTACCCCCTGAAGGTGAAATGGCAACTTCGCGATGGCCAGACATTTCCTCCTTCGAAGTCGAAGTACTTGACTTACCTGTGGGGAGAACCTGGCGAGAAAGCTTACGGGTTTCAGGTCGTCAAGATCGATAAGTCGGCGACTTCCGGCAGCTTCACCATTAGCCTGAGTTTCTCCAAGGGCGACATCGAGAAAATCAGAAAGAACCACGACATCGTGCTGCTCTTTCTCGCCGGCAAAGAAGTAGGTGGCAACTTCCTTAAATGCAAAGCACGGCTGCCGTGATCGTACAGCACGGATCGCGAAACCGTTTTCCTAAGAAATCAGACGCGGATCTTCGCTGATTTGAGCGGATCGTCGCAGATTCCCTTCTCTGCCAGATTCAATCAAAGCAGTGGAGCGACAAGCTTAAATCCGCGTAGATCCGGTTCAATCAGCGTTCATCCGCGTCTGATCTTCGTTGCCTAGACTTACCAGTCGGCTGGAATGCCGGCCCTTCGCGACATCAGCATCCCGAGCGCCGCCAGTACGCCAAGCACGACGCTTGCTGGTTCGGGAATGGCGGCGGCATCCAAGGTTTCACCAGAGCCGAGCACGAAGCCGAAGTTTGTCTTCCAGACGTCGTAGTCGGCCGTCGTTGTGAGGCCGTCGCCGTTGCCATCGGCCAGGCCGGTGTCGGCCCCCAAATGGTTGCGCCAGAAGGAGTAGTCGGCAAGATCCACCACACCGTCGGCGTTGAAGTCGCCCACCGAGCGGCCGTCGTAGTTGGCCAGCAGCAGCTGGTGATCGAGTTCGCCCACGATGCCATCGCCGTCGAAGTCGCCGTACATCCAATAGGTTTCGTCATCGACCGACAGAGCTTCCATGTAGCTGACCACGGTCGCTACGTCCGCTCGGTCGACGTCGCCGTCGAAGTCGGTATCGCCAGTACGCGCGTCACGATACAGCACGGCACGCCACGCCTCGAGCACGCCGGTGGGATTGCGCCCCATGCCCACGATGGTGGAACCATCGTCCGAGATGGCAGTCGCTTCGTTCAGTCGCCACCCTTCCAGGTCGAGTCCATAATCGCCGGCCAGCACCCGGGCGAGTGGCCGCATGCCACGATTGGTGTCCCAGATGAAGGGAACCTTGATCCGCCCGAAACCATCGGGATCGCCTTCCAGCCAGGACAGAGAATTCGTTGCGTCGGTCGCCACGAGGTAAGCCTGCCCGACGATGGTACCGGTTTCGGCCGAGACATCGACCGCTTCGGAGCCGACGAACTCGGGCCCGGGCGGCATTTGGAAATGTCCCAAGAACTGCCAGCCCTCATCTTCCGTCCACCTGACGGCGTCCTCGGTAGGATATTGGCGGACGGGATCGACGTTCAGATCCCACAACAGGCGATCGACACCCACGACGGTCTTACCATCGGCGGAAACGGCGGCGGCGCTGGTTTCCTGCTTGGGAATCGGGAAGTTGGCATCGGCCGGAAAAAACCGCCCCGGGTTTCCCAACCCGACCATGCCCGCGTCTCGCGTCCACAGGAATGGCTGAGCTTTGTCCAAGTAGAAAGGTTCTTCGGTGAAAGGGGAGGGAGTTCGAAAGGCGTTGCCGGCGATGACGCGTCCGCTGGCCGACACGTCGACCGCTTCACTACCCGACTCGGCACCGTACTCCGGCAGCGTACCCAGGTTCTCTAGCCCCGTCTCGTCCGTGTAGCGGAACGCACGCTGATTGTACCCCGGAGGGATTGGCGCGAAGGAAGGCGGATAAAAATCGTCGACACCAACTACCACTCGGCCGTTCCGCGAAGTGGCCCGGGCCTCGCTGGTGGCGTAACCTTCGTGCAGGGTGCCAAGGCCCTCCATGCCGCCGCCGAGCGACCAACGGAAGGCTTCCTGGTTCTCGATGCCAATGTCGTCCTTCGAAGTCGAGATGCCGACTATGTAGTTGCCCTCGGCCGAGACGCCGAGGCCCTTGCTCATGCCTTGTTCTCCGCCGGGAAGCAGACCAATTTTGACCATGCCGGTCGACTTGGACCAAGCGAAAGCCTGATTGTAACCCTCGCTGGTAAACACGTTGCTACGCACTTGACCGGTGACAACTTGTCCGTCGGCCGAAACGTCATACGCACCGCTCGACTCGCCGGGACCTCCCAGGTTGCCCAAGCCATGAAACTCACCCCGCGGCGGCGGGTAGATCCAGCCCAACAGATCGGGTCCGCTGACAAGTTCTCGCACGCTGCGGTCGGCGGGGTCGACAGAGTAAATCGAGCCCACAATTTCATTTACGTCGGCAAACAGGGGACCAAACTCTTCGGTCAACCTCCACGGAGTAAGGGCGTCGCCGGTGCCGACGTTCAAGTCGGGGGCGGAAACCGAAAAGTGCAACTGGCCATCGATCACGCTGTGCGAGATGGCATCGGGCGCACCGGTATCGATCCAGGTACCCTCGAGCGTCACGGCACCGATGCCCCCCAGACCGGGTGGAGACACGCTTACCGAATCGACCCACCAGGGCAGTTCGAGTGCAACCGTCGGAGTTGTAGTACACGCAATAAGCAAAAACGCCGCGAGAGTTCGCGCGATCATCAGACACATCCCCTGCTTTAGGATGAGTAGCCCCTGAGTCCCGCGATTGTAGCGGTTAGGCAAAGAATAGGTCAAGCTTGTTTGTGGTACCGATAACGTGCTGGTTAAGATGCAGCTGCTGGCAAGCGTAACTCTTTCAGGGGGCAATGTATGCGTACTTCAACAAGTCCAAATGGCGTCCTCATCGTCGTGGCCCTGGTGGCGATTGGATGCAGGAAGACCGAGTACGTAGACAACAATGGCGCGGCCATCGATGAGGTGGAAACAGAAGTCGACACGCCCGAACCGATGGAGCGTACTCCACTGCTGCCGGCCGGTGAGGTTGCTGGCACTACTATCGTGCCAACACTTGATTCGCCGCTTGAGAATTCCGGCAACGCCATCTGGTGCGCAACGTTCCAAGTGGCCTGGAATTATGCCTGCAACGACGTCGGAGGGGGACCGCTTGAGGTGGCCGGCGCCGAACAAGTGGCCAAACGACTAAACGACTCGCCAGTGACCGAGGCCACGCTGCCGCCGGGCAGCTACTATGCCGTGGCGGGCGCGACGGATGAGGGCGTCGTCGAGGAGATTCATCAACAGATGGCGAAGAGGTTCCCTGACGTCGAACCGCCTGCGTTCCAAGGCGCCCAGGGGTTGGTGGCGTACGCCTACCTGCGCGCTGCGGCGAAGTTCACCACGCCTTTCGAGAAACGCACTTACCCTATCGAGTTCACCAACGCTGCAGGCGAAACCGTCGACGTCGAAGGGTTTTGCCTTTACTCCGGGCACGACGAGGAGATTACCCACGATCAGCTGTCGCAGGTCAAAGTGCTGTTCCGCGAATCCACCGACAATCCCAAGTCCCGAAGGCTCACCACCTTCGCGCTCGATTTGACGGCCGATCAGGAAGAAACGCAGGTGATCGTGGCGGTGCTGCCGCACGCCGACAACTTGCAGGCGGTGCTCGACAATCTGGAGGAACGCACGAAGGCTTATAAAGGCAAGATCCGTGTGAGCGGAGCGGACAGATTGGGGATTCCTAACGTGCTGTTCCATCTGAAAGAGTCGTTCCAGCAGCTTACAGGGCCGGACAAGCTGATCAAAAACTCTGAGAAGCTCGCAGGGCTGTTCGTCGATCAGGCGTGGCAGATGATTCGGTTCCAACTCGACGAAAGCGGCGCGATCGTCGAGTCCGAAGCGGCCCTGGCCACTGCAGCAGAGGCAGCCTACGAAGAGCAGAACGTCGACTACATCGCCGACCGACCGTTCCTGGTAGTGATGAAACGCCGCGGCGAGAAGTATCCGTACTTCGTGGGATGGTTCGGCAATGCGGAGTTGCTGGAGGTTCGTGGTAAGTGAGTCGGCGGCCTTCCCCAAACTCTGCTGACTCTTGCAGTGTGCGATATCGCGCGATCGCGATCGTGGCGCATAAAACGTCGACATGGTCTTTTCGTACTTGCCCGAAAAGAACTTCATGGGAGCCCGCACGCCATTGGCCCGGTCGCCATTTCTGCGGATAATGTACAGGCCTTCGAGACATAGCGAATTGCGAGAACCAATTCGAGCTGCACGGGATGCCACCTTACGCCACCAGGAACGAAGTTCGAGCATCATTGCCATGATCATTGATTGCAGTCTTTAGGTTCGAACGAGCCCCCTTCGACCTCACCGGAGCGTTGCCCACCGATGGACGGCCCCAAGGTGCTTACCCTGTTTACCCGAGCCGCCAGAGCCTCACTGCTGACGGTGGTTGTGGCGCTGCCCTATCCACACGCCATGGCTGCCGGTGAGATTCTCGATACCCAGGGGTGGGAAGGCTACAGTGCCGGCGCACTCGATGGTCAGCCTGCCGGCAGTAGCAGTTGGCTCACGGTAGGAAGTGGCGGTGGCACGGCCACCGTGGAGAACTCCATCGGCGTGGACAACTCGAAGGGACTCCGCGTCGAGCGTGGTGCGGGGTCGGACGACTGGTGGTTGGTGAGCTTCCCGGACTCCACGCTGCCTGCCACGCGTTACGTGGTGGTCGACTGGGACATGAAGGTCGAAGCGACCAATGCGGCCGAAGGAGTGTTCGGCCCCTTCATGGGCGTGCAAGCCGTCGACGCGAGCCCTGCAGTGAGTTTGCTGGCCGCTTTAGGGGTTGATGCCTCCACGCGTGATATCCTGTTTCAGGACGCGGGCACCGGGGCGTTAACCGAAACAGGATGGACCGTCGCCGAGGACTGGCATCACTATCAGATTCGGATGGACTTCGAACGAGCCCAGTACGCCATCTCCGTCGACTACGAGTACGCGACGCCTTCCCCCATTCTGTTCGTCGACGGCGTGCTTGACTCGTTTGGCGATGCCGACATTGCCGCCTTGGCTGCAGACACAACTACCGAGGCCCTGAATCAGACCGGCGCTGCAATCTTCGACAACTATGTCGTGAGCGAGGTTGCTCAACTACCGGGTGACTACAACGACGATGGCATCGTCGACATTGCTGACTATACAGTGTGGCGCAACCATCGGGGGGCGGCAGCCGGAGCTTTGCCCAACGATGTCGATGGCGGCGTCATCGCCGCGGCACAGTACGCCACATGGAAAACGGGATTGCAATTCGCCCCCAGCTATCAGCCCCTGGCCGCTGCGGCCATCCCAGAACCGTCGTCCATGATCATGCTCTGTCTACTCGGTCTTGCATCGCTCTACATAGTGGAAAGCGAAACAAACCGAGCCTCTCGGCTACTGCGACAACTTTCCGACGAAACCCAGTTCTTTGAAATTCTCGGCCTTCAACGGGTCGATATACTTCAGGGCATTCACGGCTCCGTATTCCAGCACGATGAATCTCGCGCCGAGCGTGTCGGGGTTCGATCGCTCGAGCAGCAGCAACTTGTCAGTGGTCATGAACCCCTTGAAGGGGATGTGCTCACCCAGCACCGTGGTCAGGACTCCGCGACGGGAAATCGACGCGGGCCAGTTGAGAAAGGTCTGCTGCCACTGGGTGCTACTGCTGTCGGGCATGGTGACGTCCTCCGGATTGACGCTGTAGTTCGAGATTTCGCCAATCGCGGCGAACGTCCGGCAATGTAGGACGCCGGGAGCACTAACGCAAGTGAGGAATGCGGGCTGGGTACGCTGTGCGAACGACGTAAGTTTGCTAGGTTGGAGAGCCGAAGTTCAGCCCCATTCGTAACTCCCGCACCCCAGGAATACGCCTTTGGAAACGCCCCCCACCGCTACCGCGATCGATCCCGAAGATCACCCCCTGGAGTCCGCAGAACAACTGGCGGAGGAACTGGCCGAGTTGGTCCGCATGGGCGACGATGCCGACCTTTCGCAGTACGTCGAGCAATTGGAGCCACGCGAGGCGGCGCGAGCCGTATGCGAGCTCTCGGACGAAGACGAGGCCCGCCTGCTGGAACGCCTCATTCCACAGCAAGCCAGCGCACTGCTGATCGATGTGCCTGAGGTGGAGGCAGTCGAGGCGGTCGCCGCGCTGCCTCCCGAAACCTCGGCTGCCATTATCCAGCACATGCCGAGCAACAAGCAGGCCGACCTGGTCTCGGCACTGGCGGACGACGAGGCGGACGCCATTTTGGCGGAAATGAGTCCCACGGATGCGATCAAGCTGCAACAGCTGGTCAGCTACGATCCGGACACGGCCGGTGGCTTGATGCAGACCGAGGTCTTGGCGTTTCGCGAGAGTTCCACCGTCGCGCAGATTCTGCAGCGACTGCGAAGCGACGCCGGGCGATTTCGGCAGCTCGACATCCAGTACGCGTACGTCGTGGCTCGAGGACGAAAGCTGGTGGGAGTGTTGCGGCTGCGCGACCTGCTGCTGGCTGACGACTCGGCCACGGCTGGCGAGTTGATGATCGAGGATCCGATAGCGTTGGATGCCCAGACGCCGATTGCGGAACTCGACGAGTTCTTCGACGATCACGCCTTCCTGGGAGTGCCAGTGGTTGAGGCAGGGGGCCGATTACTGGGCGTGGTCACCCGGGCGGCGGTGGACGAGCAAAGCCAATCGAATGCCGAACGCGATTACCGCCTGGCGATGGGTGTCGTGCAGGAAGAAATCCGCACCATGCCCACCCTCAAACGCTCGCGGCTGCGGCTCTCGTGGCTAAGCGTGAACATCCTGCTGAACGTTGTCGCCGCAAGCGTGATCGCCGGCTTTCAGAACACCCTTGAGCAAGTGATTGCGCTGGCTGTGTTTTTGCCGATTATCTCCGATATGAGCGGCTGCAGTGGCAACCAGGCGGTGGCCGTTAGCATGCGGGAGCTGTCGCTAGGACTGATCGAGCCGCGTGAACTGTGGCGCGTGTGGCGCAAGGAGTTCACCGTGGGAATATTGAACGGCCTGGCCCTGGGCATCCTGCTGGGGGCGGTGGGATGGTGGTACGCCGGAAATCCCTGGCTGGGGGTGGTAGTGGCCGTGGCCCTGGGAACCAATACGCTGGTGGCCGTGCTGATTGGCAGTTCGCTACCCCTGATCCTGAAGGCTCGCGGAGTCGATCCCGCGCTGGCATCGGGGCCAATCCTGACCACGGTGACCGACATGTGCGGGTTCTTCCTGGTATTGGGACTGGCCACCGTGATGCTGGAATACCTGGTCTAGCCGCAACAGCATGGTCCCTTGGCGAGCAGGGGGCCGGGGGGGTAGCTTGGGACGCTGAAGCATAACCCCACCCCGGAGCACTCCCAATGCGCCTCTGGCTTGCTATACAGTCGTTTTTTCAGGTTCTCTTTAACCGCGATTTTGCGGCAGGCGTCAAGCAATTGCAGCTTGCCGCCCCAGCGGCAGAGCCCGCCCAAGCGGAACCCGCCAAGCCCGAACCTCCCAAACCGCAGCCGCCAAAGCCGCAGCCACCGGTGCGGAGCGAAGCCATCACGTTGCTGGCCACTTTGCAGCGCGAGGCGCGGTTTGTCGACATCGTCAGCGAATCGCTCGATGGGTACTCGGACGCGCAAATCGGTGCAGCGGCCCGTGATGTGCTGCGGGATTGTGGCAAAGTGATCGAACGCATGTTTGCCCTGCAGCCGTTCGCCGCCAAAACCGAGGGCGAGCAAATCGAAGTTCCGGCAGGTTACGACGCGGCCGAGTTTCGACTGACCGGGAACGTATCGGCCCAGCCGCCGGTAACGGGCGAATTGGTTCACGCTGGTTGGAAAGCCACCAAGTGTGAAGTGCCCAAGTGGTCGGGCAGTAAGCAGGCGGCGTTGGTCGTGGCGCCGGCCGAAGTTCAAGTAGGGTAGGGGAGGGCCAAAACATGACTGCCAAGTACGTGGTAGGAATCGACCTGGGCACCACCAACTGTGTGCTCGCTTTCGCCCCGCTGGAGGGCGATGCGCCGCAAGTGCAATTGCTTCAAGTGCCACAACTGGTGGCCGCCAGCACGGTCGATAGTCGCCAGTCTCTGCCATCGTTCCTGTACCTTGCCCCCGAACACGAGGCGGGCGGTGCGCTTGACTTGCCGTGGGCACAGGGACGAAAGTTCTCCACCGGCGAACATGCACGTCGCCAGGGGGCCGAGATGCCCGACCGCACGGTGGTGGCCGCCAAGAGCTGGCTGTGCCACAGCCGCGTGGATCGACGCGCGCCGCTATTGCCGTACAACGCCCCCAGCGACGTTGGTAAGGTCTCGCCGCTAACGGCTTCGCAGCGCTACCTCGAACACCTGGCCGCCGCATGGCAGGCCGAGTATCCCGACGCGCCCCTGGCCGAGCAGCAAGTAGTGCTTACCGTACCGGCTTCGTTCGATGCGGCCGCGCGAGAGCTAACCCGCGAGGCAGCCCTGGCGGCCGGCCTGCCAGCGAGCCTGGTGTTGCTCGAAGAACCACAAGCGGCCGTCTACTCCTGGTTGGCCGAGCGCGGCGACGACTGGCGAAAAGAACTAAAGGCCGGCGATCGCGTCCTGGTGTGCGACATTGGTGGCGGCACCACCGACCTGACACTGGTGGACGTCGCCGAAGTGGACGGCGAACTCGCGCTCGAACGACTGGCGGTGGGAGATCACTTGCTGGTAGGGGGCGACAATATGGATCTCGCGCTGGCGCACCAAGTGGCGGGCTTGTTTGCCGAGCAAGGCGTGAAGCTCGACGCCTGGCAGTCGGTGTCTCTGTGGCACTCGTGCCGCGACGCCAAAGAGACGTTGTTGGCGCCCGAGGCGCCGGAGTCGCACTCCATCTCCGTGCTGGGACGCGGTAGCAAACTGATTGGCGGCACCGTTTCGGTCGACGTACCGCGAGCGATGGCCACCGAACTGCTGGTCGGTGGTTTCTTTCCCGAGTGCACGCTCGCCGATCGACCAGAAAAGCGCCGCGTGTCGGGCTTTCAGGAAATCGGCCTGCCTTTCGAATCGGACGTCGCCATCACCCGGCACCTGGCCGCGTTTCTCGCGGCGCACGCCGACGATGGGCAAGGCGCGGCCTACCCGACGCACGTTTTGTTCAACGGTGGTGTGTTCAAGGCAAACTTGCTTCGCTCGCTGGTACTGGAGATTATCGGCAAATGGGCCGGCGACGCACCGCCGGCGGCCGAACTGCCCGGTGGTCGCGATTTGGACAATGCCGTGGCACGGGGCGCTGCGTTCTATGGTTGGACCAAGGATCATGGCGGTGTCCGCATCCGCGGCGGTGTGGCCCGCTCATACTACGTTGGCATCGAATCGGCTGGCCTGGCCATTCCCGGCATGCCACGCCCGATGAGGGCGCTGTGCGTTGTGCCGTTCGGCATGGAAGAAGGCACCTCGGTCGACGTGCCCTCGGGCGAGATTGGCCTGGTACTCGGCGAGCCGGCCCACTTCCGGTTCTTCAGTTCCGCCGTTCGCAACGGCGATCAACCGGGCGATGTGCTCCCGACCATCGACGAGGAAGAACTCACCGAAACAGATCCCCTTGAGGCAACTCTCGAAAGCACAGCCGACACCGAGGATTCGTACGTGCCGGTCCGCTTTCAATCGCAAATCACAGAACTCGGCATGTTCGAACTGTGGTGCGTCAGCACAACGTCGGACGAGCGGTGGAAGCTGGAGTTTAACGTCCGCGAAGCCTAGTGCGAGCCGCAGTGGACGACATCGATACCGAGTTTTGCGGGCAAGCGAACGCCAACGATCGCCGCTACGTGTTACGATCTTCGCCTGCGCAAAAGTGTTCGGAGACTCGCATTTTTCCTGCGAAGCGGGCCCTTTCGCCATTTTTCGGATTAGATTGGCTCATTTCGTGAGATTCTTGTCTGTAGCAAGGCCCCAAAGGACTTATACAATAAGTTATAGAGCTTCTGGGCTTGCTGGATCGTCAAGTGTTTTGCCCGCCGAGACAAAGCGTGTAGAATACCGGACACCCCATCGCTTCCCACCTCTCCATCCTCCCCGGAGACAGCGACGATATGAAGGGCGGACAACGCATTGAGTTATTCCTCGCAGCGGCTTGTTTCACTTTGCTTTCGATTGGTTCGGCGTCCAAGGTCGGGGCCGAAGCACCGATCAGCTACAATCGGCAGATTCGCCCGCTATTGAGCGATCGCTGCTTCCAATGCCATGGCCCCGATGCGAATCACCGGGAAGCTGGCCTGCGTCTGGATGAGCGCGAGGCAGCCACCAGCGAAACCGACTCGGGCTACATTGCCATTGTTCCCGGCCAACTCGACGAAAGCGAACTGGTCGCTCGCATCACGAGCGATGACGAGGGCCTGGTGATGCCCCCGGTCGACTCGGGGAAGTCGCTCAACAAAGAAGAGATCGAACTGCTCAAGCGTTGGGTCGACCAAGGTGCCGAGTACCAGCCCCACTGGGCGTTTATCGTTCCCAAGCAGGGCAAGCTGCCCGCGGTCGAGCAAAGCGACTGGCCGCAGGGACCGATTGATCACTACATCTTGGCACGACTTGAGGCCGAGGGCCTAGCGCCGTCGGACGAAACCAATCGCATCACCCTGATCCGCCGCGTGACGCTCGACCTGACGGGCCTGCCGCCTACGCGTGAAGAAGTCGAGGCATTCCTGGCCGACCAGTCGCCGGACGCCTATGAACGGTTGGTCGATCGATTGTTGGCTTCGCCTCACTATGGCGAGCACATGGCGCGCTACTGGCTGGACGCGGTTCGATACGGCGACACACACGGCTTGCACCTGGATAACTATCGCGAGATGTGGCCCTACCGCGATTGGGTGGTCCGCGCGATGAACAACAACCTGCCGTGGGATCAATTCACGGTTATGCAAATTGCCGGCGACCTGATGCCTGCGGCCTCGCTGGACGACAAAATCGCCTCGGGCTTCAACCGCTGCCACGTGAGCACGAACGAAGGCGGCTCGATCGCCGAGGAAGTGTACGTCCGCAACGTGGTCGACCGAGTTTCGACCACGGGCACCGTGTTCCTGGGTCTGACGATGGGTTGCGCCGTGTGCCACGACCACAAGTTCGACCCCATCACGATGCGCGACTTCTATTCGTCGTTCGCGTTCTTCAACAACCTGGACGGCCCGGCGATGGACAACAATCGGGCCGATCCCGCCCCCACGATCAAAGCCCCCACGCCTGAACAGTCCGAGCAACTCGCCAGCTTGCGAAGCAAGTTGGCCGAGGCCGAGAAGAAACTGGCCCAGCCATGGCCTGAAGTAGATGAGTTGCAGGACCAATGGGAGACCGCCACTCTGCAGCAGGTCGAGCAGTCGGATAGCGATGCTGCGGCGTTTGGCCTCTGGCACAGCGTGGGACCGTTCCGCAGCGACGTTCGCTACCTGCGCTCACGCCGGCATGGCCCCGAAGGCAAGCCCGTTGACCCAGGTCAAACGTTCGAAGTATCCGATGGAGAGACGCTGGCGTGGCAAGAACGCCCGGAATGGATCGACGGAGAGATTCACAACGATCTGAGCCAAAAGGTCTCCGCCACGTTCCTGTATCGCCAGATTGTATCTCCCAAGGAACAAACCATTACCATCGGCTTGGGCACCGACGATGGCGCCAAAGTGTATCTAAATGGAAAGCGCATCTTCCGCACCACTCAGAGCCGAGGCGTTACGCCCAACGAGAATCAAGTTGAACTGAAACTCGCCGAAGGTTCCAACGAACTGTTGATCAAGGTGATCAATCACGGGGGAGTTTCCGGTTTCTGCTTCACTCCCCCCGAAGCACGCGAAGGCATGCCGGCGGAAGTACTGGGTGCCCTGCGGGTCACTAGCGAAGAGCGAAACGCCGAACAGCAAGCCAGCCTACAGCAGCACTACCGGCTGCAGGAATGTCCGCTCGACGAGGTGCAACAACTCAAGCAGCAGGTCGACCAGTTGCAGAGCAAGATTGTCGAACTGGAAGCGGCGATCCCCACCACCCTGGTGATGAAGGAGCGGGCCGAGCCGCGGCCCTCGTTCCTGCTGGCCCGCGGCCAGTACGACGCCCCTGACAAAGAAGCGGGGCCGCTGCCCCGCCAGGTGCCACAGTTCCTTCCTCCACTTCCCGAGGGAGCCACGCAAGACCGCCTGGGATACGCCAAATGGCTGGTGATGCCCGAGAACCCACTGATGGCGCGGGTCACGGTCAATCGATTCTGGCAGCAGTTCTTTGGAATCGGCATCGTCGAAACGGCCGACGACTTCGGTTCGCAGGGCTCCTGGCCCAGCCATCCAGAGCTACTGGATTGGCTGGCAGTTGATTTCCGCGAGCATGGTTGGGACGTCAAACGGCTGGTGAAGCAGATCGTCATGTCACGAACGTATCGCCAATCGTCGAAGACCACGTCAGAGTTGCTGGAGGTCGATCCGCGAAATCGCCTCCTGGCTCGAGGACCACGATTCCGCCTGGATGCCGAGGTGATTCGCGACCAAGCGCTGGCGGTCAGCGGACTGCTGGTCGACCAGCAGGGTGGTCCCAGCGTCAAACCTCCGCAGCCCGACGGCCTGTGGAAGGCCGTGGCCTACACGGGCTCGAACACCCGCCTGTTCGTTGCGGACACAGAAGCGGAGAAGGTGCATCGCCGCAGTCTCTACACGTTCTGGAAGCGCACTTCGCCTCCACCGCAAATGACCACACTCGACGCTCCTTCGCGTGAGGCCTGCGTCGTACGCCGCGAACGAACCAACACTCCATTGGCCGCGCTGCTGCTATTGAACGACCCGCAATACGTCGAAGCGGCACGAGCATTGGCTCAGCGGTCGATGCTCGAAGCGGGGGGACCACAAGGGAAGATAGCCGAGACCATGCTGCAACTGTCGTTGCTGCGTAAGCCCACCCAGCAGGAGATCGATCGCCTGGTCTCCGTATACAACGAGAGCCTGCCACGCTACCAGCAAGATGCCGAAGCGGCCGTCAAGCTGCTCGGCACGGGCGTGGCCCCGGTCAGCGAAGAACTCGACCGCGCGGAACTTGCGGCCTGGACTCTGGCAGCCAACGTCGTACTCAACCTGGACGAAGTACTCACTAAGGAGTGAGTTCTCTCCCAACTTCCCCCAATTTCAGGCACGGTTATGACTCCAGTTGAGCAATACCTTCAGCATCTAACGCGCCGCCACTTCTTTGCCCAAGGAGCCATGGGGCTGGGCACGGCGGCTCTGGCGTCGATGGGTATGGCGCCGACGGCCCAAGCCAAGTCGTCCGTCGGTATTCCTTCGGTCCCGCACTTCGCCCCCAAGGCTAAGCGAGCCATCTACCTGTTCATGGCCGGGGCGCCATCGCCCCCCGACCTGTTCGATTACAAACCGAAGATGGTCGACAAGCTGAAGGTCGATCTGCGCGGCGAGAAATATGAAGACGGTTCGCCCGTCCTGCGGACGCGTGTCACCACGATGACATCGGGGCAGTCGGCATTTCCCATCGCACCGACTCGATATAAGTTCGCCCAGCATGGCAAGAGCGGGGCATGGGTCAGCGAACTGCTGCCCTATACGGCCAAGATGGTGGACGACATTTCCATCATCCGCTCGATGTGGACCGAGGCCATCAATCACGACCCGGCCATCACCTACATCAACACAGGCAATCAGCTACCGGGCTACCCGAGCCTGGGAGCGTGGCTCAGCTACGGCCTGGGGAGCGAAAACGCCGATCTGCCTTCGTTTGTGGTGATGACCCCCAGTTGGACCGGCCGGCAGGAGGCTCAAGCCTTGTACAACCGGCTGTGGGGCACTGGCTTCCTGCCCAGCAAGCACCAGGGCGTGGCACTCCGTTCAGCCGGCGACCCCGTACTATTCCTCTCCAACCCTCCAGGCGTTGACGCCAGCGACCGCCGACGCGTGCTCGATTCCATTGCCGCGTTCAACCAGGATCACTACGAACAATACGCCGACCCGGAAACGTCGGCCCGCATCGCGCAGTACGAGATGGCCTACCGGATGCAAACATCGGTACCGGAACTGACCGACATCTCCGACGAGCCCGACCACGTGCTCGACATGTACGGCCCTGATGTACAAAAGCCGGGCACGTTCGCCGCAAGCTGTCTGCTCGCGCGTCGCATGGTCGAGCGCGGTGTACGCTTCACCCAGATATTCCATCGCGGGTGGGATCAACACTTCAACATCCCGGTCGACCTGCCCAACCAATGTCGCGACGTCGATCAGCCAAGTTGGGCACTGGTGCAGGACTTGAAAAACCGTGGACTGCTGGACGACACCCTGGTGATCTGGGGTGGCGAGTTCGGACGCACCATTTACTGCCAGGGAGCGCTGACCGATAAAACGTACGGCCGCGACCATCATCCGGGCTGCTTCACCGTCTGGATGGCCGGCGGCGGAGTGAAAGGTGGCGTCGTCCACGGCACGACCGACGATTACGGCTGTAACATCGTCGATGCCTCGGGCGCACCGACCGATAAATTCGAAGACGGTGCCGTTCACATCCGAGACTTGAATGCCACGATCCTGCATCAATTGGGCATCGATCACGAGAAGCTGAGCATCAAGTTCCGCGGCCTCGATCAACGTTTGACGGGCGTGGAAGAAGCACGTGTGGTAACGCCCGTGCTGGGATAATCGAGCGAGACTGGATTGGATGATAACACCCATGGAACGGTTCTTCCTCGCCGTGGCTCTGCTGTGCATGAGCCAGCTGACATCGGCACAAACCATCGAATCGAAGTATCAAGGTGAGTTTCCCACGGCCACATCAAAGAAGGGCCTGCAGGTCGAGATGGCCGACGACGCCCTGGCATTGGGCGTGAAGCACGCCACGATGAATATCGACCTAGCCCGCCTGGCCGTGCCAGCGGGGCAGCCGGCAGGCGGCGACACACTAAGTTTCGAATCAGACGGCCACACTTACGCGGTTCGCAAGGGCTACTTGGAAGCACTCGAATCTACCATTCGTACGCTCAGTGACGAGGGCGTGCTGGTCTACGCCATTTTGCTGGTGTACGAGTCGGGCGACCCGGCCGTCAACCAGTTAATGCTGCACCCGAAGTACGACTCCGCCGCGCCCAATCACCTGGGCGCCCCCAACATCGAGACCGACGAGGGCCGGCGGTACTTGGAAGCACTGATCGGCTTTCTGGCCGAACGGTGGTCGAATCCCTCAGGCGAGCACGGCCGCGTAGTGGGTTACATCGTCGGCAACGAGGTCAACTCGCATTGGTATTGGAACAACATCGGTGGGGCTTCGTTCGACGAGCTTGCCGACGTGTATTGGCAGACACTCAAGCTGGTGCACCACGCCGTGCGTCGACAGGCATCGTGGCCGCGGGTGTATGTTTCGCTCGAGCATCACTGGAGTATCCGCTATCCGGCCGCAGATGCCGATCAAGCGTTTGCCAGCCGAAAGCTGCTGGACGACTTCGCCCGCCGCGGCCAGGAGTCGCCCGACGACAACTTTGACTGGCACGTGGCCTTTCATCCGTACCCAGAGAACCTGTTCGAACCGCGATTCTGGAACGACCAGACGGCGCTACCCACCATCGACTCACCGCGGATCACGTTCAAAAACCTTGAACAACTGACGAGCTATCTGGCTCAGCCCGAACTGCGTTACCAAGGGCAGCCCCGGCATGTGATTCTCAGCGAACAGGGCTTCCACACGCCCGATGGGCCTGACGGCGAGGCCATTCAAGCGGCCGCCTACTGCGCCGCGTACCGCAAGATCGCAGAGCTGGACGGCATCGACGCGTTCATACTGCACCGGCATGTCGACCATCCCCACGAGGGAGGCTTACGACTTGGCCTGCGAACCCGCGAGCCAGATGGCAGCCGCCGGGCAAAGAAGATCTATGAATGCTTCCGCACGGCCGACACGCCAGAGTGGCGCGAGGCGTTCGAGTTCGCGCTACCCATTGTGGGCCGCGAGAGTTGGTAACCCCGCTCAGGCCGGGGCGTGGCTGCGCTCGCCCAGTCGCCTGAGCAGTTCGGCTGCGGCGCCACTGTCGATGGCTTCAGCGGCTTTCATGGCGGCAGTCTTCGGGTCGTTAGTCTTGCCGGCTGCCAGCAGCCCGGCGGCGGCGTTGAGCACCACGACGTCGCGCGGAGCGCCCAATTCCCCAGCAAGCAATCGACTTACCAGCGCCGCACTTTCCTCAGGCGTTTCGATCTGCAGCGCGTCGAGCGGCGACGTGGTGAGCCCAAAATCGGCGGGCGACCACTCGAACTCTTCGATCCCCTCGGGCGTGACAGACAACACGCGAGTCGTGGTGCTGCAGGTTACGTCGCCCATGCCATCGGCGCCATGGACGACCAAAGTTCGTCTCGTGCCCAACCGGTGCATGGCCTGGGCCAGCAAGTCCTGTTGATTCGCCAGGCCAGCGCCCAGCAGTTGGAACTCGGCACCAGCGGGATTGGCGAGCGGACCGAGCAAATTAAACACGGTGCGGATGCCAAGTTTCTTTCGCACGGGGGCTACATGCCGCATGGAAGGATGGGCAAGCGGGGCAAAACAGAAGCACAATCCCAGTTCGTCGAGGCACGCTTCAACCTGCTCCCGCGTGGCGTCGAGATTCACCCCCAGGGCTGCTAACACGTCGGCTGAACCACTGCGACTGGTTACACTACGATTGCCGTGCTTGGCCACGGGCACACCCGCGGCGGCGGCTACGATGGCGGCGGTGGTACTGATGTTAAAGGTCTGCGAGCCACCCCCTCCAGTGCCACAGGTATCGAGCACACCCGCGCGGGAAGAGCGAATGGTGGTCATGTGGCTCCGCATGGAGGCAGCGGCCCCGGCCACTTCGTCGACGGTTTCGCCCTTGGCGGCCAGACCAGTGAGCAGCAGTGAGATTTCCTCGTCGGTCGAGGTCCCCTCCATCATCAGGTCCATGGCACCCTGCATTTCTGCCATGGTAAGGTCGATTCCCCCGACCACACGTCCGACAATCTCAGCAATCTGGGGATTCATTCTCGTCCTGCCTATCCCTTGGAAAGCGCAACCCACATTGTGTTATCTTGGGCGGTTTAAGATAAAGGAAGTTGCAGCCGAAGCCTAGCGGTCGGCAACCCCACAAGGATCGAGTGACAACCGCACGAGGAATTGATGCCCCGTAAAGTAATCTTGGACATGGACCCCGGCTACGACGATGCAATCGCCTTGTGTGTGGCGCTTGCGGCCGAAGAGTTGGAAGTGATTTCCGTGACGGCGACAGGCGGCAACGTCGAACCCAAGCTGGCTAGCCGCAATGTCCAAGCGTTGATTGAACAACTCGATCCGCCCCGCTGGCCGCGGATTGGCGCTGCCTCGCCCGACCAGATCTTGCGGGCCGACGCCCGCCACCTGCATGGCGACGATGGTCTTTGTGGTGCCCACTTCCAGGTCGCGCCGCTGGCTAACCAGCATCTCTCGGTAAAGGTGTTGGGAGACGAGATTCGCAAGTCGCCGGGCAACATCACGGTGGTGGCTACGGGCCCGCTGTCCAACATTTCGGACCTGCTGCGGTGCGAGCCCGATCTGGCAAGCAAGATTGGCCACCTGATCATCCTGGGCGGCACCGTCTCGGCGCCCGGCAACATCACGGCCGCTGCCGAGTTCAACATTTATTGCGACAGCGATGCGGCCAGCCAGGTGTTCCGGTCGCCGGTCACCAAGACCATGATTCCTCTGGACCTGACGAACGAGATCGTGCTGGGCTTCGACTTCCTCGAACGGCTCAAGACGCTTGAATCGCGGACGTCGAAGCTGCTGCAAAAGATCCTGCCCGGAGCCTATCGAAGTTCGCGGCAACACCTGGGCATCGAAGGCATCAACGCCCACGACGCGGTGGCGGTGGTCGCTGCGATGCGTCCGTCGCTATTCACTACCCAGCGGCTGTATGGCGATGTCGAGACCAGCGGCACGCTCACCCATGGTGCCACGGTATTCGATCGGCGTCCGCACAGCGTCGAGCAGCCCAACATGGACGTGGCCGTGGAGATGGACGCGGCCGCGGTCGAAGCGGTAATCGTCGACACGCTCCGCAAGGCTCCTTGAGCCCAGAGTGCTCAGCAAGCCCTAAACGATCAGTTCAGGGCGTCTTCCTCAGGGGCGTCGCCGATCTTCACGTCGAGTTCGATCGCCCGGCGGTCGCGGTAGACCACCAGGGGAATATCGCGGCCAATTTCGGTGAGGCCTACCAGGCTGATCAGGTGGTCCATGTCCGAGACACGGATGCCATCGAACAGCAGGATCACGTCGTCGGGCTTCAAGCTGGCACGGTCCGCGGGCGAACCTGGCTCGACCGACTTCACACGAGTGCCGGACAAACTGGGGAGTCCCAAAGAGCGGGCTCGGCGGTCGTCGAACAACGAATCGAGCGTCACGCCCAGGAAGCCACGGTTCACGTGGCCCACGGTCGTCAGGTCCTTGGCAATGCGAATCACGGCGTTGATGGGAATCGAAAAGCCGATGCCTTCGTTGCCACCGGAGTTGCTGGCAATGGCCGTGTTGATGCCGACCACTTCGCCACGCAGGTTGATCAGTGGCCCGCCGCTGTTGCCCGGATTAATCGCGGCGTCGGTTTGCAGGAAGTTCTGCAAGCGAACGTCGCCGTCGCCGAGATCGAGGTTATAACGCCCTTTGGCACTGATAATGCCGCGCGTGACGCTCTGGCTAAGGCCAAACGGACTGCCCACGGCCAGCACCTGCTCGCCGATTTCCAAGCGATTGCTGTTCCCCAGGCGGGCCGCCAGTAGTTTGGTGTCGGGTAGTCGCAGCACGGCCACATCCGTCTGTGGATCGCTCCAAATGCGATTGGGCCGGGTGATATTGCCGTCGGCGAACTGAACACGAATAAAGGGAGCCGACGAGTGCTTGATCACGTGGCGGTTGGTCAGCACAAACGGCTTGCCGCTGATATTGACGATTACGCCAGAACCGGCTTCTTGCAGATCGGACCGCTGCCCTGAGCCTCGCACGGGGCTCGCCTCGATGTGCACCACAGCCGGGGTCACTAACTTCACAACCCGCTTGATGATGCCGAGTTCGCGCTCCAGTGCGTCGACATCGCGGGCCAGTTGATCGTAGTCCCGTTCCCGCTCGTTGGCAGCATTGGCCGCGGCACGACCATCCAGGGCAGCAATCTGCCCCTGGGCCCCCGTCGACCAGGTCAGGCAGACCGCGCAGAGCAGGGCAGTGAGGAAGCGATAGGATAGGGGCGGAGAGCCTTGCACAAACGACCTCGCAAAGGCGTCAGGAGGAGCGACGGGGAAACTCTCGGAAATTATAACTCATCCCCTGCGCCGGCCCAGTAATTCAAGGCAGTTTGCCGCCTCTGAGCGAAAAAAAAGAAGCCGCCCGGCTGAGGACCGGCGGCTTCGATGGATCGCGTGGAGTCTGCGGGCCAATGGCGGGCCGATCACATTTCCAAATCGGTCAGCGACACGTCTGCGTCGGTGAATCCGGTGTCGACGACTCGCCCCCAGTTGGCGTCTCCGCTCAAATCGAGCTGACCGGTCTCGGCCGCGCGTTGGCAGTCGATGCACATCGTGGCATAGGGCAACGCCTGCAAACGGGCCAACGGGATCTTGGCACTGCAAATCTCGCAATTGCCATAGGTTCCCTGACGCATGCTATCGAGTGCCCGCTCGATGTTGGCCAACTCGCGAGATTCGACTTCGGCCAATTGCGAACTGATTTCGTCCTGGGCGGCATCCAGAGCGGCATCCACCACGTCGCTGCCAGACTGCTCGCGAAGTTGCTTCAGTAAGCTCAAATCGCCGGCCAGTGCTCTACGCAATGCGTCGCGGCGTTTCACCAGCACCTCACGCATCTTTTGGATGGAATCTTTACGTGCCATGGGTGTGCTCCTAGTTGCCTCCGGCCAACTGCCACGCGGAAATGGCCTGGGCCGGCTCTCTGCTGTTCCGCCTGAATTCAAGTCCTGTTCAGGCGAAGCCCGCCAGGAATACGTGGTTGTTAACTGCCAGCTGGGATGGGGTTCGCCCCACCCCCCGGCCGTTACGGTAACTATAGTACGCACGTGGAAAGGAGAAGGTTGGCGCGATAGCGGTTTTTCTGCCTTAGCTCCCTTCAGGCGGTGTGACCGGCAAGTACGGAATTTCCCTACTTTTTGGTTTCCAATTAGCCGAACGTGACACTCGGTTGGCCGCAACTGGCGTGTATCCGCTCGGAAGAGACACCTTGGCAATTCCCCCCACCGATTCGAGCGCCATTCTGATCCTCCAGCCAAATCGGCAAATTTGGCGTAAGCGAATGAGCCCGATCAAACGGATTCCCGAACTTCGAATTGCCGGCTGGCGTTTTTGACCGCACCCGACCTGCAAGCTACATCTATTCAACCGCTTTTTACCGCGCCCTCGTAGCGCGAATTGCCGGTTTTCGCAAGCAGTAGGTGACCAGGGCCGTTTGGAAACGACAAAAGAACACTAGCAATGACCGAAGCCGCCGTCCTAACCTCGACCACTCCGCGCGAAGCTGTGTTGGTGCTCCACCGTAGCGGCGACGATGATTGTATCGTCCGCCTGACGGACGGCAAGGTGACCATCGGCAGTGGCCAAAGCTGCACGGTGCGGCTCACGGACCCGGGCGTTCGGCCCCTACATTGCCTGATCACGCCAGGGGCGGATGGCCCCATGGTGCGTCGCTGGTCGGATGGGACGCTGCTGAACGGCGAGCCCTTCTCCGAGGCCCCTTTGACGCTGGGCGACCAGCTGTCGATTGGTCCCGTGGAGTTCTTCCTCGAGCAGCCCTCGACCGGCGAGCTCGACTCGACGGCCGTGGTGCCCACCGTACCACGAACTGCCTTAAACTCTGTCGATTGTCCACCGCAATCGACTTTGTCAGCGCAAGAACCGTCGCTGGAATCGACCGCCGAGGACAGCAGCGAGGCGACCGACGAAGCCCCGGACGAAGCCGGGCCCCTGCAAGAGCCAGTTCGAACAAGTCGCAGCAGGGCCCGAGCGCTGGCTCGCTTGGCACGCCGGCAACGCACGGAGAATCAGCAGCTAGCGGTAGAGCTTGCCGCCCTGCAAGCACGGTTGACAGAGGTCGAAGCCGAACGCGAGCAACTTGTCGGCGAGCGGGACGACCTGCGGACCCAACTTGGCGCATTGGCCAAGGACCTGCTGCAGTTGCGCGAGGAACTCACCGCTCGCTCCACCGCCGAAGACGACCGAGTAGCGGAGCTCGAACGCCGCCAGGCCGACCTCGAGCAGCAGATCGTCGAGCGAGACGTCTTGGTTGGTGATCTACGAGAAGAACTCGAACGGCGGCAGCAGACGCCCGACAGCCAGGAATCGCCGGCAGCTTCCGCCGCCGCGGAGGCCGATACCGACGGGGACCTGGCACTCGAAGTCTTAGAGCCATCCCAGGAAGACGTGCAGGAAGAGACCGCCGAAACGTCGCCCGCTGGCGAGGTCGACGAAGATCAGGAGCTAGTAACGTTGCCAGAGACGGGCTCTCAGGAGAGTCCGGCAACGCCTGAAGACAGTGGCGCGGGCGAGGAGCTCGCCGAGTGGGGCATCGCGACCGACACACCAGAGCCAGCCGTCCTGTTGCAACAACTCGAACAACTGTCGTCCGAGGCGATGGAACCGGAGGTGGCCACGACTGACGAGCCGGCTGCAGACGATCTGCCCATCGATAGCAGCGAGCCAGCTGACGACCTGTGGAACACGGTGCAGTCGAGCTCCGCACGGGACAACATTGACGATTGGTGCAGCCCAACCCCCACACCGGAGCCATTGCCCAACACGGACGATCTGTGGGACGTGGAACGTCAGCTGCCCGAGGCTCTGGCGACCACTGAAGAGCTGCCGGAGGCCGGCACTGCAGAGCCCCACGCAGTCGAGCCCACCCTGTCGGAGACCAGTGCCGACGGGGCAGTCGCGGCGGCCGACGACCCGTTCGCAGGCCTGGCGGCCGTAGCCACCTCGCCCAAGCCGCAAGAGTCGCTGCTTTCCTCTATCGAGGAAGAGGAGAAAAGCGAACCCGATGAGGGTGACGTCTGGGGACGTTTGTCCTCGCTCCGCGCAGCGGCATCAGAAAAGCTGCACTACGAGGTCAAACACTCCGTTGACGACGCGGCAGACCTCGCTTCATCGGGGGAAACATCCCCCGAGGAGCAGGAAGGCCCAGAGCAAGAAAGCAGCCTGCCGGATCATACACTCGAGCCCGTCGCCGATGACTCCGATGCCGCGGACGCCGAGTCGACCAGTGACGACCAGTGGGCAGAAGCGACCGTGGATGAGTTAGAGGAGCCGGCCCTGGAAGAAGCCGACGCTACGGAGCTTGAGCCAGTGTTGCCCACCACGGCGTTCGACCCGCCTGCCGAGTCGATCAAGGAGCCAGAAGAGCCCGTTTCCTACGTCGAGCGATTCCGGCACCTGCTGGATGAAGGTGGCTCAGAGACCGAACTCCCCGCCTGCGAGCCACTGGCTACGGAACCAGTTATCGAGCCGCCCCAAGCCGAGTCGCCCGCCGTAGCGGAGGAGGGCGAAGAGTCGATCGAAGATTACATGGCCAAAATGATGGCCCGGCTGCGAGGCGAATCGTCTCCCTCCCCGGTGGCGGCTGCAGTGCCCACCGAAACACTGGTCGAAAAGCCGGCCAAAGCGACGACCGGACAGCTCTCCGCCACACCGTCCAAATCGGCCGATACCACCGCAACGGGGCCGTTTCCCGAGTCGACCGAGTCGATCCTGGCGCGGCCCAAGTCTACGACCGAATCGCTTGGCGGCGAGGAGACGACTCCCGCTCCCCCTAAAGAGATGTTGGAGAACCTCGAGGAAATCAAGACCACCGCTATCCCTGAGCAGTCGGCCGACATGTCCACGCTACGCGATTTGGCGAACAGCTCAGCACGCGAGGCGATCAAGATCGCAAACGCGCGTCGCTATCGAGAAATGGCCCTGTCCAATTTGCTGATGTGTGTTACGGGAGCCCTCGGCGGCGGATACCTGCTGTGGGAAGCGGGGGGACAGCTCGGCATGCAACTGTTCTGCGGGGCCGGCGCCCTGGCTGCTTCGGCCTTCTGGGCGCTGAGAACCGCGCGTTCGGTGTCGGCACCCTCTGAGCCGAAAGTCGTGCCCGTAGTTCGAGACGACAGCTCGGCGTCTCTGCCCATCGCTGGCGTCGAAAAACGCTAGGGCTACGCGGATTAGAGGAATGTGTGGCGTTCTAGAAGCCTCGCGAGGCGACCACGTCATCCCAGCCGCGAATGTCGTATTCGATCCCGACGAAGTCGAGCACCCTCCGCAGGCCGCGGAGGGCGACGCCCATCCCGTCGGGGCCGCTGAAGCCACCAAACTGACCACCGCCTTTGAGATGCGGCTCGAGTTCGAGAAATACGCCTGGAATGCCCCGTCGCTTGAGCTTACGAGTTAGCTTGGGCAGCACCTCCTTGAAGTCTTCCAGGATGCGGGTGTGGCCGCTGTCGCCCATATCGGCGGGGACAAAGTTCTTCAGTTTATCCTCTTCCACATGGTCCGCCTTGCCAGTCAGCGAAGGATCACGATAGTCCTTGATGTGCATCCAGCCCAGGCTCGGCTTCATGGCCAGGTACTCCTGGAACACCTCGTCGGTGCTCATACCCTGGCTCACCAGGTTGCCGCCGTCGAAGATGGTGACCATCGCCGGGTGGTTCACCTTGCGGTGCAGCTCGGCCAGCAGCTCACCCGTCTGACCAATCAGGTTAGCTTCGACCTCCAGGCCGAACGTCAGGTCGCTACGATGGCACAACTCGGCGATCTCGCCCAATTGGTCGGCCGCCTGATTCAGGTGCTCGCGAGGATCGGTACCCTTGGGATGATAGAAGCTGAAGCCCCGAATCAACTTGGTCTCGAATGCGTGGGCCAGGTCGCACGCTTTCTTTACTTCGCTCTTCATGTACCTCTTGAAGGGCACGTAGCGGTTCTTGGTACCGTCGTCCGTATCGAGAAGTTTCACCTTGCCGATCGGTGAGCCGATCGACGCGACATTCATGCCATACTCATCTTCCAGGTGACGGAGCTTGGTAATCTCGCTCTTGGTGAGCTGCATCACATTCTTGATGCCGCTGCCAACGTCGACAAAACGCAGGCTGTAATACTCCAGACCGATGGCCGCAAAGGCCGCGAACTGCTCCATAGCCGTTTTGTGATTGGCCGCTTCGTCAGCAAAGCCGGAGAGTATTACGCGAGGTTGATCGGACATTGATTCCTATTGGGGGTTGCGAGTCGACACGCCAGCGCGGCCGCTTTGATAAGGAAGAGAGGTGAAAGGGGCCTACATCGCCGCCGTATACTGGGCAGTTACCGTTTCAGTAATACCGCCACGAGCGTTGAAAGCCGCCTCGATTTTCATCCAACGAGGCTTCGACACGGTGGCCAGATCGTCGAGCATGGTGTTGGTCACGTGCTCGTAGTAGATGCCCTGATTGCGAAAGCTCTGCAGGTACATCTTCAGGCTCTTCAATTCGATGCAGACTTTGTCGGGCGTGTACAAAATGGTGATGGTACCGTAGTCGGGCTGGCCCGTTTTGGGGCAAACCGACGTGAACTCCGGCGCCACGATTTCGATCTTGTAATCGCGGTCGGGAAACTGATTTTCGAACGTTTCGAGTAGCTGACGATTTTCAGACATCGGACCTTTCCTCCTATCGGGCGAGTGGCCATTTTGGCATGATGGCCCCTGTGGCGAAAGGTGCCGCAGAGTCGAGTTTAATCGCTGCAGGCTGTCACTTGACCCAGATTTTAAGGACCATGACTCCTATAAAACGCGATAGACCCAAGGCCGTCGTACTGCTGTCCGGTGGGCTCGACTCGGCCACGACCGCTGCGATGGCCCTGGACCAGGGCTTCGAAGTCTACGCCTTGAGCGTCGATTATGGCCAGCGGCATCGCTTCGAGCTGGAAGCCGCCGCCCGTGTGGCCGAGGCCCAGGGGATCACGGAGCACAAGACGGTCGTCATCACGCTCGACCGCCTGGGGGGCAGCGCGCTGACGGCCGACATCGAGGTACCCCACGACCGCGATGACGAAACGATTGCCACCGGAATCCCCATCACGTATGTGCCGGCCCGCAATACAGTGATGCTCTCCCTGGCGCTGGGGTATGCCGAAGTGGTGGGAGCGGCCGACCTGTTCATCGGCGTCAACGCGGTGGACTACAGCGGTTACCCGGACTGCCGCCCCGAGTACATCGCGGCGTTCGAACAACTGGCGAATCTGGCCACAAAAGCGGGCGTCGAAGGGACGTTGCGTTTCACAATCCATACGCCCTTAGTAGAATGGACAAAAGCCCAGATCATCGAGTGCGGCACCAGGTTGGGTGTGGACTATGGTCTGACCCACACCTGCTACAGTCCCAACGAAGCAGGCGTGGCATGCGGGCGGTGCGATGCATGCCATCTGCGCAAGAAAGGCTTCGCCGCGGCAGGTCTGGTCGATCCAATCGCGTACCAGGCCTAGGCGGTTTCCCAGGCAGCCAGGCACGGAGCCTCGGATACAGGCTCTCTCCAGACAGTTGAAGTAAATGCGGATAGCGGAAATCTACAAATCGACGCAGGGCGAAGGATTGCTCACAGGTACGCCGAGTGTGTTCATCCGCGCCAGTGGTTGCAATCTGCGTTGCTGGTACTGCGACACGCCGTTCGCCTCGTGGAAACCCGAGGGCATCGACTTGGGCGTCGACGAGATCATGGCCCAAGTGGACGAATGGGACTGCCGCCACGTGGTGATCACCGGGGGCGAGCCCATGTTGTTCGCTGAGTTGATTCCCCTGTGCGAAGAACTTCGGCGGCAGGGGCGACACGTCACCATCGAAACGGCCGGCACGCTGTTTCTGCCGCTGGAGTGCGACCTGATGTCGGTGAGCCCCAAGTTTGCCAGCTCCGCGCCCGACCGCCAGGCACACCATCGTTGGCACCACCGGCATAACGAGACGCGTCATCGCCCCGACATCGTGCGGGAACTGATCGACCAGCACGTCTACCAATTGAAGTTTGTAGTCGATACGCCGGACGACCTCTCCGAAGTGCAGCAGTATCTGGTGGAATTGGGCTCGGTGGAAGCCGATCGGGTGCTGCTGATGCCACAGGGCGTCGAGCAACCCGATCTCCTGCGCCGGGAAGAATGGCTACGGCCCTTCTGTCTGCTGCACGGCTACGTGTTCTGCCCCCGCAAGCAGATCGAGTGGTATGGCGCGTTGCGGGGTACCTGAAACGGTGCTAGTCGGTCAGCGGGCTGGGCTGCTCAGCCATGGGCGAGGGGCCGGTCGGCTCGGGCTCAGGTTCAGGCTTTACTTCCACCTTTTTGGCGGGCGGCTTGCCTCGTGGCGCGAATACCAGCACCATGGTCGACCCGGTAATGGCAAGAATCAATCCGGCAAGAAACCAAGCGTTCAGCTGGTCGAACTTGCCTTTGTTCCACGTGTCGAACAGAACGTTCACGACCGGTGCACCGCCGAATACCAGCGGCATCACGAAAACCGGTTTGCCGCCGAAGTTAAAGGCCATAATGATGCCCAACGCACCCAACGCGCCCGCGGCGCCCGCGGCCATACTCCAGGTGGTACCGGAGAAGTTGTAAGTGCTTGGTTCGGCAAAGGCGGGCATCGCCAGCAGCAGGTTTGGCACTACCACGGCAATGGCAAAGTAGGAGAGCCCCACGCACAATAGCGGCCTGAGTCGACTGTGGTCCATGGCTGCCTGCCCTTTGTGGAGCACGGGACCATACGAACCCCAACAGGAGATGACCATGGCGATGGAGAGCAGTTGGAATATGAAATTGACCGAAAGCAGATCCACTTTGCCACCGGTGGCCGAAGGGCTGCTGAGCAGCACAGTCACGGCGCCAATCAGTACGATAATCAATCCGGCCAGGAATACGGGGCCCACGTCTCTGAGTTTCCCGGCCCACACAATGGTGAGGAACGAGTTGACTACCGGCGCGCCGCCAAACACCAAGGGCATCACGTACAGCGGCTTGCCCCCGAAGGTGAACGCCAGGACGATGCCCAAGGCACCGAGCGCACCGAGTGCACCACCTGCGAGGCTCCAGATGACACCGGTCATGGTCCAGTGCCCCTTTTCGCCCTTGAGGACCAGGATCAGGGCAGGCACGATCACACCGATCAGAAAGTAAGCCATCCCCACGCAGACGAAGGGACGCCAGCGGGCAATGTGCGGAAGGGGGGCATCTTCCCCGCCAGTGAACATGTCGTGCTGGCCGAAATGCAACACTGGCCCGTAGAGACCCCAGCAGATCATCGTGGTGGCAAACGAAGCAACGACCAACAGCATACTGCGCATGGGTACTAGCCGGGGGTTAGGTGGGAGTTCAGCGGCTTGGCGGGAGACTCTACTCTAGCGGAATCGCTCTTCAGCGACCACGGTGTCTTAATTCCCACGCAGGGCAGGCAGGATGGCTTCCCGCAGCGCACCGCGGGTGGCGATCCACGTGGCGGTCACGCCCACCACGAGCACGATGGCGAGCAAACCCAGCATCTCCCGCCAGGGCAGGGCAGTTTGGTACATCTGCAATTGCGGCAGCAGCGCCAGCGCTGCGGCAATGCCGCCCAGCAGCAATCCGATGAGCAGCAATGCCATATTTTCCAGTAGCACCAGTAGGACAACGCGCCGCTGCGGAAAGCCGACCGCCTGCACCAGAGCTAACTCGCCCCGGCGTTCTAGCACATTGCGAAGCTGCACGATGGCCAAGCCAATCGTGCCTAAGAGCAGCCCCAGGCCGCCGAGCGACTGAAACGTCGAGAGGTAAGTGTTCTGCACCGCCAGGAACCCAGCGAGCCGCTCCTCGGCCGATGTGACCGCCAACCCATCGTCGCCGAGCCGATTCTCGAGCAGCACGTCGAGAGACTCCTGCTCAACAGTTTCTTCCGGACTTTCTTCACTCTCCACAGAACCATCTTGCTCCGAGGCAGGTTCAGTTGCGTCTGTTGCAGGTCCTTGAGCCGATTTCTCTGGCACGCTCTCATTCGGGGCGGACTTACGTTGTGACTCTGGCTCTTTGATCAAGAATAGCTGCGAGCCCGATTCGCTGGGATACAGCTGGCGGAAATTAGCGTCGCTGATCATCAGGTCGCCCTGCAAAATGCTGTTCTGTAGCAGTCCCACCACTTCGAGCGTTACCGGCTGATCGTCCCCGTCGAGTATGGTAAGTCGATCACCCGGCGAGCCCGACAGGTGCAAGCTGTACATGGCCGTTGCGAAGTCGAGCACCACGGGCACCACCGTTCGGCCGTTGGCATCCTGCCCCAGATCGGCGTTCAGGTCCGGGACAGCTCGCTCGGGGTCGCGTTTGGCACTCCATGCAAAATCGCCCATGACGCGGTCGCTGTCGCGCACTCCCACCACGCGAGGCTGCGCGGTGCGGTATAGATTCAGGCAACTGGCATCCTCACCCCCGTGCAGGCGGAGCGACTCGATCTCGCAGCCCGCCAGACGATCCATCTCTTCATCGCGGAACGCCAGCTCAATCTGCCCCTCTTCGGTGCCGAGGTCGTAGTGAATCGGCACATCGGCCGTGGCGTACCAGGTGTAGCCACCCGTCCCCTCGTCGGTGGGCGCCAAATGGAAAGCACTGATCGACAGCAACAGAAAACTGGCGGCAGCCACCAGCCCCACGGTCAGCGTGCTGCGACCAGGGCGGCGGGCGAGATTCGCCAGGGCCAGCCCACCGAGCGACAGACGACGCACTCGCTGGCGACTGTCGGCCGCCCGCTGCCAATGCCGCTTCAGCAACCCTAGCAGGCCAGCGAGCAGCAGTGCACCGACACCAAAAAACGCGCCGGCTTGGGCCTCGCCCTTGATCGTGGTGCCCCACACGCCAAGCACCGCTGCCCCGACGAGCATTAGTTCAGAGAGGTGCCAGTGGCGTCGCCGAACGTGGCCAGAAAGTTGCGGGCGATCTTCCACAGCGCCGGCCAGCAATCCGCGCGGCGACTGCCGCAGTACGCTGCGTAGGGTCCACCAGGTGGTGGCCCAGGCGGTGAATAGTCCCAGTAGGAACCCCGCGGGGAGACTCCAGGGGCCGACGTGCACCTGCAGGAACGGCGAGGAAATGGCAGCCAACCACAGCGTTTTCAGCCCCGTGACCATCGCCCAGGCGTAGAAAATGCCCAGGAGCACGCCAACGACTGCCCCCGCCACGGCGACGCACATCGCCTCGATGGTCAGAAGCCGTCGCGAACGCCTGGCGTCGAAACCAACGGCCGCCAGCAATCCAATTTCCCTAGCGCGGCTTTCGATCCCCAGGCGAAACAGCAACACCAACAGCATGATGGCCGAGGCAATCAGAAACATGCTGAAGCCGAGGAACAATCCATCAAACGGCGTGGTGCCACTGGCAGCGGCCAGCCCCTGGGCTTTGACCGGCATAAACGCAAACCCCAGTGACGCGGGGTCGAGCGCCGCCCGCAGTCGCTCGGCGACCGTGTCAGCAGTAACCGACTCGGTGACTGGCGTACGCAGCAAACTGACGCTGCCCCAACGGGTGCTCCAGGTGTGACTCGCCAGGCGGAACGATACGAACGCCTTAGGCGTGGTGCTGTACTCGTCCCAGTAGTCTTCGTCCTCGGAGTCGATGGGCTCGACCAGATCGAACGGCAACTCCCACAATTCGATCGACTCTTGATCGGTCACGCCTTCAAGTTGGGGCGTCAAGTTGGGATCTGCCGCGGCGGTTGGCGAACCATCTGGCTTTTTCAGATCGACGATGGCCGCCAGCGTTAGCTCCAGCGGTGGCTCGTGCTCTCGCAACTCGCCATGGGTGCTCTCGGGTTCGTAGTAGCGCAAGATGACCTTGGTTTCGACTTCGTCATCGACCTTGGCGCCGAGTTGATCCGCCGCCCAGCGATTGAGCACAATCTCCCCATCGGCAAGCTCAATCGGCGCGCCGCGTTCGCCCCGCAGCGGCCCAAGTTTACTGGTGGAGTAGACGCCCGCCACGGTGGAGTAG
Source organism: Aeoliella straminimaris (assembly GCF_024054565.1). Classification (GTDB taxonomy): domain Bacteria; phylum Planctomycetota; class Planctomycetia; order Pirellulales; family Lacipirellulaceae; genus Aeoliella; species Aeoliella straminimaris. The sequence continues at coordinate 296,044 of NZ_JAMXLR010000055.1, forward strand.
GGCACCTTCTTGCCACCCACTTCCAGCGTGTTGGCCAAGTAAGTTGTGATTGGTTGCAGCGTTTCCTCGGCGAACTCCCGTTGCGCGGCCAATACAACTTCTGGCGGAATCACCAAACCGTCGGCCGAGATTTGCACGTAGGCGCCATCGACATCGTGCTGCTCGACCGACAGGCCCATGTCGGCAAGTTGCGGGTCAAAGTAAGCGGCCAGCCACGCTCCCGCCGGGGCGTCGGTGGCGCGATGGATCTGGTCGCTGGTAACCAGGATAGCGTTGGCGCGGCCCGGCTGATCGATAGAACTGGCAAGCTCCGCGAGCGGCGCGAACACCGCGCGCGGAGGACGTTGCGACGGACGCAGCTCGAATCGAGCGAGTCCGCGATCGGGCAATACACCGGCCACCGAATATCGCTGGCCGGCCACCGTGTCGACCTTCTCGCCCAGCGCACTGTCGGCCGGCAGGTCGGACACCAGCGGCAGTTGCAGCAAAATCTCGTCGCCTGCGGCCACGCCCAGGTCGTAGGCCACCTGGCGGGTAATCCACACGCCCTCGGCCTTGGGGTCGGTCCGTGGATCGGCCTGGCCGACGGCCCAGAAGTCTTCGGTCACCCCGTATAGGTCGAGTTCGCTGGCACGTCGCAGTTTGTCGTCGACCTCCGCCGTGGCGGAGCCTCGCAGGATGAGGGCGGGCAGGGCGGACGCGAAGTGCTGGTCGAAACCATCGGTTGCGGCCAGTTCGTCTGCCAGTTCGGTGCGAAACAGCCGCGGCGCAGCGAGTGCCTGGTCGATGCGGCCCAGGCGCTGCAGCGAGAGGTCGCGAAGACTGCCCCGCACCGAGTCTCCCACCACCAATGCACCAGTCAGCACGGCGGTGGCCACGGCAACGGCCGCCGCCACGGCCAGGTGCATCCGCCAGTGGTGCCGGAGGTTGGCAACGATGTAGCTGAAGGCGTCGATAGTTGAAGGCTCCGAGTGGGGGGATATCACGCCACGGTGATCGCTTTGTCGGCGATATCTTTGCGGCACCAGGCGCCTTCCCAACGAATGCACTTCACGGCCTGGTAGGCCAACAGCTTAGCCTTGGCCACCGTATCGCCCAGGGCGGTGACGCCCAGCACGCGGCCACCGGTGTTGACCACCTGACCATCGATGATCGAGGTGCCCGCGTGAAACACCTTCACGTCGTCGAGCCGCGCCGCTTCGTCCAGGCCCCGAATCGGGTAGCCCTTCTCGTAGCTGCCGGGATAGCCCTCGCTGGCCATCACCACACAAACCGCCGGGCGGGGGTCCCACTCCAATTGGCCCACTTCATCCAGCCTTCCATCAACAGCGGCATCGAGCACGTCCAGCAGGTCCGTCTTCAGCCGCATTAACAGGGGCTGGCACTCAGGGTCGCCAAACCGCACGTTGTATTCCAGCACCTTCGGGCCCCCCTTGGTGAGCATCAGCCCGGCATACAGCACACCGCGAAAAGGCCGCCGGTTGCGTTTCATCTGGTGAATGGTAGGCACCAGCACGCTCTCTTCCACTCCGGCCAGCATTTCGTCGGTTACCAGCGGCGTGGGGCAGTAGGCGCCCATGCCGCCGGTGTTGGGTCCTTGGTCTCCATCGTAGGCGGGCTTGTGATCCTGTGCGGCGGGTAGCGTGATGAGCGTTCGCCCGTCGGTAATGGCCAGCACGCTCGCCTCCTGGCCAACGAGTCGCTCCTCGATGACCAATCGGTTGCCCGCCTCGCCAAACTCTTTGCTGGCGGCAATTCGATCCACGGCAATCAGTGCTTCGGAGCGGTTGCGGCACACGATTACGCCCTTGCCAGCGGCCAGCCCATCGGCCTTCACCACTACCGGATCGTCGTCGCGTTCGGTCAGGTAGTGCGTGGCACTCTCGGCATCGCGGAATACCCGATAGTCGGCACTCGGCACGTCGGCGTGGCGGAGCAAGTTCTTGCAAAACACCTTGCTGCCTTCGAGTTCCGCGGCCGCCTTCGACGGGCCAAACGCGCGAAGCCCAGCGTCTTGCAGGGCATCGACCATACCGGCTACCAACGGTGCCTCTGGCCCCACGATGGTCAGGCCGACGTCGTTGTCTTTGGCAAATTTCACTACGGCGGGGATGTCGGTAACCGAAATGTCAACGTTCACGGCGTCCGCAGCGGTGCCGGCGTTGCCGGGGGCAACGAATACGTCTTTCACGCGGGAACTCTGGGCCAGTTTCCAGGCCAGCGCGTGCTCGCGGCCGCCATTGCCTACGACTAGAACGTTCATAACAGCCCCAAAGGGATAGATGTGGGATAAAAGGATACCCAAATTCTACGCCTTGCCCTGATTTGTCGAAACCCACACGCTCAGTCGGCAACCGCTGCGACGATTCGTCGCGGGTGGTCATTCGCCATGGCTTTGGATAGGCTAACCATAGAGTTTTTTCCCCTTTCACCAGAGGAATCCACCATGCGAATGTTCGGATTGCTACTAGCCGTGACGTGCTGGTCGCTGATCGCGACGCCTGCCCCCGCGGAGGATGGGTGGGGCACTCTGCGCGGCAAACTGGTGCTGGAAGGAACACCGCCCGAAGCCCCCAAGCTCGACCTGGGCAAGGACGAGTTCTGCTGCCAGGCGGAGCCGAAAGATCAGAGCCTGGTGCTCGACAAGTCGCAGGGCATCGCCAACGTCGTAGTGTATCTTCGTCCCGAGCGGGGCGAAGAACTAGCCGTGCATCCCGATTATCAAAAGTCGGCAGACGAACCGGTAGAGTTGGACAATAAAGGTTGTGCATTCGAGCCGCGGGTGGTGACGGTTCGTGTCGGCCAGCCCCTGCTGCTGAAGAACACCGATCCGGTAGGGCACAGCGTCAAAGCCGAGTTGGGGGACGAATCGTTCAATTTCATGCTCTCCGCCGAGGGCGACCAGAAACTGGAGTTCGACAAAGCGCAGCGACTGCCGCGGCCCATCTCCTGCAGCATTCATCCCTTCATGCAGGGCTGGATTGTTGTGCGAGACGATCCCTACATGGCCATCAGCGGCGAGGACGGCACCTTCGAAATCAAGAACTTGCCGGCCGGCGAGCACGAGTTCCAGTTCTGGCACGAGCGTCCTGGCTACTTGAAAACCGGCAAGTCGTCCTCAGCCGAACTCGACCGCCGAGGTCGGCTGAAGGTAACCATCAAGCCGGGCGATAAGACCGACCTGGGGACCATCAAGGTCGACAGTCGGACGATGGCCGTCGAGAGCGAATAGGATGCGATCCACCTGTTTCTACTGGCTCTCTGGGAGCATGTTGCTGGTACTTGCGACAGCCGGATGCAATAACCGCGCGCCGCAGTTCGCTCCCAACCGCATGGCCATGATCGAGGCGCAACTGGTCGACGAGCACCAGCAACAAATCACGCAGGAACTCACCGAGCTGTTTGGCACGCCTGACGACCCACGCGTGCCAGAGGGCGTGGATCTCGACGTCGAACTCCTGCAGATGGCGGCCGGGCAGGCCGGCTACGAGAAAGACGAATACGGGCACGAGTATCAGCAACGCGGTCTCTACCGGCAGCACTGCGCCAGTTGTCACGGCATCACCGGCGACGGGCGAGGCCCCGCGGCGGCCGTGCTGGAACCCTACCCGCGCGACTTTCGGCCTGGCGTGTTCAAGTGGAAGTCGACCCGGCTGGCCAGCAAGCCCACCGACGACGACCTGCTGGGAGTGCTGCAGCGCGGCGTGTCCGGCACCGCCATGCCATCGTTTGGACTTCTTGCCCCCGAGCAACTCGACGCGTTGGTCGAGTACGTTCGCTACCTGGCCATCCGCGGGCAGGTGGAGCGCGAGCTCATAGCCACGGTTGCCGACGAATTGGACTTCGATCCAGCGGCAGGAACCACCGACGAACCGTTCGTACCGGCTGAGGACGAGGACGATCAGGCCATGGTCGACGACGTGGTGGCCAGCATCGTGCAAAGTTGGCAATCACCCACCGAGCAGATCGTCGAGCCCGACCCTCAGACTATGCCGGCCGACGAGCGCACCGACGCCCAGATGGCCGAATCCATCGAGGCGGGGCGACAGTTGTTCCTTTCGCCGCGGGCCAAGTGCACCGACTGCCACGGGGCCGACGCGCGCAGCATCGTGGTGAAGGATTACGACGATTGGAACCAAGCGGTATTCGACTTCCGCCAACGGTCGGCCACGCTGGCCGCGCAGATTGCGCGAGATAGGGAGAATCTGCCGGGCCTGGATTCCAGTCTGGCAAAGTCGGCCCGCGAGCGTCTCACCTCCGAGAGCCGGCGTCTAAAACAGCGTGGACAGGTGTCCGAGGAGTTGCTTGCGCCGCAACTGGCGCGACCGCGAGAGCTTGCCGACGGCGTTTTCCGGGGCGGCGACCGGTCCATCGACTTGTTCCGTCGCATCCACCAGGGGGTTGCTGGTACGCCCATGCCAGGACAGGGGAGCCCGCGACCAGGGGTCGAGGGAGCGCTCAGCGAGCAGGAAATCTGGCAATTAGTCGACTACGTACGCAGTTTTTTGCACAACTCGGACTGATGGCCCCGTTGGCAGTGCCCCAACAGGGGGTGCGACAATTTGACCACTTATGTCCGCCCGGAGGGTGTCCTTATACTACTAAGTTTGCCCATGTCGAAGTCGAAACGCCACCGCCGAAACGCCCAACGCTCTCCTAATGCCGAGCCAGCCTCTGCGCGCTGGACCCGCTGGGTGGCCTGGCTGCTGTGCGCTATCACCTTTCCGCTGCTGTGGCTTGGCGGCCTGGTAACCACCACCAAGAGCGGCATGGCCGTGCCCGATTGGCCCGGCACCTACGGCTACAATCTGTTTCTCTACCCGTGGACCACCTGGCTGTTCGGCCCCTGGGACTTGTTCGTCGAGCATGGCCATCGCCTGCTCGCTTCGCTGTCGGGCCTGGTGACCATCGTCCTACTGGTGATGCTTTATAAATACGAATCGCGCCCCTGGATGAAGACCGTTGGCGTAGTGGCCCTGGTGGCGGTAATCGCCCAAGGTGTGCTGGGCGGTTTGCGCGTGGTGCTCGACGAACGCTTGCTGGCCATGGTGCATGGTTCGGTGGGACCGCTGTTCTTTGTGCTCACCGTGGCCATGGTTGTGTGGACTTCGCGGTCGTGGCTCACCGCTCGCAAGGTGGACCAACAGGGCCTGGCCCGACTGGCACCCCTGGCCGCGGCGACAGGCATCCTGGTTTACGTGCAGATGGTGGTGGGGGCGATGCTTCGCCACATGCCGGTCACCGTGTCGCCCTACTCATTCGAAAGCGTGGTGAAGGTTCACCTGGTGCTGGCCACCGTGGTACTCATGCTCACGTTGGTGGTTGCACGAATGTGTGTGGCATCCGCCGCGCCAACGGGGGTTCGATGCACTGGCTGGTCTATAATCGCCGTGGTGCTGCTGCAGATTTCCCTGGGCGTGGCCACCTGGATTAGCAAATACGGCGTACCGGTCTGGGCACGAGGTATGTACTCGCCCTCCTCACAGTCGGTGCTGGCCGACGGGTGGTGGCAAGCCCACATCGTCACAGCGCATCAGGCGGTTGGTTCCGCCCTCCTGGCATCTCTCGTCGTGGCAACCATGCTCGCCTGGCGATATGCCCCCGCTTCGATTGTTAACACTGAAACCGAATCGTTTTCCAAGGGAGTTGCCACCGGATGAGCACCTCGACGACCACCACCTCGGCAACCACCTTGGCCCCTGAGCGGACCGGTTGGACGGCGCGAATGGCCGACTACTGGGAGCTGACCAAGCCGCGCATCGTGGCCATGGAACTCATCACCATCGCCATGGGGTTCTATCTGGCCGCGGCTGCCGACTGGTCGGGCTGGGTATTGTTCGCCACGTGCCTGGGCACCGGACTGGTGGCCGGAAGCGCCAGCACGCTGAACATGTGGCTCGAGCGCCACCTCGACGCGTTGATGAATCGCACCGCGAATCGGCCACTTCCTGCCCAGCGGCTGCGTCCTACCGAGGCATTGGTGTTTGGCAGCGTCCTTTTGGTGGCAGGTGCGTTGCTGTTGGCCGCCGGGCCCGGGGTGCCGACGTTGTTGCTCGGTATTGGGTGCTGGATTCTGTACGTGGTGATTTACACGCCGCTGAAGACCCGTTCCACGTTGAACACGGCCGTCGGCGCCGCGAGTGGTTCGCTGCCCATCGTCATGGGCTGGGTGGCCGCGGGTGGCGAATTTGGTCTCTCGGCGCTTTCGCTGTTTGGCGTGCTGTACTTGTGGCAGTATCCGCACTTCATGGCCATCGCCTGGCGGTGTCGGGATGACTACCAGCGGGCGGGCTACGTCATGAGCACCACTGTCGACCCCACCGGCCGCCGCGCCGGCATCGAAGCCATCGTGGGCTCGCTGCTGCTGTTGCCGGTAAGCCTGATTCCTGCCTGGCTCGCATCCTCCACGCTGCTGGCGGCCTTGTACCTGGGGTGGGCCGTACTGCTGTCGGTGGTCTACATTTGGGCGTCGGTCGCCTTCGCCCGCTCGCCCGGCGATGCCACCTCCCGGACGCTATTGCGAGCCAGCTTGCTGTACTTGCCACTGTGGATTTTGGGTCTGCTGTTGGTGGCCGTTTAATTTCGCCCTGCTGGCAGTTACAGTGTTAACTTCCCCGATCGTCCACGTTCCGCCCCGGTTTATCGATTCATGCCCATTGCGCCCGCTCTTTCGATTCGCGACGTTCGCTTCCGATACGGCGAGCACGAAGCGGTTCGCGGCGTCTCGTTCGACGTGGCCCCGGGCGAGGTATTCGCCCTGCTGGGCCCCAACGGCAGTGGCAAGACCACGCTGTTTCGGCTGATCTCGACGCTGGTGCCGCTGCAGGAAGGCGAGATCGATGTTCTCGGCACCAGCCTTCGCCAGCACCCTGCGGCGGTCCGCGGTTACCTGGGCGTCGTGTTCCAGTCGCCCAGCATCGACAAGAAGCTCACGGTGCTGGAGAACTTGTTGCACCATGGGCGGTTGTATGGCCTGGCTGGCGGCACGCTCAAGCAGAAGGCTACCACCATGATCGAGCGACTCGGCCTGTCCGACAAGCTCACGGCCTCCGTCGAGACGCTTTCCGGCGGTCAGCGGCGACGTGTGGAACTCGCCCAGTCCATGCTGCACGACCCGAAGGTGCTGGTGCTCGACGAACCGGCCACGGGACTCGACCCTGGTGCACGCAGCGACATCTGGCGGTACTTTGCCACACTGGCCGACGAAGGCGTCACCATCTTGCTCACCACCCATCTGCTGGAAGAAGCCGAGCGCGCTGACCGTCTGGGTATCATGCACCAAGGCGAGTTGGTGGCCCTCGATACGCCGCTGGCCCTGCAAGCCTCGCTGGGGGGCGACACCATCACGCTCCGCACCACCGACGCCCAAACGCTTGCCGATCAAATCGCCAGCCGGTTCGACTTCACTCCCGCGGTGGTCGACGGCACCGTGCGGCTCGAACACCCCAATGGCCATCAACTCATACCGCAACTAGTCGAGGCATTTGGCGACCAGATCGACGCCGTGACGCTCGGCAAGCCAACGCTCGAAGATGTGTTCATTGCGCGTACGGGCCATCAGTTCTTTAGTGATACGCATGAAAGTTGAGCCCGCCAGACATTGACTTAGCAGGACTCGCAAGAGTTCTGACCGAACGACCAGACCGTCCGAAGTCTTGCGACTCGGGCTATCGCGAGTGAGGACACAACGTCCGCACGCCAATTCCGCCCCTTCCACCGCCTGCCCCTATGTCCTCCACCACGCTCGAAACTCGCTCCGTGCCAGTGCTACCCGCCATCGCTACGCTGGCGTGGCGCGAACTGGTGCGGTTCTTCCGCCAGCGCACTCGGGTGTTTGGCGCGCTTGGTCAGCCGATCATCTTCTGGCTGATGTTCAGCGAGGGATTCAAAGCGGTCGATCTCGGTTACGCCTACCAATTTCCCGGCATCCTGGCGATGATCCTGCTGTTCACCGCCATCTTTACCACCATCAGCATCATCGAAGACCGCAACGAAGGTTTCCTGCAAGGCGTGCTTGTGTCGCCTGTGCCGCGGTGGGCGATGGTTGTGGGAAAGGTTACCGGCGGGGCAATCATCGCCTGGCTGCAGGCGCTGTTATTCCTGCTGTTGGGTTGGGCCACGATTTCCGAAATCCGCCCACCCGTCGCTGGAGTGCTGGCCGCCCTGGCGATGATGATGGTAATCGCCATTGCCCTGACGGGACTCGGCTTCTATCTCGCCTGGCGGACCGACTCGAGCCAAGGCTACCACGCCATGATGAGCGTGCTGTTGTTTCCCATGTGGCTGCTTTCCGGATCGTTCTTCCCGGTGCATTCGGATAGCGTGATCGGCTGGCTGGTGATGGTGAACCCTTTGACCTATGGTGTCGCGGGACTTCGACACTACCTGGACGACGGAAAGACCATCGACAATGGCTGGCTGCCGGGCCTCGGATTGTCGTGGGGCGTCACGATCGCGTTCGCCTTGGTGATGCTGGCGCTGTCGACGCGCGTTGTTGAAACACGAACCCAGGGCGACCTCAAATAAGATGCTGCCACTCGCTGCCCATCCGCTGGTCCACGTTAACGCCTCGCTTAACTCGCTGGCCACGGTGCTGCTGATCGTGGGACTGCTGCTGATCAAGCGGCACAAAGAGACAGCCCACAAGCGGGTCATGCTCTCGGCATTCGTCGTGTCGATCGTGTTCCTGGGCTGCTATTTGTACTATCACATCATGCTGCAACTGCAGACACCGTTCAGTGGCGAGGGGGTCGCGAAGGTCGTATACCTGGCGATCCTGTTGTCTCACATTGTACTCGCCATTTCCGTGCCGCCGCTGGCGATCACTTCCATCGTGTTCGGGCTGTGGGCCCATGGCGAGTGGCTCCCCATTACGCTCGCCGGCGACTCGGACACGGCCAAACAAGCATTCATGAGCCGGGCCCGCGCGAAGCACCGCCGCTGGGCACGCATCACATTTCCCATCTGGCTCTATGTGTCGGTGACTGGCGTGGTGGTGTATGCGATGCTGTACCATCTCTACCCTCCCGGTTAGAACATCATCAGTAACAGGACGCGGCACTAATCTCAACTCCAGCGGACGGCGACATGGACCAGCACAAAATCGTGTTCGAATCGCAGACTCCCGTCTACGGCGAAAACTACGATCGAGGCTGGATTGGATTCAATCACGCTTCGAGTTTTATGGCCCGGGGCATTGCCTTGGTAACCTACTCGCAGCGCCAGCGGGGGATTCCCATCAGCCATGCTTTCATCGTCACCGGTGAAGACTCCTGTGTCGAAGCCGCGTTTGGCAAAGGGGTTGTCCGCTCGAGCCTCACCAAACAGTACTTCGACAACCCCGAGCGGTATGTGGTGTTTCGTAAGCCGCGTGGCCTGGACGCCGACCTTGCCGAACGCATCGTACAGTGTGCCGAACAAGAGGTCGGAGCCGAGTTCAATAACAAGATCCTCTTTAGCAGCGTCGCCCGCAAAACGTTACTGACGACCATTGTCGATTCGCTGTACTCGGGGGATGCCGACCACGCCATCGCATCGCTGTGCGAGGAAGACGACGCCTGGATCTGCAGCGAATTGGCTGCTTACGTGCTTCGTCAGCAGCCAGAGTTCCACGACGTGGGCGTGCTGAAACGCCCCTGCGGTGCTGTGGAGCCGCAATTGCTGTTTGAAAGCGATGAGTTGTTTGAACCGCTGGAGGTTTCCACCTGAGTTGCAAGACAACGCCGCCCGCTCCACCCAATTGCAGCGGCCATCATCAGCGCAAGTAGTTCGGCAGTGGTTGGCTCCGGCACCGAGGCACCCAGCGTGCTGGACGAAACGCTGGCCCCCAGGTGGTTTCTCCATACTGGATAGTCAGCGATGTCGACCATGCCTTCGCCGTTGCCATCGGCGAATAGCACTTCGGTCGAGCCAAACGTGTCGCGCCAGACCTGGTAGTCCTCGGCATCCACCACACCGCTGCAGTTGTAGTCGCCCGTCAGTTCGCACGTGGAGGGGATCGCCTGAAACGCCACGACAGTGTTGGTACTCAACGAGTCGCCATCGTCCACTACGCCCACCAGCACCCAGCTTCCGTCCGCCAGTTGCGGACCAAGTGTCAATCCTTCGAGGTTCTGCCCAAACCCGCCGCCTGCCTGGCCCGACCACAGCAGCGATTTGCCAGCCGGCGCGTACGATTGCCCCGCGAGCCCTGTGTCGAACTCCGAGGCGCTGGTGTCGGTCGCCCCACTGAGATCGACTTCATAGATGCGATTCTCGAACGGAGGAATGAAGCTGGCGGCCGAGCGTTCTAGTACCAGCAGCGCGCCGTTGGGCATCTCGACCAGGTCGGCCACGCCGCTGCGATCGGGGTTGGTACCCAAGTGAATGGGATCGACCTCGTAGGCAAATTGCCGCGTGGCGGCAAGCTCATCGCCCATTACGTCGAACTGCTGCAGTCGTACGGTCGTGCCCGCCGCTGGTGTCGCCAGGGGGCCGTCGATCGACAGTGCCTCCTCGTTGGCGGTCCACATCCGCGTGCCACCCAGCGAGCGAGTGAGCGACTCCAGGCCGCGGTTGCTGCGCTGTTGGTCAAACGCCGGTGGAGGCGCGACCGTCTGCAGCTGCATGCCATCGGCCAGGCTGTACTCGTAGATGGTCGGCGTGTTTTCCGCGCTGACGAACACGCTTTGGCGAGTTGGATTCGTGTAGGCGATGCCTTCGAAGTCGAGGTTCGCGCCGAACGCGAGCGTGCTGGTACCTACGGCTGACTGGATGGCGCCATTCGTATCGAACCCGGCTGTGAAACGAACCAATTGACCGCCATCGTCCTGCACCGCGGCAAATTGGTGCACTCCATCCGCAGAGCCCAGGTAGGTAACGCCGCTCATTTCCGCCACACCGACGACTTGCGCCGTGTCGAGCACTACCGATCCTCGCGGCACGAGCGTCCAAACCGCCTGGGCGGTGCCCGCGGAACCGCAAGCCGCCACCAGCACGCTCGCCAGCCACGCTGCGCGGCGGCAAATGTCGCAACGTACCCAGAAAACGATTGGGTGCGACTTTATTCTGCCGACTGCCGCCCCAACGATCGTCGCAAGTCGTTCGTTGACAGTGGTTTGCGACACAGGGCGGCTCGGCATTGGCAGGAGTTGTTGCGCTCGGTACTTCGCAGGTGCGGCAAAACCCCCAGGTGTGCGACAAAACCCACTGGCAGGACAAGCACAAAACGGCCAACAGGGCAGGGGAGGGCGAAACTTGCCGCAACCCCATTCTCCTCACGTGCGTGTCAAATTCCTATACCACGGGCGGAGAAACTCGGAATTCGTCGCTGCAAGTGCTCGACCGCTACGATGTCAGTCCGGCGAGCTTGGCCGCGAGGGCCACACGTTGGATGCCGACCATATAGGCGGCCGTACGGAGAGTGACTTTATGCTCCACGGCCAGGTCCCACACCTGCTCGAAGGCGGTCGACAGCATGTGGTCGAGTTCGCCCCGCACGCGATTCAAATTCCACTGGTAGAACTGCCGATTCTGGGCCCACTCGAAGTAGCTGACCGTCACGCCGCCGGCATTGGCAAGCACATCCGGCAAGATGGTGATGTCGCGCGCGGCCAGCAGGTCGTCCGCATCGGGACGCACCGGCATGTTGGCCGCTTCGACGATGAGCTTGGCTCGAATGCGGTCGGCGTTTTCGGTGGTGATCACACCACCCAGGGCCGCCGGAATGAGCACCACCACATCCAGCTCCAGCAGATCGTCGTTCGTGATGGCCTTGGCCCCGGGGAAGCCGGCCAGCGAATTGCCATGCTCGCGGGAGTAGCGGACCACCTGCATGATGTCCAAACCTTCGGGGTTGTAGTATCCGCCCGACAGGTCGCTGACGGCCACCACCTTGCACTCGGCCTCGGACAGAAACTTGGCCGCGTGCGAACCGACGTTACCAAATCCCTGCACGGCGATCGTGGCACCGGGCACTTTGTACCCCAGACGCCCCAGCGACTTGATGGTCAGAATGCCGACCCCTCGCCCAGTGGCTTCTTCGCGACCAGGGATGCCATAGGCCTCGACCGGCTTGCCGGTCACCACAGCCGGGTTGAACCCCTCGTACTTGTTGTACTGATTGACGAACCACGCCATGACCTCGTGATCGGTTCCCATGTCGGGCGCGGGAATGTCCTTGTCGGGACCAATCAGTTCGTGGATCTCGTCGACGAACTTGCGAGTAATGCGTTCTTTCTCGCGCGAACTGATCGCGCGGCTGTCGACCGTTACGCCACCTTTGGCCCCGCCGAAGGGGATGTTCACTACGGCCGTCTTCCAGGTCATCAGCGAAGCGAGGCTGCGGACCTCGTCGAGATCCACTTCATGGTGATAGCGCAGGCCTCCCTTCATCGGCCCCCGCACGCGGTTGTGCTGCACCCGGTAGCCAATAAGCGACACCAACCGGCCGTCGTCCATTTCGACGGGGAGTTGTACGGTGATTTCCCGCTCGGGTGTCGCGAGAAGCGTCCGTAATTCGTCAGAGAGTCCCAGCACATCTGCCGCAGAGTTGAAATAGTGTTGAACCGCCTCGAATGCTTTCATGGTCGTTCCTTGGCTGCACCGAGCCCGTTTGCCGGAGCCCGGGTTTGTCGTAAGCTGAAGGTAACCATCCTATCCGATTCGGTTGTCCAGTTTCTATGTCAGACTTCGATATCAAACCCCGCAAGACCTCCGTGGCGGAGCGACACGCCACGCGACGGAAGAACAACACCACCAAGCTGGTGATCGGCGGCGCGGTGGCGGGATGCTTGCTGTTTGTGGTGTTGATACTCATCACCGCCTTGCGGCCCAAAGAGCCTCCTGTGCCGCCCGTGGCCGAAAATGCTGCGGATCGCCAACCATCCGCCAAACCGGCCCCCACCAAGCCACCACAGGTCGAGCAGCCCGATGCGGCGCCCGACTCGAACCTGGTGGAAGACGACGGCCAGACCATGTGGGCCTCGCCGACCGATGGCCAGCCAATTGACCTGGTGGGATTGCCGCCCGGTTGCGAGATGTTCGTCGTCCTTCGGCCGGCCGAGTTGCTAGCGTCCGACGATGGCGCGAAGTGGCTCGCCGCGCTCGGCCCGCGGGGCGAGTTGGCCCGACAGCACGTGGAACAAACCTGTGGCATTGCCTTGCCAGACATCGAGCGGCTGTTGGTGGGGGTTCGCCCCAGTTCGCAGTCGGCCATCGAGACCACGCTGGTCGTCACCCCCAGAGCCGGCGTGACGCCCCGCGGCCGCGGCTACCATGCCATGGACGGTGGCAACGACTACGTCTTTGCGGCGCCCGCCGTGTTGCAGGAAGTGAAGGACCTGGAAGGCTGGGCCCCGCCCCTGCGGCGCGAGGTGGAGTCGCTGGTCGACGCCACCGATGCCGACCGACACGTTACCATTTTGGCCACCCCCGCATTCCTGTTCGACGACGGTAAGGCGATGTGGCAAGGCTCGCTTGCCGGCGTGCGGGACCTGCTGTTCGCCATGCTGCCCGACTCGACTCGCTGCGCGGCGCTTAGCCTGCACGCGGGCGACGACTTCTTTGCCGAGGTCCGATTGTCGGCCACCATCGATCAACGTCCCCAGGCGTTCGGCGAGCGATTTGCCGACAAGGTGGCCACCTGGCCGGCAAGCGTTGAGCGCATCATTGCCAGCGTGCCCGCCTCGCCCCACAGTGCAGCGGTCGTGGCTCGACTGCCGGCCATGCTGCGGGTGCTGAATCGCTTCGAGCGGGTGGGAGTGGAGGACGACCAGGCGCTACTCAGAGTCTATTTGCCCCCCGCTGCTGGACACAACTTGCTGATGGCCAGCGAACTGCTGCTGGCCGAACTTGCTGCCGGCGGAAGCTCGGTGGCCGCCACGGCGACGCCAGCCGCGAAGACCCTAACCATTGAAGAAGCGCTGGCCAAACCGACCAGCCTGAGCTTTGCTCGCGACACGCTGGAAACGGCCGTCAACCTGTTGGGCGAGGACATTGGCGTCGACATCGTGCTGATGGGAGGCGATTTGCAGCTCGATGGCATTACCAAGAACCAATCTTTCGGCCTGGACCAGCAGAACAAGCCAGCAGGCGACATTCTGGTGGAGATCCTGCGACTGGCGAATCCCGATAAGACCGCTACTGGTCCGGCCGACGCCAAGCAGAAGCTGGTGTACGTGATTGGCCCACACCCCCAGACTGGCAGGCCCGCCATATTGGTCACCACCAGAGCCCAAGCCGCGAAACGGGGCGACCGTTTGCCTGCGGTGTTCATCAACTAGGCACGCTTGCACCCGGTTTGGGCAGCCGCCGCAGCGATTCTGCCCGGCTGTTCCGATTGTATGGCTCGCGCGGCGCAAACTGTGTGGTAAGCTGGAATAATCGAGCGACCTGATCACGAATTGCCGCCGTAGACAAATATCCAGATCGCCGCGACCGCCTTTCACCCGATGCTCCACCGATGCAGCCTTTTTCCGTAGTTTGCGAGACTTGCGGCGCGAAGCTCAAGGTTCGCGACAAGGCCATCGTGGGGCAGATCCATGCTTGCCCAAAATGCGAGAGCATGGTGCTGGTCGCGGTGCCGGCCGCGGCTGCCAGTCCGCCTCCGATGGTGCCTCCCAAAGCAGCCGAGGCGGCTCCCCCAAGCGATGGGACCATCGCCCCCTCGGATTTCGCCACCGAGATCGACGACCTGCTGCAGCCACCCGCTCCAGCTGAGGAGCCGGTCTCGCCGCCAGCTGCCGAAGTTACAGCAGCCGAGGCCACCCAGCCACCCACCGAAGCTGCAACTGCGGCCGAGCCGCCTGCCGATGCAGCGGCCACTGAACCTGCCATACCGTCCGACGCCGTGGTGGCCGGTAGCGGTCCCAGCCGCACCGCCTTTTGGGTGTGGAGCATCGCCGGTAGCGCAGCCTTCTTCGCTCTCGGCCTGTTGGCCGCCGCCTGGTGGTCGCGTGGCGACGAGCAACCGCAGGCTCCCCAGGTCGCAAGCCGCACCGAGTCGACACCTCCTGGAGGCGAGACGGAGCCCACCCCCGCGGAGCCGTCGGGCGAACAGGTCGCCGTGAACAAACCGGCGATCGAACCAGAGAACCAACCCGATGAAACGCCAGCGGTCGAGCCGGCTGACGAAACACCTGAGGTAGAGCCGCCGGCGTTTGAACCCTTGCCCGATCTGCCACCAGTCGATGACCAGCCAGCCGCCGAGCCCGCCGAAGCAGGGTCGCCGCCCAAGAAAGTGAATCTCGACCCACTCGATCCGCTGGCCATCGACTCGGCAAATCTCGACCTGCTGCTGATTCCCGATGTCGATACCAACGTAACGGCCGAGGCGCCCATCGAGTTCGGGCCTGAAGAAGCCGATGACACCGAGGAGCTCGAAGTCGACCTGCCCGAGCAGAAGAACATCCGCTTCGAGCCGGGCACGGCCAGTCGCGGCCCGTCGTACGCCGAACCCCTGGCCGCCGGCGAGCTCGCTTCGCGGTTGGAAATGAAGCTGCCGGGCGTCACCTGGAGAAACACCCCGCTGGTGGTCGCGCTACGCGAACTCGAGCAGCTTTCCGGCGCGCCAATCACCGTCCGGCCGGCCCATCTGCAAATGGCGGGCGTCACCGCGATGCACAAGGTGTCGCTGGCCGAAGAAAATGCCACGGTCCGGCAATTGGCGACCGGACTGGCCAAAGCGGCCCATCTGCGAGCCGAAACCACTCCGCAAGGCTTGGTGCTTGTCAGGGCCGGCACTGACAAGTGGCACCCCGTCGGTTCACCTCAGTACGATGTATCCGACCTTGTGAGTAGTGCCGAAGAAGCTGGCGCCCTAGGCGACCTCCTTCAGCGAGTCGTCTCCCCGGAATCGTGGCAGCAAGCCGATGCGAAGCTCGCTGTTGATGGAGCAGCGTTCAAGATCCACCAGCAACTTGGCGTGCACTACGACATTTTGAAGTTCATCGAACGCCTGCGGATGGCGAGAGGCTTGCCCACCAGGAGCAGGTACCCGAAGTCGCTGCTGTCCATCGAACCGCGGCTGGCGACCATGAAAAAGCAGCTCGCCCGCCCAACCACGTTCGCCTTCGTCGACTGGACACCGCTGGCCGACGTGTTCGACTACTGGCACGAAACCAGCGGCCTGACGATGGTGGCCGATTGGCAGCGCCTGGCCGACAACGACCTCCGCCCACTGGCCACCATGGCTGGCTCGGTGGACAACGTGGCCTTCAGCCAGGCTCTGGACACCTGCCTGACGCCGCTCGACATGGCGTGGACACCAACTGATGGCTCGACGCTGCAACTCACCACGGTGGACGCCGCCAACAACTCGTCCTGGGTCGAGTTCTATCCTGGTGCCGACGCCGACAAACTCCGCGAGCGCATCGAATCGACGGTCGAGCCACAACGCCTGCAGCAGTTCGTGCTTCAGGCCGACCCTTCCGGCAAGTTCGTCCTCGTCTACGGCAACCGGTACGTCCATCAAGCGGCGCTAAAGTAATACTCGCAAAGTGCCTGGGGTCGAGTGCAACGAGCCCCCAGCTAAGTTGAGTACTGAGGGCTCGCGGAACTCGTCCCCAGCCACCCAACGTCTGCTGATTGATACTTTAAAGTTACAGCGTACGGTCCACCGCCTCGGCCACGCGGCGGCACTCGGCCATCATCTGGGCGAACGCCTCGCAATTCAGCGTTTGGAAACCATCGCTCATGGCATGCTCGGGCTCGGGATGCACCTCCACAATCACACCATCGGCCCCAGCCGCAATCGCCGCCTTGGCCATGGCCGGAACCAACGCGGCATGCCCGGTACCGTGACTCGGGTCGATCACCACGGGCAGGTGGGTCTTCGCCTGCAGGTAGGGCACCGAGGCCAGCGGCAGCGTGAACCGCGTATGGGCTTCATAGGTACGAATGCCGCGCTCGCACAGCATCACGTTGGGGTTACCGCCATCCAGGATGTACTCAGCCGCCAGCAATAGTTCATCAATTGTCGCACTCGGGCCGCGCTTCAGCAGCACCGCGCGATGGCTCTTACCACAGGCTTCCAACAGGCGGTAGTTCTGCATATTGCGAGCCCCGATCTGCAGCACTTCGGCGTACTCACTCACCAGTTCGACGTCTTCGGGCGAGACCACTTCGGTTACCACGGCCAGGCCCGTTTCGTCGCGGGCAGCGGCCAACATCTTCAGCCCTTCTTCCTTCAGCCCCTGGAAACTGTAGGGACTGGTCCGCGGCTTGAAGGCACCACCACGCAGGGCAGTGGCCCCGGCAGCCTTCACGGCCCGGGCCGTCGCCACGATCTGCTCTTCGTTTTCCACCGAACAGGGCCCGGCCATCATGCCGATGTGCTTGCCCCCCACGGACAGCGAACCGGAGCGGACCTCCGATCGCTCGGGTTGGGTTTCGATGCTTGCCAGCTTGTAAGGCGCCAGTACCGGCATCACGTTGTCGACACCTGGCGAGCTTTCCAGTTTCCGCAGGTCGCCTGCTTTTCGTTCGTCGCCAATCGCGGCGATCACGGTTCGCTCGGTGCCCCGCAGGGTTGTCGGTTTCAGGCCTGCACTTTCCACTTCTGAAATCATGTGTTCAATCTCCGCTTCGGTCGCGTTCCGCTTCATTACGATGATCATGGGAGGAGTTGGGGGTTAGGGGGAGTGAGAATCGGGAAACAGCAACGCGCCAAACGAAAAAAGCCCTGAGAACCAGGGGTTCTCAGGGCTTTGGTCATTTGGTGCTAGTTTGGCAAGGCAATCAGGCACAACCTCCGGCCCCGGAACCCGGGCGAGTAAAGCTAAACCAAAAGTAATACCAAAACTTGTTTGCCATGGCAGTTAGTATCGTCGCTTTCGACGCCCGACGCAAGGGATTTCCAGTGAAGAATATGGAGCACCACGGCGGGGGAGCCACGCGACTTGTCGAGGCGTAAAACGTTAGAGCGAATCGATGACCATTTGGCCAATTTTGTCGGTGCCGTAGCCCGAGCGGTCGAGGCTCTTGCCGGCAAATTTTGGCGTTACGGCTTTCACCGCTGCGCCAACCCGCTCGCCGCAGGTCACGGCGGCCTGGTCGCCCTTGATGCGACCGGTTTCGCGGAGCAAAAGCCCCAGCGAGTCGATCGTGGCGATCGGATTGGCCAGATTCTGGCCCGCGATGTCCGGCGCGGAGCCATGCACCGGCTCGAACATGCTGGGCGCGGTGCCATCGGGGTTGAGGTTGCCACTCGAGGCGATGCCCATCCCACCGGCGATCGCCGCGCCCAGGTCGGTGATGATGTCGCCAAACATGTTCGGCACCACGATCACGTCGTACACCTCGGGCTTGGCCACCATGTACATGCAGCACGCGTCGACGTGATGGTAGTCGGTGGTTACTTCGGGGTAGTCGCTGGCCACGTCCTGGAACGTACGGAACCAGGTATCGCCTGCAAACGTCAGCACGTTGGTCTTGTGCACCAGGGTAAGCTGCTTCCGCTGGCGTGTCTTGGCCAGTTCGAAGGCGTAACGAATGCAGCGTTCGGCGCCAAACCGCGTCGCGACCATGGTCTGGTTGCTCACTTCCTGCGGAGTGCCTTTGCGAACGAAGCCACCGACGCCGCAGTACAGGTCCTCGGTATTTTCGCGGACACAAATGAAATCGATGTCCTTGGAAGTCTTGCCAGCCAGCGGTGTCTCGATGCCAGGGTAGAGCGTGACCGGCCGCAGATTGATGTATTGATCGAGTTCGAATCGCAACTTCAGCAGAATGCCCTTCTCGATCACGCCGCCCGCGAGTCGGGGATCGTTAGGCAGACCACCCACCGCCCCCAGGAAGATGGCGTCGAACTTACGCAGTTCGGCAATGTCGACATCTTCCAGCACGTGCCCTGTCTCGAGGAAATGGGTAGCCGAGAAGGGAAACTCGGTCGACTCGTACTTGCAACCGCTAGCCGGCGCTGCGGCTTCGAGCACATTCATGGCGGCCCCCACCACTTCGGGACCAATACCATCGCCACCGATGATTGCGATCTTCAGCGAATCGGACATCGTATTCAGGACACTTTGGGGTCAATGGAACAGAGAGAGCAAGCTGGTAGTTTATCAGGCCAACCAGCATGGTGTCAGGCCCGCATTTTTTAGGTAGATTCTGGCCAACACTCTAGGATCGCGTGGCACGAAGCGCTTACACTAACAGTTAGGTTGCTGCCACAACCCTTATCCCGGCCGGGCGGTTACCGCCGGGGTGAACTTTTCTTCAAAACTCGAATCGATACCGGGGAGACACGAAATGAAACTCGGCCCTTCTCTCATTGGTGCTATTGTGGGCGGACTCGTTGCCGTGGCAGCACAGATTGGCTTGGAAAGCTCGCTGGGCAAAGAGGCGATCTGGTTTGCGCTGGTATCCGGCCTGCTAACCGGCTTCGGAGCTCGGATGATGGCAGGCGACGGCATACGCCATGGCAGTTTCGTTCGCGCCGCGCTGGTTGCGTTCGTCGCCCTGGCGGCCATCTTCGGCGGCAGCTACATCTCGGCCGAAATGACCCGCAAGAAGGCCTCCGAGGCCTATGAGTCCAAGCCCACGACCTCCCCCGTAGACCAGCAGACCGAAGAAGAGGGGGCCGCAGCCACTGTCGAGGCCGACGAGCCCGCTGGCGACGAAGACTCTACGGAACCTGCCCCAGGCGAAGAAGAGACCTCGACTGCCGAAGAGGCTGAAACAGAAGACGCTGACACGGAAGAGCCAGCCGAAGAACCAGCCGAGCGGGGCGAAGCGGACGATGCTGCTTCCGACGAAGCTGAGACCGTGGCCGAAGTTGAAGAGACAGAAGTCGAAGTCACCGAGCCTCAGGATCCGCAGACGCTGGACGCCATCGCAAAGTACAAGGCCAAGGGCATCCCCAATCAAAAGCTGGATATTTGGCAGCTGGTGTTCGTCGTACTCGGCACGCTGCTCGCCTACGAACTGGCCCGCGGCGGCGGCAAGGCGGAGCAGAAGGCTTAGGGCTTCGACGCCGATTCCCAAATGACGATAGCGACACGACGAGCACGACGTAGGTGCTGTGCAAGGGCGTGCAACGTCGTGACCGTTGTGTCGTTGTGGTTCTTCTTTATTTATCCAGGCCCAATCGCTCGGCCAACCGCTCGGTGCATCGCTCGACGTACCCCAAGCCCTGCCGGTCGGTACCAAGGGCTGCTTCCGTTTCGGCCTTGAGGTTGTTTTGAACGCGCTCGACCACGGGACGAAGCTCGTCGGCGTGTTCGTCGAAGTCGGGAAGCAGGTCGATCACGTTTGCGGCCTGCACCCGGTCCCAGGGGGACTCGGCGTTTTCGTAGGCCTCAATAAGAAATGGGACGTATTCGCTGCGCCCGCGGCACAGCGCAAACATCTCTGCCGCAGCAATTCGGACCGAGTCTTGGTCGTCGAGCAAGGCTTCCTCCAGAAGTTCGTGCGCGTGTCCCGCAGCAAGCGCAGCCGGACCGCCCTCGCTGGCTGGAGCACTGGGGCGGCCGATTCCAATAACGGACCAATAGCGATTTTCGGTTTGCGGCAACG
Source organism: Aeoliella straminimaris (assembly GCF_024054565.1). GTDB lineage: Bacteria > Planctomycetota > Planctomycetia > Pirellulales > Lacipirellulaceae > Aeoliella > Aeoliella straminimaris. The sequence continues at coordinate 316,537 of NZ_JAMXLR010000055.1, forward strand.
TTACGTCCCGCTCCAGGTAAGCGGCGCGGTCCTCCATGTCATACTCAGGGAAGGCCGCCTTAAATCCAAGCTCACTAATGGAGTAGACCCGTGTACTCCGTTCGTTGACCCTGAACATCGGATGGGGAAAGAACCAGCCGTAGCGGGAACCGCACACCGATTCCATTGGCGTGAATTGGCTTTCGGAAATAATTCCCAGATCCCGCAAGACCATCCTGTAGAATTTCAAGCGTCCTTGGAGTGGCTCCGTGTCTTCGTTTCCAACCCAATCCGCCGAGGCCATCAAGTTGTTCAGCTCATGCGGGTCGTTCTCCAGATCGTACAATTCGTCGACCGGTTTCACGTCCGCCATCCATCGCGACTGCTCTTCATTCAGCCCGCCTTCGGCCTTCAGCCGTCGCAGTTCCTGCATGATGTCACTCACTTCGCCGTAGCTCACCCACTGCGTCCACGGCCGCCATGGCATGTAGTTGCGAATGTACTTGTATCGCTTGGTGCGGACGCAGCGGCTCATGTCGTACCGCTCGTCCATCCGGTCGCGGGCGGCGTAGATGTACTCTCGCTCGGGCGTGAGGTTTGGCCCCAAAAACGCGCGGCCCTGCATGTAAGTGGGAATCGAAAGTCCCGCGAGATTCAAAACCGTCTCAGGAAGATCAACCAGCGAAACCAGTTCGTCGGTGCGAGTCCCTGCAGCCATCGACGGGACTCGATGGTTGTCTCCAATAGCTTTGGAACCCTCGACTTCCGTCGAGGGCTGCCCTCGGAGTTTCTTTTGCCACTTCTCCGGAATGCGAACGATCAGCGGCACTTTGATGCCCGAGTCGTAGAGCCACCGCTTACCGCGGGGGAGGCCGACGCCGTGGTCGCTCCAGAAAAAGACGATCGTGTCCTCGGTCAGGCCCGCGTCGTCGAGCTCCTGCAACTGGTCGGCCACCCACTTGTCCATGGCCGTCATGCAGTTGTAATAGCGAGCCCACTCCTGGCGGACCTTCGGCGTGTCGGGGTAGTAGGGGGGGAGTTCGAGCTGGGCCGGGTCGTGCCGTTCGTCTTCCGAGAGCACCGAAGTTACCTTGTCGTACTTGGGCTGGTCGCCGCGCGTGGCGCTTTCGTGGGTCCCCGTGTAGTTGAACACGGCGAAGAACGGCTGGTCGTCCTTGCGATTCTTCCAGTGCGCTTCGCCACTCGACTCGTCCCAGGTACCTTTGGGCGGCTTGAATTGGTAGTCTTCTTTTTTGTTGTTGGAGCAGTAGTACCCCGCTTCGCGAAGGTACATGGTGAACGGCTGAATCTCCGGCGGCAGCTTCACCTTGGAACGCATGTTGTGCGTTCCCAGCGACGTAGGATAGACCCCCGTGATGATGCTCGACCGGCATGGTGCACAAACCGGTGCGCAGACGAACGCGTTCTCGTACAGCACGCTCTGTTTGGCAAACTCATCCAGGTTGGGCGTCCGCGCATGCTCATCGCCATAGCAACCCAGGTGGCAAGAAGCGTCCTCGATGCTAAGCCACAATATATTCGGCCGCTCGGCAGCAGATGCCACCGAAGTAATTCCCAGCAACAGCAACACAAGCGAGCGCAACAACATAGAACTGCCTTTCCACGATTCAATCAAATACTAGCCGCGGATGAACAACGGAGTATCTTGAACACTGATTGACTCTAATTCATTCAAATTAATTAGAGTCGATTAATGAATATCAGTGCTCTGAAAAATGCGTTGGAGAGTCCGTGTTTTCCGATGTCCACCCGCGGCTAAGATCATCAACGGGATCAAAGGGCGTGGCTTTGCCCCCGCAGTCTACTTCACCGGCGTGAGCTTTAGGCTTCGGAGGTTGATGGCCTGCCATTGGCCGGACTTCGGCATGATTTTCACGGAGAATTTGCCCGAGGTCTTTAGCTCGACTTCGCCCCAATCCTGGGATTCGAAGTCCTGATAGCCACCGGTGGCCTTGACCGCGACATTGGCCTTGGCGTCGCCCACCGACACCACCAGCTTGCTACTGGCGGGGGCCGCCACTTCGGCCGCCAGGCGATACTTGCCCGGCTTGTCCGACTTGCAGTTCCACACCACCACGTCGGCGGCGTCAGTCCAGAAGCCGATATTCGGCTGGTTTCCGATCGATTCCACCTGGGCGTTGCCCTCGATCACCGCGTCGCCGGCCTGCAGCACCAGGGTGCCATTAGCCGCTGGCGCGACTCGGCGGAAGATCTCTTTCGGAGTACCCGAGATCTCGAGTTCCACCACCGTGTCGATCGGGTCGACGGCATCTCCCGTCAGATGTACCACGACGCCGGCATCGCTCTTGCTGACGTCGAAGTTGCGTGAAGCATCGGCCAACGGGTGACAACCTGAAGTCTCGACTTCCACCGGCACGACAAGCTTACCGTCACTGGGCCAGTCGAACACGTGCAAGTACAACTTGCCCGGCTTGCTGGTGATGCGTCCCCAGTCGGGTCGGCGGCAGGGGCTGGCCGTGGTGCCGTAGATCGACGCGCCGTTGGTGTCCATCCACTCGCCAATTTCAGTGAGCCGATCGATCGACTCCTGGGGAATTTCACCTTCCTTCGTGGGACCGACGTTCAGCAGGTAGTTGCCCCCCTTCGAGACGATGTCCACCAGGTTATGCAGCAGCACTTCGGTGCTCTTCCAATTGTGGTCGTAGCTTTTGAAGCCCCAGGTGTTGTTCATCGTCATGCACGTTTCCCAGTCGCGGTCCTTGTAACCGGTGGCCGGAATGTGCTGTTCGGGGGTTTCGGTGTCACCACGATAGCCGCCGCCCAGGCGGTTGTTTGTAATGATCTCGGGATAGTCGGCCAGCAGGTCGTGCAGTGGCTTCGCGCGCTCGGCGTTCATCCAAGTGGGCGTGTCCCACCAGAGGACGTCGGGATGGAACTTGGTGAGGACTTCTTTGGTCTGCGGCAGCGCGATCGTGCGGAGGTACTCGTCGAAGTCGCCCTTGTTTGCTTCGTCCCACGATTGCCCCTCCGCTAGACCAGCCTTCGCGCCGCCGGGGTGCGTCCAGTCCTGCGCCTGCGAGTAATACAGCCCGAACTTCAGTCCTTCATCTCTCACCGCATCGGCCAGGGGAGCGAGCAGGTCCTTGCCATAGGGCGAGGCGTCGGCGATATCCCAATCGGTGACGGCCGAGTCGTAGAGCGCGAATCCATCGTGATGCTTGGAGGTGATCACTACGTACTTCATGCCTGCCCGCTTGGCGAGCGCGGCCCACTGTTCCGGGTCGTACTTCACGGGATCGAAGTCCTGGGCGTACTCGCGGTACTCGGCCACGGGGATCTCCGCGCGGCGCATGATCCACTCGCCGATGCCGCCAATCTTCTCACCGTGGTACGTCCCCGCCGGCACGGAGTAGACGCCCCAGTGAATAAACATGCCGAACTTCGCGTCGCGCCACCACTCCATGCGGGCGTCCCGCTCTGCCGGAGTTTCGGCCCATGCGGGGGGAGTGAGGAAGACGAGCGAAAGGACAACACACAACAACGCCGCCAAGTGAGACTTCATGATCGAAATCCTTATCGTGACCAGAGACACAAGCTAGTTACACTCTGGCGATTATAAGGACTCGACGCGTGGCAAGCGACCAATGGCCGAGGCGAGCCAGTCCTGTCTCGTCGAGTCATTGGAGTCACCAGCAAAGCTAAAGACTCCAGCGCCGAAGAATCAGACGCGGATTGTCGCCGATTTGAGCGGATTCTCACAGATGAAGAATAGAGTTGCGGTCAAACTACGCGGCAACCATTACTTTGCGGCAGAGTCAACGATTGTGGAGTTCCTACTCAACGTTGCGTTGTCATATCTCTGTTTTTCGCAACTATCCGCGTTTATCCGGCAACATCCGCGACGATCCGCGTCTAATTCTTGATGAGCCTTGCATCGCGACTGACGAGGTATCGTCGATTGGCTACTTCTGTCCGCTTTTCCACACCGGATCGTGGTGCGAGTCGTGCTCTTGCGGCCAGCGGGTGAGGGTGACCTTCTGCCGAGTGTAGAATTGGATGCTCTCGGTGCCTTGGATATGAAGGTCTCCAAAGAAAGATCGGTTCCAACCCGTGAACGGCAACCACGCCATCGGAGCGGGCACGCCGACGTTCACGCCAATCATGCCGGCGTTGAAGTGCTGCTTGAACTCGCGGGCGGCGTAGCCACTGCGGGTGAAGATCACTGCGCCGTTGCCGAATTCGCAACCCGCACCCATAGCCAGGGCTTCGTCGAGCGTATCGACCCGCGCTACCGAAAGCACGGGGCCGAAGATCTCCTCGGTCGCCACCCGCATGCCGGGCTTCACCTGATCGACCACGCTGGGTCCCAGGAGGAATCCACTGCCAGCAAAGTCGCGCCGCCCATCCAGCGGCACTGTCGCTCCTTCGCCAGTAGCGATGTCCAGGTACTCGGCCACCCGCTTGCGATGCTCGTCGCGAATCACGGGACCCATGTCGACCTCTTCGTTGCCATCGCTCGGCCCGACGCGCAAACTGCCGGCGTAGTCGACGAGCCCCTCGACCACCGGATCGGCCGCGCCGCCGACGGCCACCGTCAAGCTGCCGGCCATGCATCGTTGTCCCGCGCAGCCGTACGCACTGGCGGCGAGCTGCCTCACGGTTTGATCCATGTCGGCGTCGGGCATCACGATCAGGTGATTCTTCGCGCCACCCGCCGACTGCACGCGTTTGCCGTTGGCGGTGCCAGTTTCGTAGATGTACTTCGCGATGGGCGTCGAGCCCACAAACGACACGGCCGCCACCTTCGGATGCGCAAGCAACGTGTCGACGCACTCCTTGTCGCCATGCACAATGTTGAACACGCCCGGCGGCAGGCCGGCTTCGAGCAATAGCTCGCCCAAACGCACAGCCGACAGCGGCACCTTCTCCGACGGCTTCAGCACAAAGGTGTTGCCGCAAGTGATCGCCACGGGGAACATCCACAGTGGCACCATGTTCGGAAAGTTGTACGGCGTGATGCCGACGCACACGCCCACCGGGTGCTTCACCACTTCGGCGTCGACTCCCGCGGCAATGTTCGGCAGCGACTGGCCCATCAGCAGGCTCGGAATGCCGGCCGCGAACTCCACCATCTCCACACCGCGATTCACCTCGGCCCGGGCTTCGGCCAGCGTCTTGCCATGCTCGCGGGTCACTAGCGCCGTAAGCTGCTCGAAGTGCTCCTCCATCAGCATCCGATAACGGAACATCACCCGGGCTCGCTCTACCACCGGCGTGTCGCTCCAGGAGGGCAGGGCGGCGGCCGCGGTTTCGACCACTTGGGCCGTTTCGTCCGCGGTGGCTAGCGGCGTGCGGGCGATTACCTGGCCGGTTGAGGGGTTGTAGACGTCGGTGTGACGGGCGGCATCGAGGGTCTGCCAACGCTCACCACACAGCACGGGGACAACATCAACGGCGGCGGCACTGCTCATGGCACTTTCCTTGGCGCTGGTAGGAAGCTGGGGTCTGTTTCGCTAGGATAACCGAGTACCGCGCTCTCACCAAGCTGCGTTACCGAGTTTGTAATCATGAAGCCATCAATTGGTGCTAGCCTCGACCAAGCTTGGCCAGGTCTAGTGCCGAGATTAACCCTCAGGCGCGTTAGAGGAACCTGCCATGCCACGCCCCGTCCGCGGTGCTTTGATTCAAGCCACGTTGTGTGAACCGAGCACGTCGCCCGTCGACAAGATCAAGAAGGCGATGATCGATAAGCACGTCGCTCTCATCGAACAGGCGGCCAGCCAGGGCGCGCAGGTTGTCTGCCTGCAGGAGATCTTCTACGGGCCGTACTTCTGCGCCGAGCAGGAGTGCAAGTGGTACGACTCCACCGAGCGGATCCCCGACGGGCCGACCACCAAGCTGATGCAAGAGCTTGCCAAGAAGCACAAGATGGTGATCGTCGTACCGATGTACGAAGAGGACATCACCGGCGTGTACTACAACACGGCCGCCGTGATCGACGCCGGGGGCGAGTACCTGGGCAAGTTCCGCAAGGTCCACATCCCGCACTGCAACCCAGGCTTCTGGGAGAAGTTCTATTTCAAACCGGGCAACCTCGGTTACCCCGTGTTCGATACCCGCGTCGGCAAGGTGGGCGTCTACATCTGCTACGACCGCCACTTCCCCGAGGGCGCGCGGTGCCTGGGCTTGGGCGGCGCGGAGATCGTATTTAACCCGTCGGCCACAGTGGCCGGCCTCAGTGAATACCTCTGGAAGCTCGAGCAACCGGCTCACGCTGTGGCCAACCAGTTCTTCGTCGGCGCGATCAACCGCCCCGGCTGGGAAGAGCCGTGGAGCATCGGCGAGTTCTACGGCCAGAGCTACTTCTGCGATCCCCGCGGCCAGTTCATCGCCCAGAGCGAAAAGCGAACCGACGACGACATCGTAATCGCCGACATGGACCTCGACCTGATCCGCGAGGTGCGTAACACGTGGCAGTTCTTTAGGGATCGCCGGCCAGAGACTTATGGGGCGATTGTGGCTCCGTAGAAAGCTGTGTTTGCCGAGGATGTGAGTGATCAATCTATGAAATCTGCCGAGCAAATCCTGGCGGAAGCGAACAAGACAATTGCGCATATGCACAATCGTCCGACGATGTACATTAGCTCAGCCAGTCGTGCCAACGCGGGCGACATATTCGACGGAATGTTGTGGATTGCACACTGGTTCTGGGCGACGATTCAATCTCGCGAAGGTGAGTTTCGAAGAGTGCTAGATTCCGTACGCGAATCGCATCAATGTAGTAGCTACGGCTTTCCGGACGGTTACCGGCGAGACCATCCGAACAGCGACGATGAATCCGCCTTTCACCACGTCAAGAAATGTTGGGAAGAAGTCGACGCTGAGTTGGGTATCGACATATCCGAAGAGGCCGCAGATTCCTGAGGTATTTTGCCGAAGGCTTTGAACCCGTAGATTCGAACGAAGAACTCGAAGCGATTTAGGCGCAGTGTGTACTGCTGTTAGTCACTCCAATCTTCTCGCAGAGCGGCGGCAAGAGTCCCCACATGAAACTGTTGATCATCACCCTCAACCTGCTCGCGGCAGCCGCTTTCGTTTTCCTGGGGATGTTGGCCAACGCCATCCACTCCACTCACAGCTACAGCACTTATCACGAGTTTGTGATTGTTGGGGCCATTAGCGAAAAACAGTTGGAGACCATCGAAGACCCCGAAAATCCCGGTTCCTACGGTTATGACCTGCTGGCAAGAATAGTGCAGGCCGGCAACGTAGAAACTTGGGTTAGGCGGATTTCTACGCTTGCTGCGGCGGCTTGTGTGTTGAACGCGGTTGCGGCGGCCGCTGGGGTTCTGATGCCCGGACAGAACCAGACTACACGTGGGAGCCTTAGCGAACTCACTAGCGCTGATTAGCGTCGTTACGCATGCCAAGACCCACCTTTGGCCAACGACCCACTCTCCGCTACCCCTCCCCGCGGCTGAGACCGCGACCCTCCCAAGGGAGGGTGAAATTCTTGACGCGAAGTATGAAGCGGTGTGCTTAAGCTGCTATACTTGCATCCCCCTTCAACATGAGCCAGTAGCACTTCACCCTCCCTCGGGAGGGTCGGCCTCTCAGGGCCGGTGAGGGGGAAGCAACTACCACCTATAGACGGCAGCAGCACCGTGGATGACAGCGACGACCGCATCCGGATTGATGAAAACGTGGTGATGCCCGACCTTGAGGGTCAACCACCACCGCCGCGGGTGTACCCTCGCCTGATACGACGGCTGAGGATCGTGATGTGGCTGGCAGCGGTGGGCGGTCTGGTGATGCTGGCCGGTGGGGGCTACGAGTACCATCGCATGCAGCGGCTTGGCCGGGAAGGAAAGCAGGTCCCCGGAACCTTGGTCGACAGCAGCACACTCAACACCGGCAAGGGGCGAACCAGCTATCACTTGGTGCTAGATTATAAGCCTCCGGACAGCGAAACGACCTATCGCAAGGAGTTCTTCGTCGATCAAACGGTCTACAACCAAGCCCAGCAAGCAGGACAGGTTCCGGTAACCTATCTGCCGAGCGACCCGACACTTTCGACGGGCAACCAACAGGCGAAGGGCGACACAGAGCCGCTGGTGATTGGTGGCGGCCTGCTGTTGGTTGCGGTGGGCATTTGGGCGTACCTCCGCTGGCAAATAAGGCGGGTCATGCGGTACGTGATGGGCGAGTAGACCGCGACCCTTGTAAGTTGCATAGACATGAGATTGGTAGTACACCGAGGAAACAAGCTGCTCCGCTTCGTTCGCTAAGCTCACTCAGTGGAGCAGCTGTGCCGGCCGCGAGATCGGGCGACCCGAGGTCGTGAGAGACCGTCGACAACGGCATCGCATTGGCTCGACGAAACACTGCCACGCAGGGCGGACGATGAACAACCTCGCTGAATTGCCGCCGCTCCGCGGCAGTCAGACGCTGCACCAAGCAGGGGCGATACATGGACACGGTCCTTCCTGACCAAAGACGCTTTGATCCCAGACTGTGAATTCACTGCTCAAACTCATCTAATTGCTTCTGCTTTTCGCTACCAAACGGACCGCCGGCTCCAATCCCAATGGGTCCACCTGGCGCCAGCAAACAAGTCGATTGCGCGAAAACGATGGGGGTTTGCGTCTGGCTTGGTAACGAGTCCACCAGGCATCTACAATACTTGTAACAACGTGAAGCGGTTGCTGGCGGAACTCGTTTCAACACTTCTTTCGAATCCACCTCCATGACTGAGTGAAAGGTGAAGCGACCGTGAGTTTTCCTCCCAAGTCCTGGCTTCCTCACCCCGCGACGCTGGCTCTGCTGGTGGTTTGCACGCTGCAACCAACGGTGCAGGCAGAGATCGACATCCAAAACGCCTACAGCAAGACCGACGTGATGATCCCCATGCGGGACGGCGTGCGGCTCTACACCGAGATCTACACCCCCAGGAATCAGCGCGAAAAGCTGCCCATCCTGTTTCTCCGCACACCCTATCGCGTGGCCGAGCCCGACGGCAAGTTCACGCGGTACTTCGACACGGCGTTTCGCGAAATGGCCAAGGACGGCTACATCATCGCCGTGCAGGATGCCCGGGGCCGACACAACTCCGAAGGCACGTTCGAATGGAATCGCCCTATCCGCCACCACCGCGATCCGCAAGCGGTCGACGCCAGCACCGATGCATACGACTCCATCGAGTGGCTCACCAGCAGCATGGCCAACGACAATGGTCGCGTGGGCATGTTGGGCGTTTCCTACCCCGGGTGGTACGTCACGATGGCCCTGATCGACCCGCACCCGGCGCTCAAAGCCGCCAGCCCGCAAGCGTCGCCCTCCGACTACTTCATCGGTGACGACTTCTACCACTTTGGCGCGTTTCGTTTGCAGCCGAGTGCCGAGTTGCCTTACCTGTTCGACTTCGACGCGACGCAGAACGCCCGGTTTCCGTACGATCAGGTCGATACATACGAGTTCTTTCTCGACTTGGGTCCGCTCAAGAACATGAACGAGAAGTACTTGCACCATGTGTCGCCCACCTGGGACAACTTCATGGAGCACGACACGTACGACGAGTACTGGGTCGAGGGGGGGACGCTGCCGCACCTTACGGAAGTTACCGTGCCGACACTGAATGTCGTCGGGTGGTGGGATGCCGAGAACCTGGGCGGGGCCCTCGACATTTACGACACGATGGAATCGCTCGACAAGAAGGACATTAATCGACTGGTCGTCGGCCCCTGGGCCCACGGCCAGTGGTATCGCGGCCCAACCGGCGAGTTGGGAGCCTACGAGTTTGGCTCCGACACCATGGCGCATTATCAGAAGCAGATCGAGGCGCCGTTCTTCGCCCATCACCTGAAGGGGGCGCCCGATCCAGGCTTGGCGGAAGCCACGTTGTTCCAGACGGGCTCCAACAAATGGCAGAACTACGCCAGTTGGCCTCCCGCCGATAGCAAACCCAAGAGGCTATATTTCCAGCCCAGCGGTGGTTTGTCGTTCGACGCTCCCCAAGCAGAACCGTCGGAGGAATTCGCCAGTTACACCTCCGATCCTAGCAATCCGGTGCCCTATACGGCGCGGCCCGTCATGGGGTTCTGGCATGGCATGGAAGGCAGCAGCGACCCACGATTCGACCGCGCTGGCAAGCTGTGGAAGGTCGAAGACCAACGTTTTGTCGATGGCCGACCCGACGTACTCTCCTTTGTTACCAAGCCACTGGAAAATGACGTCGAGGTTGCCGGTCATATCATCGCCAGGCTGTTTGCTTCGACATCGGGAACCGACTCGGACTGGGTGGTCAAGCTGATCGATGTCTACCCGGAGAGCTACGAAGCGAAGCCCGAAATGGGTGGCTACCAGTTAATGATCGCCGACGACGTACTCCGCGGTAAGTTTCGCAACAGCTTCAGCAAGCCGGAGCCACTCGAACCGGGCAAAGTCACCGAGTTTGATATCAACCTCCGCACCCGCAATCACCTGTTCCGCAAGGGGCATCGCATCATGGTGCAGGTGCAGAGCAGTTGGTTCCCACTAATCGACCGTAACCCGCAAAAGTTTGTCGACATCCCCGAGGCATCCGAGGACGATTACCAGGCGGCCGAGCAGCGAGTGTATTTCACGCCCGAGTTCCCTTCGCACATTCAGCTTCCCATCGTGACCAAGGAGTGAGAGTTAGATGTTATTGGATCGATCAATACTGATTGGATGGCTGTTTGCTCTGGCTACTACGGCGACTCCTACGATGGCTGCACAGCACGTACTCGAAGGAACCATCGAGGCATCCTGCCCGGACGACACGCCCCTGCGCGTGTGGGCCATGCCGGTGGTTACCACCGAGTCGGGGCACCTCGTTCCGCCGACGAAAGCCGAGATTCTGGCAGCCGCCTCGAGTGGTGATGTCGGCACTCGGTCAACCTCGCGCAAGTTCTCGCTCGCGGTCGATGGCCAGGGACCTTACTGCGTGTTCGCGTTTGCCGATCTCAACGACAACGGCTGCTGGGATCCGGCCACGCCCGAGCCTTTTGGGTGGTTCGCCACCGAGGCGGCGGGCAGCTACGCCCCCGTGAAGGCGAGCGATCGCTCGAGCGTCGCTTTGAACTTCAGCTTGAAGGCACCACGGCCGATACCCACCGAGTCGCAAGCGATCGAAGGTGGTAGCGTCACCCAGATCAAGGGCTATACGGTTTTGCAGCTCACCGGCGATGCGCAACAGCGGGGCTTCGCCCACGGCAAGTTAATGGCGGACCCGATTGTCGACTTCTTCCGGTTCTACATCCTGGAAGACAAGATGCAGTCGGCCCGTGGTTATGAAGCGAGCTTCGCCAAGTTCCTGCACAGCAACTTCAGCTACCCACCCGAGTTCGTCACTGAGTGCGAAGCGGTTATCGAAGGGATGAAGGCCTCCGGCGCCGACCTTCAGGTGCCGGAGTTGGGCCGCGAGTTCTCGCTGACCGATCTATACGCCATTAACGCCTACATCGAAACACGGGCGATGCGCACCAGTTGCACGCAGTTCGCCGCCTGGGGAGAACGCACCGCCGGCACCGATGTCGACGGCGGCATGATCACCGGCCGCAACATGGACGGCGAGATCGACCTCCGCCGAGTGACGGTGAGCCACTTCCTGTTGATGGCCGTCGACCCGACGGAGCCCGGACAGAAGCGATACGTCTCGATGATGTGGCCCGGCTTCGTGGCGACGATTTCCGGCATCAACGAAGATGGCTTCTACACCATGGAAAACGCCGGCCTGACCGGGCCGGGCCCAGTGGTCGACCAGATGGTGCCTTTCTCCTGGGCCATGCGCGAGTCGCTCGCCAAGCTAGGCGGCGACGCCACGCCCGAGTCGGTTCAGTCGCTGGTCGACAGCTTCGACAACTCGGCCGGCGGATCGTGCGGGCCGGGCTGCATCACGCTGTTCGCCGTACCGTACAAGGGGCAAGAAACGCCGGCCTTCATTCTGGAGGGCGACCGCTTTGGTGACCAGATCCGCCGCGCTGAACAGGCCGAACCCTACGTTCCCCAGGCCCTGGTGGCCAGCAACCATCACCGCGCCTACGGCGTGAATGCCAGCAGGCCAGGGCAGGTGTTTGATAAGACACCCAGTTTCTCGTCGCTGTGGCGTTACGAAGCAGGCATGAACAAGCTGGATGCCTGGTACCGCGTGGGACGCGCTATCGGCACCGACGAAATGCAGCAGCTTCTGCAGACCGTCGCCCATGGCACCACCGAGTACGCCATCATTACCCGGCCCAATCAGCGGGAGGTCGACGTGGCGGTTGCTTCGATGAAGTCCGAACCGTGGGACGCTCCGTACCGCGGTTGGACCACCTTCGCATTCGACGAACTGTTCGCCGCTCCACGTGTCGCCTCCGATAGCCCAGCGACCGGGCAGTAGCGGAACGCCGTCCTTACTTGGCGGCGAACTCCTCCACGTCCAGTTCCACCTTTAACTTCGCACTCTCGGCATCGGGAGCCACGTTCGTCGTAGCGCCGGGCCGGGCGTAGAAGAAGGTGGTGGGGGCGTAGTTGATCTTGGTGGCCGCCCAGTGCCAGAGTTCCATATCGAACTGCAGCGACCGCTCGAACGGTATCGCGTCGAGACTGCGGTAGCGACTGTTTACCGAGAAGCCACCCTTCAGGTTGCCGCCCCCTTCGGGCTGGGCGTGGAACGGGGCCGCAAACGACTCGGGGCGGCACCAGGCGTAGCCATAGTAGTCTTCGGTGCCGGTGCCGAAGTGCGACGGAAAGTCCTCGCCATCGACGTAGATCTTCTCATCGCCCTCGCCCCACCAACGAGCGGCGCCGTTGAACAACGTTAGCGTATCGCCCGCGTACACTCCCTGGCCCTCGACCGTCACGTAGTTCTTGTCGCTGGCGCCATCAGGCAGGTCCATGCTGTCGCTACCACCGGTCACTTCCTCGGTGTACTGCCGCCAGGTCGAATGGAAGTGCAGCGAGCGGTCGTCCCACTTCCAGGGGCTATGGGACACTTCGGCCATGGCCACCATAATCGGTTCGTCGGCAAGGTTCACCAGCGAGATCTCGCAATCCTTGGCAAACGGCATCACCCACTCGCAGGACATCACGCCATCTTCCGAATAGGCGGTGTACCAACTTTGATACGGCTGGGGCTTGTAACCTACGCCAAAGAAATCGCCGACAGGTACCCACACACTCTTCTCGCCATCGAACTGCATCTTGATCACAGTCGAACGAAGCGCCTGCGGCGACGTCTCGGGAGCGAGTTTTACGCGGATCCGCCGCACAGCGCCGGCCGATTCCACCGCAGCAAGCGACATCGACTCACCGGCCTTCAATTCGCCGCTCGATTCTGTCTTTTCCCACTCCGATCCAGCCTCCCGCCCGCCGGCGGTCAGCTCCTCCTGGGTCGACTTCAAGGTCTCTTGAGCCGCTTTCAACCCGTCCATCGAAAATGTTTCGACCTTCGTACCGGGCTCGTAGGTGCGGTAGTTGATTTGGTAGTAGAGCGCTTCGCCCGTCTTGCCACCTTCGTCCAGAAACACGTCGGTTTGGTACGTCACCTTGCAGTGCTTGGCGTAGGGGATGGGCAGGTACAGGTTGTGGCCTCGACGGCGATAGTCGGTCTGCGGAGAGACTCCTTGCGACAACGGACCCTCGGTGAGCACTCCGCCGTCAATCACATCGGCCACCGGACCTTCGATGGCAGGCTCCGGGTTGCCATCCAGATAAACTCGCAATGTTCCGTTTGAAAACTCCTCGCCCTTCGGTCCATGCCAGGTGCCCCAGAAGCGGACAATGGCCCCAGGTCCTTTCGTATCCATCAACACGAATTCCTTCCCGTCCTCGGTCTCGTCGATGCGAACGAATTGGCTGCGGTCCCAGTTGGCGTACCAACTCTCTTGGTCTTCTGCCGACGTTGCCCGGCGGTCGTAGCTCGAGAACTGCTTACAGGTGTAAGCCGGCGAAGGAAATTGGCACAACTGCGAACGGTCGGTCATCTCCTCCAGCAAACTGGTGAGGGAAACAACGTCTTCCGCCTTGGCGACGGAGACAACAAGCATGCCAACCACGAACAGGCACGCTGCCAGGGTTGGGCAGAGCAGCCGACGAGGTCGAGCTAGGGTTACATCACAAACAAGAACACGGCTGGCCATGGCAAGATTCCAAACGGGGGAATGATACGAGTGAAGATGCGAGGAAAGCACTGCAGATCCCACGCTGAACGGTGAGACTAACACCCTAGCCGTACGCCCCGCGGCCGTCCCAGACAGAGAAGCGCAAAATCGGGTTGAATTTCGTTGGCGGCGTGGCCCATCGGGCGACATAGGACTCGATCAACGCTAACTGCCCTCAGTCTCGCATCCCCAAGGCAGGGGGCGCAGGCAGGCATGCGCGAAATGCGAACGTTTTTGCGCATGCACCCTGCTGAACGCGAGACATCCTGTTTTTGTCGGTGTATACTCAGCCCCCGCAGGCGTGAGTGCTTCCCGTCCGATTCTCACCTCCCCCTCTGAGGGTCCCCATGAGCCAGTTCCCACCTTCTCAGACTTCGGAACTTCCTTTGACCGACGGCCCCGCGCGTCGAATCGCCGTACTGGTTGAGTTCGACGACACCTGGGGACGGAACGTGGTGGAAGCGATCGCCCGGTACTCGCACGACGCGGGTTGGCAACTGCTGCTTGCGCCCCGCGACGCCGAACGGCGGCTTCGTATTCCCGAGGGCTGGGAAGGAGATGGAGCGATCGTGATGATCCGCGACGAGTCGCTGATCGATCACATTCGCAACCGGCAGATCCCCGCGGTCGACCTGGGGTCGATGTTTCCGGAGATCGATTGGCTGGGCCGCGTAATGACCAACGACTGCGCTCGGGCCAAGATGGCCTTGGATCACTTCCGCACGCGCCAGCTACAACACTTTGCCTGCTACGCTCCCGTGATGGGACGTTACCCCCAGCAACGCTCGGCAGAGTTCCGCAACATGGTGAACGAAGCTGGGTTCGAGTGCCACGCGTTCAACACCGAGCAATCCGGTACGTCGATCGTCGATCGCGAAAGCCTGGCACAATGGCTGCGAGATCTTCCCCGCCCGGTGGGCATTTTTGCCTCGGATCCTTATCCGGCCCGCCAACTGGCGGAAATCTGCGCCCACAGTGGCTTTGACGTGCCAGGAGAGATCGCCATTCTTTCGGGCGACGAAGATGAGCTGCTGTGCGGAATCATGTCTCCTCAGATTTCGAGCATTGAGCTGGCCAGTCATCGCATCGGCTTCGAAGCGGCTCGAATGTTGGATCACATCATTCGCACCGGCGAGGTCCCGCAACAGCCCGTCATGATCGACCCGCTGCGCGTCTGCTCGCGGCGTTCGACCGATTACCTGGCGATTGGCGACCCCGACCTGAAGAACGTGGTGCGATTGATCTGGGAACATGCCGCCGACGGCGTTCAGGTGTCGGATCTGGTTCGTGCTGCCGCCATGTCGCGGCGGAAGATGGAGCAACGGTTTCGCGAAGTACTGGGGCGAACACCAGCCGAGGAAATCCGTCGCGTCAAATTGGAACAAGCTCGTCAGATGATGGTGACCACCTCGATGAGCGTGGCGGCCATCGCGCTGTCGTGCGGTTTCTCGAGCGGCCCCTACCTGGCCCACGCCTTCCGCAAGCAGTACGGCATTACGCCCAGCGAACTGCGGGTCGGTCGCGAGACGCTGCAACAACCAGCGATGCCGCGTCTGACGGCAGTTTCAGCCCGCCTGAATTAGCACAGCCCCCCACCTGAAGCATTGCCGCTGATACTTCCACTCCTGCAGAGGACATAGCCGCGAGGCAAAAGGAATTGCCCAGCGAAGCTGGGGGTTGCCCAGTCACGGTTGAATAGATCGCGGCAACTCGGTGTGCCGAGGTGTCCATGACAGCCGGCCAGGCTCTCCAGTGCCCCCAACCGCGACACTCCAGCAGCCGAGCATCTGCCGGCTAGTCGAGTGCGCAATTTCACCTGATTATTGCGTCACCCACTATGAGCCCAAAGCTAGTCCAGCAAGTACTTTAGGTAACTAAGACGCCGCTGCACTCGAGCACGACGCAATACTCCGCTGCCCGCATTTCACCCGCCATCATTTTTCCGAAGGATGCCTCATCGTGTTCCAGACACGCACAGATCAATCCAGACCAAGCGCGATGTCCACCAGAACAGACGCTGGAGTCGGCTCTCAATCAGAACCTGCGCGTGTCGACCTGCTTGGCTACAAGAATATCGTGATTCTCACCGATGGCGCCTCTCGTTCCAGTTCGGCGAAGACCGCGACCGGTCTGCTCCGCTACCGGCAGCAAGACATCGCTGCAGTGCTGGACCGCAGCGAGAAGGGCACCACCACCGGGCAGCTATTTGGAGTTGGGGGCGATATTCCCGTCGTCGGTTCGGTGGCCGAAGCGCCTGACGCCGACGCATTGTTCATCGGCATTGCGCCCGCCGGAGGCAAGTTGCCCGAAGCGTGGAAGCCGATCATGCTCGAGGCGATCTCGAGCGGCGTCGACATCGTTTCGGGTCTGCACGACTTTCTTGTGAACGATGGCCAACTGGTGGCCGCAGCCAGTCAGCATGAAGCCAAGCTGATCGACGTTCGCCGCAACCGCGAGCACACCGTGGCTGGCCACGCCACATTCCCGGCCAACAATCTTCGCATCCACACCGTGGGACACGATTGCAGCGTCGGCAAGATGGTGGTGTCGTTAGAGCTGGCCAACGAGCTACAGCAACGCGGCGCCAACGCCAGGTTCCTGGCCACCGGGCAAACCGGCATCATGATCGGCGGCGATGGCGTGCCCGTGGACTGCGTGGTGGCCGACTTCGTCAGCGGCGCCGTCGAACAACTGCTGCTGCGAAACACGGATGCCGAAATCATGCTCATCGAAGGGCAGGGCAGCCTGTCGCACCCTAGCTTCTCGGGCGTGACCCTGGGCTTGCTGCACGGCTGTGCCCCCCAAGGATTGGTGCTTTGCTACGAGGCCGGCCGCACCGCGGTGAAGGAGCTGGCGCATGTCCCGCTGAAGCCACTGGACGAGCTGGTGCGGCTTTATGAAACCGTCGGAAGCCTGCGTTACCCCTGCCGTGTGATCGGTGTGGCCATAAACGGCCGCAAACTGGACGATGCGGCCCTGGACGAGGAGGTCGGCAGAGTGCAGGATGAACTCGGATTGCCAGCCTGCGATGTCTACCGACATGGCGCCGGTGTGCTGGCCGATGCTGTGGAAAAATTTAGAGCCGAGGTAATTGGATGAAGGTCTCGTTGCACGAGCGTACCGCACCGCTGAAGAAACCCTTTACGATCTCCCGTGGCACGATAACCGAACAGCCCGTGCTGATCGTCGAGATGGAGCACAATGGCAAACGGGGTTTTGGCGAGACCACAGCCAACGACTACTATGGCCACACGCTGGAATCGATCAGTGCATCGATCAACAAGGTCCTCCCGACGATTGAGCAGTTGGACGTTGTCCGAGGCGACGAGGTGTACAACGCGGTCGTCGCGGAACTGGCCAACGACATGTTCGCCCTGTCGGCCCTCGACATTGCGTGCCAGGACCTGGCAGGCCGCCTGGCGGGAAAGACCTGCTTCGAAAACTGGGGCCTCGAGTGGACGGGCATGCCCGAGTCGAGTCTGACCATCGGCATCGACGACACGGATGCCATGGTGGCCAATCTTAAAGAGAACCCCGGCTGGAACAACTACAAGGTGAAACTCGGCACGCCGCGCGACATCGAGATCATCGAAGCACTGCGGGGAGCGACCGACGCCAAGCTGCGGATCGATGCCAACTGCGCCTGGACCGCCGACGAAGCGATTGAAAAGTCCAAGCAACTGGCCGACCTGGGGGTGGAATTCATCGAGCAGCCCCTGCCGTTCGACGCCCCGCGCGCCGACTTCAAGAAGGTGTATGAAGGAAGCCACCTGCCGGTGCTGGCCGACGAAAGCTGCCGGGTGCCAGAGCATGTCGAACCGTGCGGCGAAGTATTTCACGGCATCAACGTCAAACTCTGCAAATGCGGTGGCCTGACTCCCGCGGTGCTGATGCTGACCAAGGCCCGCGAAATGGGTCTTAAAACGATGGTCGGCTGCATGGTCGAAACATCCATCGGCATCTCGGCTGCCTCGCAACTGCTACCGCTGCTGGACTTTGCCGATCTGGACGGCGCGATCCTGCTGGGCAACGATCCCGCCACCGGCGTGGTGGTTGATCACGGCAAGGTTAACCTGGCCGATGGCCCGGGCACCGGTGCTCGGCTGAAGGACTAGATCGGGCAGCAAGTTGCAGTTGCGATGCTTTGCCCTCGGTTTGCGGCGAGCTTGTCGCGCTGCGGGCGTGTCTCGCAGGAGATAGCGACCGATTACTCGAGTCGCAGCACTACCACATTGTCGAGCACCGACGTGGTAGCGCCTTTGCGCGTGTTGATCTTCAGCTCGCCTCCCAACTGCCATGCGCCGGCTGCGTCGAGCTCCGACTTGCGCCGAGGGTTAATCAACTTGCCGGTTTCGATCTGCTGGGCGGTTACCCGTTCGTGCGTTCCCTGCGGACTGCGCCCGGCGGGGTCGTGAACGACAAAGGTGGCTGGATAGTTTTCATCGGCCCCCAACAGTGTGACCCAATGCCCGCCGACCCGACGAAAATTGTCGCCCTCTTGCTTGTACCACCCCACGTTCAGCAGCCCGATGGAGTTGGTGTCGAGTGTGCGGGCAATTTCCATTGCATTGGGATGCCCTGGTTCGACGTTCACCGAATCTCCCTTCACCTTGCGCCAGCCGTAGTAATCGATTTGCTCGATCTTGTAACCACGCTCCTGTACGTAGCCGACCAAACCACGAATCATGGCCTGCGGACCGGTGCCGCGGGTCTTGGCCGTGTTCATTCGCTCGGGCGAGCCGAGCGTGCGAGCGAGCTCCAGTTGCGAGGCTGGCAACAACTCGGGGTAACCTCGTCCCGCCAGCCAGGCCAGGGCGTTGCTGGCCGATACGGGGCCACAGTACTGCCCGCCACGGCCCGGCAAGCTCTGTTGCGACTGCGGCAAATCGGGCGTGTTCCGCTCGCGCTCTTGCAGATCGCTGGGGGGCGCTGCCAACACGTTTACTGAAGTGGCAAGCGTCAGAAGCAAGACAACCAGCGGCATACGAGCGATCGGCAGCGACATGAAACGCACTCCTTGAAATCGAGGGCAGGGGCGAGGCATGCTTGCCTCGCCTGGGCGTAGAAGCGGTCCCGAAAAAGCCGCGAACAGGACCTTCGGGCAATCTCCTATAGGTAGGCGTCGGCAGTATAGCAGTTGCTGTGTCCCAGCCAAAAACGCATTTGGACCTTTCGCATAAAGTTTTTACTGGAGCGCACAGTGGCATCGAAATCGAGTCGCCCCCACCCTGAATCGCTGCCTCCATGCGGGATGCTCAGTCGCAGCCGGAGCGAAAGCGCTACCCTCGTGGCCTTCAGGAATCTGGTTGCAATCAGGCGACGTTTTGCTCTAATGAATGAGTGGCGATATGTACACCTCCTGAGTCATAAGAGCGTGTTCGGCAGGCCGCGTTGTGGCGAACTTCGGGGACGCCGTTAGTGGATGAGTAGGTAAGGGTGAACCCGCGAGATGTTTCCCCGACGGGTTCCGGCAGTCGGTGGCATCGTCCGACACGGAGTTCTCCCCACCTGCGGTGAACCGATGGGGGAAAACCCCCTGGCCCTTTACCCGACAATAAACCATAACCCATTTAATAATAAGGACTTACGAACGACCGCCGTTTCGTTACCAGCTGAGTTTTGGGACCATGGATGTAAATACCCAAGATGTGGGGCAAAAGCTAGTGGCAAAACAATCGAGCTTCCGGTGGTTTAGGCAGATCGAGCGGCCGTCACGAGTGCGATAGAATCGCTACGGAACACCCCACCAATCAGGACGAGCCCCGCCCCATGAAAGCCCTGCTACTGACCGCCGCGAAGCAACTGGAACTCACGGATGTGCCGCTGCCCGATATTCTGGATGACGAAGTGCTGATCCGCGTGGCGGCCTGCGGAATTTGCGGCAGCGATGTCCACGGCTACGACGGCAGTACCGGCCGGCGAATCCCGCCGCTCGTCATGGGTCATGAGGCGGCGGGCGTCATTGAGCAGGTAGGGCAGGGGGTTCGCGATTTCAGAGTGGGCGAACGGGTAACGTTCGACTCGACCGTCTATTGCGGCCAGTGCGACTTCTGCCAGGCTGGCAAAGTTAATCTTTGCGACAACCGCCAGGTGTTGGGCGTCTCGTGCGGCGACTATCGGCGTCACGGTGCGTTCGCCGAATACGTGACGGTGCCCGCTCGGATCGTCTATCGACTGCCGGATTCGCTTCCTATGGAACACGCGGCGCTGATCGAAGCGGTGTCGGTTGCGGTGCACGCGGTGAATCGTTCGGAGGTTGCGGCCGGCGATACGGCTGTAGTGGTGGGCGCAGGGATGATTGGCCTGTTGACCATTCAGGCACTGCGGGCCGCCGGCGCGGGGCAAGTGGTGGCCACCGACCTGGACGACACCCGCCTGGAACTGGCCAAACAGTTGGGCGCAAGCGTCACGGTTAATTCGCAGCAACAAGATCCCGTCGGGGTGGTGCAAGAGCTCACATCCGGTCGAGGCGCCGCGGCAGCATTCGAAGCGGTGGGGGCGACCGAGCCCATTGCGGCGGCCATCCACTGCGTTGCCAAAGGTGGCTCCGTAACGTTAATCGGCAACGTAAGTCCCCAGGTCGAACTTCCACTGCAAGCGGTGGTAACGCGAGAGCTAACGCTGTACGGATCCTGCGCCTCGCAGGGCGACTATCCGCGATGCATCGAACTGATGGCCTCGGGCGCTATCAACGTGGCGCCGCTGCTTACCGCGCAGGCACCGCTGGAAGATGGCCCACGCTGGTTCGAGCGTCTGTACGCCCGCGAACCTGGCCTGATGAAAGTCGTCCTCACCCCTTGATGGAATAGCTTGATGTCGCACAACGCATTTGATCTTTCGGGCAAGGTTGCCATTGTCACAGGCGCCAGCCGGGGGCTGGGCCAGCAATTTGGTCGTGCGCTGGCTGCCGCCGGCGCCGATCTGGTGATAACGAGTCGCAACCCGGAAGACATGACCGACTTTGTCGCCGAAATCGAAGCCGGCGGCCGGCGAGCCGTACCGCTCGCGCTCGACCTGCGCGACGAATCGAGCATCACGCAGTTTGCGTCCGCCGCCATCGCTGCCTATGGCAAGATCGACATCCTGGTGAACAACGCAGGCTGCAACGTCCGCAAACCGGCACTCGAAGTAACCTGGGACGATTGGAACCTGGTGCTCGATACGAATCTTCGCGGAACGTTCTTCGTCGCCCAGGCCATCGGCAGGCACATGGTCGAGCGAGGTTACGGGCGGATTATCAACATTGGCTCGGTCACGTCAGTGATGGGCTACGCGGGGCTTGCACCCTATTGCGCGAGTCGCGGTGGTGTGAAGCAACTGACCATGAGCCTGGCCGACGACTGGGGCCGGCACGGTGTCACAGTGAACTGCCTGGCCCCGGGCTGGTTTCGCACCGAGCAGAACAAGGTGCTGTACGAGAACGAGCAGTGGGTCGACTACCTGAAGGATCGCATTCCGCTGCGCCGACCTGGTCAGCCGGGCGACTTGGCGGGATCCGTTGTGTTCCTGGCCTCCGACGCCAGCGAGTACATCACGGGGCAGACGCTACTAGTCGACGGAGGTATCAGTACCGGCGCCACCAAGGCCACACTCGATGACGTTTGACTCGAAGCCTTGATCGCGGGTTACTCGGCGGGCAGTTCCCAGCCAAGCTGCTCGGTGTCGGCCACGAATACGGTGCCATGCCGCGGATGCTGGACGGGGAACTCGAGTTGGTCGGTCTGGTCGCGCCAGGACTCGAGATCGTCGGACTCCGCCAGACCATAGTGATGCTTGGTGTAGCAGTCCCAGTACAACAGCCACTTGCCATGCCAACGCACGAGCGACGCCCCCTCGGCCCAACTATCGGACCGCACTGGACTGCCCGGCCCGACGATGGGACCAGAGACTTTTTTGAAGCTGCGGGGAGAGATCTTCGGCGGACTGAATGCCAGGCGAAGGTTCTTGCCACCACGCTCGGGCGAAACTTCGCTCTTTACACTCGTCACCCAACGCTCGTTCGGCTCGTCGTACACCATGAACCCATCGATCATGCTGTAGTTTTGATCCTCGACCAGCAGTTCTGGCTTGGAGAACGTCTGAAAATCCTTGGTGCTGAGGTAGTACATCCGGTGGTCGCCACCGTGCCGATCGGCACTGCCATCGTCGTCGTTCAGTTCGCTAGGCAAGGTGGAGGCCCACGCGATTTTAAAGTCGTCGGCTACGGGGTCGTGGAAAAGTTCCGGGGCCCAGATGTTGTTCGGTTGCTCCTGGCCTTCAGGGAAGGGCTGAATCATTTGCGGCTCGCTCCACTCCACCATGTCCTGCGAGTTGGCATAACCCAGGACATTGCCGTTCCAGTTGGAGGTCCACACCATGTGAAACAGCCCATCGTGCCACACCACGGAAGGATCGCGGGTGAGACTCTGCCCCTTCCAGCGTGGCGGTCGGAAGATGGGTTTGCCATCGTTCAGCTTGTAGAACGTCCGTCCGTCGCGACTGGCGGCCAGGAACACGCCATTCTCGCCGTTGGAGTCGAAGTAGGTAATGAGCAGCACTTGCTCGGCAGTGGCCGAGGCGGAAGACAACAGTGCGGCGAGAATGAAAACGATGGTAGCGGGAAGATATCGCACGGCCTGGCTCCTCGAGAATCCAAAAGTCTGCCGACCATTATACCGGATCACGCGGCCCGTACTATTCGAGTACCAGCAACAGCGCCATGTGCAATGGATAGAACCAGTACCACCACCAGCCGGTGCGCATCCAGGTCGGTGCGTCCCAGGCGAAACGAGTACCGAACCACAGGATCGTGGCCCACGCGGCGGACTCTGCGCCGAACGCCACGCCCCACCAGGTTGCAAAGGGCCACAAGTACACGGCGAACGACGCCGCCGACACGCTCGCTAGCCACCAGCGCCGTCCCGCATGATGCCCCAGCACCAGCAGCCCCACGGACCATGCACCTCCCTCGAGAATCACATCGCTCCGCCACCACTCGACACCTGCGAGCGCCGCAACGACGAGCACCACTTCGGCGGCGCGTCGTTCAGCCAACAAGACCACCAGCCCCAACGTGAACAGAATGCACAACGTGTCGGTCATCCAGAATGCGCTGTACACTCCTTGCGCTACGATACCGACCAGAAACAGCCTGGCCGCGTACTTCTCGCGACTGCTTGTGCGCTCCAGCCCCGCGAGCAACAGCAGAAAGAACCCGGGAATCGCTGCTCGCCCAAGCAATCGCCATCCCATGCCGCCGCCAAAAATGATGGCCGCATGGTCGACGACCATCGATGCCACCGCCAGCAGCCGTACAACAGCCCAATTCACCGCACCCACTCGACACGCAGCCAACCAAGACTCCGGCATTCTCCCCATGCTGCCCACTGCATGATCGTGAATCTCGAAAACTGTACGATGCTTCATGCCAACGGCGGCTCGCAGGTTGCGAGACTGGAATAGCGGATGGATCCAGCGCAGGCTGGAGGACCCTCTATTTTAGCATGCGGACCGGAGCGCGTTATGCGCATGAGGTGCCCCACAAGCCACATTTCGTTGCGGACTGCCACCATCGCACTAACTACCTCCAGGAACCGTACACGCCCACGGCAGCGGTGGCACGCATCCGCGGAGGCCTGGAAATCTCGTCACTCCACAATCCTGCCAAGGTTGCTTCAATAGTTAAAAGGTTGACAAGTGCCAGGAGCCGCCAGACAATGGTCTCACTCTTCTGCCGCGACACTGCAGGGATTCGTTGAGTCCCGGTAGCGAGAAACCCGGTTGCACCTTGCGCCAGCAAGTGTTCAATTCGCGCTGCGTGACTCTTCGTGCCATCCGCCTTCGGCAGCGGTTGCCATAGCGATGAGACCAGACTCGTTTGCATTCCCTCTATTCACCGGAGCGAGAGCTATGAAGCGGCATGTAATCCTGGGCCTGTGGGCCATCGCGGTTTGTCCACTCGCTGGCCAAGCACAAGAACCGGACGAAGACGCCGCTGCGGTGGTGCGGCAGCGACTTACGTCGTACGTGGAAACCTTCAACCAAGGTGACGCGGCGCCGGTGGTGGAATATTGGACAACCGATGCGGTGTCGGTTCAAGAAGAATCTGGCGAGCGGACCGAAGGCCGTGAAGCATTGCTGACGGAGTTCAAGCGGTTCTTTGAGGACTTCCCAAATGCTCAACTGACCGGCGCGGTCGAGCACGTGCAGATGGTGGGCGATGATGTTGCCATCGCCGAAGGGGACGTTACCCTGATCACGGGACCTGGGGAACCGACACAGGCCATCTTTACCGCCGTGCTGAAGAAGCAGGGCGGCAAGTGGCTGATTGCCAGTTCGCACGAACGCGATCTCCCCACCCCACCTACTCCCTACGACGCCCTGAAAGAACTGGAGTGGGCCGTGGGTACCTGGCAAGATCAGATCGATGGCGCCACGGTGACCTCAACGGTCCGCTGGTCGCCCAGCCAGGCTTTCTTGCTTCGCTCCTACCACGCCCAGTACGAAGACGGTGAGGATGCGTCCGGGACACAGGTCTTTGGCTGGGATCCGCTAGCCAAGCAGATTCGCACCTGGACATTTCACTCTGATGGCACCTTTGGCGATGGCACCGTGTCGAACAACGGCGACGAGTGGATCATCAAAATGAATCAGATACAAAGCGACGGCACCCTGGCGTCAGGGACCACCGTGATTACCAAGATCGATGACGATACTCTGCAAGTGCAGAAAATCGGTGAGTCGCTCGACGGCGAACCTTTACCCTCTTCCGATCCGGTGACTGTCGTGCGGATTGCGGATGAGCAAGCTCCTGCAACAGAGACTCCCCAAACGGAAGGAGCTTCGTGATGCATACTGGTAATACATCGTCACGCATCGGGGTCATCTCGATTGCCTTTGCATTAGTACTGATGATCGCCGATGACAGCCTGGCTGTCGGTCGCGGGGGTGGAGGCAAGGGGGGAGGCAGAGGTGGCGGCCGCCCGGCCGCCTCGCGCGGCGGAGGAGGGGCGAAACGTCCCGCTCCTCGCCCCAAAACCAGCATGCCCAAAATGGGTGGTTCGTCGAGGAAGCCAAGCCGACCCTCAGCGAGCAGGCCCAGTACGAGTCGTCCAAAATCCCGGCCGAGTGCAAGTCGACCTGCGCAGCGTCCCAATATCAGCAAACCAAGTGGTGGGCTCAAGCCAAGCAGCCGGCCTGCCAGCCGCCCCAACCGGGGCTCGCGTCCTAATTACAGTTCGCGACCCACAACACGCCCGGGAAGTTCTCGACCGAGCATGTCTCGGCCCAGCACATCTCGCCCCGCCTACGCTCAACGACCGAACACCAGCTTGCCCAGCATCGGTTCGCGACCTGGTGGAGGTCGTCCTTCGGTGGCGCAGCGACCCAACAACCAGCGTCCTAACGTTGGCACGCGTCCATCGACGCGTCCTGGATCGAATCGCCCAAATATTGGCAACAAGCCCGGGAGCAATCAGCCAGGTCTAGCCGGCCGCCCGGGAGCCAACCGACCGGGAGGAACGAACCGGCCCGGTTCGCGACCAACTCCCGGTGGAATCGGCGACTTCCTGGGACTCGACAGGCCGGTACGTCCTGGCGGCGGCAGCGGTGGCTTGGCCGGTGGTGGCAACCGGCCAGGCGCTGGCAATCGTCCAGGCCGTCCCACAACGCTCCCTGGCGAAATCGGCAATCGGCCAGGCCGCCCCGGTACTGGTGGCGACCGTCCTGGCAGACCTGGCGCCGGTGGGGATCGGCCCGGCAGACCTGGCACTGGTGACCGTCCAGGTCGACCCGGCGCTGGTGGGGATCGGCCCGGCAGACCCGGCACTGGCGACCGTCCAGGTCGACCTGGCGGCGGTGGGGACCGGCCCGGCAGACCCGGCACTGGTAACCGCCCCGACCGACCCGACTGGATTGCTGGTGGCGGCAACCGACCAGGCAGACCAGATCGCCCCGGCCGACCGAACCGGCCCAACCGACCGAATCGCCCCGGAGATGGGTGGTGGGACAATGGCGGCATCCACAACCGTCCAGGATGGGCAAATCGTCCAGGGTGGAACAACGTACACGACCGTTGGCCGCGGCCGGGACGTCCTGGTTACGGCATGGGCAACTGGGTCGACCGACACCCGGGCCGCTACGCTCGCTGGAACAATTGGGGAGACAATGTTCGAGTGAACTTCAACAACTTCAATTACTACAACAACTTTTTCACCCCCACGTGGTGGGCCGGCCATTACCACGGCATCGGCGGCTGGCACTACGGCTACTGCTTCGACCGCTACCCTTCAAGCTACTGGTGGACGGTGCCGACGTTCGCGGGTCTGAGCAACTGGTTCACCTGGTCTGCGCCTGCCACGGTTTGGCAAGAGCCGATTTACTACGACTACGGAGCAGGTGGCAACGTCTACTACGAGAACAACGCGGTCTACGTCGACGGCCAAGTAGTTGGCTCGCCGCAAGACTTCGCCGCAAGTGCTGCAGCCCTGGCAACGGTCGACCCGCCAACCACGCAGCAGGCTGCGGAGGAGGCAGACTGGATGCCGCTGGGGACGTTTGCCGTATCCTCCAGCCAAAAGGAAACGGAGCCCACGCGCTTTGTGCAACTGGCGGTGAACAAGGAAGGAATCGTCAGTGGCACCCTCTACGACGAATCCACCGATATCACCCAAACCCTGCTGGGACAGGTAGATAAGGAAACTCAACGAGTCGCCCTGAGAGTTGGCGACAGCGAGGACATCGTCATCGAGACGGGTCTCTACAATCTCACTCAGCCAGAAGCCCCCATAATGGTGCACTACGGCCCCGACCGGGTCGAAAACTGGTTGCTGGTGCGGCTGGAGAATCCTGACACCGAGTGAACGGTGCTCCGCGAAAACCGAGACGGTGCCACTTGTTCGTTAGGGCAGGGTGGCCGGACTGCGCGGGGCTTAGTCACTGGCAACTGACTAGCGTTTGATGCCCACCAGAATGGACATCTTGCCCGCGGCGACAAACTGGCGGCTCAGCGAGTTCGCAGAAAGCCAAACTGCAATCGATGAGCGCAAGTTTCAGAGGACCAAGCCCAACTTGTACAATCAACCTTCCCCGCTGTTGTGCCCGGTTTATGGATCGCGTCCTAAGCATGCTGTGCTGGAACACCGTTTGCGCCAACCCTACGCCTCTGCCACCTCGCGGCGGAAACACGCGTCAGCATGGCTGGGGCCGCTTGCTAAGAGAATGCACCGAGAGGAGCCGCTATGGAAAGGAAGGGCGCATCTCCCCATCAGCGACTATGACCTCGGTGAACCTCCTCTGGCACTACACCGCGTTCCGGAAGAGCGGTGCCAAGTCGAGTCGCTTGAGCGCCACGTCGAATACGAACAGCACAAGCGCCGCTCCAAGTAGATAGGGCCACAGGCGGACGACTTGCCGCGCCAGGCGGTCATCGGGATCGAAGATTTCCTCAACTTTTGGACTGTAACGTCCTCCCGATACTTCTGCGATCCGATGCATCAGCGTTTCGTTGGGAATCCCCAAGCGAAGCTCATCCGGATAACCAACCACCACGCCGCGCGTTTGCCGAAAGGTAACCTGACCGTTCTGCTGTTGGGACAGCTCCAAATGATAGGCGCCGCGATCATCGGCGGTAAACTTCGTTTCGTACCGCCCGGGCGCAGTCTGTTCGAGCGTGACATCCTCTTTATCCAGGTTCGGACGGATGAGGGTCATCTTCGTATCGGCCGCATGGATAAACCGTCCCGCGACGTCCACCGAATCGACCACCACGCGAGCCTGGTCGCCGCTTCGTTCAACTTCGACAAATACGCCTTTCGCATCGCTTTTTCGCATGGCGTGGCGGATGACTTGCGACCAGAATCGCGAAAAATCGGGCCACGTGAGCCACTCAGCGGCCCACTGACTCTTGGCGTCGGAGGTGAACGCCACGGTTACACCCAGCCCGTAACGCCACCAAACCAAGACCGGATCGCCGGCTTCACTCGACAAGATGAACTCGCTTGTCGGCTTTGGCCGCGTGATCACGTAGCCAAGTAGAAAAGGGGCTGCCTCGAGATCGATGCCCGAAAGCACCTGAGTCGGCCGCACGAGCAGCGGCACGAAGGGCAACTCGTTGATCGCCGACTTGGACGCTTCGACGGTTTCCTTGGCGAAGATCTGCGGCACGCTCGCCGGATCGTCGCACAGATAGAAACGCCCGCCACCCGTTTGGGCGAGCGTTTCGAGCAGTTGCTGATCGGCCGCGCCGCCGACGGCAACACCGCTCAGGGTGATTCGTGCGGCCACCATGTCGTTGGCAATGCCTTCGAAGTCGCCCGGGCCGCTGTGGCCGTCTGTGAGCAGGATGACGTGTTTGAGCTTCGCCGTGGTGCCGATCAAACCGTCGTAGGCGTCTGCCAGGGCAGGATAGATGCTGGTGCCT
This sequence comes from Aeoliella straminimaris, assembly GCF_024054565.1. Taxonomy (GTDB): domain Bacteria; phylum Planctomycetota; class Planctomycetia; order Pirellulales; family Lacipirellulaceae; genus Aeoliella; species Aeoliella straminimaris. Next base: position 345,058 of record NZ_JAMXLR010000055.1, read on the forward strand.
CCGCTGGCCTCGATGGTGCTGATGCGGTCGATGATATACCCCTTGTCGGCGGCCGAGTGGATCTCGCTCACCCAGTAGCTGGCTCCATCGAACGCGATGACCCCCAGTTGATCCTTGGGTCCGAGCAATTCGGCTGCCCCCTTCGCCGCGTCTTTGGCCAGTTCGATCTTCTCGCCCCCCATGGAGCCCGATTTATCGATAACCAGCACCATCGCGAGGCTGGGCTTCTCTTTCTCTTTCTCGAAGTTGCTCCGGACCGGCAAGATCTCTTCGAGAGCCGTTTTGTAGTAGCCGCCCAGACCAAATGACTGGTCGCCGCCGATCATGACCAACCCACCGCCGAGGTCTTCGACGTAGGTCCGAATGATCTCCATCTGGTGCATTGTCATTTTGGTGGCCGGAATGTTCGACAAGACCAGGCAATCGAACTTCTGCAATTCGGCCAGGGAACGCGGAATCGCTTCTGCAGGGCGTACCTGCACCGAGATGTCTTGCTCTTCGAGTGCCCAGCGAAAGTGATTGCTCTCGTTCACGGATGCATCCACCACCAGAACGCTCGGCTTGCCGGAAGCAAACACCACGGCGGAAGCCGAATTGTTGTCGACCAGCGAGTCGTCAAAGTCGCGGAGTCGCACGGCGTAGTCGGTTTGGCTTTCGTTGTCGATGCTCTGGCGGAAGCGGAATCGAGTTTCGCCGACCTTGATCTTCACCGGCTCGGACTGCTCGTTTGCCAACAGATCGCCACGGTAGACGTCGATGTAGCCTTCGTCCTCATGGTTCGATGAAATGACGACCTCTACATAGAATGGCTCACCCTGCCGCACTTCGGCTGGTGCGACAACCTCAGCCACTTGAACTTCCGGGTCGTCCCGCACCGGGAGAGGCATCACGCTGATCGGACTCGAGCTAACCGCGGCGGCCTGGACCGCGTCGCCAGAAGTCTCACGGCCGTCGGTAAGCAACACCACCTGCGGCACGTAGCCGGGAGGAATTGCAGCGGTGGCCATCTCGATGGCATGCGCCAGGTTGGTTCCACGACGCGCCTCGTCGTCGGCGATTGCTGCGCCGTCGCTCGTCTCCTTCAATGCCGACGCTTCGCTGGCGAAGTCCATGTAGGCAACACGGTTTTCTCCGGCGGTCTGCGCAACCTGTTCGACGAGCTCGTCGATTTGCTCTGACGCCGCTTCGTCGACGCTAAGCGAGCGATCAATGCCGAAAACGACATACATGGTCGACGTCGGCTTGAGCAGCACCAGGCCGGACAAAGCAAGGACCAGCAACAGGACGATCAGCGAGCGTAAAACGAGCGAGGCAAGTCGTTGTGGCCAGGGGAAGTCGCTGAGGCTGCGGTGGAAGTACCAGCCAACCGGCACCAGCAACAAAAGGACCCAGAGCATATGGGGGCGCAAGAGTTCTAGCGCGAAGTCAATGGTTTGGTGTTCGGTGCTCATTCAACGATCCTTCGCTGATAGAGCCACCATTCAGTAGCGATCAGACCAACCGACAACATCGTCAGGTAGAACCAAAGTGAATGGCCGCCAAGGGATAGCAACTGCAGTTCATCGATATTGGAGATGTCGATTCGGCTACGCAGGTCACTCTCACGCTTGTTTACCAGATTGCACGCAACTTGGACGCCTGGCACTTCGACCGAAGCGTCAGTCTGAGTGGCTGCGTTGGCGGCCTGCTTTTCGTAGTCTTCGCCATTGTGAATCGACCACACCCCTGTCGTCAGCAGCGGTCCGATAATGGCGCGGTCGCTTGCTGCGGCGAGAGGGCGTTGGGAATCCGCCGGGCTTACGAGGACGTATTGAACCTCGTCGGTTTCCGGGGCTTGCTCGACGACGGTCAGTTTGGCGTCCGCGTCCTTGGCCTCCGGGTCGGCTTCCTCGACCGCTGGCTCGGCAGTGCCGGGCTTTCCCGCTTGGATAGGGGCTAGGGACACGCTTAGCATCTCGCCCGTCGGAATCGCAGGACTCAGTTCACCTTGCTCACCCATGAACCACTCGATCGTGTTCTTCATCAACACCGGAAAAGCGATGCGTAGTGGTAAGTCTCCTTTTTCGAGACTGCACGTGAGCACCACGGCGTCGCCCACTTTGCGGGGAAGCCGGGCAAACAGCGGTTGCTCCATGGCGCTCTGGATTAGCGGTGCGGCGTCGACCTGAAAATCGAGTTGTCGTGCATCGGGAAACGCGACGTTCGTCAGCCGTACATGCTTGGTAAGTGGCGAGTCAGAGTCGACACTGCCAACGAGCGGATCTGAAATCGGCTCGCCCAGTTTCCACAAGTCGGTGTCTGTTTGCGGATCCACCACCAGCACTCGACCAGCGGGCAGCGTCGCGGGTGACTGCCGATCGAACACCAGGACACCGCCAGCGGGAGCGGCATCTGGCGACTCATTGGTGATAGTGAGGTCGACCAGCGGAATCGACTCGAGCACGCTTTTCAGGAACAGATTGCCCTTGCTGACAAGTACCACCGGTATTGGATCGCGGCGCGGCAGCAGAGCCACCGCTCGGTTGTCGACGTCGAGCGCATCATCGACGTCCAGCTCCGCGACAAGTTGTCCCCCCAGAGTGGAAGTGTGATCGATCACGCGGGTATCGGTCTGGCCGGGCTCGAGCTCGAGTGGTATCACATCCACCAATTCTCCCTCCAGTGTGAGTTCGAGCCGGCAATTCTGGGCTTCTTCGCCGTGGTTCGTCACATCCACGAGGATTTGGTAGCCGACGGCGTCCAGCAGGCTGCGGCGGACCTGGTAACGCGTGATGCCAACGTTGTCGAGTGGCTCTCCAACACGGTACGGCGTCAATCGAGGTTCGTTTTCCCATTCGTCCGTCGCGGAGAAGCACCCATCCGTCAAGACGATGATTTCTCCTTCCCCTTCAATGTCGGACAGCAGCCGCTTCGCCAGGGTGACCGCGGCATCCAATGAGGTAGGGCTGTCGGTCGGCTCAAGGTTATCGATCGCCTCGATCAGTCCGCTTTGGTGGTCGGTCATTCCCATCACGACGCGCGGAGTGCCTTCGGCGCTGAGCATCGCCATGCGGTCGTTACCGCGGAGGGATCGCACCAGTGCGCTGGCCGCTTGTTTTGCTGCTCGCAGCCGCGTGGTGCCTTCGCCATCGACCGCTTGCATGCTTGCCGAGTTGTCGAGAATCAGCACCACCCGACGTTGCCGCTGTTGTTGCCAGTCCCACAGCGGGTCGACCAGCGCGCTGACCAGCAGCGCCAGCACAGCGAGCTGCAGCAACAGGCTTAGCAGCCGACGCAGTTGCTGCCACCACGCCCGGGGACGGTTGCTTTCGAAGATCTGGTCCCAAAACAATAGCGTGGAAACCTGCTGCCGTCGCAACCGCGTCCGCAACACATATAGCAGAATAACGGGTACCGCGAGTGCCACGGCCCACCATCCGATCGGGTTTGCGAATTGCAGAAGGTTCATAGAGGCAAAAGGAACCGAGGCAGACCGGCACGTCAGGCGGTAACGCCTGCGGCCCGCATCATGCGGAGGATCAATTCGTCGAAGGGAAGATCGATGGTCGAACGCGTGCAGCTGAGGGAGTAAGTGCGGCAGTAGGCGTCGATCGAATGCAGGAACTCAGCAAAAACCTCGCGGTACTGCTTGAGCTTTCGCTCGCTGATGGTGACTTTCCGCGTGTCGCCGGTCTCGATGTCGCGAAGCTCCAGGTCACCCAGCCAGGTTGGGTTGGCTTCTTCCACGGTATGCAGCTGGATCAAGTGCGGTTCGAATCGCCGATAGCGAAGCAGGTCGACCCCATCGCGAAACCCTTGCTGGTCGTAAAGGTCGCTGATGACAATCGCCAGGCCTGTACGTTGGGCTCGTTGCACCAGGGCGCTGGCGACGTGTTTCAGCCGTGTCGACTCGCCCGATGGCTCCAGGCGTTCCAAGAAACGTAGCACGCTCAGGATGCGGTCTTTGCCCCGGGTGATGGGCAAAATATCCTTCACTTCGTCCGCGTAGGCATAGATCGACACGCGATCCATATCGGCCAAGGCAATGTAAGCTAGCGCGGCCGCGATACGACGGGCGTAATCGAATTTCTCCTGGGAGGCGATGCTCATGCTCTGCGACACGTCCAGCAGGATGTAGACGTGCAAGTCTTCTTCCTCCTGGAAGCGTTTGAGAAGTACGTCTCCATATCGAGCGTAGATGTTCCAGTCGAGGTAACGCAGGTCGTCGCCAGGCGTATATTCGCGGTGGTCGGCAAACTCGATGCCGCCGCCCAACTGCTTGGTCCGCCGCTGCGCGAGCAGCTTGCCGCGAAACACTCGTCGCGAAACTAGCGACAAGTATTCAAGCCGGCGTAGGAATTCGGAATCGAACAGTGCCATGGATGAAACCTGTCGGGTCCGCGTGAATCGACTGGCAGCGAGCATTCAGACCGCTTATGCCACTTGAAGTTTGCCCACATGATCCAGCACGCTGACGATAATATCGTCGGTCTTGATGTCCTCGGCCTGGCCTTCGAAGTTCAGCAGCACGCGATGCCGCAGGCAGTTGACCGCCACGGCGCGAATGTCTTCCTTGGCCACATGGTATCGCTCGTCGAGCACCGCATGAATCTTGGCGGCAAGAATCACTGCCTGCGCCCCACGCGGACTGCTGCCGTAGCGGACGTACTGCGTGGTCATTGGCCCAGCCAGCTCGTGTTTGGGGTGCGTTCCCATCACAACGTTGATGGCGTAGCGACGCACCTCGTCGCTTACGGGGATGCGGCGAGCGAGTTGCGACATCTCGAGCACCCTTCCGGCGTCGAACAATCGTTGAGTTTCGGGGGTACTCGACTCGGTGGTCCGATCCAGAATGGTCTCGATGTCTTCCGATGTGGGAAACGGTACCAGCAGCTTGAACAGGAATCGGTCGAGCTGCGCTTCGGGCAGCGGGTAAGTCCCTTCCATTTCCAATGGGTTCTGCGTTGCCAATACAAAGAACAGGCCATCAAGCCGATGGGTTTCGCCCGCCACGGTGACACTGTGTTCCTGCATTGCCTCGAGCAATGCCGATTGCGTCTTTGGCGTCGCACGATTGATCTCGTCGGCAAGAACCACATTGGCAAACACCGGGCCTCGTTCGAAACGAAAGCTCCGTTGGCCAGTGTCCGACTCGAGCAAGACGTTCGTACCGATCAAGTCGGCCGGCATTAAGTCGGGCGTGAACTGAATACGAGAGAACTGAGAGTGCAGCACGCTTGCCAGCGTGCGAACCAGCAGCGTCTTGCCGAGCCCTGGCACACCTTCGAGCAGCACGTGGCCACCCGCTACCAATGCCAGCAACACGCCATCGACAATCGCCTGCTGGCCGACGATCACCTTGCCGATCTCCTCTCGCAGGCGCTTGAAATCGTCGCGAAACCGCTGAAGTTCCTCACGCAACTGATGTTCGTCTTCCATCTCTGGTCCCTGATCGAGCCGGGTAGTGAACCTCGTATCCGCCGAGCCGATTGTAGTGGAGTGACGACACTGGATGTAGAGTGTTCCCCAAAAGAATGACCGATTCTCACCACCAGACAGCGTAGGACAAATCGCCTTTCGCTCGTCGGGTTGTGTAGGGACTGTTCGCCATCCGACCACGTTTCTTGCCGAATATCCAAGAAAACCTTGGTAAGATTGAACTCGAGGGAGCGAAATGCCTCCCTCTGCAGCACGGAAGTTTGACAGGCCGCTGAACTGCCTATAGGTTGAATCGACTATTCCTACCCGCCCTTTATAAGGTGGATACACGATGCGACGTTTGCTGTGCCTTTCGACATTGTCCCTCGTAGCGTTCGGTCTGTATCTCGGGGCGAGCGGTCCCGTGGCGGCTCAGCCGCCGGCCGTAGCTGCCGATTCAGAAACCGACGCAGAGAAAACAGAACGCATCACGGCCGAACGATTTCTCCAATTGCTGAAGCGCCGGCCACGTTTAGGCACGGCGCTCGACAAGGTCTATGGCTACCATGTCGGCCGTGGCACGCTGGACGAGTTCTGCGAGTCGCTGGAAGCCGAGGCAAAAGAGTCCAATGATGGCAAATTGTGGATGATTCTGGGGATGGTGCAGATGCAACGCAGCCAGGACACACTGGCTGTCAGTTCGCTCGAGAAGGCCCAGGATTTACTGCCCGACGAGCCGTTGCCTAGCTACTACCTGGGCAAATCGCTGGTCCTGCTGGGCGAAATCGATCGGGCCATCGAGGCCATGCGAACTGCTATCGAGCGCAAACCACCTCGCGCCGACATGCTGGCCGTGTTTCAGGACCTGGGACGGATTCTCCAACGCACCGGCCGCACCGACGATGCGATTGGAGTGTGGAAGGAGCTCGAAGCGCTGTTTCCCAACGACACCCAGGTGCAGGAGGAAATCGCTCGGATTCTCGCCGAGGAAGGTGCGCTCGAAGCCGCGATCGAGCGATACGACAGGTTGGTCGAGAATACCGACGATCGCTTCCGACGCGTGGAGATCGCCATCCGGTCCGCACAGCTCAAGGCACAACTGGGGCAGACAGAGCAATCGCTGCGTGAGTTCGAGACCCTGCTGGCGAAGGTCAATCCCGATAGCTGGTTGCACCGTGACATTCGAAATCGCATCGAGGAGGTCTTCTGGTCAAGCGGCGACATCGACGGTCTCGTCAACTACTACACCGATAGGGTGGAAGAACATCCCAACGATGTGGACGCGATGATGCGATCTGCTCACTTCCTGTCGCTGCAACATCGACTGCCCGAGGCCGAAACATGGTTCCGCAAGGCAATTGAGAAAGCGCCGTCGCAATCGGAGCCGCGTTTGGCCCTGGTCGAAGCGCTGGTGACCAACGACGATTACACCAAAGCGGCGCTGGAGATGAAGGAGCTGGTGGAGCTCGAGCCGGACAATCCCGACTTCATCGTCCGATACGGCGAACTGGTGTTCAACGATTCGAAGCGTAGCAAGGAGCAGCAGCAGCAAGAGGCCGTGGCCATCTGGATGAAACTGCTCGATAAGCGTGGGGACGATGCGGTGACCGTATCGCGTGTGACCGACTTGTTGCGTGGTGCGGGGGCCAGCGACCAGGCCATCGAGCACTACAACAAGGCCATCGACCTGGCTCCCAACGAGCCGCAGTATCGCGAGTACCTGGGAGAGTACCTCTTTCAGCTTGGCAAGAAAGACCAGGCGGTCACTGTATGGGAGGAACTGGCGGCCGGTGAGCGCGAGACCCGCGATAACCTCGTGCGGCTGAGCGAAGTATTCAGCACCTTCGGCCTTGACAACAAGGCGCTCGACGTGATGAAGCGTGCTTGTGAGATGAAGCCCACCTTCGGTCATCGAGCTCGCTACGCCGAGTTGCTCCGCGAGGCGGAACAATACGACCAGGCGCTCGCCCAGCTCGACCTGGCCGAGCCGCTGGCCGACGACCCTGAACTTCGTGAATTGGTGATCACCGAGCGGATCAAGAACTACCAGGGGAGTGGCACGCTTCAAGACCGCATCGCCAACGCCGAAGATGCCGTCGCCGGACCCTCAAAGGAGGATCCCCACGCCTGGCAACTATTGGCTTTGCTTCGCGAAGCCGATCGTCGATTCCAACCAGCTTGCCGGGCGGCAGAGCAGGCAACGGTCCTGGCGCCCAGCGACCCTGGTGTCTGGGAAACGGCCGCCATGCTGCAGGAACGCAGCGGTCAGTATGGTGCGGCAATCGAGTCGTATCGCAAGCTGGCCACGATCGACAGACGGTTTCAAAGCTCTTACTTACAGCAGATTGCCACACTTGAAATGCGTGTTGGCAACACGGACGAAGCGCTGTCCGCCGCCGAGCAGCTCATCGCGTCCGCGCCCGGCAATACGGAACACTATCGGTTTTTGGCCGACTTGTGTTTCCGCGTTGGTGAAGAGCAACGCGGGTACGAAGTGCTGCGACGCTGTGTGCGGAGCAACCCCAACGACGAGGGGGCTCTCCTGCATCTGGCAAAGGTACTCGCCGACGCGTTTCAAACCAACGAGGCCATCGAGTTATATTGGCGGGCATTCGACCTGGCCAATGATCTGGATGGCAAGACGGCCGCGGTTACCCAACTGTCGGAGCTCTACCTGCGGACCAACCGGTTCGACGCCCTCCTGGATCGTTTGGAGCTGACTAGCCGCGAGCAAAAAAAGACGCGCGAAGGGCAACTTTGGCTGGCTGCTGCACATCAAGCCGCTGGCGACCTGGGACAGGCAAAACAATTGCTGGAGCAACTTGCCCGGGAGGACAGCCGCGACACGAAGCTGCTGGAACAACTCGTCGCGCTGGCTCGCGCGGAGTACGACCTCGAGACAGCGGCCGAGTATCAGAAGCGGCTGGTGGCCGTCGCTCCCAGTCCGGCGGCCGAATACCAGCTGGCGAATCTCCTGCTCGAGAAAGGGGACATCGAACAATCCGAGGCGTTGTGGTTGAAGCTATCGCAGCGTAAAAGCGATCCCTCGTCGCTCAGCGACGCCATCGATAACCTGATTCAGAAGCAACAACTCGAAGCGGCGGCGAAGCTTGTCGACAAGGCGGTGGCTGCCCAGCCCAACAATTGGGAGGTGCTGGGGCAAGCCATGATCGTATACGGCAAGTTGTCGCAGAACGAGAAGGCCAATCGAGCCGCTCAGCAGGTTCTATCGATGTCGGAGGATCCAGGCGAGCCAACGGCGAAGGTCAAGCAAGCCATCGAACGTCGAGCCGCAGGACGCAACACCAACAACTACGACCCCTACGCCGCTTTGGGCCAACCAAGGCAATTGGTCCAGGCTGCTTCACAGATCAAAGGCCTGTTCTTTCCCGGTGAGAACGATGCATTCCGGTACTCCGGGCGTTCCGCCTACACGCCATCGTGCTTTCAAGACGTTCAGGCGATCGCCTATTGCATGCCCTTCGTCACCGCGGACGACGACTTCGACGGGAAGCAATTTATCGACGAGTTCGTAGAAAAAGCCCTGGAATCAGGCGATGCCGATCGATTGTGGCGATCTGTCTTCTATTTGGTGTGGGACAATCCGCAAGTTAACTATTCGGCCAATAGCGAAGAGATGGAGCGATGCCTCGAGGCGCTCATTTCGCAAGACGATGCCTGGGCCGCTCAGCTAATGATGCAGCAATTTATCAGTCAACGTCAGCGTCAGCAAAACGCCGAAGGCGGTGAACTCGAGCCACTGGATGATGAACAACTCGACCAGCTCAAACAATGGTGCGAAGTGGCCAAAGGCAGCGTCACCAATGGTGTGAACTACTATGAACTGATGGCCGCTTCGGAGTTTGCCCGCGCCGATCGACAGGAGCAGGCAACGAAGATGATCGAAGAATACATCAATCAGGCTCGCAATTCCAACAATTCGGGGCAAGCCTTGGTGCAAGCGGTGAGCTTGCTGATGAACGATCGGTACGTTAGCAAGCCATCGAAGGAGATCGACGAAAAAGCCAAACAGCTGTTATCCGAAGCGCTGCACGAGTTGAAGCCGACGACCAGTGGAAGCGGTGGCTACGGTTCGGTGTTCATGGCATTTGTGGAACATTTGGTTGAGCAGGATCAACTCGACAGCGCCATCGATAGCACCGATACCCTGCTGCACTGGCAGGCCGAGCAGACAGCGCGAATGCGACCCTCGCAGCGCGAGCGATCACAAACCGGAGGGCAGCCCATCTCGACGCACCGGAACGTGAATGGCACCTACGTGCAGGTAACGATCGATTACCCTCCACCCTCCGCGTACTTTAGCACCGAAGCCATTATGACGACTTACGGGTTGTACGAGTCGACCAAGGACGACGAAAGTAAGCTTCAGGTGGTTCGCGATCAATTGAAGTCCTGGGCTGATGAAGAGAGCGACGATCCCTATCTCCGTCTTGCCCGGCTGATGGCCAATGCCAGCGTGGCGTATTGGACGAAGGATGAGGAGGAAGTTCGTGAGTCACTCGCGGCAGCGACAGAGCTTCAAGTTGGAGGGCAATTTGTCGTCCTGGCTCAGACCCGACTGCTCTACGAGTCGGGACGAGTTCGCGAGGCGCTGGACATTGTCGAACAGCTACGCCCTACGAATCAAAAGATGCTCGTCGATCGTGAACTGACGATCTTGCAGCTCGTACTCGAGCTGGGCGACTTGGAACGGGCGAAACAAAGCGCCCAAAAGCTATTTGCGCTGCGGCTCGACTCTGCTACCGAACTCAAGCTGGCGGACCTGATGTACCAGCTGGGAATGCAAGACTTGGGCGATCGCATGATGGCGCGCATTCGCCGCCGGGCAGGTGGCAAGCAAGACACCTTGGTGGAGTTAATGACGCGCTACGTGGCGGCCAACAAGCCTGAGCAGGCTGCTGAGATCGCACGTCAGGTGATCCGCCGCACCGAACCTCGGGAAACGCGAAACCGGATCACAGCCAGCAATCGTCAGCACGAGCAGGCGGTTCGAGTACTGGCACAAACCAAGCAGCTAGCTCCCCTTATTGAACAGTACGAAGAGTTGGTGGAGCGTTCGCCGAAAAGCGTCAAGCTGGTCAATAAGCTGTCGGCCTTTTACGAAGCGGCGGGCCGCCGAGATGATGCGACCTCGCTGAGGATGAAACTGGCCGAGGTGAGCCCGACCGATCCTCGCAATCTAATGGCGGCCGCAGCCCAGTTGGCTGCTGCTAACAAGCACGATTTGGCGGTCGACAAGTACTTGGCCGCCTTGGCCAAATCGCCCGAGCTGCTTAACAACGAGTACTATACCATGCGGTCGAGCATTGAAGCCGCCGATGCTTGGGAGAAGTTTGCCGAAGGCATCACGAAAGCCGGAATTGGGAACTTCCGTCAATCTTACCGCCTCCGCGAAGTCATCGACGAACTGGCCCGAGACAAAAAACACGCCGCAGTCAACAAGATGATACTTGCAGGGGTAAAAGAACTTACTCTGCATGAACTCTCGGAAATGCTGTATTCCATAGCCCGTCGCGACTTCGAGGTTAGCGAAGAACTGGCATTGACGGTAACCGAGAAACTGGAATCGGGCGATTGGTTGTCGAGTGGGCCAGCTTCGTTCAATTACGTTTACTCGCGTAGCAGCAATGGCCGGACGACTGGCGTTGTGGATGGGATTGCGCAGATCGTATCCCAAGACGAGGCGCTTGAAAAAAGAACCATCGAGTCGATGCGAAAACACCTCGAAGAGGATGAGGCAGTGCTGCTGCCGCGTGTCTTGTTGGCGATGATCCTCATCAAAACGGACCAGTTCGACGAGGCGGGGGAGGTGATGCAACCTTTGATTGACAAGCAGAATAAGTCGGCCCAAGACATCGAAGCTGTGTGGTGCCTGGCGTCCGAGTTGACGCATCAGGCGGACAATCCGTCCATGGCGTGCGACCTACTGGAGTCGCTGGATGAAGAGCAACTCGCCGGATCGAGCAACTCTGGTTTCGAATACACGGCTCGCTCGCTTCTTTCCTATGCTTACGAGAAGGCGGGTCGTAGGGCGGAATCTCGACGCATCTTATTGGAAGAGTTGGGCAATACCGACGTCGATACGCAAATTAGCCGGTCGAATCCTGGCTATGGCGACTACCAGTACATACGTTCGCAATCGGGCTTGGCACGACGGTTCCTGGATCTTAAGTGTCCAGCCGAGGCCTTCCTGGCCTTTCAAAATGCCTATGGCGACGAGGAGCGATTGGAGCGAGCGGGACGTTATGGCGGCAATATTGAGTATGAACGCAATCGAATCTCGGAGCGCATCGCCAAAGAAACCACCAGCGAGGCGGTTGTAGAAATCGTCGAAAGTGCCCTTCGGCCAGCGGCCACCGAAAGCGAAGATGGCACGCCCGATATCGGTGTAGGGGCCTACCTGGCGACGCCTGAAGTGAAGCAGCGCTCGCTAATCGACGTGCGTGTAACGATGCCGTTGGAAGAGTTCACGGAGAAGATCAAAGGGGACGAGGAGCTGAGGACCGCTGTGTCCAAGTGGCTCGACGAGAACTCGCCCGCCGACACAGCGAATGCGATGCCGCTCAAGTCGCTGGTGACCTGGCTGATGATCAGCAATTCCACCGAGAACCAGCAGCAGGCGGAGCTCGCAACCGAGGCGATCGTCGGGTGGATGGCCGACCATCCAGAATCGTCAAACGCTGCGGACGAAAAGTCGAGCGACACCGAGGAGGGGCAGTCCCAGAACGACACCGCTACACCATCCGGCGACGCCAAGAGCGACGAATCGGCACTCAGCGATCAGCTGTTACTGGGGATGGCAGCGCTGCAATTGTCCGAAGAGGTGGCCGAGAGCAAGGACATCATCCGGATGCTGGAGCGTGCATCCGCTGAGGCCGAGCGGTGCGGCGAAAAGTCGCTGGCCACATCGCTGCAGTGTCAGATCGCGAGCCGAATTGCCAAAGACGAACCCGAACGAGCACGCTCGATCTTCTGGAGCACGCTCGACGAATTGCTACCACCCAGTGACACCCCCGAGGAGAACGCCGCCAGTGGCACCTAAGGGTTGGCTTCTCAAGAACCTGGTAATCCAATCGTCAGCGAGCGTTCTCCCCACAAAGAGAGTCATCATGAATCGTCAAGGATCCAACACGAACCGCGTACCCACAGGGTCGATGGCAGCACTTGCCTTGGTTGGGATGATTGCAGTTGGTGGTCTTGCCCCATCGTCGAACGGCCAAGTGATACGCCTGAACAACGGCCAAAGCTCATCGGACAAAAAGTCGGATCACGCGAATCGCTGCCTGGCTGCGATCGATCTGGCCATCATGGCGGCACGTGGCGGAGCCATCGACGTGTCGACCGAAGCGATGCGTCGGGCCTGCCGACAGGGACCTCCGGTGGCGAGCATCAACCTGGGAGGTATTCTTGGCTCGCCACAGCAAAACACGGTGGTGCGAGCCAGTCCGTCCAGCAGCAACAACCCGACCGACAATGCACAGCAGAGACTCTCCAAACGGCTGCAGGAGCTTCAGGAGGTTTGGAAAGAGGCCGAGATCGACCCGGCCACCGCCTACGAAGTGTGGAAAACGATCGTATTTCCGCCAGACCGTCCCAACGAAGGATTCTCTTACTCGACGCTACCGCCACCTTCCACTTCGATGTCGTATGGCAGTGTGTCGATCGATGTCGAGAAGCCCCCGCGAGGAAAATCGGGCGCCGAATCGCTGGTCTATTGGGCGCGTAAGGCAGACCAACTCGACGATCTGAACACTACCCTCGACGCCCGGCGGCGTCTGCCGGGGGCTGCCGACACGGTGCTGTTAATCGACTCGGTCCTGGCCTCCGACGATGCGACCTCGGAAGAAGCGGCCGAAGAGGTGTGCGAGCGGATGGCGTCCCAGGCCACCTCGCTGGTCAACTCGCCGAACGCCGAACTGCTAATTGGCAGCGCATGGGAGTTGGTCGGCAAGCTGGGCGATGACTCCCCCGCTGCTAGGCGCCTTACCGATGCAGTGCTCCGCGAGGTTCGTGGTAAGCCTCGCTGGGGCGCCAACGAATGGTTCAAATATTTGGTTGCCTCGAACCTCAAGCAATCGATTGAGTCGGGCGAAGTGGAGCGGTTTGAAGCGGCCGCCGACCTTTCAATGTCGTACTACGACGAGATCCGAGCCGGCAACGAGTCCTACGTCACCTCGCGCGAGGCGAACCTCTATTCCCTGGCAGCACGCCGCGCCTTTGAAAAGGGACACGCCAAGCTCGGCACGGCTTGCGTGCGGCGTCTGGCGACGTTCCCAACCGACAATCAATACGGCGGCATCGATCTGCGGCAACTCGTCGACCCAGGCCACGAGATGATGCAGGGACTGCTGAGCCTCCCGCACGAAGAACGCCGTGGAGCTCTAGGCGAGCTCTCCTGGACTATTCCGGCATTGGGAGTCCACGACTGCTCTCACTTAGTTCCCACCGACGAGATTCCGGAGTTGTTTCTCGAATCGGCGAATGGCACCGACGCCCTTCCATCACATGGGGTAGCGGGAGACCACCGGATCTGTCTGACTCTTATCGAGTGGACCCTGCGTGAGCAGTTGGCCGCGGGCAAAGAGAAGGAGATACTCGAACATATAGCGGAACTCGAAGACCAGAAGAGCGACGATGCCGATCTTGCACGCCTGATGCTCCTGCTGGCCAAGGACGAACCGCTGCAGGCAGGGCTCCTAACCGAAGTACAGGATGGTGGTGATGTTCGACTCCGTATTCCGGCAATGGATGCTGATCGGGCACATCATTTTGATACTGAGATTTTGCAGCACGCTCTTGCCGATCCGGATTTGCACGAGCAGGCACAGAAACTAGTGAATGAACGCCTCAAGGTTGCTCAGGACCGCTTGCAGGGCGACGAGGTGGCATGGCTGCGACGTCTGAAAATGCAGTTCGATGAGAATCGCGGCTCTCGTACTAATACCTCTTTGGCCCACTGGGTGGTTAGCAATGATCTCCATATTGGCGACCTGCGAGACGGTCGATATCCGCGTTCGACTTGGGTCGAAATTGAGCCAGGCCACTGGGGGCACCAAACGGGGCCGAATCTCTCCTACCTGCTGCTCCGCTATCCACTCGAAGGGGACTTTGCCGTCACGTTCCGCATGAAGGATGCCGGATGGGAAGAAGGCGCCGCCAGCCTGGGGGGAATGGTGGTGGAGTTTCTGCGCCATGAGGGGCGACTGCTCTTTAGGGGCCTCAGCGAGCGTGGCGAGGAGGAACTGAAGACCGATACCATGAAGGCGGATACGATGAACCAATATCGCCTTGACTGTCAGTCCGGACGCATGAGCCTGGTCGTGGGAGACAATGCGTTCGAAACGGAGTTGGGTGACTATCACGCGTCGTTTCCATTCCTGTCCATGGTGTGCTATTCGTTCCGGGCTACGTCGTTCGACGAGGTCCAGATAACTGGCGACTATCAGATCCCGCGCGAGGTCCAGCTGGTCTCGCCACTGCTTGTGGGGTGGACCGCCAAGTTCTATCGAGGACTCTTGCCTGAGGTCGAGTTGTCGGAGGGCCGAAGCATCGTCGCCAAAGAGGTTGAGCATCCGCGAGCACAGTGGCGGTACGAGGATGGTGAGATCTGCAGTGTGAACTTTGTTGAGGGCGGAGATATGCAGGGCCAAGACGCCGATTCCGAGCCCTACAAAGAGAAACGCCGTGAAGCCGTGCTGCAGTATATGCGGCCACTGTGTGATGGTGAAAAGATTACCCTCGAGTTCTACTACGAACCCGGCAAGTTCCATTTGACGCCAACGGTTGGCCGGATTGGCATGCTGCTCGATGCCGAGGAAGTGGCGCTTCATTGGCTCACGTGCAACAATGTTGCCTGGACGGGCGTGGCACAGGACAATCGAGTGATCGACCCGGCTGCCGAACAACTGGCGCCGCCGGAACTTCAGGAGGGAGCCTGGAACGAGATGCAAATCGAGCTCGATGGCGACACGATCACCCTCTCGATCAACGGCAAGCCGGTCTATCGACGAACTTGGGAACAGGGCCTAGACCGCCGATTTGGCCTATTCCACGACCCTACCAGCTACCACGTACGGGTCCGAAACGTGAAGTTATCTGGCAATTGGCCAGAAAAGCTCCCAAAAGACTTTTTCGAGCAAGCCAAATCGGATAACCTCTAAGCGTTGCGGTATGCCGCCGCACTTACCCTTCGTGATCATTGTCCATTGAAAGCAAGGTCATGCTGAGTCAAATCCAAGCCATCCTGGCGCCCGTTCGCACACGTCAGCGTCTTGACCGCGCCCTGCGATGGGGCGTTCTCGGTTTGTTGCTGGGGAGTATTGTTGGGTCGCTGATGTTGGTTGCCCGCTGGCTGGGCGTGACGGTTGGTGCAACCGATGCATTATTGGTGCTGGCGGTGTTCACAGGTTTGGGATGTTTCATCGGGCTGGTCTGGCCAGCCAGTTGGCACTCTTCCGCGCAATTGGTCGATCGTGTGTTCGGATTGAAAGATCGCACGGTGACCGCGATGGAGTTTGCTCTGCAGGACAAGCACGATCCCATTCACTCATTGCAGGTTCATGACACGCTCGACCATCTGAGTGGCATCGATCCAGCTACGGCGGCGCCCTGGAAATCGCCCCGGCTGACTCCGGTTGCAGGCGCAGCGCTTGGAGCTTTGCTAGTGCTGCTGTTCCTCAATGTACCTCCGACCGTCTCCCAGGCCAGCTTGCCAGCGGGGCCGCTGCCAGTGGTGCTGGAGCAGGCTAGCGTGCTCGAGGAAACGCTGCTCGAGGAATTGGAAGAGCTGGCCGAAGAGACAGATGACCCGGAACTCGAAAAGCTCGCCGAAGAGATGCAGCAAGCCATCGAGGAACTCAAAGAACCCGATACCGACCAGCGGGAGGCCCTCGCGCAACTGTCCGAGATGCAGGCCGCACTAACCGCTGCCGCCAAGCAGCTCGACGTGCAGCGCGTGGATGCCGAGTTGCAGCAGTTGGCCGAAGCCCTGCAGGACGCTGATGCCACACAAGCGGCCAGCCAATCGCTCGAAGCCCTCAACTATGAACAAGCGGCCAAGGAACTCGAGAAGATCGACGCCTCGACGATGGACCGCAAGCAGCGAGATGCCGTGGCGGCCAATTTGGCCAAGCTCAGCAAGAAGCTCGGCGATGGCAAGAAGGGGAAGCTCAGCAATTCAGTACAGCAGATGGTCGAAGGCCTCGAAAACGAGAACGAATCGAAATGCAAGTCGGGCTTCTGCGATGCGGCAGGCGTTTGCCGTAAGCAGGGCGTCCGCAAGAGCATATCCGAGTGCCTGGCGTGCCAGTTGAACCGCCTGGCCGAGTGCAAGTGCTCCTGCCAAGGTAACGGGCAGTGCAGCAACCCAAACGCCATGGCCAAGAAATCGAACAGCCCTTCGAACAAGGCCGGGAAAGCCGCGTCGAACAAACCGTTCGGCGAAGACAAGACCAAGCTCGACTCGACCCGCCGCGACGAAGACCTCACTGGCCTCGCCGGAGATGGACCAAGCGAACGCGAGACTCTGGCCGCCAACGAGGCGGCACAGGACGCTGCCCGCAGTTACAAAGAGCGATACACCGAGTATCGCAAGCAAATGGAAGAGGTGCTCGATAGCGAGCCGCTCCCCTTGGGTCATCGCGAAACCGTGCGGGCGTATTTTGAGTCGATCCGTCCCACTAATGATCAAGTGACAGCGCAGTAGAGTTCGAAAACTGCCGCTGCAGTATGGCTTGTGCGAGTTGCTGGTGACGACTTTTTTCACCCCTTTCTTCGCCGGCACGCTCATTACTCCATAGGAGACACAGCGGCCTCACTCGCGTCGATGGCTCCATCGCCATTTAGATCCAGCTTCTTGAAAACATCTCGATAGGCAGGGAGTTCACCCTTGGTAATGCTCCCGTCCTTGTTTCGATCCAAAGCAACCAAAAAGTTGGGCCTTCAGTTGCCTCGGTTGCCAGGAGTGTCTTGGGGGAACCGCGGCCGACGACGATCCGCAGATGGTGACTGGACTTGGTGAATTCATCCTCTCTCAGCTGAGCGGATGCTTCGACACGTTCGCTAGCTGACCGCATTCCGTCGTGGGAAGTGCCGATCATTTCAAAAATGACCAAGCGCCAAAATCCACGACACTGCCCCGCACAATCGTCTCCATCAAACTTTCCTGTACGGCAAGCCATTGTTTCAGCTCGTCGCGGGTCAAAGTTCGATCAGAATCCCTATCGGCAATCAACAGCAACCGGCCCAGAGGCGACATCCTCTGGGACCAGAACCGGATGATCGTCCGTAGCCCGAAGACCGAGCACCACGTTGGCCACGAGATGCGGGTCGTTCCGCTGTTCCCGGAACTGGTGCCGGTTCTTAATCAAGCGTGGGACGAAGCAGAGGAGGGGGCCGAGCATGTAGTTACGAAGCAGCGCGACGCCACTGCGAACTTCCGGACCACGATGACCAAGATCATCGCCCACGCGGGTCTCAAGCCATGGCCCAAGCTGTTCCACGCCCTGCGGGCCAGCATAGCGACCGAGTTGGCCGACAAGTACCCGGGCCATGTCGCGGCAGCTTGGCTCGGCCACACACAGCAAGTGGCCAACAAGCATTACCGACAGGTTACGGACGACCATTACGAAGAAGCGGCCCGAAGCCCCGAGCGCGCTGCGCAAAGTGCTGATGTGAAGTTGCAAGCACTTGCCGGCAAATTGGCCGGGTCAGGAAATGCATAGGTTCTACAGCTCTTGCAACTACTGAACACTCAAACAGTGGGCGATGAGGGACTCGAACGATTCCCAGGAAACGAGGGAAATTCGCCGTTTTCCGATGCCCGCGGCGCAGAATGCGGCGCAGTTGATGCAGATTCGGCCCCAATTGCCCCCGATCTGTCCCTCGTCGTCGAGCGGTGGTCGGAACTGCCTGAGGCCGTGCGGGCTGGCATCGTGGCGATGGTGCGAACTAGCACCGGCGAGAAACCCTGATCGATTTCGACAGTAGCCCCCCGGTCTCTTGGGTCCTTCCTCCGCCGCGCCGCGTGGGGGGTGCTAGCCGATCGCACGCGTGCTAGAGATAGTCCGTCCCCCAGTAGTTGCTACTACTACCCGAGTCTTGGCCAACGCGTGCGCGAATCTCCCTCGATTTGGCTCGGCGGTCCCCCAGGTATACCGCGGAAAGGACCCGTCGGCAAAACACTCTATTTTTGCCAAAAAATACGGCCGATTTAGGTGTCGGTCGGAGACTCGGCCAAACCAAGATCATGGTACCCCCCGGGGGGTGATCAGTTTCTGGTCGGCTTCAGCGCGCAGCCGAAGCCCCAGCCGCGGACATTTTTTGGCAGCAAACGCATAAGGGGGTAGGGGGGAGTACGCGCCACCAGCTTTTTACCCGCACCCCCAGGGTCGCGATTGGTTCCAGTCTGAATTATTCCCTTGTCCATATTCAGGCCAAATAGTCGTTCTGTTGGCCTGAGCTCATTGCGTCCCGCGTTTCAGCTAGCAAAAATGACCAAGCCCAAGAAAGTATCACTCCATAACGAGAAGGAGGGGGAACTTATGAAACAACTTGTGAGATTAATGTCTTTGGCGATCGTCCTACAATTTGGTGTTTGCGCACCAAATTCAATGGCGGCACCTGTGGTCATCGATTTCGATAGTCTGACACCCGGAGCTCTTCCCGGAGATGTCCTGATAGATCATGGTGTCACCTTCGTAACGTGTAATACGCCAAATGGTTTGACCGTGGGGAGCGTATTTTCGATAAATGATCCCCTCGACGAGTTCCAAGTCGAAGAGTCAATCAATGGCCCGCTGTCGCCTCCCAATTTGGCGTTCGCACGGGACAGAGGCTACCCTGGCGATTTGCTGATGCAGTTCGTACAGCCTGTGACAAATGTGGGGCTGTTCATCGACATACATCAATTTGAACCTGGAGACCTAGTGCGGCTCGTTGCGCTAGAGTCGACTGGAACATCGGGGGAGTTCCGCGTTCTAGAATTGGACGATGCTATCGACAACGCGATCGGAGGAGAAGCCAACCACCTACAAGTGGGAGGTGGCATCGGATCGTTTTCCTACGCTCTCTTTCAAGTCACTTCGGAAACCGACCCTGAAGGGATAGATAATTTGTCGTTCACATTCGTGCCCGAACCATCTAGCATAACACTCTTGTGTCTTATCTTTGCAGCGGCTGCTCGGTCGAGAACGGCTGCGGTCGCTTCAGCCACACTAAGGTCGGCCTGTGGATTTGCTCCGCATGTACGAGTCCTTCTCCTCCAATAAATGTTCTGACTTAGTACTCCATGGGTGCGACCAAGGTTCCGAAATCTTCTATCTCGATACGGACCGGTCGACCATCCGCCGTTCGGCCGAGAATTGCACAATGCCCGCGCGGCCTGATTTAGGCGGCCGAGTATTCTGGGACGCCGAGTCAATTCGCGAGTGGATCAGGGTGGGCTGCCCCTCAGTCTAGTTTGGCTCTTAGCGGTGCTACGCCTCGTTTCGACAAGCTACGCACGAGTGCTGATTAGATCCAGGTTAAAATAGCATGGCGATCACGGCTCTACATACTCCTCGGACTGATCTGCGAGCGTCCAGCGGCGTGCTCGAACTAAATCCAATCGATAAGGAATACGCACCATGAGTAATACGGCCAAGAAACCAAGTACCAAGGTGTATTATCCGCTAGAAATCCAGGGGCACGGCTGGAAGGTGAGAACGGGTCGTCTCAAGCCGGGGCGAGGACGCCCGCATAAAGTACAACCGATCTTTCAAGTTGTAGCAGAAAAAATCCCCTTTGAAGCTCTGTCGGGAATTATGAAGGACTTAATTGCGCACGGATACCTACTTGAAGGTGTATATCTGGCTCACGACTCGATGGGGGTTGCTCGCTATGGCGGTCGCGGCCAAATATTTACCCGTCTTAGCACCCACAAGAGGAACTACCCGCAGGAGCTGCACTATTTCTCATTCTACATCATCAACGACAAGAACCATGAGCGAGAAATCGAGACTGCTATCCTGAGGGCGGCTGGTCCGCAAATGGTCTTAAACACCCGGAAGGTGCAGAGTGGT